>NZ_JBICSV010000008.1:0-317953 GCF_043197215.1 Micromonospora sp. NPDC049203 | reverse complement strand
GGGCCGGGCGGTGGAGCACGGGAGTGTGGGGCGGGTGTTGCGGTCGCCGCAGCATCCGTACACGTGGGGGTTGTTGTCGAGTGTGCCGTCGTTGCACGGTGACGCGGACGCGGATCTGCTGCCGATTCCGGGTAACCCGCCGTCGTTGATCAATCTGCCGTCGGGGTGTGCGTTCCACCCGCGCTGCCGGTGGGCTGGGGTGAACGGCGACCGGTCCCGCACCGAGGTGCCCGAGCTGCGGGAAGCAGGCGAGGTGGGGCACCTGGTGGCGTGTCACCTGCCGGTCGCCGCGCGGGAGCGGATCTACCGCGACGAGGTCGCCCAGGTGGGAGTGGCCCGATGAGCACCGAGGCCGAGCCGCTGCTGTCGGTGCGCGGGCTGACGAAGCATTTCCCCGTCCGGCAGGGCCTGCGCGCCACGGGTGCGGTGCGGGCGGTGGACGGGCTGGACTTCGACGTGCGGCCCGGGGAGACCCTCGGCCTGGTGGGGGAGTCGGGGTGTGGGAAGACCACGACCGGGCGGATGCTGGTGCGGCTGCTGGAGCCCACCGCCGGCAGCATCACCTTCGGCGGGCGGGACATCACCCACGCGAAACGCGGTGAGTTGCGCGGCCTGCGGCAGGATTTGCAGATCATCTTCCAGGACCCGTACGCGTCGCTGAACCCCCGCCACACCGTCGGGCGGATCGTGGCCATGCCGTTGCAGGTCAACCGGATCACCCCACCCGGCGGCGTCAAACACCGCGTCCAGGAACTCCTCGAACTCGTCGGCCTGAACCCGGAGCACTACAACAGGTATCCGCACGAGTTCTCCGGTGGGCAACGCCAGCGCATCGGCATCGCCCGCGCCCTGGCCCTGAAACCGAAACTCATCGTCGCCGACGAACCCGTCTCCGCCCTCGACGTGTCCATCCAGGCGCAGGTCATCAACCTGCTCCGCGGCCTGCAACGCGACCTGGACCTGGCATTCGTGTTCATCGCCCACGACCTCGCCGTCGTCCGGCACTTCTGCCACCGCGTCGCCGTCATGTACCTCGGCAAAATCGTCGAGATCGGCGACCGCGACACCATCTACACCCGCCCCCAACACCCCTACACCCGGGCCCTGCTGTCCGCCATCCCCGACGTCACCACCCACGGCCCCGCCGGACGCATCCGCCTCACCGGCGACGTCCCCACCCCCCTCAACCCCCCATCAGGCTGCCGCTTCCGCACCCGCTGCTGGAAAGCCACCAACCACTGCGCCACCGAAGAACCCGCACTCGTCACCCGCGACGACGGCACACAACTCACCGCCTGCCACTACCCGGAGAGCGGACCAGTCGGCGTGCCGGCCGGCGAACCCGTGGAGGTGTCGAAATGAGCCTGTCGCCGGTCGAGGGCGTCGCGCTCGCCGAGATCGAGTCGCCCGGCGAGGGCAACGAGAGCGGCAAGAAGGAGTTCGTCGGCCGGTCACCCGGCCAGCTCGCCCTCGCGCGGCTCAAGCGGGATCGCACCGCGCTGATCAGCGGCGGCCTGCTGGCGTTCTTCGTGCTCGTCGCGCTTGCCGTCCCGCTCATCGAGGCGCTGTACGGGGTGGGGCCGAAGGAGCAGTTCCAGAACCGCCTCGACGGCTACGGCATGCCGCTGGGCTACGCCGGTGGGGTGACCGGTGAGCACTGGTTCGGGCTGGAGCCCGGCCTCGGCCGGGACATCTTCATCCGCATGGTGCACGGACTGCGGACGTCGCTGTTCATCGCGTTCGCCGCGGCCGTGCTGACCGCGGTGATCGGGGTGACGCTGGGAACGCTCGCCGGCTACCTGGGCGGCTGGCTGGACACGGTGATCAACTGGATCACCGACCTGACCCTGGCCATGCCGTTCCTGATCATCGCGCTGGCCCTGATGCCGACCGTCGCGCTGCGCTTCTACGGCCAGCGCGAGGCCGTGCCGGCGTACTTCCAAATCGGTGTGCTCATCGCGATCTTCGCCCTGTTCGGCTGGACCGGTACGGCCCGGCTGGTCCGGGGCCAGATCATCGCGCTGCGCGAACGCGAGTTCGTGGAGGCGGCGCGGGCCAGCGGCGCCGGTCTCGGGCACATGCTGTTCCGGCAGCTGCTGCCGAACGCCTGGGCGCCGATCCTGGTCGCCTTCTCGCTGGCGGTGCCGCAGTACATCACCAGCGAGGCCGCGCTGTCGTTCATCGGCGTCGGCCTGACCGACGAGACGCCGAGCTTCGGCCGCATGATCTACCGCAGCCTCGACTACCTGCAGACCGACCCGGCGTACGTCTTCTTCCCGGGCATCACCATCTTCGCGCTCGTGTTCGCCTTCAACCTCTTCGGGGACGCGCTGCGCGACGCGCTCGACCCGAAGTCGTCCCGGTAGGAGGCCGGCCCATGACGCGATTCCTCATCCGCCGGATGCTGTCCGCCGCGCTCACGCTGTTCGCGGTCAGCGTGCTCAGCTTCCTGATGTTCTTCGCGCTGCCGCGCGACCCGGTCACCGGCATGTGCCCCAAGAACTGCAACCCGGAGCGGCTGGAACGGGTCCGCCAGGAGCTGGGGCTGCGGGACCCGCTGATCAGCCAGTACGCCGGCTACATGAAGGGCATCGTCACCGGCCGGGACCTCGGCAGCGCGCAGGGCGGCCGGTGCGACGCACCCTGCCTCGGCTGGTCGTACGTGTCGAACGAGGCGGTCTCGGACACCATCGCCCGGGTGCTGCCGGTGACGCTGAGCATCGTCATCCCGGCTGCGATCCTCTGGCTGCTGCTCGGCGTCGGCCTGGGCATGCTCTCGGCGCTGCGGCGGGGGAGCTGGCTGGACCGGGCCGCGATCGGCTTCTCGCTCACCGGCGCCTCGTTGCAGCTCTACTTCGTGGGCGCGGTGCTGCTCATCGTCTTCGTCTACAACCTGCGCCTGCTACCGGTGCCGAGTTACACCTCGTTGTTCGAGAACCCGCTGAAGTGGACGAGCGGGCTGGTGCTGGCCTGGGTGGCGCTGGCGTTCCTCTTCTCCGCGATCTACGCGCGACTGTCCCGGGCGCAGATGCTGGAGACACTCTCGGAGGACTTCGTCCGGACCGCGCGGGCGAAGGGCCTGGCCAAACGCAAGGTGTACGGCCGGCACGCGCTGCGCGCCGCGATCACTCCGGTGGTGACGATCGCCGGGCTGGACGTGGGCGGGGCGCTGGGCGGCACGGTGATCACCGAGACGACATTCGGTCTGAACGGGATGGGGCGTACCGCAGTCGACGCGGTCCGCTCGGGCGACCTGCCGACGATCATGGCGACCGTGTTGATCGCGGCGGTCTTCGTGGTGCTGGCGAACGTGGTGGTGGACCTGCTCTACGCCGTGATCGACCCACGGGTGCGGCTCGGCTGAACCGCGACGAAATTTATCGACAACTGTTATCCAACTTGTAGTTTTTCTTCTTTACGATCCTCGGGACGTCGGCGGATGCGCTCGGCGCACGGGTGGAGGAGGTAGGACATGCGACCACGCGCAGCGGCCGCCGCTGGCGGTGCCATCGCACTGGTTGTGGCACTCGGTGCCTGCTCGGAGAACACGGGCGAAGGCACCAAGGTGGACACCAACCGTCAGCAGACCGGAGTCATCGCGACCGACCCCAAGGACTCGCAGGGGCCGGCCGCCGAGATCGACGGCGCGGCCAAGGGCGGGACGTTCACCATCATCCGGGAGACCCCCATCTCCCACCTCGACCCGCAGCGGACGTACTCGTTCGCGGGTCTGATGGCCAACCCGCTCTTCGCCCGCTACCTGACCACCTGGAAGGACGACGGCAAGGGCGGCCTGGTCCTCGTGGGTGACCTGGCCGAGACCCCGGGCAAGAACGTCAACAACGACTGCAAGGTCTGGGAATTCACCATCAAGGACGGGGTGAAGTTCGAGGACGGCAGCCCGATCACCTCGAAGGAGATCGCGTACGGCATCGCCCGCTCCTTCGACCCGGACCTCACCGGCGGCCCCACCTACATCCAGGAGTGGCTGGCCGACACCGCGCAGTACGACACCAAGTGGGACTTCAAGAAGAACAAGACGTCGCTGCCGCCGGGCCTGACCACGCCGGACGACAAGACGCTGCGCTTCGAGTTCGCCAAGCCCCGCTGCGACCTGCCGTTCGCGGTCTCGCTGCCCACCAGCGCCCCGCTCAAGCCGGAGAAGGACACCGGGGTCAACCTGGACCAGAAGCCGTTCTCGTCCGGCCCGTACAAGATCGCGGAAAACCAGGTGGGCGTTCGGATCACCCTGGACCGCAACCCGAACTGGGATCCGAAGACCGACCCGGTGCGGCACCAGTACCCGGACAAGTTCGTCTGGACCTTCGGCCCGACCGCTGACGCCGCAAACAACCGGGTCATCGCGGACAACGGCGCCGACCAGAGCGCGCTCGCCTTCAACGGCGTGCCGGCCTCGCTCGTGGCCAAGGTGGCCGGTGACCCGGCGCTGAAGTCCCGCACGCTGCTGTCCCCGACCCCGAGCGCCAACCAGCTCGTGATCAACACCCAGCGGGTCAAGGACCTGAAGGTCCGCCAGGCGCTCAACTACGCGATCGACCGCGAGGGCATGATCAAGGCGCTCGGCGGCCAGACCGTCGCGCAGCCGCTCACCACCCTGATGCCGCCGTCGACCATCGGCTACAAGGCGTACGACGCGTACCCGGCGGGCGCCAACGGCAACGTGGAGAAGGCCAAGGAACTGCTCGGCGGCCAGACGCCCGCGCTGGTTCTCGGCGTGGCGGACAACACCACCGAGCAGCAGCAGGCGGTCCAGCTCAAGGGCAACCTGGAGCGCGCCGGCTTCAAGATCACCGTCCGGAACATCCCGGACGACGCGAAGCTGGACGAGGTGAAGAAGAAGAACAACCCCTGGGACCTCTACATCGGTAACTGGGCGGCGGACTGGCCCAGCGGCGCGTCGATCCTGCCGGTGCTCTACGACGGTCGCACCATCAAGGCCGAGGGCAACAGCAACTCGTCCTACTTCAACGACGACGCGATCAACGCCGAGATGGACCGCATCCAGGCGCTGCCGCCGTCCGAGCAGGGCCCGGAGTGGGGCAAGCTCGACGAGCGGATCATGAAGGAGCACGCGCCGGTGGTGCCGCTCTACGTGGACGTGGCGTACAACGTGCACGGGTCCAAGGCGGGCGGGGTGTTCATCTCCTCCGTGTTCGGCTACCCGAACTTCGTCAACGCGTACGTCAAGCAGTAGCCGTAGGTGAAGGAAGGGCCCCTTGTTAACGCCACGCCGTTAACAAGGGGCCCTTCCTCTACCGCAGGCGTTAAGAAGGGGCCCTTCCTTACAAGTAGCGGCGGAGGAAGTCCAGCTCCAGCCGGAGCAGCCGCTCGGACACGCCACCCGCGGCCAGGTGGCTCGCGCCGGTCAGCGGCAGCACCGCGTGCGGGCGGCCCGTCGCCAGTAGCGCGGCCGACAGCCGCAGCGTGTGCGCGGCCAGCACGTTGTCGTCGGCCAGGCCGTGCACCAGCAGCATCGGCCGGGCCTGCCGCGGGTCGCCGAGCGGCTCGGCGGCCAGCTCGACGAGCGAGTGGTGGGCGTAGACGTCCATCCCGTCGTCCGGCATCCCCAGGTAGCGCTCGCTGTACGCGGTGTCGTACAACGCCCAGTCGGTGACCGGCGCGCCGACGATCGCGCACTTGAACAGCTCCGGGTGCCGCAGCACCGCCAGCCCGGCCAGCCAGCCGCCGAACGACCAGCCGCGTACCGCCACCCGATCCAGATCCAGGTCCGGGTGCTTGTCGGCGAGCGCGGTGAGCGCGTCCACCTGGTCGGTGAGGATCACGTCGGCTACCCGGCGGTGGATCGCCTTCTCGAACGACGGCGCGATGCCCGGGGTGCCCCTGTTGTCGATGGTGACCACCGCGAAGCCCTGCTCGGCCCACCACTGCCGTTCCAACCAGACGCTGCGGGCCGCCACCACCTCCTGGTGGCCGGGACCGCCGTAGACGTCCAGCAGTACCGGCAACCGGGTGCCCTTGACGTGTTCGGCCGGGTAGAGCACCGCGCTGGGCAGCCGCCTGTCGGTCACCCGGACCAGCGTCGGGCGTGGCGCGTACGAGCAGGTGGCGGCGAACGAGCGCAGCTCGCCCACCTCGCGGTCGCCGTGCCACACCCGCCAGCGGACCCCGGGGTGCTCCAGTGACGCGATGCCCACCGCGAGCGTGGCCCCGCCGATCGAGGCCGTGTGCCAGCCGGGGTCGCTGCCCATCCGGCGGGCGTCCATGCCGCCGCCGATGGTGGTCCGCACCCGGTAGAGGTGGCGCTGGCTCGGTTCGCCCTCGCTCGCCTCCACGAGCAGGTCCGCCGCCGTGTTCGGACCGTTCGGCAGCCGCCCGACCACCCGGCGCACGTACAGCGACGGCGGGGTGAGCAGCGTGCCGTCGGCGAACAGGCAGCGGGCGTCGTACCCGTCGTGGGCCAGCTCGCCGCCGACCAGCACCCGGCCGTCGGGCAGGTGCGCGGGGGTGCCGGGGATCGGCTCCACCCAGCGCGGGTCGGCCAGCTCGGCGTGCACCTGCGTCTCGCCGGTGCGCGGATCCACCGCGAGCACCAGGCCGTGCTGCTGCGAGCGGCGCAGCACGGTGATCAGCGGCCCGCCCTCGGTCCAGTCCACCGAGCTCAGGTACGGATAGGTCTCCCGGTCCCAGTGCACGTCGACCCAGCCGCCGTCGAGGTCGAGCAGGTGCAGGCTGACCTCCGCGTTCGGCCCACCCGCCACCGGGTACGCGAGCGACGTGGGCGGGCTCGCCGGGTCGGCCGGGTCGTGCAGGTACCAGCGTGCCAGGCGGGACTCGTCGACCCGGGCGGCGAGCACGCTGCGCCCGTCCGGCGCCCACCAGTAGCCCCGGTAGCGGTGGAACTCCTCGGCGGCGATGTGCTCGGCCAGTCCCCAGGTGACGCCGCTGTCCTCACCGGCGAGCAGGTTGTCGGTGCCGTCCGGCTCCACCACCCGCAACTGGCCCCGGCGCACCCCCTCGGCGGCGTCGGTGACGTACGCGAGCCGCTCGCCGGCCGGGTCGGGTCGCGGGTCGATCACCGGCCCGATCGCTGCCACCTCGACCACGTCGCCGTGCACCAGGTCGGCTCGGAACAGCCGGCCGGCCAGCGTGAACGCGGCGACCCGGCCGGCCGAGTCCAGCGCGTACGAGCCGATGCCGCCGGAGCTGAGCCGCAGCCGCTCGCGCAGCGCCCGCTCGCCGGGGGCGAGGCGGGCCGGCTCGGCGTCGGCGCCGAGCAGCGTCGCCGGGTCCGCGACCAGTCGTTCCTCGCCGCTGTCGACGTCGAGCAGCCAGAGCGCGTCGGCCGGGTCCTCGGGTCCCGCGGAACGCAGGAAGACCACCCGGGCGCCGTCGCCCGTGACGGCGACGGCACGCGGCGCCCCGTGGCTGAACCGACGGGTACGGGCGGCCAGCTCGGGAAAGTCCACGCCTGAAGCGTAGGCGGGTACCGGGGGGTGATGTGGCCGACCTGGGCGGACGCATCACCGTCGGGGGAGCAGGACCGCCGGTTAGAGTGACGGGCGTGACGACGCTGCCCGACCGACGCCTTCTGCTGGTCCACGCGCATCCCGACGACGAGTCGATCGGCACCGGCGCGACGATGGCGCACTACGCCGCCGCCGGCGCCCACGTCACGCTCGTCACCTGCACGCTGGGTGAGGAGGGCGAGATCCACGTCCCGGCCCTGGCCCGGCTCTGCGCGGCCGAGGCGGACCAGCTCGGCGGCTACCGGATCGGCGAGCTGGCCGCCGCCTGCGCCGCGCTCGGCGTCACCGACCACCGGTTCCTCGGCGGCGCGGGCCGCTACCGCGACTCGGGCATGATGGGCCTGGCCACCAACGAGCACCCGCGCGCGTTCTGGCAGGCCGACCTGGACACCGCCGCCGGATACCTCGTGGAGGTCATCCGCGAGGTCCGTCCCCAGGTGCTCGTCACGTACGACCCGGACGGCTTCTACGGGCATCCCGACCACATCCAGGCGCACCGGGTGGCGATGCGCGCGGTGGAGCTGGCCGCGGCCGAGGGGATCGCCCCGGCGAAGGTCTACTGGACGGCCATGCCGCGCAGCGTGCTCGACGCCGGCCTGGAGACGTTCACCGAGTCGTCGGACAACCCGTTCGCCGGCATCGAGAGCGCCGACGAGCTGCCGTTCGGCACGCCGGACGCGGAGATCGCCGCCCGGATCGACGGCACCGACCAGCACGCCGCCAAGGAGGCGGCGATGCGGGCCCACGCCACCCAGATCCCGGCGAACTCCTGGCTCTACTCGATCGCGGGCAACTTCGGGGGCGAGTTCATGGGTGTGGAGTACTTCACGCTCGCGGTCGGTGAGAAGGGGCCGGGCACCGGCCCGTACGGCTGGGAGGACGACCTCTTCGCCGGGATCGCCCTGGACGACTCGCGGCGGTCCCCGGTCGCGGCGGCCGGTCTCCGGTGACGCTGCCGGCCGTACCCGTGTCGACAGTTCCCGAGCAGCCGCCCACGGACGCGACGCCGAGCCCGGCGGAGCGGGTGCTCGACCGCGCGCTGCGCGTGGCCGGCGGCGTCGTGACGGTCTGGGCCGGCGTCCTGCTGGCGCTGCTCGAACTGATCGTCGCGACCTGGGCCTGGAATGTCGTGCAGGGGCTCTCCGGCGCCGCGCAGGCGCTGGTCGGGGTCGGCGCGGTAGCTGTCGGCGCCGTCGCCGTGGTGGCGTCGACGGTGCTGCTGGGCTCGTTCGCGCACCGGTCGACCGGCGGCCGGTGGGCGATCGTGCTGGCCGCGCTGCCGTGGTTCGTGGTGATCGTGGCGGGTGGTGTCCGTACCGTCGAGGGTGATCTCGGGCTGGTCGGCGACAACGTGCTCGGCCTGGCGCTGATCGTGACCGGCGCGGTCACGTTCGCGGTGGTGGGCTTCCGGCACCTCGTGACGCCGCCCCCTCCCCGCTGAGGTGCTGACGCCGCACAGGCGGCGGTGGTAGACATTCCTGCCATAGGCCCGCCGAGGGAGCGGGCGGTACGGCGGGAGGCGTGCGATGGCTCAGCGGTGGCGTGCGGTCGGTGTGCTGGCGGCCGCGTTGTTCGCGGTAAACGTGGTGGCCCGGCTGGTCACCAGATTGGCGTTCCCGGACGACGACACCGCCGCCGGCCGGGTCTCGCTGGCGATGTTCCTGGTCATCGGGCTGATCCTGGCCGGTGCCGCGTTCCGGTGGGGCGCCGAGCAGCCGGTCAGCCGGTGGGCCGGTGACCTGGTCGGCGCGGTGGCGGTCGCGCTGGCGCTCACCGTCTTCGTCGGTCCGCTGGTGGTCGGGGAGAATCCGTTCGGCGGCGGCGCGGGCCTCTTCTTCGCCCAGATCTGGCTCTATCTCGCGGCCACCGCCGCGGGCGTGCTCGTCGGTTACCTGATCCTCACCGCGCTGGGCCGGGACTACCGGTCCCGCCAGCTCAAGCGGTACGCCGAGATGAAGCGCACCCGGCCCCGCAGGATCGTCCGGCGCTGACCGGCCCGCCGCTCAGCCCGCCGGGGCGACCCGGGTCAGGTAGGTGTGGTGGGTGGTGAAGCCGAGCCGGCGGTAGAGCGCGACCGCCCCGATGTTGCTCTGCTCCACCTGGAGGAACGCACGGGTGGCCCCCTCGTCCGCGCCCCAGCCGGCCAGGGCGCGGACGACGGCCGCGGCGAATCCCCGCCGACGCGCCTCGGGCAGCACTTCGAGCAGGCTGACGCCGAGCCAGCGGCCGTCGCCGGTCACCGTCCCCCGGGCGATGGCGAGCACCCGCCCGTCGACGCGCAGCTCCGCGAAGCGGACCCGGTCGACGGCGGTGAGCACGTGCCGCGCGGCGTCCGGCAGGCCGCCCTTGCGGCTGGCGGAGATGGCCAGCCAGTCGTCGCCGGGCGCGTCGGCCAGGGTCACCGGCGGCGTTCCGGGGGGCGGGGCGTCCGCACCCGCCGGCACGGTGCTCCCGGGGTCCGGCGGTACGTCGGCGGGGGCCTCCGGCGGCGCGATCAGGGTGCGCAGCGGGACGGTCTGCACCAGCACCGGGGGGCGGGACGTCCAGCCCCGCGCGTCCAGCTCCGCGCCGACCGGGGCGGCCAGCGGCAGCGGGGTGTTCACCAGGGCGGATCCGCCGCGTTCGGCGTACCAGCGCTGCACCGCGTCCAGCGCGTCGGGCAGCGGGCGGTCCGGGTCGCCCACCGGCAGCGCGCTGTTCGCCCGGCCGGTCCAGCCGTCGGCCCAGCGCAGCCGCCAGTCGCCGAGCCGTCCGCGTACCGGGGCGGGCCACGCCTCGTCGGCGGCCAGCTCCAGCGCGACCACCGCGGCGGCGGTGGGCCGGCGGGCCGGCGGCACCCGCTTGGCCCGGTGCACCTCGGCCACCGGCACGCGCAGCGGCCCGGCGTCGGTGGACAGCGTGATGTGGGTCTCGCTCAGCTCGACGAGCTCGCCGAGGGCGTCGGAGAACAGCGTGCGGCCCTCGCGAATCCCCACAATCCGGCGGACCACGATCCGGTGTCCCACATCCTGCTGTCGGAGCACGATCGACCCCCTCCCCGGCGAGATACTAGGCTCTTATCGTTGCGGTTGATCGCGACGAGTCTTGCGGAGGAGAAGACCGGTGACCTACATCATCGCCGAGCCGTGCGTGGATGTGCTCGACAAGGCATGCATCGAGGAGTGCCCGGTCGACTGCATCTACGAGGGCAACCGGATGCTCTACATCCACCCCGACGAGTGCGTCGACTGTGGTGCCTGCGAGCCGGTCTGCCCGGTGGAAGCGATCTTCTACGAGGACGACGTCCCGGAGCAGTGGAAGGACTACACCGGGGCGAACTACGAGTTCTTCGAGGAGCTGGGCTCGCCCGGTGGCGCCTCGAAGATCGGCAAGGTGGAGAAGGACGCCACCTTCGTCGCCGCGCAGCCGCCGCGCGGCGAGGGCCACTGAACCGGCGTACGCCGGTCTCGGCTCGGCTGCCCGACTTCACCTGGGACACGCTGGACGCCGCGGCCGCCACGGCCGCGGCGCATCCGGACGGTCTCATCAACCTGTCGATGGGCACGCCGGTCGACCCGGTGCCGGAGCTGATCCGCCGGGCCCTGGCCGACGCGTCGAACGCGCCGGGCTACCCGCTGACCGCCGGTACGCCCGCACTGCGCAACGCGATCGCGGCCTGGGTCGCGCGGGCCTGCGGCGCGGGCGTGGACGGCCTGGGCGTGCTGCCCACGATCGGCTCCAAGGAGCTGGTGGCCTGGCTGCCCACGCTGCTCGGGCTCGGCCCCGGTGACGTGGTGGTGGTGCCGTCGGTGGCCTACCCGACCTACGAGGACGGGGCTCGGCTGGCCGGCGCGACGACGGTCCGCACCGACTCGCTGACGGCGCTGGGCCCGGATCCCCGGGTCCGCCTGGTCTGGGTCAACTCGCCCGGCAACCCGACCGGCCGGGTGCTGCCCGCCGCCCACCTGCGCAAGGTGGTCGAGTGGGCGCGCGAGCGCGGGGCGGTGGTCGCCAGCGACGAGTGCTACCTGCCGCTGGGCTGGGACGCCGAGCCCGTCTCGGTGCTCTCACCCGAGGTGTGCGGCGGCTCGTACGACGGCGTGCTGGCGGTGCACTCGCTGTCCAAGCGCTCGAACCTGGCCGGCTACCGGGCCGGGTTCGTCGCCGGTGACCCGGCGCTGGTGGCCGAGCTGCTCAAGATCCGCAAGCACGCGGGCCTGATCGTTCCGGCCCCGGTGCAGGCGGCGATGGTGGCCGCGCTCGGCGACCAGGAGCACGCCGACGCCCAGCGGGAGCGCTACCGCGTCCGGCGGGAGAAGCTGCGCGAGGCCTTCACGGCCGCCGGCTTCACCGTCGAGCACTCCGAGGCCGGGCTCTACCTCTGGCTCACCCGCGACGAGGACTGCTGGGAGACCGTGGACTGGCTGGCCCGCCGGGGCATCCTGGTGGCCGCGGGCGTCTTCTACGGCCCGGCCGGCGCCCGGCACGTCCGGGTGGCGCTCACCGAGTCCGACGAGCACGTCGACGCGGTGGCCGGACGGCTCGCCGGGTCGTGACGTGGCGGGCGGGCTGGCGCGGGCGGCGGTGGTCGGCACCGGGCTGATCGGCGGTTCGGTGCTGCTGCGGCTGCGCGCGGCCGGGCTCGACGTCACCGGATGGGATCCGGATCCGGCCGCCCGCCGGCAGGTACGCGACCGGGGCGTGGCGGCACCCGACACGGTCGAGGAGGCGGTCACCGGACGGGACGTGGTGTTCCTCTGCGGCCCGCTGCCCACGCTGCCGACGATGCTGGCCCGGGTCGCCGCCGTGACCGACGACGGGTGCGTGCTCACCGACGTGGGCAGCGTCAAGGCCGAGGTCAGCACCGCCGCCACAGTGCAAGGGCTCGGGCACCGGTGCGTGCCGGGTCATCCGATGGCCGGCGCGGACCGGGCCGGAGCGGGCGCGGCCAGCGCGGACCTGCTCGACGGCGCCGCCTGGGTGCTCTGCCCGGGGCCGACCGGCCTGGCCGCGTTCCGGCGGCTGGCGACGCTGCTGGTGGACGTCTTCCACGCCCGGGTGGTGCCGATGTCCGCCCCGGAGCACGACGGGGCCGCCGCGCTCGCCTCGCACGTACCGCACGTGCTGGCCGGTGCGCTGGCCGGCACCGTGCACCGGTCGGCGCTGCGGGACGCGGTGCTGACGCTGGCCGCCGGCAGCTTCTCCGACGGCACCCGGGTCGCCGGTGGACCACCGGAGCGGACCGCGAACATGCTGCTCGGCAACCGCGACCGCGTGCTCGCCGAACTGGACGCGCTCGGCGCGTTCCTGAACGAGCTGACCGAGGCGCTGCGCGGCGGCGACGCCGGTGCGCTGGCCGACCGGTTCGCCGAGGGGCGCGACGTCCGCGCCACGCTGCGGGCACGCTCGTTCACCCCGCACCGGCGGGAGTTCCCGGCCACCGCCGACCACGCGGGCGAGCTGGCGTACCTGCGGGAGCTGGGCGCGGCGGGCGGCCACCTGAGCGAGGTGCGGGAGACGGCCGGCGCGGTCACCTACACGGCGCACCTGCCGGCCGCCCCGCCGTTAGGCTGAGCGGCATGGCGGACGCACCGGTCGTGGCGGTACGCGGTGAGGCGTACCGGGAGGTGGCTCCCGAGCTGGCCCGGTTCACTGTGACGGCGGTGGTGCGGGACCGGGACCGGGAGACCACACTGACCCGGCTGGCCGAACGGGCCGCCGCGGTGCGCGCGTTGCTCGACGCGGCCGGGCCCGTGGTGGAGCGCCGGGAGACCGGCCAGGTCCACGTCTGGCCGGTGACGAAGCGCGCCGGCGAGCGGGTGGTGGCCTACCAGGGCAGCGTGAGCACCACCGTGACGACCACCGACTTCACCGCGCTCGGTGACCTGATGCTCCGCCTGGCCGACCAGGAGCAGGTCGAGGTGGCCGGGCCGGTGTGGTCGCTGCGTCCGGACAGCCCTGCCTACCGGGAGGCGCGGCGGGCCGCCATCGCCGACGCGCTGGTCCGGGCCCGGGAGTACGCCGAGGCGCTCGGCGCCCAGGTGATCGCGTTGCGCGAGCTGTCCGACACCGGGATGAGCGCCGGGTCGCCGATGATGATGGTCGGGGCGGCATACTCGCGCTCCGGCGAGCCGGAGCGCGAACTGGAGCTGGACCCGGCGCCGCAGCCGGTGCAGGCGGCGGTCGAGGCGCGGTTCACCATCAGCGAGCCGGTGCTGGGCTGATGCCGGCGGCGGAGGTGCTCGGGCTCGACGAGCTGGTCGTCCGGGCGCGGGCCCTGGCCGAGGACGGCCCGCGTCAGCTGCTCGGCATCGCCGGGGCACCCGGGGCGGGCAAGTCCACCCTGGCGGAAGGGATCGTGGCCGCGCTCGGCCCGGTCGCCCGGCTGGTCCCGATGGACGGGTTCCACCTGGCCGGGCCCGCGCTGGCACGGCTGGGCCGGGCGGGGCGCAAGGGCGCGCCGGACACGTTCGACGTCAACGGCTTCGTCTCCGTGCTGCGCCGGTTGCGCCGGCTGGAACCGACGTCGGTGTGGGCGCCGGAGTTCCGCCGCGACCTGGAGGAGCCGGTCGCCGGGGCGATCGAGGTGCCGCCCGAGGTGCGCCTGGTGGTGACCGAGGGCAACTACCTGCTGCTGCGGGACGACCCGTGGGAGGAGGTGCGCACCCTCCTGCACCAGATCTGGTTCCTCGACCTGGACGCGCAGGAGCGGCTGCGCCGGCTCACCGCTCGCCACGAGGCGTACGGGAAGTCGCCGGAGCAGGCGCGCGCCTGGGCGCTGGGCAGCGACGAGGAGAACGCCCGGCTGGTCGCCGGCACGGCCGGGCACGCCGACCTGGTGGTACGCCTGGCCGACCCGCCGCGGTGACGCGGGGCGCGGCCGGCTCACGAGGATTCGTGAACGCTCCGCACCGGGCGGGCCGGGTTGCCAACCGCCACGACGCCGGGCGGCAGGTCGCGCGTCACCACCGCGCCGGCGCCGACCACCGTGTTCTCGCCGATCGCCACCCCGGCCAGCACGATCACCCCGCCGCCGAGCCAGACGTTGTCGCCGATGGTGATCGGCAGTGCCGACTCCCATTTGGCCCGGCGCGCCTCCGGTTCCACCGGGTGGGTGGCGGTGAGCAGTTGCACGTTCGGTCCGATCTGGACGTCCGCGCCGATGCTGATCCGGGCGACGTCGAGGAAGACCGCGTTGAAGTTCACGAAGGTACGCGGGCCGATGTGGGTCTGGTAGCCGTAGTCGCAGTACAGCGGCGGCCGGATCCACGCGTCGTCGCCGAGTGAGCCGAGCAGCTCGCGCAGGGCGGCGAGGCGGCCCGCCGGGTCGTCGGCGGAACTGCTGTTGAAGCGCTCGCTGAGCATTGCCGCGCGCTCCAGGTCGGCGATGATCGCGGGATCGTCGGCGATGTACCGCTCGCCGGCCAGCATCCGGTCCTTCATGGAGGTCATCGCCTGATCGTCGCGGCCTGCCGGGCGGCGCGGTAGCGGTTCGGGCGGATCAGTGACTTCCTGATGCATACGCGGTATGCAATCCTGATACCCGTGTCGATGTGCCTCTCATCGATGAAACGCCCTGACGAAGGAGGAAGGTTGCCCCGAAACCGCAGAAAGCTGACGGCGTTCGGCCTCGGCCTGACGCTGGCGCTCGGCCTGCCGGTGCCCGCGCTGGCCGCCGCGCCGACCAGCCCGGCCGCCCGTACCGGCCCGTCCGCGCCGGCCGGCGCCCGACCGGTCACCGTCACCCTGATCACCGGCGACAAGGTGACTGTCGCCGCGGGTGGCCGTGCCGCGGTACGCCCCGGCCCCGGCCGTACCGGCGTCGAGTTCCTGGTCCGCCGCGACCGTGACCACCTGACCGTGCTGCCGCAGGACGCGCTCGCGCTGGTCCGCTCCGGCCGGCTGGACGGGCGGCTGTTCGACGTCACCGGGCTGATCGAGGCCGGCTACGACGACGCGCGCCGCGACACCGTACCGCTGCTCGTGTCGTACCGGCCGGGGGTGGCCCGGCGGACGGCGGCCCCGCTCGCCGGCGCCCGGGTGACCCGCGACCTGCCGGTGATCGGCGGCGCGGCGGTCACCGCCGACAAGCACGACGCCGGCGCGCTCTGGAAGGCGGTGAGCGCGGACGGCTCCGGTGCCCGGCTCGACGCGGCGGGGGGTGTCGACCGGATCTGGCTCGACGGCCGGCGGCGGGTGGCGCTCGACCGCAGCGTGCCGCAGATCGGCGCACCGGCCGCCTGGGCGGCCGGCTGGACCGGCAAGGGCGTGCGGGTCGCGGTGCTCGACACCGGCGTCGACCTGACCCATCCCGACCTGGCCGGCAAGGTCGCCGAGTCACGCAACTTCACCGAGGAGGCGGACCCGGACGACATCGTCGGTCACGGCACGCACGTCGCCTCGACCATCGTCGGCAGCGGCGCCGCCTCCGGCGGGAAGTACCGGGGCGTCGCGCCGGACGCCACGCTGCTGTCCGGAAAGGTCTGCGAGGTCTACGGCTGCACCGAGTCGGCCATCCTGGCCGGCATGCAGTGGGCCGCGGCCGAGCAGCACGCCACAGTGGTCAACATGAGCCTCACCGGCGGCGACACCCCCGAGGTGGACCCGCTGGAGCAGGCGGTCGGGACGCTCACCGAGCAGCACGGGACGCTCTTCGTGATCTCCGCCGGCAACGACGGCGCCGACGGTTCGGTCGGCTCGCCGGCCACCGCCGACGCCGCGCTCGCGGTCGGCGCGGTGGACCGGGACGACGCGCTCGCCGACTTCTCCAGCCGCGGCCCCCGGGTCGGCGACGGGGCGATCAAGCCGGACATCACCGCGCCGGGCGTGGAGATCGTGGCCGCGCGGGCCGCGAACGGGCAGATCGGTGACCCGGTGGGGGACCGGTACGCCTCGCTGTCCGGCACGTCGATGGCCGCACCGCACGTGGCCGGCGCGGTCGCGTTGCTCGCCCAGCAGCACCCCGGCTGGACGCCGGCCCGCTACAAGGCGACGCTGATGGCCTCGGCGAAGCCGCACCCGGAACAGACCGCGTTCCAGCAGGGCGCGGGCCGGGTCGACCTCGCCCGCGCGATCACCCAGCAGGTGACGAGCGAACCGGCGTCCGTCTCGTTCGGCGTGGCGGCCTGGCCGCACGCCGACGACCAGCCGATCAGCCGGACGGTCACCTACCGCAACGGCGGAGACGCCCCGATCACGCTGGACCTGAGCACCGAGTTCACCGGTCCGGGCGGGCGGTCCGCGCCGGCCGGCATGCTCACCCTCAGCGCCTCCCGGCTCACCGTCCCGGCGGGCGGCAGCGCCCAGGTGACGGTGGTGGTGGACACCCGGCTCGGCGGCGCCGACGGCTACTGGACCGGCCGCCTGGTCGCCCGCGCGGGCGACGCGGTGGCGGTGACCCCGCTCGCGGTGGACCGCGAGGTGGAGAGCTACGACCTGACCGTGACACACCGCGACCGCTCCGGCGCTCTGACCGGCGGCTACTACACCAGCCTGCTCGGGCTCGACGACGGCAGCTACCGCGACGTGTACGACGCCGACGGCGAGAGCCGGATCCGGGTGCCGAAGGGCCGGTACGGCGTGCAGAGCCTGATCTTCGGCGACGGTGACCAGGGCTCGGAGGCCACCTTCCTCGCCCAGCCGGAACTGGTGGTGGCGGGCAACCAGCGGCTCACGCTGGACGCCCGGCGGGCGAAGCCGATCCGCACCACGGTGCCGCAGCGCGGCGCGGCGCCACTGCTGATCGACCTCACGGCGGCGTGGAACTTCGGCGACTACTACGCCACCTTCGGGCTCTGGGCCGACAGGTTCGAAGGGCTCTACTCGGCCCAGCTCGGCCGCACCGTCTCCGACAAGGTCTTCGTCGGCTCGCTCGCCAGTCAGTGGGTCGAGCCGACAGCGCCCGAGCGCAGCCCGTACTTCTACGGCCTGAACGACCTGTTCCCGGGCCGCTTCCCGACCGGCTTCGTCCGGCACTACCGGCCGGCCGAACTGGCTGTTGTCACCAACCGGTTCGCCGCCGGCTACACCGGGATGGAGAACGAACTGGTCGTGTACCCGGAGCCCGACTACAACATGGGCGGCTCGGCGATCGTGCTGCCGGTCCAGGTGCCGGGCAAGCGGATCGACCACCTCAGCACCGTCCGGACCCGCTGGAGCGCCGAGCTGGCCTTCGGGGAGCGGGACGAGGAGGGCTGGCTGGAGCCGAGGGCGGTGCTGGAACGAGTGCCGACCCGCTACCGGGCCGGGCACACCTACCGCGACGAGTGGAACAAGGCACCGTTCGGCCCGTCGTTCCCGCAGCCGCGCTGGCCGGAGGAGGGCATCACCCGTACCGGCGATCTGATGGTGGTCTCGCTGCCGGTGTACAGCGACGCGGCCGGGCACCCGGGCGTTTCGCTCAACGACACCGAGCAGACGCGGCTCTACCGCAACGGCACGCTGTTCGCGGAGTCGCCCTACCCGGGGTACGGCGAGTTCACAGTGCCGCCGGGCGCGGCGAACTACCGGCTGGAGGCCGTCGCGAAGCGGGGCTTCACCGACCTGAGCACCGAGGTCTCGGCGAGCTGGACGTTCCGCTCCAAGCGGGTTCCGGGTGACGTGCCGGCCCGGCTGCCGGCCATGGCGGTCCGGTTCACCCCGCCGCTGGCGGTGGACAGCTCCGCACCGGCGGGCCGGACGTTCACCGTGCCGGTGACGGTGCGGCGCCAGCCCGGCGCACCGTCCGGCCGGGTCGTGGCGCTCACCGTCGACGTCTCGTACGACGGCGGGAAGACCTGGCGCAAGGCGGCGCTGAAGAAGCAGGGCGGGGCGTGGACGGCCACCGTCCGGCACCCGGCCGGCCCGGGGTACGCGTCGCTGCGGGCCACCGCCCGGGACGACGCCGGCAACACCGTGACCCAGCGGATCATCCAGGCGTACCGCCTGCGGTGAGCCGGCCGTCCGGGTCCGCGCGGTGCGCGTGGACCCGGACGGGGGTACGGCTCAGTCGTTGGCGTGCAGCGCGGCGTTGAGCGTGATGCCCTGGCCGGTGCGGGGCTTCGCCTCCAGCGCGCCGGTCACCGAGTTGCGCCAGAACAGCAGCCCGTCGACACCGGACAGCTCGCGGGCCTTCACCACCCGGCCGTCCGGCAGGGTGATCTTCGAGGCGGCGGTGATGTAGCAGCCGGCCTCCACCACGCAGTCGTCGCCGAGCGTGATGCCGACACCGGCGTTCGCGCCGACCAGGCTGCGCTCACCGATGCGCACCCTCTCCGTGCCGCCGCCGGAGAGCGTGCCCATGATCGAGGCGCCACCGCCGATGTCGGAGCCGTCGCCGACCACCACGCCCTGCACGATGCGGCCCTCGACCATCGAGGTGCCGAGGGTGCCGGCGTTGTAGTTGACGAAGCCCTCGTGCATCACTGTCGTGCCGGAGGACAGGTACGCGCCCAGCCGCACCCGGTCCGCGTCGGCGATCCGCACTCCCGACGGCACCACGTAGTCGGTCATCCGGGGGAACTTGTCCACCCCGTACACGGCCAGGTGGCGGCCGGCGGCGCGCTCGATGACGCGCAGCTCGTCCACCCGCTCCGGCGGGCACGGCCCGGCCGACGTCCAGGCCACGTTCGCCAGCTTGCCGAAGATGCCGTCGAGGTTCAGCTCGTTTGGTCGCACCAGGCGGTGGGAGAGCAGGTGCAACCGCAGGTACGCGTCGGCCGCGTCCTTGATCGGGTCGTCCAGCGAGCCGATCAGCGTGGTCACCTCGACGGTGCGCAGGCCGGGCAGCGCCCGCTCGCCGACCGCGCCCGGGGGCAGGTCGAGCACGTCGGCCCGGTCCTCGCCGGGCACCAGCGGCAGCTCGCCCAGACCCAGCTTGCCGGTCGGGTACCAGGTGTCGAGCACCTGGTCCTGTGCGGTGACGGTGGCCAGGCCGATGCCCCAGGCGGATGGTGCGGACGTCACTGTGTCACCTCTCTGCTCCGGCGGCGGCGTCCGCCGCTGCTCGCGGCCGGGGGGCGCGGCACGTGTCCCTCGCGCCCACCGAGGATGACGGTACCGTGCGAGACATGCAGAACCCGTTGACCCCCGAGGTCCTGGCCGATCCGGTGGCGCTGACCCGCGCCCTGGTCGACATCGAGTCGGTATCCCTCAACGAGAAGGCGATCGCCGACTGCGTCGAGGAGGTGCTGCGCGGTGTGCCGCACCTGACCACCTACCGGCACTCGAACACCGTCATGGCCCGTACCGACCTCGGGCGGGCGCAGCGCGTGGTGCTCGCGGGCCACCTGGACACCGTCCCGCTCAACGGCAACTTCCCCTCCACCATGCGCGGCGACCTGATGTACGGCTGCGGCACGTCCGACATGAAGTCCGGGGTGGCCTTCGCCCTGCACCTGGCGGTCACGCTGCCCGACCCGCGCTACGACGTCACGTACTTCTTCTACGAGGCCGAGGAGATCGAGTCGAAGTACAACGGCCTCACCCTGGTCGCGCAGAGCCACCCCGAGTGGCTGGAGGCCGACTTCGCGGTGCTGCTGGAGCCGACGTACGGGATCGTCGAGGCGGGCTGCCAGGGCACCATGCGGGCGGTGGTCACCACGCACGGCGAGCGGGCCCACGCGGCGCGCTCCTGGCACGGGGTGAACGCCATCCACGGCGCGAGCGAGGTGCTGCGGCGGCTGACCACGTACGAGGCCCGCCGGGTGACCATCGAGGGCTGCGACTACCGCGAGGGCCTCAACGCGGTACGGATCACCGGCGGGGTGGCCGGCAACGTCATCCCCGACCGCTGCGACATCGAGATCAACTACCGGTACGCCCCGGACCGCGACCCGGCCGGCGCCGAGGCGCACCTGCGCGAGGTCTTCGCCGGCTTCGAGCTGACGGTCACCGACGCGGCGGCCGGCGCGCCGCCCGGGCTGGACAGCGCTGCGGCGCAGGAGTTCCTGGCGGCGGTCGGCGCCGCGCCGATCGGCAAGCTGGGCTGGACGGACGTGGCGCGCTTCGCGGCCATGGGCATCCCGGCGCTGAACTTCGGCCCCGGCGACCCGAACCTCGCGCACCACAAGGACGAGCACGTCGAGCTGACCAAGATCCGGGACGGTGCGGCGACGCTGCACCGCTGGCTGGCCCCGGCCTGACGCGCTGCGACCCCGGGGCCCGCTCCCACCGTGCGGGCCCCCGGGATCGTCAGACGGTCGTCGTCAGGGGTGCGTCCGCCTCGCCTGTCTCGGCGGTCAGGTCGGACCGGTGGGTCTCCATCATCCGGGCGCGGCGGCGCTCGGCCACCACGTCGCGGATCCGCCGCTGCATCTGACGGCGGATCCGGATCATCTCGCTGTTACTGATCAACGCTGGCTCCTCCCCCGAAGGCGCGTCGGCCCGGGGTATACCGGGTATGTGAATAGTAAGACGTCCGTGCGACCGAATTAGTTGCCCGGATCCCAAAGATTTCTCCGGCTACCGGGCCTGCGCGCCGCGCCGGTGCCGCTCTACTACGGTGGCTCCATGGGCGAGAGCAGGGAAATGCCGGCCGAGCACGGCCAGCGGGGGGAGCAGCACCGGGCGGAACGGCACCGCGGCGCGGTCACGCTGCGCAACCGGGCGATTCCGACGAGTACGGCCGACCAGCGGCTCCTCGACTCCCGGGGCCGCAGCGACTGGAAGACCAAGGACGCCTGGCGCGCGCTGCGGATCCTCTCCGAGTTCGTCGAGGGCTTCGACACCCTCGCCGACCTGCCCCCGGCGGTGAGCGTCTTCGGTTCCGCCCGCAGCAAGCCGGACAGCCCGGAGTGCCGGATGGCCGAGGAACTGGGCGGCGCCCTGGCCCGGGCCGGCTACGCGGTGATCACCGGCGGTGGTCCCGGTGTGATGGAGGCCGCCAACCGGGGCGCCGGTGAGGCCGGCGGTCTCTCCGTCGGGCTCGGCATCGAGCTGCCGTTCGAACAGGGCCTCAACGACTGGGTCGACCT
This sequence comes from Micromonospora sp. NPDC049203, assembly GCF_043197215.1. Lineage (NCBI taxonomy): Bacteria > Bacillati > Actinomycetota > Actinomycetes > Micromonosporales > Micromonosporaceae > Micromonospora > Micromonospora sp. NPDC049203. The sequence continues at coordinate 296,514 of NZ_JBICSV010000008.1, read as the reverse complement.
GGCCATCGACTTCCGCTACTTCTTCGCCCGCAAGACCATGTTCGTCAAGTACGCCCAGGCGTTCGTGGTGCTGCCCGGCGGCTTCGGCACGCTGGACGAGCTGTTCGAGGCGCTCACCCTGGTGCAGACCGGCAAGGTGACCCGCTTCCCGGTCGTGCTGATGGGTACCGACTACTGGCGGGGCCTGCTCGACTGGCTGCGCGCCACCATGGCCGCCGAGGGCAAGATCGGCCCGGCCGACCTCGACCTGATCCGGCTCACCGACGACGTCAACGAGGCGGTCCGGCACATCGTGGAGGCCGAGGCCGTGCTCTCCGCCGAACAGGAGGCCGTCCGCGAGGAGGCGGTCGCCCGGGCGGCCGCCGACCAGCGCGCCGCCGCCGAGGCCGCCCCCGAGGGCCCGGCGGGACGGAGCTGACCCGTGGCCAACGTCTGTGTCTTCTGCGCGTCCTCCCGTACCCTCGACGCCCGCTGGCTGGCACTCGCCACCGAGACCGGCGCGGAACTGGCCCGGCGCGGGCACACGCTGGTCAGCGGCGGCGGCTGCGTCGGCATGATGGGTGCCGTGGTGCAGGGCGCCCGGGCGGCCGGCGGCCGCACCGTCGGCGTCATCCCGCAGTCCCTGGTCGACCTGGAGGTCGCCGACCTGGACTCGGACGAACTGCTGGTCACCGACAGCCTGGCCAGCCGCAAGACGCTGATGGACGAGAAGTCCGACGCGTTCGTCGCGCTGCCCGGCGGCCTCGGCACGCTCGACGAGCTGTTCGAGGTCTGGACCACCGCCACCCTGGCCCTGCACGCCAAGCCGATGGTGATCGTCGACGTGGACGGCTTCTACCGGCCGCTGCTCGACTGGATCCGCGGGCTCGGCGAGCAGCAGTTCCTCAAGCCGGCCGCGCTGGACCTGCTGATGGTCGCCGACAGCGTCCCCGCCGCCCTCGACCTCGTCGACGCCCGCCTGACTTAACCCTCGCGTTCGCCGCCCCGCCCCGCGCCGCCCGCCGCGCCGCGCGCGGCCCCGCCGGGAGATCTTGGTAGCAGATGGCCCCTATGGGGGCACTTTCCTGCCAAGATCTATTGCAATCTCGGGAATCGGACAGCTTTTCTCGGATTCTGGATGAGGGGCCGGCTCGCGTAGGCGCGGCGCCGCCTCGGCATCCGACGCCTCCGTGCCCGTCGAGCGGGAACCAGCAGGTGCCGTAGTCGCGTCACGCGGATGAGCTGCGGCGCGCGGGGTGGGCGTCGGTTTCCGGGTGTCGTACCGGCGTGGTGGGATGTCGGTGATGCAGGCGTACCGGTTGGTGCGCCGGCCCGGCGGCGCGGAGGCGGGGGTCACCCACGACGCCGGGGCGGGGCAGGGGGTGGGTCGGCCCGGCGGGCCGGCCGATGCGGAGCCGCGATCCGGGGGGTCGGCGGGCGATGCCGCGCACCCGGAGACCATCCCGTCGCCCGCAGCCGCCGACGCCACGACTCCCGCGACACACGAGGAGACCCAGGAGGCCGGAGCCGGGCAGGGCCTGAGCGGTGTGCGCCGGGCCGACCCGGTGCAGGCCGAGGTGGTTGCGCACACGGCCGGGCCGATGCTCGTCGTGGGCGGTCCCGGCACCGGCAAGACGACGACGCTCGTCGAGGCGGTGGCCGCCCGGGTGGCCGAGGGCGTCGACCCGGAGCGGATCCTCGTGCTCACCTTCGGCCGGCGCGGAGCCACCGAGCTGCGTCGCCGGATCGAGGCGCGGATCGCCGGGGGCGGACACCGCGTGATCCGTGAGCCGCTGGTGCGCACGTTCCCGGCGTACGCGTTCGGGCTGCTGCGCCGGGCGGCGGCCGAACGCGGTGAGCCCTCGCCCCGGCTGCTCACCGGCCCCGAGCAGGATCTGATCATCCGGGAACTGCTCGACGTGGTGGGTGAGGAACCCGGCGACGACCCGGTCGGCTGGCCGGAGGACATGCGTCCCGCGCTGCGTACCCGGGCGTTCGCCCAGCAGCTCCGCGACCTGCTGATGCGTGCCGCGGAGCGCGGCGTCGGCCCGGTCGAGCTGGCCCGGCTGGGCGAGAGGCTGGGCCGCGCCGACTGGCCGGCCGCCGCGCGCTTCCTGCGGGAGTACGTCGCCGTGCTCGCCCTGCGTGACGTGAGCAACAGGGGTTCGGTGGCGTACGACCCGGCGGAGCTGGTGCGCGCCGCCACCGGCATGCTGCTCGACGATCCCGAGCTGCTCGCCGCCGAGCGCCGCCGCCTGTCCCACGTGTACGTCGACGAGCTGGCCGACACCGACCCGGCCCAGCTCGACCTGCTCGCCGTGGTGGCCGGAGGCGGGCGGTCACTGGTCGCGTTCGCCGACCCGGACTCGTCCACGTACGCGTTCCGCGGCGCCGACCCGGCGGGCGTCACCACGTTCCCGCACCGCTTCCGCACCGCCTCCGGCGCGCCGGCCGCCCAGGTCACGCTCACCACCTCGTACCGGGCCGGACCGGAACTGCTCGCCGCCACCGCCCGGCTGGCCCGGCGGCTGCGCGGCCCGGCGGCGCACCGGCGGCTGCGTCCGCTGCCCGGCGCTCCGGCCGGGACGGTGGAGGTGCGGACGTTCCGGTCCGCCACCAGCGAGTCGGCGTGGCTGGCCCACGCGTTGCGCGAGGCGCACCTGCTCGACGGCGTGCCCTGGTCCCGGATGGCGGTGCTGGTCCGCTCCACCGGCCGGCAGCTGCCCTCGTTGCGGCGTGCCCTGCACACGGCCGGCGTGCCGACCGTCGTGCACGGCGAGGACCTGCCGCTGCACCTCCAGCCGGCGGTGGCTCCGCTGCTGCTCCTGCTGCGCTGCGCGCTCGAACCCGACCGGCTGGACGAGGAGGCGGCTGTCGCGTTGCTGCACTCGCCGCTGGGCGGGGCCGACCCGCTGGCCGAGCGGCGGCTGCGCCAGGGGTTGCGGGCGCTGGCGCTGGCCGGCGGTGACCGCCGCCCCTCCGGCGAGCTGCTGGTGGAGGCGCTGCGGGACCCGGCCGAGATGGCCGCCATCGAACGTCGCTGGGCCGCGCCCGCGCAGGCGGTGGCGCACCTGCTCGCGACCGCCCGGGAGACGGCCGGGAGGCCCGGCGCCACTGTCGAGGACGTGCTCTGGGCGGTGTGGCGGGAGAGCGGGCTGGCCGAACGCTGGGCCGGGGTGATCACCAGGGGGCGGGCGGCCTCCGGCGAGCAGGAGACCGCTCAACGCTGGCGGGCCGAGGCCGCCGACCGGGACCTGGACGCGGTGCTCGTGCTCTTCGACGCGGCGGCCCGGTTCACCGACCGGTTGCCCGGGGCGCGTACCGAGGTGTTCCTCGACCACGTCCTCGGGCAGGAGCTGCCCGCCGACACGCTCGCCGCCGCCGCCGACCGGGGCGACGCGGTACGCCTGCTGACCGCGCACGCCGCCAAGGGCCTGGAGTGGGATCTGGTCGCGGTCGCAGGGGTGCAGGAGGGCGTCTGGCCGGACCTGCGCCTGCGCGGCAGCCTGCTCGGCTCGGAGCGGCTCGTCGACGTGCTCGCCGGCCGTGCCGACGGCGCCGGGCTGCGGGCCAGCCTGGTCGGGCAGACCTCAGCGCTGCTGGACGAGGAGCGGCGGCTGTTCCATGTCGCTGTCAGCCGGGCGCGGCGGCGGCTAGTGGTGACCGCCGTCGCGTCCGCCGCGGTCGGCGGCGACGACCACGAGGAGCAGCCGAGCCGTTTCCTGTACGAACTGGCCGCCGCCGATCCGCCCGCCACCGGCGGAACCGGCCCGGCCCCGACCGGCCCGGCCCCGACCGGCCCGAACCCGGACGGCCCGGCCCCGACCGGCCCGAACCCGGACGGCCCGGCCTCGACCGGCCCGAGTCCGCAGCAGGCCGCGCCGGATGGTCCGGCCCGGAACCGGCCAGCTCCGACCGGCCAGGCCGCGCGCGGACGAGCCGCCGACGGGCCGGTGCCGCACGGGGACGAGCACCCGCAGGACGGGCCGCCCGCCGCGCTCCCGGTCACCCTGCCGCCGCGCGGGCTCACCCTGTCCGCGTTGGTGGCGGAGCTGCGTACCGCGGTCACCGACCCGGCGACGCCGATCACCCGGCGGCACGCGGCGGCGGGTGAGCTGGCGCGGCTGGCCGCCGCCGGGGTGCCCGGCGCGCACCCGGACGACTGGTGGGGGTTGCGCGGCCTGTCCGACGACCGGCCGCTCGTCGACGAGGGCGAGCCGGTGCGGGTCACCCCGTCGGCGATGGAGAGCGCACTGCGGTGCAGCCTGCGGTGGCTGCTGGAACGGCACGGCGGCAGCGGGCCGGCGAGCGCCGCGCAGGGCGTCGGCAACCTGGTGCACGCCGCCGCCATGCTCGCGGAGGACGCGAGCGTCGACCGGGAGGCGTTGCTGGAGTACGTGGCCGCGCGGTTCGACGCGATCGAGCTGGCCGCCCGGTGGATGGCCGGGCCGGAGCGGCAGCGCGCCGAGGCGATGGTGGACAAGCTGCTGCGCTGGCTGGCCGGCAACCCGCGACGGCTGCTCGCGATCGAGCACGAGTTCGCGGTCCGCCTCGACGACCCGTCCCGTCCGATCGAGCTGACCGGCCGGGTCGACCGGCTGGAGGTCGACGCGGAGGGGCGGCTCGTGGTGATCGACCTGAAGACCGGCAAGTCGACGGCGGTCACCGAGCGGGAGGTGGCCGAGCATCCGCAGCTCGGTGCGTACCAGGCGGCGGTGGAGGCGGGCGGGTTCGCCGAGTTCGGCGAGGAGCCGGGCGGGGCCGCGCTGGTGCAGCTCGGCACCGGCGCGCGGGACGCCAAGGAGCAGACCCAGGCGGCGGCCGGGGAGGGCCCGGAGGCCGGTTGGGCCACCGCGCTGGTGCGCCGTACCGCGGACACGATGGCCGCCTCGACTTTCGCCGCCGTGGCCAACTCCAAGTGCCGGGTCTGCCCGGTCCGCACCAGCTGCCCGGTCTCCGGCCAGGGCCGCCAGGTGGTCGAGCCACCACCGGAGAACTCATGACTGTCCAGCCGGCGCTGTTCGGCGCCTCCGCCACGCCCGCGCCGCGTACCGCCGACGCCGGGCCCCGCTACACGCCGGTCGAGCTGGCCCGGCTGCTGCGGCTGCCCGCGCCCACCCGGGAGCAGGCCGCGGTCATCGCCGCGCCGGTGGAGCCGCTGCTGGTGGTCGCGGGCGCCGGCTCGGGCAAGACCGAGACGATGGCCGCGCGGGTGGTGTGGCTGGTCGCCAACTCCTACGTACGCCCGGAGCACATCCTCGGCCTGACCTTCACCCGCAAGGCGGCCGGCGAGCTGGCGCACCGGGTCCGGACCCGCCTCGACCAGCTCATCCGGCGGCTCGGCCGGCAGGGGCGGGACCCGCACGACGACCCGCTGGCGGGCGAGCCGACCGTGTCGACGTACCACTCGTACGCCGGGCGGATCGTCACCGAGCACGGGCTGCGGGCCGGGTACGAGCCGACCACCCGGCTGCTCACCGAGGCGTCCCGCTGGCAGCTCGTGGACCTGCTGGTGCGCAACTACGACGGCGACATGTCCGAGGTGGACCGGATGCCGTCGACCATCACCGACGCAGTGCTGGCGCTCGCCGGTGAGCTGGACGAGCACCTGGTCGACCCGGACGAGCTGGCCGCCTGGACCGGCCGGTTCTTCGCCGACGTGCAGTCCCGGCCCGGCCGGGTCTACGCCGACGTGCGCAAGGCGCTCCAGCTCCAGCGGACCCGTCTGAAGCTGCTGCCGCTGGTGCGCTCGTACGCCCGGCGCAAGGACGACTTCGAGGCGATGGACTTCGCCGATCAGCTCGCCCGCGCGGCCCGGGTGGCCCGCGACCATCCCGGCGTCGGTGTGATCGAGCGGGACCGGTTCCGGGTGGTGCTGCTCGACGAGTACCAGGACACCAGCCACGCCCAGGTGGTGCTGCTCAACGCGCTGTTCGGTGGCGGCCACCCGGTCACCGCCGTGGGCGACCCGTGCCAGTCCATCTACGGCTGGCGCGGTGCCAGCGCGGGCACGCTCGACCGGTTCCCGGCCGAGTTCGCCCGCACCGACGGCAGCCCCGCCGACGTGCTCAGCCTCACCACGAGCTGGCGCAACCGGCCGGAGATCCTCGGCGTGGCGAACACGCTCTCGGTGCCGCTGCGGGCGGCCGGCGCGCGGGTGCCGGAACTGCACGCCGCGCTCAGCGTCCGCGATCCGATCCCGCACCGCACCCCCGGCGGGCAGGCCGGCGGCACCGTGCACTGCGCGCTGCTGGAGACGTACGCCGACGAGGCCGACTGGATCGCGGACAGCGTGCTGGCGGCCTGGCGGGGGGCGGCCGGGATGTCGGGTGCGCTGCCCGAGCACATCCCCGCCGACCGGCGGCCGACCACCGCGGTGCTGGTGCGGCTGCGCAGCCAGATCCCGGCGATCGAGGCGGCGTTGCGCGCCCGCGGGCTGCCTGTCGACGTGGTCGGCCTGGGTGGGCTGCTGGACACCCCCGAGGTACGGGACGTGGTGTGCACGCTGCGCGTGCTCGCCGACCCGACCGACGGGGCGGCGCTGCTGCGGCTGCTGACCGGCGCGCGCTGGCGGATCGGCCCGCGTGACCTGGTCGCCCTGCACCGCCGGGCCCGTGCGATCGCCCGCAGCCGCCGGGAGCTGACCGGCGACGAGGGCCCGGAGATCACCGTGGACGCGCTGGACGAGGCGACGCTCGTCGAGGCGCTGGCCGACCTGGGCCCGGCGCAGGCGTACTCGGCCGAGGGCTACGCGCGGCTGCGCTCGTACGGGATGGAGCTGGCGCTGCTGCGCTACCGGCTGGACCAGTCGCTGCCGGAGCTGATCGCGGACATCGAGCGGACCATCGGGCTCGACGTCGAGGTGGCGGTCCGGGCCGGCCGGGACGGCGCGGGCGACGCCGGGCTGGCCCGCGCCCACCTGGACGCGCTCGGCGACGTGGCGGCCCGGTTCAGCGGCGAGACCCCCGGCGCCACGCTCGCCGGTTTCCTCGCCTACCTGGCCGCAGCCGAGGACGAGGAGCGCGGGCTGGCGCCGGGCGAGGTCGAGGTGGTGGCCGGCGCGGTGCAGGTGCTCACCGCGCACGCCGCGAAGGGCCTGGAGTGGGACGTGGTGGCGGTGGCCGGGATGACCCGGGGCGGCTGGCCGGGGCCGGTCCGTAACTCCGATCACTGGCTGGGCGGGCTGGGCGTGCTGCCGTTCCCGCTGCGCGGCGACGCGGACGGGCTGCCCGAGCTGGCCCTGCCCGAGGCGGAGGACCAGCGCGGCGTGGCCCGGGCGCTCACCGAGTTCACCGACGCCTGGCGGGCGCACGACGAGCGGGAGGAGCGCCGCCTGGCGTACGTGGCGGTGACCCGCCCCCGCCGGCTGCTGCTCTGCTCCGGCTACTGGTGGGGGGAGGGGACCAAGCGGTTCCGCGGCCCGTCGGTGTTCCTGCGTGAGGTGCACGACGCCTGCCTGGCCGAACCGGACGGGCACGTGGTGGACGCGTGGACGCCCGAGCCGGCCGGGGACGCGGTGAACCCGACCACCGAGACCATGCTGCGGGCCGAGTGGCCGGCCGACCCGCTCGGCGCCCGCCGGCCCGCGCTGACCGAGGCGGCGGCGCTGGTCCGCCGGTACCTGGCCGACCCGGAGGCGGCCCGCCGCGAGGCGGCAGTGCTCGCGCCGGCCGGGGCGGACGCCGAGGTGGTCCGCTGGCGGCGGGAGGCCGATCTGCTGCTCGCCGAGCGGGCGGAGCTGGCCCGGCAGGCCGAGGCGGTCGAGGTCGAACTACCCGGCCAGCTCTCGGTGACCCAGCTTGTGGCGTTGCGCCGCGACCCGGAGGCGCTGGCCCGGACGCTGCGCCGCCCGATGCCGACCGAGCCCAACCCGTACGCCCGGCGCGGCACCGCGTTCCACGCCTGGCTGGAGCAGCGCTTCGGCGCGGACCGGCTGCTCGACGTGGACGAGCTGCCCGGCGCGGCGGACGAGGACGCGGCGCCGGACGAGGCGCTTGTCGAGTTGCAGGAGCGCTTCCTGGCCAGCGAGTGGGCCGACCGGGTGCCGGTGGAGGTGGAGGTGCCGTTCGCCACTGTCATCGCCGGAGTGGTGGTGCGGGGCCGGATGGACGCCGTGTTCGCCCGCCCGGGCGGGCGCTACGACGTGGTCGACTGGAAGACCGGGCGGCAGCCGTCCGGCCGGGAGGCCGACGCGGCGGCGGTGCAGCTGGCTGTCTACCGGCTGGCCTGGGCGGAGCTGGCCGGGGTGCCGGTGGACCGGGTGGGCGCGGCGTTCCACTACGTGCGGGACTCCGCCACCGTCCGCCCGGCCGACCTGCTCGACGCGGAGGGACTGGCCGGTCTGGTGGCCGCCGTGCCGGAAATCCCGGGGGATCTCCCGCAGCGCACGAATCCGTGATACGTTGTCTGGGTTGCAGTTTTGGTTTCCAGAGACTCTGTGTGCGCCTGGCGGATTGTGGCCCCAGGCGCTCTTTGTTGTGTCCGGAGTTCTCCGGGCGGGGCGACCAGCAGCGACAGGCACGCCGCGTATTCCACGCGCGGGGTGCTCCTCTCCGGCCCGCAACACGTGCGGGCCGACCGTTCCGTCAAGGAGACGAAACACATGGCAATTGGCACCGTCAAGTGGTTCAACGCTGACAAGGGCTTTGGCTTCATCACCCCGGACGACGGCGGCGCCGACGTCTTCGCCCACTTCTCGGCGATCCAGACCTCCGGCTACCGGAGCCTGGACGAGAACCAGCGGGTCGAGTTCGAGGTGACCCAGGGCCAGAAGGGCCCGCAGGCGGAGAACATCCGCCCGCTCTGATCTTCGGATCAACCGGCACCACCACCGCGCCCGGTCGGGCGCGGTGCACGGGCCGGCCCGCCTCTGCCGGGCCGGCCCGTCCCTTCGGTTCGTGCTTGTGACCACCGGTGACGCCGGTGACGCGCCGCAACCCGGCGCCCTTCCTCGACACGTGCCGCCTCGAGGAAGGCTTTCCGCATGACCACGACCCTGCCCACGTTCGCCGCCACCGGTCTGGCTCCGGCGCTCATCTCCGAGCTGGCCGCGCAGGGCATCTCCGCGCCGTTCCCGATCCAGACGGCCACGATCCCGGACTCGCTGGCCGGCCGGGATGTGCTCGGCCGGGGGCGTACCGGCTCCGGCAAGACGCTCGCGTTCGGGCTGCCGCTGCTGCACCGTACGGCCGGCCGCCGGGCCCGAGCGGGCCGCCCGCTCGCGCTGGTGCTCGTACCCACCCGTGAACTGGCCGCGCAGGTCACCGACGCGCTCGCCCCGTACGCCGCCGTGCTCGGCCTGCGCTGCGCCACTGTGGTCGGCGGGCTCTCGCTGGGCCGGCAGGCCGCCGCGCTGCGCGCCGGCGCCGAGGTGCTGGTCGCCACGCCGGGCCGGCTGCACGACCTGATCGACAGGGGCGACGCCCGGCTGGACCAGGTGGCCATCACCGTGCTGGACGAGGCGGACCAGATGGCCGACATGGGCTTCCTGCCGCAGGTGACGAAGTTGCTGGAGCAGGTCGCGCCGGGCGGCCAGCGGATGCTCTTCTCCGCAACCCTGGACGGGGGCGTGGACCGGCTGGTCCGCCGGTTCCTGACCGACCCGGTGACGCACTCCGTCGACCCGGGCACCGCCACCGTCACCGCGATGACGCACCACGTGCTGCACCTGGAGGCGGAGGACAAGCCGGCCGCGCTGGCGCACATCGCCGCCCGCGAGGGCCGCACGATCGTGTTCATCGCCACCAAGCACCGCGCCGACCGGGTGGCCCGCCAGTTGCTCGCCAAGGGCGTACGCGCGGCGGCGCTGCACGGCGGCAAGTCGCAGCCGCAGCGCACCCGCATCCTGGAGCAGTTCCGCACCGGCCAGGTCACCGCGCTGGTGGCGACCGACGTGGCGGCCCGTGGCATCCACGTCGACGGGCTGGACCTGGTCGTCAACGCCGACCCGCCCACCGAGGCCAAGGACTACCTGCACCGGGGCGGCCGGACCGCGCGGGCCGGCGAGTCGGGCACCGTGGTGACGCTCGTCCTGCCGGACCAGCGCCGCGACGTGGCCCGGCTGATGAGCACCGCGGGCATCAACCCCAAGACCACGCGGGTACGCGCCGGCGACGGCGAGCTGAGCCGGCTCACCGGCGCCCGGGAGCCGTCCGGCGTGCCGGTGACCATCACCGCGCCCGCCGCCGCGCACCCCGCCCCGGGAACCCGTCCTCGCCGGCGCCCGCGCCGCCGCTGACCGCGGCCCGCGCGTGACCGGCTCGTCTCCGGTCGGGCGGAGCGTTCGCTCCTGAGTCGGGAATCAGTCGATGTTCGGTCGGCTGCCCGACTGTGCGACCGGACCCCGGGCGGTGATGCTGCTGCGCGGGGGACCGGTCGGGGGGTCGGCCGGACGCGGAGGGAGCGGTTCATGGCGGGGGAAGCCGGATCGGGCGGAGCGCGGGAAGTGGTGCTGGTGCTCGCGGTGGCGGGGGCCGGCCTGGCGCTCGCCGCGGTGGCCGCGTTCGGGCCGTGGCAGCCGTCCGACGGCGGCTCGCCGGATCGCGGCGCCGCCCGCAGCTTCACCCCCGGGATGAGCGCCCCGCACACTCAGTAGACGCCCCGAAAAGGGGCGATGCCGGAACGGCCGGCCGCCTACGATGCGGCGGTGGACCCGTCGGTGACCGTTCGCGAGGCCCGGGCCGAGGACGCCGCCCGGATGGCACGCGTGCATGTCCGGTGCTGGCAGGAGACGTACCGCGGGCTCATGCCGGACACGGTGCTCGACGACCCGGACCTGCCGGCCTTTCGGGAGCGGTTCTGGACCGCCGCGTTGACCGACGAGCGCTATCGGGAGAACCGGGCGGCGGTGGCCGAGCGGGGAGGCGAACTGGTCGGGATCGCGATGTCGGGCCCGCCGCTCGATGCCGAGGCGGCGTGGGCGCGCCAGCTGTACGTCCTCTACGTGCACGCGGCCGATCACGGCACCGGCGCCGGGCCGGCGTTGTTGCGGGCCGTCCTCGACCCGGCGGAGCCGGCGGCGCTGTGGGTCGCCGATCCCAACCCTCGTGCCCAGGCGTTCTACCGCCGGCACGGCTTCGAAGCCGACGGTACGACGCAGGTCCAGGACGGCGTATGCGAGATCCGCATGGTCCGCGACGGGCAGGTACGGCCGCCGACGTCGTGACCGGACGCGCGTCAGGGTGCCGTGGCCCGGTCGCTCAGCAGGTCGGCGAGCGTGGTCCGGTCCACGACCAGCGCGATCGCCCCGTCCACCGCCAGCCACACGTCCCGCAGGCCGGTGGCCACGCCGTGGTAGCCGGCCCGGTCGGCGGGGATGCCCCGGACGCTCGTGATCGCACCGCCGACCGCGCGCAGCACGTCACCGACGCTGATCTCGGCCGGCGGGCGGGTCAGGGCGTACCCGCCCTCGGTGCCGCGGTGGCTGTGCAGCAGGCCGGCCCGCCGCAGGTCGAGCAGGATCCCCTGAAGGAAGCTGAGCGGGATGTCCTGGCTCTCGGCCAGGCTCGCCGCCTTGACCAGCTCGCCGCCGCCGGCCGCCGGGTCGCCGGTGGAACCGGCGGCGTCGGCGACGGCGAGCATGGCCCGGAGCGCGTAGTCGGCGCGCGCGGAGATGTACACGGCGTCAGTTGCCGGCCTGGTCCAGCACGCCCCAGCGGCGGCGGATCGCCTTGTCGGCGGCACCGAACGCGGTGTCCACGAGCAGGCCCACCACCAGGATGACGATCATGATGGCCATCAGGCGCGGTGCCTCGCTCAGTTCGCGTGCGTAGGTGAGCTGGGCGCCGATCGAGGTGCGGGTGGCGATGACGACCAGCAGCTCACCTGCCATCAGGCTGCGCCACGCGAACGCCCAGCCCTGCTTGAGCCCGGCCACGATGGCTGGTAGCGCGGCCGGCGCGATCACGTACCGGTAGAGGTTGAGCCCCCGGGCGCCGAGGTTGCGGCCGGCGCGGACCAGCAGCGGCGGCACGTAGTCCACGCCGTGGATGACGCCGTTGGCGACCGACGGCGCGGCGCCGAGCACCACCACGAAGAAGATCGCCTGCTCGCTGAGCTGGAACAGCAGGATGGCCAGCGGGAACCAGGCGATCGACGGCATGGTCTGCAACGCGGTGATCATCGAGCCGAGCGCGGCCCGGAGCACCTTGACCCGGGCCACGCCCAGGCCGAGCAGCAGGCCGACCGCGACAGCGGCGGCGAACCCGACCGCCGCGCGCCGGGCGGTGGTCGCCAGGCCCTCCCACAGCGCGGAGCTGAGCAGGTAGTCCCCGAGGTCGCCGAAGACCACCGCCGGGCCGGGCAGTGCCCACGGCTCCTTCCACCCGGACCAGACCACCGCCTGCCAGATGGCGACGGCCAGCGCGAGCGCGGCGAACTTGGGCCAGGTGGCCGACCACAGGCGGCGTACCCGGGACGGGCCCTTCTCCCGGCCGGCGATCTCCAGGGCGTCGAGTCCGGAGATCTCCGCGTCGGTACGCGCCGACCCGGCGAGAGTGTCACTGGCCATGCCGGCCCACCTCCTTGCGCAGCCGGTCGGTGACCTCGGCGGCGATGGCCGAGACCTCCGGCGAGTCGATCCGCCGGGGGCGCGGCACGGCGACCTCGGTGGAGTAGATGATCCGGCCGGGCCGGCTGGAGAGCAGCACGATGCGGTCGGCGAGCCGGGCCGCCTCGCGGACGTTGTGCGTGACGAACAGGACGGTGAGCTCCCGCTCGGTCCAGATCCGCTCCAGCTCGTCGTGCAGGATGTCGCGGGTCATCGCGTCCAGCGCGCCGAACGGCTCGTCCATCAGCAGCACCGGGGTCTCCAGCGCGAGCGTGCGGGCCAGCGCGACCCGCTGCCGCATGCCGCCGGAGAGCTGGTGCGGCCGCTTGCGGCCGAACTCGGACAGGTGGACCGTGCGCAGCAGCTCGGCCACCCGTTCCTTGCGCTGGTCGCGGGGGAGCCCGCGCAGCTTCAACGGCACCTCGACGTTGCCCTCGACGGTCAGCCAGGGGAACAGCGCCGGCTCCTGGAACATCAGGCCCGGGTTGACGCCCTCGCCCAGTTCGATCGCGCCGCCGCTGGCCCGGTCCAGCCCGGCGACCAGGTTGAGCAACGTGCTCTTGCCGCAGCCGGACGCGCCGACCATGCAGACGAACTCGCCCGGCGCGATGTCCAGCGACAGCCCGTCCAGCGCCAGGACCGCCTGCTCGCCCTGGCCGTACACCTTCGTCACGCCGCGCAGCGCGACCGAGCCGGTCGCGCTGCGCGGGGTCGTGTCCGTCGACGTCACGGCTGGCTGACCTCGGCCTTGCCCTGCGCCTTGAGCACCTCGTTGAGGTACTTCAGGTCGTAGAGGCCGTTGAGGTCGACCGGCTGGGTCAGCCCGACCGCGACGGCGTGGTCCAGGCCGGCCTTCAGCGAGGCCGGGATCGGGTCGTTCGTGAATTCCAGCGTCGGCCAGGCCTGCTTGATCAGCTTGAGGTCCAGCGGCTTGCCGGTGATCTTGCCGATGTGGTCGGAGATGGCCTGCTGCGCCTCGTCCGGCTTGGTGTTGACGAACTCGTTCGCCGCGACCTGGCCCTCGACCAGCTTCTTCACCACGTCCGGGTGCGCCTTGAGGAACTTGGTGCTGACCAGCAGGTTGGTGATGACGAACTTCTTGTCCGGCCAGAGGTCACGCTCGTCGACGAGCACCTTGCCGCCGGCGTTCACAAGCCGGGAGACGAACGGCTCGGGCACCCACGCGCCGTCGATGGCGCCGCTGCCGAAGGTCTCGATCGTCTGCGCGTTCTCCTGCGGGACGATCTTGACGTCGCCGCCGCCCTCCTTGGTGGTCTCCAGGCCCTTCTCCTTGAGCCAGTAGCGCAGCGCCACGTCCTGGGTGTTGCCGAGCTGCGGGGTGGCGATCTTCTTGCCGCGCAGCTGCTCCACCGACGTGATGCCGGGCTTGACCACGAGCGCGACGCCACCCGACGCGGCACCGGAGATGACCCGGACCGCCTCGCCCTTGGACTTGGAGAAGGCGTTCACCGTCGGGTTCGGGCCGATGTACGTGGCGTCGAGCGCGCCGGAGAAGACGGCCTCGATGGCGGCCGGGCCCGCGTTGAACGTCTTGGTGTCCAGCTCGACGTCGCTGCCGAGCTTCTCGGCGAAGATCCCCTTCTCCACGCCGACCACTGCCGGTGCGTGCGTGATGTTGGGGAAGTAACCCAGGCGCAGCGTCACCGGGCCGGATCCGGCGCCGGCGTCGCTGTCCTCGCCGCAGGCGGCGGTGGTGCCGAGCGTGGCCGCGCCGAGGGCGGCCAGGGCCGCCACGGTGGCCAGGCGGCGCAGGGGAAGCCGTCTCATCGAATGTCCAATCCGCAGTATTCCTATTTAGTTGGTAGGAAGACTGGGGCAAGCGGCCGTCGGCGTCAAGACCCGTCCCGCAACAGTCCACCTTTCGGCCAGGGCACACAGGCGATAGAGCCGGTACCGAGGCGCTAGTGTCGATCTCGTGCCGACGCGGAGAGCGAAGATCCCAGCGACGAAGTACCCGGTCGAACGGTTCACCCTCGACAACGGCCTGCGCGTGGTGCTCACGCCGGACCGCAGCGCCCCGGTCATCGGGGTGACGGTGGTCTACGACGTCGGCATCCGCTCCGAGCCCGAGGGACGCACCGGGTTCGCCCACCTCTTCGAGCACCTGATGTTCCAGGGCTCGGAGAACCTGGAGAAGCTGGCCCACTTCCGGCACGTCCAGGGCGCGGGCGGGACGTTCAACGGCTCCACCCACCTGGACTACACCGACTACTTCGAGACGCTTCCCGCGAACGCCCTGGAACGGGCGCTGTTCCTGGAGGCCGACCGGATGCGCGGCCCCCGGCTGACCGAGGAGAACCTGCGCAACCAGGTCGACGTGGTCAAGGAGGAGATCCGGGTCAACGTGCTGAACCGGCCGTACGGCGGGTTCCCCTGGCTGACGCTGCCCCCGGTGATGTTCGACACCTTCCCCAACGCGCACGACGGCTACGGCTCCTTCGTTGACCTGGAGTCGGCGACAGTGGCCGACGCCGCCGACTTCTTCCGCCGCTACTACGCCAGCGGCAACGCCGTACTCGCGGTCAGCGGCGACATCGACGTGGCCGAGGCGACCAAGCTGATCGAGCGGCACTTCGGGGACGTGCCGGCCCGGCCCGCCCCGCGGCGGCCCGACTTCGCCGAGCCCGACCTGACCACCGAGCGGCGCAGCACGTACACCGACGCGCTGGCCCCGCTCCCGGCGGTGGCCGGCGCGTGGCGGGTGCCCGACCCGGTCAGCGACTTCGCCGGTTATCTGCCGTACGTGGTGCTGGCCGAGGTGCTCACCGACGGCGACGCCTCCCGGCTGGTCGAGCGGCTGGTGCAGCGCGACCGGTCGGTGACCAGCCTCGGCGGGTACCTCGGCTTCATGGGCGACCCGTTCGACGTCCGCGACCCCACCGCGCTGTTGCTCCAGGCGCACCTGCCGCCCGGCGGCGACGTGGACAAGGTGCTGCGCACCATGGACGAGGAACTGGACCGGCTGGCGACCGACGGGCTGACCGAGGGCGAGCTGGCGCGTACCCAGGCCCGGATGGCCACCCACCTGCTGCGCGACACCGACGCGGTGCTCGGCCGGGCGTTGCGGATGGCGGTGCTGGAACAGCAACGCGGCGAACCCGGCCTGCTCAACGACCTGCCCCGGCTGGTCGGCGAGGTGACCGAGGAGCAGGTCCGCGCCGCAGCCGCCACCCTGCGGCCCGAGCGCCGCGCGTCCGTCGAGGTCGTCGCCGGAGGTTCCCGATGAGTACGCCGACCACCACCGTCCGGCCGCTGCCGGCGCTGGGCCCCAACCGCCGTCTCAAGGTGCCCAAGCAGGCCGAGCGCACGCTCCGCAACGGCCTCACCGTGATCGCGGTACGCCGCTCCTCCGTACCGCTGGCCGAGCTGCGACTGTGGATGCCGTTCGGGCGTACCCACCTGGCCCGTGGCGCGATGCTGGCGCAGACCATGCTCTCCGGCACCGAGGCGCACAGCGCCACCGAGCTGGCCGCCGAGTTGCAGAAGGTCGGCGGCGGGCTGACCGCCGGCCTCGACCCGGACCGGCTGATGCTCTCCGGCGCGGGCCTGGTCACCGGGCTGGACCGGATGCTGGAGCTGCTGGCCGAGGTGCTCACCGGCGCCACCTACCCGGCCGACTGGGTGGAGACCGAACGGGACCGGCTGGTCGACCGCATCCAGGTCGCCCAGAGCCAGCCGTCCCACCTGGCCCGCACCGCGCTGCTCAAGCGGGTGTACGGGCGGCACCCGTACGCGGTGCAGACGCCCGACCCGGACCAGGTCCGGGCGGTCCGCCCGGCCGCGTTGCGCCGGCTGCACGCCGAGCGGGTGCATCCGGCCGGCGGGGTGCTTGTGCTCGTCGGCGACGTGGCGCCGGAGCGGGCGCTGGACGCGGCCGAGAAGGCGCTCGCCGGGTGGCGCGGTGACGGCCACGTCGCCGAGCTGCCGCCCGCGCCGCCGCTGGAACCCGGGCCACTGCTGCTCGTCGACCGGCCCGGCTCGGTGCAGTCCTCGGTACGCCTCGCGCTCCCGGCGGTGCCCCGTACCCACCCGGACCACGCCGCGTTGCAGCTCGCCAACCTGATCTTCGGCGGCTATTTCTCCTCTCGCTGGGTGGAGAACATCCGCGAGGACAAGGGCTACACGTACGGGCCGCACTCGCTGGTGGAGCACTCGGTGGCCGGTTCGCTGCTCGTCGCCGGCGCCGAGGTGGCCACCGAGGTGACAGCGGCGGCGCTGGTGGAGACGACCTACGAGCTGGGCCGCCTGGCCACGGTGCCGCCGAAGCCCGACGAGCTGGAGCAGGCCCGCCAGTACGCGCTCGGCACGCTCCAGCTCGGCATGTCCACCCAGGCCGGTCTCGCGTCGCTGACCAGCGCGTACGCCGGCAACGGGCTGCGGCTGGACTTCCTCGCCGAGTACGCCGCCCGGCTGGCCGCCGCGACTGTGGACGACGTGGCCGAGGTGGCGTCCCGCTACCTGGCGCCGGCGCGCGCGGTCACCGTCGTGCTCGGCGACGCGGCGCGGGTGGCCGGCTCGCTCGCCGCGCTGACACCGGTGCGTACGGAATCGGCATGAGCGGCGAATCCGCGCCGCCGCTGGCCCGGTCGACGCTCGACCGGGCCGCGCACCGGCGTGCCGACCCGGCCTGGCTCACCGAGGCGTGGGAGCGGGCCCGGGTGCTGGTGCTCGACTCCGCAGCCGAGGGGCGGGCGCTGGTCCGGGGCGCGGCGGTTCCGCCGGAGCTGGTCCTGGTGGCTCCCGGTGAGCTGCCCGAGGTGCCCCGGTCGGTGCCGATGTTCCTCGGTGTCGAGCCGGACGGCGTGCCGGTCTTCGCCGTGGACGGGCCGCTGCCGGCGCTGCCGGACACCCGTCCGGCTCACCTGCGCGAGGTCGGCCATCTGATGACCGACCGGGACGCGGGCCTGTTCACCACCGCGCTGGCGCTGCTCAACTGGCACCTGCGGCACGGCTACTCGTCGACCACCGGCAAACCGACCCGCGCCGACGAGGCCGGCTGGTCGCGGATCGACCCGGGCGGCGACCGGGTCTGGCCGCGTACCGACCCGGCCATGATCGTGCTGGTGCACGACGGGGTGGACGGCCCGGACGGCCGCTGCCTGCTCGGCAACAACGCGGCCTGGCCGCGCACCCCGGGCATGCGCCGCTACTCCTGCCTGGCCGGATACGTCGAGCCCGGCGAGTCGGCCGAGGCCGCCGTGCTGCGCGAGGTGCGCGAGGAGGTCGGCGTCCCGGTCGACGAGATCGCGTACGTGGGCAGCCAGTCCTGGCCGTTCCCCGGCTCGCTGATGCTCGGCTTCCTGGCCCGCGCCGACGCGGACGCGCCGATCCGGGTCGACCTGGCCGAGATCGCGCACGCGCGCTGGTTCACCCGCCGGGAGATCGGCGCGGCGCTCGCGGACGAGCCGGTGCCGGTGGGCGGGGGAGACCGGCTGGTGCTGCCGCCGCCGTCGTCGATCGCGTTGTTCCTGGTGCACCGCTGGCTCGACGGGCACTGCTGACCACCCGGCCGGCCGGACGCGGCCCCGACCCGGGTCGCCGTTGCCGCGACGGCCACGGGTCGGGAACACGTGCCGTCGCGGCCGGATGTGGCGGGATGACGGCGGGGGAGGCCGGTCCGGCCGCGACGGACGTCAGCGTCCGGTCATCCACCGTCCCAGCGGTACGGGTGCCCGGCTGCGGGCTCCTCGATCGGCAGCACCTTGACCCGGTGCCGGCCGGTGCGTACCGCCCCGACGGCGGACAGCGCTCGGGCGAGCAGGAGGGCGGCGTCCCGATCCTCGGCGTGGACGACCTGGCGGCGGGGTTCCGGCGTGCTCTTCTCGTCCCGCAGCCGGCGACCGCCGGCCCAGGCGGCGGCGATGTCGGCGTCGGCGGCGGTACGGATCTCGGTGCGGACGATCAGGAACCGCATGGTGTCCCCCGGACAATCGGCGGTTACACGCTGGAACTTCCACGTCACTCCCGCGTCATGTTACGCCGATGTGTCCGCCCGGCAAGGGGAACGCGCCACCTCGACCGATCGGGGGATCCCAGGTCAGTGCCGTTGTCGAGGGCGGACAGGTGAGGGGGCCGCCGGTTCGCGCCGACGGCCCCCGTGGTTCGCCGGATCAATCCAGATCGAACTGACCGCTCTTGGTGCCGGCGAGGAAGCCGAGCCAGCCGGTCCGGTCGAACAGCAGGACCGGCCCGTTCGGGTCCTTGCTGTCCCGCAGCGCCACAGTCGCCGGCCCGGGGTCGAGCGGCGCGACCTCCACGCAGTTGGAGGTCTGGCTACGGGTGCTCTTGCGCCAGGCGGCACCGGCGAGCCGTGCCGAGAGGGCGGTCGTGCTGGTGTGGATCTCGTTCATGGTGCTTGCTCCTGATGAGGTGCTCCGATGGGGACGAGCGACACCCGCGCGCGGGCGGCGTCCCGGTCGGATCACCGCTCCGTGGTGAGGCGTCCCGAGTCCCGGCGACGTTGGGTCGGCGCCGTTGCCGGCCCGTACGCCACCGTGGACTCGACTGCCGTGCCGGTCAGCCGTCCCGTCGCCTCGATCAACCAGGAGAGGGTGTCCGATGCGGAGAGCGCCGACGAGCATAGCCACTCGAACACCACTTTATAGCGATTTAGAGTGTTTATCTCGGTCGACATGACGTCGGTGAACCCACCTTCGATGGCGAGCGTCTCCGGATCGAGGGGATCGGCGAACCGGTAGACCGAGAACGCGGTCGGCGGAAGGTACCAGTCACCGACCCGGGTGTCCCGTAGCAGCAGGCGCAGCGTCACGTTCGGCAGCAGCGCCATCTCGCACAGGTGGACGAGCTGCTCGTGCAGCACCTCCGGCGGCCCGGCCCGGCGGCCGAGCGCGGCCTCCTCCAGCACCGCCGTGTAGCGGGGCACGTCCGGGGAGCGGGTCAGCAGCGACTGGCGGGCCTGCCGGGCGCGTACCTCGGTCTCGGGATCCTCGCTCTCCGGGTCGCCGGCCTCGGCGGCCACCTGCGCGGCGGAGATGATCCGGTGCCGGGCGTACCCGGGCGTCTGCAACAGCCCCGGCACCAGCACCGGGTTGTACTCGGAGATCTCCGCGCAACCGCCCTCCAGCTCGGCGAAGGCGCGCTGCTGCTGGGTCATCACCGGGAAGTTGCGCAGCCAGCCGCGCATGTCGCCGGCCTCGTGGGTGATCCCGGTCAGCTCGGCGCGCTGCTCCTCGTCGGCGCCGTAGAGCGTCAGCAACGCGTCCACGTCGTCCGGGTCGGGACGACTGCGGCCGTTCTCCAGACGGGACAGCTTGGATGCGGAGGCCCAGCCGATCCGCTCGATGACCTGGTCACCGGTCAGACCGGCCTGTTCGCGGAGCCGGCGCAGCTCGGTGCCGAGCCGGCGACGGCGCAGAATCGGGCCTGGTACGGCAGGAGGCACGGCGTCCTCTTTCCCGTCGACCGTCGCTTGACGCGACGGTAACTGTATGAAATTCGCCCCCCACGGTCAGTATGGACGGCGCGACCGGCGTCGGAGGTTCCGGCGAGGGCGTGTCACGTGACAAAAAGAGGACCGTGGAGGACCCGATGCGCACCGTCCTGCGCCGCCCCGACTTCCGTCTCCTCTTCGCCGCGCTCGTCGCGAGCATGGCGGCGGAGTCGGTCCTGCTGCTCGCCCTGGCCGTCTGGGTAAAGGACCTGACCGGTTCGGACAGCATGGCCGGGGCGACCATCTTCGCGGTCATCGCGCCGATGGCGCTCGCCCCGCTGGTCGGCTGGGTGGTCGACCGCTGTCGCAGGCGACCGTTCTTCATCGCCGCCAACCTGGTCGCGGCGGTGCTGCTCGGGCCGTTGCTGGCCGTCCGGGACCGGTCCGACGTCTGGGTGATCTACGTGGTCGCCGCGCTCTACGGGCTGTCGTACATCACCCTCACCGCCGTGCTCAACGGACTCATCCGGCATCTGGTTCCGGCCGAGCTGCTGGCCGACGCGAACGGACTGCTCCAGACCGTCCGGCAGGGCCTGCGCCTGATCGGGCCGCTGGCCGGGGCGGGCGTGTACGCCGCCGTGGGCGGGTGGCTGCTGGTCCTGCTCGCCATGACCGGCTTCGTCACCGCGGCGGCGGTGGTCGCGCGGCTGCGCGTGGAGGAGGGCACACCGTCGCGGCCGGCCCGCCGGGGGCCGTCCGAGCTGGGCGCGGGGCTGCGCCACCTGACCGGCGAGCCGGCGCTGCGCCGGGCGCTGCTCGGGTACGGGCTCGGCTCGCTGGTGATGGGCTTCACCGAGTCGCTGATCTTCGCGTACGTCGATCTGGGCCTGGGCCGCGACGCCGCGTTCGTCGGCGTGCTCGTCATGGTGCAGGGCGTCGGCGGGCTGGCCGGCGGCCTGTTCTCGGCCGCCGTGGTCCGCCGGTTCGGCGAAGTCGGGGCGCTGGCCGCCGGGGTGACGTTCTTCGGACCGGCCGCGCTGGCGCTCGCGTACCCCCGGTTGTGGCTCGGGGTGGTGGCGCTGCTGATGGCCGGCCTCTCGCTGCCACTGACCATGGTGGGGTTGCACACGCTGATCCAGCGGCGGACGCCGCCGCGGCTGCTCGGCCGGGTCACCGCGGCGTCGGAGGCCCTGGTCAGCGGGCCGCAGGCGCTCTCCATCGGCACCGGCGCGCTGCTCGTCGGCGTGTTCGACTACCGGCTGCTGTTCGCGGTGGTGGGGATCGTCACCACGGCGGCCGGCCTCTACCTGTGGCGGGGGCGCGGGCTGACCACGCCGGTCGCGGCGCCGGTCCGGATCCCGGCGCCCCGGCGGCCGGCCGGCGACGGGGTGCTCAGCCGCGGCGGGTCCTGAAACGGCGACGAGCGGCCGCACCCGAACCGGGTACGGCCGCTCGCGGCGTCGTGGGAGGTCAGCCGGGCAGCGCGGCCAGGTGCTGCTTGACCTGGGTGATCGAGGGGTTGGTCAGGGCGCTGCCGTCGGTGAAGCGCAGCGTCGGGACGGTCTGGTTGCCGCCGTTGACGCTCATCACGAAGTCCGCGGCGGCGGGGTCCTGCTCGATGTCGACCACCTCGTACGCGATGCCCTCCCGGTCGAGCTGCGACTTCAGCCGGTGGCAGTAGCCGCACCACGGGGTGGAATACATCGTCAGCATGGTCTGCTCCTCCAAGGGGTGACTCGCGCCCGGTCCGATCAGGCCAGGCTAACCGCTGCAACGTCGGACGATGCTGGGATGATTCCCTGCTGTGGGCGTTGACTCAGGTGCGGAACGGGTGCTGACCGGACTGGATCCGGAGCAGCGGTCCGCGGTGACCGCCCCGGCTGGCCCGGTCTGCATCCTGGCGGGCGCCGGCACCGGTAAGACCCGGGCGGTGACGTCGCGGATCGCGTACCGGGCACTGACCGGCGACATCGCCGGCCGGCACGTGCTGGCGGTCACGTTCACCGCCCGCGCCGCCGCCGAGATGCGGAGCCGTCTCACTGTGCTCGGGGTGCGGGGTGTGCAGGCGCGCACCTTCCATGCGGCCGCGCTGCGGCAGGTCCGCTACTTCGCGCCCCGGCTGCTGGCCGGGCGGGCCATGCCGGAGCTGCTGGACAGCAAGGTGCGGGTGGTCACGCTCGCCGCCGCCAAGGTCGGCCTGCGCGCCGACCGGGCCGCCGCGCGGGACCTGGCCGCCGAGATCGAGTGGGCCAAGTCGTCGCTTGTCGAGCCGGGGGAGTATGTCGTCGCCGCCGCCAAGGCGCTGCGCGAGACGCCGTACGAGCCGGCCCGGGTCGCCGACGTGTTCGACGCGTACGAGCGGCTCAAACGCGGCAACGGGGTGATCGACTTCGAGGACATGCTGCGCGCCGCCGTCTGGGGCATCGAGGAGCACCCGGACGTCGCCGAGCAGGTGCGCAGCCAGTACCGGCACTTCGTGGTCGACGAGTACCAGGACGTCAACCCGCTCCAGCAGCGGCTGCTGGAGGCGTGGCTGGGCGGCCGGGACGACCTGACGGTGGTCGGCGACGCCAGCCAGACGATCTACTCGTTCACCGGCGCCACCTCGTCGTACCTGGTCGACTTCCCGCGACTGCACCGGGGCGCGACAGTGGTCCGGCTGGTCCGCGACTACCGCTCCACCCCGCAGGTCGTCGGGCTCGCCAACGCGGTGATCTCGCAGGCCCGGGGCGCCGAGGCGCGGCTGCGGCTGGAGCTGCACGGCCAGCGCCGGCCCGGCCCGGAGCCGGACCTGCGGATCTTCACCGACGAGCCGGCCGAGGCCAACGCGGTCGCGGCCCGCTGCCGGGCACTCGTGGCGGGTGGCACCCCGGCGCGGGAGATCGCGGTGCTGTTCCGCACCAACGCCCAGTCCGAGGCGTACGAGAAGGCGCTCTCCGAGGCCGGGGTGCCGTACGTGCTCCAGGGCGCGGAGCGGTTCTTCGAACGGCCCGAGGTGCGGCAGGCGATGATCGCGTTGCGCGCCGCCACCCGGTCGACTGACGCGGGGACCCCGCTGCCGGCCGCCGTGGTCGAGGCGCTCACCGCCGTCGGCTGGGCGCCAGACGCGCCCCCGCCCGGCGGCGCCGCCCGCGAACGGTGGGAGGCGCTCGCCGCGCTGGTCCAGCTCGCCGAGGAGCACGCGGCGCAGGCCGAGGAGGAGCCCGGCCTGACCGGGTTCACCGAGGAACTCGCCCGGCGGGCCGCCCAGCAGCACGTGCCCACCGTCGAGGGGGTGACACTCGCGTCGCTGCACTCGGCGAAGGGGCTGGAGTGGGACGCGGTGTTCCTGGTCGGGCTGGCCGAGGGCACGCTGCCCACCACGTACGCGAAGACCATGGAGCAGGTCGAGGAGGAACGGCGGCTGCTCTACGTCGGGATCACCCGGGCCCGGGAGTGGCTCTGGCTGTCGTACGCCACGTCGCGCTCGCCGGGTGGCCGGGCCCGGCGGCCGTCGCGGTTCCTGCCCCAGCTCGACCGCTCCGGCGGCGGTGAGCGGGCCGGCGGTGCGGGCCCGGCACGGCGGGCCGAGCGGCGCCGGCCGCAGGTGGTCTCCTGCCGGATCTGCGGCGCCACGCTGCTCGCCGGCGCGGACCGCAAACTGGGCCGTTGCCCGACCTGCCCCTCGGACATCGACGAGGAGCTGTACGAGCGGCTGCGCGAGTGGCGGCAGCGGGTGGCGGGCGCGCAGAAGGTGCCGGCGTACGTGGTCTTCACCGACGCCACGCTCACCGCGCTGGCCGAGCGGAAGCCCGGCCGCACCGAGGAACTGGTGGCGATCGCCGGGATCGGGCCCCGAAAAGTCGGGCTTTACGGGGATACGGTGCTCGCCCTGGTGGCGGGCACCACGGTGGACGACGTCTGCCCACAGAAAACTTCTGAAAACTAGCCGTAAATCGTTTGCCCTCCCCCGAGGGCGAGGAATAGCCTCATGACACACCTCGCGAGCGGCGCCGTTCTGGCTGCTCAAAGGGGATGAGTCCACGGTCGGCACGAGGAGAGTAGGGAGGTGGCACCAATGAAGATCTTCACTTATGAGCGTCTTGCGGCGATGCCGTCTGCCGTCGCTCCGCTGTCGGCTGTCCGGGTGGCCCCGGCTGCTCGACCGTCGGCTCCGCAGGTGCACCAGGTTCAGGTTCAGGCCGAGCTGATCCTGACCGTTGCGCCGATCGCCGGAGTCGAGGGGACCAGTGGCTTCGCGGGCAAGGGCATCGATGGCGCCAAGAAGCGCACGGATGTCCGCGGCGTTCCACCTCGAGGTAGACCGGTCTGATCCATCAGACCACCGGCTCACCTCGAGGCCGCGGAACCCGCATACCGGGATCCGCGGCCTCAGTTTTTTGTCCCGCCGAAGTACGTCGGAATGCGATCCACGAGATCGAAGTGAGAGAGAGGTGACCGGAGGATGAGTCTGGCGTTGGCCCCCCTCGACGTGAGCGTCGACGTGGAGGCGAACCTGCCCTGCCGGAAGTTCGACCCCGACCTGTGGTTCTCCGACTCGCCCGCCGAGCTCGAGCTGGCCAAGTCGCTCTGCGGGGACTGCCCGCTGCGCGTCGAGTGCCTGGCCGGGGCGGTGGAGCGAGCCGAGCCCTGGGGCGTCTGGGGCGGCGAGATCTTCGAGCGTGGCGCGGTCGTCCCGCGCAAGCGGCCCCGTGGCCGTCCGCGCAAGGAGGACCTCGCCCGTGACGCGCAGCTCCGGGTCGAGGCGGAGGAGCGACTGGCGGCCAGCGGGCTGTCCGAGTCGCGGAACTCCGTCCGGCTGGCAGCCTGACAAACCTACGTTCCGAAACCGACCGATGCCGGTGTCCCTCCACCGGCCGACCTGAGAGAGAAATTCTGATGCTGAACATGCCGAACGGATTCGAGATGCAACTACTCCACGAAGCGTTGTCCAGGGCCCGAATGCGCCGGCCTCAGGCCGGTCGCACCACCACGAGCACTGAGGCAACCCGTTCCGCCCGTACCGTCGCCATGCGGAGTCGCAGTCAGTCGGCCCGCGACCTGGGCGTTCTGTAGAACGATCGTGAGAAGGGGCGGTGACCGACAGGTCACCGCCCCTTCGCTGTGCTCACTCGGCGGCCGCGCTCTCGCTCGCCGGCCCGCTTTGGTCAGGCCACCGGCGCGAAGCCTGGTAGCCAGCGTTCCAGGATCGACCGGTAGGGGGCCTTCGCCTCCAGCTGGCAGAGCACCCCGATCGAACCCAGCGTGACCCGGTGGATCATCAGGTACGACGGGGGCAGGTTGAGCTGGCGGCTCAGCTGGTAGGCGGGGGAGCGGGGACTGGCCAGCCGGGTCGCCTCGGCGCGCAGCCAGGCCCGGGTGAAGCGGAACTCGTCGGCGGCGATCGGCTCCAGCATCGGGCGGAGGAAGTCGAGCACCGCCGGGGCGTCGATCGACTCGGTACGGCTGACGAAGCCCTCGGCGCGCAGCCCTTCCACCACCGCGTCGGCGTCCTCGCGCAGCGCCAGCGCCGCGATCCGGCCGATCGGCTCCGGCGTGCCCTGCGGCATCCGGGCCACCGCCCCGAAGTCGATCACGCCGAGCCGCCCGTCCGGGAGCAGCCGGAAGTTGCCCGGGTGCGGGTCGGCGTGCAGCAGCCCGGCCCGCTCCGGCGCGGACAGGTGCAGCTCGGCCATCAGCCGGCCGGCCTCGTTCCGCTGCTCCTCGGTGCCCTCGCGGATGATCTGGGACAGCGGGATGCCCTCCACCCACTCGGTGATCAGCACCCGGGGTGCGGCGTCGAGCACCTCCGGGATGAAGATGTCCGGATCGTCGGCGTACGCGGCGGCGAACGCCCGCTGCGACTCCGCCTCCAGCTCGTAGTCCAGCTCCTCGGTGATGCGTTCGCGCAGCTCGGCCAGGAGCGGCTTCACGTCCAGCCCCGGCTGGATGGCCCGGAACATGCCGCCGAGCCGGGAGAGCTGCTTGAGGTCGGCGAGCAGGGCGTCACCGGCGCCCGGGTACTGGATCTTCACGGCCACGTCCCGGTGCAGGGGGCCGCCGTCCGGCCCGTACCCCGGGTCGCGCCAGACCGCGCGGTGCACCTGCCCGATGCTCGCCGCGGCGGCCGGAGTGTCGTCGAAGGAGACGAACCGGTCGCGCCAGTCCGGGCCGAGTTGCTCGGCCAGCACCTTGTGCACCGTCGCCGCCGGCAGCGGCGGCGCTGCCTCCTGGAGTTTGGTGAGCGCCTGCCGGTAGGGCGCGGCGACCTCCTCGGGCAACGCCGCCTCGAACACCGAAAGGGCCTGGCCGAACTTCATCGCCCCGCCCTTGAGCTGCCCGAGCACGCTGAACAACTGCTCGGCGGTGCGCTGCTGGATCTCGGCGGAGATGACGTCGGACGCGAGGCCGGTCACCCGCTTGCCCATGCCGAGGACGGTTCGACCGGCGAACCCGAGCGGCAGGGCGGCGAGTTTGGCGGTGCGGGACACGGCCCGGCGCGGGATGTCGGTCACCCGGCCATTGTTACCGACTCGGGGCCTCCGCTGCTGCCGTGCGGCGGGTAGCGACCGGCGTCGACCGGATCGGGCGACGCCGGCAGCAGCCGCAGGAGGGGTGCGGCGGCCACCGTCGGTGACGGACACGACCCGGACCGCGGATCTCCACCGCGCCGCCGAGCGTCTCCGGCTGGGCGCCGTCGAGCTGGGCCAGCACCTCCGCCGTCGCGAAGGCCGCCCCGGCCAGCCCGGTGGCGACGGCGCAGGCCCGCTCGCCCCGGTCGGCGGCGAGCTGGGCGGCGAGCGTGGGCCAGTCCGGATCCCGGTCGCCGCGATGCAGGTCGAGGCAGCGCAGGCAGGGCCCGACGGGCGGGCGGACCAGCGGACCGATCACCGGTACGCCGCCGCGCAGGTCGAGCAGCAGGTGGGGCTGGCGCCGGCGGGCGTACCCGGTGGCGAGCAGTTCCGCCGGACGGTCCACGCCGAGCTGCACCACCAGGTCCGGCCGGGCGCCCCGCAACGGGGCGGTGACCGTGCCGGGCGCGCACCGCTCCAGCGTCGCCCGTACCGCCGGGGCCAGCGGCCGGCCCAGCTCCGCGGTGGTCAGGCCGGTCCCGGCCAGGTCACCGGCGCCCACCAGGCCGGCCAGATCGGGTACGACGTGCCCGACGCCGGCGTGGGCCAGCGCGACGGCGACCGCCGCGCCGAGTCGTCCCGTGCCGGTGACCAGCACCCGCGCGCCCCGGCGGCGGCGCAGCAACCGGGCCGGGGTGCCGGGCAGGTCGGGTGACGCGAGCGCCAGCGCGGCGGCCTCGGCGGCCAGCCGGGCCCGGGCCGAGCCGGTGAGGTCACGGGGAAGCAGCGCCTGCGCCGGCACCACCAGTCCGGCCTCCCGGAGCGTGTCGAGCAGGGCGCGGGCCTCGCCGGGCGGGATCCGGGCGGCGCCCGCCTCGGCCAGCACGGCGCGTTCGCTGCGGGTGCCGTCGAGCAGGTCGAGCAGGCGGGCGGTCCCGGGCGAGGACATCTCCAGCAGCACCGCCCGGCCGGGCTGCTCGCCGAGCTGGAGCGTGTGCCGGTCGCGCCAGAGCCGGGTCAGGCCGGGTAGCAGGATGGGACGGACGAGCGGTGTCGGGTCGGTCACGCAACTGATGGTGACCGTCTCCACGCGCTCCGTCGCTCGTTGTCCACAGGTGCGGCGTGCCGTGGCCAGTGCTGTCCACAGGATCTCGCCGGTTTTCCACAACCAGCCGGTAACCGTGTCGGCTACGCGACGGGGGAGGGCGGCCACCGGCCGCCCTCCCCCGTGTGTTGTCCTACGGGTCAGACCTTGGCCTTGCCCAGGATGCGGTTCACTGTTGTGCCGCACACCGGGCACTTGCCCTTGGCCATGTTCATGCCGGTCTTCGAGACCTCCACGTGCCCCTCGAAGTCCCGCTTCTCCTTGCACTTCACGCAGTAACCGTTGTAGGTCTGGGCCTGGTCGGCCACGGTAGCCTCCTCGTCTCGTCCGCCGGAGGTGTCCGGCGGGTCTCCCTGCGGCGGGCCACGCGTGGCACCGGCGCCGGGGGTTCTCCGCGGCCAGTCACCTGACCGTGGTTGGCGGACCCTACCCAGGTCTGGGCGGTTCCATGTCAGCTGTACGCCGACTCTGTGAGCAAGTCGACGTCGAGAGTGTGCATGCCGAGTAACATCGGATAAGTCAGTTTCGCGCGGACACGCCGGATGAATGCACCCAGATCCGCTTCGCGCCGCCCCGCCGGCCGTCACCCGTCGTAGATCACTTAACGTGAACAGGGCCGGTCAGGTGATGGTCAGCTACCGTCGCAAAGAATTTTTTCCGGACTCCGGACAATCAACCACCATTTTCCGGGCGCGTGTCGTCGTGTTGACTCTTGCGGAGCCCTGGTCAGTACGCATTACCTTTCCCTCGTGACAGTCAACCGAGGCTGCGCGGACCGGTAATGGCCGTGACGCGGAAGCCCGTCGTCGAGGTGCGGCGCAGCCAGCGCCGGCGGCGCACGGTGTCCGCGTACCGGGACGGGGAGCGCGTCGTCGTGCTGATCCCCGACCAGTTCTCCCGGGCCGAGGAGAGCGAGTGGGTCGACCGGATGCTCGCCCGGCTCGCCGCCCGCGAGGGCCGCCTGGCCCGCTCGGACGCCGAACTGCTCGCCCGCGCCGCCCGCCTGATCGACAGCTACCTGACCGAGTACGGTTCGGCCGCCGCCCCGGCGAGCGTCCGCTGGGTCACCAACCAGAACGGCCGCTGGGGCTCCTGCACGCCCGCCGACCGCACCATCCGGATCTCGCACCGCGTCCAGGACATGCCCGACTGGGTGATCGACTACGTGCTGCTGCACGAGCTGGCTCATCTCATCGTGCCGAGCCACAACGCCGAGTTCTGGGCGCTCGTCGCCCGTTACCCGAGGTCGGAGCGGGCCCGCGGCTACCTGGAGGGCGTTGCCGCCACCGCCGCCGTCCCCTGACCCTCCCGCCTTTGCGGTCGATCATGAAGTTGGCCCGGCGTTTCGTCCGCTTCGTCACCGCCAACCTCATGATCGTGCACGGAAGCGGGTCGGGGCGGGGGTTAAGGTCGGCGGATGTCGCGACGTGTGGTGGTGGCGCTGCTCGGCCCGGTGACCTGGTCACCGCCCGGAATCGATCCGGCGCGATGGCGTGCCGCGCTCGCCGAGGACGTGGTGGACCTGCTGGCCACCCTGAACGAGGTGGAGACAGCGGTGGCGGTCACGGCCCGGGACCGATGGCTGGCCGACGCCGTGGTCTGGCCCGGCACCCAGGTGTACGAGGTGACCGAGCCGACGCCGAACGCGGTGTTCGCGGCGATCACCGGCGACCAGGCGGTCCACGAGGACGGCGCAGCCGGCTACGACCAGGTGGCGGTGGTGGCGGCGGACACGCCGGACCTGCCCGGGCTGACGCTCGGCAAGCTGCTGCGGCCGCTCACCACCCGGCCGGTGGCGGTGGCCCCGGCCGAGGGGAGCGGAACCGGGCTGCTGGGGGTGGCGGCGCGACTGCCCGTACCGGCGTGGCTGCCGGCGCTGGATCTGGACACGACCGCCCCGGCCGAGGTGCGGCGGGCGGCACCGAACCCGGGGGACGTGGCGGTCACCGCCGGCTGGCACCGGCTGCGCGGCCCCGCCGACCTGGCCGCCCTCGATCCGGCGGTCGAGGGCTGGGAGGCCACCCGGGCCCTGCTGTCCGGCCGCCCCGTCTGACCGCCGCCCACCCCGCCCGCCGCCCCGCCCGCTCCCCGCCCCGCCCGCCCGCTCCCTGCCCCGTCGATCTTGGAGTTGTGGCACCTGACAGAAGCCGCCTTCGGGACATCCTGGGCGCCACAACTCCAAGATCGACGGTGGGATGGGCGGGGTGGGGTGGCGGGTGGGGCGGGGGTGGGACGTGGACGGGGCCCGCACGGTGATCCGTGCGGGCCCCGTCGCGTACTGCGTCAGCGCTTGTCGTCGTCCTCGCCGGGGGCCTTCTCCTCCGGGGCGCCGGGGGCGGAGAAGTCGAAGTTCGCCAGCTCGTCGTCGAGATCGGTGCTGGTCGTGGCGAACGCCTCCGGGGCGGCGAAGTCGTCGTCGGAGGGCAGCAGGTCCGGGTGGCCCCAGACCGCGTCCCGCCCGGCGATGCCGCGGTGCTCGGTCAGCGCCGCCCACAGCACCGACGCCTCGCGCAGCCGGCGGGGCCGCAGTTCGAGGCCGACCAGCGCGGCGAACGTCTGCTCGGCCGGGCCACCCGCGGCGCGGCGGCGGCGGAACGCCTCGCCGAGGCGTACCACGTTGGGCAGGCGGTCACCGGCGGCGCTGTCGACGACGTGGCAGACCCAGCCCTCGACCAGCGCGAGCACTGTCTCCAGCCGGGCCAGCGACGCCTTCTGCGCGGGCGTGTCCTCCGGCGTGAAGATGCCCTCCAGCGCGATCGCCTGCATCGACTCCGGGTCGGTCGGGTCGACCCGGCCCATCGCCTCCTCGATCGCCTCCCGGTTGACCCGGATGCCGGCGGCGTAGTTCTCCACCGCCGTCAGCACGTGCCCGCGCAGCCACAGCACGTGCTGGAACAGGCGCTGGTGAGCGGCCTCGCGCAGGGCCACGTAGAGGCGTACCTCGTCCTCGGGCAGCTCCAGGCCCTCGCCGTACACCTTGATGTTGGCGGGAACGAGCGCGGCGGTGCCGGCGGGGCCCAGCGGCAGGCCGATGTCACCGGCGGAGAGCACCTCGGCGGCGAGCGAGCCGAGCGCCTGGCCGAGTTGGCCGCCGAAGAGGGCGCCGCCGAGCGTGGCGACCATCGACTGCATCGGGCCGAGCTGGGCGCGGGCCTCCGGTGGCACCAAGTCGCCCATCGCGCCGACCATCCGGCTGGCCACCGGGTCGCAGAGCTTGCGCCACACGTCGAGCGTCTTGAAGATCCACTCGTTGCGGTTCCAGGCGACCGAGGTGCGGATGCCGGAGGGCCACGAGGTCGCCGGCTCCAGCCAGAGGTCGGCGATGCGCAGCGCCTCCTCGACCGCGTTGCGTTCGAACGGCGACACCGCCGGGTCGCCGGCGGCGGCGAGCTGACTGGCGGCCACCTGACGGGCGAGGTCCCAGTTGACCGGCCCGCTGCCCGGCGCCGAGAGCAGGTGCTGCAACTGCGACATGAACTGCTGCATCGCCGCGGGGTCGTTGGGGTCTGGTGGTTGACCACCCGGGAGCGCGAAGCCGAACGGAATATCAGGCACGACGTCTACGGTACGCGGGGCCCGCCGCAGGTCGGGCCACTCGGCGTTGCGCTGAGGGCGAAGTCCGCCGGTCACCGCGCCGGATGGCGGGGGTCGGATCGGTACGCTCTGGCGCATGAGACGTCGCGGCGTGACCGTCCTCCTCGGTGCCCTGCTCACCGCCCTGCTCAGCATCGGTGTGCTGAGCGTGCCGCTGCCGTACGTGGTGCTCGGCCCCGGTCCGACGGTGAACACGCTGGGCCGCGAGGACGGCAAGGAGGTCATCCAGGTGACCGGCCGCGCGACGTCCACCTCCGCCGGTCAGCTCCGGCTCACCACTGTCGGTGTGCAGCCGACGGTGCGGCTCCGGTCGGCGCTGGCCGGATGGTTCTCCTCGGACGAGGCGGTGGTGCCGCGGGAACTGGTCTACCCGCCGGGGGAGTCGCAGGAGGAGGTCGAGAAGCGCAACGCGGAGGACTTCCAGAACTCGCAGACCAGCGCCGAGACGGCGGCGCTGCGCCAACT
Organism: Micromonospora sp. NPDC049203; assembly: GCF_043197215.1. Lineage (NCBI taxonomy): Bacteria > Bacillati > Actinomycetota > Actinomycetes > Micromonosporales > Micromonosporaceae > Micromonospora > Micromonospora sp. NPDC049203. The sequence goes on along the minus strand of NZ_JBICSV010000008.1, from coordinate 264,862 downwards.
GGGCTACCCGGTCAAGGTGCTGGTCAAGGCGGTCACGTCGGGCGGCCCGTCGGTCGACGTGCTGCGGCCCGACGACGTGCTCACCTCGGTCGACGGGGTGCAGGTGACGAGCGCGGCCAAGCTCACCGAGCTGATCCGGTCCAAGCCGGCGGGCACCGCGCTGAAGATCGGCTACACCCGGGGCGACACCCCGGGCACCGCCACTGTGACCAGCCGCGAACAGGACGGCCGGCCGCGCATCGGCGTGGAGATCGACCAGCAGCAGCCGCACCCGTTCAACCTCAAGATCGACCTGGGTGACATCGGCGGTCCCAGTGCCGGGCTGATGTTCTCGCTCGGCATCATCGACAAGCTGGAGCCGGCCGACCTCACCGGCGGGAAGATCATCGCCGGTACCGGCACCATCGACGACGAGGGCCGGGTCGGCCCGATCGGCGGCATCGCGCAGAAGCTGGTCGGCGCCAAGGACGCGGGCGCTAAGGCGTTCCTGGTGCCCGCTGACAACTGCGCCGAGGCGGTCCGCAACCCTCAGCCGGACCTGCCGCTGCTGAAGGTCGCCACGCTCGACGAGGCGTTGAAGGCGCTCGAAACGTTGCGGTCCGGGGGGCAGCCGACGCGCTGTTGAGGCGGGCCGGCCGGCGGCTACCGGGCGGATCGTGACGTGACCTTGACCCGACGTGCTCAGGAACACCCCGTACTCTTGGTGCCTGGTCGGAGCCGATCACATCGAGCGTGCGGAGCCAAACAGTGGTCATGCGTAGCAGTCCCTTACCGAGGATGAGCCGGCGCGGACGCGTCACCATCGGTGTCCTGATCGGGGTGTTCGTCTTGTTCACCCTCCTCGGGTGGGGCGTCAACGCCTGGACCGACTGGCTCTGGTTCGACGAGGTCCGCTACACCCAGGTCTTCACCGGCGTGCTCGCCACCCGGCTGCTGCTGTTCCTGGTGGTCGGCGTCGGCATGGCGCTGATCGTCGGCGGCAACCTCTGGCTGGCGTACCGGCTGCGGCCCCGGATGCGTCCGCACTCGGCCGAGCAGGCGACGCTGGAGCGCTACCGGATGCTGCTGAGCCCGCGGCTCGGCACCTGGATCGCGCTCGCCGCCGCCGTCGTCGGGCTGTTCGCCGGCCTCTCCGCGCAGAGCCGGTGGGCCCAGTGGCTGCTGTTCCGCAACGGCGGCGACTTCGGGGTGAAGGACCCGGAGTTCGGCGTCGACGTCGGCTTCTACGTCTTCCAGCTCCCGTTCTGGCGCTACCTGCTCGGCGTCGGCTTCACCGTCGTGGTGCTGTCGCTGCTCGGCGCGCTCGCCGTGCACTACATCTTCGGCGGGGTGCGGCTCCAGGGCGTCGGCGACCGGATGACGAACTCCGCCCGCGCCCACCTCAGCTCGCTGGTCGCCGTGTTCGTGCTGCTCAAGGCCGTCGCATACGTGCTGGACCGGCGGGCCATGCTGCTGGAGTACAACGAGGGCGCCAAGCTCTACGGCGCCGGCTACGCCGACGTGAACGCGCTGCTGCCGGCGAAGGAGATCCTCGCCTGGATCTCGATCGTGGTGGCCCTGGCGATCATCGTGTTCTCCAACGCGGTCATGCGGAACCTGGTCTGGCCGGGCATCTCGCTCGCCCTGCTCGGCGTGTCCGCGGTGGCGATCGGCGGCATCTACCCGTGGGCGGTGCAGACGTTCGAGGTCAAGCCGAGCGCCCGGGACAAGGAGGCGCCGTACATCGAACGCAGCATCAAGGCCACCCGGTCCGCGTTCGGCCTCGACGGCACGAAGACCACGCCGTACGCGGCCAGCAACCTCGTACCACCCGCCAGCCTGGCCACCGACACCTCGGTGGTGTCGAACATCCGGCTGCTCGACCCGCAGCTCGTCTCCGAGACGTACACGCAGCTCCAGCAGGTCCGTGGCTTCTACGACTTCGGCTCGAAGCTGGACATCGACAGGTACTCGGTGAAGGACAAGACCTCCGACTACGTGGTCGGCGTCCGTGAGATCAACTACGGCGAGCTGACCGACCAGCAGAACAACTGGATCAACCGCCACACCGTCTACACCCACGGGTACGGCCTGGTGGCCGCCCCGGCGAACCAGGTGGTCTGCGGCGGCCAGCCGTACTTCGTCTCCGGCTTCCTCGGCGAGAAGGCGCAGGAGGCGTGCTCCGCGCCGACCGAGGAGATCCCGGCCCAGCAGCCGCGGATCTACTACGGCGAGCGGATGGAGGCGAACGACTACGCGATCGTCGGGCAGAACGGCGACCGCAACGTCGAGTTCGACCGCCCCACCTCCACCGGCGGTGAGCAGTACTACACCTACACCGGCGAGGGCGGCGTCAAGATCGGTTCGTTCCCGCGCCGGCTGCTCTACGCGATCAAGGAGCAGGAGTCGAACTTCCTGCTCTCCGAGGCGGTGAACGAGAACTCGAAGCTGCTGTACGTGCGCAACCCGCGCGACCGGGTGGAGAAGGTCGCGCCGTTCCTCACGCTCGACGGCGACCCGTACCCGGCGGTCGTGAACGGGCGCGTCCTGTGGATCATCGACGGCTACACCACCGCGGCGACCTACCCGTACGCCGAGCGGGTCAACCTCCAGGCCGAGACGGCCGACGAGCTGACCGGCCGGGGCACGTTCCAGCTCGCCCGGGAGAACGTCAACTACATCCGCAACTCGGTGAAGGCGACTGTCGACGCGTACGACGGCACGGTCAAGCTCTACTCGTACGACGACGCCGACCCGGTGCTCAAGGCGTGGAACAAGGCGTTCGGCGGTGACGTGGTGCTGCCCAAGGGCGACATCCCGGCCGAGCTGGCCGAGCACTTCCGCTACCCGGCCGACCTGTTCAAGGTGCAGCGCAACCTGCTCACCAAGTTCCACGTCACCGATCCCGGCGACTTCTACTCCGGCCAGGACTTCTGGCAGGTGCCGAACGTGCCGGACGCGCCGGACAGCGGGCAGAAGCAGCCGCCGTACTACCTGTTCACCCAGTTCCCCGGGCAGGAGGGGCCGCGCTTCCAGTTGACCTCGGCGGTCACCCCGAACGGGCGGCAGAACCTGGCCGCGCTGGTGTCCGGGTCGTACGTCGACGGGCAGCCGAGACTTGAGGTGCTGGAGCTGCCGGACCAGACCCGGATCTCCGGGCCGACACAGGTGCACCAGCAGATGACGAACAACGGCGACATCCGGCAGCAGCTCAACCTGCTGTCGTCCAACCAGGCACAGGTGCAGTACGGCAACCTGCTCTCGCTGCCGTTCGCCGACGGCATGCTCTACGTGGAGCCGGTGTACGTGAAGAGCAGCAGCCAGGACGCGTACCCACTGCTGCAGAAGGTGCTGCTCTCCTACGGTGACGGCGGCTCGTACGTGGTGCTCGCCAACAACCTCAGCGACGGCATCAAGCAGCTCGTCGAGCAGGGCAAGCGGGCGCCGAACAACAACCCGCCGCCCAGCACCGACGACAGGCCCACGCCCGACAGCCCCACGCCGTCGCCGACCGCGGGTGACACCAACACGCCGCCGGTGAGCGGGGAACTGGCCCAGGCGGCCGCCCGGGTGCAGACCGCGATCGGTGAGGTCAAGGCCGCGCAGGCGTCCGGCGACTTCGAGCGGTACGGGCGGGCGCTGAAGGCGCTGGACGAGGCGATGAGCGCGTTCCAGCAGGCCCAGGCCGCGTCGAACGGCTCGGGCAACCCGGCGCCGTCGGGCAGTGTCTCGCCACCGGCGCCGACGTCACCCGCGCCGTCACCGGGCGGCTGACGCCCCGGCCGACAGCACGAGCCGACACCACGAGCCCGTGGTCCGGGACCGCAACGGTCACCCGGGCCACGGGCTCGTCTCGTCTCGTCCGTCGAGCGGGACGCCCGGCCGCGTCGCCACCGGGTACCCGTTTTGCGCCTCACCGGGTCGGTGCGCTACGGTTGTCGAGCCGACGCGGGGTGGAGCAGCTCGGTAGCTCGCTGGGCTCATAACCCAGAGGTCGCAGGTTCAAATCCTGTCCCCGCTACTCGTGACGAAGGCCCCGGAGTTCTCTCCGGGGCCTTCGTCGTTCCGCCCGGCAAGCGCCACCAGCCGGCCGCGTCGCCTTTCCGCCGGCCGCGCGCCGGATCGGGGGACCCGGCTGATCTCCAGGATCGGAGTGCGATAAGCTGTACGAGCCGACGCGGGGTGGAGCAGCTCGGTAGCTCGCTGGGCTCATAACCCAGAGGTCGCAGGTTCAAATCCTGTCCCCGCTACCAAAGTTCAGGCCCGGAATCCACGGATTCCGGGCCTGAACTCATTCCGGGGCCGTCTCGGTGAGGACGAGCAGTTCCGCACGGGCCAGCCGGAGCTGTTCGTCAGTGACATAGGCGGTGCCGATGGCGATGGCGAGCCCCTCCGCGGCGTACCGGACGGCCCAGACCCGGCCCGGTGGCAGGCCGTCGGCCTCGAAGGCACGGTTCCAGCGTGCCGGGTCCTCGGGGTCCACCGCCAGCACGTGCTCCATGCTGTCGACCCCGAGTTGGGCGAGCAGGCCGGTGGCGCTGCCCAGTTCCGCCAGGTACGCGCTGTCTCCGGTGAGGGCGCGCACGTAACCACGGGTGAAGGCGCCCGGCCGCTCGTCGCCGCTGTCGACGTGGGCGTTCACCTCTTCCCAGACGCGTGTGACCACCTGCTCGACCAGGGCGGCGAGCAGGTCCTCCCGGGAGGGGAAGTGGTGCATCAGGCCGCTCTTCGTGACGCCCGCCTCCCGGGCGACGGCGGCCAGGCTGACGTTGGCGCCGTGGCGGGTGATCATCCGTTCGGCGGCGTCCAGCACCGCTCGCCGGGTGCGCGCACGATCGCGGATGGGACGACGTTCAGTGGTCGACACGTGCACCTCCAGGAGACACGGGCTCGGAGGGAATGATCTTCCAGGCCACTACCGAGGCGACCACCAGGATCACGGCGGCGACGAAGGTGGCGGACTGCATCGCCTGGGCGAACGCGTCCTGCGCCGCGGCCACCACGCCGGGTGCCGGTGCCCCGTACACGGCCGCCGCCAGGGAGTCCTCCGCCAGTGCCCGATCGGCGGCGGTGGCCTCGGCGGGGAGGGCCAGCGACGAACGGTAGAGCAGCCCGTGCAACGAGCCGAGGACCGCGATGCCGAGCGCGCCCCCCAGCTCGTACGCCGTCTCGGCCACCGCCGAAGCGGCGCCCGCGCGCCGCTCCGGGACGGCGCCGACGACGGCGTCGGTGGAGAGGGTCATGGCGACACCGATGCCGAGCCCGATGACGGCGAGGCCGATGCCCAGCCCCCAGTAGGTCCGGAGGTCGACGCTGAGCCCCATGACGGTGAGCCCGGCGGCGGCGACCAGCAGTCCCAGCCCGATCGCGCGGCCCGCACCGAGCCGCGACAGCAGGACGCCGATCAGCGCCACGACGAGCACCGCGGCGAGTGTGCCGGGCAACTCGGCGACGCCTGCCTTGAGCGGGCCGAAGCCGCGAACCAGTTGCAGGTACTGGGAGAAGAAGAACAGCAGCCCCAGGAACCCGAAGATGGCCAGCACGTTGGCGGCGAGCGCACCCGAGAACGCCGGCACCCGGAACAGTGAGACGTCGAGCAGGGGCACCGCCAGGCGGTTCTGCCGCCGTACGAACCACCATCCGGCCAGCAGCCCGACGGCGGTGGCCGTCACGGTGAGCGCGTCGACCCCGTCGCTGAAGAGGCGCTTGAGGGCGAAGACCAGCGGGACGATCGTGGCGATGGACAGCGCCGAGGAGCCGACGTCGATCCGGGCCGGCGCCTCACCCTTCGACTCCGGCAGCAGCAGCCATCCCGCCACCAGCGCCAGCACCATCACCGGCACGTTGATCAGGAAGACCGATCCCCACCAGAAGCGCTCCAGCAGCACGCCGCCCACCAGCGGGCCGAGCGCGGCGCCGGCGGTGGCCCCGGCCGACCAGAGCGCGATGGCCCGGGCCCGCTGGGCGCGATCGGCGAACATCGACCGGACGATGGAGAGCGTCGACGGCATCAGCGTGGCGCCGGCCAGGCCGAGGAGGGCGCGGGCCGCGATCAGCACCTCCGGGGTGGTGGCGAAGGCCGCCAGCACGGACGCCGAGCCGAACCCCACGGTGCCGATCATCAGCAGCCGCTTGCGACCGATCCGGTCGGCGAGGTTGCCCATCGTGATCAGGAGCCCGGCGAGCACGAAGGCGTAGATGTCCCCGATCCACAGGATCTGGGTGGCGGTGGGCCCGATGTCCTCCGTCAGCGACGGGACCGCGAGGTAGAGGACGGTCCCGTCGACGGCCAGGAGGAGGACCACGAGAACGAGCACCACGAGGGCCGCCCACTCCCGCTTTCCGGCAAGGGCCCGTGCGGAGGTCGAGGGCAGGGAGGAAGTCACCAGGGAACCCTAACAGTCCAAATGGACGGTTAATCGTGAGTCGGGCCACGCGGACTGTGCCGGCGACCCCGCGCCGTGTCCGGCGACATCCGCCCTGTCCGCCGTGCCCCGGTTGCGGGTCTCGGCGAGGATGGGGGCATGTCTGCATGGAACAAGTGGTGGGGCCGCCTGGGCGCGGTCCTCGGTACGGTCGTGCTCTCGGTCTTCGTGCCGGTCGCGGCCTGGGCGTCGAGCGGTACCGGCGAGATCGTGGTGGAGGCGGCCCGCCGCCGCTCCCGTGGTGGGTTCGGCATCATCGGCCTGCTCTGCTGCCTCGTGGTGGTCGGCGGCATCGTGCTGCTGGTGGTGCTGCTCACTCGCGGCCGCCGCAACCGGCCCCCGCGCTGACGCCCCTGCCCACCCCGCCCACGCCGGGCGGGGTGGGGCGGGTCACCCGGCGAGAGCGGTGTTGGCCTGGGCCATGAAGCGGGAGGTGGCGGTGCGGGCGCCGGCCCGCTTGGCGCGGATGCTCTCGGCCGCCTCGATCAGCAGCGTGCGCACCGCCGCGTGCCCCTTGGGCGGCGGCGCGGGCGACGGGCCGGCCAGATCCGCCAGCTCGGCGCCGAGCGCGGCCATGCGCCTCTCGGCCCGGCCGGTCACCTCCTCGGCGACGAACGAGCGCACCTGCTTGCTGGCGTTCAGGCCGCGTTCCAGGCCGAGGAGACGGCCGGCCGCCACGTTCGTGGTCAGGAAGTCGAGCACGTCCACCACCGCCCCCGGGTGGCGGGTGCCCCGGAAACCGGCCCAGTACATCGACGCGCGCGGCCACTGCGCGGCGGGCGTGCCCGGGAAGGCGACCGCGCCCAGCTCGTCGTCGGTCAGGCCCTGCAGCTCCGGCAACTGGTGCGACCAGGCGAAGGAGGCGGCGGTGTGCCCGGTGACCACGAGCTGGCGGGCCAGCTCGCCGCTGTCGGCCTGCTCGACCAGGGCGGCGCTCGGTGTGGCCCGGTCGAAGCGCGCCACCTCCCAGAACTCGAACCAGGCGAGCAGTTCGGCGGAGCTGAACCCGAGCTGCCGCCCCTGGTACAGCTCGCTGCCCTGGCCGCGCAGCCACAACCAGAACGCCCGGTAGTCGCCGGAGGCGTCCATGGTGCCGGCCACCCGGTTGCCGGAGGCGCGCGTGACCCGGGCGGCCCAGGACGCGTACTCCTTCCAGGACATCCCGGTACGCGGCTCGGGCTCGCTTAGCCGGCGCAGCAGCCGGCGGTTGAACACCAGCGCCGCGCTCGTCTGCGCGGCCGGCACACCGACCGTCCGCTCGTCCACCTGGCCGTAGCGGGCCAGTTGCTCCGGCACCTCGCGCAGGTCGAGCCGCTTGTCGGCGACGTACCGGGTGAGATCGAGCAGGATGTCCCGGCCGGCGTACTCGGCGAGCAGGGTGTCGTCGATCTGGAACAGGTCCGGCGGGTTCCCGCCGGTGGCCTGGGTGGCGATCCGGTCGTAGTAGCCGCCCAGCCCCTGCCAGGTGACCCGGAAGCTGACTCGCGGGTTCTGCTGCGAGTACAGCCGCAGCGCCTGCTCGGTGGCCGCGGCCCGGCGGGCGCCGCCCCACCAGAACACAGACAGCTCGATCGGGCCGTCGTCGGCGGCCACCTCGTCCGGGCCGCACCCGGCGAGCACCGGCAGCCCGGCGGCCAGCGGCAGCCCGGTGAGCGCGCCGAGGAACCGTCGCCGGTCGAGCCCGGGACGGGGTACGGACTGCGGAGCGCGCACGGGGTCTCTCCCGAAGGTGGGGTGAACGGATCATTTCACCGGCCCCCGCCCGGGTGTCAACGCCGGGCGGGACGGCGGTGGGCGCGCCGGGCGGTCCACGCCGGTCATGGTGTACTAGCGCCGTGGAACTTCTGCACTCGGGCAAGGTCCGGGACGTCTACGCCGACGGCGACGACCTGATCCTGGTCGCCACCGACCGCGTCTCCATCTACGACGTGGTGCTGCCGACCCCGATCCCGGACAAGGGCCGCCTGCTCACCGCGCTGTCGCTGTGGTGGTTCGAGCAGCTGTCCGACCTGGTGCCGAACCACGTGATCTCCGCGACGGACGTGCCGGCGGAGTTCGCCGGCCGGGCGATCCGCTGCCGGCGGCTGGAGATGGTGCCGGTCGAGTGCGTGGCCCGGGGCTACCTGACCGGCGGCGGCTTCGCCGAGTACCAGCGCACCGGCTCGGTCTCCGGGGTGCCGCTGCCCCGCGGCCTGGTCGAGGCGTCGATCCTGCCCGAGCCGATCTTCACGCCGTCGACGAAGGCGCCGAAGGGCGAGCACGACGAGCCGATCACCTACGAGCAGGTGGTGGACAAGGTCGGGCCGGAGGTCGCGGAGCGGCTGCGGCAGATCACCATCGACGTCTACCGGCGTGGCGCGGAGATCGCCGCCGAGCGGGGCATCCTGATCGCGGACACGAAGCTGGAGCTGGGCTGGGCGCCGGACGGCACGCTGGTCCTCGGCGACGAGGTGCTCACCTCCGACTCGTCACGGTTCTGGCCGGCCGAGTCGTACCAGCCGGGCCGCGCCCAGTTCTCCTACGACAAGCAGTACGTGCGGGACTGGGCCACGGCGAGCGGCTGGGACAGGCAGCCGCCCGCGCCGGAGGTGCCGGCCGAGGTGATCGAGGCGACCCGGGCCCGCTACGTCGAGGTGTACGAGAAGCTCACCGGCAACCGCTGGGACTGACGCTCAGTCGGCCCAGTCGAGCGTGCGCTGGACCGCCTTGCGCCACTGGCGCAGCTCGCGCTCCCGGTGCGCCGGGTCCATCGTCGACTCCCACTGCGCGTCCGAGCGCCACTTCTCGCGCAGCGTGGCCAGGTCGGGCCAGAACCCCACGGCCAGACCGGCGGCGTACGCGGCACCGAGGCAGGTCGTCTCGGTGATCCGGGACCGGACCACCGGCACGTCCAGCACGTCGGCGAGGAACTGCATGAGCAGTTCGTTGCCGGTCATCCCGCCGTCGACCCGCAGCCGCCGCAACGCCACGTCGGAGTCGGCGTTCATCGCGTCCACCACCTCGCGGGTCTGGAAGGCTGACGCCTCCAGCACCGCGCGGGCCAGGTGCCCCTTGGTGATGTAGCCGGTCAGCCCGGCGACCACGCCCCGGGCGTCGCTGCGCCAGTGCGGCGCGAACAGGCCGGAGAAGGCCGGCACCACGTAGCAGCCGCCGTTGTCGTCGACGGTGCGGGCCAGCTCCTCGACCTCCGGTGCGGTGGAGATCAGGCCGAGGTTGTCGCGCAGCCACTGCACCAGCGAGCCGGTGACCGCGATCGCGCCCTCCAGCGCGTACGCGGCGGGCTGACCCTCGATCCGGTACGCCACAGTGGTGAGCAGGCCGTGCCGGGACGGCACCGGGCTGGCGCCGGTGTTGAGCAGCAGGAAGCTGCCGGTGCCGTAGGTGCACTTGGCCTCGCCGGGCTGGAAGCAGGTCTGCCCGAACAGCGCCGCCTGCTGGTCGCCGAGCGCGCTCGCCACCGGCACTCCGGCCAGCACCCCCTGGGCGGTGCCGTACACCTCGGCGGAGCTGCGGATCTCGGGCAGCACGGCGGCCGGGATCCGCAGCGCGTCGAGCAGTTCCGGGGCCCAGTCGAGCGTCTCCAGGTCCATCAGCATCGTGCGGCTGGCGTTCGTCACGTCGGTGACGTGCCGGCCGGTCAGCTTCCAGATCAGCCAGCTGTCCATGGTGCCGAACAGCACCTCGCCGCGTTCGGCGCGCTCGCGCAGCCCGTCGACGTGGTCGAGCAGCCAGCGCAGCTTCGGGCCGGCGAAGTAGGTGGCCGGGATCAGGCCGGTGCGGGTCCGCAGCCGCTCCTCGTCGTACGTCTCGGTCAGCTCGCGCAGCAGCGGGCCGGTGCGGGTGTCCTGCCAGACGATCGCGTTGGCCACCGGGCGGCCGGTCGCCCGGTCCCACACCACTGTGGTCTCCCGCTGGTTGGTGATGCCGACCGCGGCCAGCGCCCCGGTGCCGATGTCGGCGCTCGCCAGCGCCTCGCGCACCACGTGCTCGACGTTCGTCCAGATCTCCTCGGCGTCGTGCTCGACCCAGCCGGGCCGGGGGAAGATCTGCCGGTGCTCGCGCTGGGCCACGGCGACGATCTCACCGGCCCGGTCGAAGACGATGCAGCGCGAGGACGTGGTGCCCTGGTCGATGGCGGCGACGAACTCTGCGGTCACGGCAGCACCGTACCCGCCGTGACCGCCCACCGTCTCCCTCCGGCGACCCGTACGATCATCAGACGTGCGTGACATTGCCGTGTTCAGCGGGACCGCCCACCCGGACCTCGCCGCCGAGATCTGCGCCCACCTCCACGTTCCACTGCACCCGGTACGGGTGTCCCGGTTCGCGAACGACTGCCTGGAGGTGCAGTTGCAGGCGAACTGCCGGGAGCGCGACGTCTTCCTCATCCAGCCGCTGGTGCCACCGGTGCAGGAGCACCTGGTCGAGCTGCTGCTCATGATCGACGCGGCCCGGGGCGCGTCGGCCGCGCGGATCACAGTGGTGCTGCCGCACTACGCGTACGCCCGGTCGGACAAGAAGGACGCGCCGCGCATCTCCATCGGCGGCCGGCTCGTCGCCGACCTGCTCACCTCCGCGGGCGCGGACCGGGTGCTGGCCATGACGCTGCACTCGCCGCAGGTGCACGGCTTCTTCAGCGTCCCGGTGGACCACCTGCACGCGCTGCGCGAGCTGGCCGCCCACTTCAAGGGGTACGACCTGAGCAACGCGGTGGTGGTCTCGCCGGACCTCGGCAACGCCAAGGAGGCCGCCGCGTTCGCCCGGATGCTCGGCACGCCCGTCGCGGCCGGGGCCAAGCAGCGTTACAGCGACGACCGGGTGCAGATCAGCACGATCATCGGCGACGTGACGGACCGGGACGTGATCGTGCTGGACGACGAGATCGCCAAGGGCAGCACCGTGATCGAGCTGATCTCGCACCTGCACGAGCGGCGGGTCCGTTCGATCCGGCTGGCCTGCACGCACGGCCTGTTCTCCAGCGGGGCGCTGGAGCGGCTGAGCGCACAGGAGGGCGTACTGGAGATCGTCTGCACGAACACGGTGCCGATCCCGGTCGAGAAGCGGGTGCCGAAGCTTGAGGTGCTGTCGGTGGCGCCGGCACTGGCCGAGGCGATGCGGCGGATCCACAACGGGGAGTCGGTGAGCGCCCTGTTCGCCTGACGGGCCGGGGTCAGCCCTCCAACGGGCCGGTGACGGGCTGCCGGGTGGTGAGCGCGGCGGTGATCCGGACGACGGTGCCGGCGTCGCCGCTGTCCACCTCCATCGAGTCGCTCAGCTCCCGGGCCAGCCAGAGACCCCAGCCGCCGGCGGTGTCCGGCGCGGGCCGGTCCCGGTCGCGCAGTCGCCGTTCGCTGATCCCGGGCCCGTGGTCGGCGACCTCGCAGACCAGGTCGTCGCCGCGCTGCCAGAGCCGCAGCCAGCCCTGCCCGCCGCCGTGCCGGACCGCGTTGGTGATCAGTTCGTTGACCGCCAGCACGAAGTCGTCCAGCCGTTGGCCGGACAGGCCCGCGCCGTGCGCGTGTGCGGTGACCGAGTGCCGCAGCCCGGTCACCTGCGCCTGGTCGAAGGCCGTGGCGAGAAGCAGGGAAGGTTCGATGGGCACAACCGTACGCGGTGCGGGGAGTTCTGCGTCTGTCATGACCCCGTCCCGACGATGGTTCTCGACGACTTTCGCGGCATTTCCACCGTACGTCAGGGTTTCTCGGGCCGCACCGGCCGGGGTGCCCTGGACGGGCTGTGACAGGGTGGCGCACATGCCGTCGTCCTCCGGCCTCGAGGGCCCGTTCTGGCGATCGATAGCGGTGTTCCGCTTCGCCGCGCTCGCGTACGTCGGACTTGTCGTGCTGCGCGACGCGGGCCGCTACGCGCACCCGGTCGCCGCGGGCGGTGTCCTGCTGGCGATGCTGGCCTGGAGCGGCGTGACGGCGGCCGGCTACGGCCGTCCGGCCGGGCGGCGCTGGCCGCTGCTGCTGACCGACCTCGGCGTGGTGCTGGCGCTCATCCTGGTCACCCCGTGGGTGATCGGGAGCGCGGCGCTGGTCGCCGGGGTGCCGATGCTGACCGCCGCCTGGCTGGCCGGGCCGGTGCTCGCCTGGGCGGTCGCCTGCGGGCGGCGTGGCGGCGCGGTGGCCGCGATCGTGCTCGGTGGCGCCGACCTCGCCACCCGGGACCGGATCAGCCCGTCCGCGCTGACCGGTGCGATCCTGATGCTGCTGGCCGGTGTGGTGGTCGGGCACGTGGCGCGGCTGGCGGTGGAGGCGGAGGAGCGGTTGCAGCGGGCGGTGGAGCTGGAGGCGGCCACCCGGGAACGGGAACGGCTGGCCCGCGACATCCACGACTCGGTGCTCCAGGTGCTGGCGCTGGTCCGTCGACGCGGCGCGGAGCTGGACGGCGAGGCGGCCGAGCTGGCGCGGCTGGCCGGCGAACAGGAGGAGGCGCTGCGGGCGCTGATCGGCCGGGCGGGGGCGGCGCCGGACCCGGCCGGGGCCGAGCAGGACCTGCGTGACCTGATCGACAGGTACGCCTCGGCCACGGTCGGGGTGGCCGCGCCCGCCACACCCGTGCCGCTGCCGGCGCGTACCGCCGGTGAGCTGGCCGCGGCGGTCGGCGCGGCGCTCGACAACGTGGCCCGGTACGCCGGCGGGCGGGCCTGGGTGCTGATAGAGGACGAGGAGGAGACGGTGACCGTCTCGGTACGCGACGAGGGACCGGGCATCCCGCAGGGGCGGCTGGCGGAGGCCGCCGCGCAGGGGCGACTCGGGGTGGCGCAGTCCATCCGGGGCCGGGTGGCGGACCTGGGCGGGGAGGTGCGGATCGCCTCCGCGCCCGGCGCCGGCACCGAGATCGAGCTGGTCGTGCCGAGGAGCCGAGGATGAGCGTCCGGGTGATGGTGGTCGACGACCACCCGATGTGGCGTGAGGGCGTGGCCCGCGACCTCACCGAGGCGGGCCATCAGGTGGTGGCGACAAGCGGTGAGGGTCGGCAGGCGGTACGGGTGGCCGCGGCGGCCCGCCCCGACCTGGTCGTGCTCGACCTCCAGTTGCCGGACATCTCCGGCGTCGAGGTGATCCGGGGCCTGCGCGCCGCGCTGCCCGACGTGCGGGTGCTCATGCTCTCGGCCAGCGGGGAGCCGCAGGGCGTGCTCGACGCGGTGAAGGCCGGCGCCACCGGCTACCTGGTCAAGTCGGCCGCCCCGGCGGAGTTCCTGGACGCGGTGCGCCGCACGGCTGCCGGTGAGCCGGTGTTCACGCCCGGCCTGGCCGGGCTGGTGCTGGGGGAGTACCGGCGGCTGGCCGCCGCGCCGCCCGACCCGGACGACGACGCACCCCGGCTCACCGAACGGGAGACCGAGGTGCTGCGCCTGGTGGCCAAGGGGCTGTCCTACAAGCAGATCGCCGACCGGCTGGGCCTGTCCCACCGGACCGTGCAGAACCATGTGCAGAACACGCTGGGCAAGCTCCAGTTGCACAACCGGGTCGAGCTGACCCGGTACGCCATCGAGCGGGGCCTGGACGGCTGAGCGGTCAGCGCGCCTCCGGCGGCCGGGTCTCGTGCACCGCCAGCTCCTCCGCGCTGGCCCCGCCGCCGGCCGCCCCGGCGTCGTAGGCGACGTTGTCGGTCTCCTGGTCGGTGTGCGCGCCCTCGTCCGGCTCGACCAGCCGGCCCACCTGGTGGTCGGCGACGGTGCCGAGCTGCCCGTGGTCGTACACGGAGACCGGGGAGTTCGGGTCCGAGACCGGGCCCGGGTCGATCACGTCGGCGTCGAGCTGGGCCTGCGCGGCGGCCTCCTCGCTGTCCGCCTCGGCGGCGATGTCCGGGTCGACCGGGCCGGCGAGCGGATCGTCCGCGGGGCGCTCGTACCGCTCGCGCTGGAGCTTGTAGTCCAGCGACTCGCCGTCGAGCTGCTCCTCCGCCGTGGTGCCGAACTGGTCCACGGCGACCGGCGTGCGGTCACCGGGGAGCTGGGCCGGCTCGGGGCCGTCCGCCTCGCGCCCGGTCAGCACGTCGTCGTTCGCGGTGGAGTCGTCGTCGGCGGTGTCGGGCAGGCCCGCCGCCTCGGGATCGGACACGGGGGTGGGGTACTCGTCGTCGCGCATGCTCGGCATCTACCCACTGCGCTCCCCGCACTAACCGCGACCGGCCGGGTGGATCGGGAGTAACGGGGCGAAAAGGTGCCTCAGTTGCGGAACATCGCCTCGTCCTCGGCGTACAGCACGCACCACACCACCTTGCCGTCGGGCAGCGCGGTGCTGCCCCAGCGCCGGGCCACCGTGTCGATCAGCAGCAGCCCCCGCCCACCCACCGAGTCCGCCGGCGCCGGCCCCCGGTACGCGGGCCGCCCGGTCGAGTGGTCCCGGACGGCCAGGTGCAGCGCGCCGCCGCGCGGGGCCAGCCGCAGCGTCATCGGCGTGACGGCGTGCGCCACCACGTTGTTGACCATCTCGGTGACCGCGATGCAGGCCGGCTCCGCCAGCTCCGGCAGCCCCCACCTGGCGCACCCGGCGGTCACCAGCACCCGCGCCTCGCGGGCGGCCTCGACCACAGGGGGCAGGTCGGCGTCGAGCGGCTCGGGCGGCGCGTCCGGCGGCGGCGCGGCCGGATCGAGCAGCAGCTCGGCGGCGGGCCAGTCGGCGACCGCCCGGCAGACCTCGTCCAGCGCGTCGCGTGCGCCCGGATCGGGAATCCGCACTCCGGACAGGTCCACCAGCAGCACCCCGGGTCGCCGCCACAGCCGGGCGAGCAACGCGTCCCGCACGGTCTCCACCTCGGACCGGTCGAGCACTCCGGTCAGCCGGACCGTCGGGGAGGAGTCGTCGGTCTCCACCAGGCAACGCGCATCCGTCGGCATGATCGCCCCATTGTGCACGTCGGCCCGCGCCCGCGCACCGGTCCGGTCGACGGGACTCACGGCCGACCGGACCGCGACCGGCGGCTGAGCGCCGCCACCGTGCCGACGGCGGTGCCGGCGGCCAGCCCGACGGCCGCTGTCAACCGCAGCACCTGACCGCGTCGGCCGGACCACCCGTCGGTCCGCTCCGCGTCCGAGTCCGGCGTGAACACGGCGCCGGTGGAGCCGGCGCGAAGGCCGGGGCCGAACTGGGTGCGCGCGGTGTACCAGCCCAGCACCCGCTCGGCCACCGCCGGGGCGAGCCGCCACTGGAGCCCGATCAGCCGGGCCGCGCCGCCCGCGTACGCCTCCCGCCGGGGCCGGCGCAGCAGCTTGACGATCGTCTCGGCGACCATGTCCGGCGGGTACACCGGCGGCGGCGCGGTCAGCTCCCGGCCGGAGTGGTTGGCCGCGTGCCGGAAGAACGGCGTGTCGATGGTGGCGGGCAGCACCGTGCAGACTGAGATGTTCCCCCGGCCGGTCACCCGCAACTCCTGCCGTACGGTGTCGGCCAGCCCGCGGATCGCGTGCTTCGTCGCGTTGTACGCCGACTGGTACGGCATCGCCACCTCGGCCAGCACCGAGGCGTTGTTGACGAGCACCCCGCCGCCGGCCGCCTCCAGCCAGGGCAGCGCGGCCCGCGTCCCGTACACGGCGCCGAGCAGGTTCACGTCCACCACCCGGCGGAACTCGGCCACCGGGATCTCGTCGAACAGCCCCACGGTTCCCACGGCGGCGTTGTTGATCCAGGCGTCGATCCGGCCGAACTCGGCCACGGCCCGCTCGGCCAGCCGCTGGACCGCCTCCGGGTCGGTCACGTCGGTGGGCACGACCAGGGCCCGCCCGCCCAGTTCCCGGCAGAGCAGGGCGACCCGGCGCAGCGCGGACTCGGTCCGGGCGGCCAGCACCACGTCGGCGCCCCGGCGGGCCAGCGCGTACGCGGTGGACGCGCCGATCCCGCTGGAGGCACCGGTGACGACGACAGTGGCGTCGGAGAGACTGCGGGTGAGCGGCATTCCTCGTCGGTACCCCCGGCCCGGGCCGTCATGCCGACCGATTTCGCCCGTGATCGGGTTCGGTCGGCTGTCCCGTCGGCGGGACGCGGTGGCCGGGTGACCCCCCGATCTGTCAGGTTTGGGCGCACCGGACCTGGGTTAATGGGACGCTCTGACCGGAGACCCCGCTCGCGAGAACGCATGGAGGTGCACCATGCGCGTCGGCCTTGTATGCGCGCACGCCGGCTCGTCCACCGACGGTCCCGCCGTCGGGACGCAGGAGCACATTGCGCGCGTGGCGGCGGAACTCGCCGCCCGGGGCCATGACGTCCGCGTCTACGAGCGCCGTGCCGCGTCCGCCCAGCCCGCCCTGACCGAACTCGACGGCTACCGGGTGGAACGTGTCCCGGTCGGCCCGCCCGACACGCTCTCCACCGCCGAACTGGTCCCCTTCGTCGCCGAGTACGGCCGCTGGCTGGCCGGGCAGTGGGCCGGTGACTGGACCCCCGACGTGGTGCACGGGCACTACTGGATCGGCGGGCTGGCCGCCGCCCACGCGGTACGCGCCACCGACATCCCGGTGGTGCAGACCTTCCACTCGCTCGGCGTGGAGCAGTTGCGCCACCTCGGCCGTGACTACACCGGGCCGGGGGAGCGCATCCCACTGGAGCGGGCGCTGACCCGGGCCGTGGACGTGGCGGTGGCCCAGTGCAACGACGAGGTCGACGAGCTGACCCGGATGGGCCTGCAACGCACGTCGGTGGCGATGGTGCCGACCGGCGTGGACACCGGCCGCTTCCACCCGGACGGCGAGGCGGCGCCCCGCGACCGGCGGCCCCGGATCCTCTCCGTCGCCGGGCTCGCGCCCGGGCACGGCCAGGACGACCTGATCCGGGCGATGCGGCTGGTCGGTGACGCCGAACTGGTGATCGCCGGTGGCCCGCCGCCCGAGCGGCTGGACGGGCACGCCGAAGCGCGCCGCCTGCGCGAGCTGGCCGAACGCGCGGGCGTGGCGGAGCAGGTGAAGCTGGTCGGCGCGGTGCCGCACGACCAGATGGCCACCTGGTACCGCTCCGCCGACGTGGTGGCCTGCACGCCGCACTACGCGTCGGCCGGGCGGGTGTCGCTGGAGGCGATGGCCTGCGGCGTGCCGGTGGTCGGCTACGCCATGGGCGGCATCGCCGACGCGGTGGTGGACGAGGTGACCGGCAAACTGGTGCCGCCGGGTGACGTCCGCACGCTCGGGGTGACGCTGCGCCGGCTGCTGTCGGACAACGCCGGGCGGTTCGCGTACGGGCACGCCGCCGTGGACCGGGTCCGGTGCAGCTACACCTGGGAACGGACCGCCGCCGCGCTGGAGCGCCTCTACGAGCGGGTGATCGGGCGTCGCCGTCCGGCCACCCCGATCGAGCCGACGCCGGTCGAGGTGACCGCGCCGGTCGAGGTGGCCGCGCCGGTCGAGGTGGCTGTCTCGGAACGGGGACCGGTCGAGGCGGCCTGAACCGGCACCATCCCGGCGCCCACGATCGCCTTCTGGCGGGCGCTGGCGTGGTGGTGCTGCGGTTCGGCGTACCGGGTCAGGCCGACCACCGCCGCGAGCGTCACCAGGAAGCCGAGCCCGGCCAGCCACTCCCGGCCGGGCCAGATCTTGTCGTTGAGCAGCAGCAGCCCGACGACCGCCGCGGGCACCGCGCCGGCCGCGTCCATCGCGGCGACCGCCGCCGTGGTCGACCCGCGTTGCATGGCCAGCCCGAGCAGGAGCTGACCGATCACCGAGTGGACGACGAGCAGGTAGAGCAGCGGGTCGCGGAAGAACGCCTCCGCCGATCCGGCCGAGGCGAGCGGGCGGGCCGCCACCGCCGCGGCGGAGAACGCCATCCCGGCGAGCGAGCCGAGCACCACGGACCCGAGCGCGCCGTGCAGCCGGGCGGCGAAGAAGCCCGAGCCGGCGATCGCCACCACGGCCACCGCCAGGCCGACCAGCCCGGCGGTGCCGAGCTGCCGTGACGGCGCCGGCTGGGCCGACAGCACGAGCGCGGTGATGCCGGCGAACAACAGCACCAGCAGGACCACCTCGGCGGCCGGCAGCCGCCACTTGAGCACCAGCACGCCGAGTACGGCGGTCACCCCGAGCCCGGCCGCCACGCTGGCCTGGACCAGGAACAACGGCAGGTCCCGGCGGGCCAGGAAGGCCAGCACGAAGCCGACCACCTGGCAGGCCAGGCCGATCAGGTACGTCCGGTGCCCGGCGAGGCGCAGCAGCAGCCCCGGGTCGAACGTGTGGTGCACAGTGGTCCGCGCGGCGGCGACCGACTGAAGGAGGTTGGCGAAGCCGTACGCGATGATCATCGCCGCCAGGAAGCACCAACCAGAGGAAACCACCTGGCGAGGATAGAGGCTCCCCCCGGGTCAGCGCTCGGCTGGACGGCCGAGCCGGGCCAGGATGTCGTCGTGCAACGCGCCGTTGCTGGCCACGGCGCTGATGTCGGCCGAGTCGGTGCCGGCCGGCGCGGGCCGCCCGGCCAGGTCGGTGATCCTTCCGCCGGCCTCGGTGACGATCGGCACCAGCGCGGCGATGTCCCAGAGCGACAGTTCCGGCTCCACCATCACGTCCAGTGCGCCCTCGGCCAGCAGCATGTAACCGTAGAAGTCGCCGTACGCGCGGCTGCGCCAGGTGTCGCGCATGAGTTGGAGCACCGCGTCCAGCCGGCCGGCCTGTTCCCAACCGGTCAGCGACGAGTAGCAGAAGCTCGCGTCGCCGAGCGCGGTGACGCCGGAGACCCGGATCGGCGTGCCGTCGGCCGGGCCGGTGCCCGCGAACGCGCCCGCGCCGAGCGCGCCCCACCAGCGGCGGCCCAGCGCCGGGGCGGAGACCAGGCCGAGCACCGGCCGGTCGTGTTCCAGCAGCGCGATGAGCGTGGCCCAGACCGGTACGCCCCGGACGAAGTTCTTCGTGCCGTCGATCGGGTCGACCACCCAGCGCCGCCCGTCCGGTCCGGCCGGCGGCTGCTCGCCGTACTCCTCGCCGAGCAGGCCGTCGGCGGGACGGTGGGCGGCCAGCAGCGCGCGGATCTCCCGCTCGACGGCGGTGTCCGCGTCGGAGACCGGGGTCAGGTCCGGCTTGGACTCCACGCGCAGGTCGAGTGCGCGGAACCGGGCCGAGGAGACGGCATCCGCCGCGTCGGCGAGCAGGTGGGCGAGGGCGAGATCGTCGGCGTACCCGGTCATGTCCGACACGCTAGTGGCGGCGGCCCGGCCCGCGACGGCGGGTCGCCGCCGGTCCGCCGATCAGGACCCGGCGAGCGGGTCGCCGGGGTTGCGCTCCGGTTCGCGCGGGTCGCCCTCGCCGCTGCGCGAGGCCAGCAACCGGCGGTACGAGGCGAGCCGGCGCGCGTCCGCCTTGCCGGCGGCCACCCAGGCGTCGAGCGCGCAGTCCGCCTCGTCGGCGGTGTGCGGGCAGTTGGCCGGGCAGTCCACTGTCGCCTCGACCAGGTCGGGGAAGCCGTGCAGCAGGCTCTCGGCGGACACGTGGGCCAGCCCGAAGCTGCGTACCCCAGGGGTGTCGACGATCCAGCCGGTGTCGCCGTCGGCGCCGCGCTCGGCGGGCAGGCGCAGCGCCACCGCGCTGGTCGACGTGTGGCGGCCCCGGCCGATCGCGCTGACCGTGCCGACCGCCCGTTCGGCGTCCGGGACGAGGCGGTTGACGAGCGTCGACTTGCCCACCCCGGAGTGCCCGACCATGACCGAGACCCGGCCGGTGAGCAGCGCCCGCAGCGCGGTCAGGTCGGAGTCCGGGCGGATCAGCACGTACGGCAGCTCCAGCTCGGTGTAGTAGCCGAGCACCGCCTCCGGGCCGCCCAGGTCGGCCTTGGTGAGGCAGAGCAGCGGCTCGATGTCGGCGTCGTACGCGGCCACCAGGCAGCGGTCGATGAACCCGGTGCGCGGCGGCGGGTCGGCGAGCGCGCTGACGATCACCAGCTGGTCGGCGTTCGCCACCACCACCCGTTCCAGCCGCCCCTCGGCGGTGGTCTCGTCGTCGTCGGCGGTACGCCGCAGCACCGAGGTCCGTTCGGCGATGCGCACGATGCGGGCCAGCGCGCCGGGTGCCCCGGAGGTGTCCCCGACCAGCCCGACCCGGTCGCCCACCACCACCGACTTGCGGCCCAGCTCGCGGGCGCGCATGGCGGTCACGAGCGGCGCGTCCGGCCCGGCACCGGACAGCACGCACGTGTAGCGGCCCCGGTCGACGGCGATGACGAAGCCCTCGACGGCGTCGGCGTGCCGGGGCCGGGTGCGCGTACGCGGGCGCGACGACCGGCCCGGTCGGACCCGTACGTCGTCCTCGTCGTACTCGCGCCGCTTCGTCGCCAGGACGTCCCCCCGCTGTCAGTTCTTGCCGGTCACCATCCCCGACCATAGTGCCGGGAACTCCGGCATGGTCTTCGAGGTGCACGCCACGTCGTCGACCTCGATGCCGGGGACGGCGAGCCCGGCCACCGCCGCCGCGTGCGCCATCCGGTGGTCGGCGTACGTCTGGAACGTCCCGCCGCGCAGCGGCCGGGGCCGGATCTCCAGCCCGTCGTGGGTCTCGGTGATGTCCGCGCCGAGCGCGGTGAACTCCTTCGCCAGCGCGGTCACCCGGTCGGACTCGTGGCCGCGGATGTGGCCGATGCCGGTGAGCCGGGACGGGCCGTCGGCCAGCAGCGTGAGCGCGGTCAGCACCGGGGTCAGCTCGCCGACGTCGGAGAGGTCGGCGTCGAGCCCGCGTACCGTGCCGGTGCCCCGCACGGTCAGGCCGTCGGTGCCGAGCGTCACCTCGCCGCCCATCCGGTGCAGCAGCTCCCGCAGCCGCTCGACCGGCTGGAGGCTGCTGCGCGGCCAGCCCTGCAGCGTCACCTCGCCGCCGGTGACCAGCGCGGCGGCGAAGAACGGCGCGGCGCCGGACAGGTCGGGCTCGATCTCCCAGCCACGCCCGGACAGCGTGCCCGGCTCGACCGTCCAGACGTCCGGCGTGGTGTCGTCCACCGCGGCGCCGGCGGCGCGCAGCATCTGCACCGTCATCCGCACGTGCGGCGCGGACGGGACCGGGGGACCCTCGTGCCGGACCACCACGCCCCTGTCGAACCGGGGCGCGGCCAGCAGCAGCCCGGAGACGAGCTGGCTGGACGCGGAGGCGTCGATGACCACCTCGCCGCCGGCCACCCGGCCGGCGCCGAGCACGGCGAGCGGCAGGCTGCCCGTCGGCGGTGCGTCGATGCGGACGCCGAGCGCCCGCAGCGCGCCGATCAGCGGCCCGAGCGGGCGGGTTCGGGCGTGCGGGTCGCCGTCGAACGTGACCCGGCCGGCGGCCAGCCCGGCCACCGGGGGCAGGAAGCGCATCACCGTGCCGGCCAGGCCGACCTCGACGTGTGCCGGTCCGGCCAGCGGGTTGGGGCGGACCAGCCAGCGGTCGTCGTCCGAGATCGACACGTGGGCGCCGAGCGCGCGCAGCCCGCCGGCCATCAGCTCGGTGTCCCGGGCGCGCAGTGGCAGGGCGAGTGTCGACGGCCCGCCGGCGAGCGCGGCGAGCACCAGGGCCCGGGCGGTCATGGACTTGGAGCCGGGCAGGCGCAGCGTCGCGGCGACCGGGTCGCTCGCGGTCGGCGCGGTCCACTGCTGCGGCGGACGCGTCGCGGTCGGATTGCTCACCGTTACATTCTGCCAAGCTCCCGGCCCGGTGGCACCGTTCGTCGCCCCCGCTCCCGTTGGGCGGGACAGCCGGGACGTCCGAATGCGGCTAGCGTGGGCGCCATGTGCGGGAGGTACGCCACGACCCGGAGCGCCGCCGATCTGAGCGCGATCTTCGAGTCTGCCGACGAGACCGGCGGGGTGACGCCGGACTTCAACGTGGCGCCGACCGATCCGGTGCCGCTGGTCCGGCTCGCCCCGGAGGGGCACCGCCTGCTCTCCCTCGGCCGCTGGGGCCTGCTCCCGCAGTGGTCGCGCAGCGCCGCCGGGGCCGCCCGCATGATCAACGCACGGGCCGAGACGGTCGCCACCAGCCGGGCGTACGCGCCGTCCTTCGCCCGCCGCCGCTGCCTGGTCCCCGCCGACGGGTGGTACGAGTGGGTGCGCCTCGCCGACGGCGGACGCCAGCCCTACTTCATGACCCCGCGGGACGGCTCGGTCCTGGCCCTCGCCGGCATCTGGTCGGTGTGGGAGCCGGCCGGGGCGGCCCGGCTCACGTTCAGCGTGCTCACCACCGCCGCGGTCGGCGAGCTGGCCGAGGTGCACGACCGGATGCCGCTGCTGCTGCCGCCGGAGCGCTGGGCGGCCTGGCTGGGCCCGGCCGAGGAGCCGGCTGAGCTGCTCGCGCCGCCGCATGCCGGCCTGCTCGCCGGCCTGGAGATCAGGCCCGTGTCCCGGGCCGTGGGCGACGTCCGCAACGACGGCCCGGAACTGATCGTGCCGGTGGTTCCGGCGGGCACCGGGACGGCCGCCGGAGCGACCCTGTTCTGATCACGCTCTGCCACATTCACGCGGCCCTTTCTGTCGGGGTTGGGTGGGAAAGTCGCCCAGACGTTCAGTCACTTTCATCGAAGACCCTTGTCCTTACGCATGCGAATGCGATAGAACACAGCGCCGGTGATGGGCGTCTGTTCGCACGGGGCGGATGACATCCATCGATCTTTTAGAGATCTTCGCCGGTTCCCACGGGGGAGGTGGGTGTATTGACACGGGCACGCATGCCCCGTCCGCACGAGGTAGCCGCCGCGCGGCGCGATCCGCGACTGCTGCGGGCGCTTGACGAACGACGCCAGGACGACGCCTGGCGCACCAGGGGCACCTGTCAGAACGTCGATCCGGAGACGTTCTTCCCGGCGCCGAACGAGCCGGCCGACGCCGCCGTGGCGCTCTGCCGCACCTGCGACGTCCAGGGCTCCTGCCTGGCCTGGGCGCTGGAGGTGGGCGACTGCCACGGCGTCTGGGGCGGCACCACGCCGCGTGAGCGGCGGGCCATGCTGGTGGCCTGGCGCAGCGAGGTGCAGCCGGATCCGGACGCGCTCGACGACGCCGGCCCGCCGGTGCGCGACCGTCTGCTCACGCTGGTTCCGCTGAGCTGATCCCGACGTCGCCCGTGGCCCGCCGCAGTGGGCCACGGGCGACGTCGGCGTTTCCGCGCCCGGCCGCCGGTGGGCCGCCCGGCCCGCGCAGAATGAGCCGGTGCGGCACGACGACGAGATCGACACCCCGAGAGGCCCCGCCCGGCTGCGGTTCGATCCGCCTACCGGCGGCGCGACGGTGCTGGTGCTCGGGCACGGCGCCGGCGGTGACGTGGACGCGCCGGACCTCACCGCGGTACGCGACGCGGCGCTCGCCGCCGGGGCGGGGGTGGCCCTGGTGACCCAGCCGTACCGGGTGGCCGGACGCCGCGCGCCCGCCCCCGCCGGGCACCTCGACGAGGCGTGGACGGCGGTCCTGGCCGAGCTGCGCCGTCGCGCCCCACTGGTGCGCCACTGGGTGGTCGGGGGCCGGTCCAGTGGTGCCCGGGTGGCTTGCCGTACCGCCGCCGCCGTCGGGGCGGCCGGAGTCGTGGCGCTGGCCTTCCCGCTGCACCCGCCGGGGCGACCGGAGCGTTCCCGGGCCGGGGAACTGCGCACCGGGCTGCCCACGCTCGTCGTGAACGGCGACCGGGACCCGTTCGGCGTACCCGAGCCGGGCCCCGGCATCGAGGTGGTGGTCCGGCCGGGAGAGCGCCACGACCTGCGCGGAGATCCGTCCGGCACGGCCGCCGTGGTGCGGGACTGGCTGCGCGTACACGGGTGGTCGTCCTGACCGGCGGCGCGTGCCGTGACCGTCCGACGCGGCGGGTCGTTGCACCGGTTGGTGCCGGCCGCCCGGTTCGGGCGCGCCGGGGCCACCCTCCCAGGCCCTTCCTGGTCCCAGCCTCGGTCGCGGCCGAGGCCGGGACCAGGATCGGGTGGGGTGGAGGAATGCCGCACCCCGCACCTCGCGTTACCTCCCTTGGACGACGACAGAGCCAGGCGAGGGGGGTGACCGGTGCCGATCGAGACACGGAGCCGGGAACGGGACGAACGGGACGAGCGCCAGCTCCGGCGGCTGCTCGACGCGCCGGAGTGGCCCGCGGCGGCGTCGGTCGTGAGCACCGGCACACACTCCGGAAGTGAATCTGCCGGTAAGTGGGTACGCGTATCCTCGGCGGGAAAGCATCCGACGCGAGGGGATGTGCGGTTGACCACCGAGAAGACGGACGAGCGCAGGGCCCGCTTCGAGCGGGACGCGATGCCCTTCGTCGATCAGCTCTACGCTGCCGGGCTGCGGATGACCCGCAATCCGGCGGACGCGGAGGACCTGGTTCAGGAGACGTACCTGAAGGCGTACGCCGCCTTCCACCAGTTCGAGCAGGGCACGAACCTGAAGGCCTGGCTCTACCGGATCCTGACCAACACCTACATCAACACCTACCGCAAGCGGCAGCGCCAGCCCATCCAGGCGCCGACCGAGGAGATCACCGACTGGCAGCTCGCCGAGGCCGAGTCGCACACGTCCAGCGGCCTGCGTTCGGCCGAGACGGAGGCGCTCGACCGGCTGCCGGACAGCGACGTCAAGGAGGCCCTCCAGCAGCTGCCGGAGGAGTTCCGCATGGCCGTCTACCTGACCGACGTCGAGGGCTTCTCGTACAAGGAGGTCGCCGACATCATGGGTACGCCGATCGGCACCGTGATGTCCCGTCTGCACCGTGGCCGACGTAATCTGCGGAAGCTGCTGGAGCAGTACGCGGCGGAGCGGGGTTTCAGCGCCGCCTCGTCGAAGAAGGGTTCGACCGCCGCCGCCGGCCGGGAGGTGTGACCGTGAGCTGTGGACAACCGCACGAGACGGACTGCCGCGAGGTCCTCGCCGAGGTCTACCTCTACCTCGACCTGGAGTGCGCCGAGGAGCGCCGGGTGCTGATCCGGCACCACCTGGACGAGTGCGGGCCGTGCCTGCGCGAGTACGGCATCGAGCAGGAGGTCAAGGCGCTCGTGGCCCGGTGCTGCGGCAACGAGGCGGCGCCGGAGAAGCTGCGGGAGCGGCTGCGCCTGCGGCTGACCGAGCTGGTGGTCTTCGAGACCACCGAGTCCCGCGAACTGGCCGACTGACAAGCCACGAACGGCCCGGGTCCGTGATCGGACCCGGGCCGTTCCGCGTTTCCGGCTTCTGCCGCGCTGATCCGATGATCAGGAGTTGGGGCGCTTGCCGTGGTTGGCGCTGCTCTTCTTACGGGCCTTCTTCTTCCGGGCCTTCTTCGCCATGCTCTGCCTCCTTGTGCTGGTCACGGTTCCGTCCGCGGCTGGGCGCGGCGGAGGTCGCGGTGTGTGGCCCCCGGGCTCGCCGGTGGCCGACCCGCACGATGCTAGTGCGGTGGCCGCCCGCCGGGACGCGGTGGGGCGGATCGCGCGCCCGGTGGTGCGCGGCCCGGCGTGACCGGCGTCATGATTGGATACCGTTCGCAGGATTGTCGGGGAGCTGTCGGAGAGGGAGGGCCACAAAATGGCCGAGGAGATCCGCGCCGAGATGGTGGCCAACGTCTGGAAGGTCGTCGTGTCGGCCGGCGACACGGTGTCCGAGGGCGACACCCTCGTCATCCTGGAGTCGATGAAGATGGAGATCCCGGTCGTCGCCGAGTCCGACGGCGTGGTGCGGAGGCTCGCGGTCAACGAGGGTGACGTGGTGCAGGACGGCGACCTGATCGCGGAGATCGGTTGACCGGCCTGCGGGTGCGCCGCGCCGACCCGGCGGACCTGCCGGCAGTGGCCCGGCTGACGGTGGCCGCGTACGAGGCGGACGGCCAGCTCAAGGACGAGAGCGGGTACGCGCCGGTGCTCGCCGACGTGGCCACCCGCGCCGAGAGTGGCGAGGTTCTGGTGGCCGTCGACGACGCCACCGGCCACGTACTCGGCGCGGTGACGTTCGTGCTGCCCGGCAGCCCGTACGCCGACCTCGCCGAACCGGGCGAGGCCGAGTTCCGGATGCTCGCGGTGGATCCGGTCGCACAGGGCCGGGGCGCGGGCGCGGCGCTCGCGTCCGCGTGCGTGGCGCGCGCGACGGAGTTGGGCTGCACGGCGTTGGTGATCTGCGTACGCGCCGGGATGGCGGCGAGCGCGCACCGCCTCTACGAGCGGCTGGGTTTCGTCAGGTACCCGGAGAAGGACTGGATGCCGATGCCCGGCATCGAGCTGCGCGGCCTGCGGCTGGACCTGACCGCGGCCCGCTGAGCGCGGCTCAGGCGTCGCCTTCCGCGCCGGTCTCGCCGATCTTGGCGAGCAGCTCGTCGGCGACCTGGAGCGCGATCCGCTTGCGCTCATCGTCGGTGATGCCGGGCGCGCGTACCGCGAACCAACTGCTGTGCACCGCGAACAGCGTGAGCGCGGCGCGGAGCTGGGCGGCGGGGGAGTCGTCGCCCCGGCACAGCTCGTGCGCCAGGCGCATTATCCGGTCCCGCATCTGCTGGCCCGCGACAAGGCTCTTGAGCACCGTCTGGTTCTGCTCGAAGAAGCGCATCACCTGGGGCAGGTCGCCGGCGAACATGCTGTCGGCGTACCTGCCGATCAGGGCGCGCCGGGTGGCCAGCGTGGGTGGTTGGTCGGCGGCCCAGGCGATCAGCTCGTCCATCCGGCGCAGCCGGTCGTCGACCAGGCTGGTGACGATCTCGTCCTTGCTCTTGAAGTGGTAGTAGAGCGCCGCCTTCGTCACGCCGAGCCGCTCGGCGATCTCCCGCAGGGACGTCTTCTCGTAGCCCTGCTCGGTGAAGAGTTCCAAGGCGACGGCCTGGATCCGCTGCCGTGTGCCCCCTGTGGTCTCCCTCACCAGCCGACATCCTTCCAATCCGCTTGACGTGCGCCCGCCATCAGCTTACCGTCCGGCTAGTAAGTCAACTAGCCGGGCGGCAAGTAAGTCGATCATCCGATCTTCGGGGGAGCCTACCGATGAGTCAACCAGCCCAGGTGACCACGAGACCCAACGTCCGTATCGTCCTGTTCGGCCTGATGATCGCGATGATGCTCGCGATGCTCGACAACATGATCGTCAGCACCGCGCTGCCGCGGATCGTCTTCGAGTTCGGCGGCGCTGACCACTTCACCTGGGTGGTCACCGCGTACGTGCTGGGCACCACGGTCTCCACACCGATCTGGGGCAAGCTCGGCGACCTCTACGGCCGCAAGACGGTCTTCCTCACCGCGGTCGTCGTGTTCCTGGTCGGCTCCGCCCTCTGCGGCATGTCCGGCTCCGGCGTCTTCGGCGGCACGGAGACCGGCATGACCGAGCTGATCGCGTTCCGTGCCGTGCAGGGCCTCGGCGCGGGCGGCCTGATGGTCGGCGTCATGGCCATCATCGGTGACCTGGTCCCGCCCCGCGAGCGTGGCCGCTACCAGGGCATGATCGCCGGCATCATGGCCATCGCCATGGTCGCCGGCCCGCTCGTCGGCGGCTTCATCACCGACAACCTCTCCTGGCGCTGGGCGTTCTACGTCAACCTGCCGCTGGGCGGCGTGGCGCTGCTGGTCCTCGCCACCACCATGCACCTGCCGAAGTACCGCACCGAACACAAGATCGACTGGCTGGGCGCGGCGCTGCTGTCCGTCGGCATCACCGCCATCGTGCTGGTGACCACGTGGGGCGGCAACGAGTACGACTGGGTCTCGCCGCAGATCCTCGGCCTCGCCGTGCTGGCGCTGCTCGCGCTCGGCGCGTTCGCGCTGGTCGAGCGACGTGTGCCGGAGCCGATCCTGCCGCTGAGCCTGTTCGCCAACCGCAACTTCGCGCTGATCTCGGTGATCGGTTTCCTGCTCGGCTTCGCCATGTTCGGCGCGATGAACTTCCTGCCGCTCTACCAGCAGACCGTCCAGGGGGCCTCGGCCACGAACAGCGGCCTGCTGCTGCTCCCGCTGATGTTCGGCATGCTCGTGGTGTCGCTCGTGGTCGGCCGGACCATCACCAAGACCGGCCGTTACCGCCTCTTCCCGATCGTCGGCGGTGTGGTGATGGCCGCCGGGATGGGCCTGCTCAGCCTGCTGGACGTGGACACGAGCAAGGCGCAGTCCTCGCTCTACATGATCGTGCTCGGTGTCGGCATGGGCTTCCTCATGCAGACCTCGATGCTCATCGCGCAGA
The DNA here is from genome assembly GCF_043197215.1 of Micromonospora sp. NPDC049203. Lineage (NCBI taxonomy): Bacteria > Bacillati > Actinomycetota > Actinomycetes > Micromonosporales > Micromonosporaceae > Micromonospora > Micromonospora sp. NPDC049203. The sequence continues at coordinate 236,423 of NZ_JBICSV010000008.1, read as the reverse complement.
ACAGCGTGGAACAGAAGGACCTCGGCGCGGCCAGCGGTGCGGCCACCTTCTTCCGGTCCATCGGCGGCTCGTTCGGCGTCTCCCTCTTCGGTGCGATCTTCGCCAACCGCCTTGCCGACTCGGCGGCCGGTCCCGCGTTCTCGGGCTCGGGCGGCGGCGAGGGCGGCGCGATGAATCTGGAGGCGCTCAGGAAGCTCACCGGCCCGGTGCGCGAAGCGGTGCTCGGCGGCCTGTCCGACGCCATCTCGCACGTCTTCTTCTGGGCGGTCCTGTTCACAGTGGCCGTACCCGTGCTCGCCTGGTTCATCAAGGAGGTGCCGCTGCGCGCGACGAACGACGTGCCGCCGGCCGGCGCCACACCTGAGGACGAGGCCGAGGCCGCGCTCGGCCGGGCCCCCGTCGCCTGACGCACGGTCGCGGCCCCGCCGCCCCTCCAGGGGTACGCGGGGCCGCGTCTGCCGCTCCGCGCGTGGTCAGCCGCGGCGGAACAGGGCGGCGAGGCGTCGCCAGAGACGCCGCAGCGGTCCGCCCTCGGCGTCGGCGATCAGCCCGTCGGCAGTGGCGCGTGCCGCCGGGTCGAGTGCCGGGGTGGCTCGCGCCAGGTACGCCAGCGACACCGCCACCGGGCTACGCCGGGCGGACCCGGCCGCCACCTCGGCGATCCGACCGGCCACCAGCGCGGCCACGTCGGTGCGCGTGTCCGGGTGCATCCAGGCGGCGGTGACCAGGGCGAACAGTGCCGCCTCGGCGGCCGGGCCGAGATCGCCGGCGGCCAGTTCCCGCAGCACCCGGCGGCGGGTGGACCGCTCCCACTGCTCGTCGGTGCGGTGGTGCAGCAGGCCGAGGCAGGCCCAGACCTGCGCGCAGCGCGTCCACAGTGCCGGGTCCTGCCCGCCGAGCACCCGGCCCAGCGCGGTCGCCGGCGCCTCCGGCGGGTGTGCCAGCAGGGCGAGCAGGTCGGCGAGGTCCAGCGTGGCCAGCCCGACGGCGGCGTCGTACGCGGCGGGTGGGTGCGGCCAGGCCGGGTGCGCGAGCTGCTGGAGCCGCCGTACCGCCTCGGCCGAGGGAGCGGGACCGTCAGGGGCCGGGGCGTCGTCGCCGGCCGGGGTCACCTGCCCGAGCCAGGGGCGGCCCCGGCAGCACTCGGCCAGGTCACCGTGCTCGTGCGTGTCGTCCGGGTGGTCGCGGACGAAGTCGGCGAGCGCCACCAGGTGGTCCACGTTCCCGTCGCGCAGGTAGCGCAGCCGGTGCGCGGTGTGCACCGCGCAGTCGAAGGACGGATCCTTCGCCAGCGCCCGGTCGACCCAGCCCAGTGCCGCGTCGAGCCGGCCGTGGTCGGCCAGCGTGCCGGCGATGTCCGCGTAGACAGCGAGGTCGTCCGGGTCGAGCGCGACAGCGCGTTCCAGTGCGGCGAGCGCCTCGCCGGTCCGGCCGGCGCTGCGGTACGCGTACCCGAGCCACACCTCGCCGAGTTTGGTGGGCTGTGCGCGTACCCCCCGGGTGGCCCAGGTGACGGCGAGGGTGACCTCGCCGAGGCGCCGGGCCAGCGCGGACGCCGCGCCGAGCAGCAGCGGATGGGCCGGATGGACGGTGATCGCGTTGCGGGCCAGCGTGAGGTACGGCTCCAGCGGCTCGCGCAGCCGGCGCGGCGCGGGGTCGGGCGCCGCCGCGCAGACCTGCATGAGGATCCGGGCGGTGCGCTCGGGATCGAGGCGTTCCGGCAGGTCGGCGGCGGTAACCCAGGGCACGGCGGCCCACGGGGCGGCGGGCGCGTAGCCGGTGGCGGCGGCGAGCAGGTCGAGCCCTTCGGCGGGGCGGCCGGCGGCGGCGAGCAGGTGCGCGCGGGCCACCACGGCGCCGACGAACGCCTGCTGACCGAGCGGGAAGAGGTCGAGGTCGCCGCCGCTGGCCGCGTTCAGCCGGGCGAGCGTCTCGTGCGCCTCGGGCAGCGTGGGGGAGCGGACCAGCGCGGCGGCCACGTGGTCGGCGGCGTGCCGCAGGTCGCCCTCGTCCAGCGCCAGCCGGGCCAGCGCGAGTTCCTCCTCCGCCGAGAGCGCGGCGTCGTCGTCGGGCACGTCGTCCTCTCGCGGGTCGGGTCGGTCAGCCGGGCAAGCCTAGGGGATCTTCCGCCGATTTAGTGATCCACTGCGCACTAGTGCTCGTTGCGTTGATTGATCCTGTCAAAACGTGCAAGACTGAGCATCGAACGCGCGGGAAACGCGCAGAAGGAGGTTCTGGAGTGACGCGAGCAGGGGCCGGTATGGCCGCCGACATCGACGAGCAGCCGGCCGGTTACGAGCGTCTGCTCTCCACCGAACACGCGGCAGCCATCGCCGAGGTGGCGGCCGTCGTCGCCGAACGCCGCCCCCGGCACGTGGTCTTCACCGCCCGGGGCACCTCCGACCACGCCGCGCTCTACGCGGCCTACCTGACCGAGATCCGCCTCGGACTGCCCGCCGGACTGGCCTCACCGAGCGCGATCACCGTCTTCGGTGCCCGGCCCGACCTCTCCGACGCGCTCGTCGTCGGCGTCAGCCAGAGCGGCGGCTCGCCCGACCTCGCCGAGGTGCTGCGGGTCGCCCGCGCCTCCGGCGCGCTCACCCTCGCCGTCACCAACAACCCCGGCTCGCCGCTGGTGGAGACCGCCGAGCTGAGCGTGGACATCGCCGCCGGCCACGAACGCGCGGTCGCCGCCACCAAGACGTACACCGCCGAGCTGCTCGCGCTGCTCATGCTGATCGAGGGCGTACGCGCCGGCGACGGCGTGCTGCCCGCCGAGGAACGCGCCGCCCTGAGCCGCCTGCCCGGGCTGGCCGCGCAGACGCTCGCCGACGACACCCCGGCCCGGCTCGCCCCGCGCTACCGGTTCGCCGCCCAGCTCGTCACCACCGGCCGGGGCTACGCGTACCCGACCGCCCGGGAGGCGGCGCTGAAGCTGATGGAGACCTCGTACCTCCCGGCGCTCGCCTTCTCCGGCGCCGACCTGCTGCACGGCCCGCTCGCCATGACCGACCCGGACGTCCCGGTGCTCGCCGTGGTCGGCTCCGGCCCCGGCGGCACGTCGATGCGCGAGGTGCTGCCCCGGCTCGGCGAGCGCCGCGCCGACGTGGTGGTGGTCGGCTCCGCCGACGTCGGCGAGACCCGGATGGCCGTGCCCGAGGTCGACGAGCGGTACGCGCCGCTGCTCGACATCCTGCCGCTGCAACGGCTCGCGCTGTCCCTGGCGCTGGCCCGGGGCGAGGACCCGGACGCGCCGCGCGGCTTGAAGAAGGTCACGGCGACGATGTGACGTCCGGCGTGGCACGCTGTGTGGCGTGTCCACCCTCCGTGATCTCGCCGAGGAGCACACCGCGCTCCGTCCGGCCGACATCGACCACCTGCACCGGATCGCCGGCGACTGGCAGCTGCTGTCCGACCTCTCCTTCGCCGACCTGCTGCTCTGGGTGCCGGTGGACGGTGACGGCACGTTCCTCTGCGTGGCCCAGGTCCGTCCCACCACCGCGCCGACCGCCTACCTGGACGACCAGGTCGGGCGCATCGTCGGCGGGGCCGAGGTGGCCCACCTGGAGGTGGCCCACCGGCAGGGACGGATCTGGCGCGAGGGCGACCCGGTCTGGTACGGCGACGTCCCGGCCCGCCACGAGGCGATCCCGGTCCGGCTGCGCACCGGCGACGGTGAAGCCGGCGAGGTGATCGCCGTGGTGGGCCGGGACACCAACCTGTCCACCGCCCGCACGCCCAGCCAGCTCGAACTGAACTACCTCACCACCGCCGACGACCTCGCCCAGATGATCGCCGACGGCACGTTCCCGCCGCCCCGGCACCCGGGCGAGACCACCTCGGCGCCCCGGGTCGGCGACGGCCTGGTGCGGCTCGACGCCAACGGCAAGGTCACCTACGCGAGCCCGAACGCGCAGTCCGCGTACCGCCGCCTCGGCTACGCCTCCCACCTCGTCGGGGAGGACCTGGCCAAGCTGCACCGCCGGCTCGCGGGCGACCCCCTGGAAGGCACCGACGCGGGCAACGCCGTACTCGCCGCGCTGCGCGGTGAGGCGCCACCCCGCCGGGAGATCGACGCCCGCGGCGCCACCATGCTCACCCGCGCGCTGCCGCTGATGCCCGCCGGAGTGCCGATCGGCGCGCTGGTGCTGGTCCGCGACATCACCGAGGTACGCCGCCGCGACCGCGCCCTGATCACCAAGGACGCCACCATCCGGGAGATCCACCACCGGGTGAAGAACAACCTCCAGACCGTCGCCGCGCTGCTGCGCCTCCAGGCCCGGCGGGTCGCCATGCCCGAGGCGCGGGTGGCGCTCGAAGAATCGGTACGCCGGGTCGCCTCGATCGCGCTGGTGCACGAGACGCTCTCCATGTCCAGCGACGAGGCGGTCGAGTTCGACGGCATCGTGGACCGGGTCGCGAGCGCCGCCACCGAGGTCGCCGCCACCGAGGTGAGCGTCGGCATGCGCCGTCGCGGCACCTTCGGCGTCCTGCCCGCCGAGATCGCCACCTCGCTGGTGATGGTGCTCAACGAGTTGCTGCTCAACGCCGTCGAGCACGGCTTCCCGCCGGCCGACGAGGAGGCCGGTGCCCCGTCGCCCGCGGACGCGGCCCGGCCCGAGGCCGTGGTCTCCGCGCCCCGGCCCGAGGCCGTGGTCTCCCCGCCCCGGCCCGAGGTGGTGGTCTCCGCGCCCCGGCCCGAGGTGGTGGTCTCCGCGCACCGGGCCCGCAAGCAACTGCACGTCACTGTCACCGACAACGGCCGGGGACTGCCCGAGCAGTTCGACGCCGAACGCGGCGGCAACCTGGGCCTCCAGATCGTCCGGGCGCTCGTCACCGGCGAGCTGCGCGGCACCATCACGTTGCGCAACGGCGCCGACGGCGGCACCGAGGCGGCAATCGTCGTACCGCTGGCCCGCGGCACCACCGACCGTCTCACCGGACGAGCAGGGCCACCGTGATTCCCGGGCGCTGCCACACCTGCCGCACGGTGTAGCCCGCGCGCAGCTCGTCGCCCTTCGCACCCGGCACCGCCGCCAGCGGGTCCGCGCGCCGGCCGGTGACCACCAGCCAGACCCGGTCCGTCCCGGCCAGGCAGCGCGCCGGGTCGTCGCACTCCACGGCCCAGAGACTCGCGTCCCGGCGCTGGTCGCGGACCACGAGCACGTCGCGCGGCAACCTCGGCCCCAGGTGGTACGCCATGCCCAGATCCGGGAACAGCCAGCCGTCGCGGGACGCGTAGACGATCGCGTCGCCCGGCCGCTGCTCGGCGCGGATGACCCCGGCGGCGCCCGCGTAGTCGACAGGTGCGCTGCGCGGCCACTCGTGGGTGCGGCGCAGGGCCGCCTGATCCGGCAGCCCGAGCAGCCCGGCCAGGACCACCACTGCCAGTCCGGCCGCGATCCGCCCTCCGGGCGGCGTCCGTCCCCGCTCTGCTGCCGTGGGTGTCGCCGTGCGTTCCGTTTCCATGGGTGTCGCCGCGCGCTCCGTTTCCGTGGGCGTTGCCGCGCGTTCCGTCTCGGCGGGCGTCGCCGTGTGTTCTGTTTCGGCGGGCGTCGCCGTCCCCGGCGTCGCCGTCGGTGCGGGAGCGGCCCGAGCGGCGGCCAGCGCGGTGCCGGCCAGCACGCAGGCGAACGGCACCGTGAACACCAGATACCGGGTCACCCACAGCGGCACCACCGTCCCGACGGCGAAGACCAGCAGCACCGGCAACAGCACGGCGGCGGCCGGCAGCAGCGCCCGGCGGCCCATCCTGGCCGAGCCGAGCGCCGCGAGCGCGAGCACGAACCCGCCGACGACGCCGCTCTGCGCCAGCGCGCCGGGCAACGCCGCCAGGTCGGGCAGGCGAGCCGGATCGACCCAGTCGAGTTGCCGTCCACGCTGTCCTCCGGCGACGAGAGCCAGCGGGGTGACCAGCAGGACGGCCGGCAGCAGCGCCACCAGCCACCAGGCGAGCACCATCGGCTTCCGCCGTGTGCCGTCAGAATCCGTGCGAGCATCGGCCGGGCGTGGCGAGTCGAGGCCCGCGGCGGACGGGCCGCGCGCGGCGACCAGCAGCACCACCAGGGCGTGCGCGGCGAGCAGCGTGAGCGCCAGCAGGTGGAACAGGCCGAGCGCGGCGACCGCTGCCGCGTACCCGGCCCAGCGCCACCGTCCCGGCCGGCGCAGCGCCTCGACCAGCAGCAGTGTGGACAGCACGGCGAGCGGCGTCGCGAGGGCGTACGGGCGGGCCTCCTGCCCGTACCGCGAGGTGACCGGCAGCACCGCGAACAGCAGTCCGGCCAGCAGCCCGGCGCGGCGGCCGACGAGCACCGCGCCGAGGCGGGCGGTGAGCGCGGCGGCCACTGTCATGGCCAGCGCCGACGGCAGCCGCAGTGCCGTCGGCGACGTGCTGGCCAGCGCGGTCCAGCCGTGCGTGAGCAGGTAGTACGGCCCGGTGGCGGCGTCGATGGTGCGGGTCATCCGGAACAGGTCCGGTACCGGCCGGGTCGCCGCGCTCCAGGTGGCCAGCTCGTCCCGCCACGGCTGGGCGTGCCCGATGCCGGCCAGCGTCACCACGAGCGTGAGCAGCCCGGGCACCACCCACACCACCACCGGCCCCGGCCGGCCGGGCGCGAACCTCCTCACCCCCGCAGCCTCACACGCCCAAGCCCCTCCACCCACCCCTCTCCACCGATTCCACCCACCTCCACCCCGTCGATCATGAGGTTGACCGCGCTCACTGTCCCTTTTGTCCCCGCCAACCTCATGATCAACGCGTCGGCGGCGGGCCGGGGAGGGAGGTGGGGGTGTTGACCAAGGAGATTGCGGGGCTCGGATGGCGGGTTGGGGACGTTAACTCCTTCATCACCGGGGCGGGGCGGGGCGGGGCGGGAGAGAGGGCGGGGTGGGGGTGGGTGGTGGGGGTGGCCCGTGATGTGGGATCACAGTGCGGAGCTGTGGTCGTGCGGGGCGTGGTGTGGCAGCATGAGGCACATGACCGCCGCTGTCGTCCGCCGCTTCGTGGCTCGCCGCCACGTCGATTACGGCCGCGTGCGCAGCGCGATCTGTCCGGCCCACTGACGACGCCCGACCTTTCCGTCTCGGGCGCGTACTCGCGCCGGCCGTCATCGACATCGCCGTCCACGGCCCTCTCCAGGGCCGGCCGCCGCGTCCGCGCTCCAGGCACCGCAGCAGACCATGGAGGACGCCGCGATGGCGGTCAGCAGCACCCCGACCCGTCCCGACAGCCCGGCGCCCGCCGCCCGTGCGCCCCGCCGGCCACGCGGCGAGGGGCAGTGGGCGCTCGGGCACCGTGAGCCGCTCAACCCCAACGAGCGGATCAAGAAGGACGACGACCCGCTGAACGTGCGGGACCGGATCGAGAACATCTACGCCCACCGCGGTTTCGCCTCGATCGACCCGCAGGACCTGCGCGGCCGGTTCCGCTGGTGGGGCCTCTACACCCAGCGCAAGGCCGGCATCGACGGCGGGCGGACCGCCGTGCTGGAGCCGCACGAGCTGGAGGACGAGTTCTTCATGCTGCGGGTCCGGGTGGACGGCGGCCAGCTCAACCTGGCCCAGCTCCGGGTGATCGCGGACATCTCCCGCGAGTTCGCCCGGGACACCGCCGACATCACCGACCGGCAGAACATCCAGTACCACTGGATCCGGGTCGAGGACATGCCGGAGATCTGGCGCCGGCTGGAGGCGGTCGGCCTGCAGACCACCGAGGCGTGCGGCGACTGCCCCCGGATCGTGCTCGGCAGCCCGGTCGCCGGTGTGGCCCGGGACGAGGTGCTCGACCCGACCCCGGCGATCGACGAGATCGTCAGCAGGTACGTCGGCGACAAGGCGTTCTCCAACCTGCCCCGCAAGTTCAAGACCTCGATCTCCTGGCTGGTCGACACGCCGTACGAGGCGAACGACATCGCGTTCCTCGGTGTGGAGCACCCGGAGCACGGTCCCGGCTTCGACGTGTGGGTCGGCGGCGGACTCTCCACCAACCCGATGCTCGCCAAGCGGCTCGGCGTCTGGGTGCCGCGCAACGAGGTGCCGGACGTGTGGGCCGGGGTGGTCGGCATCTTCCGCGACTACGGCTACCGCCGTCTGCGTAACCGGGCCCGGCTGAAGTTCCTGGTCGCCGACTGGGGCGTGGAGCGCTTCCGGGAGGTGCTGGAGAAGGAGTACCTGGGCCGCACGCTGCTCGACGGTCCGGCCGCCGACCTGCCGGCCAAGCCGGTGGACCACATCGGCGTGCACGCCCAGCGCGACGGCGCGAACTACGTGGGCGCCGCCCCGGTGGTGGGCCGCGTGTCCGGCACCCAGCTGGCGCAACTCGCCGACGTGGTCGAGGCGCACGGAAGCGGCCGGGTGCGGCTCACGCCGTACCAGAAGCTGCTCGTGCTGGACGTGGCGCCGGAGCGGACCGACTCGCTGGTCACGGCGTTGCGTGGGATCGGCCTGGAGGCCCGGCCGTCGGCGTGGCGGCGCGGCACGATGGCCTGCACCGGCATCGAGTTCTGCAAGCTCGCCATCGTCGAGACCAAGCGGCGCGGCGAGGAACTGGTCGCGCGCCTGGAGGAGCGGCTGCGCGACTTCGACGCGGACATCTCCATCCACCTCAACGGCTGCCCGAACGCCTGCGCCCGCACCCAGGTCGCCGACATCGGGCTCAAGGGCCAGCTCGTGGTCGGCCCGGACGGCCGGCAGGTCGAGGGCTTCCAGGTGCACCTCGGCGGCGGCCTCGGCATGGCGCAGGGGCAGACGGCCGGCTTCGGCCGCAAGCTGCGCGGCCTGAAGACCACCGCCGAGGAGCTTCCGGAGTACGTGGAACGGCTCGCCCGCCGCTACCTGGCCGGCCGGACCGAGGGGGAGACGTTCGCCAACTGGGTGATCAGAGCCGACGAGGAGGAGCTCCGATGAGCGAGCGAAGCGAGGTGGCGCGATGAGCGACGCCCGATCTGCGCCTCTCTACTGCCCGTACTGCGGGGAGGAGGACCTGCGGCCGCACGAGGCCGGGCACGGCGCCTGGGAGTGCCACGCCTGTGCGCGGGTCTTCGCGGTCAAGTTCACCGGCCTGCTGAGCCGGGCGGTGACCCGGTGACCGGCCTCGTCTCCGCCGCCGGCCTCGGCCTGATCGGCCCGGGTGGGCCGGCTCGCCGCGACCCGGAGGAGCTGCGCGCGCTGGCCGAGGAGGCCGGCCGGGAACTGGCGGACGCGCCCGCGCTGGAGATCGCGCGCTGGGCGGTGGAGACGTTCGGTGAGCGGTTCTGCGTGACCAGCTCGATGGCCGACGGCGTGCTGGCGCACCTGGTCTCCCGGGTCGCGCCCGGCGTCGACGTGGTGTTCCTGGACACCGGGCTGCACTTCCCGGAGACGCTGCGGGTCCGCGACGAGGTGGCCCGGCGGATGCCGGTTCGGGTGCGCTCGATCCGGCCCCGGATGACCGTGGGCCAGCAGGACGGCCAGTACGGCCCGCGCCTGTTCAACAGGTCCCCGGACGACTGCTGCCAGCTGCGCAAGGTGGAGCCGCTGGAGCGGGCGCTGTCCGGGTACGACGCCTGGGCCGCCGGGCTGCGCCGGGACGAGTCGCCGACCCGGGCGAACACGCCCGTGGTGGGCTTCGACGCGCGGCGCGGCAAGGTCAAGGTGAACCCGATAGCGGCCTGGACGCAGCGGGAGGTGGACGCCTACGTGGCCCGGTACGACATTCCGGTGAACGAGCTGTTCGCCCGCGGCTACGGCTCGATCGGCTGCTGGCCGTGCACGCGGCGGACCAGGGCGGGGGAGGACGCGCGCGCCGGGCGCTGGGCGATGTTCGAGAAGACCGAGTGCGGCCTGCACACCTGAGCGCCGGGCCGCCGGTGGTGCTGGTGGCCCACGGCAGCCGTGACCCGCGCGCGGCCGAGGCGACCCGGGCGCTGGCGCTCGCCGTGGCGGCCACCTGGCCGGGGCGTCCGGTGCTGCCGAGCTGGCTCGACCACACCGATCCCGGGCCGGCCGAGGTGCTGCGCGGGCTGTCCGCCGCCGGTCACTCCCGGGCGGTCCTGGTGCCGCTGCTGCTGACCGCCGCGTACCACCGGAAGGTGGACATCCCGGCGGCGGTCGCGGCGGCCGGCGCGGACATCGAGGTACGGGTGACCGACGTGCTGGGGCCGACCGGCGGCGGGGTGGACGGCGGGTTGCTGGACGGGCTGCGCCGCCGCCTGGCGGAGGCGACCGGCGACGGTCCGAGTGGGCTGGACGCGGTGGTGCTGGCGGCGGCCGGTACCCGGGATCCGGCGGCGCGAGCCTCGGTGGGCCGGGTCGCCGCGGCGTTCGGCGCCGGGCTGGGTGTGCCCTGCCGCGTCTCGTACGCCTCGGCGGCGCCCCCGGAGGTCGGCGGCGCGGTGGCGCGCCTGCGCGCGGCGGGCGCCCGCCGGGTCGCGGTGGCCGCCTACTTCCTGGCCCCGGGCCGGTTCCACGACGGGGTACGCGCGGCGGCCCGGTCGGCCGGCGCGGTGGCGGTGGCCGACCCGCTGACCGACCTGCCGGAGCTGGCCGACCTGGTCCGGCGGCGGGTGGAGGCGGTGACCCGCTGAACCCGGTCCGGGACAGCAGAACGCCCCGGCCGGGAATCCCGGCCGGGGCGTTCAGCGTGTACGGGTCAGGCGGAGTGAGCGCGCAGCACACGGAGGCCGCCGCGGCGCTTCACCGCGCGACGCTCCTCCTCGCTCATCCCGCCCCAGACACCGGCGTCCTGACCGGACTCCAGCGCCCACTGCAGGCACTGGTCGGTCACGGGGCAGCGCCGGCAGACGGCCTTCGCCTGTTCCACCTGAAGGAGGGCCGGGCCGGACGTCCCGATCGGGAAGAACAGCTCCGGGTCCTCGTCGCGGCAGACCGAATCGTGGCGCCAGTCCATGGCGGCAACACTCCTCATTCTTAGTGGGTGGCCAGATAACGCTTCGTTGCTATTCCTATATGCGTCCGCAATGCCGAATGGTGACGGTCAGCATCCATCAATTCGGCGCTGCGTGAGCAGGCTGTGGGCTCGTGAACCTGCTGGAACAGCTCAACCGAACGAGCATATCCAGGCAATGTCCCGGCAACACGAGTTCGCTTGTGAATACTTTCACGAACTACAGCGATGTCAAGGGTGACGCTCGGAAAAACTCCGAACAGTGAGCGGGCTCACCACCCATTTGTCCGGGTTTGCCAGTGCCCTGGTTACCCGGCGTGCCACAGTCGATAATCAATGTAGTACGGTCCGCGTGACGTTGCTGACATTTCCGGCACCCTTCCTCGGCGTGGCGGCCACCGCACCCGCGCGGCGGGGGGTCCGCGTCAACCGACTCAGATACCCGAGACCTAGCAGATTACTCTCAGTGCGGCCGGAACGGACGTGAACCGGACTTTCTCCCGCTCGCCGAGGTAGTCCCCGTCCAGTTGGAACGGCAGCGGACGGTCCGAGACGAGCGTGAACTCGGCCACGTCGTGCAGCCGCAGCACCTGCTTGCCGTGCGGATCCGGTCGCTTCGAGAAGAACTGCGCCGCCGTACGGGCCGTGCTGGCCACCCGCAGCCGCCGCAACGCGAGCACGTCGAGCCCGAGGTCGAAGGACGCCTCCGGGTTCGGATTGATCTCCCGGTCGCCCAGGTACGTCCACGGCGCGGTGTTCTGGATGATCGTGGTGGCCAGCTCCGTCGCGGGCGGCTCACCCGGACGCTCCAGTCTGATCGACGGGTGGCGGCGGTCCGAGCCGACGAAGTACTGACTCGCGGTGGAGCGGAAGTAGAGCGCCGGCGTGGAGACGCGCCCCTTCTTGCGGGCCTGTTCCACCCGGCGGATGACCGCCGCGTCCAGCCCGAAGCCGGCGCAGAACGTGAAGTAGCGGTCGTCGGCCCGCCCCAGCCCGATCGTGCGGGACCGGCCGAGCCGCAGCCCTTCCAGGATCATGCTGGTGCCGTCGGGCCACTCCCGGGGCAGCCCGAGCGCGCGGGCGAAGACGTTCGTCGAACCGCCCGGCACGGTGGCCAGCGCGGGCAGCCGCTCGGCCGAGGTCTGCCCGGTACGGAACGTCGGCGGCTCCGCCGCCATCAGACCGTTCACCACCTCGTTGACGGTGCCGTCACCGCCGAGCGTGACGACCAGGTCGACGCCCTCCTGGGCGGCCTCCCGGGCCAGATCCATGGCGTGGCCCCGTCGGCGGGTGTAACGCACCGACAGGTCGACTTCACTGCGCAACGCCCGGACCAGCACGTCCCGGCTGCGCTCGCTGGTGGTGGTGGCCTTCGGATTGACCACCAGGACGGCCCGCATGGGCGGCACAATACCGCGCCTACCCACCGGTATCGTGGCGGCCGTGACGATCGACTCCGACCCGCTCCCCGGCACGCTGCGCGCGGCGGTGCTCCTGCTACGTGCCCAGGCGGTGGCGCTGGGGCTGATCGCGGTGTGGCTCATCTGGTCCGACCTCACCGCCGACACCACGGATCTGACCTCGGCGCTGCTGGTGACCGTCTTCGCCGCCGGCGGCGCGGTGGCGCTCTGGGCGCTCGGCGGCGCGCTGTCCCGCCGCCGGGCCGGGGCCCGCGCACCGGCCATCGTGCTCCAGCTCATGCTGCTGCCGGTCGGCTGGTTCATGATCGAGGGCGGCATGGGCTGGCTCGGGGTGCCGCTGATCGCGCTCGGGATCGGCATGGTCGGGCTGCTGGTGAGCGGTCCGACCAACCGCGCGCTGGGCTTCGGCGAGCCGGCCCGCTGAACGCGACCCACCCCGGTCCGGCCTCCGCCGGCCGGTGTGGGCCGGACCGAGCCGGCCGGTGGCCGCCGGCCGAGCCGGTCAGTAGCCGCCGGCGCGGCGGGTCAGCAGCGAGATGGTGGCCCGGCCGGCTGATGCGTGGGCGTTCGCCCCGGTGGTCAGTGCCGTCAGCACCTTCCAGGCGAAGGACGACTCGGACGGGAGCGTGGCGCCCCGGACCGTCGGCACCGTCACCTCGACGGTGAGCGCGTCCTCGGTGACCGCGAACCGGCACTCCAGCTCGGCGTCGCGGGTGGCGATCGCGAGCAGCATGGCGCACGCCTCGTCGACGGCGATGCGCAGATCCTCGATCTCGTCGAGGGCGAACTGGAGCCGGGCCGCGAGGCCGGCCGTGGCGGTGCGGAGCACGCCGAGGTAACCACCGTCGGCGGGCACGGTGAGATGGACGACGTCGTCGTCGGTCGCCGGGTGCCCGGTCAGTTGAGTCACGGCTCCTCCCCCCGGTGCGGGACTCTACCCGGTCAGCGGACGGGCCGCGTGGGCACGGCCGTCGCGTGCGTGGCGAGCTCGCGCAACGCCGGCCCGGCCAGGCGGTACGGGGTCCACTCGTCCATCGGCGTGGCGCCGATCGCGGCGTAGAAACGGGCCGCCGGGTTCCAGTGGATCATCCACCACTCCAGCCGCTGGTAGCCGCGCTCGACGCAGATCGCGGCGAGCGTGGCGAGCAGCATCCGGCCCGCGCCGGTGCCCCGGGCGTCCGGGCGGACGTAGAGGTCCTCCAGGTAGATGCCGTGCACGCCGGCCCAGGTGGAGAAGTTGAGGAACCAGAGCGCGAAACCGACCGGCCGGCCCGACGCGTCGACGGCGACGTGGCCGTACAGCGCCGGGGCGGGGCCGAACAGGGCCGCGTCGAGCTGCGCCGTGGTGAGGTGGCACTGCTCCGGGGCGCGCTCGTACTCGGCGAGTTCGTGCACCATGGCGACGACGGCCGGTACGTCCTCGGGACGTACCGGCCGGATCGTCGGAGTGCCGTCGGGCGACGTCACGCCTGCTTGGTCTCCCAGAAGATCTTCGAGATCTCGTCGATCTTCGCCAGCAGCTCGTCGGCCTTGGCCGGGTCGGTGGCGCCCTTGGCGCCGGCCGCGCCGGCCAGCTTGGTGGCCTCGTTGAACAGCTGGTGCAGGTGGGGGTACTTCTCGAAGTGCGGTGCCTTGAAGTAGTCGGTCCAGAGCACCCACAGGTGGTGCTTGACCAGCTCCGCCCGCTGCTCCTTGATCAGGATGGCGCGGGTGCGGAACTCCGGGTCGGTGTTGGCCTGGTACTTCTCGCAGATCATTTTGACCGACTCGGCCTCGATCCGGGCCTGGGCCGGGTCGTATACGCCGCAGGGCAGGTCGCAGTGAGCGCTGGCCGTCACCCGGGGCGTGAGGATGCGGGGAAGGCGCATCAGGGTCCTCCATGGGTTGTTTGCGATGATCCAAGACGACATTACTCCTGGAGACGCCCTCAGGGGCCGGGAGGTGACGTGACGAGCACCGACGGGCATCCGGCGCTGCGCGGCCCGCTGGTTCCGGTGCTGGTGACCGGCCCCTCCATGGCCCCCACGCTGCGTCACGGCGACGCGGTGCTGGTCCGCACCGGCGGCCGGCCGGTACGCCCCGGCGACGTGGTGGTGGCGGTGTTCCGCAGCCGCCCCGACCTGCTCGTCGTCAAGCGGGCGGTGGAACCGCGCGACGGCGGGTGGTGGTTGCGCGGCGACAACGAGTTCGTCACCGACGACTCCCGGGCGTACGGGGTGGCCGACGTCCGGGGCCGGGTGGTGGCCCGCTGGTGGCCACGTCCGGGACGGGTCAGAGGACGGTAACGACCGAAGCGGATATGACCCCGCTCACATACTGGGCGCGGGTGCGTGACTATGCTCGAAAAGTGCCCGGGTGACCCCCGCACCGCCGCGCCGCCGGTCGCTGACCAGCGCTGACCACTGCCGGCCGGTCCGTCTGCTCGACAGATCCTGGAGTCACCATGTCTTCGTCCACCCCGGACCCCGCCGATCCCGTCTTCCGCCTGCACGTCGGCGGCAAGATGGCGGTCGCCTCCACCGTGCCGCTGACCAGCCGCGAGGACCTCTCCCTCGCGTACACCCCGGGTGTCGCCCGGGTGTGTGAGGCGATCGCCGCCGACCCCGCGCTCGTCGACACCTACACCTGGGTGTCGCACACCGTCGCCGTGGTCACCGACGGCTCCGCCGTACTCGGTCTGGGCAACATTGGCCCGCGCGCCGCGCTGCCCGTGATGGAGGGCAAGGCGGTGCTGTTCAAGCAGTTCGGCGGCGTGGACGCGGTGCCGGTCTGCCTGGACACCCAGGACGTGGACGAGATCGTGGCCACCGTCAGGGCGCTCGCGCCGTCGTTCGGCGGCATCAACCTGGAGGACATCAGCGCCCCGCGCTGCTTCGAGGTGGAGCGCCGGCTCGACGAGGCGCTGGACATCCCGGTCTTCCACGACGACCAGCACGGCACCGCGATCGTGGTGCTCGCCGCGCTGCGCAACGCCGCGACGCTGCTCAACCGCAAGCTCGGCGACCTGCGGGTGGCGGTCAGCGGCGCGGGCGCGGCCGGGGTGGCGGTCACCAAGATGCTGATCGCCGGCGGCGTCGACCCGGAGCGGGTGGTGGTGTGCGACTCGCGCGGCATCATCGGCCGGCACCGCGAGCTGACCGGCACCAAGGCCGAGCTGGCCGAACTCACCAACGCCGAGGGCCGGCAGGGCGACATCACCGAGGCGCTGCGCGACGCGGACGTGCTCGTGGGCGTCTCCGGCGGCCAGATCCCGGAGGCGGCGGTGGCCGGCATGGCCCCCGGCGGCATCGTGTTCGCGCTGGCGAATCCCACCCCCGAGGTGCACCCCGAGGTGGCCGCCCGGCACGTGGCGGTGGTCGCCACCGGGCGCAGCGACTACCCGAACCAGATCAACAACGTGCTCGCGTTCCCCGGCGTGTTCCGGGGCGCGCTGGACGCCGGGGCGACCCGGATCACCGACTCGATGAAGGTGGCCGCCGCCGACGCCATCGCCGGCGTGGTGGCCGAGTCGCTGACCGCCGACGCGATCGTGCCCTCGCCGCTGGACCCGCGAGTCGCCCCGGCGGTCGCCGAGGCGGTCGCCGAGGCCGCCCGCCGCGACGGCGTCGCCCGCCGCTGAGATGTAAGGAAGGGGCCCTTCCTAACGCCACCGGTAGAGGAAGGGCCCCTTCTTAACTGCTGCTCAGCTTGTTACCGTGCCGATCATGCGTGCTGCCTTCGCCTCGGCCTTCGACACCGACAACCCGCTCGCCGCGCTCGCCGTCGGCGACCGTCCCGAGCCGACCCACCCGCAGGACGACTGGGTCACCGTGCGGGTCCGGGCCAGCTCGCTCAACCACCACGACCTCTGGTCGCTGCGCGGCGTGGGCCTGACCGCCGACCAGCTCCCAATGATCCTCGGCTGCGACGCGGTCGGCACCGACCCGGACGGCAACGAGGTGGTCATCTACCCGGTGGTGCCCACCCCCGGCGACCCGCGCGGGGTCTCCATCCTCTCCGAGCACTACCAGGGCACGTTCGCCGAGCTCGTCGCCGTACCCCGGATGAACCTGCTGCCGCTGCCCGACGGCCTGTCGGCGACCGACGCGGCGTGCCTGCCCACGGCCTGGCTCACCGCCTGGCGGATGCTGACCACGAAGGGCCGGGTCGCCGACGGCGAGTCGGTGCTGGTCCAGGGCGCCGGCGGTGGCGTGGCCACCGCGGCTGTCGCGCTCGGCGTCGCGCTCGGCAAGCGGGTGTACGCGACCAGCCGCGACGCCGCCAAGCGGGAGCGGATCACCGAGCTGGGCGCGACCGCGCTGGAGCCCGGCGCGCGGCTGCCGGAACGGGTCGACGTGGTGATCGAGACGGTCGGCGCGGCCACCTTCGACCACTCGCTGAAGTCGGCGGCCCCGATGGCCCGGATCGTCGTCTCCGGCGCCACCGCCGGGCACGAGCCGAAGGTCAACCTCCGCCGGGTCTTCGCCATGCAGCTGGAGATCCTCGGCACCTCGATGGGCACGCCGGGCGAGCTGACCGAGCTGCTCGCGTTCTGCGCCGAGCACGAGGTGCGCCCGGTGGTCGACCGGGTGGTGCCGTTCAGCGAGATCTCCGAGGCGTTCGCCCGGCTGCACTCCGGTGAGGTCTTCGGCAAGGTGGTAGTCGACCACACCGCCTGAGCCGTGTGGCGCGTTGACAAGGGGCCCTTTCTCTACCGGAGACGTTAAGAAGGGGCCCTTCCTTACAGGCGGTCGTCGAGGGTGGCCAGGCCGCCCCGGGAGGCGTCGGCGGGCAGGCGCTTCTTCGCCGCCGGGTCGCCGTACAGCGTCCAGCGGAGGAACTCGACAGAGGTGTCGGCTACCACGCCGAGCGCCTTGCCGTCGCCGAGCAGTGCCCGGCCGTGGTCGCCCCGGGGCAGGCTGAGCATCGCCTTCGGCCACGGCACCGCGTCGTACACGGCCTTGCCGGCGGCGTACGACACCACCTCGTCGGCCTCGCCGTGCACGAACAACTGCGGCGCGGCGGCGCCGGCGAAGGCGGTACCCACGCCGAGGGCGGTGCCGGCGAAGACGATGCCCGCGTCCAGCCGCTCGTCCCGGCTCGCGGTGAACAACCCGACAGTGGTCACGCCGCCGGCGCTGTGCCCGGTCGCGGCCACCCGCTCCGGGTCCAGCCGGCCGCGCAGCGGGTCGCCCGCCTTCTCGCCGAGCGCGAGCACCCGGGTCAGCACGTACGACACGTCGGCCGGCTGGTTGAGCACGTCCAGCGGGTTGCCGTCGGTGCCCCGGGAGGTGTGCGGGAAACGTGGCGCGGCGACCACGAAACCGGCCGCCACCCAGCGGGTCAGCAGCGCCTGGTAGTCCTCCGGCCGGGCACCCAGCCCGTGGCTGAACAGCACCACCGGGAACCGCCCCTCCGCCGCCGGGGCGGAACGCTCGACCGCGCCGCCGGCAGCGCCCGCCGCCGGGTACCAGAGCGTCACCGGCAGCGGCCGGTCGCCGTCGCGGTTCAGCTTCACCTGGCGTACGCCGACCGCGAAGCTCTCCGCGGGCGCCTTGCCGGCCGGCACCCGCGGGGCGGCTGTGCTCGTCGTCGGTGGGGCGTCGGGAGCGGGCCGCTCGGCGGGAGCGGTGGGCTGCTCCGAGCAGCCGGTGAGAGCGGCGGAGAGCAGGGCGGCGGTGACGAGGGCGGCGGGACGACGGCGCATGAACTCGATTGTGCCTCGCGATCGGCGGCCACCAGGCCCGGTCAGCGCGCCGGGTGACCACCCGCTGACCCCCGGAGACGAGCCAGGTCGGCGGCGTCCTTGGCCCGGCGGGGGCGCTCCGGCATCCAGACCGGGAACATCTCCTTGAACTCGATCTGGGCGCCGACGCTGATCACCGGTGCGGTGAACGCGCCGATCCGCCCGGGCGGGCCGCTCAGCATCCCGTCGGGCAGGAGGGTGCCGGCCCATGGTCCGGCGCCGACGACGACCCGGCCGTCCGCGTCCCGGTCCAGGTACGCGAAGCTCAGCTCGACGTCGCCGCGCAGCAGGTCGAGCTGCGTCTCGGTGGGCATCCGGGGGTCGGGCCGCCAGCCGAGCGCGCCGAGCCGGTCGGCCAGCGGTGCGGCGTCGCGCCGCCAGCAGTACCAGTCGACGTCGACGTGCGGCCGGGTCACCTCGCCGAGGTGGAAGTCCATCGCCCAGCCGCCGCGCAGCCACACCTCGATCCCGGCGGCATCGGCGACATCGACGACCTCCCGGATCGCCCCCAGTTGCCGTCCCTCCAGCCCGTCCACCCCGCGCACGCTACCCACCCCGCCCACACCTCGCCGCCCCTCGCCGCCCGCCCAGACCCCGTCGATCATGAAGTTGGCGGCGACAAACCGGACAGCGAACGCCGTCAACTTCATGATCGACGGGCCAAGGGGCGGGTGGGCGGGAGGGAGCGGGTCGTGAAGGTGGTGGTGCCGGGCGCTGTCGCGTCGGTGGGGAGGCGGTGCAGGGCCTCGCGGTCGGCGTAGAGCGTCCATCGCAGGAAGTCGGTGGTGGTGGCGAGCACCTGGGTGAACCCGGTTCGGCCCGGCGTCAGGTACTCGCCGTGGCCCTGACCGGTCAGGGTCAGGAAGGCGGCCGGGCCGAGGCAGCGGGCGTACGCGGCCCGGCCGATCGACTCCGGCACGATCCGGTCGGCGCTCCCGTGCACGAACAGCATCGGTGCGAGCGGCCGAGAGAGACCGGCAACCATCCGGCCACCGGCGATCACGATTCCGGCCCGCAACGGGGACGGCTGCCCGGAGGCGAACATGCCGAGCGTCGTGTGACCGCCGGCCGAGTGCCCGGCGGCGGCGAACCGGTCCACCGCCATGTGCGCCCCGAGCGGATCGCCGGGGCGGTCACCCAGCCGGACCAGGTGACGGACCAGCCGCCAGGCGTCGGCGGGCTGGTTGCGGACGTCGTCGCGGGTGTAGGCGCGGGCGCGCTGGTTCGTACGCGGATAGGTGGGCGCGACCACCACGAACCCGGCGGCGGCCCAGCGGCTGGTCAGCGCCGCGTGCAGGGCGGGCAGGCTGCGCAGGCCGTGGCTGTAGAGGACCACCGGGAACCGTCCGGCCGCGAACGGCGCGCCCGGCCGGACCTGCGGTCCGCGCTCCGGAACGGGGCTCGCCGGTGTGGCCCGGCCGGATCCGGAGGGGACCGCGACGACCGACTGGCGAGCCGGGAGGGCCACCGCGCGAGGCCCGCCCGGGCCGGTTCCCGTCGGGAGTACGGCTGAGCGCGACGGTGCGGCAGGCGGCGCGGCCGGGTACCAGACGGTGACCGGCAGCGGGCGCCTGCCGTCCGGGTCGAGCGTGAACTGCCGCATCCCGACCGCGTACGGGCGCTCCGGCGCGGGCCCGAGGGCGGCCGGCGCCGGGCCGGACGTGGTCACGGCCGGGCCGCAACCGGCCAGCAGCGCCGTCATCAGCGCGGCGACCAGCCGCTGCCCCCTCACACCTGCACGGTAGGCAGCCGAGCGGGCGGCACGCGCCAGCCGTCCGGACCGGTCGGCGCCGCCACCCGGGCGGCTCCCGCCTCCACCGGGTGGCCGGGTCTGCCCGGTCCCGCCACCCGGATCCGCAGGTGGCGGCCCGGCGGGACGGTCCGCCCGGTTCGGCTTCGCTAGGGTCAGCCGCATGGCTGAGAACTACACCGACCCGAGTGGCAACACCGCGCAGTTCCGCGCATTCGTCGATTCTCCCGAGCCGGCCGCGCCGGCGTCGGCGCCGTCCCGCCTGCCGCTGATCGCCGGCGTCGCAGTCGCCGCCGTGGTGGTCGTCGCCCTGGTCGCCTGGATCGCCCTGGGCTGATCCGGGCCGGGCCGCGCGGAGGACCGGGCGCCCGCGGTCAGACGCCGAGCACCTCGCGGGTCTCGCGGGCGATCTCCCGCTCCTCGTCGGTGCCGACCACCAGCACCGCCACCTCCGCGCCGTCGGGGGAGACGACCCGGTCGCCCTGACCGTCGTTGCGTGCCGGGTCGACGGTGACGCCCAGCCGCTCCAGCCCGGCCAGCGACGCGGCCCGGACGGGTGCGGCGTGCTCGCCGACCCCGGCGGTGAACGCGATCGCGTCGACCCGGCCGAGCAGCGCGTAGTACGCGCCCACGTAGCCGGTGATCCGGCGGCAGTAGACGTCGAAGGCCAGCGTCGCATCCGGGTCACCGGCGTCGCGGCGGGCCAGCACCTCGCGCATGTCGTTGACGCCGGTCAGCCCGAGCAGGCCGCTGCGGTGGTTGAGCAGGTCGTCGATGTCGTCGACGACCATGCCGCCCTCGCGGCGCAGGTGGAAGATGACAGTCGGGTCGAGGTCGCCGCTGCGGGTGCCCATCACCAGCCCCTCCAGCGGGGACATGCCCATCGAGGTGGCCACGCTGCGCCCGCCCTGTACGGCACACGCGCTCGCTCCGTTGCCCAGGTGCAGCGTGATGGTGTTGATCTCGTCGTACGGGCGGTCGAGCAGGTCGGCGACGCGACGCGAGACGTACGCGTGCGAGGTGCCGTGGAAGCCGTAGCGGCGTACGCCGTAACGCTCGGCGGTGTCCTTGTCGATCGCGTACGTGGCGGCGGCCTCGGGCAGCGTGTGGTGGAACGCGGTGTCGAAGACCGCGACCTGCGGGGTGTCCGGCAGCGCCTCCAGCGCGACCCGGATGCCGGCGAGGTTGGCCGGGTTGTGCAGCGGCGCCAGCGGCACCAGATCCTCGATCGCGGCGACGACGGCGTCGTCGACGCGTACCGGCGCGCTGAACTTCCGCCCGCCGTGCACCACCCGGTGACCGACACCGGCCAGCCCGGTCAGGTCGAGCCGGCCGATGATCTCCCGGACCGCGCTCTCGTGGTCGGCCGGCCCGCCGCCCGGTTCGCCGATCCGCTCGACCGTGCCCTTGTCCAGGACGTCGTCGCCGTCGTACAGCCGGTACTTGACCGACGAGGACCCGCTGTTGAGGACCAGGATGCGGCTCATTCCGACGCCTCCGCGGCGGCCTGGATGGCGGTGATCGCCACCGTGTTGACGATGTCCGGAACGGTAGCGCCCCGGGACAGGTCGTTGACGGGCCGGCGCAGGCCCTGCATGACCGGCCCGACGGCCACCGCTCCGGCGGACCGCTGCACCGCCTTGTACGTGTTGTTGCCGGTGTTCAGGTCCGGGAAGATGAACACGGTGGCCCGCCCGGCGACCGGGCTGTCCGGCAGCTTGGTGGCCGCCACCTGCGGGTCGATCGCCGCGTCGTACTGGATCGGGCCCTCGACGAGCAGGTCGGGCCGGCGTTCCCGGACGAGCTTGGTGGCCGCCGCGACCTTCTCCACGTCGGCGCCGGAGCCGGAGCTGCCGGTGGAGTACGACAGCATCGCCACCCGCGGCTCGATGCCGAACCGGGCCGCCGTGTCGGCAGACGAGATGGCGATGTCGGCGAGCTGGTCGGCGTCCGGGTCGGGGTTGACCGCGCAGTCGCCGTACACCAGCACCCGGTCGGCGAGCAGCATGAAGAAGACGCTGGAGGCGACGGAGACGCCGGGCACGGTCCGGATGATCTCGAACGCGGGCCGGATGGTGGCGGCAGTGGTGTGGGTGGCGCCGGAGACCATGCCGTCGGCGTGGCCGGTCTCCACCATCATCGTGCCGAAGTAGTTGGGCTGCGCCACGATGTCGTGCGCCAGCTCCACTGTGACGCCCCGGTGGGCGCGCAACTCCGCGTACGCCTGCGCGAACTCGTCCCGCCACGGGCTGCTCGCCGGGTCGACGACCTGGGCGTCACCGAGGTCGACGCCCAGTTCCCGGGTCCGCCGGGCGATCTCGTCCGGGCGGCCGAGAAGGGTGATCTCGGCGACGCCCCGGCGCAGCAGCACCTCGGTCGCGCGCAGGATCCGCTCGTCGGCGCCCTCGGGCAGCACGAGCCGGCGGCGCCGGGCGCGGGCCCTGTCGATCAGGTCGTTCTCGAACATCAGCGGGGTGACCCGCGCGGAACGGCTGACCCGCAGCCGGCGGGCCAGGTCGTCGGTGTCCACGCAGCGTTCGAACGCGCCGAGCGCGGCCTCGACCTTGCGCGGGTTGGCGGTGCTGGGGCGGCCCTCGATCCGGCTGGACGCGGACACCGTGTCGTAGCTATCGCTCGGCACCGACAGCACTGGGAGCCCGGTGTTCATCCGCTCGACGAGGCGCATGGCGCGCGGGTCGGGCTGCTCGCCGAGCGTGAGCACCAGCCCGGCCAGCGACACCTGCCCGGCCACGTGCGCGGCCCCGGCGGCCACCAGCAGGTCGGCACGGTCGCCCGGGGTGATCACCAGCGCCCCGTCGGTGAGGTGGTCCAGCAGCGTCGGCACGTGCGCCGCGCCGACCACGTAGTCGAGCACGTCGCGGTCCAGCGCGGTCGCGTCGCCGGTGAGCACGGTGCCGCGCAGCGCCGCCGCCACCTCGGCCACCGTCGGGGCCGACACGGTCGGCACCTCCGGGATCGCGTACGCGGGCACCGGCAGCTCGGGCAGCGTCATCGGCTCCGGCACGCGGTTGGCCAGCGCCGCGATCACCGTCGCGCCGAGGTCGACCAGATCGTGGTACGCGCCACGCAGCGCCGCCGCGATCGTCTCGGGCGTCTGCCCGAACCCGTCCACCACGGGCACCACGACGCTGCCGAACTCGGTCGCCAGCCGGGCGTTGAAGGCCAGCTCGCGCGGGCCGGCGCCGTCGCCGTAGGCGAAGTCGCTGCCGACCACCACTATCGCCGGGCAGCGCCGCTCGACCTCCCGGTAGCGGGTGACGATCCGGGAGATCAGCTCCTCCCGGCGGCCGTCCGCGACGAGCGCGCTCGCCTCGGCGTACGTGGCGCCGTGCAGCTCGTCGACCGGCAGGTCCATCCGGTAGCGCTCGGTGAGCAGGGCGAGGATGGGGTCGGGCCCCTCACCTGAGACGAGCGGCCGGAACGCGCCTATCCGTTCCACCTGTCGGGACAACAGCTCGGCCAGGCCGAGCGCCACCGTCGATTTTCCCCCGCCCGAACCAACGCCGGTCAGGTACACGCTGCGCGCCACGGCCCCCAACCTACAAGATCGAGGTGAGTGCTGCCCGTTCTGCCTGGTCACACCGGCTAGCCAGGGAAGAAGGTGGAAATTTCTCGCATCTACACTGAGGCCGTGGAAGGCCCGACCGCGCTGATTCCCGTCGTACCGGAATCGCCCCCCGTCTTCGTCGACCCCAGCGGGCGGCGACGCCGGTGGCTGCGTCGTCTCGCCTACTGTGCCGGCGCGGCGGGTGCGGTCTACACGATCATGGTCGGGGTCAGTTTCGCCGGCGGGCCGATCACCCCGGCCACCGTGATCCCGTTCGTCGAGGAGACCACCGAGCAGCGGCTGCCGTCGTCGAAGCCGACCACGTCGCCGGCACCGACGGTGACGCGCCCCACGCCGGACACGCCTGCGGACATCCGTACCGCCCCGGCGCGGACCCCGGTCACCTCCGTCACGCCCGGCGGCACGGTCCCGCCGAGCCCCCGGTCCGCACGGCCGACCCGGAGCGCCCCGAGCGCGCCCACGGTCACCCGCCCGGCGCCGGGCACCACCGCGCCGCCCACCGCCCCCACCGCCGAGGTGCCGCCGCCAGTGGTCGATCCGCCGCCCGCCGTCGACCCGCCCGCCGAACCCGTCGCGCCGGCCGCGCCAGCCGATGACTGACCAGGCGCCCGCCCGACAGTCGACAGCTGACCAGCCCACCGTTCCGCTCGACCCCCGCCGCGTGCACGCCGTCCGCCGGCACCGGGCCGGAGCGCGGCCGGACGACGAGCCCACTGTCGTCCTGGACGCCCGGCGGATCGCCGGCCCGCGCCGCTCCCGCGGCCGGCGTCTGCTGCCCCGGCCGAGCTGGACCCTTGTCGTCATGGTCATGGTGGTCCTGGCCGGCCTGCTGTTCGTCGAGGCGTACACGAACGCCGCGTTCGTGCCCGACAACCGGGTGAAGCCCGGCAGCCAGCGGGAGGTCCCCAGCTCGGTGATCGGGGGCGGCCCGATCGTCAACGTCAGCCCCGAGGGGCGGACCCAGTCACACCGCCTGCCGGCGCGTACCGTCGCGCTCACCTTCGACGACGGGCCCGACCCGCGCTGGACGCCCGAGGTGCTGCGCGTCCTGGACAAGTACCAGGTGAAGGGCACCTTCTTCGTCCTCGGCTCGCAG
Source organism: Micromonospora sp. NPDC049203 (assembly GCF_043197215.1). Classification (NCBI taxonomy): domain Bacteria; kingdom Bacillati; phylum Actinomycetota; class Actinomycetes; order Micromonosporales; family Micromonosporaceae; genus Micromonospora; species Micromonospora sp. NPDC049203. Next base: position 211,960 of record NZ_JBICSV010000008.1, on the reverse strand, counting down.
GTCGTCCGCAACCCGGACGTGACCCGACGGCTGGTGGCCGAGGGCCACGAACTGGGCGTGCACACGTTCACCCACCCCGACCTCGCCACGCTGCCGGACTGGCGGCGGGAACTGGAGTACGCGCAGACCCAGCTCGCCATCGCCAGCACCACAGGTGTCCGCTCGTCGCTGCTGCGCTTCCCGTACTCGTCCCGCGCGGACGCCTACACCGACCGGGACTGGCCGATGCTGCGGCAGGCCGGCCGGCTGGGCTACCTCACGGTGGTGAACGACGTCGACAGCCGGGACTGGGAACTTCCCCCGGTCGAGGAGATGGTCGCCAACGCCACGCCGGCCGGCACCGCCGGCACCGTCGCGCTCTGGCACGACTCGGGCGGCGACCGGTCCGGCACCGTGGCCGCGCTGGACCGGTACATCCCGATGATGCTGGAACGCGGCTACCGCTTCACCACGGTCAGCGAGGGGCTCAACCAGACGTTCGCGGCAGCGGGCGTACCCGGGCCGGTCGGCGGGCAGGCGGCGGCCCCGCTCGGCGAGCGGTGGCGGGGACACGTCCTGGTCGGCGCGGTTCGCGTGGCCGACGGCATGTTCGGGGTGCTCGGCGCCTTCTTCCTGCTGGTCGGCGTGCTCACCGTCGGCCGGGCGCTGCTGCTGTTCGTCCTCGCCCCACGGCACGCGCGCCGCCGCCGTCGCCGCGACTGGTCGTGGGGTCCACCGGTCACCGAACCGGTCTCGGTGATCGTGCCCGCCTACAACGAGCGGGAGGGCATCGTCGCGGCGGTCCGCTCGCTGGCCATGGGTGACCACCCCGGCGGCATCGAGGTGGTGGTGGTCGACGACGGCTCGACCGACGGCACCGCCGACCTCGTGGCGGCGTTGCGCCTGCCGAACGTCCGGGTCGTGCGCAAGCCCAACGGCGGCAAGCCGAGCGCGTTGAACACGGGCGTCGCGCTGGCCCGGCACGACCTGATCGTCATGGTCGACGGCGACACGATCTTCGAGCCGGACTCGGTCCGCCGGCTGGTCCAGCCGTTCGCCGACCCCCGGGTCGGCGTGGTCGCCGGCAACGTCAAGGTCGGCAACCGCCGCGGCCTGATCGCCAAGTGGCAGCACATCGAGTACGTCATCGGCTTCAACCTCGACCGCCGCCTCTACGAGACGCTGCGCTGCATGCCCACCGTCCCCGGCGCGATCGGCGCGTTCCGGCGCCAGGCGCTGGAGCAGGTGGGCGGCATGACCGACGACACGCTGGCCGAGGACACCGACGTCACCATCGCCGCCGGCCGGGCCGGCTGGCACATCGTGTACGAGGAGAGCGCCCGCGCCTGGACCGAGGCGCCGACCACGATCGGCCAGCTGTGGAAGCAGCGCTACCGGTGGAGCTACGGCACCATGCAGGCGATGTGGAAGCACCGGCGCTCGGTGATCGAGAGCGGCCCGTCGGGCCGGTTCGGCCGCCGGTGCCTGTCGTTCCTGACCCTGTTCGGCGTGCTGCTGCCGCTGGCCGCCCCGGTGATCGACCTGCTCGCGATCTACGGGCTGATCTTCCTGGACCGCGGCGACACGATGGTGGCCTGGCTGGCCATGCTCGCGCTCCAGTTCCTCACCGCGGTGCTGGCCTTCCGGCTGGACCGGGAGAAGCTCGGCGTGCTCTGGGTGCTGCCCCTGCAGCAGTTCGTCTACCGCCAGGTGATGTACCTGGTGCTGCTCCAGGCGGTCGGCACCGCGCTCACCGGCGGCCGGCTGGGCTGGCAGAAGCTGCGGCGTACCGGAGGACTCCGGGTCGCCGGGCGGGGCGCGGCCGGCTGAGACCGGTCAGTCGTCGTCGGGGTCGTCGAGGCGGGCCAGCCAGGTGGCGAACCGCTCGACCGGGGTCTCGAACTCCGGGTTCAGGTCGACGAAGTCACGCAGCCGCTCGCCCAGCCACTCCAGGCTGACCTGCTCGTCGCCCCGGCGCTCGACCAGCTCCTCGATGCCACGGTCGGTGAAGTACACGGTGTTCCTCTCGTCGTACGGCAGCGGCCCGCCCCGGGTCGGGACGGGCCGCTGCCGGTGGGGTCACGGGCGGGGGAGAGCCGCCTCGATCAGTGCGTTCTGCTCGACCTCGTGCATCTTCGCCGAGCCGACCGCCGGAGCGGCGGCGGCCGGCCGGGAGATGCGGCGCAGCCGCACCTCGGGCAGGTGCTCCAGCAGGTTGAGCGCGACGAACGACCAGGCGCCCTGGTTGGCCGGCTCCTCCTGGACCCAGGCGAAGTCCTCGGCGTTCGGGTACTGCGCCAGCGCGGCCCGGACCTCCTCGACGGGCAGCGGGTAGAGCTGCTCCATCCGGATGATCGCGGTGTCGGTGACGCCCCGCTCCTGCCGGGCCTGGAACAGGTCGTAGTAGACCTTGCCCGAGCAGAGCAGCACCCGCTTCACCTGCTCCGGCGCCGGAGCCGCGGGGTCGGCCAGCACCGGGGAGAACGTGCCGGTGGTGAAGTCCTCCACCGGCGACACGCAGAGCTTGTGCCGCAGCAGCGACTTCGGCGTGAACACCACGAGCGGCTTGCGCTTGGGCGACATGGCCTGGCGCCGCAGCAGGTGGAAGTAGCTCGCCGGGGTGCTCGGGATGGCCACCCGCATGTTGTCCTCGGCGCAGAGCTGGAGGAACCGCTCCGGACGGCCGGAGGTGTGGTCCGGGCCCTGGCCCTCGTGGCCGTGCGGCAGCAGCAGCGTCACCGCGGAGCGCTGGCCCCACTTCACCTCGCCGGAGGAGATGAACTCGTCGATCACCGACTGGGCGCCGTTGACGAAGTCACCGAACTGGGCCTCCCAGGCCACCAGCGCGTTGATGTTCTCCACCGAGTAGCCGTACTCGAAGCCCATGGCCGCGTACTCGGAGAGCAGCGAGTCGTGGACGAAGAAGCGCGACCGCTCGCCGTCGGCGGTGAGCGACATCAGCGGCAGGTAGTCCTCGCCGGTCTTGGCGTCGACCACAGCGGCGTGCCGCTGGACGAACGTGCCGCGGCGCGAGTCCTGCCCGGCGAGCCGGACGGTCACCCCGTCGTTCAGCAGCGTGCCGAACGCGATGATCTCGGCGAAGCCCCAGTCGATGCCGCCCTCGACGGACATCTTGCGCCGCCGCTCCAGCAGCTGCTGGATCCGCTTGTGCGGGGTGAAGCCCTCCGGCAGGTTGACGTGCGCCTCGCCGATCGCCTTGATCACGTCGGCGTCGGTGGCGGTCTCGACCTGCGGCTCCGGCTCGTCCTGCCGCGCCGGGCGGCTGAGCTGGCGCGGCGTGGTGGCGGCGTCGCGGGTGGCCTTGAAGACCCGCTCCAGCTGCGACTGGTAGTCGTGCAGCAGCTCCTCCGCGTCCTCCACGGTGATGTCGCCGCGCCCGATCAGCTCCTCGGTGTAGAGCTTCCGGACCGACCGCTTCGAGTCGATGATCTGGTACATCTGCGGGTTGGTCATCGACGGGTCGTCGCCCTCGTTGTGCCCGCGCCGCCGGTAGCAGACCATGTCGATCACGACGTCCTTGTTGAACGCCTGCCGGTACTCGAACGCGAGCCGGGCCACCCGGACCACTGCCTCCGGGTCGTCGCCGTTGACGTGGAAGATCGGCGCCTGGATCATCCGGGCCACGTCGGTGCTGTAGAGGCTGGACCGGCTGTACTCCGGGGCGGTGGTGAAGCCGACCTGGTTGTTCACGACCACGTGCACGGTGCCGCCGGTGCGGTAGCCGCGCAGCTGGGAGAGGTTGAGCGTCTCGGCGACGACGCCCTGGCCGGCGAAGGCGGCGTCACCGTGCACCGCCAGCGGCAGCACGGTGTAGCCCTCCAGCTTGAGGTCGATGCGGTCCTGCTTGGCCCGGACGATGCCCTCCAGCACCGGGTCCACGGCCTCCAGGTGCGACGGGTTCGCCACCACCGACACCTTGACGGCGTACTCGCCGTCCGGCGTGCTGAACTTGCCGTTCTGGCCGAGGTGGTACTTCACGTCGCCCGAGCCCTGCGTGGACCGCGGGTCGAGGTGCCCCTCGAACTCGGAGAAGATCTTCTCGTACGGCTTGCCGACGATGTTCGCCAGCACGTTGAGCCGGCCGCGGTGGGCCATGCCGATGACGACCTCGTCCAGCCCGGCCTCGGCGGAGCACTCCAGCACCTCGCCGAGCAGCGGGATCAGCGACTCGCCGCCCTCCAGCGAGAAGCGCCGCTGGCCGACGTACTTGGTCTGGAGGAACGTCTCGAACGCCTCGGCGGCGTTGAGCCGGTTCAGCACGTGCTTCTGCTCGTCGGTGCTTGGCTTCTCGTACTTGCGCTCGACCCGCTCCTGGATCCAGCGCCGCTCCTCCGGGTCCTGGATGTGCATGTACTCGATGCCGACCCGGCGGCAGTACGAGTCGCGCAGCACGCCGAGGATCGAGCGCAGCTTCATCCGCTGCTGGCCGGCGAAGCCGTTCACCGGGAAGACCCGGTCGAGGTCCCAGAGCGTGAGCCCGTGCTGGAGCACGTCCAGGTCCGGGTGCTTGCGGATGGTGAACTCCAGCGGGTCGGTGTCGGCCATCAGGTGGCCGCGCACCCGGTACGCGTGGATCAGCTCGTGCACCCGAGCGGTCTTGTTGATCTGGCCTTCGCTGTCGACTGCGACGTCACGCATCCAGCGCACCGGCTCGTACGGGATGCGCAGCGAGGTGAAGATGTCGTCGTAGAAGCCGCGCTCACCGAGCAGCAGCTCGTGCATGACCTTCAGGAACTCGCCGGACTGCGCGCCCTGGATGATCCGGTGGTCGTAGGTGCTGGTCAGCGTGATGACCTTGCTGACCGCGTTCTCGGCCAGCGTGGCCTCGCTCATGCCCTGGTAGGGAGCCGGGTATTCCATCGCGCCGACGCCGATGATGGCGCTCTGCCCCTGCATCAGGCGCGGGATCGAGTGCACCGTGCCGATGCCGCCCGGGTTGGTCAGCGAGATCGTGGTGCCGGCGTAGTCGTCCATGGTCAGCTCGTTGCGGCGGGCACGCCGGACCACGTCCTCGTACGCCTGCCAGAACTGCCGGAAGTCCATCTGCTCGCAGCCCTTGATGGACGGCACCACCAGGTTGCGCGAGCCGTCCGGCTTGACCAGGTCGATCGCGATGCCCAGGTTGACGTGCTCCGGGCGGACCATCGCCGGCTTGCCGTCCACCTCGGCGAAGGAGTTGTTCATCTCCGGGTGCTCGACGACCGCGCGGACCAGCGCGTACCCGATCAGGTGGGTGAAGCTGACCTTGCCGCCGCGACCGCGGGCCAGGTGGTTGTTGATCACGATGCGGTTGTCGACGAGCAGCTTGGCCGGGACGGCGCGCACGCTGGTGGCGGTCGGGACCGACAGCGACGCGTCCATGTTCTGCACGATCTTGGCGGCGACGCCGCGCAGCGGCGTGGTGCCCGCGGCGCTCGCGGTGGGCGCCTTGGCGGCCGGCTTGGCCGGGACCGACTTCTTGGCCGGCTCGGGCGTCTTGGCGGCCGGCTTCGCGGCGGGCTTGGCGGCGGGCTTGGCCGGGGCGGGGGCGGCCTTCGGCTCGGACCTGGCCGGCTGCGCGGTGACGGTGGCCGCGGCCTCCTGCTGCTCGCCCGGCTCCGGCTTCGCGGCCGGCTTGGCCTGTCCCTCGGCGCGCGGGGTGGCGGCGCCCGGGGCCGGCCGGTAGTCGGCGAAGAAGTCGTGCCAGGCCGAATCGACGCTCGAGGGGTCGGCGAGATAGCGCTGGTACATCTCCTCGACGATCCACTCGTTCGGGCCGAAACCCGCCAATGGGTTCTCCTGCGAAGTCTGCTGGGTCGACACGGCCGCTAATCGCCTCTTTCACGCGGTTGTGAATGTCACGGTGGCCCCCGGTGACCCCCGGTTGCCGACGCTGGGTAAACCGATGCCAAGGCTACGCCGTGCGCTACGCGCAGGCATTCTCGCCTCCGGCTGGTGGTCCGTTTCACAGAAGATGCCAGAAGTTCGGCAAACGCTGCGTGACCCGCCGACTGCTGCTACACGACGGACCCCGGCCGATGACGTCGGTCACCGGCCGGGGTCCGCCCCGGACCGTCAGGTCAGGAGATGTCGCGCTTGCGGATCGTGGCCACGCCGATCGCGCCGGTCAGCACCGCGTACCCGATGAGCACCGCGGCGCCGGCCCAGCGCGGCGGGTTGCCGGGGATCTCGGTGCCGGCGACCATCAGGCTGGAGGCCAGGGACGGCACCAGCAGCTGGAGCTGGTTGATCCAGTCGCCGAAGCGCCCCGCCAGCAGGCCGATGGCGATCGCGGCCCCGATGGTGCCACCCAGGTAGAGCAGGATGCCGGTCACCGTCGCGCCGATCTGGCTGCGGATCAGCACGCCGAGGCCGACGCCGAGCACCGACCAGAGCAGGTAGGCCAGCCCGTTGAGCGCGATCGCCCCCCACACCTCTCCGCTGCCGAGCTGGCTGCCGATGTCCGACGCGCCCAGGATCATCGGCGCGAAGATCAGGTTGAGCACGGTAGTGACGAGCCAGAACAGCAGCGCCAGCACACCGGCCGCGACCAGCTTGGCCAGCATCACCGCGGTGCGGTGCGGCGCGGTGAGGAACGTGGTGGTCACCGTCTGGTGGAAGAACTCGCTCGTCACCACGACGATGCCGAGCAGCAGCACGATGAGCAGCCCGAAGAACTGACCGTTCGTGTAGAGGTTGGCGGCGATGCTGTCGGCGCTGGAGATCGCCTGCACCTGGTCGGCCTGGTCGGCCGGGATCTCGCCCAGGTTGTCGCTGGCCAGCGCGTCGGTCTGCAACCAGTTGAACAGCAGCGCCAGCACCCAGAGCGGCAGGCTGATCAGCCCGAAGATCCACCAGGTGCTGGTGGTGCGGATCTTGAGCAGTTCGGATCGGACAAGCGTCATCGGATCTCCGCCTTTCCGGCCGTCAGCTCCAGGAAGACCCCTTCGAGGTCAGGGCGCTCGGTGGTCAGCTCGTGCAGCTCGACCTTGGCGGCCAGCGCGACGCGGCCCACGGTCGGCGCGTCCACGCCGCTGACGAGCAGCGCGCCCTGCGGGTCGGTGTCGACGGTGGCCGACTGCTCGCGCAGCGCCGCGGCCAGATCGTCGGCCTGCGGGGTACGCACCCGCACCCGCACGCCGTGCGTCATCGAGGTCATCACCTGGTCGACCGGGCCCTGCCGGACCAGCTTGCCGGCCGCGATGATCACCACGTCGTCGGCGAGGAGCTGCATCTCGGAGAGCAGGTGGCTGGAGACCAGCACCGTGCGCCCCTCGGCGGCGAGCCCCTTGAGGAAGCCGCGCATCCAGCGGATGCCCTCCGGGTCCAGGCCGTTCGCCGGCTCGTCCAGGATCAGCACCTGCGGGTTGCCGAGCATCGCGGCGGCGATGCCGAGCCGCTGCTTCATGCCCAGCGAGTAGCCCTTGAACTTGCGCTTCGCCGCCGGAGTGAGCCCGACCAGGGCCAGCGCCTCGTCGGCGCGTTCCTTGGGCAGCCCGGCCGCCGCGCAGATCACCCGCAGGTGGTTGATGCCGGTGCGGCCCTTGTGCGCGCTGGACGCCTCCAGCACCGCGCCGACCGTACGCAGCGGGTCGGGCAGGTCGGCGTACCGGCTGCCGCCGATGGTGGCCGTGCCGGCGCTCGGCGTCACCAGGTTGAGCAGCATGCGCAGCGTGGTCGTCTTACCGGCGCCGTTGGGGCCGAGGAAGCCGGTGACCCGGCCCGGCTCGACCGTGAACGACAGGTTGTCCACCGCGCGGACGTTCTTGTACTGCTTGGTCAGGCCGGACACGGTGATCTGGCCGGTCCCGGCACTGGGGCGTGGCTGCCCGTCGGACATCATTCTCCTCTCCTGCCCCGGCGGGCTCGTCGCACGCCGGTGGGGCGCCGTTGCGGGGGCGCCCGGCAACAGCCTTCCAACCCGGCGCAAGGGGGTCAATCAGGCGGGACGCGTACGCGCCGTCCCCCTCAGGGATGAGATCACCCGGCCGGCAGCGCCACCCAGGTGGCCCGGGCGCGGCCGAGCAGCGCGCCGTCCGAACCGTACAGGCTGGTGTGCACCTCGGCCCGGCGTCCCTCGGCGCCGACCGCGAGGCCTGTGACCACGCACTCCTCGCCCGGCTGTGGCAGCGCCGTGACCTGCGCGGCGATGCGCCCCAGCACGTACGGCCGGCCGGGCGCGAGCACCGCCCAGCCGCCCGGGCAGTCCAGCGCCGCCCACACGGTCGCGGGCACCACCTCGGCCGGCGCGTCGAACGGGGCGGCGGTGCGCCCGTCCGGCAGCCGCCCGGGGAAGATCCGCAGCCCGTCCGGGTGTGCCGGGCCGCAGACGTAGCAGCGGGGGAAGGGATGGTCGACCAGGCCGGGGTACGCCCGCGCGGCGTCGGTCGCCGTCGCCCGGTCCACCGGCGGCACCACCGCGTCGACCGGCCGGGCGCGGCGTACCTCGGCGACCAGGTGACCGTCCGGGTCGCGTACCTCGCCGTCGGCGGCGGCCAGCGGGGTGTCCAGCGGCGGCGGCCGGCGCAACGTGACCTCCACCGGGCCCCGGTCGTCGATCAGCGCGGCGAAGATCCCGGCGCTCCAGCCGCCGTTGCCGGAACCGTCCGGCCCCTGGAAGCGGGCCTCGACCAGCATGTGCACCTCCGGTTCACCGCCGCCGGCGCCGTCGCGGGCGGTCCGCCCGGCAGCCTCGCACACGCCCGTCGCGCCCCGGCCGTCCCGGTTCGCACGCCGCGGCCCACCGGCGTTCACCGGATCGACACCGCTCACCCCGGCCGGTGGCAACCCGGGGCACCTACACAGGAGTCATGGCCGTTCTGCACGCCGCTGGCGCACCGCTCACGACCAGCGGTTACACCCTGCTGATCGCCGACGACCCGACTCTGGTCGCGGCCGCGCAACGCCTGCGCCACGAGGTGTTCGCCAGTGAACTCGGCGCCACCCTGCCGACCGCCGCCACCGGCCTCGACACCGACGAGTTCGACGCGCACTGCGACCACCTGGTGGTGCTGCGCGAGGAGACCGGCGAGGTCGTCGGCACGTACCGGCTGCTGCCGCCCGGTCGCACCGAACGCCGGTACGCCGACGGCGAGTTCGACCTGAGCCCGCTGGCCCCGCTCCGCGACCACCTGGTCGAGGCGGGCCGCTCCTGCGTGCACCCGGATCACCGCACCGGCGCCGTGATCAACCTCATGTGGGCCGGGATCTGCCGCTACCTGCACCTGCGCGGCACGCGCTGGCTCGGCGGCTGCGCCTCGGTGCCGGTGGCCGACGGCGGGACCGCCGCCGCGCAGGTGTGGGCCGAGGTCACCGCCCGGCACCTCGCCCCGCCGCTGTTGCGGGTCACCCCGCGCCGGCCCTGGTTCGCCGAGGCGTCGGCCGCCGACCCGGCCGCGCTCACCCCCGCGCGACGAGGGGCGCTCGTGCCGCCGCTGCTGCGGGGCTACCTGCGGCTGGGCGCGTGGGTGGCCGGCGAGCCCGCGTACGATCCGGACTTCGGCTGCGCCGACTTCTACGTGCTGTTCTCGCTGGACCGGATGAACCCCCGCTACCTGCGGCACTTCATCGGCGGGGACGGGTCGTGACCACCACCGCCGCCGATCCGGCCGGTCCGTACGCCGGGGAGGGGCTGTGGCGTCCCGCCTCGGGCTGCGGGCCGGACTGCCTGCCGCCGCCGGTCGCCCCGGACGTGTCGCGGCTGCGCCGGGCGGGGCGGCTGCTCGGCGTACTCGGCATGCTGCTGGCCGGGGCGGGCGTGGCAGTGCTGCTGCCGGCCGCCCGGGGCCGGGCCGCGTCGCGCGGCTGGGCACGGTGGACGCTGCGTACCCTCGGGGTGCGGCTGCTGGTCCGGGGCCGGACGCCGCGCGGGCGCGCCCTGCTGGTCGCCAACCACGTCTCCTGGCTGGACATCCTGGCGGTGCTCGCCGTGTCGCCGACCCGGATGGTCGCCAAGTGCGAGGTCCGGAGCTGGCCGCTGGTGGGCGCCCTGGCCGCCGCGGCGGGCACCGTCTTCGTGGACCGGTCCCGGCCGCGTGACCTGCCGGCCACCGTCGCGCGGGTGGCCGGCGCGCTGCGGTCCGGGCGGTCGGTGGCGGTGTTCCCGGAGGGTACGACCTGGTGTGGCGCCGCGACGGGCTGCCGCCCCAGCCGCGGGTTCCGCCCGGCCATGTTCGAGGCCGCCGTGGCGGCGGGTGCGCCGGTGGTGCCGCTGAGCCTCGCCTACCGGTACGCGGGCGACCCGAGCACGCTGCCCGCCTTCCTGGGTGCGGAGACGCTCTGGGCGTCGGTACGCCGGGTGCTCGCCGCCCGAGGTCTGACCGTGTCGGTGACTGTGGGCGCGGCGCTGCACCCGGCCGAGGGCGTTGATCGCCGCGCGCTGGCCCGGATCGCCGAGGCCGCGGTCCACTCGACCCCTCGCTCCGTGCTCGCGGACCGGCTCGACCTGGCGGCCTGACCCGCTGGGGCGTCGGGACGCGACACAGACGCGATAGTGTCTTGTTCAGTCGCGATGTATCGCGTTATGCTCCTCGCAACACCTGGCGGGGCCGTGGGTCGGCCCGCCGACGAGGGGAGCGCGTCATGGCCAGCTGGACCGTCGAGAGCCCGCAGCGGATCACCGTGGACGAGCCGATCACCCGGCTCGACGCCGAACTGGTCAGCGGCCGGCTGAACGTGGTCGGCGCCGACGGTCCGGCCCGGGTCGACGTGACCCGGGTCAGCAACCGGCCGCTCCTCGTCGAGGTCCGCGACGGGCGGCTGACCATCCGGCACAAGCGCAAGCCCGGCCTCTTCGGCATCTTCTCCTGGTTCGGCAACCGGATCCGGGCCGAGGTGTCGGTCGCCGTGCCGCCGGACGTGCTCGCCAACCTGTCTGTGGTCAGCGGCGCGCTCGTCGCCTCCGGGCTGCGGCGGGAGACCCGGGTCGACGTCACCTCCGGCCAGGTCACGCTGCGCGGACTGCGCGGGCGCACCAGCGCGAAGGTCATCTCCGGCCCGGTCGAGGCGCTCGGCATCGGCGGCGACCTGGACCTGGAGACGGTCTCCGGCGAGCTGATCCTCGCCGACAGCGCGCCCGAGCGGGTCCGCGCCCACGCCGTCTCCGGCTCGATCACCTGCGACCTGGACAACCCGCGCGGCAGCGAGATCCGGCTCAGCGCCATCTCCGGCAGCATCACCGTGCGGGTCCGCGAGGACAGCGACCTCACCGTGCACCTGCACACCACCTCCGGCAAGATCACCAGCGGCTTCCCGCAGGTGGACGGCGGCGGGCGCGGGCTCGGCTCGATCAAGGACAGCCACGGCGTGCTCGGTGGCGGTGCGGGTAGGCTCTGGGCCTCCGCGACCTCCGGCAGCATCGCGCTGCTCGCCCGCCCGGTCGCGCCCGCCGACCACGTGGAGGACGTGCCGTGACCGCCGTGTTCAGCCACGGCCGCCTCCGGCTCTACCTGCTGAAGCTGCTCGATGACGGCCCGAAGCACGGCTACGAGCTGATCCGCCTGCTGGAGGAGCGCTTCCTCGGCCTGTACGCGCCCAGCGCCGGCACCATCTACCCGCGGCTGCAACGGCTGGAGGCGGAAGGGCTGGTCCGGCACACCGCGGCCGGCGGGCGCAAGGTCTACGAGATCACCGAGGCGGGCCGCGCCGAACTGAGCCGCCGCGCCGACGAGCTGGCGACGCTGGAGAGCGACATCGGCGCCGCCGTCGAGGATCTCTCCGCGCTGGCCGGGGAGATCCGCACCGAGGTACGCGGATCGGTGCGCGACCTGAAGCGGGAACTGCGCGAGGCGACCCGGCAGACCCGGCAGGGCGGCTGGGCGCCGTCCGCCACCGCCCGCCCGGCGAACGGCGGGGGCGCGGCCCGTCCGGACGACCCGCCGCTGCTCGCCGACTTCGACGAGCGGCTGGCCGCGTTCACGGTCGAGGTCGGTGCGCTGGTCCGGGCCCGGGGCCTGAGCGACAACCAGCTCCGTACCGCGATCCGGCTGCTCGACGGCGCGCTGGACGGGCTGCGGCGGCTGCTCCGCTGATCTCACAGGTTGTTTCCAGCCGGCGCCCAGCGCGACCGCAGCCGAGGCGCGGATGATGGGTGCCATGGCGGCTACCCAGACCGAGGCACGACTTCTCGTCGTCGAGGACGATCCCAACATCCTCGAACTGCTCTCCGCGAGCCTGCGCTTCGCGGGCTTCGACGTGGCCACCGCGACCAGCGGCAGCGCCGCGCTGAACGCCGCCAAGGACCACCGGCCCGACCTGGTGGTGCTCGACGTGATGCTGCCCGACCTGGACGGCTTCGAGGTCATCCGGATGATGCGCGAGGGCGGCACGCGTACCCCGGTGGTCTTCCTGACCGCGCGCGACGCCACCGACGACAAGATCCGCGGGCTCACCCTGGGCGGCGACGACTACGTCACCAAGCCGTTCAGCCTGGAGGAGCTGACCGCGCGGATCCGGGCCGTGCTGCGGCGCACCGCGACCGGCGAGCAGGCCCCGTCCCGCCTCACCTTCGCCGACCTGGAGCTGGACGAGGAGACGCACGAGGTGCACCGGGCCGGTCAGCGGGTGCAGCTCTCGCCGACCGAGTTCAAGCTGCTGCGTTACCTGATGCTCAACGCCAACCGGGTGCTCAGCAAGGCGCAGATCCTCGACCACGTCTGGAACTACGACTTCCGCGGTGACGACAACATCGTCGAGTCGTACATCTCCTACCTGCGGCGCAAGGTCGACAACACCCAGCCCCGGCTGATCCACACGCTCCGGGGAGTGGGTTACGTGCTCCGCAAGCCGGCGGCGTGAACCTCGTCCACGACGCCAAGGGCTGGCTGCGCGGGATTCCGCTGCGGCTCAAGCTGGTCACCGCCGTGCTGGCGCTGGTGGCCGGCGCGTTGCTGGTGATCAGTGTCTCCACCGCCTACTTCCTGCACAACTACCTGGTCGACCGGATCGACGGCGAGCTGAGCGACCAGTTCAACAAGGATGTGGTGGTCAACCAGGCCAACGCCAACAACCTGCCCACCGACTACCTCTTCAGCGAGTGGGACCGCCGCACCCAGCGCGTGGCGATCCTCCGCGACAGTTCGCTGGTGCCGGACGACCTGCCCGCGGGGCTCAGGGACGCGAACTGGTACCTCGACCACGCCGGCGGAGCGGCCTTCACCGACGACGGCGCGGACATGCGGGTGCGGTGGCGCCTGATGGTGCGGCAGGTCGACGAGAACACCTACCTGGCGATCGGGCAGAACCTCGACGACGTCGACCTCTCGGTCCGGCAGCTGCTCTGGATCGACGTGCTCGTCGGTGGCGCGGTCCTGATCATCCTGGCCTCGGTGGGTGCGGGAATCGTCCGGGCCAGCTTGAAACCGCTCGTGGAGATAGAGCGTACGGCGGCCGCCATCGCCGGCGGCGATCTGACCCGGCGGGTGCCCGACCCGGAGATGGGGCGGCCCTGCCCCACCTCTGAGCTGGGCCGACTGTCCCGGGCGCTGAACGCCATGCTCGCGCAGATCGAGGCCGCGTTCACCGCGCGGGCCGCCTCCGAGGCGGCGGCGCGCAGCGCCGAGATGGGCGCGCGGGACGCCGCCGCGTACGCGCAGGCGTCGGAGGCACGGGCCCGCCGCTCCGAGGAACGGATGCGGCAGTTCATCGCCGACGCCTCGCACGAGCTGCGGACGCCGCTGACCACCATCCGGGGCTTCGCCGAGCTGTACCGGCAGGGCGCGGTGCGCGCGCCGGAGCAGACCGCGGATCTGCTGCGCCGGATCGAGGACGAGGCGTCCCGGATGGGTCTGCTGGTGGAGGACCTGCTGCTGCTCGCGCGGATGGACCGGGAACGGCCGATCACGTTGGCCCCGGTCGAGCTGCCGGTGCTGGCGTCCGACGCGGTGCAGGCGGCCCGGGTGGTCGACCCGGAGCGGCGGATCGAGCTGGAGCGGGAGCCGGGCGGCGGCCCGCTGGTGGTGCTCGGCGACGACGCCCGGCTGCGCCAGGTGATCGGCAACCTGATGACGAACGCGCTCACCCACACGCCGCCGGACGCCGCGGTGACGCTGCGGCTGCGGGAGGAGGCGGGCAACCTCGCCGTGGTGGAGGTGGCGGACACCGGTCCGGGCCTCACGCCGGAGCAGGCCGAGCGGGTGTTCGAGCGGTTCTACCGGGTGGACGCCGCCCGCACCCGCCGGGCCGGCGGGCCGATCAGCACGGGCCTCGGCCTGGCCATCGTCGCCGCGCTCGTCGCCGCTCACCACGGCACCGTCGAGGTGGCGGAGACGCCCGGGGGCGGAGCGACGTTCCGGGTGAAGTTGCCGCTGCTCGCCGAGGCGACCGATTCGGGCGAGTGACATTCAGAAAACTTCCAGGCAGATTCCAGGCTGGTGACAGTGCTACGGGGAAAGCTGGTGACATGACCGACCACGAGACCGATCCGCAGCGGTCGCCGGCCCCCGCCGACGCCGAGCCGTCGCACCACACCGCCGAGCTGCCCCGCGTCGAGAGCGGGACGTCGGACTCCTCCTCCACCACCCCGGCCCCCGCGTCGGTTCCGGCCGACTCCCCGGCCGCCGGAACCGCCACGCCCGCCGGGAACACCACGCCCGCCGGGCCGTACCCGCCGCAGCCGGCGACGCCGTCCGCCCCGCCGTACCCGGCCTCGGGGCAGCCGCAGCAACCCCATCCCTGGTACGGGGGACAGCACCAGCAGGGCGGCTGGAACCAGCAGGGCAACGCGGGCTACCCGTCCACGCAGCACGGTGGGCCGGTGCCGTCGTACCAGGCGCAGCCGTACCAGGGGCAGCAGGGCTACCAGCCGTACCAGCCGACGCCGCAGTGGGGCCCGCAGCAACCGGCGCGGCCCAGCCGGGCCGGTAAGTTCGTCGGCGCGGGCGTGCTGGCGCTGGCGCTGATGTTCGGCTCCGGTGTCGCGGGTGGCGCGCTCGCCCTCGCGCTCGACGGGGGCGGCCCCACCCGCACCTACTCCGCCGCTCCGGTGATCAACAGCGCCGACCTGCCCAAGATCGCGGCCTCCGTCCAGGACAGCATCGTCACGATCATGACGGGCAGCGGTGAGGGCTCCGGGGTGATCCTCAGCGCCGACGGGTACGTGCTCACGAACAACCACGTGGTCGCCGGTGGCGGCGACACGGTCCGGGTGGTCTTCGCCGACGGCAAGAGCGCCTCCGCCAAGGTCGTCGGCACCGACCCGAAGACCGACCTCGCGGTGGTCCAGGCCGAGGGCGTGCGCGACCTGAAGGCGGCCAAGTTCGGCGACAGCGACGCCATGCAGGTCGGGGACCAGGTGCTCGCCCTGGGCAGCCCGCTCGGCCTCCAGGGTTCGGTCACCGCCGGCATCCTGAGCGCCCGCGACCGCACCATCCAGGCGGGCGGCGGCCAGCAGCAGAACCCGCAGCAGGGCGCCAGCTCGATCTCCGGGCTGCTGCAGACCGACGCCCCGATCAACCCGGGCAACTCCGGCGGCGCGCTGGTGAACACCCGGGGCGAGGTGATCGGCATCAACACCGCCATCGCCACCGCCGGACAGGGCAGCACCGGGAACATCGGCGTCGGCTTCGCCATCCCGAGCAACAAGGCCAAGGACGTGGCCGAGAAGCTCCAGCGCGGTGAGAAGATCAGCCACCCCTCGCTGGGGGTGAGCGTCAACGGCGCCGAGGACGGCGGGGCGCTGGTCGCCGCCGTCACGCCGGGCAGCCCCGCCGAGAAGGCCGGGATCCAGCGCGGCGACGTGATCACCAAGTTCGGCGACAAGGTGATCAACGACTCGAACGACCTGGTCGGCGCCGTGCAGGCCGGCAAGGTCGGTGACCGGGTCGAGGTGCAGTACAAGCGAAACGGATCCACCGAGAACGCAACCGTGACGCTCGCCGAGACGTCATAGTCCCGAGGATCTGCCTCCCTCCCGGGCGGCGGGCGACGGAGCCAAGGGGGTTGGCTCCGTCACCCGCCGCCCCTCCTCGTTCCCTCTCGCCCGAGCCGCGACTCACAGTGACGTGGAGCCGGCGTCGAGGTCACCGACGCCGGCAGGGCCGGCCTCGCCCCTGCGAGGGCGGATCGCCCACGGCGGATGACGATCTGTCACCCGGTACGGGTGAGGCCGGCTCACCCGCACCGGCGGCAGCCTGGCGGGTATGACCACCACCATGCCTGCCGTGCGTACCGACCAGGCGATCCAGCGTGACGTCCTCGCGGAACTGGACTGGGACGCGCAGACCCGGGCCACCGAGGTCGGCGTGACGGTCGCCGACGGCGTCGTCACGCTCACCGGGCAGGTGGACGGCTACGCCCGGCGGTGGGCCGCCGAACGCTGCGCCCACCGGGTACGCGGCGTGCGCGCGGTCGCCAGTGACCTGGCGGTCGTCCTGCCCGCCACGGAACGGCGTACCGACGCCGACATCGCGATCGCGGCGAGCCGGGCCCTGGAGTGGGACAGCTTCGTGCCCGCCGAGCGGCTGGACGTGACGGTGGCCGACGGCTGGGTGATGCTCCGCGGCGAGGTCGAGTTCGGCTTCCAGCGCCGTACCGCCGAGCGGGAGCTGCGCCGGCTGCGCGGCGTACGCGGCGTGACGAACCTGGTCGAGGTGCGGCCCCCTACCCCGCCGAGCGACGAGCAGAGGCGGCTCGACCTGCGCCGCCTGCTGGCGCGGCGTACCGGGACCGAGCGGATCGACGCCCGGGTCGACGGCGACACGGTCGTGCTCGACGGCGTGGCGAGCGCCTGGTGGCAGCGGGAGGACGCGGAACGGGCCGCCTGGGCGCTACCCGGCGTACGGGAGGTGCACGTCGGGATCGTGGTGTCCGGCTGACGCGGTCGTTTACCGCGAGCCGGGTCGGGAACCCGCGCGCAGCGGGGTACGCCGGGGAACCGACGGGGAGGACTCGTAGCCGTGAACCAGCAGTCCCCGGAGCGCGGGTGGGCCGGGCCGTTGCGGATCGCCATGGTGGTGCCGCCCTGGCTGTCGGTGCCGCCGCCCGGCTACGGCGGGCTGGAGACCGTGGTGGCGGGTCTCGTCGACGCGCTTGTCGAGCGGGGGCACCGCGTCACGTTGTTCGGCGCCGGGACCGACCACGGCACCGCCGCCGAGTTCGTCTCCACCTGCGCCGACCTCCAGTACGAGCGGATGGGCGAGTCGCTGCCCGAGCTGGCGCACCTGGCCCACGTCGACCGCCTGGTCGGCCCGGCCGACTTCGACCTGATCCACGACCACACCACGATCGGCCCGATGGTGGCCGGCCGCCGCCGGGTGCCCACAGTGGCCACCGTGCACGGCAACCCGGTCGGCGAGTACGGCACGGCGCTCGGCGCCACCGACCGGGGCGTGGGGCTGGTCGCGATCTCGCACGCCCAGCGCCGGGCGAACCCGGGGCTGCCCTGGGCCGGCACCGTGCACAACGCGATGCCGCTGCGGGACATCCCCCGCAAGCGCGGTCCGGGCGCGGGCCCGGTGCTCTGGCTGGCCCGGTTCAGCCCGGACAAGGGCCCGGACGTGGCCGTGGCGGCCTGCCGGGCGGCCGGGCTGCCGCTCACGCTCGCCGGCAAGAGCAGCGAACCGGCCGAGCGGCGCTACCTGGAGCAGGTGGTCCGGCCGCTGCTCGGCGACGACGTGACACTCGTGGTGAACGCGGACCGGGCGACCGCGCTGCGGCTGATGCTGGACGCCCGCTGCCTGATCATGCCGATCCAGTGGGCGGAGCCGTTCGGCATGGTGATGGTGGAGGCGATGGCGACCGGTACGCCGGTGGTGGCGCTGAGCCGGGGCGCGGTGCCGGAGCTGATCCGCGACGGGGTCACCGGTTTCGTCTGCGACCACCCCGGCGAGCTGCCGGCGGCGTTGCGGGCGGCGGCGGACCTGGACCCGGGGGACTGCGTCGCGCACGTGGCGGAGAACTTCTCGGTGGAGCGGATGGCCGCCGACTACGAGGCGGTCTACCGGGGCTTCCTGGCCGCGCGGGCGAGCACGGGGGCGGCCCGCGCGGTGGCGCCGGCCGTCGCCGGCTGACCCGTCAGGTCTGCCCGGCCACGAGTTCCGCGGCGGCGGCGTCGAGCCGCCGCGCGTACCCGGGACTGATGCTGCCCTCACGGCGGCGTTCGTCGATCTTGCCGCGGAGCCGGTCCACGGCGGCGGTCACCGCGTCCTCGCCGTTCGCGGCGACCGCGTTGCGCAGCAGGTTACGCAGGTCCACCCCGACGTCCTCGCGGATCTGGCCCTCGGTCAGCCCGGCCTCGATCAGTCCGTCCACCCGTTCGGCGGCGTCGGCCTGACCGGCGGCCGGCGGGCGGGTGCCCCCGGTCGGCGGCGGGGGTGTCGTGGTGGCCGGCGGGGTGGTGGCCGGGTCGTCGGTCACCGGCGGTTCGGCGGGCGACGGCTGCACCGGCCCGGCGGTCGGCAGCACCCGGGGTCCGGCCTGCCGGTCCGGCGTCAGCGCGGGCACCAGCAGCGCCGCGGCGGCGACCACTGTCACACCGACCGCTGCCAGCGTGAGGGTACGCCGCCGGCCCGGCCGCGCAACCGGCAGCGGCTGCGCGGCGGGGGACGGCTCCGGCACCGGCTGCGCCACGGGGATCCGGCCCGCAGCCGGCTGCGCGGCTGGATCGGGCGGCGGCGAGGTCAGCGCGGGCAGCGTCATGGTCGGCGCCAGCATGGTGGCCGCCTGCGGGTCGGCGGGCAGCAACTGGTCGCGCAGCACGGCGGCGACCCGGTGCGCGGTGGGCCGCCGCCGCGGGTCGCGGGCCAGGCAGCGCAGGCAGATCTCCGCGACCGGCCGGGGCAGTCCCGGTACGTCGTCCAGAGTGGGCTCCGGACTGTCCGCGAGCGCCGCGCTCAGTTCCTCCCAGGTCTCCGCCGGGTACGGCGGGTGCCCGGTCAGCGTCTCGAACAGCAGCACGCCGAGCGAGTACACGTCGGTGGCCGGCTGGGCGGGCGCACCGTCGAGCCGCTCCGGTGCCACGTACGCCGGAGTGCCGAACGTGCCGCCGTCCTCGTCGTCGTCGGGCGTGCCGATCCGGGTGGCGATGCCGAAGTCGAGCACCTTCGCGCCGGTGGCCGTCATCATCACGTTGGCCGGTGTCACGTCGCGGTGCACGATGCCGAGCCGGTGCGCCGCGGCCAGCGCCTCGGCCACCTGCGCGCCCGTCTCCACCGCCGCCGGCCAGGGCATCGGCCCCTCGGTGAGCCGGTGCTCCAGTTCCTCGCCGCTGAGCAGCTCCATCACCACGAACGAGGTGATCGAGCCGTCCGGGGCCACCGTTTCGCCGTAGTCGTGCACGGCGGTGACGTGCGGGTGGTCGAGCTGCGCGGCCGAGCGGGCCTCCTCGCGCACCATGTCGCGGAACCGGGCGTCGGCGGCGAGCGAGGGGGCGAGCACCTTCACCGCCACCACCCGGTCGAGCACCTCGTCGCGGGCACGCCAGATCACCGACATGCCACCGGCGCCGATCCGGTCGATGAGCCGGTACCGACGGGCCAGCAGACGGCCGGCCTGGAGTGTCGCCATCAGCTCGCACCTGCCTGGGCTCGGGAGCGCTATCAGGTTGCGGGAATGTGTCTGACCTGTCAACAGTCGTCCGGTTGACGATCGCGGTGCGTCACAAGCCGGGCCGGTTCGTGTGACGCTCCGGTGACCGGGCGGGGCGGCCAACCGGCCGGGTGTGGGCCGCGTGCCAGGATGAACGGCATGGCAGCAGGTCCGGTGGCGTTCGTGCTCGGCGGCGGGGGAGTGCTCGGCGCGGTCGAGGTGGGGATGCTGCGCGCCCTGTTCCGCGCCCGGATCAAACCCGACCTGGTGCTCGGCACGTCGATCGGCGCGGTGAACGGCGCCCTGGTCGCCGCCGACCCGACCGAGGCGGTCACCGACCGGCTGGTCCGGCTGTGGGCGTCGCCCGAGGCCAGCGAGGTGTACGGCGACTCGGTCGCCCGGCAGCTGCGCCGGTTCGCCGCCCGTACCCACCTGCACTCGCCCCGGCCGCTGTACCGCCTGCTGGAGAGCACACTGGGCGAGAACACCACCTTCGCCGACCTGGTTGTGCCGTTCCGCTGCTGCGCCGCGAACATCGAGCGCGCCGCCGAGCACTGGTTCCACACCGGACCGCTGGTGCCGGCGGTGCTCGCGTCCGCCTCGGTGCCGGGGCTGCTGCCGCCCACCCAGATCGACGGCCAGCACTACATCGACGGCGGGGTGGTCAACTCGATCCCGGTCGGCGAGGCGGTAACGCTCGGCGCGAAGCAGATCTTCGTACTCCAGGTGGGCCGGATCGAACGCGAGCTGAGCCCGCCGCGCCGCCCGTGGGAGATCGCCCAGGTGGCGTTCGAGATCGCCCGCCGGCACCGGTTCGCGCGGGAGATGGCGGCGCTGCCCGAGGACGTCGAGGTGCACGTGCTGCCCACCGGCGGGCTGGAGCCGCGCGACGACAGCCCGTGGGCGTACCGGGACACGGCGGCGGTGGGACGGCGGATCAGCCGGGCGTACACTGCCTCCCGCCGATACCTGGACACCGCGCTGGAGCGCTGAATGCCGCTGCCGCCCCGCTGGCTACGCCGGCTGGTGCTCGCCCCTGGTGTGGTGCTGCTGGCCTTCTTCGTGGTGACCACGCTGCCCGGCTGGGCGCTGCTGGCGCTGGCCGCGTCCCCGCTGGTGCCGGGGCGGCTGCGCCCGCTGCGGCTGCTCTGGATCGGCACCGTCTACCTGGTCTGGGACGCCGCCGCGCTGCTCGCCCTGTTCGTGCTCTGGCTCGCCTCGGGCTTCGGCGTGTACAAGCGCGCGCCGGCCTTCCAGCGGGCCCACTACGTCCTGGCCGGCTGGTTCCTGCGGGTCATGTTCTGGCAGGCCCGGTGGACGCTGCGGCTGAGCATCGACGTGGTCGGCACCGACCCGGACACCGCCCTGCCCGGCCGCCCCGAGCTGGTGGTCTGCCGGCACGCCGGGCCGGGCGACTCGTTCATCCTGATCCACGCGCTGGTGAACTGGTTCAACCGTGAGCCCCGGATCGTGCTCAAGGAGACGCTCCAGTGGGATCCGGCCATCGACGTGCTGCTCAACCGGCTGCCCAACCGGTTCATCGCGGCCGGGCCGGACGGGCGCGAGTCGGTGACCCGGCAGGTCGGGCACCTGGCCACCGGCCTGGACGACGACGACGCCTTCGTGATCTTCCCGGAGGGCGGCAACTTCACCCCGTCGCGCCGGCTGCGCGCGATCGACCGGCTGCGCTCGCTCGGCCTGGAACGGATGGCGCGGCGGGCCGAGCGGATGCGGCACGTGCTCGCCCCGCAGCCGGGCGGGCTGCTCGCCGCGCTCGACGCCGCGCCGGACGCCGGAGTGATCTTCGTGGCGCACACCGGTCTGGACCAGATGCTCACCGTCGCGGACGTGTGGCGCGAGCTGCCGATGGACAAGCGGATCGTGATGCGGTTCTGGTCGGTGCCGCCGGAGGAGATCCCGGCCGGCAAGCAGGAACGCATCGACTGGCTTTTCGACTGGTGGGCCCGCATCGACAGGTGGATCGCGGACAACCGCGACGGCGCGGCCGACACCTGAGCCGAATCACCGGAGCTCCTGTTCAGCGCGGTGGCGGCGGGCGACGTAGGGTGCGCTGGTGGACCAGATCTGCGTGGTGACGACTGTGGTGGACGCCCGCGGGGTCGCGGACGTGCTGGCGGCCGCGGCCGTCGCCGGCCGGCTGGCGGCCTGTGCTCAGGTCGGCGGCCCGGTGGACAGCACCTACTGGTGGCAGTCGGCGATCCAGACCACTGTCGAGTGGCAGGTGCGGTTCAAGACCGCGCCGGACCGGGTGGACGCCCTGGTCGACCAGATCCGGGCCAACCACCCGTACGAGGTGCCGGAGATCCTGGTCAGCCGGGAGGGCAGCGGCAACCCCGGTTACACCGCCTGGGTACACGAGCAGACCCGGCCCTAGGTACTCCTACTCTGTCCCTCCACCCCGCCGCCCGCGAGGCTGGCCGGGTGGAGAACACCGGCTACCCCTGCCCCGGTTGCGGCGCCCCGGCCGACCTCGTCGCCGGATGCCGCGGCTGCGGCCGTCCGCCCTACCCGCCCGCCGCCGAGGTGATCCGGCTGGACCGGGAGATCGGCGAGCTGGTGCCGCGCGTCGAGGCGGCCCGGCTCGCGTACCAGGAGCTCTCCGGCCGGCTGGTCACGGCCCGGCAGCGGCGGGCGGCGCTCGCCGCCCGGGTCCGCCAGGAGATCCCCGCGCCGCACGCCGCCGGTCCCGCGCCGCACCCGGCGGTGACGCCGCCGCGCCCGGTTCCCCCCACCCCAGCGGTACGCCCCGGCGGCGCGGAGACCTCCACCCGCGCGGTCCAGGGCCTGCTGTTCGTCCTCGGTGGACTGCTGCTCGGCACCGCCGCTGTGGTGTTCACCGCCGTCGCCTGGACCACGTTCGGGGTGGCCGGCCGGGCGCTGATCCTGCTCGCCGTGACCGCGCTGGCCCTGGCCGCGCCGCTGGTCGCCCGGGCGCGCGGGCTGCGCGGCACCGCCGAGACGCTCGCCTCGGTGGCGTTGCTGCTCGTGGTCCTGGACGGGTACGCCGCCTGGTCGGTGGACCTGTTCGGGGTGACCGCCCTGCCCGGCAGCCGGTACGCGGCGCTTGTCGCGGCGGCCGGCACGGCGGTGGCGGCCGGGTACGGCCTGGCCAGCCGGCTGACCGCACCCTGGTTCGCGGCGTGGCTGCTCGCCCAGCCGGTGCTGCCGCTGGCCGCTGCCGCGTTCCGGCCCACCGCCGCCGGCTGGGCGCTGGTGCTGACCGCTGTGGCGCTCGGCAACCTCGCGGTGGTGCTCGCGCTGCGCCGCCGGACCCCTGAGGCGCGCGTGGCGCTGGTGGTCGGGCGGGTGCTGGGTTGGACCGGACACGGTGTGGCGCTGGTCCTGGCGGCCGGCTGCGCGCTGGTGCCGCTGGCTGTCGGTCGCGCGGCGGGCACGCCGCTGCTCGCCGGTGGCCCGCTGCTGGTGGTGGCGCTCGCAGTGGTCGCCGGCGCGCTCGCCGCCGGTGGCCGCCTCTGGCGCGCGACGACCACCGGGCTGCTGGTGCCGGTGCTCGCCCTCGCGCTGATCCGGCCGGTCGGCGAACTGCGGCCGGGGCTGCTGCTGCTCGCCGCCGGCCTGGTGGTGGCGGCGCTCGCCGGTGCGGTCCGGGCGCTGCCGGCGCCGGTCCGGACCGGCCCGCTCGTGGGCGCGCTCGCCGTGGCCGCCGGGCTGGGCCAGGTCGCGGTCGTGCTCACCGGCCTGGTCGGCGCGGCCACCGCGAGTGCCGGATTCCCGGCCTGGCAGGGCGGCCGGGACGTGCCGGTTCCGTCCTGGGGCTGGCAGCTTCCGGTGGCCCTGCTGCTGACCGCCGGGGCGGTGGCGCTGCTGACGCCGCGGGCCGTCCGGCCGCTCGCCGGCGTGGCGGCCGCCGGGCTGGTCGCCCTCGCGGTGCCGGCCGTGACGGCGACGCCGTGGCCGCTGGTGCTGGTCGTGGACCTCGCGGCGGCCACCGCGCTGCTGCTGGCGGCGGTGGTCCGGCCGCGCGGGGGACGGGTCGTCGTGCCGGCCGCCGCGTCGGCCGGGGCGGTGCTGCTCGGGCACGCGCTGCTGGTCGGCTGCGCCGCCCCGGCCGGTGCCGTCGCCGTGCTCGCCGTGACGGTGGTGCTCGGCGTGGCGCTCGCGGCACTGGGCCGGCGCGGGCGGGACGCGCAGCCCGTGGTCGGCGGCGTCGCGCTGGCGGTGGCGTTGCTTGCCGTACCGGCTGCGGTGGCCGTCGCGCTGCTCGGCCTGGGTGCGCCGGTCTGGTGGCAACTGCGGGGCGCTACCGCCGCTGTCGTGGTGCCGGTCGCCGCCGTCCTCGCCGTCCGTCGCCTGTGGACCGACCTGAGCGGGTACGCCTCGGCGGGGCTCGCCGTGGCGCTCGCCGGGGTCGGCCTCGGCCCGGTCGTCGCGCCGGGCGGGGAACCGGTGGCGCCGTACGCCACGGCGGGGGTACTGCTGGCGCTCGCCGCCGGGGCGGGTGCCCGGCCGGCGGTCGCGCCGCGGGTGGTGGGTGCCGCGCTGGCCGTGCTGGCGTTGCTGGACTCCGCGCGGCCGGTGCTGCTGGTGCTCGCGAACCTGCCGGTGCTGCCCTGGTCCGGGGCGCCCGCCGTCGCGGCGGCGTCCGCCGAGACCGCCCGTGCCGGGCTGGTGCTGCTGGCCCTGGGCGTCGCCGCCGCAGCCTTCGCCGCCACCGATCGCCGCGTCGCGTGGTGGCTCGCCGCGCTGCCGTTCGGCGCGGTGGCGCTTCCGGTGCTGCTGGCGGCGGCGGGTGCGCCCTGGCCGGTGGTGCCGGCGGTCGCGTTCGGGATCGGGCTGGCCGCGCTGCTGGCCGCCGCGCTCACCGGTGTGCGCCCGGTGGTGCTCGTGCCGCTCGGGGCGGTGCTGGCCGTACCCGGGTTCGGTGGCCTGCTCGCCACCCGGGCCCTGACGCTCACCGCGCTGGGTGTGCTGGTGGTGGCCGGGGTCGTGACCGGGGTGGCCGGGCGGTCGACGCCGGTCCGGATCGCGGGCTGGCTGGGCGCCGTGGCGGCGGCCACCGGGTTCGCCGTCACCGCGTCGATCGCGGCCGGGCAGCCGATGCGTACCGGGGCGTTCGCCGTCCTGGCCGTCGCGGCGGTGACGTCGCACGCGGCGCCGCTGCTGCGCGCGGGCCGGTCCCGTCGGCCGGCAGCGGCCGGGCCCGTCGTGCCCGCTCTGGCGCCGGGTGCGGCTGGGCCGGTGACGTCGGGTGCTGTGGGCGGGCCGGCCCTGCCGGCGAACGGGCCGGGCGGAGTCGGCGCGAAGCGGGCCGGTGCGTGGGTGCTGGAGGCGGCGGCGCAGGCCGTGGCGCTGCTCGCGCTGCTGCTCGCCAGCGGCTCGTTGCGGCACGCGGCGGCCGTCTGCGTGCTGTGGGGCGTCGCCGTCGCGCTCCGGGTGCTGCGCCGGGGCGAGTCGCCGGCCGGGCGGCGCGTGCTCGCGGCGGTGGCCGCGAGCAGCGAGCTGGTCGGCGCCTGGCTGCTGCTGGCCGCGCGCGGGGTGACGGTGCCGGAGGCGTACACGCTGTCGGCGGCGGCGCTCGCCCTGGGCGCCGGGTTGCTGGCGTTGCGGCGCCGGCCCGGGCTGACCAGTTGGCTGGCGCTCGGCCCGGGACTCGTCGCGGCGTTCCTGCCGAGCCTCGTGTCGGTGCTGGTCTCCGGTGAGCCGCAGCCGTGGCGGCGGCTGGCGCTCGGCGCGGCGGCGCTGGCGGTCGTGCTCGGCGGGGCGGCCCGGCGCTGGCAGGCGCCGGTGGTGCTGGGCGCGGCCACGCTGGTGCCGCTGGCCCTGCACGAGCTGGCCCGGGGCTGGGACCTGATGCCCCGCTGGATCTTCCTGGGGGTGGGTGGGCTGCTGCTGATCGGGCTGGCCGCCACCTACGAGCGGCGCCGGCGCGATCTGGTCCGGCTGCGCGACGCCGTCGCCCGGCTCGGCTGACGAACGCGGCGAGCCCTCTCACCCGCGATGGTGGGAGGGCTCGCCGCGTCGGGATCGATCGGTGTCGTCGGTCTCACCGGATCGGCGAACCGCCGTCGACCGGGATGGTGTGGCCGTGGATGAAGGACGCGTCGTCGCTGGCGAGGAAGCAGACCGCGCGGGCGATCTCGTGCGGCTCGCCGTACCGGCCGGCGGGCGCCTGCATGGTCAGGTCGTAGAACGGGAAGTCGCTGGTGATCTCCGCGCCCTCGAAGGCGGCGGTCTTGATCACGCCGGGGCCGATGCCGACCGCGCGGATGCCCTTGTGGCCGTAGTCGTAGGCGATCTGCTTGGTCAGCCCGATGACGCCGTGCTTGGCGGTGGTGTACTCCGCGCCGACCTCGCTGGCGACCAGGCCGGACGCCGAGGACACGTTGATCACGACGCCCTTGCCGCGCTCCAGCATGTGCGGCAGCGTGGCCTTGGTGGCGAGGAAGACGCCCTTCAGGTCGACCTCCATGACGCGGTCCCACTGGCTGTTCTCGATCTCCAGCAGCGGCACGTACGCGCCGAACACGCCCGCGTTGTTCACCAGCACGTCGATGCGCCCGTACGCGTCGAGAGCGGCGCTCACCATGGCGCGTACCGAGTCCTCGTCGATGACGTCGGCGGCCACCGCCACCGCGTCCCCGCCGGCCTCCTTGATCCGCGCGACGGTCGCCTCGGCGCGCTCCAGGGAGAGGTCGGAGACGACGACCTTCGCGCCCTCGGCGGCCAGCTCGACGCACATGGACATGCCGAGTCCGGAGCCGACCTGATCGGGGCTGAAGCCGCCGCCTGTCACGAGCACAACCTTGTCTGTCAATCCACGCACCGCGCTGTCTCCCGTCTGTCGATGACCCTGCGGCCCGCACCTGGCCGTTCGGGTGAGCAACACTCATCTTTTCGTCCAGACTAGCTGGTCAGAGCGGGTGCGCCCACCGGCGAGCGGGCTCGCTGCGATGTGACGAAGATCGTTTGCGCTGGTCCGGCCCGGCGGGGTAGGGACAGCACCACCATCGGGCCGGGGGTCTGCGGGATTACCCACGGCGACGAAAATCGCCAGAATCGGTGACGGAGAGTCGCGTACGAGAGCGTGGCTCGCGGCATCGGGGGCGACATGACTTCTTCCACGTTGACGGAACCCGCGGCACGGCGGGGCAGCGACTACGCGCGGCTGTCCCGCCGGATCGCCGAGGCGGGGCTGTTCGAGCGGCGGCCCGGCCGGTACGCGCTCCGGATCGCGCTGACGCTCGGCGTGTTTGTGGCCGGCTGGGTGGTGGTGGCGCTCGTCGGCGACTCGTGGTGGCAGATCCTCCTGGCGGTGGTCATGGCGGCGGCCACCACACAGGTGGCCTTCCTCGGCCACGACGCCGGGCACCGGCAGATGTTCCGCCGGCGCGGGCCGAGCGAGGCGGCCGGACTGGTCGCCGGCAACCTGGCGGTCGGTCTCAGCTACGGCTGGTGGGTGGACAAACACAACCGCCACCACGCCAACCCGAACCACACCGACGAGGACCCGGACGTCGGCGCGGGCGCGCTGGTCTGGACGTACGAGCAGGCGACGGCCACGCGCGGCCTGAGCCGGTGGATGGCCCGCCGCCAGGCGTGGCTGTTCTTCCCGCTGCTGCTGCTGGAAGGGCTGGCGCTGCACGTGGCCAGCGTGCAGGCGCTCGTCGGCCGCGAGCCGGACGGGCGGTGGCGGGTGCCGATGCGGCACCGGGCCGTGGAGGCGCTGCTGCTCGCCGCGCACGCCGCCGGCTATCTCGGGCTGCTGTTCGCGGTCATGTCACCGGCCAAGGCGCTGCTGTTCGTCGCCGTGCACCAGGGGCTGTGGGGCCTCTACATGGGCTGCTCGTTCGCCCCGAACCACAAGGGCATGCCGATGCCGACCGCCGACGACGAGCTGGACTACCTGCGTAAGCAGGTGCTGACCTCGCGCAACGTACGCGGCGGCCGGTTCGTCGACCTGGCGCTGGGCGGGCTCAACTACCAGATCGAGCACCACCTGTTCCCGAACATGCCGCGCGCCAACCTGCGCCGGGCCCGGCCGCTGGTGATGGCGTACTGCGCCGAGCAGGGCGTCCCGTACGCGGAGACCGGGCTGGTCGAGTCGTACCGGCAGGCGTTGGCGCACCTGCACGACGTGGGCCGGCCGCTGCGCGCGGCCTGAGCCGACCGGCTGCCGGTAGGGTCGTCGGGTGGTGGAGGGCGCGCCGCGGTGGTGGCGCGCGGCGCGGCGGGGCGAACGGGCCCGGCCGCGTCACTGACGACATCGTGCGGAGCTGCGGCATGAGATTCGAGATCAGCAAGGTGCTCGACGCCATCGAGGGGCGGGTCTGCACCGACCCGTCGCTGGCCCGGGCCGTGGTCGACCTGGCCGAGGTCATCCGGTGGCAGAACCTGGACGGCGGCCGTCCGGCCAGCCTGCTGCGGCTCGGCATGGTGATCGACGCGCTGTCCCGGCAGATCGGCGAGGACAGCGTCCCGGTCTACGCGATCGTGCACCGGGCGCTGCTGTCCGACGCCGACCTGACCTCCAACGAGCGGATGGTGGTGCGCCGCTGGGCCGACGACGGCCTGGTGGAGGTGCTCGACCAGCCCGGTGACCGGATGCTGGAGGTGGCCGACCTGCTCGGCCTGCCGGTGCTCACCCGGGCGCGGCTGGACGGGCTCGTCGGGCGGTACCCGTGGGTCGGGCAGGCGGGCCGCGTGCTCGCCCCGGTGCCCGGCGCCGGCGGGCCGGTCTTCATCGCGCACGTCGGCGGCGGCCAGGACCCGGCCACCGGCAGCCGCTCCCCGGCCGGGGTCAAGCTGCTCTCCCGGAAGTGGCGCTGCCCGGAGCCGGGGTGCGCGCTGTTCGGCGGCGGCGGGGGCGGGGGCGCGTTCGCCGACCTGGCCGCCGTGGACCGGGTGCCGGCCGAGCAGCCGCCGCCCACGCTGCGTACCGGGGCGCCGACCTGCCCCCGGCACGGCGCACGGCTCTCCGACGCCGGCCCGCGCCCGCGTACCGTGGTGCTCGCGGCGCGCATCGGCGGGCTGGTCCGCAAGCGGTTCGTGCTGACCGAGACCGAGCCGGTGGCGATCGGCCGGGCGCCCGACGGCCCGGGCGGGGTGACGCTCGGCCAGTGGCTCAACGACGAGGCCCGCCGCTGGATCAGCCGCAGCCACATCCGGCTGGAGCTGCGGGTGGGCGAGGTGGTGGTCACCGACACCAGCACCAACGGCTCCGGCGTACGCCCCGGCGGCTCGATGGCCGAGCACGAGCGGATCGCGCTGGCGCCGCAGCAGTCCCGGGTGCTGGCCGAGGGCGACCTGATCGAGCTGTACCCGGGCGTGCAGATCGGCCGCGCCGACGACATGAGCAGCGACGCGAAGTACACGCCGAACTCGGTGATGGCCGAGGCGCCGACCATGGCGATGCGGCTGCCGCGTCAGTGACCGGCACGCGCGAAGGCGCCGGGACCGTCGCGGTCCCGGCGCCTTCTCGTGTACGGAGTGAGGCGTACGCCCTCAGCCGGCCAGCACGGCGGCGAGCTGCGCCACCGCGTGGTCGATCTCGTCCTCGGTGATCACCAGCGGCGGGGCGAGCCGGATGGTCGAGCCGTGCGTGTCCTTCGCGAGCACACCGCGCTCCATCAGCCGCTCGCACGCCTGCCGGCCCGTCATCAGCGCCGGGTCGATGTCCAGCCCGGCCCACAGGCCGCGACCGCGTACCGCCACCAGGCCCTTGCCGATCAGGCCGCGCAGGCCGGCGTGCAGCCGCTCGCCCAGCTCGGCCGAGCGGCGCTGGAACTCGCCGGTGGCCAGCAGCCGGACCACCTCGGTCGCTACCGCGCAGGCCAGCGGGTTGCCGCCGAACGTCGAGCCGTGCTGACCCGGCTGGAGCACACCCAGCACGTCGCGGTTCGCGGCCACCGCCGACACCGGCACGATGCCGCCGCCGAGCGCCTTGCCCAGCAGGTACATGTCCGGCTCGACGCCCTCGTGCTCGCAGGCGAACGTCGCCCCGGTACGCCCCAGCCCCGACTGGATCTCGTCGGCGACGAACAGCACGTCGCGCTCGGTGCAGACCCGGCGCACACCCGGCAGGTAGCCCTCCGGCGGCACCACGACACCCTGCTCACCCTGGATCGGCTCCAGCAGCACGGCCACCGTGTTCTCGTCGATCGCCTCGGTCAGCGCGTCCAGGTCGCCGTAGGGGACCACAGTGAAACCCGGGGTGTACGGCCCGAAGTCGGCGCGCGCGTCCTCGTCGGTGGAGAAGCTGACGATCGTGGTCGTACGGCCGTGGAAGTTGCCCTCCGCCACCACGATGTTGGCCTGGCCCGGCGTGACGCCCTTGACCTGGTAGCCCCACTTGCGGGCCACCTTGATGCCGGTCTCCACCGCCTCGGCGCCGGTGTTCATCGGCAGCACCAGGTCCTTGCCGCAGAGCGCGGCCAGCTCGCGGCAGAAGTCGGCGAACTGGTCGTGGATGAACGCGCGGCTGGTCAGCGTGAGCCGGTCGAGCTGCGCGTGCGCGGCCTCGATCAGTTTCGGGTGCCGGTGGCCGAAGTTCAGCGCCGAGTATCCCGCCAGGCAGTCGAGGTAGCGGCGGCCGTCCACGTCGGTCAGCCAGGCGCCCTCGGCCGACGAGATCACCACGGGCAGCGGGTGGTAGTTGTGCGCCGTGTGACGCTCCGCGTCCCGGACCGCGGACGGAGTCCGCAGCATGTCGTCGATGATCACTTGCTCGCCTTTCCCTGACGGAGTCGCAACGTGCAGCACTTCGGTCCGCCGCCGGCCTTGCGCAGCTCGGACAGGTCGATCCCGATGGTCTCGTAGCCCCGGTCGCGCAGCTTCGCGGCCAGGTCGGTGGCCTGCGCGGGCAGCACCACGTGCCGGCCGTCGCTGACCGCGTTCAGGCCCAGCACCTCGGCGTCGGCCATGGTGGCGTGGATCGCGTCCGGGAACAGCCGGCGCAGCACCGCCCGGCTGCCGGGGGAGAACGCCTCCGGCAGGTACGCCACGGTGCGCTCGTCGAGCACCGTGAGCGCGGTGTCCAGGTGGTAGAAGCGGGGGTCCACCAGCTGCATGGTCACCACCGGGTAGCCGAAGACCTCCTGGAGCTGCGCGTGGGAGGCGTGCGCGGTGCGGAACCCGGTGCCGGCGAGCAGGTGGTCGCCGGCCAGCAGGACGTCGCCCTCGCCCTCGTTGACGTGCTTCGGGTCGTACATCTCGAAGCCGGCGCCCTCGAACCAGGCCCGGTACGCGGGCGCCTCGTCGGCGCGCTGCGGGTCGCGGAACTGCACCGCCATGGCCCTGCCGTCGATCACGGTGCCGCCGTTCGCGGCGAAGACCATGTCCGGCAGGCCGACGACCGGCTCGATCAGCTCGACCTCGTGGCCCAGGTCCAGGTACGTCCGGCGAAGCCGCTCCCACTGCCGGATCGCCAGGTCGGCGTCGACCGGGGCGGTGGGGTCCATCCACGGGTTGATCGCGTAGTCGACGGCGAAGTACGTCGGCCGGCACATCAGAAAGCGCTGGCGGATGGCGTCCATCGTCATGTCGTGCTCCCAGGGTCGGGCGCGCCCGGCCACCGTCGGCCCACGGGCTGGCGCCGTGGTCCAACGTTATGCGGCCCCGGTAGACGACATCCACCGCGAGAAGTTGCGTTCGGCGGCGAATCGTTGCGTTGAATCGGTCACCAGTGAGCAATCATTGCGCCGACGCCGGACACACTTCGGGGGCGGCGAACCGCCGCCCCCGAAAGAGGTGTCGCCCGGCTGGTGAACCACCAGATCTGATCGGGCTGGCCGGCCCTGCCGGCGATCGGAAAGGTGCCCGTCAGAACCAGGCGCCAAACTGTGAGTCGAGCCACTCGCGGAAGCGGCCCACCCAGTCGCCGTCGGTGGTCGGCCAGTCGAACTGGCCGGTCATCGCCACGATGCCGAGCACCACCGCGGAAAGGCCCACCGCGATGCCGATCAGCGCGTCGGTCTTGCCGGCCACGTGCCGCCGACGGGTGGCGATCAGGCCCAGCACCGCCAGCACCGCGCCGGCCGCGCCGAGCCCGATGCCGTACCCGGCGAGCGTGCCGGAGAGCACGAACAACGCCCCGACCACCGAGACGATCAGGCCGAGCGTGGCGAGCAGGCTGGCCCGGGGACGCTTTGTGGTGTACGGCTCCGGCCGGTCCACCCGGCCGTCGCGATCGGCATCCGTACCGTCGGGGCGGCCGTCCCGGTCGAGGTCGGTGTGGTCCGGGCGGCCGTCGCGGTCCAGGTCGACGGTGGGCTCGGCGACGGGGGCTCCGACGGCGGGCGTCGCACCGGCGGTCCGGGCGTCGGTCACCGGAACCGTCCGGGTGTCGGCGTCGACCCGGCGGCCGGTGACCGCTCGCGCCGCCGCGCCCCGGTCCGCGGCCCGGCGCCGGGCCTCGGCGTCCGGCTCGTCGTCGGCCGCCGCGTTCCGGCCGTGGGCCGTCGTGGCCGCTCCCCGGAGGTCGGTCGTGCGGTCGTCGGCCGGCGTCGCCGCGTCGAGATCGCGCGCGTCCCGGTCGGCCACCGCGTCCCGGGCACGCTCGTTCTCGGTCGCGGTGGCGGCGCTGCGGTACGTGGTCCGCTCCTCGTCGCGGTCGGTGACCACGGGCCGGCCGGCCGGCTGCTCGGCGGTCCGGTCGCGCTCGTCGACCACGCCGTCGCCGTTGGTATCGGTACTGGTCGCCGGAGGGTTCCGGCGGGACAGGATCTTCACGATGGCACCTCCTGATCCAGGCGCGGAGGCCGCGCATGACAGAAAGGAAGTACCCAGGTGTGCCGAAATCGACACCCGTCGGCTGCTCCGCACGCTCAGGCGACCAGCACCGGAGCGTGCGGAGATCGGCGCCGGTCAGGACACGGTGCGTGACCACTGCTGGTTGGTGCCCGCGCCGCAGGTGTACTGCTGCACGTCCGCGCCGTCGCCGGTGCCGGCGTTCACCACGTCCAGGCACTTGCCGCTGTGCCGCGCCCGCAGCTGGAACCAGCCGCCCAGCGCGGCCCACTGCCACTGCTGGTTGGCGCCGCTGCCGCAGGTGTACTGGATGATGTTGGCGCCGTCGGCGGTGGACGCGTTCGCGACGTCGAGACACTTGCCGCTTCCGGCGTTGACCAGGCGGAACCAGCCACCTCCGGCGTCCTGGAACTCCCACCGCTGATTGCCGCCGCCGTTCCAGCTCCACTGCTTGACCTCGGCGTTGTTCGCCGTGGAGCCGTTGATCACATCGAGCACCCGGCCGCTGTGCCGGGCCGTGACGCGGTAGTACGCGGGCGAGTTCCCGGTGACGGTGCCCGCCGCCGTGTCGATGGTGATCGACGGATACCAGGTCAGGCTCATGCTGGTGGCGGTCGGGAAGGTGATCGGCAGCCACACGTACTGGGAGTCGTTGGCCGGGCCGCCCCACGCGCCCGCCCACCTGTCACCCAGGTAGAGGTAGCTGGTGCCGGACGTGCCCTGGATCGGCAGCACGAAGGCCGGCTGGGAGTTGAAGGCGGTGCCGTTGCCCACGTCGGTCCAGCCGCTCCACGGCCCCGCGATGCTCGGCGCGGTGGCGTACCGGGCCTGGTTCGGGCTCCAGCCCGTCGCCCCCGACGTCAGCAGGAAGTACGTCGAGCCCCGCTTGAACATCGCGGGCGCCTCGCGGTGGGCACCGTCCCAGAAGTTGCCCACCAGGGCGGCCACGTTCAGGTAGTCCGGCGTGAGCCGGTAGATGTTCAGGTCGTAGTTGTCGTCGGCCGCCGAGATCATGTACGCGGTGCCGTTGTCGTTGTAGAGCGTGATGTCGCGGGACATGTGCTGCCCCAGCGGCCGGAAGCTGCCGTGGTAGGTGTAGTTCCCGTCCACAGTCGCCGAGGAGGCGACGGCGGCCCGCGCCTCGTTGTAGTCGGACCCGTTCTCCTTGTGCATCCACATCACGAACCGGCCGGTGCCCGCGTTGTAGACGACCTTCGGCCGCTCGATGTTGGCGACCCGCAGTTCGGCGGCCGACGACTGGGTGAGCACGTTGTTGCGGAACTCCCAGGTACGCAGGTCCGTGGAACGGTAGACCGACACCGCCCGGAACGTGTTGTCCGGGTTGCGGTTCTCGCCGAACCAGTAGTAGTAGTCGCCGACCTCGAGCACGCCGCCGCCGTGGGCGTGCACCACCGCGCCGCTCGTGTCGGTGAACTGGGTGCCGTTCGTGACCGTCACCGGCGCGGCGAGCGCACCCGCCGCCGGCCCCAGCACTGTCGCCGCCAGGGCCACCGCGAGCGCCAGCCCCGCCGCCAGGAGGCGGCCCCTGCCGCCGTGCCGTCGCATGGCGGTCACCGCCCGCAGACCGGCGTGATCGCGGCGGGCGTCGTGCCCGCCGCCACGAGCAGGCCGAACGTCGCCGAACCGCCGGGTGCCAGCGTCCCGTTCCAGGAGGCGTTGCGCACCGCGACGTCCTGCCCGGCGCCCTCGACCACGCCGCCCCAGACCGACCGGATGTGCTCGTCACCGGACCACCGCCACGACACGAGCCAGCCCGGGACCGGCTCGGCGCCGTCGTTGCGCACCGTCACTGTCGCGACGAAGCCACCGTCCCACCGGCTGTCGATGGTGGCCGTCGCGGAACAGAGCGACAGCGTGCGCGCCGGGCCGCCGATCACGTACGGATCCCGCGTGCCCTTGGTGTCGCCGAACCGGAACCAGTACTCGGTACCGGGGGTCAGGCCGCCGAGCGTCACCTTCCCCGACCGTTCCGGTCCGGTGACCGCCTCGGCCACCGGATCGCGCCACGCGGTGGCGTCCTCGCGGCTGGCGAAGAGGCTGATGAGGAGCGGCGGGTCGTAGCCGCAGGGCGGGCTGAGCACCATCCAGTAGGTGATGGTGATGCTGGTCGTGGTGGCACCGGTCACCTGGCCGGTGACCGGCAGCGCCGGCGGGCAGGCGTACGTGGGCGTGGGGGTTGGCGTCGCCGCGGTGGCAGGCGTCATCGCCGTGGTGGCGGGGGACCGGCCGGCGTCCGCCGAGGCGGCCAGGCCGGTCAGGGCGAGCACGGCGGCCAGGGCCGCGCCGAGCGTACGGAGCATGTGTCTCTCCCGAACTGGGGGCGCCGGGGGTGGTCGGCGCCGCGGTGGTGGACCGCGATGTCGCCGCCGCGTGATCGGCTGGTGCCCAGCCGTCCCCGAGGGGCGGCGCGGCGGCACGGTGGACTGCCGGAGACGACTGCCCGGCACCGGGGCGGCGCATCACCCCGCGCTTGTCCCTCCGGCGAGATCGAGCGGCTCGCACTGGCTCCCGAGCGCTACCGCAGCCAGTCTTTCAGTCGACGAGCATCGATTCAATGCCGTCCCACGACCCGACGTCGCCGACGGTGCGACCCGCTGGCTACGCTTGGCGGTCGTGCCAGAGGGACACAGCATCCACCGCCTCGCCGCCCGGCACGCCGAGCTGTTCGCGGGCGACAAGGTGCACGCCGACAGCCCGCAGGGCCGCTTCGCCGAGGGCGTGGCCCGCCTGAGCGGCACCGTGCTGGACGGCACCGAGGCGTACGGCAAGCACCTGCTGCACCACTACGCGGGCGAGTTGACGCTGCACGTACACCTGGGTCTGTACGGGAAGTTCGCCGACGGGCCGGGGGAGCCGCCGGCCCCGGTCGGGCAGCTGCGGCTGCGCCTGCACAGCGACCGGAACTGGCTGGAGCTGCGCGGTCCGACCGCCTGCGAGCTGCTGACCCCGCCGGAGGTGGCGGCGCTGCGCGACCGGCTCGGGCCGGACCCGCTGCGCGCCGACGCCGACCCGGACCGGGCGTACGCGCGGATCCGGCGCAGCCCCACCCCGCTCGCGGCGCTGCTGCTCGACCAGTCGGTGGTGGCCGGCACCGGCCTGATCTTCGTGACCGAGGCGCTGTTCCGGGCCGGGCTGCCGCCGCTGCTGCCCGGGCGGGAACTGACGCCGGCCGGCTGGACCGAACTCTGGGCAGACCTGGTCGCGCTGATGACCCGGGCTGTCGAGCGGGGGCGGATCGACACGGTGCGCGACGCCGACCTGCCGGAGGTGACAGGCCGCGCGCCGCGCGTCGACAGGCACGGTGGCGAGGTGTACGTCTACCGCCGCCCCGGCGCGCCCTGCCACGTCTGCGGCACCCCGGTCAGCCGGGGCACACTGGCCGGCCGCAACCTCTACTGGTGCCCTGCCTGCCAGGCGGGCTGACCGCGCGCCGCACCGGCTGTCGCGTCGGCCGCGTCGCGCCCTCCCGGGTGCGGCGGCGCTGTCACGTCTCGTCGAGCAGCCACCGGGCGACCTCGACGTTGCCGGGGAAGACCTGGTCGCCGCCGATGCTCCAGGCCACCGTCTGACCGATCGCCCAGCCGCGTACCCGCTCCCGGTCCAGGCCCAGGCCGGCGCTGAGCCGGTCGAGCCGGTGCCGCACCGCCGCCGGGGAGTGCCCCAGCTCCGCGCCGCGCACGAGCGGCACCACGGCGAACTCCCGCTCGCCGACCAGCGGCTTCGGGTCGATCACCAGCCACGGCTCGCGTGCGGCGGCCAGGATGTTGCCGGCGTGCAGGTCCTGGTTGACAAGCACCTGCTCGCCCTGGCCCGGCGCCAGCTCGGCGAGCAGCCCGAGCGCGGCGTCGAGCAGGCGCCGCTCGTACGGGCGCCCGGCCCGTCGCCAGTTGCCAGGCATCCGCTCCGCCCACCCGGCCGCCTCCTCGGCCAGCGAGGTGAACGGCGCGCCGGCCGGCACCGCGAGCCCCGGCAGCAGGCCGACCGCGACGTCGAGCGCGGCGTCGGCCGCCAGCGCGTGCAACGGCGTACCGGGATCGCACCGTTCCACGAGCAGCGCGCGCCGGTCGGCGTCGTGGGCGAGCAGCCGGATCGCGCCCCGACCGGCCCAGTGTGCCAGCGCTGTCGCCTCGTGGACGCTGTCGTCGTCCGGGTACTGGAGCTTCAGCACCGCCCGCGTGCCGTCGGGAAGCGTCGCGGGCAGCGCCAGCGAGGCGAACGCGTACGCGAACGGCGGGCCGACCGTCAGCTCCCACCGCGCGACGCAGTGGGCCAGCCGGCCGGGCAGCTCCGCGAGCCACGCCCGGCCGGCCTCCGTCCGCTCGACCCAGCGCAGCCCTTCGGGAATGTCGTACCGCATCGGCACATCCTGGCTGGTACGGCGACGATCCGCTGTCCCGGCCCGGCCTCGTGCGGCCCGCCTCGCCGGTGCGCGTCAACGCAGTCGGCGGATGTCCCCGTACGCCCGGTAGAAGCCGCCACGGCCCGACTCGCGGACCTCGGTGACCAGGTAGCGCGCGCCCGGCTCACGGATGCCCTTGGGGAACTGCACCGACCAGTCCCGCCGGTAGCCGTCGGCGAGGACGTGCACGCGCAGCCGGCCGCCCTGCTCGACGCACTGCACCAGCACGCCGTCACGGTCGTCGGTGGTCACCTCGACCGAGGTCCAGGCGGCCGTCTCCGGCATCCGGGCCGGCGCCTTGACGTCGACCACGTCGGGCACGCTGCCCGCCTCGGCCGCCCGGATCGCCGCCTCGCTCGCGTCGATGCAGGCCAGGTGGCCGCTCGTGGTGACCACGTAGAGCCGGTTGTCGTGGTACTGCATCGAGTATGCCGAGCCGCAGCCGGTGCCGAGCTTCCACAACCGGTTGCCGGCCTGGTCGAAGCAGTAGATCGAGGAGGCGCTGTCGCCGGCGAACACGTACCGGCCGCCCTCGGCTGTGGCGCAGGAGAAGACCGCCGAGTCGCAGCGGTAGACCTGCTCGGCCCGGCCGTCCTTGCGCAGGCGCACCACCTCGCGGGTGCCGGTGCCGGCGAAGACCGCGTCGCGCTCCTGCCAGCCGAACAGCACCGCGCCGGTGCCGGTGTGCCACAGCTCCCGCCCGGTGCGCCAGTCGTAACCGGTGACGCCCTGCGAGTGGCCGTGGTAGAGCGCGTCGGCGTCGCAGCGGACCATCCACGCCGACCGGCCCCGCCCCGGCCGGCGCCAGAGGAACTCGTCCTCGTGGTCGATCGCCGAGATGCCGCCGTCGCGGTCGGACACGCCCAGCACGCCGTCGTGGATGTCCAGCCAGTAGATGTCGATCTCGGGCGCGATCGCGTACGCCGCGCGGGGCACCTTGCCGGACAGGTCGTAGACGTTGCCGTCGTCGCAGCCGGCGTAGACCCAGGCGTCGTCGGCGACGATGCACTTCACCCCGTCGGGCAGCCGGACCTGGTTGACCAGGCGGGCGTCGTGGTCGAGCGTGGTGATCACGCCGTGTTCGTTGCCGACCATGCAGTGCCTGTCGTCGACGAAGATGCCGAAGGCGGGGGCGCCCGAGGCGTACCGCCAGAGGACCGGGGCGGTGCGGGCGGTCGAGCGGGTGCTGACGATCTGCCGGCGCGAGACAGTGCGCTTCTGGCGTACGCCGGGCACCGCCGGGGCGTACCCCTTGCGGATCTTCTCGCCGATCTTCTTCGCCGCGGCGGCGCGGGCGCGGGAGTTGTCCGGGTAGGTGCTGGTCTTCACCTGGCCCTGGTCGCCGATCCGCCCGAAGCGCACTGTCATCGCGGTGTCGTCGACCACCACCTCGTAGAACTTGTGGGCTCCACCGTCCACTTCGGACAGTTCGAGGTAGGTCGTCTCCTGGGACATGTGGGGTTACCTCCGAGGGGAGTGCCGGACCGGCGACGCGCACACGCTAACCCCCGGCACCGACAAACCCGGGTCTCGGTGTTAAGAAGGGGCCCTTCCTCTACCGGAGGCGTTAATAGGGGGCCCTTCCTTACACGGCGGCGAGGGCGTCGACGGCCTTGCGGGCGGCGATCAGCACCGGATCCCACACCGGGGCGTACGGCGGCGCGTACCCCAGGTCGAGCGCTGTCATCTCGTCCACCGTCATGCCGTTCCACAGTGCCACCGCGAGCGCGTCGATCCGCTTGGCCGCCTCGGACCAGCCGACGATCTGCGCCCCGAGCAGCCGCCCGCTGGGCCGCTCGGCGATCAGCTTGATCGTCATCGGCCGCGCGCCCGGGTAGTAGCCGGCCCGGTTCGTCGACTGGGTGTGCACGGTGACGAACTCGAAGCCGGCCTCCCGGGCGTCCCGCTCGCGCAGCCCGGTGCGGCCCACCTCCAGCTCGCAGACCTTTGTGACGGCGGTGCCGATGACGCCGGGGAAGGTGGCGTACCCGCCGCCGATGTTGATGCCCGCCACGCGGCCCTGCTTGTTGGCGTGCGTGCCGAGCGGGATGTGCACCGGCATGCCGCTGACCCGGTGCAGGGACTCCACGCAGTCGCCCGCCGCCCAGACGCCGGGCACGCCCGGCACCCGCATCCGCCGGTCCACCCGGATCGCCCCGGAGGGACCGATCGGCAGGCCGGCGGCCTCGGCGAGCGCGGTGTTGGGGCGTACCCCGAGACCCAGCACCACGACGTCGGCCGGGATCGGCCCCTCGTCGGTGAGCACCGCGCGGATCCGGCCGTCCCGCTCCTCCAGGCCGGTGACGGTGATGCCGGTACGGACGTTGATCCCGGTGGCCCGCATCGCCTCGACCACCAGCTCGCCCATGTCCGGGTCCACAGTCGACATCGGCTGGTCGGCCTGCTCGACCAGCTGCACCGAGAGCCCGCGCTGCACGAGCGCCTCGGCCATCTCGACGCCGACGTAGCCGCCGCCGACCACCACCGCCCGCCGCGGCCGGGGCTCACGTGCGAGCCAGTCGATCAGCGCCGCGCCGTCGTCGAGCGTCTGCACGCCGAACACCCCCGACACGTCGTCGCGCGCCCAGTCCGGCTGGATCGGTGACGCGCCGGTGGCGTACACCAGGGTGTCGAAACCGGCGCGGACCTCGCCGCCGCCGTCCAGGTCCCGCGCGAGGACCTCGCGGCGGTCGAGGTCGATGGCGGTGACCTCGTGCCGGGTGCGGACCTCGATGCCGAACTCGTCGCGGAAGGTCTCCGGGTCGCGGGAGATCAACTCGTCCCGCTCCTCGACCACGCCGCTCACCCAGTAGGGGATGCCGCAGGCCGAGTAGGAGGTGAAGTGCCCCCGCTCGAACGCGACGATCTCCAGGTCGGAGCGGTCGCGGCGGCGGCGTCGCGCCTGCGACGCCGCCGACATTCCGGCGGCGTCGCCGCCGATGACGATCATGCGCTCGGCCACGTCGCCCATCCTGTCACGCCGGGCCGCGGCCGCACGGCCGCTCAGCCACGGGTCTGCCGTGCCACGTCCGCGACCACGTCGACGAGGCTGCCGGTGCGCTCGAACACCGCGCGCTGCCGCGCCGCGCCGCTGCCGTGCCGGCGCAGCCCGCCCAGCAGATCGGTGACCCGGTCCAGGTCGCCGTGCCGTTCCAGTTCCGGGCGCAGCCGGTCGACGAGCCGGTCCAGCAGTTCCCAGGCCGGGCGCAGCTCACCGTCGGTGAGGTCGACGCCCTCGCCCTCCAGCCCGTCGTGGGCGGCCCGCCAGTGCGCCGCCACCAGGAGGTGGTGGTCGGTGTTGACGGCCGGACGGCCGGCGGCGATGTCGGTGAGCGCTGTCGCGACGAGCGCGCGGACCAGCGCCGCCACCAGCACCGCGTCGTCCACCGACGGGCAGACGTCGCCGATGCGGATCTCCACGGTGGGGTACTTGGCGGAGAGCCGGGCGTACCAGTAGAGCATTCCCTCGTCCAGCATCACGCCGCTGGCGATGAGCTGCCGGATCAGCCGCTCGTAGTGCTCGTGCGACTCCAGGTACGGGGTGGGCGCGACCGACGGCCAGCGTTCCCACTCCACCGAGCGCCAGCTCGCGTACCCGGTGTCCTCGCCCCGGGAGAACGGGGAGTTCGCGGTGGCCGCGTGCAGGATCGGCAGCCACGGCCGGACGTGGTTGAGCACCTGCACGCCGGTGTCCGGGTCGGGAATGCCGACGTGGATGTGCATGCCGTTGTTGCCGGGGCCGGGCACCAGCAGCCGGAACCGCTCGATCATCCGGTCGAAGCGCGGCTTGTCCACCACCGGCGGCACCGGCCCGTCGACCGGCCCGGTGCCGATCGCCAGCAGCCGTACGCCGGCCCGCTCGGCCGCGTCGGCCAGCTCGGCGCGCAGCATCGACAGCGAGTGCCGGATCGAGGACAGGTCCAGCCCGGGCGGGCTGCCGATCTCGATCTGGCTGGTCTGGAACTCGCGTTCCACCTGGCCCCGCAGCTCGGCCGGCACCTGCTCCATCACCAGGTCCACGGCGGGTACGGCGGTCCCGGTGTGCGGGTCGGCGAGCAGGAACTCCTCCTCGACGCCGACTGTCAGCAGGTCGGTTCCGCCCGCTGCGGCGCTCCGCTCCCGCTCCGCCACTGAGCCACTCATCGTCACCACCGTCTTCCTCGGGACCGCTTGCGGCACCGTGCCGCGTGGTCGATGGCCTGTTACCCACCGTGTCCGGGCCCGGAAACGCGCCCGGCGGCGTGTCGGCGCCGGTTCGCCCGTTCGGGGTCGTGGGGGTCCGCCCGGCGGCGCGGCGGCGTGGACGCACGGGGCCGCGGGGCGTGACACGGCGGGCTACTGTCACCGTGTGGCGGGGATCCTGGCGGTGCTGACGGGGGCGTGGGCCTACGCCCTCGCGCTGGTCGCCGACCGGCCGGCCGGGCTGCTCGCCGGTGCGGCGGTCGTCGCCGCGCTGCTGCTGGCGACCCTGCTCGCGCTGCGGGTTCGCGCGCTGCCCACGCCGCCCGGCACCCGGTTCGCCGCCGCCCTGCGTGCCCGCGCCCGCCGTCGGGGCGTGCCCCGGCAGGTCGACCCGGACGCGCCGGGGCGTCCGCGTCCCCGCGCGCCCGGCCTGCGCCCCTCGGCCGCGTAGCCACCTTCCGGCCCGCGTCGGCGGGCCGCCGATTCCTCCACCCCGGCTTTCGCGGCCGATTCCGTCGTCATCAGTCCCGCCGCGCGGCATGCCGCCGCCCGGGACACCCGGAATCGCCATCGAGGGGTCCGCCCATGCTCGCCTTCGCACCGTTGCACTCCGCGGCCTCGGCCGCGGCCACAGTCGTCACCTGGCTCGCCGACGTGCTCGCCCCGCTCGCCGGCGGCGCCGCGACGGCCGCCGCCATCGTCCTGTTCACCGTCGCCGTCCGGCTGCTGATCTCCCCGCTGACAGTGGCGCAGGTCCGCGGGGAGCGGCGCCGCACCGCGCTCGCCCCCGAGGTACGGGAACTCCAGCGCCGGTACGCCGACGATCCGGCCCGCTTCCAGAGCGAGCTGTTCGCGCTCTACCGCAACGCCGGGGCCAGCCCGGTCGCCGGCTGCCTGCCGGCGCTGTTGCAGGCACCGTTCTTCCTTGTCATGTACCGCCTGTTCGCCACCGGTGACGGCGCACCGGAGCTGCTGGGGGAGCGGCTCGCCGGCGTACCGCTGGGGTGGCACCTCGGCGACGGGCTGGCCGGTCCGGTGCCGCTGGTGTTCGGGGTGCTGCTGGCCGCGCTGCTGGCGCTGGCCTGGTGGTCCTCGCGGCGGATGCGCCGGGCGGCGGCGGCCACCGGCACCGTGGCCGGTACGCCGGCCGAGGGGCCGGGCGCGGCGGTGCTCGGGCGGCTGCTCCCGCTGCTGCCGTACGGCACGGTGCTGGTGGCGCTCGTGGTGCCGCTGGCGGCCGTGCTCTATCTGGTCACCACCACGGCGTGGACCGCGCTGGAGCAGGTGGTGCTGCGCCGGCCGCAGCCGGCGGAGTCCATCGACAAGCGTTGACAAGTGCGGGGACGGGCGCGTAGAAATCGCTCTCAGAGAGCGCTCTCCCGGACCCGTCCCCCGCAGAGAGGCACCCCGAATGAACCCGATCCCGGCGGCTCCGGCCGCCTCCGCCACCGTGCCCCGACCACGCCGCCGGCTCGCCCTGGGCGCCGGCGTCCTCGCGCTCACCACAGCACTCGCCGGCGTCTCGATGACCGCCCAGGCCGCGGTGCCCCCGACACCGTCCGGGTGGAACCTCGTGTGGAGCGACGACTTCACCGGCCCGTCCGGCACGCTGCCCTCGTCCGCCAACTGGATCATCGACACCGGCACCAGCTACCCCGGCGGCCCGGCCAACTGGGGCACCGGCGAGATCCAGACCTACACGTCCAGCACTGCCAACCTGGCCCAGGACGGCTCGGGCAACCTGCGCATCACGCCGCTGCGGGACTCGGCCGGCCGCTGGACCTCCGCCCGGATCGAGACGGTACGGGCGAACTTCAAGCCGCCGTCGGGCGGCGTGCTGGCCCTGGAGGGCCGGATCCAGATGCCGAACGTCACCGGTGCGGCGGCGTCCGGGTACTGGCCGGCGTTCTGGGCGCTCGGCTCGCCGTACCGGGGCAACTACCAGAACTGGCCGGGCATCGGCGAGTTCGACGTGATGGAGAACGTCAACGGGATCAACTCGGTCTGGGGCGTGCTGCACTGCGGCGTCGCGCCGGGCGGCCCGTGCGGGGAGTTCAACGGCATCGGTGCGTCCCGGGCCTGCCCGGGCAGCACCTGCCAGTCGGCGTTCCACACCTACCGGTTCGAGTGGGACGCCTCGACCAGTCCGCAGCAACTGCGCTGGTACGTCGACGGCCAGCTCTTCCACACCGTCGGGCAGAACCAGATCGGTGAGCCGTACTGGAGTCAGATGACCGGCCACGCCGGCTACTTCCTGCTGCTCAACGTGGCGATGGGCGGCGGCTTCCCGGACGGCGTGGCCGGCTCG
Source organism: Micromonospora sp. NPDC049203 (assembly GCF_043197215.1). Classification (NCBI taxonomy): domain Bacteria; kingdom Bacillati; phylum Actinomycetota; class Actinomycetes; order Micromonosporales; family Micromonosporaceae; genus Micromonospora; species Micromonospora sp. NPDC049203. The sequence continues at coordinate 168,824 of NZ_JBICSV010000008.1, read as the reverse complement.
GCGACGCCCACCGCGTCCACCGTGCCGGGCCGGTCGATGCTGGTCGACTACGTGGCCGTCTACACCCGGGGTGGCGGGAGCAACCCGTCGCCGACGCCGACCACGCCGCCGCCGGGCGGGGTGCGCGACGCCTACTCGACGATCCAGGCCGAGTCGTTCAACGCGCAGAACGGCGTGCAGGTGGAGACGTGCGCCGAGGGCGGGCAGGACATCGGCTGGCTCGCCAACGGCGACTGGGCCCGCTACGACAACGTCGACTTCGGCTCGACGCCGCCGCGCGACTTCGTGGCCCGGGTCGCCTCCGGCGCGGCGTCCGGGGTGAGCGGGCTGGTGGAGGTCCGGGTGGACAGCCCGACCGCGCCGCCGATCGGGAGCTTCGCAGTCGGCAACACGGGCGGCTGGCAGACCTGGCGCTCGGTGCCGGGCAACGTCGGCGCGGTGACCGGGCGGCACACCGTCTACCTGACGTTCAGCAGCGGGCAGCCGTCCGACTTCGTCAACGTCAACTGGTTCACCTTCCGTCGCTGAGCGCGGCGAGGCGCGGCCCGGGCACATCCTCCGGGCCGCGCCCGAACCGGTGCTGGACAGAAACAGTTAACACTCCTAATAATAGGCGCACGTCGACGGTTGTGAATCCCTCTCCATCCCCCGCCCGTCCCCTGGAGGACGCCGTGAGACTCCGCCCCCGCCTGGCGACACTCGCCGCCGCGCTGACCACCGCCGTGGTCGCCGGTGCCCTGCTCGCCGCGCCGCCCGCCTCCGCCGCCACCGCGGCCTTCGTCCGCACCTCCAGCTGGAGCAGCGGGTACGAGGCCCGGTTCACCGTCACGAACGACAGCTCCGCCGCGATCTCCTCGTGGAACGTCCAGTTCGACCTGCCGTCCGGCAGCACGCTCGGCTCGTTCTGGGACGCCCGGCTGACCACCTCCGGCCAGCACGTCACCGCCGTCAACCAGTCCTGGAACGGCGCGCTCGCCCCGGGCGCCAGCACCAGCTTCGGCTTCGTCGTCAGCGGGACCGGCGACCCGGTGAACTGCACGGTCAACGGCGCCTCCTGCACCGGCGGCGGCAACCCCGGCAACCCGGGCGCCCCCGCCACCCCCGGCGGGCTGCGGGTCACCGGCACCACCGCGTCCGCCGTCTCGCTGGCCTGGAACGCGGTCTCCGGCACCGTCACCGGCTACCGGGTGTACGAGGGCGGCACTGTCAAGGCCACCGTCACCGGCACCTCGGCCACCGTCTCCGGGCTGGCCGCGTGCAGCGGGCACAGCTACACGGTGGCCGCGTACAACGGCAGCGGCGAGTCGGCTAAGTCGACGGCGGTCGCGGCCACCACCAGCGGCTGCACCGGTGGCGGCGGTGGCGCGATGGCCGCCGCGCCCTACCTCTACCCGGGCTGGGGCGACCCGCCCGCGCCCGCCACGGTGATGGGCGCTACCGGGATCAAGTGGTTCACCATCGCGTTCGTGCTCTCCGGCGGCGGCTGCACCCCGGCCTGGGACGGCAACGGCCCGCTGACCGGCGGCACGCACGCCGCCACCATCGCCGCGATCAAGGCGGCCGGCGGCGACGTCATCCCGTCCTTCGGCGGCTGGAGCGGCAACAAGCTCGGCCCGAACTGCTCGTCCGCCGCCGCCCTCGCGGGCGCGTACCAGCAGGTCATCAACGCGTACGGGCTGAAGGCCATCGACATCGACATCGAGAACAGCGACGAGTTCGAGAACGAGGTGGTGCAGGACCGCATCCTGGACGCCCTCAAGATCGTCAAGCAGAACAACCCGGGGATCAAGACCATCATCACGTTCGGCACCTCGACCACCGGGCCGTCGTACTACGGCACCCGGCTGATCAACCAGGCCGCCGCGAAGGGCGCCGGGATCGACGTGTTCACGATCATGCCGTTCGACTTCGGCGGCGGCGCGAACATGTACCAGAACACCGTGAACGCGGCCGAGGGCCTGAAGACCGCACTGAAGAACGCGTTCGGCTGGTCCGACGCCACCGCGTACGCCCACATGGGCCTGTCCGGCATGAACGGCCTCTCCGACCAGCAGGAGCTGACCTCGCCGGCCACCTGGACGCAGATCCGCGACTGGGCCAAGGCGCGCGGCCTGGCCCGGTTCACGTTCTGGTCGGTCAACCGGGACCGGCCCTGCCCGGGCGGCGGCGTGGTCGCCAACTGCTCCGGCATCGCGCAGAACACCTGGGAGTTCACCGGCATCACCGCGGGGTTCTGAGCCCGCGCGACGGTCAGCGCCCGGCGGTCACCGACTGCCGGGCGCGCCGCCGGCGCACCTTCTTCACCGCCCAGCTCACGATCATGAAACCGAAGACCGCGAAGATCGCGTAGTTGAACCACTGGCTGTACTTGTCGACGTCCTCCCACCGCGTTCCGAGGGTGAACCCGGCGCCGACGATCAGGGCGTTCCACACCCCGCTGCCGAGCGTGGTGAGCAGGATGAACTCGCCCAGCGGCATCCGGTTGGCGCCCGCCGGGATGGAGACCAGGCTGCGCACCACAGGCACCACCCGGCCGATCAGCACCGCCCACCGGCCGTGCCGCTCGAACCAGCGGTCCGCCTTTTCCAGGTCCTCCAGGTCGACCAGCGGGATGTGGTCCAGCCAGCGCTTGAGCCGGTCCTCGCCGAGCGCCGCGCCGAGCCAGTAGAGCACCAGCGCGCCGATCAGTGAGCCGACTGTCGCGGCGACCACGATGAACACCACGTTGAACCGGCCCTCGGCGGACAGGTAGCCGGCCATCGCCAGCACGATCTCGCTCGGGATCGGCGGGATGATGCTCTCCAGCGCCACCAGAAGCGCCACGCCGACCGCGCCGAACGAGTCGATCACGCTCGCCACCCAGCCGGTCAGCCCGGTGAACTGGTTCGGGTCGACGTCCTGGGCCAGGGCCATGGCGGTCCTTCCACGTGAGAGCCGGAGATCCGGAAGTGTTACCCGGACCGGCCGGTGTCACACCTGTGACTCAGCCCTCCGGGTGCAGCGCGGCGTCCGCCGGACCCCGCCGCCAGCCGGTGAAGCGGACCAGCAGACCACCCCGGCTGGGCGAGCAGCAGTACGGCCCGGCCGACGCCTCCGCCGCCGGATCGAGCGGGGCGACGCGGACCAGCCGCCACGGCTCGTCCGCGCAGCGGGCCCGGACTGTCAGCGCGTCGCCGGCCCGGCTCACCCGGACCGTCACCTCCCGGCCCGACCACTGCGGCACCGGCGCCACCGACCAGTCGGAGAACTCGTCGGTGACCACGGCGCCCACCTGCGGAGCGCCGTCGCTCACCTCGACGCCGGCCTTGGTCCACCGCCGCTCGTCCACCCGCACCAGCACGCCGGCCTGGTCGAACTGGGCCGCGTAGTCGAGCAGGAACGACACCTCCACGGCGGTGTCCACGCCGAACGGCGCGAGCAGCGCCGAACCGTCGTCGTGCACGAAGCCGTAGCTGGTGCGCCGCCAGAAGTCGCTACCGCCACGCGGCTCGACCAGCAGGCCGCCGTCGACCGGCTCGGCCCGCTCGGGCGGGTTCAGCCAGGTGCCGGCGGACCAGTCGTACGCCTCCTCGCTCATCCCGGCACCGTACCGGGTTTGCCGTCGCGCGCGTTCGGAGAAGTAGTCCCCGCATGGGTGACAGGTGGTATCAGGAGGCGGTCGTCTACTGCCTCGACGTCGACACGTACGCGGACTCCGACGGCGACGGGGTGGGTGACTTCCAGGGGCTGATCGGGCGCCTGGACTACCTGGCCCGGCTCGGGGTGACCTGCCTCTGGCTGAACCCGATCCATCCCTCGCCCAACGAGGACGACGGGTACGACGCGACCGACTTCTACAACGTCGACCCGCGCCTCGGCACGCTCGGCGACTTCGCCGAACTGCTGCACCAGGCGAGCAACAGGGGCATCCGGGTGATCATCGACCTGGTGGTCAACCACACCTCGGACCAGCACCCGTGGTTCCAGTCCGCCCGCTCCTCGCCGGACTCGCCGTACCGGGACTGGTACGTCTGGGCCGACCACGAGCCGGCCGACCGCCACCAGGGCATGGTGTTCCCGGGCGAGCAGCACGAGACGTGGACCTACGACCGGACCGCCAAGGCGTGGTACTACCACCGCTTCTACAAGTTCCAGCCGGACCTGAACATCGAGAACCCGAAGGTCCGGGCGGAGATCAAGAAGATCACCTCGTTCTGGCTCCAGCTCGGCGTCTCCGGCTTCCGGATGGACGCGGTGCCGTTCATCATCGAGCGCACCGAGCCGGGCAACCCGAACTCACCGAAGGACTTCGACTTCCTCACCGACCTGCGCCAGCACGTGCAGTGGCGGCGCGGCGACGCGGTCCTGCTGGCCGAGGCGAACGTCGAGCCGGACGAGCTGCCCGTCTACTTCGGCGACGGCAGCGGCTCGGGCAACCGGATCCACATGCTCTTCGACTTCATGCTCAACGGACGGCTGATGCTCGCGCTGGCCCGGGAGGACCCGGAGGTGATCATCGAGGCGTTGCGCGACACCCCGAAGCTGCCCACCGGCGGCCAGTGGGCCACGTTCCTGCGCAACCACGACGAGATCGACCTGTCCCGGCTCACCGCCGACCAGCGCAACGACGTGCTGGCGAAGTTCGGGCCGGACGAGAACATGCAGCTCTACGGCCGGGGCATCCGGCGGCGGCTGGCGCCCATGCTCGGCAACGACCGCCGGCACATGGAGCTGGCGTACTCGCTGCAGTTCTCGCTGCGCGGCACGCCGGTGCTGCGCTACGGCGAGGAGATCGGCATGGGGGAGGACCTGTCGCTGGACGGGCGCGACGCGATCCGTACGCCGATGCAGTGGTCCTACGCCGACAACGCGGGCTTCTCCACCGCCGAGCCGGAGAAGCTGGTCCGCCCGGTCATCGACAAGGGCGAGTACGGCTACCAGAACGTCAACGTCACCGCCCAGCGCAAGGACCCGCGGTCCCTGCTCGGCTGGTTCGAGCGGATGATCCGGACGCTGCGGGAGGCGCCGGAGACCGGGTCCGGCAGCACCACCCACATCGACGTGCCGATGCCGCCGGGCGTGCTCGCGCACCGCGCCGACGGGCGTACCGGGACCATGGTCTTCCTGCACAACCTCGGCACCGAGGACGTCGAGGTGGACCTGAGCACGCTGGCGCCGGAGGCGGACCTGCCGATCGACGTGCTCAGCGACCGCAACTACGAGGACGTGGGCAAGCTCGACCGGCTCAAGCTCGCCGGCTACGGCTACCGGTGGATCCGGCTCTGCCGGGACCACGAGCGGTAGGCGCGGCGTACCGGCGGGTTAAGCTCCTTCGATCGAGCCACAAGTTACCGGGAGGTAAGCATGTCGGAGGAGCCCCGCGTCGCCATCGTCACCGGAGCCGCGCGCGGCATCGGCGCGGCGACCGCCCGCCGGCTGGCGGCCGACGGCATGGCCGTCGCCGTTGTCGACATCGACGAGTCCGCCACCAAGGAGACGGTGGACGCCATCGGCTCGGCCGGCGGCCGGGCGCTCGGCGTCGGCGCCGACGTGTCCGACCGGGCCCAGGTCGAGGCCGCCGTGGAACGGATCGCCGCCGAACTCGGCGCGCCGACGGTGCTCGTCAACAACGCCGGCGTGCTGCGCGACAACCTGCTGTTCAAGATGGCCGACGCCGACTGGGACACGGTCATGGGTGTGCACCTGCGCGGGGCGTTCCTGTTCAGCCAGGCCGCGCAGAAGCACATGGTCGAGGCGAAGTGGGGCCGGATCGTCAACCTGTCCAGCACGTCCGCGCTCGGCAACCGGGGGCAGGCGAACTACTCGGCCGCCAAGGCCGGTCTCCAGGGCTTCACCAAGACGCTGGCGATCGAGCTGGGCCCGTTCGGGGTGACTGTCAACGCGGTCGCGCCCGGCTTCATCGTCACCGACATGACCGCCGCCACCGCGGCGCGGATGAAGGTCGACTTCGACGACCTCCAGAAGCACGCCGCCGCCGAGATCCCGGTACGCCGTCCCGGCCGCCCGGAGGACGTCGCGCACACCATCTCGTTCCTGGCCAGCGAGGGCGCGTCGTTCGTCTCCGGTCAGGTCATCTACGTCGCCGGCGGCCCGAAGGACTGACCGGCCCGACCCGGCGCGGGCCCGCTCAGGCGGGGTCGCGCCGGGTGCGCCACAGCCAGAACAGGCCGAGCACCGGCAGCACCAGCGGCACGTACCCGTAGCCGCTGCCGAAGTCGGACCAGACCGTCTCGTCCGGGAACAACTCCTTGTCGGCGATGCTCAGCACGCCCACCCCGAGCACCCCGACCAGCTCGACGGTGCAGCAGGCGAGCGCGACCCGGCGGCCGGTGTGCCCGGCCCGGGCCAGCCCGACCGCCGCCACGATGTAGATCAGCGCGGCGAGCGCGGAGAGCAGGTACGCCACCGGCGCCTCGTCGAACTTCGTGGCGATCTGCAACCCGGCCCGCGAGGTGGCGGCGATGGCGAAGACGATGTAGACGGCGATCAGCAGCCGCCCCGGGCCGCGGTTGGTGACGGGTTGCTCGGTCGTGGTCTCAGCCACCGAGGACCTCCCAGGTCTGCTGGAGCCGTACCGCCACCACCGGCGTGACCAGGCAGATCGCGCAGACGATGCCCGAGCCCCAGCGGGTCGGCTCCATCCGGGCCAGCACCCAGGCCAGCGGCGGCAGGCAGACGAGCGTCGCCAGGTAGCCGAAGAACGCGCCCGGCTCGCCCGGCCGCTCGCCGCCGCCGAGCGCGACGAGAGCCGTCACGGTGAGCGCGAGCAGCGCCACCTCCAGCACGGCCAGGCCGACGAACTGGATCCGGTCCGGCGGGCGGTGGCGGACAGCCGCCACCAGGGCCCAGACGGCGAGCGCCAGCGAGATCACGATCGCGACAGTGGCGAGTGGCCCGTCCACCGGGGAGGAGGCCGCCGCGCTGGTCGTCGACACGGTGTCGTTCACCGGCACAGCCTACTAATGCGTGTAGTAGCGGCTGGCCCGCCGGGTCGGGGCGCGCCGGGCGGGTCCGGGGACTAGCGTGGATCACGGTCCCGGCGTACGCCGGTGGCGGACGTCGGCGGCAGGGGGTCGGGGTGCGGTTCGGGTTGTTCGGCACGGGTTACTGGGCGGCGGAGACGCATGCCGCGGCCATCGAGGCGCACCCGCGGGCCCGGCTCGCCGGTGTCTGGGGGCGGAACCCGGCGAAGGCGGAGGAGCTGGCCACCCGGCACGGCGTACCCGCCTTCACCGACGTCGACGCGCTCATCGACGCCTGCGACGCGATCGCCGTGGCGCTCCCGCCGGACGTGCAGGCCGACATCGCCGTGCGGGCCGCCACCGCCGGGCGGCACCTGCTGCTGGACAAGCCGCTGGCGCTCGACCTCGCCGACGCCGACCGGGTGGTCGACGCGGCACAGGCGTCCGGGGTGGCCTCGGTGGTCTTCTTCACCCAGCGCTTCCACCCGAACGTCACCGGGTTCCTCGCCTCGACCGCTGCCGCGGGCGGCTGGCAGCACGCCCGCGCGACCATGTTCGCGTCGATCTTCCAGCCCGGGAACCCGTACGGCGACTCGACCTGGCGGCGGGAGCGCGGCGCGCTCTGGGACATCGGCCCGCACGCGTTGTCGCTGATCCTGCCGGTGCTCGGCCGGGTCACCCGGGTCGCCGCGATGGACGGCCCGAGCGGCCTGGTGCACCTGCTGCTCACCCACGACGGCGGCGCGACCAGCTCGCTCTCGCTGACCCTGGACGCGCCGCCGGAGGCGGTCACCCGGGACTTCGTCTTCTTCGGCGAGAACGGCACCGAAACCGTCCCGCCCGGCGACGGCAGCGCGCTCCAGGCGTTCGGGGCCGCGCTCGACCAGCTGCTGGAGGAGGTCGACGCCGGCACCCGCGACCACCGCTGCGACGTGCGGTTCGGCCGTGAGGTGGTGGCGGTGCTGGACGCCGCGCAGACCGCCCGGTCGCAGGGCCGCACAGTCGACCTGTAGAAAACCGGTCGCCGGGGACGGACCCGGTCGCTAGCGTGGCGGCATGTTCACGCATGCCCTGATCCGCGTGGCCGCCGCGCCGGCCGCGTGTGGGCTCCTCCTGGTCGCCCGTCCGCGGTTCCGGCGCCCGGCCCTGGCCGGCCGGTACGCCGCCCACGTCTGACCCCGACCGCCGGTTCCGACCCGCCCGCCGAGGGCGCCGGTCGCGCCACCTCGCCGAGGTGGCGGCTGGTCCGTCCACCATGCCACCTCGTCGAGGTGGCCGTCTCAGGCATGCGCCGCGTCCCGGCCACTCTCCAGGGTCGTCCGAGTCCCGATCCGCTCGGACCGCCCGCCCGATCCGCCCCGCGCCGCCTCGACGGCGGGGGTGACACCCGCGCAGCGGTCCGTACCCGTCGCCGTCCGGCGACAGACAGGACGAACCCGTGGCGCCCCGCCGAACCACCGCACGCGACCGGTCCCGTCGCGTACTGTCCCAGAACTTCCTCGCCGACCCGGCCGCCGTCGCGCTGATGGTCCGCTCGGTCCGGCCCGGCCCGGACGACCTGCTGCTGGAGGTCGGCGCCGGGCGCGGCCGGCTGACCCGGCCGCTCGCCGCGCGGTGCGGGCGGCTGATCGCGTACGAGGTCGACCCGGCAGTGCTGCCGGAGCTGACGGCCGCCTGTGCCCCGCTGCCGAACGTCGAGGTGCGCCCGGCCGACTTCCTGGCCGTGACCCCGCCCGCCGGGCCGTTCTCGGTGGCCGGCAACATCCCCTGGTCGCTCACCGCGGCAGTGGTGAGATGGTGCCTGGCCGCGCCCGGACTGCGTACCGCGACGTTGCTCACCCAGCTCGACTACGCCCGCAAACGCAGCGGCGACCACGGCCGGTGGAGCCGGCTCACGGTGCTGACCTGGCCCGAGTACCACTGGCGGCTGACCGGGCGGGTGCCCCGGGCCGCGTTCCGGCCGGTGCCGGGCGCCGACGGGGGCATCCTGCGGCTGGAGCGCCGGAGCACGCCACTCGTGGCGCCGGCGGCGCTGCCCGCGTACCGGCGGATGGTGGAGCTGGGCTTCGGCGGAGTCGGCGGCTCGCTCGCGGCCTCGCTGCGCGCGGCCCGTCCCCGGCGGCATGTCGACGGCGCGTTGCGGGCCGCGCGGATCGCGCCGGACACCCCGGTGGGCCTGGTCTGGCCGGAACAGTGGCTGGTGCTGTTCCGGCTGCTGCACGCGCGGACGGGCCCTCACCCCACGCCTCCGGCATAGAAGCTCAGGCGTCGGCCAGCACGACCAGCGCCTCGCCCAGTTCGGCGGGGGAGTGGAACTCCTCGGCCGGCAGGGACCGCAGCGCCTGGAGCGCCTCGGTGTCGGCGCCGTTCTCCTGACCCCAGCGGACCAGGTCCTCCCGGGAGACCGGATAGTCCAGGCCGGCCAGGAACTCCCGCAACTGCGCACCGGTGACGGTCATGCCGCCCGGCTACCCGCTGGGCCCGGCGGCATGCCCGCCGCCGGGTCCGGGCCGCGGTTTGTCGCGGCGGGGCCCGGGTAGCCGCGGACATGCTGGTACAGCGGCTCGGCGCGCCGAGCGACTTCGACCCCTTGCTGGACCGCGTACGGGACGCTCGGGTGGTGATGATCGGCGAGGCGACGCACGGCAGCTACGACTACTACCGGCTGCGGGAGCAGGTGACCCGGCGGCTCATCGCCGAGCAGGGCTTCGACTTCGTGGCGGTGGAGGGGGACTGGCCGGACTGCGACCGGGTGCACCGGTCGGTGGTCGGTGCGCCGGGCGGCCTGGCCGATCCGCTCGTGGCGCTGGAACGGTTCGAGCGCTGGCCCACCTGGATGTGGGCGAACGCCGAGGTGGCCCGCTTCTGCCGCTGGCTGCGCGCGTGGAACCTGGAACGCCCGGAGGGGGAGCGGGCCGGCTTCCACGGCTTGGACGTGTATTCCCTCTGGGAGTCGATGCAGGCCATCTTCGACTACCTCGGTGAGGAGGACCCGGCGTCGCTGGAGGCGGCCCAGGAGGCGTACCGCTGCTTCGAGCCGTACGGCACGCGGGCCGAGGAGTACGCGATGGCGAGCCGGTTCGTCTCCGCCCGGTGCGAGGAGGAGGTGGTGCGGCTGCTGGCGCGTACCCGGGAACAGGCCGCCGCGGACGGCCCGGACCGCTTCTCGGCCTGGCAGAACGCGGAGGTGGTGGCCGGCGCGGAGCGGTACTACCGGGCCATGGTCGGCGGCGGCCCCGAGTCGTGGAACGTCCGCGACGTGCACATGGCCGACACGCTCGACCGGCTGCTGGACCGGTACGGGCCGGGCTCGCGGGGCATCGTGTGGGCGCACAACACGCACGTCGGCGACGCGCGGGCCACCGACATGGCGGCGGACGGCATGGTCAACATCGGGCAGCTCGGCCGGGAACGGCACGGCCGGGACGCGGTGGCGCTGATCGGCTTCGGCAGCTGGCGCGGCAGCGTGGTGGCCGCGCCGCGCTGGGGCTCACCGGCCGAGACCATGGTGGTGCCGCCGGCCCGGGACGGTTCGGTGGAGCACCGGCTGCACGAGCTGATGCCGGACCGCGCGGTGCTGGTCTTCGGCGGCGACGGCCAGCCGGAATGGGTGACCGGCGAGGCCGACCACCGGGCGATCGGGGTGGTGTACGACCCGAGCTTCGAGTCGTGGGGCAACTACGTGCCGACCCGGCTCGGTGAGCGCTACGACGCGTTCGTCTGGTGCGACGAGACGACGGCGCTGCACCCGCTGCCGACGCGGGTCGCACCGGGCGAGATGGAGACGTACCCGGCGGGGGTGTGACCGGGTGGGGCCCGTCGGACCCCACCCGGTACGGCTCACACCTGCGCGTGCTGCTTCTCGGCAAGGTGGGCGCGCAGGCCCTCACCCTCGACGTCCACGTTGGGCAGGATCTTGTTCAGCCAGCGCGGCAGCCACCACGCGGAGTTGTTCAGCAGCGACATCACCGCCGGCACGATCGTCATCCGGACCACGAACGCGTCGATGGCGACACCGATCGCGAGCGCGAAGCCCATCGACTTGATGATCGGGTCCTCCAGGAAGACGAAGCCGCCGAACACCGAGATCATGATGAGCGCGGCGGCGGTGACCACCCGGGCGCCGTGCCCCATGCCGTTGATGGTGGCCTGCTGGGCGGTGTCGCCGTGCACGAAGTCCTCGCGCATCCGGGAGACCAGGAAGACCTCGTAGTCCATGGCCAGGCCGAACAGGATGCCGATGAGCAGGATCGGCAGGAAGCTGACCAGCGGCGCCGGGGTGTCCAGGCCGACCAGGTCGGCCAGGTGGCCCTGCTGGAACACCGCGACGGTGATGCCGAACGTGGCCGCCACGGTGAGCAGGAAGCCCAGCGCCGCCTTGACCGGCACCAGGATCGACCGGAACACCAGCATCAGCAGCAGGATCGACAGGCCCACCACCAGCAGCAGGTAGACCGGCAGCGCGTCGGAGAGCTTCTCCGACACGTCGATGCCGACCGCCGTGACGCCGGTGAGCAGCACGTCGACGTTCTGGATGCCGGAGACCTGCTTGCGGATGTCGTGCACCACCGTCTCGGTGGCCTCGTCGGTCGGCCCGGACTTCGGGATCACCCCGATCAGCGCGGTACGCCCCGACGGGTCGACCTGCGGCGGGGCCACCGCCAGCACCCCGTCGGTCTTCTGGATCAGCGCGGTCACCTGCGGGATGGCGCCCTGGGTGGCCTGCGGCGAGTCAGCCGTGACCACGACGGCGAGCCGGCCGGTGAAGCCGGGACCGAAGCCCTCGCGGATCAGGTCGCTGCTGACCCGGGCCGGGGTGCCCTCGGCGGCGGCGGAGGCGTCCGGCAGCGCCAGGCGCATGTCCTGCGCCGGGATCGCCAGCAGGCCGAGGCCGAGCAGGCCGACGAGGATCACCGGGATGCGGAACCTGGTCACCCAGCGGGCCCAGCGGAAGCCGAAGCCGGAGCGGTCCTCCGAGCCGGTGGTCGGGTCCTCGACCGCCTTGCGGTCGCGCAGCTTGCGCGGCAGCACCTTGTGGCCGGCGAAGCCGAGCAGCGCCGGGGCCAGCGTGATCGCCACGAGCACGGCCACGGTGACGGTGCCGGCGGCGGCCAGGCCCATCACGGTGAGGAACGGGATGCCCACCACGGCCAGGCCGGCGAGCGCCACCACCACCGTCGCGCCGGCGAAGACCACAGCCGAGCCGGCGGTGCCGACCGCGCGGCCGACCGCCTCCTCCGGGGAGAGCCCGTCGAGCAGGTTCTGCCGGTGCCGGGAGGTGATGAACAGCGAGTAGTCGATACCGACCGCGAGGCCGAGCATCAGCGCCAGGATCGGCGCGGTGCTTGTCAGCTCGACCGCGCCGCTGAGCGCGAACAGGCCGGCCATGCCGACGCCCACGCCGATCAGCGCGTTCAGCATGGTCATCCCGGCCGCCACGAGCGAGCCGAACGTGATGACCAGGACGATCGCCGCGACCAGCACGCCGATCGCCTCGGTCGAGCCGACCTCCGGCTCACCGTTCAGCACCTCGCCGCCGGGCGCGATCTGCCAGCCCTGCGCCTCGGCCTGCGCGCCGACCTTCTCGTACGCGTCGCGCTGCTCGTCGGTGACCTCGTCCGCCCCACCGGCGAACTGCACCTGGATCAGCGCGTACCGGCCGTCCGGGGTGAGCGCCTGCGCCTGGTACGGGTCGACCGCGCCGACCACGCCGGGGAGCGTGGCCGCCTCCTGCGTGACCTGCTGGACCACCGCCTGTCCGGCGGGTGAGGTGAGCGCGCCGTCCTGTGGTGCCTTGATCGCGATGGTGCCGGTGGCGCCACTGGCCGCCGGGAAGCGGTCGGCGAGCAGGTCGATCGCCTTCTGCGACTCGGTGCCCGGCATGGTGAAGTTGCTCGCCGTCGGGCCGCGCAGCGTGGCCGCGGCCAGGCCGAGTCCGACGAGTACGACGAGCCAGACGACGGCGACGAGTCGCCGCCGGCGCAGGGATGCCCGGCCGAGCCGGTACAGCAGGGTCGCCATGGACCTTCCTTGTCCTCGCAGTTTCGGATCAGGTGGTGACTTCGAGCGCGCGGTACGCCACGGCGAGCAGCGCGGGGCGCAACTGCTCGTCGGGGATGTCCAGGAACTCGCCGCAGGTCTCGGCGATGCCGGCGAGCACGACGAGCGCGGCGACGCGGGCCTCCGGCCGGTCGGAGAAGCCGGCGAAGGCCGCGACCAGCCGTTCGGAGATCTGCTGGATGTGCGTGAACGCGGGCTGCTGGAGCAGGTCGGGGAACTCGCCCCGGAGCAGCGCGATCTCCCGGCGGAAGCGGACCGCCAGGTCGACGAAGCCGTCCGCGGCGACGCGTTGGGCCCCGGCGCCGGTGTGCGCGGCGATCCGGGCGTCCAGCTCCTCCAGCATCGTGATGGCCGGGGCCATCAGCTCGCAGAGCAGGGCGTCCTTGCTGGCGAAGTGGTAGAGCACCGTCGCCTTGGAGCAGCCCACCTCACGGGCGATGTCCTGGAGCGAGGTGCCCTTGTAGCCGGTTACGCCGAACCGGCGAGCGGCCGCGGCCAGCAGCTCGTCGTGGGTGGCGGTAGTGGGTCGCGCCATGTCCTCCAGCATGCCTGACCGATCGGTCAGGTGCTGACCGATCGGTCAGATCCGGTCCGTGGCGTTCACCACAACTGCCTGTCCGCGCAGGTCAGGACGGTGTGCCGGTCCAGTCGGCGAGCCATTCCCCGGACCAGGTGAGGGCGCCGGAGCGCAGGTCGGCCACGAGCCGGCGTACCCAGTCCAGCTCGGCGCGGAGCACTGTCAGCTGGTACTCGTCCTCGATCAGGAAGAGCCGGGGCAGCCGTACCCCGGCCAGCGTCGCCTCGCGCTCGCGCAACCGCGCCTCGATGGCGCCGGCCCGCTGGTCGAGCCGCCGGGCCGCCTCCTCGGGCGGCAGGATCGGCAGGAACGACAGGGCGGCGGGGAACTCCGGGAACTCCCGGGCGGGGGTGGCGAGCGCGTCGGCGAGCCACCCGTCGAGGGTGCGCCGGCCGACCGGCGTGAGCGCGTACACGGTGCGCTCCGGCCGCCCCTCCTCGCGCCTGGTCTCGGCCACCCGGATCAGCTCGTCACGGCGCAGCCGCTCGATGGTCTGGTAGATGCTGTTGCGCTGCGCGACGTTCACCACGTCCTGCTTGTCGCGCTCCCGGATGAGCTGCTGCATCCGGTACGCGTGCATCGGCTCCTCGACCAGGAGGGCCAGCACCATCATCGCCAGCGGCGAGCGACGAACCGTCATGGCCCCACCCTAGGTGCCCCCTGTCGCACCATAGTCATTTTATGTATAGTCATGGCATGACTAATGCTGTCGTCATCGGTGCCGGACTCGCGGGCCCGGTCGCCGCCATGGCGCTGCGGCGCGCCGGCATCGACGCCTCGGTGTACGAGGCGTACTCGCGGGACGCGGTCGGAGTGGGCGCGTTCCTGACGCTGTCGGCCAACGGGCTCGACGCGCTGCGCGCGATCGACCTCGACGGCCTGGTGGGCGGGCTCGGGCACCCGACGCCCCGGATGCTCATGCACAACCACAGGGGGCGCCGGCTCGCCGAGTTCGGGGCACCCGGCAGCCGTACGGTCGGCCGTTCCGACCTCTACCGGGCGCTGCGCGACGAGGCGCTGCGCCGGGGCGTGGAGTTCGTCCACGGCGCGCGGCTGACCGGCGCCGACACGACCGGCGGTGGGGTGACTGCCCGGTTCGCCGACGGCCGCACCGCTCGCGGTGACCTGCTCATCGGCGCCGACGGGCTGCGCTCCCGGGTCCGCGCGCTGATCGACCCGGCCGCCCCCGCGCCGCGCTACGTGCCGCTGCTGAACGCCGGCGGATTCGCCCGCGGGCTGCGCCTGCCCGACGAGCGCGGCGTGATGCAGATGATGTTCGGCCGGCGCTGCTTCTTCTGCTGGATCGTGGTCGGGGAGGACGAGGTCTGGTGGTTCGCCAACCCGCCACAGCCGGTCGAGCCGAGCCGGGAGCGACCCGCCGCGACAAGCCCGGACGAGGCCCGGTCCCGGCTGCGCGCGTTGCTCGCCGCCGACCCGGGCCCGGCGACGCGGATCCTCGACCACACCGAGCGCATCGAGTACGGCTGGCCGACGTACGACCTGCCCTCGGTGCCGGTCTGGCACCGCGACGGCATGATCGTGATCGGCGACGCGGCGCACACCGCCGCCCCCTCCTCCGGGCAGGGCGCGGCGATGGCCTTCGAGGACGCCGTCCAGCTCGCCCGCTGCCTGCGTGACCTGCCGGACGTGCCCTCGGCGTTCCGCGCCTACGAGCGGCTGCGCCGCGACCGGGTGCAGCGGGTGGTCGCGCAGGGGCGGCGGACCAGCACCACGAAGGTCGCCGGCCCGGTCGGCCGGTTGGTCCGGGACCTGGGCATGCCGCTGGCCGCCCGCTACCTGGCGCGCGACGGCGGCGCCGCCCAGGCCTGGCTGTTCGACCACCACATCGACTGGGCCGAGCGGGTGCCGGGCTGAGTCAGGCCGGTGGGCCGCCGTGCGTGCGGTCGTACTCGGCCCGGGCCGCGCTGATCGCCTCGCGGTGCCGCTCCGCCCAGCTCGTCAGCGCCACCAGCGACTCGTACAGCTCCTGGGCCATCGGGGTGGCGGTGTACTCCACCTTCGGCGGCACCGTGGGATGCACGTGCCGGTGCAGCAGCCCGTCCCGCTCAAGGTTGCGCAGCGTCAGCGTGAGCATCCGGCGGCTGATCCCCTCCACCCGGCGCTCCAGCTCGGTGAAGCGGACCGGGCCGGCCGAGGCGGCGATGAGGATGCCGATGGCCCACTTCCCGCCCACCCGGTCCAGCGCCTCCCGCACGGTGCAGGCGCTCGCCTGCTCCGCAGACACGCACCGGTCCGCCTCCACGTCACCCACCCCTCGATCGTCGCAGGTGCGGGCCGCCGAGACGCGCTGGGCACCGTGTCGGGGTTGCCGAGCCGGGCGCGGCCCGGGAAGGTGGTCCGATGGGCGCAGCCGACGAGACCCGGGCCGGAGTGTCGCTGACCAACCTCGACCAGCCGCTGTTCGACGGCGCCGGGGCGACCAAACGCGACCTGGTCGACTACCTCGACGTGGTGGGCGACCGGATCCTGCCGGAACTGCGGGACCGGCCGCTGTCGGTGCTGCGGGTGCGGCCCGGCCAGGAGCCGTTCATGCAGAAGAACCTGCCGAAGTACACGCCCGACTGGGTACGCCGCACCGAGGTGTGGGCGGAGGCGTCACACCGGAAGATCTCGTACGCCCTCTGCGACGACCGGCGGACGCTGCTCTGGTTCGCCAACCAGCGGGCGGTGGAGTACCACCCGACGCTGGCCCGCACCGGGGCGCCCGAACACCCGACCCACCTGGTGCTCGACCTGGACCCGCCGGAGGGGAACGCGTTCGGCGCCGTGGTGCGGGTCGCGCTGCTGGTGCGCCAGGCGCTCGCCGACGCCGGGCTGGCGGGCGCGGTGAAGACGAGCGGCGCCAAGGGGCTGCACGTGATCGTGCCGGTGAACCCGGCGACCACCGCGGAGGAGGCCGCCGCCGCGACCCGGGCGCTCGCCGCCCGTACCGAACGGCTCGACCCGGCGGCCGCGACCACCGCGTTCATCGTCGCCGACCGCGGCGGCCGCGTCTTCGTCGACTCGACCCGGGCGTACGGGGCGACGGTGGTGGCCGCCTACAGCCCTCGGATCCGGCCCGGCGCCCCCGTCTCGTACCCGGTGGGCTGGACCGACCTGGAGAGCGCGAGCCCGGCCGACTTCACCGTGCGGACCGTGCCCGCGCTGCTCGGTGACCGGGATCCCTGGGCGGAGGCGCTGCCCGCGCCGCAGCGGCTGCCGGCGGAACTCGTCGAGCACGGTCGGACCATTCCGGTGGCCCGGGTGCAGGCCATGCACGAGGGCAAGCGCCGCGCGAAGGCCCGCCGCGAGGCCGGGTGAGGCCCGCCCGCGTCAGCGACGTCCGGTCGCCGTCGCGGGGGGCCGCTTGCCCCAGGTGAACGCGATGAGCACCACGGCCAGCGCCCAGGTGACGATCATCGTCCAGATCGGGCGGGTCTCGGTGGCCGCGCCGACGAAGCCGCCGATCGCGTAGCTGACCAGGCAGAGCAGGCCGGTCGCGGCGAGCCGCCCGGTAGCGCTGCGGCCCTCCGGCTCGAACACCCAGTCGGCGATGCCCTTCGTGGTGCGCAGCACGGTGCCGGTCTGGTACGAGGTGGCGGTCTGCACGCCGAACGTGCGGACCACGAGCCCGCCGAGGATGCCGACCGGGAACGCCAGCAGCGCGGTCAGGATCGTGCGCTCGGTAAGCGAGTCGCGGCCCGAGTCGAGGGACCGGTCCACCAGCCCCCAGAGCACGAGCAGCGCCAGCATGGCGAGCAGTTCCATGCCCGGCGGGGTGAGCGGGCCGGCCGGGCGCACACGGCGGATCCCCGCGCCGAGCAGCCCGCCGAGGCCGAACGCGACAAGTGACGCCAGCGCGGACGGCCACGCCTTGAGGTGACCGGCGGCACCCATTCCGACGAATGCCACGTTGCCCGTCTGAATACCTACGAACACCTTGTACTTGAGGAACGAGAACGCGTCGACCACACCGGCGAGGCCGGTGGCGAGCGCAAGTGCGAGAAATGGTACGTGGAAGTCGTATTCCCCCACCCGCCAGCGGTCCTCCGCGCTCCGGGCAGCCCTCGCAGAACTGTTCGCAGAATTGGACATCCGGCTTCCTACCCTCGTATCCGGCTTGTGAAACCGGTCCGGGATCCGATGGCAGAAAATACGCGGCGCGCGTTTTGTGCGGCCGTTCGTCCGATTCCGTGGAATAGCGCGATCGCGTGGTTACCCGATTGGCCCGGGTTCGGCAACATCGCCATTGCGTTCCGGCGACGCGAATCACCGAAGGAGGCCGGGCACATGTTCGTGCTCCCGATCACCAGACTGCGCGTCACGCTCTACTCGATCGCGGCTCTGGCCGTCGCCGGAGTCGCCGTCGACGCTCCGGTCTGGAGCGTCGTGGCGTCTCTGTTCCTCTGTGTCGCGCTTCCGCTCGCGGTGGCCCTGCAGAGCCCGGAGCACCTGCGGGCGTTGTTCGTCCCGTCCCGGGCCGCCGACGCGGCGGCCCACACCCGGAAGGAAACTCGTCATGCCCAGATCCACTGACCGTGCCGGTATGGGATCGCCCAAGGACCACCAGATGGTCGGCACGGTCCCGCGGAATCCGGCGATCGACCAGTCCCACCCCGACCTGGTGCACCCGCCGTCGACGGACCACGGACTCCTGCCCAACATGGTGTTCCCGTTCTCGCTGGCGCACACCCGCCAGGAGAGCGGCGGCTGGACCCGGGAGATCACCAACCGTCTCCTGCCGATCGCCCACGACCTGGCGATCGTGAACATGAAGCTCAACCCCGGCGCGTACCGGGAACTGCACTGGCACATCCAGTCGGAATGGGCCTTCGTCCTCACCGGCAGCTGCCGGATCGCCGCCGTGGACCAGGAGGGCCGCAACTTCCTCGAAGACGTCAAGGCCGGCGACCTCTGGTACTTCCCGGCCGGCATCCCGCACCACATCCAGGCGCACGAGGAGGGTGTGGAGTTCCTGCTCGTCTTCGACGACGGCTGCTACTCCGAGGACGCGACGTTCCAGGTGACCGACTTCTTCTCGCACGTGCCGAGGGAGGTCATCGCCAAGAACTTCGGCTGGACCATGCAGCAGATGGCCAATTTCCCGGACGAGTCCGAGCGGTACATCTTCCCCGGGCAGGCGCCGCCGCCGCTGGCCGAGGACCGGGTGTTCAGCCCCACCGGCGACGTGCCCCGCACGTTCAAGCACAGCCTGCTCGCCCAGACACCGGAGAAGTTCGAGGGCGGGAGCGTACGGATCGCCGACTCGAGCAACTTCGCCGCGGCGATCACCACGACCGTCGCCATGGTGGAGATCGAACCGGGCGCGCTGCGGGAACTGCACTGGCACCCGAACGGCGCCGAGATGCAGTACGTGATCTCGGGCAAGGGGCGGATGGGTGTCTTCGCCAACCACGGCACCGCGCGCACCTTCAACATGGAGACCGGCGACGTCGGATACGTGCCGATCTCGATGGGCCACTACATCGAGAACATCGGCGACAAGCCGTTCGTCTACCTGGAGCTGTTCCGGACCGCGAAGTTCGAGGACGTGTCGCTCGCGCAGTGGCTGGCGAACGTCCCGCCCGAGGTGGTGGCGGACACGATCAACGTGCCGCGCGAACTGGTCGAGGCACTGCCGAAGACGAAGAGCCCGGTGCAGCGGCACTGAGGCCGGACCGGTACGCGGACGCCACGCCCCTCGCGTGGCGTCCGCGCCGTGTCCGGTCAGCCGACGTCCCGGGCCTCCCAGACCAGCGCCAGCTCCACCCGGTTGCGGACACCGAGCTTGGCGTAGATCGAGCGCAGGTGGGTGTCGACGGTGTGGAACGAGACGAACAGGTCCCGGGCCGCCTCCTGCTTCGTCATGCCGACCGCGAGCAGTTCGGCCACCCGTACCTCGGCGGGGGTCAGCGCGGCCACGGCCGGGCGGCCGGCGTCGTCACCCACCGGGCTGCCGGCCTCCGGCGTCCGGGCCCCGTCGCTCGCCGCGCCCATCCGCGTGTACATCGCGGCGGCCTCGGCGAGCAGGTCGAACGTCTCCGCGGGCGGCAGCCCGGGCGAGCGCGCCAGGTCGTGCAGCGCGTCGGCCAGGGCCGGCCGCGCGGAGGTGGTACGCAGCAGCCGTACCGCCGCGCGCAGTGCCGCCGGATCGCCTGTGAGCAGCCCGTCGACCTGGTGCGCCACGCCGCGCCAGAGCGCGTTGTTCGCCATCCCGGCGGCCCGCTTCAGCTGGTCGGCGAGGTTCTCGGCGCGCTGCCGGTCACCGAGCGCCAGCGCCGCGCGGACCAGTCGCGGGCCGTGGTGCGGCACCAGCAGCAGGGGCGCCATCGAACGGTCCGGCAGGGCGAAGGCGACGCCCAGGAGCGCGGTGTGCCGGCCCGGTTCCGGGTCACCGGCGGCGGCGCAGCCGAGCCGGAACCACTGCACGTCGTCGGGCCAGCCCACAGCGGGGCGTTCCCCGGCCAGAAGTTCCCGGGCCGCTGCCACCTCACCCCGGCGCAACAGCACCTCCACCACTGTGGCGAGCAGGTCCACCCGGGCCGGTGCCGGCAGGGCGCCGCCGCGTTCGGTCAACGCGAGGCGGGCCCGGGCCTCGGCCTCGGCCAGCTCTCCGGTGGCGAGCCGCAGCACGCAGTCCAGCGCGGTGACCAGCGGCTGCGCCACCGCACCGAGCGTGTCGATCTCAGCGGCGACGCCGTCGAGCGCGGTCACCGCGTCGACGTACCGGCCGAGCGCGATCTGGTTCGCCACCCGGTCGACGCGCAGGAAGATCGCCTGGGTGCGGGCGGCGGGCTCGCCCGCGTCCACCTCCTGGAGGATCCGCGCGGCGCCGGGCAGGTCGCCGACAGCGGTCGCCCGGGCCGCGTTCGCCAGGGCCAGCCGGATACCGCCGCCGGGGGAGGGGCTGCGCTCGTGGGCCCGCTGCGCCGCCGCCACCAGCTCGGCGGCGTCGGGATGCCCGAACCGGGCCGCCAGCGACGCCAGCATGGTGAGCGTCCAGCTCCGCCCGGCGGCGTCGAGCTCCTGGTTCAGTGCCCGGCCGAGGTACGTCAGGGACAGCGAGGGACGCTGGGTCGCGTAGTGGGCGCCGAGCCGCCCGAGCAGCATCGCCCGCTGGCGCGGCCCGTACCGGTCGGCGGCGACCTCCCGGTGCAGCATGCTCAGCGTCTCGTCCACCCGGCCCGCCAGGTAGAGGTTGTCGGCGACGTCGACCAGCCAGGCCAGGCGCGCGTCGGCCGATCCGGGCGCGGGGGCGGCCAGCAGCAGATCCGCGGCGAGGCTCGGGCCGACCGCCGGGTCGGCCGCCAGCCGCGTGGCGAGCGCCCGCGCGGACCGGCTCACCGCCGGCGTGGCCCGCAGGAGCTGCCGGGCGGCCTGGGCCGGACGCCCGGCGTCGGCGAGCACCCCGGCGGCCACCTCGCGCAGCGCCTGACGCACCGAGGGTGGGGTGTCCCGCAGGATGCCGTCGCGCAACGCGATCGAGGCCAGCCGCAGCCCGGCGGCGGTGTCGGCGAGGAACCCGCGCGCGATCAGCTCCTCCACCGTCGCGTCGATCGGCTCGTCCGGCGTGGTGCCGGTGCCGGTGGCCACCGCTTCGAGGAACCACAGGCCGCACGGGGCGTCGGCGACGGCGACACCGCGCAGCACCCACCGCTGCGCGGTGGTCAACGACGAGGAAACGCCTGTGTGCATCTTGGGGCGGCTGGTCAGCGGCGTCTCGGGCAACTGGCTCACCTTCGCTGAGGTTCGACCCGTTCACCGCGAGGTTAGCCAGCTCGTGACCTGCTCATCCCCGAATCGGGGGGACAAAGGTGAGGGTTGCTCAGATGGCCTGGACACGACGAAGGCCCTCGACCGGTCTGGTCAAGGGCCTTGTGGTGATCGAGGTTTGCTAGCAAGTGTGCCCCCGGCAGGATTCGAACCTGCGCCCCCGCCTCCGGAGGGCGGTGCTCTATCCCCTGAGCTACGGGGGCTCAGCGACCCGAGAAGAGTAGCAAACCCCCTCCCGGATCACCGAATCGGTACCCCCGCGAGTCGATCTTCGTCGGATCAGGCGGCGGCGACGGCGCGACCGCAGCTCGGCAGCGGGTGCAGCACGACCCGCCGAGGCAGCCGGCGGGGCCACTCGTTGCGCGGCCACGAGCCGTCCACGATCAGGTGGACCGTGCGTTCCTCGGCGCCGCTGAGCCGCAGGACGAAGTCCCGGGGCAGCGGCGGATCCACCGACGGTGTGGTCACCATGAACCGCACCCGCCCCCGCGAGGAGACCGCCGACACCACGTCGGCGGCGGGCATGGTGCCGCGCAGGCGTACCCGGCCGATCCAGTAGACCTCGGCGGCGTGCTCCTGGGCCGCCCGCGTGATCGCCGGGTACTCGCTGCGTACCCAGCGCTCGACCGCGCCGACGCACAGGCCGCAGGCCCGCTCGCGCGGCTCGCGCGGCCCGAGCCCCCAGGCCCGCAGGTACGCCCCGACGGTGCCGGCGTCCATCGCCAGCCCGAACCGGCGCTCGATGAGGGCGGTCAGGCTCTGCCGTGTCCAGAGCTCCTCGTCGAGGCCGAACTCGTCGGGGTGGACCCCCCGGAGCACGTCGATGAGTTCGAGTTCCTGTTCGCGGCTGAGCGTTCCCGGCTCGCCCTGCCGCAGTCCGCGACGGACGGCTGCCACCGCTCCGTCACCGCCGATGGTGTGGCGTCGGCACCAGCTGGTCACCGACCGCCCTGCGTCTCTGAGTGCAACCCCCACGTCTTGGGCAACGAGCCCGAATCGCAACTGGTCACGATATGTGGGTAGAAAACTCTCCAACCCCCACAATGACCCGTTAACCCCAAACCGTTACAAACGCCCATACCGAACATTCCGGACAGTGCGTAGCTCCCACCCCCGAGATCTTGGTACGAAACCGCCCTCCCAGGGGTGCCCCCGTACCAAGATCTCCAGGCGTCTGCCCTGGCCCTCGCGATCTTGCACTTTCGGCCCTCCGATAACGGGGCGAATCCGGCATCCAGGGGGCAGCAACTGCAAGATCGCGGGGGCGGGGGCGGGGGCGGGGGCGGGGGCGGGGGCGGGGGCGGGGAGGGCGGGATGGGTGAGGCCCGGTGCCCCTGGGAGGGGGACCGGGCCTCGGTGGTGAGTGGTGCGGTGTTTACGGGGTGCCGCCCAGGCGCTTCAGGGCGGCGCTCAGGTTGGTCAGGTCGTTCTGCTGGGTGTTCTTCATGACCTGGGCGACCGCCAGCACGTCGTCGTCGTGCCCCTCGTCGAGGATGCCGTCGATCATGTGCACCCCGCCGATGTGGTGGCGGATCATCATCTGGAGGAAGAGCACGTCGAACTCGCGACCGCTCGCCGCGCGCAGCTTCGCCATCTCCTCCGGCGTCGCCATGCCCGGCATGAGGCCGTCCTTGATCAGCCCGCCGCCGTCCGGCATCCACGCCATCGGGGCCTGGTCACCGGTCGGGTCCAGCTTCCAGGAGCGCAGCCAGGTCTGCATGGTGCCGATCTCGCCCTGCTGGCCGGTGGCGATGTCCACGCCGACCTGGCGTACCTCGGGGTCCTGGCCCTGGCTGAACGCCAGCAGGCCCATGGCCACTGCCTGGTTGTGGTGCGCGGTCATGTCCCGGGCGAACCCGGCCTCCGGCGAGTTCTCACCGGGCCGGGTGAGCGTCGGGGTGAGCAGGCCGCCCGCGTACCCGAGGACCAGCCCGACCACGAGGGCGGCGGCCACCGCCAGCAGGCCGTAGCGGCGCACCGCGCCCCGGCCGCCCTGGTCGGCGGCCGGAGCCTCGTCCAGCTCGTCGTCGGTGGTCACCGGAGCGGTCATCGCGGCTTCCTCACTGGGTGGGCTGCTGGGGCATGTTGTTCTGCAGGTTGTCCCGCGGGGCGGTGCCGGTGGCGGTGACGCCCTGGTCGCAGAGCGCGTTCGGGCCCTCGATGGAGGCGTTCACCCGCAGCGTCTTGATGAACTCGTCGATCCGGCCGTCGTCGGCGTTGTCGACCTTGAGCTGGTAGCCCCAGGCCTGGAGGGAGATCGGCTTGTCCAGACCCTCGAACGGGCTGAGCATCAGCTTCTCCTTGCCCTGCACCTTGCCGCGCAGCTTCTCCACCTGGTCGGCGGGCAGGTCCGGGCGGTAGGTGATCCAGACCGTGCCGTGCTCCAGGCTGTGCACCGCGTGCTCGTTGGCGATCGGGGCGTCGTAGACGTCACCCATGCAGTTCTGCCAGGCCTGGTTGTGCGGGCCGCCGACCGGCGGGGCGATGTCGTACTTGATCGTGCCGGGCTGGTGGTTACCGCCCTTGACCAGGTCCTTGTCCTTGGCGCGGTAGTCGACGATGCCGTCGATCGCCTCGGCCCGCTTCTGCCAGGGCTGGGCGCCCTGGTAGACCGCCCAGGCGCCGGCGCCGATGATGCCCACGGCCAGGACGCCGACCGCGACGAAGAGGGCGATCGGACCCCAGGAGCGGCCCTGGCTGACCTTCACCGGGGTGACCGGCTTGCGGCCCTTGCCCCCGGCGCCCTGCCGTGGCGTGCCCTTGCCGCCCCCGGCCTTGCCCGAGCCGGCCTTCGCGGCGGGCTTGTCGGCAGCCGCGGGCCGGCCGGCGGCCGGCTTCTTGCCGGTGCTGACCACGGTGGGACGGCGTTCCGGGCCGCCCGGGGTGCTGATGCTCATCGTGCCTCGTCAGGTCGGTCGGTCAGGGGGAGCGCGGGACCGGTTCACATGCTGGGTCGCCGCCGCGGTGCCCGAGTCTACCCCCGATAACATGGATCAGTGACTCCCGCAGAACTCGCCGAGGTCGTCCTCGCCGCAGCCCACGCCGTCTTCGACGAGCGGGGACTGGACCGCGCCGCGCTGCCCGCGCAGACCACCGTCGAGCGACCCCGTAATCCGGATCACGGTGACTACGCCTCGACGCTGGCGCTCCAGCTCAGCAAGAAGGTGGGTGTGCCCCCGCGGGAGCTGGCCACCGCGCTGGCCGACGAGCTGGCCAAGGCGCCGGGGATCAAGTCGGTGGAGATCGCCGGGCCCGGCTTCCTCAACGTCCGCCTGGACGCGGCCGCCGCCGGTCAGCTCGCCAAGGTCATCGTCGAGGCCGGTCCGGCGTACGGGCGCAGCGACACGCTCGCCGGTCAGCGGATCAACCTGGAGTTCGTCTCGGCGAACCCGACCGGCCCGGTGCACATCGGCGGGGTCCGCTGGGCGGCCGTCGGCGACGCGCTCAGCCGCCTGCTCCGCGCCACCGGCGCCGACGTGGGCACCGAGTACTACTTCAACGACGCCGGCTCCCAGATCGACCGGTTCGCCCGCTCGCTGCTGGCCGCCGCGAAGGGCGAGCCCGCGCCGGAGGACGGCTACGGCGGCGCGTACATCGCGGAGATCGCCGCCGAGGTGGTCCGGCTGCGGCCGGATGTGCTCGAGCTTCCCGAGGACGCCGCCCAGGATGTGTTCCGGACCGAGGGCGTCCAGCTCATGTTCGCCGAGATCAAGTCCTCGCTGCGCGACTTCGGGGTGGAGTTCGACACGTACTTCAACGAGAAGGACCTGCACGACCGGGGCGCGCTGGACGCGGCGCTGGCCCGGCTGCGCGAGCAGGGGCACGTCTTCGAGTCCGAGGGCGCGACCTGGCTGCGCACCACCGAGTTCGGCGACGACAAGGACCGGGTGCTGCGCAAGTCCAACGGCGAGTGGACCTACTTCGCCGCCGACTGCGCCTACTACCTGAACAAGCGGGAGCGCGGCTTCGACCGGGTCGTGATCATGCTGGGTGCCGACCACCACGGCTACATCGGCCGGATGAAGGCGATGTCCGCGTGCTTCGGCGACGACCCGGCGCGCAACCTGGAGATCCTCATCGGCCAGCTGGTCAACCTGGTCCGCGACGGCGCCCCGGTGCGGATGAGCAAGCGGGCCGGCACCGTGGTCACGCTGGAGGACCTGGTCGACGCGATCGGCGTGGACGCCGCCCGGTACGCGCTGGCCCGCTACTCGGCCGACTCGCCCATCGACATCGACGTGGAGCTGTGGACCCGGGCCAAGAACGACAACCCGGTCTACTACGTGCAGTACGTCGCGGCGCGTACCGCCGGGGCGGCCCGCAACGCGGCCGAGATCGGGCTGACCCGTGGCGACGCCGCCGCGTTCCAGCCGGAGCTGCTCGGCCACGACAAGGAGAACGAGCTGCTCAAGGCTCTCGCCGAGTTCCCGGCCGTGGTGGCCACCGCCGCCGAGCTGCGCGAACCGCACCGGGTGGCGCGCTACCTGGAGGAGAGCGTCGCGCAGGCGTACCACCGGTTCTACGACAACTGCCGGATCGCCCCGCAGGGCGACGAGGAGATCACCGACACCCACCGGGCCCGGCTCTGGCTCAACGACGCCACCCGGGTGGTCGTCGCCAACGGCCTGCACCTGCTCGGGGTGTCCGCGCCGGAGCGGATGTGACGGCATGAGGGCTCACGAGGCGGGCGCGCTGCACGGCGAGATCGGCACCCGGGGGCCGGCCTGGCTGCGTACCCCGGTCGACGTCAACGCCCTGGTGCCGCACCTGTGGCCGCGCAACGTGGCGCGGGGCCCCGGCGGCGCGCTGACGGTCGCGGGCGTGGACGCCGGCGACCTGGCCGCCGAGTACGGCACCCCGGCGTACGTGCTCGACGAGGACGACCTGCGCGAGCGCTGCCGGGAGTTCCGGGCGGCCTTCCCGGACGCGGACGTCTACTACGCCGGCAAGGCGTTCCTGTGCCGCGCCGTGGTCCGGATGATCGCCGAGGAGGGCCTGTTCCTCGACGTCTGCACCGGCGGTGAGCTGGCCACCGCGCTGTCGGCCGGGATGGAGCCTGCGCGGATCGGCTTCCACGGCAACAACAAGTCGGTGGCGGAGCTGACCCGGGCGGTGGACGCCGGCGTGGGCCGGATCATCGTCGACTCGTTCACCGAGATCGACCGGCTCTCCGAGCTGGCCCGCGAGCGCGGGGTACGCCCGATGGTGCTGATCCGGGTCACCGTCGGCGTGGAGGCGCACACCCACGAGTTCATCGCCACCGCGCACGAGGACCAGAAGTTCGGGTTCTCGCTGGCGGGCGGCGCCGCCGCGGCGGCCGCCTTCAAGATCCTCGACGAGGACGTGCTGGAGCTGCGCGGGCTGCACTCGCACATCGGCTCGCAGATCTTCGACGCCAGCGGCTTCGAGGTGTCCGCCCGCCGGGTGCTCGCCCTCCAGGCGCAGATCCGCGACGCGCGCGGCGTGGAGCTGCCCGAGCTGGACCTGGGCGGCGGCTTCGGCATCGCGTACACCACCCAGGACGACCCGGCCTCGCCGCACGAGCTGGCGAAGCGGCTCCGCAAGATCGTCGACGGGGAGTGCGCGGCGGAGAACCTGGCCGTGCCGCACCTGTCCATCGAGCCGGGCCGCGCGATCGTCGGTCCGGCCGTGTTCACGCTCTATGAGGTCGGGACCGTCAAGTCCGTGCCGCTGGGCACTGGCGGTGACGCGGTGGCTGGTCGTGCTTATGTCAGCGTGGACGGGGGGATGAGCGACAACATCCGTACCGCCCTGTACGACGCCTCGTACTCGGCCACCGTGGCGAACCGCACGTCGGCCGCGCAGCCGATACTCGCCCGCGTGGTGGGAAAGCATTGTGAGTCCGGGGACATCGTGGTGAAGGATGAATTCCTGCCCGCTGACGTGCAGCCCGGAGATCTTGTCGCGGTGCCCGGCACCGGGGCCTACTGCCGGAGCATGGCGAGCAACTACAACCATGTCCCGCGGCCGCCGGTCGTCGCCGTCCGCGAAGGTCGGGCGCGGCTGATCGTCCGCCGGGAGACCGAAGACGACCTGCTGGCATTGGATGTGGGATGACCTCACCGGTTCGCTTGGCGCTGCTCGGCTGCGGCACTGTCGGCAGCGACGTGGTCCGGCTGCTGCACGAGCAGTCGGAAGACCTCGCCGCCCGGATCGGCGCCCCGCTGGAGATCGTCGGGATCGCCGTACGCCGGATCGGCCGTGACCGCGGCGACCTGCCGGTCGACCCGGCGCTGTTCACCACCGACGCGCTCGGGCTGATCAAGCGCGACGACGTGGACGTCGTGGTCGAGGTGGTCGGCGGCATCGAGCCGGCCCGGCGCTGGCTGGTCGAGGCGCTGCGCGCGGGCAAGAGCGTGGTCACCGCCAACAAGGCGCTGCTCGCCGAGGACGGCGCGTCACTGCACGACGCCGCCGCCGAGGGTGGCGCCGACCTCTACTACGAGGCGAGCGTCGCCGGGGCCATCCCGCTGCTGCGCCCGCTGCGCGAGTCGCTGCACGGCGACCGGATCACGCGGGTCACCGGCATCGTGAACGGCACCACGAACTTCATCCTCTCCGCCATGGACGCCACCGGCGCCGGGTTCGCCGAGGCGCTGGAGGAGGCCACCGAGCTGGGGTACGCCGAGGCCGACCCGACGGCCGACGTGGAGGGCTTCGACGCCGCCGCCAAGGCGGCCATCCTCGCCTCGCTGGCGTTCCACACCCGGGTGACCGCCGCCGACGTGCACCGCGAGGGCATCACCGAGGTGACCGCCGCCGACGTGGCCAGCGCCAAGGCCATGGGCTGCACGATCAAGCTGCTCTGCATCGCGGCCCGGGGCGTCGACCCCGGGGGCCGGGAGACCGTGAACGTCCGGGTGCACCCGGCGATGATCCCGCTGACCCATCCGCTCGCCAGCGTCGGGGACGCGTTCAACGCGGTCTTCGTCGAGGCCGACGCCGCCGGGCAGCTCATGTTCTACGGCCGGGGCGCCGGTGGCGCGCCCACCGCCAGCGCGGTGCTCGGCGACGTGGTGGCGGTGGCCCGCAACCGCCTCGCCGGGGTGCGCGCGGCGAGCGAGTCGGCGTACGCGGACCTGCCGGTGCGGCCGATGGGGGAGGCGCTCACCCGCTACCACATCAGCCTCGACGTGGCCGACCGTCCGGGCGTGCTGGCCGGGGTGGCCGGCGTCTTCGCCCGGCACGAGGTGTCCATCGCCACCGTTCGTCAGGGGCCGGCCGGCGGCGACGCGGAGCTGGTTATCGTCACCCATGTCGCGCCCGACGCCGCGCTCGCGGCCACCGTGCGTGAGCTGCGCGGACTCGACATCGTCAGGTCGGTGACGAGTGTGTTGCGGGTGGAGGGCGGCGCGTAACCCACGCGTCCCGCCTGATGGTTAGGTCAGGGTGT
This sequence comes from Micromonospora sp. NPDC049203, assembly GCF_043197215.1. NCBI lineage: Bacteria > Bacillati > Actinomycetota > Actinomycetes > Micromonosporales > Micromonosporaceae > Micromonospora > Micromonospora sp. NPDC049203. Next base: position 140,038 of record NZ_JBICSV010000008.1, on the reverse strand, counting down.
GCCGGTGACCGGCCGAGCCGGCTGGGTCACGCTGGTGGCAGGCCCCGGAGCGGGGCGACAGAGGCGAGGAGCACGACATGTGGCGGGGACTGATCGAGGCGTACCGGGATCGGCTGCCGGTCACCGAGGCGACTCCCGTCGTCACCCTGCACGAGGGCGACACGCCGCTGCTGCCGGCGCCGGTGCTCTCCGCCCGGGTCGGCGCGGACGTGTGGCTCAAGGTCGAGGGCGCCAACCCGACCGGCTCGTTCAAGGACCGGGGCATGACTGTCGCGGTCTCCAAGGCCGTCGAGGCCGGTGACAAGGCGATCATCTGCGCCTCCACCGGCAACACCAGCGCCTCCGCCGCCGCGTACGCGGCCCGGGCCGGGATCACCTGCGCGGTGCTGGTGCCGCAGGGCAAGATCGCGCTGGGCAAGCTGGCCCAGGCGCTCGTGCACGGCGCGAAGCTGCTCCAGGTGCAGGGCAACTTCGACGACTGTCTCGGGCTCGCCGGCAAGCTCGCCCAGGACTACCCGGTCGCGCTGGTCAACTCCGTCAACATCGACCGGCTGCACGGCCAGAAGACCGCCGCCTTCGAGATCGTCGAGGCGCTCGGCGACGCGCCCGACATCCACTGCCTGCCGGTCGGCAACGCCGGCAACATCACCGCGTACTGGATGGGCTACTCCGAGGACCTGCGTGACGGCAACGCCACGAAGGCCCCCCGGATGTACGGCTTCCAGGCGGCCGGCGCCGCGCCGATCGTCACCGGGCAGGTGGTGCCGGAGCCGTCGACCATCGCCACCGCCATCCGGATCGGCAACCCGGCGAGCTGGACGAAGGCCCTCGACGCGCGGGACGCCTCGGACGGCCTGATCTCGGCGGTCACCGACCGGGAGATCCTGTCGGCGTACCGGCTGCTGGCCCGCGAGGTGGGCGTCTTCGTCGAGCTGGGCAGCGCGGCCAGCGTCGCCGGTCTGCTCCAGCAGGCCGCTGCCGGGCGGGTGCCGGCCGGGTCGCGGGTGGTCTGCACGGTCACCGGGCACGGCCTGAAGGACCCGGAGTGGGCGATCTCCACCGCGCCGGCGCCGGTGACCATCGCCAACGACGCGCTGGCCGCCGCGCGTTCCCTCGACCTGGTCTGAGGGCGAGGCGTCGGCGGGCGGCGCCGGCGGGAGTGTCATCGGCCGGGGCGGATGCCGGGAGTGCCGGGGCGTGCGGCAGACTCAGACACCCCCCGCCGGACACCTCTCAGGAGTGAGTAACGCCGATGTCGCTGCTCGCCAGATTCAGCCTCGCCAACCGGGGCCTGATCGCCCTCGTCGCGTTGGTGACCACGGCCTTCGGCCTGTTCGCCGTGCCGTCGCTGAAGCAGCAGCTCCTGCCGTCGCTGGAGTTTCCCGCCGCGTTCATCGTGGCGACGTACCCGGGCGCCGCGCCGGAGATCGTGGAATCCCAGGTCGCCGAGCCGATCGAGAACAGCCTCCAGGGCATCCCCGGCCTGGACAAGGTCACCTCCACCTCGCGCGAGGGCGCGGTCACGGTCCAGGTGCAGTACGAGTTCGGTACCGACCTGGACGACGTCGTGAACAAGATGGAGACCGCGCTCAACCGGGTCGACTCCCAGCTCCCCGAGGGCGTCGACCCGCAGGTGATCGCCGGTAGCACCGACGACCTGCCCGCCCTGGTGGTCGCCGCGACCGGCGACGGCGACGAGCGGGCGCTGGCGGAGAAGCTGCGCAACGCGGTCGTGCCGGAGCTGGAGGCGCTGGACGGGGTCCGCTCGGTGGACGTCACCGGCGCCCGGGACCAGGTCGTGACGATCACGCCGGACCCGGCGAAGCTGGCCGCCGCCAAGGTGGCGCCGACCGCCATCGCCTCGGCGCTCAAGAGCAACGGCGTGGCGGTGCCGGCGGGCGCGCTCGCCGACGGCGACCGGTCGCTGCCGGTCCAGGTCGGCACCCCCATCCGTACGCTCGACGACCTGCGCGGCATCGTGCTGACCACCGCTCCCGCCGCCCCGGTACGCCTCGGCGACGTGGCGGCGGTGGAGCAGCAGCTCGCCCCGGCCACCTCGCTGACCCGTACCAACGGCAAGCCCAGCCTGGGTATCGCGGTGACCGCCGCTCCGGACGGCAACGCGGTGGAGATCTCGCACGACGTGCGGGACCGGCTGGACGAGCTGGGTGACGCCGCGGGCGCGGAGCTGACAGTGGTCTTCGACCAGGCCCCGTTCGTCGAGCGGTCCATCGAGAGCCTGACCACCGAGGGCCTGCTGGGCCTGGTCATGGCCGTCGTGGTGATCCTGGTGTTCCTGCTGTCGGTGCGCTCCACGGTGGTCACCGCGGTGTCCATCCCGCTGTCCGTGCTGGTCGCGCTGATCGTGCTCTGGTCCGGCGACTACTCGCTGAACCTGCTCACCCTCGGCGCGCTGACCATCGCGGTCGGGCGGGTGGTGGACGACTCCATCGTGGTGCTGGAGAACATCAAACGCCATCTGGAGTACGGCGAACCGAAGCGGGACGCCATCCTGACCGCGGTCCGCGAGGTGGCCGGCGCGGTGACCGCGTCCACGCTCACCACCGTCGCCGTGTTCGCGCCGATCGCCCTGGTGGGCGGCTTCGTCGGGCAGTTGTTCGCCCCGTTCGCGATCACCGTGACGGTGGCGCTGCTCGCCTCGCTGCTGGTGTCGCTGACCGTCATCCCGGTGCTGGCGTACTGGTTCCTGCGCCCGCGCGGCGGTGCCGACGACGCCGCCGCCCGGCGGGCCGCCGAGGAGAAGGAGCTGCGCAACCCGTTGCAGCGGGCGTACCTGCCGGTGATCGACTTCGCGACCCGCTCGCGGAAGACCCGCTGGGCCACCGTCGGTCTCGGCCTGCTCGTGCTGCTGGGCACGTTCGGCCTGGCGCAGAAGCTGGAGACGAACTTCCTGGACGACTCCGGCCAGGACACGCTCGCCATCCGGCAGGAGATGCCGGCCGGCACCTCGCTCGCCGGCACCGACCGGGCCGCCGCGCGGGTCGAGGAGGTGCTGCGGCGTACCTCGGGGGTGGAGACCTACCAGGTCAGCGCCGGTGGTGGGGACAACCCGTTCGCCGGCGGCGGCAGCGACCGGGCCACCTGGTCGCTGTCGCTGTCCGACGACACCGACGCCGCGACGGTACGGCAGGCCCTGCGCAAGGAGTTCGACGCGCTCGGCCCGGAGGTGGGCGAGTTGACGTTCGGCGGCGGGCAGAACGCCTCCGCCAACCAGGTCGAGGTGGTGGTGCAGGCCGCCGACCAGGAGACGCTGGCCCGGGCGGCCGAGGCGGCGCGGGGCGCGCTGGCCGGCACGCCGGGCGTGGAGGACGTGACCACCAGCCTGGCCACCCAGGTGCCGCGCGTCGAGGTGACTGTGGACCGGGTCGCCGCGGCCCGCGCGGGTCTCACCGAGGCGGCGGTGGGGCAGCTCGTCGCGCAGACGTACCGGGGGGCGCCGCTCGGGCAGGTGACGCTGGACGGCTCGACGCAGACCGTGGTGCTGAGCAGCGGCGCCCGGCCGCCGCTCACCGTCGAGGAACTGCGGGCGCTGCGGGTCGGCGCGGTGCCGCTGGACGCGATCGCCGACGTCAACCAGGTCGACGGCCCGCAGCAGGTGACCCGGATCGACGGGGAGCGCAGCGTCTCGGTCACCGGCACGGCGACCGGCTCGAACCTCGGCGCCACCACGCAGGAGCTGCAGAAGCGGCTGGACGCGCTGGACGTGCCGGGTGCCACGTACGTGATCGGCGGTGTCAGCGCCGACCAGGCCGACGCGTTCGCGGACCTCGGTCTCGCGGTGCTGGCCGCCATCGCGATCGTCTTCCTGATCATGGTGGCCACGTTCCGCAGCCTGACCCAGGCGCTGATCCTGCTGATCTCGGTGCCGTTCGCCGCTACCGGCGCGATCGGGCTGCTGCTGGTCACCGGCACACCGCTGGGCGTGCCGGCGCTGATCGGCGTGCTCATGCTCGTCGGCATCGTGGTGACGAACGCGATCGTGCTGCTGGACCTGATCAACCAGTACCGGGCACAGGGCATGGGCGTGACCGAGGCGGTGGTCGAGGGCGGCCGGCGCCGGTTGCGGCCGATCCTGATGACCGCGGTGGCCACCATCTTCGCGTTGCTGCCGATGGCGCTCGGCCTGACCGGTGAGGGCGGCTTCATCTCCAAGCCGCTCGCGATCGTGGTGATCGGCGGCCTGCTCAGCTCGACGCTGCTGACGCTGGTGCTGGTGCCGACGCTCTACACCATGGTCGAGCACACGAAGGGCTCGTTCCGGAACCGCCGGCGGGGCGTTGCCGAGCCGGTCGAGCCGCAGCCGCAGCCGCAGCCGGACCCGGTGCCGGTGCCGGCCGGCGGGGCCGCGGAACGGTCCGGGGAACGGGCCGAGGTCGCGCCGCCGCCGGCCCGCCCGTCGGGCGCGCTTGTCGACGGCACTGATCAGTTCGAGGTGCTGCGCCTGCCCAAGAGCCGCCGCTCGCCGCTTCCGCCCACCGAGTAACGGCGCCGGGAGGGGCCCGTGGGCCCCTCCCGGCGCCTCGGTGCGCGGGACACACCAGAGCGACATCCAGCGGTACGCTCAGTGAGCTGTTGCACACTTTCGGTTCGGGGGCGTGATGGCGGGGGGCGCGGGCCGGCGGGATCGGCGCAGCGTGCTGCGCGGCTTCGCGCTGCTGATCGGGGGTGCCGCGGTCGGCTCCGCCGCGACCGTCGAGAGCACCTGGGTGGCCGACCGCCGGCTTCCGATCGGGGGCGGGCCCGCGAGTGCCACGCTCGGCAGCCGCCACCAGGACGTCGGCGCCGGCGCGGTGCAGGTCGTGTGGGGCGTACGCACCGAGGAGCTCCTGGTGGCGCTCACCTTCGACGACGGCCCGCGCCCACAGTGGACCCCGATGGTGCTCGACACGCTGGCCGAGCACCGGGTGCCGGCCACCTTCTTCCTGGTCGGTGAGCGGGCCCGCGAGCACGCCGCGCTGCTGCGGGGCCGGATGGACGCGCACGAGGTCGGCAACCACAGTTGGGCGCACCGCGACCTGGCCCGGATGGACGCCGCCACCGTCTACGACGACCTGCGCCGCAGCCACGACGCGATCACCGCGGCCACCGGTTCGGCGCCCCGGCTGCTCCGCCCGCCCTGGGGGCACCTGGGCGGTTCGGTGCTGTACGCGTCGGCCCGGCTGGGCTACCGCGTGGTGCTCTGGACGCTCCAGATGGTCGAGGGCGACTTCCCGCACGACCCGGCCGGGCACGCCCGGCGGATCGTCGCCGACATGCGCCCCGGCACGATCCTGCTCGCCCACGACGTGGGCGTCGACTCGCGGCTGGTGGCGCTGCGCGGCCTGCCCGACATGATCGGCGGGCTGCGGGCCAGGGGATACACGTTCGTCACGGTCTCCGAGCTTCTTCGCCGAGCTGCCGCGACCGGGGCGGCCCGGTAGGGTGCCCGCGTGTCGCCGACCCTCTCGGTAGTCGTCCGCAATCGCGACTTCCGCCACCTGTTCCTCGCCCAGCTGGTGGTCTTCGGCGCGGACTGGTTCGTCATGGTGCCGCTGCTGGTGCTGCTGCCCGACCTGACCGGCAGCGGCGTCTGGGGCGCGCTGGTGCTGGCGGTGGACACCGGCACGACGGCGTTGCTGCTCCCGTACGCCGGGACCGTCGCCGACCGGTTCGACCGCCGCACGGTGATGATGGTGGCGAACGTGGGCGCGCTCGCCGGTGTGCTGCTGCTGCTCGGCGTGCGCGGCGCCGGCACGGCCTGGCTGGCGCTGGCGGCGATCGCGCTGGTGGCGGTGGCGAAGGCGTTCTACTCGCCCGCGGCCCAGGCGGCGCTGCCGAACGTGGTCGACCCGGAGGACCTGGCGGCGGGCAACGCGGTCGCCGGTTCGGCGTGGGGCACGATGACGGTGGTCGGCGCCTCGCTCGGCGGCATCCTGAGCGCCGCCGCCGGGCCGTACGCCAGCTTCTGGGTGGCGGCGGTCGGCCTGGTCGCCGCCGCGGGCCTGGCCGCGCTGATCCGCCGGCCGTTGCAGGCGCCGCGCGACCCGGCGGCGGCGGTGCCGCGCACCTGGGCGGCGATCCGGGAGGCGCTGCGCTACATCGCCCACCGTCCGCGCGTGCTGGCGCTGGTGACCGTCAAGTCGGCGGTCGGCCTGGGCAACGGCGTGCTCACCGTCTTCCCGCTGCTCGCCGGGGTGTACGGGGTCGGCGCGGTCGGCGCCGGCCTGCTCTTCGCCGCCCGTGGCGCCGGGGCCCTGGTCGGCCCGATCATGATGCGCCGGGTGCTGAGCAACCGGGCCTGGCTGCTCACCGGCCTGGCACTGTCCATGTCGATGTACGGCCTGGCCTACCTGGGCGCCTCAGTGGTGACCTGGTTCCCGCTGGTGCTGGTCCTGGTCTTCCTGGCCCACCTGGGCGGCGGCAGCAACTGGGTGCTGTCCAACTACGCGTTGCAGGGCGAGGTGCCGGACCGGCTGCGCGGCCGGGTCTTCGCCACCGACATGATGCTGGCGACGCTCGCCATCGCGGTGAGCCAGCTGGTGGTGGCGCTCGTCGTGGACCGGGTGGACGAGCGCACCGTGCTCGCCGGCTGTGGCCTGGTCACAGTCCTGTACGCGATCGGCTGGCGGTTCGCCACCCGGCGGCTCTCGCTCACCGACCCGGTCGACGTGCCGGTGCCGGACCGGGCGGGATGACACGTCGGTCTCACGCTCCGGGCGGTACGGACGGCTTGTCCGCCGTACGTCCTAGCATGAGCCGGTGCCGACCACATTCATCCCCGGCCCGGTACGGGTCCGGGTGCCCGCGACCAGCGCCAACCTGGGCCCCGGCTTCGACGCGCTCGGGCTGGCCCTCGGCCGCCACGACGACGTCACGGCCGAGGTGACGGACGGCGGCGTGCGGGTGTCGGTCACCGGCGAGGGCGCCGGCGAGCTGCCGTCGGACGAGCGGCACCTGATCGTCACCGCCATGCGGGCCACCTTCGACGCGCTCGGCGCGCAGCCGGCCGGCCTGGCGCTGGAGTGCGTCAACCGCATCCCGCAGGCCCGCGGGCTCGGCTCGTCGTCGGCGGCGATCGTGGCCGGGGTGCTGGCGGCCCGCGCGCTGGTTGCAGGCGGCGAGCGGCGGATGGACGACGACGCCGCGCTGCGGCTGGCGGCCGAGCTGGAGGGGCATCCGGACAACGTCGCGCCCTGCCTGCTCGGCGGCTTCACGATCGCCTGGACGGAACCGGGCGGGGCGCGGGCGGTGTCGCTGCCGGTGGCGGCGGCCGTGCGCCCGACGGTGTTCGTGCCCGCCGAGCGGGGCCTGACCTCGGTGGCCCGGGCGGCGCTCCCGGCCACCGTGCCGCACGCCGACGCGGCCTCGAACGCCGGCCGGGCGGCCCTGCTGGTGCACGCGCTCACCGCCGACCCCGCGCTGCTGCTTCCCGCCACCGTCGACCGGCTGCACCAGGACCAGCGGGCCCCGGGCATGCCCGCCACGGCGGCACTCGTCGCCGCGCTGCGTGCGGCGGGTGTGGCGGCTGTGGTCAGCGGGGCGGGTCCGACCGTGCTGGCGCTCTCCCGGGTCTCAGCGGACTTCCAGGCGGGAACAGACTGGCGGCGCTGGGAGTTGCCGATAGATGTCAGCGGTGCCCGGGTCATCCGGGGTAGACTTTGACACGCCGAGCGGGGCCCTGTTGCCGCAGGTCGGACGAGGCGATTACGCTCTAGACCTAGCACAGCCGCGAAGCATGCGATCTTCCTGCGGTTCGGCGCACCCCCGAAGCTCTCGGCGGTAGCCCGTCACCCCTGCTCAAGGCCCACGCCGCGCCGCAGTTTCCAAGGTCGCCGCAGACGGCGAGACCTGCTCACCGACGGTGGTGAGTCGGGAAACCACCGGCTGCTGTGTCACAGACTCCCGCGACGCGTCATGCGAGGCGGGTGCACCGAGGCCGCCCGGCCACCTGGTTCCACGACTCCGGGCAGCCCGGCCTATCGAGGGAAGGAATCCATTGAGCGACACCACCGACGTGACGTCGGATGTTTCCAACGTCGCTGGCGATGCCACCACCGCCGCCCCCACGCGCCGCCGGCGTAGCGGCACCGGTCTGTCGGCGATGCTGCTGCCGGAGCTGCAGAGCCTGGCCGCGTCGCTCGGCATCTCTGGTACCGCTCGCATGCGCAAGGGCGAGCTGATCAGTGCGATCACCGAGCGGCAGCAGGGCGGCGCCGCGGCCGGAACCCCTCGACCGCGAGCCGAGGTGGCGGCGGCTGCCGCTCCCGCCCGTGAGGAGGTGCACGCGGAGGTCCGTGAGGAGCGGGCCGAGGCACGCCCCGCCGAGCAGGCGCCGGCCGCCGAGGTGACCGAGGGTCGTACCCGTGGTCGCCGCAGCCGGGCTGCCGCCGCGACCACCGAGGCGCGACCGGCCGAGGCGCCGGTGGCCGAGGCGCGGCCGGCCGAGACGACGCGCGCCGACGAGGCGCCCGCCGAGACCGGCGAGCGGGCCGAGCGTGGCGGTGACCGGGCCGAGCGCGGTGAGCGTAACGAGGGCCGGGGCCGTGAGCGTGCCGAGCGTGGCGGCGAGCGGGCCGACCGTGGCGAGCGCGGCGGTGACCGGGCCGAGCGCGGCGAGCGCAACGACCGTGGTGACCGTGGCGAGCGGGCCGAGCGTGGCGACCGCAACGAGCGGGGCGACCGTGGCGAGCGGGCCGAGCGGGCCGAGCGCGGCGGCGACCGTAACGAGCGCGGCGGTGACCGTAACGACCGGGGCGACCGCAACGACCGTGGCGACCGCAACGACCGTGGCGACCGCAACGACCGGGGTGACCGCAACGACCGGGGTCAGCGCGCCGAGCGGGACAACGACGGCGACGACGACGAGGGCGGCGGCCGGCGGGGCCGGCGCAGCCGGTTCCGGGACCGTCGTCGCGGCCGTGGCGAGCGGGGCGAGGGCGACGGCGGTGGCAGTGGCGGCCGCGAGCCGCAGGTCGGCGAGGACGACGTGCTCGTCCCGGTGGCCGGCATCATCGACGTGCTCGACAACTACGCCTTCGTCCGGACCACCGGCTACCTCGCCGGCCCGAACGACGTGTACGTCTCGATGTCCCAGATCAAGAAGTACGGCCTGCGCCGCGGTGACGCGATCACCGGCGCCGTGCGGGCCGCGCGGGACGGCGAGCAGCGGCGCGACAAGTACAACCCGCTGGTCCGGCTGGACACCATCAACGGGATGGAGCCGGACGAGGCGAAGCGCCGGCCGGAGTTCTACAAGCTCACGCCGCTCTACCCGCAGGAGCGCCTGCGGCTGGAGACCGAGCCGCACATCCTCACCACCCGGGTGATCGACCTGGTCATGCCGATCGGCAAGGGCCAGCGGGCGCTCATCGTGTCGCCGCCGAAGGCCGGTAAGACGATGGTGCTGCAGGCGATCGCGAACGCGATCACCCGCAACAACCCGGAGTGCCACCTGATGGTGGTGCTCGTCGACGAGCGGCCGGAAGAGGTCACCGACATGCAGCGGTCGGTGAAGGGCGAGGTCATCGCGGCCACGTTCGACCGTCCGCCGCAGGACCACACCACCGTCGCGGAGCTGGCGATCGAGCGGGCGAAGCGCCTGGTCGAGCTGGGACACGACGTGGTCGTGCTGCTCGACTCGGTGACCCGGCTCGGGCGGTCGTACAACCTGGCGGCGCCGGCCAGCGGCCGGATCATGTCGGGTGGTATCGACTCCACCGCGCTCTACCCGCCGAAGCGCTTCCTCGGCGCGGCGCGCAACATCGAGAACGGCGGTTCGCTGACCATTCTCGCCACCGCGCTGGTGGAGACCGGGTCCATGGCGGACACGGTCATCTTCGAGGAGTTCAAGGGCACGGGTAACGCCGAGCTGAAGCTGGACCGGAAGATCGCCGACAAGCGGGTCTTCCCGGCGATCGACATCAACCCCTCCGGCACGCGTAAGGAGGAGGTCCTGCTCGCGCCGGAGGAGCTGGCGATCATCCACAAGCTCCGCAAGGTGCTGCACTCGCTGGACTCGCAGGCGGCGCTCGACCTCCTGCTGGACCGGCTCAAGCAGTCCCGCACCAACATCGAGTTCCTGATGCAGATCGCGAAGTCCACTCCGGGCGAGTGAGCTGACGATCCGACGCACGAGGGGCACGGCCGAACGCGGCCGTGCCCCTCGTCGCGTACCGGGCGGCCCGCCCGTGAAGTTTTTCTACGGTTAAGCCGTTAGGTATTGAAACTTCTGTTCACCGTCGGGTTGACTGTCGTCCATGCGAACCCGCAGTCGACCCGCCCGCCTCGCCGGCGTCCTGCTGCTGACGCCGTTGCTGACGATCACCACGCCGGCGCCGTCCGCCGCCACGGCCGCCGGGCCGCCGGCTGCCGCACCGCCGGCCGCCACCGCCGCCGAGGACGCGCCGCGCGCCTCGTCCCGCCCTGACTCCGCCGTCGCGCTCGCCGGTGTGGAACCGGCCGGCGGCCTGGAGACCGCCAAGACCACCCGGCCGGTCGCGCCCGGCCTCGACCTGACCTCCTTCGACAGGTACGACGCGGCCGGCTGGCTGCGCGCCGACGCCCTCACCGCCGACCTGGCCGGCGGGCTCACCGTCGACTACGTCAACTCCGGCGAGGTCACCAAGGACGAGCCGCTGCGCGCCGCGGTGGACCGCTCCCGTGCCGTCGCGGCGGTGAACGGCGACTTCTTCGACATCAACAACTCCGGTGCCGCCCAGGGCGTCGGCGTCCGCTCCGGCGAGCTGGTGCAGTCGCCGGTCGCCGGGCACCCGAACGCGGTCGGGATCAGCGCTCAGGGCATCGGCCGGGTCGTCCAGGTCGGCTTCGAGGGCACCGCGACGCTGCCCGCCGGGCCGGTGCCGCTGACCCAGTTCAACAACATGGTGCAGCGCGACGGCGTGGGCGTGTTCACGCCGCTCTGGGGGTCGTACACCCGCAGGCGGGCCGTGGAGGGCGCGGCCCGCACGGTCGAGGTGACGGTGACCGGCGGCCGGGTGGCGAACGTGGCCACCACGGCGGGCGAGGGGCCGATCCCGGCCGGCAGCACCGTGCTGCTCGGCCGCGAGGCCGGCGCCGACGCGCTCGCCGCGCTGCGTCCCGGCGACGCGGTGGACCTGACCTGGCGACCGCGCGCCGCCGACGGCGGTGACCTGCGCGCCGCCGTCGGCGGCGGCAACGTGCTGGTCCGTGACGGCGTGGTGCAGAGCATCGCCGACGAGTCGCTGGCCCCGCGCACCGCAGTCGGCTTCTCCGCCGACGGGCGCAAGATGATCATGCTGACGGTGGACGGGCGCCAGGTGGACAGCCGGGGCGTCACCCAGACCGAGATGGGCCGCATGATGGCCGAGCTGGGCGCCGCGAACGCGCTCAACCTCGACGGCGGCGGCTCGTCCACGCTGCTCGCCCGGGAGCCGGGCGCGGCCACGGTCCAGGTGGAGAACAGCCCGTCCGACGGCAGCGAGCGGCCGGTGCCGAACGGGCTCGCCGTCTACGCGCCGAAGGGCAGCGGCCGGCTCACCGGCTACTGGCTGGAGACCGCCAGCGACCCGACCGCCGCACCCGGTGTCGCGCCGGTGCGCGGCGGCCGGCCGGACCGGGTCTTCCCCGGCCTCACCCGCCGGCTCACCGCCGCCGGATACGACGAGACGTACGGCCCGGCCGCCGGCGAGCCGCGCTGGCACGCCACCCACGGCCGGGTGGACGGCGACGGCGTGTTCCGGGCCGCGGTTCCCGGGCGCAGCACCGTCACGGCCACCCGGGGACGCGCCCGGGGCACCATCGAGCTGACGGTGCTCGGCCCGCTTGCGCGCATCGACGGCACCGTCGACCGGGTCGGCCTGGACCGGGCCGGCGACACCGGCCTGTTCGGCGTGGTCGGCTTCGACGCCGAGGGCAACACCGCGCCGATCGAGCCCGCCGACCTGAAGCTGGAGTACGACAGCGACCTGCTCTCCGTCACCCCCACCGCCGACGGCAACCTGTCCGTCAAGGCGCTTGCCGCGAGCGGCTCGGCGCTGGTCACCGCCCGGGTCGGCAACCGCAGCACGGTCCTGCCGGTGACCGTCGGGCTGACCGACGTGCCGGTGGCCGGTTTCGACGACGCCGCCTCGTGGAAGTTCAGCCAGGCCCGCGCCTCCGGGTCGGTCGCCCCGGCCGAGGGGCACACCGGTGGCGGGCTGCGGATGTCGTACGACTTCAGCCAGTCCACCGGCACCCGGGCCGCGTACGCCGACCCGCCCGCCTGGATCGACGTACCCGGCCAGCCGCAGGCGTTCGGGATGTGGATCAAGGCGAACGGCGCCGGCGAGTGGCCGAGCCTGCACCTGCACGACGCGCAGGACACCCAGTTCGTGTTGCGCGGCCCGTACCTGGACTGGACCGGCTGGAAGTACGTCGAGTTCGCCGTACCGCCGGGCGTGCAGTACCCGGTGCGGGTGCGCCGGTTCTACGTGGCCGAGACCGACCCGGCCAAGCAGTACCGCAGCGAGGTGGTGATCGACGACCTGGTGGCCCGGGTGCCGCCGGACGTGCAGGCGCCGCCGGAGCCGAACCGCACCGATCGGGTGGTGCTGCGTGACGGCACTGTGGACGGGGCGCCCTGGCGCTTCGCGGTGCTCTCCGACGCGCAGTTCGTCGCCGCGAACCCGGACAGCGACCTGGTCGCCCAGGCCCGCCGTACGCTGCGCGAGGTCCGCGCCGCCCGGCCGGACTTCCTGATCATCAACGGCGACTTCGTGGACACCGCCTACCCGGCGGACTTCGCGCTGGCCAAGCGCATCCTGGACGAGGAACTGGGCGGCGAGGTGCCGTACCACTACGTGCCCGGCAACCACGAGATCATGGGCGCGCCGATCGACAACTTCCGCAGCGTCTTCGGGGACACCTCGCGCGTCTTCGACCACCGGGGCACCCGGTTCCTCACGCTGAGCACCGCCACCGGGTCGCTGCGCGGCGGCGGGTTCGACCAGGTGGAACTGCTGCGCCGGACGCTCGACCAGGCCGCCGCCGACCGCTCGGTGGGTTCGGTGGCGGTGTTCTTCCACCACCCGCCGCGCGACCCCAGCCCGGCCAAGGCCAGCCAGCTCGGCGACCGCAAGGAGGCGGCGCTCGTGGAGCAGTGGCTGGCCGACTTCCAGCACCGCACCGGCAAGGGGGCGCTGATGGTCAACGGCCACGTCGGCACGTTCCACGCCGACCGGGTGGACGGCGTGCCGTACGTGATCAACGGCAACTCGGGCAAGGACCCGTCCACCCCGGCCGCGCTTGGCGGGTTCACCGGCTGGACCGAGTTCGGGGTGGACCCGGTGACGCCCGGCGAGGCCGAGCGGGCCCGCCGTGACCCGCTGGCCGAGGGGCCGACGTGGGTGAGTGCGGAGACGCACGTGCACGTCGACCGGCTCGCGCTGACCGCGCCCGCGCAGGCGCGCCAGGGCTCGCCGGTGGACGTCACGGCCACGCTCACCCAGCCGAGCGGGCGGCAGGTGCCGGTGGCCGCGCCGGTCAGCGCCGACTGGTCCGGCTCGCCGAGCCTGCACATCGGGGGCGTCGCCGGCATACGTCCGTGGCACGCCGCCTGGTTCGACCCGGCCACCGGCCGGCTGACCGCGCTGCGTCCCGGCGCGCAGATCCTGCTGGCGGTGACGGTGAACGGCGTGAAGGCCGAGGCGACTGTGACCACCGCCGCAGCTGTTCGCGCCCCCGCGGCCTGACCGGACCGGGGCTCCTCATCCTGGGGGAGGAGCCCCGGCCGCACCCCTCGCCCAGTCCGCGCCCCCTCGCCCGGCCCCGGCTCCCGCTCCGGCGATCATGAAGTTGGCCTGGACAAAGGGGGCGGGATGTGCCGCTAAGTTCATGATCGCCGGGCTCGGGGCGGGGCCCGGGGCGGGCGGGTGGTGGGTGGGCGCGGGTGGGCCGGGGGAGTGGGTGGGGTGGGGGTGGGAATGCTGAGGGGTGGGCCGGCGTTGGAGGTGGCGGACCTCCTGTGCCGGGTGAAAGACGCCCGTGGCAGACTGGTCAATCGGCCACCGGTTCCGGTTCACGCCCGAGCCCGTCGTGACGGCGGGGAGCACCGACGGCGACCCGGCGACCACCGACGAAAGGACCGAGGCGACATGAAGCCCAACATCCACCCGGAGTACGCGACCACCGAGGTCCGCTGCTCCTGCGGCAACTCCTTCACGACCCGCAGCACCGCCAAGGGCGGCGCCATCAGCGTCGAGACCTGCAGCGCCTGCCACCCGTTCTACACCGGTAAGCAGCGCGTGCTGGACACCGCCGGCCGGGTCGCGAAGTTCCAGCAGAAGTACGCCAAGGTTCAGGCCAAGAAGGCCAAGTAGCTCCGTCGACGACGCCCGTGTCCGGCTTTTGCCGGGCGCGGGCGTTCGTCCGTTTGCGCCGGTTTCATCACCAAGGAGCACCCGCAGCATGAGCAGTGAGCGCCTGGCCGCCCTCCTCGACGAGTACGCCGAGCTGGAGCGGCGGCTGGCCGACCCGGCCATCCACGCCGACCAGGGCACCGCCCGGCGGGTCGGCCGTCGATACGCCGAACTGGTTCCGCTGCACAAGGCGGCCGGCGAGCTGGAGCAGGCCCGCGCCGACCTGACCGCCGCCCGGGAACTGGCCGCCGAGGACGCGTCGTTCGCCGCCGAGGCGGACACCATCGCCGCTTCCCTGCCGGCCCTTGAGGAACAGCTCGCGGAACTGCTCATCCCGCGCGACCCGCACGACGCCAAGGACGTGATCGTCGAGATCAAGGCCGGTGAGGGCGGCGAGGAGTCCGCGCTGTTCGCCGGTGACCTGCTGCGGATGTACACCAGGTATGCCGAGCGGCACGGCTGGGTCACCGAGGTGATCGACGCGCAGGACTCCGACCTCGGCGGCGTCAAGGACGTCTCGCTGGCGATCAAGAGCAAGGGCGTGCCGGAGGGCGGCAACGGCGTCTGGTCCCGGCTCAAGTGGGAGGGCGGCGTGCACCGGGTGCAGCGCGTACCGGTCACCGAGTCGCAGGGCCGCATCCACACCAGCGCCGCCGGGGTGCTGGTGCTGCCCGAGGCGGAGGACGTGGACGTCACCATCGACCCGAACGAGCTGCGCATCGACGTGTTCCGCTCGTCCGGCCCCGGTGGGCAGTCGGTGAACACCACCGACTCGGCGGTCCGCATCACCCACGTGCCGACCGGCATCGTGGTCTCCTGCCAGAACGAGAAGTCCCAGCTGCAGAACCGGGAGCAGGCCATGCGCATCCTGCGCGCCCGGCTGCTCGCCGCCGCCCAGGAGCAGGCGGACGCGGCGGCGTCGGACGCCCGCAAGGCGCAGGTCCGCACCGTGGACCGGTCCGAGCGGATCCGCACCTACAACTTCCCGCAGAACCGGATCACCGACCACCGCATCGGCTACACCGCGTACAACCTGGACCTGGCCCTGGCCGGCGAGCTGGACGGGGTGCTCGACGCCCTGGCCGAGGCGGACCGCGCGGCCCGGCTGGCCGGCGAGACCGAGCTGTCCCGCCGCTGACCGCACGGGGTGTTAAGCGGGGGCCCCTGCTCTACCGGAGGCGTTAACAGGGGGCCCTTCCTTACCGCTCAGCTCGCCCGCAACCGGGCCTTGGCGCGCAGCATCTCCCGGTCGGCCAGCTCGAACGCGGCGCCGAGCGCCTCCCGGACGCTCACCGTGGTGCTGCCGTCGACCTCCGCGAAGCCGATGGTCACCCCGACCGGCGTGCCCGGCACCAGGGACTCCCAGTCCTCGGTGCGGACGGCCGCCTCGATCCGGCGGGCCACCTCGACCGCCTCCGGCATGACCGTGTCGGGCAGCACCACGACGAACTCGTCGCCGCCGTAGCGGGACACGAAGTCGCCCCGCCGCATCACCCGGTTGATCACCCCGGCCACCCGTTGCAGCACGAGGTCACCGGAGTGGTGGCCGTGGCGGGTGTTCACCGCCTTGAACCCGTCGAGGTCGCAGACGCCGATCACCACCCGCTCGCCCCGGGACACCACAGCGCCCAGGTAGCGCTCCAGCCGGCGACGGTTGGGCAGGCCGGTGAGCGGATCGGTGAGCGCCTCGCCCTCGTACCGGGCCGCCTCGCGGCGCATCTCCTCGTGGTCGATCCGGGCGGCGATGCCGTCGATGTAGACGTCCCGCAGCCGGTCGCTGCGCTGTGCCGCCAGCCGGAACGCGTGCCGGTCGGCCCGGTGCGCGCCCGCGTGGTCACCGGCCCGGGCCAGCGCCACGCTGCGCAGCCGGGGCGCCTCGGCCGCGCCGAGCGTCTCGGCGGAGACCCGGAGCGAGTCCAGCCGGGTGACCGCCTCGATCGGACGGCCGTCGGCCACCGCCAGGCAGACCTGACCGAGCTGGCGCAGGTCGCGGGCGCGGGCGCTGTCCCCGCCGTGGCCGAGCAGCCGGTTCGGGTCGGCGTCCCCGGCGGACTCCACCCGGTCGCCGAGCGCGGCCCGGCGGGCGGCGGCGTAGCCGTACGCGGCCAGGCTGCTCGGGCGCAGGTTGCCGGCCCGCCCGCCGCGCAGGAACCGGGCCAGGTCGCCGGCCACGTCGCGCAGCACCCGCAGGCAGCCGTCGCTGTCGCCGTTGTGGTCGAGCGCGACCGCGTTACGCAGCCGGATGCCCGGCGCGGCGAACGTCTCCTCGGGGATGCCGACGCTGAGCCCGACCTCCCGGGCGCGCTCGATCGCGCCGAGCGCGTGGCCGTGGAAGCTGAGGTACGAGTACGCCATCGCCAGGTCGTGCCAGCCCCAGGCGGTGTCCCGGTCGGGGGTGTCGTCGGCGCCGAGCGCGCGGGCGGCCCGGACCAGGTGCGTCACGCACCTGTCGAGCGCGCCCTGGTGGTGGGCGGCGAGCGCGGCCAGCGCGTTGAGGTGCCCGTGCAGGTAGGGCTCGGCCAGGTCGCGTACGGCGGCGGAGGCGTCCTCGACGGCCCTGGTGAACTCGGCGGTCCGGCCGAGGTTGATCAGCGCGGACAGGCGTTGCACGAGCGCGTCGGCGCGGGCGTACGGGTCGGCCGTGGTGCGGATGACGCGGTCGAGCAGGGCGCACGCCTCCGCGGACCGGCTGGCTTCCTGGAGGGACCGAGCGCGTCGGAGAGCGTCAACCTGGTCCTCGACCTGGTCGAGCCAGCCCACTCGCGACCTCCCTGCGGTGTGCGCCCGGACGCACCCGTTCGTGAGGTGGGCCGCGACGCCTCATGATTATTGCGTGACAGCACTCCCGCAACACCCGTCCGAAGGGACAGAACGCGAACGCCCCTCGCTGGTGATCAACCGGGTGGCGCGCGCGCTCGCGGCGGCCGGCGTCGAGGCGCCCCGCGCCGAGGCCGAGCAGCTGGCCGCGTACGTCCTCGACGTGCCGCGTGGCCGGCTGGCGCTCGCCGACGGCTTCACCCCGGCGCAGCGTGACCGCCTGGACGCCCTCGTCGGGCGGCGGGTGACCCGGGAGCCGTTGCAGCACCTGCTCGGCTCGGCCGGTTTCCGGCACCTGGAGCTGGCGGTCGGGCCGGGTGTCTTCGTGCCCCGGCCGGAGACCGAACTGCTGGCCGGCTGGGGCGTCGAGCGGGCCCGGGAGCACGCCGCGCCGCTCGTGGTCGACCTGTGCAGTGGTTCCGGCGCGATCGCCCTCGCCGTCGCGCAGGAGGTGCCCGCGGCCCGGGTGGTGGCGGTGGAGCGGTCCCCGGCCGCGCTGGCCTGGCTGCGTCGCAACGCGGCGGACCGGGCCGCCGCCGGGGACCGGCCGGTCGAGGTGGTGGCCGCCGACGTGACCGACCCGGAGCTGCTGGCCGGCCTGGCCGGGCGGGTCGACGTGCTGCTCTGCAACCCGCCGTACGTGCCGAGGTCGGTGATCGTGCCGCCGGAGGTGGCCGGGCACGATCCGGACGAGGCGGTGTTCGGCGGCGCGGACGGGCTGGACGTGATCCGCCCGGTGGTGCGCCGGGCCGCCGAGCTGCTGCGCCCGGGCGGCGTGATCGGCGTCGAGCACGACGACACGCACGCGGAGGAGGTGCCGGCGCTGCTGCGCGGTGACGGCCGCTACGACCGGGTCGAGGAGCACCGGGACCTGGCCGGGCGGCCCCGCTGGGCGAGCGCGTCCCGGCGGGCGGACGGCACCCACCCCGACCCCGGCCGGGCGTGGCAGACTGACTCCTCGTGATGCTCTACGACTGTCGGTCGCTCGCCGACCGGGACCGCGGCATCGCCGCTGCCATCGAGGCCGTCAAGAACGGGGAACTCGTCGTCCTGCCGACCGACACGGTCTACGGCGTCGGGGCGGACGCCTTCACCCCGTACGCGGTGAAGGCTCTGGCGGACACCAAGGGTGGCGCCCGGCAGGCGCCCCCGGTGCTCATCGGCTCCCGGCACACGCTCGACGGCCTGGTCTTCTCGCTGCCCGGCGCGGCCCGCGACCTGGTCGAGGCGTTCTGGCCGGGCGCGCTGACCATCGTGGTGGAGCACTCGCCGAGCCTCGCCTGGGACCTGGGCGACAACAGCGGCACGGTGGCGGTGCGGATGCCGCTGCACCCGGTGGCGCTGGAGGTGCTGCGCGAGACCGGGCCGATGGCGGTCGCCTCGGCGAACAAGGTCGGCCAGCCCGCCGCGCTCACCGCCGAGGAGGCGCGCGACCAGCTCGGTTACGGCGTCCGGGCGTACCTGGAGGCCGGGCCGGCGGTGGACCCGGTGCCGAGCACCATCGTCGACCTGACCGGCGACGTGCCGCGGGTGCTGCGCGAGGGCGCGGTGACGCTGGCGAAGCTGCGGGAGGTCGTGCCGGACATCCTCGACGAGCGGGGGGTCTGAGTGCCGCCCTTCACCGTCCTGCACGTCTGCATGGGCAACATCTGCCGGTCGCCGATGGCCGAGCGGCTGCTGCTGCTCGCGGTCCGCGAGCGGCTGGCCCGCCTCGACGTCGACCCGGCCGGGTCGGACGCGCTGGTGCACAGCCACAGCGCCGGCACCGGCGGCTGGCACGCGGGGGAGGAGATGAACCCGCCCGCCGCCCGGCAGGTGGTCTCGCGCGGCGGCGACACCGAGGGGTTCGCCGCCCGGCGTCTGCGCTCCGATCTGATCGACGCCGCCGACCTGGTGCTCACCGCCACGGCCGACCAGCAGGAGTACGTGGTGGCGTTGCGGCCGGACGCCGCCGCGCGCACGTTCGTCCTCGGTGAGTTCGGCCGCCTGCTCGGCGGGCTGGACCGCGCCGCCCTGCCGCCGGCCGAGCCGACGCCGGACGCGGTCCACGCGCGCGGTGTCGCCCTCGTCGCGGCCGTCGACGCGGCCCGGCAGAACGCCTCCGCGCTGCCCACAGACGATCTGGACGACCCGTGGGGCCGGGGCGACCAGTGCTTCAGCCGGGTCGCGGACGAGATCGAGGAGACGGTGCAGCCGCTGGCTGCCGCGCTGTTGCCCTGAGATTCATCCTTCCTCGCGAACTTTCTGCGCCTTTCTCGGAAGGTGGCGGCCAAAGCGCACATTCGGGCCATTCTGAACGGGTCCGTACGGCCGGCTCCTGCGGGGAGAGCTGATGAACCGGGCCTATCTCGACAAGCTGTTCACCGTTGTGCTGGCCGGCGTGCTCGCCGGACTGGCCCTGGCCGCCGCCGCACTGCCGGCCGCGCTCGTCTTCGGGCTGGGCGTGAAGAACCTGATGCCGTACACGGCGCTGCCGGAGGCGCTCAGGACGCCGCAGCCGGCGCAGCGCTCCAACCTGTACGCGAGCGACGGGCGGACGCTGATCACCTCGTTCTACGTCGAGGACCGGGTGGACGTGCCGGTCGGCGAGGTGGCACCGGTGATGCGCGACGCCATCGTGGCCGCCGAGGACGTGCGCTTCTACGAGCACCACGGCGTGGACGTGCGCGGCGTGGCGCGGGCGTTCACCGCCAACCGCCGCGAGGGCACCCGCCAGGGCGCCTCCACGCTGACCATGCAGTACGTGCGCAACGCGCTGGCCGGTGACCCCCGGCTGACCGAGGAGCAGCGCGCCGCCGCCACCGAGATCACCGTCGGTCGCAAGATCCGCGAGATGCGGTACGCGCTGACGCTGGAACGGCAGGTCGGCAAGGACGAGATCCTCGGGCGCTACCTGAACATCGCGTACTTCGGCGCCGGGGCGTACGGGATCGCCGCCGCCAGCAAGCGCTACTTCTCCACCACGCCGGACCGGCTCACGCTGGCTCAGGCCGCGCTGCTCGCCGGGCTGGTCCGCTCCCCGGCCGACGACCCGATCAGCGGCGACGCCGACTCGGCCCGGCAGCGCCGGGCGTACGTGCTGGACCGGATGGTGGAGACCGGCCGGGTCGGCGCGGCGGACGCCGAGGCGGCGAAGGCGACGGAACTGGCCCTCAAGCCGAACACCACCCCCAACGACTGCGCCGCGGTCTCCGCCGAGCACAACGACTGGGGCTTCTTCTGCGACTGGTTCACGCAGTGGTGGAACGCCCAGCCGGCGTTCGGCGAGACCGCCGACGAACGGCAGCGCACACTGCGCCGCGGCGGCTGGAAGATCGTGTCCTCGCTCGACCCTGACGTGCAGGCCAAGGCGAGCGAGCAGGTGCGGGAGATCTACCCGGAGACGATCGCCCGCGCGGCGCCGACGGCCGTGGTGCAACCGGGTACCGGCCGGGTGCTGGCGATGGCGGTGAACCGCGCCTACGGCGCGGCCGCCAACCCGGACGGGCAGCAGAACTACCCGAACACGGTCAACCAGCTCGTGGCCGGCGGTGGCGGCATCACCGGCTACCAGGCGGGCTCGACGTTCAAGCTGTTCGCGCTGCTGGCCGCGCTGGAGTCCGGGCTGCCGCTGGACACCGAGTTCGACGCCCCGCGCGTCTACGTGACGCAGTACCCGGTCGGCGCCGGCCCGGCGAGCTGCGGCGGCCGGTGGTGCCCGGAGAACGCCAACGCCTCCTGGATGGACGGCGACCGGGACATGTGGGACGCGTTCGGGCGCTCGGTGAACACGTACTTCGCCTGGCTGACCGAGCGCGTCGGCGCGGACCGGGTGGTCGAGATGGCCCAGCGGCTGGGCATCGTGTTCCGCGCTCCGGCGGATGCCCGGATGGCCCGCGAGGGTGCCAAGAGCTGGGGGCCGTTCACGCTCGGCGTCTCCGCCACCACGCCGCTGGACCTGGCCGGCGCATACGCCGCGGTGGCCGCCGAGGGCACGTGGTGCCGGCCCACGCCGGTCACCTCGATCACCGACCCGTCCGGCCGCAGGGTCGCGGCCGGGAACGCCGACTGCCGGCAGGTGCTGGACACCGAGGTGGCCCGCGCGGCGGCCGACGCCAGCCGCTGCCCGGTCGGCGACCAGTCGATGTACCGGCGCTGCGACGGCGGCACGGCCGAGGAGTTGGCCCCGGGCCTGCGCCGGCCGGTGGCGGGCAAGACCGGCAGCTCGGAGCGGAACGCCACCGAGACGGTCGTGGCGTTCACCCCGCAGCTGTCGGTGGCGACGATCGCCGCGAACCCGGACGATCCCCGGGACGCGGTCGGTGGTGGCGTGCAGAAGCGGCAGATCGCCGCCGTGGGCCGCATCCTGGCGTGGTCGCTGCGCGACGAGCCGGTACGCGACTTCGTCCCGCCGGGCCAGGCCGTGGCCTTCCAGCACACCAGCCCGCGCACCGGCAACTGAGAGTCAGCTCGTCGACCTGCCGTACCGAGCGACCATGGTCCGGACGGCTTCGTCGACGACAGCTGCCGTGCGCTCGGGGGTGACCGTCCAGTCCGGGAGGACCAGGCGCGGCCAGAGCAGGTAATTGGAGATCATCCCGAGGAAGTGCGTGGCTGCCAACTCCGGGTCGGCGACGTCCGCGACTCCGGCCTCGTGCTCGGCCACGAGGTAGAGCCGGACGGACTCGAAGTACGGCAGTTTGCCCTGCGCGAAGTGCGCTCTGGCCAGTTCGGGAAAGCGTGGCATCTCGGCGATCACGATGCGGAACAGGTCGGTCATCTCCGGCCGGCTCAACAGCGTCGCGTAGTGCCGCCCGAGAACCGTCAAGCCGGCCACCAGGTCACCGGTGGGCGGCACGTCGGCGACGTCGTTGCGGGCCCACGAGTCGACGACGATCGCGTCGAACAATGCCGCCTTCGTCGGGAACTGCTTGAACAGCGTCGCCTTCGACACGCCGGCGCCGGCGGCGACGCGTGCCAGTGAGGCCCGGTCGTAGCCCAACTCCAGGAAGAGCTCGGTGGCGGCCTGCACGATCAGCGCGCGCTTCTCCTCCGCCACGCGCTGGTGATAGGCCGACGGCGCTGGGGTCATGCGCCCATCGTAGCGAGGTGAGTGGGTTGACTCACCACGTGCGGCGGCGTAGCTTCGGAGTGGTGAGTCAATTGACTCACCACCCGTTTCCCGGGTTGTCGTACCGCACGTACCGGAGGATCCGATGTCCCGCTTCGCCAATCAGACAGTTCTCGTGACCGGCGGCACCGGCGGGCAGGGGGCCAGCCACGTTCGCGCCCTGCACGCCGAAGGCGCAAACGTCGTCATCGGTGCGATCGACGCCGAGCGGGGCGCCGGCCTCGCCGCCGAGCTGGGCCACCGGGCACGGTTCGTCTCCCTGGACGTCTCCCGGGAGGAGTCGTGGGCCGCCGCCGTCGCGGAGACCGAGAAGGCGTTCGGCGCGCTCACGGTCCTGGTCAACAACGCCGGGGTGCAGAACCCACCGGCCCTCATCGAGTCCACCGACCGGGCCACCTGGGCTCGCATCCTCGACGTCAACCTCACCGGCACCTTCCTCGGCATCAGGGCGGCCGCCCCGGCGCTGCGGCGCGCGGGCGGAGGAGCGATCGTCAACATCGGCTCCACCATGGGCTTCGGCGGCACCGCCTTCTACGCGCCCTACGTCGCCGGCAAGTGGGCGCTACGAGGGCTCACCCGGACCGCCGCGCTGGAGCTTGGCCGCGACAACATCCGCGTCAACGCGATCCACCCCGGCGTGATCGACACCCCGTTCATCACCGAGCCGGCGGCCGGCAGCGACGCCCCGATCGCCGACTTCTACTCGCCCGAGCCATTCGCCGTACCGCGACTCGGGCAGCCCGCCGACGTCACCGCGCTGCTGTTGTTCCTCACGTCGCCGGACGCCGCCTTCATCACCGGCGCCGAGTACGTCATCGACGGGGGACTGCTCCTCGGCCCCGCGCTGCCGAGCGGCTCTCCGTCCTAACCGGCCGGGTGTTCGGCGCCCCGGGCGATGTTGCGGGCCATGCCGCCGAAGACGACGGCGTGGAACGGGGCCACCGAGGCCCAGTAGAGGTGGCCGGGCAGCCCGCGCGGGAGGAACACGGCGCGCTGGACGTAGCGGCTGCCGCCGTTGCCGTCCGGCTCGGCGCGCATCTCCAGCCAGGCCCGGCCGGGCAGCCGCATCTCGGCGCGCAGCCGCAGCAGCTCGCCCGGGACGATCTCCTCGACCCGCCAGAAGTCGAGCGCCTCGCCGACCTGGAGGCGGTGCGGGTCACGCCGTCCCCGGCGCAGCCCGACGCCGCCGACCAGCCGGTCCATCCAGCCGCGCACCGACCAGGCCAGCGGGAACGAGTACCAGCCGTGCTCGCCGCCGACGCCCTCGATGACCCGCCACAGCGCGTCCGGTGGCGCGGCCACCGCCCGCTCCCGCATGTCTGTGTACGCGGTGCCGCCGGACCAGCGCGGGTCCGACGGCAGCGGCTCGGCGGGCGCGTCCGGCCCGCTCGCGTTCGACCAGCGCGTCTCCACCTGCGCGTCGCGCACCTTTGTGAGCGCCAGCGCGACCGCCTGGTCGAAGCCGGTCAGCCCTTCGGGCGGGTCCGGCACGTACGCGGCGATGTCGTGCTCGTGCGCCACCGCCTCGTGCACCAGGCTCTCCACCAGCGGCCGGGCGATCGCGTTCGGCACCGGCGTGATCAGGCCGACCCAGTGCGAGGAGAGCGACGGGGTGAGCGGGCGCACCGGCAGGATGACCCGGGGCCGCAGCCCGGCCACCCGGGCGTAGCGCTGCATCATCTCGGTGAAGGTCAGCACGTCCGGGCCGCCGATGTCGAAGGCCCGGTTCACCTCCGCCGGCAGGTGCGCGCAGCCGACCAGGTAGCGCAGCACGTCCCGGACCGCGATCGGCTGGATCCGGTTGCGCACCCAGCGCGGGGTGACCATCGCCGGCAGCCGCTCGGTCAGGTAGCGCAGCATCTCGAACGAGGCCGAGCCGGATCCGATGATCACCGCGGCGCGCAGCACCGCTGTGGGCACGCCGCTGTCCAGCAGGATCCGCGCGACCTCCGCCCGGGAGCGCAGGTGCGCCGAGGGCAGGCCGTCGCGCTCCGCCGGCTCCGGCCCGCCGAGATACACGATCCGGCGTACGCCCGCGGCGCGCGCCGCCTCGGCGAAGTTGGTCGCCGCCTCCCGGTCGGCCGCCTCGAAGCCGCGTTGGCCGAGCGAGTGGACCAGGTAGTACGCCACCTCCACGCCCTCGAACGCGGACGGCAGCGTCTCCGGGCGGCGCAGGTCGCCCTCGACGACCTCCGCCTCGGCCGCCCAGGGCACGTCCCGCAGCCGCCCGGCCGTGCGGGCCAGGCAGCGTACGGAGTGCCGCTCGGCCAGCAGCCGGGGCGCGAGGCGTCCGCCGATGTAGCCGGTCGCGCCGGTGACGAGGCATCTCACGGCATCCAGTGTGCGGCTCCGTAGACTCCTTCGCTGTGGAGAACGCGAGGGACACCTTCTGGGGGCCGGACTTCCAGCAGCTCAGTACCGTCGACCCGGAGATCGCCGAGGTGGTGCTGGGGGAGCTGGACCGGCTGCGCGGCGGTCTGCAACTGATCGCCAGCGAGAACCTCACCTCGCCCGCGGTGCTGGCCGCGCTGGGTTCCACGCTCACCAACAAGTACGCCGAGGGCTACCCGGGCCGGCGCTACTACGGCGGCTGCGCCGAGGTGGACCGGGCCGAGGAGCTGGCCGTGTCCCGGGCGAAGGACCTGTTCGACGCCGAACACGCGAACGTCCAGCCGCACTCCGGGGCGAGCGCCAACCTGGCCGCGTACGCCGCCCTGATCCAGCCGGGCGACACGGTGCTGGCGATGGACCTGCCGCACGGCGGGCACCTGACGCACGGCAGCCGGGTGAACTTCTCCGGCAAGTGGTTCCACCCGGTCGGCTACACCGTCCGGCCGGACACCGGACTGATCGACTACGACGAGGTACGCGACCTGGCCCGGGCGCACCGGCCAAAGATGATCATTTGTGGCGCGACGGCGTACCCGCGCCTGATCGACTTCGCCCGCTTCCGGGAGATCGCCGACGAGGTCGACGCGTACCTGATGGTGGACGCCGCGCACTTCATCGGCCTGGTGGCCGGCGGGGCGATCCCGTCCCCGGTGCCGTACGCCGACGTGGTCACCGCGACCACCCACAAGGTGCTGCGCGGCCCGCGCGGCGGCATGATCCTCTGCCGTGAGCCGCTCGCGGCCCGGATCGACAAGGCGGTCTTCCCGTTCACCCAGGGCGGCCCGCTGATGCACGCCGTCGCCGCCAAGGCGGTCGCGCTGCGCGAGGCCGCGCAGCCCGAGTTCCGCACGTACGCCGCCCAGGTCGTCGCCAACTCCCGCGCGCTCGCCGACGGGCTGGCCGCGGAGGGACTGCCGCCGGTCTCCGGCGGCACCGACACCCACCTGGCCCTGCTCGACCTGCGGGAGACCGGCGTGACCGGCGCGCAGGCCGAGGCCCGCTGCGACGCCGCCGGCATCACGCTCAACAAGAACGCCATCCCGTACGACCCGCGGCCGCCGTCGGTGGCCTCCGGCATCCGGGTGGGTACGCCGAGCGTCACCACCCAGGGCATGCGGGAGGGCGAGATGCGCCGGATCGCGGGGCTGATCGCGCGCGCGGTACGCACCGATCCGGGCGCCTCCGGCGGCGCCGACGCGCTGACCGGGATGGCCCGCGAGGTCGCCGAGCTGGTCGCCGCCTTCCCGGCGTACCCCCGATGACGGCGCCACGGGCGGGCGAGCCCGGCGCCATCCGGTCCCGGCTGAACCACCTGCGGCTGCCGCTGCTGGCGTGCGCGGCCCTCGCGGTGGTGGGGGTGCCGGCGGCGGCGCTGCTGCGCGGCCCGACCGGCGCGGCCGGTTTCGCGGCCGGCGTGGCGCTGGTGATCGTCAGCTACCTGATCTCCAGCGTCTCGGTGGCCTGGGCGGACGCCGTCCACCCTCGGATGATCATGTCGGTCGGGCTCGTCACCTACGCCACCAAGATCGTGATCCTGGGCGTGGTGATGGCCGCCGTGGCGGCCACCGGCTGGCCCGGCCTGCCGGCCATGGGCGTGGCCATCATCGCGGCGGTGGTGGTGTGGACCGGAGCGCACCTGACCTGGGCGATGAGGTCTCCGCTGCCCACCTTCAAGCCGCGTGACGACGACGAGTGACTTTGCGGAATCGTGTCCGGTACGGCGGGTGCCCTGACGGGCGCGACAGGAGTAACGTGGCGCGAGGTTGACGCGCCCGCAGTACGGCCCGCACGCTGCCCGCAGTGTGGGGGGTGCCGCACATCCCCGCGCGCCCCTGCTGATATTGTTCGCCACGTCATGGCCGATGACCCCCACTCCCACAAGTCCGACGAGCACTCGTCGGAGGGTGTGGCAGGCGCCGTCGTGGGTTACCTGCTCGCCGGCATTCTGGTGTGGGGTGGCCTCGGCTGGTTGGCGGAACGGTTCTTCGGTCTGCCAGCCGGCATCGGGGTCGCCGTCGGCATGATGCTCGGCGCGGCCGGGGCGATCTACCTGATCATGAAGAGGCTCAGTGCCTGAGTTCCGGCACACGCGGGTCTGTTGAGTGCGGAGGATGACACGGTGAGCGGACAGCTGGTCGTCGCCCAGGACCTTCCCTGGCCCCCCAGCGTCGGGGATTTCTACCCGCCGGACGTGGCCGGCCCCTGGGTCACCAAGTTCAGCATCATGATCTGGATCGCCGTCGCGCTGCTGATCATCTTCTTCGTGGCCGCGTACCGGAAGCCGAAGCTGGTGCCGGGCAAGGGCCAGTGGGCGGCGGAGGCGGTCTACGGGCTCGTCCGGGACAACATCGCCCGGGAGCAGATGGGTAACGCGGGCATCCGCTTCGCGCCCTACCTCACCGTGCTGTTCAGCTTCATCCTGCTGACAAACATCTTCAGCATCGTGCCCGGCCTGCAGATCTCGCCGAACTCGCACATCGCGTTCCCGATCGTGCTCGCCGCCATCTCGTACGTCATGTACAACTACGTCGGCGTCCGCAAGCACGGCCTCGGCAAGTACCTCAAGCAGAGCCTCATCCTGCCCGGCGTGCCGTGGCCGATGCACTTCCTGCTGATTCCGATCGAGTTCCTGCAGAACTTCGTCGTCCGGCCGGTCACCCTGGCACTGCGGCTCTTCGCCAACATGTTCGCCGGCCACCTGCTCCTGCTGGTCTTCACCGTCGGCGGCTTCGTGATGCTCGGGTCGAGCAGCGTCTTCGTCCAGGCGACCTCGGTCTTCTCCTTCGCGATGGCGATCGTGATGGCCTTCTTCGAGGCGCTGGTGGCGGTGCTGCAGGCATACGTCTTCGTCACGCTGAGCGCCAACTACATCGGCACGTCGCTGGCCGACGAGCACTGAGATCCGGCTCGGCGGGCACCCGGCCCGGCCAAGCATCTGGTACCGACCGCGTACACGTGAGCCCTCACGTGTGAACTAGGAGGAATACCCGCAATGAACGTTCTTGCCGAGATCGGTGGCAACGTCAACACCATCGGCTACGGCCTCGCCGCCATCGGCCCCGGTATCGGTGTGGCCCTGGTATTCGCGGCCTACATCCAGTCGAGCGCCCGCCAGCCCGAGTCGGCCGGCTACAACCGCACCTGGCTGGTGCTGGGCTTCGCCCTGGTCGAGGCGCTGGCGCTGTTCGGCCTGGTGCTCGCCTTCGCCGTTAGCTGACGCGAGCTCCCCCGATCCGGAGGTCTGACATGTATCTCGCCGCCGAAGGCGCGCACAATCCGATCTTGCCGATCTGGCAGGAGATGGTCGTCGGAACGATCTCCTTCGCCCTGCTCGTCTTCGTCCTGCTGAAGTTCGTCATGCCCCGCATGGAGGCGATGTACCAGGCGCGGGTCGACGCGATCGAGGGCGGCATCAAGCGCGCCGAGGCGGCTCAGGCCGAGGCGAACCAGCTGCTCGAGCAGTACCGGGCCCAGCTCGCGGAGGCGCGTACCGACGCCGCCAAGATCCGCGACGACGCGCGGGCCGACGCCGACGGCATCCGGCAGGACATCCTCGCCAAGGCGCGTGAGGAGTCCGACCGGATCATCGCCGCCGGCAAGGAGCAGCTCGCCGCGGAGCGGGCCACCATCGTGCGCGAGCTGCGCACCGAGGTGGGCACCATCGCGGTGGACCTGGCCAGCAAGATCGTCGGCGAGTCGCTTGCCGACGAGGCGCGTCGCAAGGGCACCGTCGACCGGTTCCTGAGCAATCTCGAGAGCACGGGGGCCCGCTGATGCAGGCCGCCAGCCGGGAGTCGTACCGGGCCGGGGCCGAGCGCCTCGACACGTACGTCCGCGGCGCGGAGCCGTCGGCGGTGGCTGCCACCGCCGACGACATCCTCTCCGTCGCCGCCCTGCTGCGGCGCGAGCCGCGGCTGCGCCGGGCGCTCTCCGACCCGGCCCGGGCCGGCGCCGACCGCTCCGGTCTGCTCGGCGACATGCTGCGCGGCCGGATCGGCGCGGAGGCGCTCGACCTGCTCACGTCGATGGTGTCCGGCCGCTGGTCGGCCCCGACCGAGCTGCTCGACGGTGTCGAGCGCCTGGGCGTGGAGGCACTGCTGGCCAGCGCCGACCTGGCCGGCGAGCTGGGCGAGGTCGAGGACGAGCTGTTCCGCTTCGGGCAGGTCGTCGCCGGTTCCGCCGAGCTGTCGAACACGCTCTCCGACCCGATGGCCGCGGTCGAGCGGCGGGCCGAACTGGCCCGGCAGCTGCTCGCCGGCAAGGCCCAGCCGGTGACCGTCAGCCTCGTCGAGGCCGCGCTCGCCGGCTTCGGGGGACGCTCCTTCACCGGTGCGCTCACCCGGCTGGTCGAGCTCGCCGCCGACCGGCGGGACCGTCAGGTCGCGTACGTGACCGTGGCGGCTCCGCTGACCGAGGAGGAGGAGCGACGCCTCGGTGCCCGCCTCTCGGAGATGTACGGTCGGGAGGTCTCCGTCAAGCAGACGGTCGACCCCGACGTGCTCGGCGGGGCGCGCGTACAGGTCGGCTCCGACCTGTACGACGGCACCGTCCTGCGTCGCCTCAACGAGACCCGCAACGCGCTCGCGAAGCGCTGACCAGCGTCTTAGCAGCCCTGATTCGATGCCATCGGACCGGTCGGTACTAGGTATCCCGGGCCCTGAGATACTTAAGGAAGCAGAGGATGGCCGAGCTGACCATCTCGACGGAGGAGATCCGCGGCGCCCTGGAGCGCTACGTCTCTTCCTACACGGCCGACGTCTCCCGCGAGGAGGTCGGCACCGTCGCCGACGCCGGTGACGGCATCGCCCACGTCGAGGGCCTCCCCTCGACCATGACCAACGAGCTCCTGGAGTTCGAGGACGGCACGCTCGGTGTGGCGCTGAACCTCGACGTCCGGGAGATCGGTGTCGTCGTCCTCGGTGACTTCGGCGGGATCGAAGAGGGTCAGCGCGTCAAGCGCACCGGCCGGGTGCTCTCGGTGCCGATCGGTGACGCGTTCCTCGGCCGCGTGGTGAACGCGCTCGGCGAGCCCATCGACGGCCTCGGTGACATCGCCAACGAGGGCTACCGTGAGCTGGAGCTCCAGGCCCCGAACGTGATGTCCCGCAAGTCGGTCGACGAGCCGCTGCAGACCGGCATCAAGGCCATCGACGCGATGACCCCGATCGGCCGCGGCCAGCGTCAGCTGATCATCGGTGACCGGAAGACGGGCAAGACCACCGTCGCCCTGGACACCATCCTCAACCAGCGCGAGAACTGGCGCTCCGGCGACCCGAAGAAGCAGGTCCGCTGCATCTACGTCGCGATCGGCCAGAAGGCCTCCACCATCGCCTCCATCAAGGGGACGCTGGAGGAGGCGGGCGCGATGGAGTACACCACCATCGTCGCCTCCCCGGCCTCCGACCCGGCCGGCTTCAAGTACCTCGCGCCCTACACCGGCTCGTCCATCGGGCAGCACTGGATGTACGGCGGCAAGCACGTCCTGATCGTCTTCGACGACCTGAGCAAGCAGGCCGAGGCGTACCGTGCCGTGTCGCTGCTGCTGCGCCGCCCGCCGGGTCGTGAGGCCTACCCGGGTGACGTCTTCTACCTGCACTCGCGTCTGCTGGAGCGCTGCGCCAAGCTCTCCGACGAGCTGGGTGGCGGCTCGATGACCGGTCTGCCGATCATCGAGACCAAGGCGAACGACATCTCGGCGTTCATCCCGACCAACGTCATCTCCATCACCGACGGCCAGATCTTCCTGGAGACCGATCTGTTCAACCAGGGCGTCCGGCCGGCCATCAACGTCGGCACCTCGGTCTCCCGGGTCGGTGGCGCCGCGCAGGTGAAGCCGATGAAGAAGGTCGCCGGCTCGCTGCGGCTGAACCTGGCCCAGTACCGCGAGCTGGAGGCGTTCGCCGCCTTCGCCTCCGACCTGGACCGGGCCTCCCGGGCTCAGCTGGACCGCGGTTCCCGGCTGGTCGAGCTGCTCAAGCAGCCGAACTACTCGCCGTACCCGGTGCAGGAGCAGGTCGTCTCCGTCTGGGCCGGCACCGAGGGCAAGCTGGACGACGTCCCGGTCGGCGAGGTGCGCCGCTTCGAGTCGGAGTTCCTGCAGTACCTCCGGCACAAGCACGAGGGTGTCCTGGCCTCGATCGCGGACCACAAGTGGGGCGACGACATCATCTCCTCGCTCGACTCGGCGATCACCGAGTTCAAGCAGCTCTTCCTGGGCAAGGAGGAGGAGGTCCGGATCAACGAGGCGCCGGCCAAGCCGCTGGAGGGTGAGCAGTCCCGCGAGACGGTGACCCGCCTGCGCGACGGCGCCGACCGCCCGGCCGAGAGCTGATCCGATGGCCGCCCAGGTACGCGTTCTCCGGCAGCGGATCCGATCCGCCAAGGGGATGAAGAAGATCACCAAGGCGATGGAGCTCGTCGCGACGAGCCGCATCGCCAAGGCCCAGGCCAAGGTGGCGGCCTCGCTGCCGTACGCCGAGGCGATCACCGGCGTGCTGACGGCGCTGGCCTCGAACGCGCGGATCGACCACCCGCTGCTCACCTCGCGCGAGCGGGTGCGGCGGGCGGGCGTCCTGCTGGTCACGGCCGACCGGGGTCTGGCCGGTGGCTACAGCTCGAACGCGATCCGGACCGCCGAGTCGCTCATCGCCCGGCTGCGCGCCGACGGCAAGGAGCCGGTGCTCTACGTCATCGGCCGCAAGGGCGTGGCGTACTACCGGTTCCGCAGCCGGGAGATCGCGGGAAGCTGGACCGGCTTCTCGGAGCAGCCGACGTTCGCCGACGCCCGCGAGGTCGGTGACACGCTGATCAAGGCGTTCACCGCCGGCGCGGACGACACGGACGGGGACGCCGGTGCCGACGGGATCCTCGGCGTGGACGAACTGCACATCGTCTACACCGAGTTCAAGTCCCTGATGACGCAGAACCCGGTGACCCGGATCATCGGTCCGATGCAGGTCGAGGACCGGCCGCGGTCCGAGGGCGCGCTGCCGGCGTACGAGTTCGAGCCGGAGCCGGAGTCGCTGCTCGACGCCCTGCTGCCGAAGTACATCAACACGCGGATCTTCGCGGCGTTGCTGGAGTCGGCGGCCAGCGAGTCGGCCGCCCGCCGGCGGGCGATGAAGAGCGCCACCGACAACGCCGAAGAGATGATCGAGAAGTACACGCGTGAGATGAACTCGGCCCGTCAGGCCGGGATCACCCAGGAGATCAGTGAGATCGTCGGCGGCGCGAACGCGCTGGCCGCGTCGGGAAGTGAAGTGTGATGACTGTATCCGCAGTTGAGACCAAGACGGCCACGGGTCGCGTGGTCCGGGTCATCGGCCCGGTCGTCGACGCCGAGTTCCCGCGCGACGCCATGCCGGAGCTGTTCAACGCCCTGCACGTCGACGTGACCCTCTCCGGCGGTGAGAAGACGCTGACCCTGGAGGTCGCCCAGCACCTGGGTGACAACCTGGTCCGCGCCATCTCGATGCAGCCGACCGACGGTCTGGTCCGCGGCACCGACGTGCGCGACACCGGGGCGCCGATCAGCGTGCCGGTGGGTGACGCGGTCAAGGGCCACGTCTTCAACGCGATCGGCGAGTGCCTCAACCTCACCGAGGGCGAGACCATCGAGGCCGACGACCGGTGGGGCATCCACCGCAAGGCCCCGGCCTTCGCGGACCTGGAGCCGAAGACCGAGATGCTGGAGACCGGCATCAAGGTCATCGACCTGCTCGCCCCGTACGTCAAGGGCGGCAAGATCGGCCTGTTCGGCGGTGCCGGCGTGGGCAAGACGGTGCTCATCCAGGAGATGATCACCCGTGTGGCCCGGAACTTCGGTGGTACCTCTGTCTTCGCCGGCGTGGGTGAGCGCACCCGCGAGGGCAACGACCTCATCGCCGAGATGACCGAGTCGGGCGTCATCGACAAGACCGCCCTGGTGTACGGCCAGATGGACGAGCCGCCGGGCACCCGGCTG
Source organism: Micromonospora sp. NPDC049203 (assembly GCF_043197215.1). Classification (NCBI taxonomy): domain Bacteria; kingdom Bacillati; phylum Actinomycetota; class Actinomycetes; order Micromonosporales; family Micromonosporaceae; genus Micromonospora; species Micromonospora sp. NPDC049203. The sequence continues at coordinate 107,382 of NZ_JBICSV010000008.1, read as the reverse complement.
CGGGTCGCGCTGTCCGCGCTCACCATGGCGGAGTACTTCCGTGACGTGAAGAAGCAGGAGGTGCTGCTCTTCATCGACAACATCTTCCGCTTCACCCAGGCCGGTTCCGAGGTCTCCACGCTGCTCGGCCGCATGCCGAGCGCCGTGGGTTACCAGCCGACCCTGGCCGACGAGATGGGCCAGCTCCAGGAGCGGATCACCTCCGTCCGGGGCCAGGCCATCACCTCGATGCAGGCGATCTACGTGCCCGCCGACGACTACACCGACCCGGCGCCGGCCACCACGTTCGCCCACCTCGACGCGACCACCAACCTGGAGCGGTCGATCTCCGACAAGGGCATCTACCCGGCCGTGGACCCGCTGGCGTCCTCGTCCCGGATCCTCGCCCCGGAGTTCGTCGGCGAGGAGCACTTCGCCGTCGCCACCGAGGTGAAGCGGATCCTGCAGCGCTACAAGGACCTGCAGGACATCATCGCCATCCTCGGTATCGAGGAGCTCTCCGAGGAGGACAAGCTCACCGTCGGGCGCGCCCGCCGGATCGAGCGGTTCCTCTCGCAGAACACGTACGCGGCGGAGCAGTTCACCGGCGTGCCCGGCTCGACGGTCCCGATCTCCGAGACCATCGACGCCTTCCGCCGGATCAGCGAGGGGGAGTTCGACCACTTCCCGGAGCAGGCGTTCTTCATGTGCGGCGGCCTGGACGACCTCCGGGCCAAGGCCAAGGAGCTGATGGGCGAGGAGGGCTGAGAGCCCGCTCACACCCACGAGGGCCGTCCCGGCGAAAGCCGGGGCGGCCTTCGCCTGTTCGGCGCAGCGCTTTATCAGATGCCCGCTTCTCCGGCAAGCGGTTCGCCGGATCACGCGCTACCGTTTCTGACACGACTTCACATCCCGGCCGTTGATCTCTGCAACCAAACGGCCCCCCGTGCCCGTCTTCCTACCCGAGGGCGCGACGATTGGAGATGCTCGTGGGCGGTAAGGGCGGCACGGATCGCGGCAAGCGGTCCATGTGGCGCGGCGTGCCCCGGTGGGCCCGCGTCTGCACCATCCTCGGCATCGTCATGGTGGTGCTCAGCGGCTCCGTGCTGATCGGCTCACGTGCCCTGGTCGCCCGCTACGAGGGATCGGTGGGCAAGGCCGACCTCTTCGGCGACCAGGCCGCCGGCGCCAACGAGAAGAAGAGCGACATCAAGGGGCCACTCAACATCCTGCTCGTCGGCGTGGACCCGCGGACGTCCACCGCCCGGCCACTGGCCGACTCGATCATGGTGCTGCACGTGCCCGCCAGCATGGACCGCGGCTATCTCTTCTCGCTCCCACGCGACCTGCGGGTGGACATTCCGGCGTTCCCCAAGGCCGAGTACGCCGGCGCCAACGACCGGCTCAACGCGGCCATGTCGCACGGCAGCAACGTGCCGGGCCAGAACCCCAGCACCGTTCAGGGCTTCGAGTTGCTCGCCAAGACCGTGCAGGGGGTCACCGGCATCAAGCGCTTCGACGCCGGGGCGATCATCAACTTCAGCGGTTTCAAGAAGATCGTCGACGCCATGGGCGGTGTCGACATGTACATCGAGCGGGAGGTGCGCTCCGAGCACCTCCAGCCGGACGGCACGCCGCGCCAGCTCAGGCCCGGCGGCGGGGGCTACCTCGGACCGCAGGCGGTGTACAAGAAGGGCAACGCCCACCTCAAGGGCTGGCAGGCGCTGGACTACGTCCGGCAGCGCTACCCCAAGAACGGCGTGCCGGACGGCGACTACGGCCGGCAGCGGCACCAGCAGCAGTTCGTCAAGGCGATGGCGAGCCAGGCGTTCAGCGCCGACGTGGTGACCAACCCGGTCAAGCTGGACCGGGTGCTGCGCGCCGCCGGGAAGTCACTGGTGTTCAACGGCCGGGGCAACAGCGTGGTGGACTTCGGGCTGGCCCTGAAGGACATCCGCCCCGACGCGATCGAGACGATCAAGCTGCCGGGCGGCTCGATCGGCACCGGCGGCAACTACCGGGGCGAGGAACTGCTCGAACCGGCGGAGGACTTCTTCACCGCGCTGCGCACCGAACAGCTCGACGCGTTCCTGCTGGAGCACCCCGACTTCATCCAGAAGACCAAGTAGCCTGAGCGGGTGCGGGGCCGTGGTGGCAGGGCTCTCACCACCCGCGTTGGGTGGGCTGCGGGGGCGCGACTAGACTTTCGGCAATCCGCCGCCGCAGCAAGGAGACAGCGTGGCACAGCAGCTTCACGTCGAGCTCGTAGCCGTCGAGGAGAAGGTCTGGACCGGCGAGGCCGAGATGGTCGTCGCGCGGACGACCGAGGGTGAGCTCGGTGTGCTGCCAGGGCACGCACCGCTGCTCGGCCAGCTCGCCGAACCCAGCCAGGTACGCATCAAGCAGGCCGGTGGCCAGCAGATCGCGTTCGACGTGGACGGCGGCTTCCTGTCGGTGACCGGTGAGGGCGTCACAGTCCTCGCCGAGAGCGCAACCCCCGCCACCCCGGCCCGCTGAGCCGACCCGCCGATGGAGATCGTCGAAGGGATCGGAATCGGCTTCGCGATCATCGTCGTCGCGCTTCTGATCCTCTTCATCCGGCGGGCCCTGTTCACCCGTAGCGGTGGCATCATCCGGCTGAGCGTCCGGGTCAACACGATCCTCGACGGTCGTGGCTGGTCACCCGGGTTCGGTCGCTTCGTGGGCGACGAGCTCCGCTGGTATCGCATGTTCAGCTTCGCGCTGCGCCCCAAGCGGGTGCTCTCGCGCAAGGGGCTGGCGGTCGAGCGCCGCCGGCTGCCCGAGGGGCAGGAGTGCATGTCGATGCCCGCCGAGTGGGTGATCCTGCGCTGTACCAGCCACCACGCCCCGATCGAGATCGCCATGGCGCGATCCACTGTCACCGGATTCCTGTCCTGGCTCGAGGCCGCCCCGCCCGGGGCGGTCTCGCCGCGTCTGGCCTCCCAGGACTGGCCCGCCGCCTGACCGTCCCGCGCGCACAACCAACAGCGCCGCCGAGCCCCACCCGCCCGTCACCGCCAGCCGCCTCCTCCAAGCCCCGCGCGATCTTGCACTTGCGTACCCCCCAAACCTCGCAAACAGGGCATTCCAGAGGCCGAAACTGCAAGATCGCGCGGAGGACCTCCCGGGGTCGGCTCCCGTCCCCCGTTCTTCCTCGCCGGCTTCTCGTCCCTGCCGCCCAGTCCTCGGAGACCGCCTCCAGCCCGGTCGATCATGAGGTTGGCGGCGACAAACCGGACACCAGCTGCCGTCAACCTCATGATCGACCGCACTCGGCGGGTGCCCGGGGGGATTTCGCCGGTGATCAAGGAGTTTGTGTCCTCGTTGACGCAGAAGGCTGCCGCGAAGTCCTTGATCACGGGTGGCGGGGCGCGGTGCTGGGGGCGGGCTTGGGGGTTTGGGGTGGGTGTCTGGTTCGGGGGTGGTGGGTGGCACTCTGGGGGTGGAATCGTCGGCGGGTGGGTGGCGTTGTAGCCGGGTGAACGACCGAGTAAGGGCTCGCCCCAGGCGGGGCGGTATCCGTGAAGGTCCGGGAATCATCCCGGGCCGCCGGTCGTTGTGCATGGTTCCGGCGCCGCGACGTGGCACCCCTGCCCCGCGAGTGGCCGGTTCCCCCCGAGACTTTTTGAGCGCCTGACGGTGCCACGTGCCCACCCGGGTGCGGTCGACCCCCGAATGGAGCCCCCATCATGAACACGATCCTGCGGAAGAGCATTCTCGGTATCGCTGGTCTGGCTTTCACCGGTGGCGTGTTCGCCGGCCCGGTCGCGGCCCACGCGGCGGACACCACCCACGCGGCCAAGCCGGTCTCGGCCACCGTGCAGCAGGGCGACAAGCTGGTCCCGCACGGTGTGCAGGGCAACCAGTCGCGTATCGACCTGAACGACGAGCAGACGAAGAATGTGAAGGCGATCATCGCGGCGACGAAGAAGGCCGGTATGGACGAGCGTGCCGCTGTCGTGTCGATCGCGACGGCGTTGCAGGAGTCGAAGCTGGAGAACCTCGGCCACCTCGGTGACCGTAACGACCACGACTCGCAGGGCCTGTTCCAGCAGCGTCCCTCCAGCGGGTGGGGCACGGTGGAGCAGATCACCGACCCCGAGTACTCCACGACCGCGTTCCTGAAGGGCCTCAAGCAGGTCGACGGCTGGAAGGACATGCCACTGACCAAGGCCGCCCAGACCGTCCAGGTCTCCGCCTACCCGGACCACTACGCCCAGTGGGAGCAGCAGGCCGCCGACCTGGTCGCCGAGCACTGGAACAAGTAAGACGAACAAACAGCGAGAGGCCGGCACCCCGAAACGAGGGGTGCCGGCCTTTACGCGTCCGCGACCAGCTCGACCTCGTACCCCTGCCCGTCGGCCAGATAGGCGGCGTAGCTGTCCGGGCCGCCCGCGTACGGGTGCCGGTCCGGGAACAGCAGCGTCCAGCCGTACTCGGAGGCGGCGGTGACCAGGCGCTCGACGGCGGCCGGCGGGCCGGCGTGGAAGGCCAGGTGGTTCAGGCCGGGCGCGCGCCTGTCGTGGGCGCGGCCGGTGAGCGCGGGTGACTCCTCCAGCACGATGTACGTCGCGCCGAGCCGCCAGGAGCGGCCGGCGGGCCAGTCCTGGTACGGCGTCCAGCCCAGCTCGCCGAGAAGCCAGCCCCAGGAACGACTGGCCGCCGCCAGGTCGGGTATCCACACCTCCACGTGATGGAGGCCGCCGATGGTCAGCGCTTCCCGCCCGGCACCCATAGCACGTCGCCGTCCGGATTCGCCGTTCTTGACAGGATAAAGAGCAAATCGGAGAGCCGGTTGAGATACTTTGCCGGGAGAGGGCTGGTCCGGTCGGGGTCGTGTGCGACCAGCGCCCAAGCCGCACGCTCGGCGCGCCGGGCGGTCGTCCGTGCCACGTGCAGCAGTGCCGCGCCAGCGGTGCCGCCGGGGAGGATGAAGGAGTCGAGCTTGCTCAGGCGCGCGTTGTACTCGTCGCACCAGCCCTCAAGGCGCTCGACGTACTCCTCGGTCACCCGCAGCGGCGGGTACTTCGGGTCCGGCTCCACCGGCGTCGCCAGGTCGGCGCCGACGTCGAACATGTCGTTCTGCACGGATTCCAGCACGGCCCGCAGCTCGTCCGAGAGCTGCCCCAGGGCGAGCGCGACGCCGATCGAGGCGTTGCACTCGTCCACGTCCGCGTACGCGGCGATGCGCGGATCGGTCTTCGGCACCTGCTCGTTGTTGCTCAGCCTGGTCATGCCGGCGTCGCCGGCCTTGGTGTAGATGCGCGTGAGGTGGACGGCCATGACGCACAGCCTACGGATACCGGACCTGACGATCCCGGCCCGCCCGAGCCCGAGCCCGGTGGGGCCGGGGGACGCGGGAGATCCGGCGCTCAACGACGTCGACGTCATCCGGGTACGCGGTGACGCCCGGCTCGCCGGCACCGTGCACGTGGTGGGTGCGAAGAACTCCGCGTTGAAGCTGATGGCCGCCGCGCTGCTCACACCCGGCCGCAGCGTGATCACCAACGTGCCCCGGATCACCGACATCGCGATCATGGGCGAGGTGCTGCGGCGGCTCGGCTGCGGCGTACGCTTCGGCCCGGACGACCCGGTCGACCCGATGGTGGCCCGCGGCGGTGTGGCGCGGTCCCGCTCGGTGATCATCGACGTGCCGGAGCGGCCGGGCACGGAGGCCGACTACGACCTGGTGCGGCGGCTGCGCGCGTCGATCTGCGTGCTCGGCCCGCTGCTGGCCCGCCGGGGGTACGTCCGGGTGGCCCACCCCGGCGGCGACGCCATCGGCTCGCGTGGCCTGGACATGCACATCGCCGGGCTGGCCCGGATGGGCGCGGAGATCTCCGGTGAGCACGGCTTCGTCATCGCCGAGGCGCCGGACGGGCTGCACGGCGCCGACATCGTGCTGGACTTCCCGAGCGTGGGCGCGACCGAGAACCTGGTCATGGCGGCGGTGCTGGCCCGGGGCGCAACGACGATCGACAACGCGGCCCGGGAGCCGGAGATCGTCGACATCTGCACGATGCTGACCACCATGGGCGCCCGGATCGAAGGGGCCGGCACGTCCACGCTGCACATCGTCGGCGTACCCGAGCTGCGCCCGGTCCGGCACGCCACGGTGGGGGACCGGATCGTGGCCGGGACCTGGGCGTTCGCCGCCGCGATGACCCGCGGCGACGTGACGGTGACCGGGCTGGACCCGGCGTACCTGGAGGTCGCGCTGGACAAGCTGGTCGCGGCCGGCGGCCTGGTCGAGACGCGGGGCGACGCCTTCCGGGTACGAATGGACGACCGCCCTCGGGCGGTCGACGTGGTCACGCTGCCCTACCCGGGCTTTGCCACCGATCTGCTGCCGATGGCGATCGGGCTGGCGGCGGTCAGCGACGGCGGCTCGCTCATCACCGAGAACATCTTCGACGGCCGGTTCATGTTCGCCAACGAGATGATGCGGCTGGGCGCGGAGATCCGTACCGACGGTCACCACGCCCTGGTGTGCGGCCGGGAACGGCTGTCCGGCGCTCCGGTACGCGCGACAGACATCCGGGCCGGCGCCGGCCTGATCATCGCCGGGCTCTGCGCCGACGGCCTCACCGAGGTCTCGCACGTGCACCACGTCGACCGGGGCTACCCGGACTTCGTGGCGGACCTGCGGGCGCTCGGCGTGGAGGTGGAACGCGGCACCGCGCCGGAGGAGCCGGACCTGGCCATCTGACGGCCGGGGCTTATCCGTCGTTAAGTAGGGTTCTGGCAGACGTTGCAGAACACGGCGAGGGAGAAGCAGATGGCGGGTCGACTCGCGGTCGTCGGTGCCGGGCTGATGGGCTCGGGCATCGCCCAGGTGGCGGCGCAGGCGGGCTGGCAGGTGACGCTGCGCGACATCGACGACGCGGCCACGAAGCGCGGCGTGGACGGTATCCGGAAGTCGCTGACGAAGTTCGCCGAGAAGGGCAAGATCGAGGCGTCCGACGTCGAGGCGACGCTGGGCCGGATCACGCCGACCACCGATCTGGAGGCCGCCGCCGACGCGGACATCGTGGTCGAGGCGGTCTTCGAGAAGATCGAGATCAAGCACGAGGTGTTCCGCGCGCTGGACAAGATCTGCAAGGCGGACGCGGTGCTCGCCACGAACACCTCCGCCATCCCGGTGACCCAGATCGCCACCGCTACCGAGCGCCCGGAGTCGGTCGTCGGCACGCACTTCTTCTCGCCGGTGCCGATGATGAAGCTCTGCGAGCTGGTACGCGGCTACAAGACCAGCGACGCGACGATGGACACGGTGAAGTCGTTCGCCGAGGGGATCGGCAAGACCGTGGTGGTGGTCAACCGGGACATCGCCGGTTTCGTCACCACCCGGCTGATCTGCGCGCTGGCGATGGAGGCGGTCAAGCTCGTCGAGTCCGGCGTGATCTCCGCCGAGGACCTGGACACCGCCTGCAAGCTGGGCTTCGGCCACGCCATGGGCCCGCTCGCCACTGTCGACCTGACCGGCGTGGACGTGCTGCTCAACGCCACCCGCAACATCTACACCGACACCGCAGACGAGAAGTTCTTCCCGCCGGAGCTGCTGCAGCGCATGGCCACCGCCGGCGACCTGGGCCGCAAGACCGGCCAGGGCTTCTACTCGTACTGACCGGCAGGTCCCGCCCCCGGCCCGCGCGGCCGGGGGCGGTTCACGTCCGGGGCCGGTTCACGGCCGGGGCGGGCTGAGCGCGGCGCCGATCAGCGCGAACGCGTCCGGGATGACCGTGCCCCAGTAGCCGAAGTTGTGCCGCCCGTCGGCCCAGGCGGCGCGGACCGGCTCCTCGGGCAGCACCCCGGCCAGCGCGCGTACGTCCTTGAGGAAGTTGTCCTGCCGCCCGCACCAGAGCCCGACGGGGGTGCCGCGCAGCTTTTCCGCTCCGGTGAAGACCGCGTCGCCGGGGCTCACCGCGGGGGAGAAGGCCGCCGCCATCCGCAGCCACTCCGGGTACGTCTCGGCCAGCAGCAGCGCGCCGAAGCCCCCCATCGACCAGCCCCACACGGCCAGCCGGCTGCTGTCGAACCCGCGCCGGGCGCACCAGGTGGGCACCTCCTCGCGCACCATCCGCTGCGGGTCGTCGTCGCCCGAGGCGCGCCAGGACAGCCGCCCTCCGGCGGCGCCCGCGAGCGCGAACGGCGGGGCGCCCCGGCGTACCGCGTCGGTGAGGAAGCGGGCCAGCCCGAACCGGCCGTAGTCGCGCGGGGTGGCCGACGCGCCGTGCAGCACCAGGCAGACGGGCAGGCCGCGGCCGTCGCCGTACCCGTCCGGCACGGCCGTCCAGAAGTCCACCTCGCGGCCGCGTGCGCCGGACGCGATGCGGATCAGCCGTTCGTCGCCGGCCGGGGCGTCCGGCAGAGCCGGTGCCGGTCCCGGGCGGGGGCCGGAGAGTTGCCGGGCGGCCAGGCCGCCGACCACCGCGGCGCCGGCCACGCCGGCGGCGGTGCCGAGCAGGGTACGCCGGGACAGCGTGGGTGCCATGCCGGCGAGTGTGCCACCGCCAGGCGTGCGTTAAGAAGGGGCCCTTTCTCTACCGGAGGCGTTAAGAGGGGGCCCTTCCTTACACCTCAGCCGTCGCGCTTGGTGGTCCAGCGGAACGTGGTCAGGCAGAGCACCAGGCCGATGACGCACCACGCACCGAGGACCAGCGCGACGGTGCCCAGCTCGAACGACCCGCCCGGCTCCCGGGCGCCGAAGCTGTCCGGCAGGAAGACCGAGCGCAGTCCCTGGCACATCCACTTGAGCGGGAAGATCGCCGCCACCTGCTGCATCCAGGTGGGCAGGCTGGTGAAGACGAAGAACACGCCGGAGATGAACTGGAGGACCAGCGCGACCGGGGTGACCACCGCCGAGCCGCTGCGGGCGGTGCGGGCCAGCGACGAGATGGCGATGCCGCAGAGCGTGCAGGCGGTGATGCCGAGGATGGAGACCCAGGCGAACGTCAGCCACTTGGTGGTGGTCTGCGGCAGGTCCAGGTCGAACATCGCCACCGAGACGGCGAGCAGCAGCACGGTCTCGGCGATGCCGATGACCACCACCATGATCACCTTGCCGGCGAACCAGACCCACTTCGGCATCGGCGTGCCCCGGTAGCGCTTGAGCACGCCCCGGTCCCGCTCGATCGGGATCCAGATGCCGAGGTTCTGGAAGCTGACTGTCATCAGGCCGGTCGCGATCATGCCGGTGATGAAGTACTGCGTGTAGCTGACCCCCGGCGCGATCTCGTCACTGAAGATCGCCGCGAAGATCAGGATCATGATGATCGGGAAGCCCATCGTGAACACGACGGACTCCCGGCTGCGCAGGAACTGGGTGATCTCCAGCCGTCCCTGACGCAGCGCCAGCGCGCCCGCCCCGGACCGCCGGGCGGAGGGGGCGGCGACCGGGGCCGCCTGCTTCGTCGTGGTGCTCATGAGTGTCCGATCATCCGCAGGTAGACGTCTTCCAGGGTCGGCCGGGTCACGGTGAGGCCGGGTACCTCGCCGCCGAAGCGCGCGGCCAGGTCGGCCACCAGCGCCGTCGGCGTCGCGGTCTCCGCCGAGGCCGGCGTCCCGTCGGGGGTACGCCAGGAGACGGTCGCCAGTGACTCCTGCCGGTTGCCCAGCGCGCTCGGCGGCGCGACCTCGATCACCCGCCCGGCGGCGATCACGCCGACGCGGTCGGCGAGCGCCTCGGCCTCGTCCAGGTAGTGGGTGGTGAGCACGATCGTGGTGCCGGCTGCGGACAGGTCGCGGATCAGGTCCCAGAACTCGCGCCGGGCCTCCGGGTCGAAGCCGGTGGTCGGCTCGTCGAGGAAGAGCAGCTCGGGGCGGCCGATGATGCCCAGCGCGACGTCGAGGCGGCGCTTCTGCCCGCCGGAGAGGGTGTGCGTACGCGCCTTGGCCTTGGCGCCCAGCCCGACCCGCTCGACCACCTTGTCCGGGTCGTCGGCGCCCGGGTAGAAGCCGGAGAAGTGCCGGACCACCTCGATGACGCTGAGCTCGTCGAACTCGCCGGTGCCCTGGAGCACGATGCCGACCCGGGAGCGCCACCCGGCGTCGGGGTGGGCGGGGTCGGCGCCGAGCACGCGTACCTCGCCGGCGTCGCGCTGCCGGTAGCCCTCAAGGATCTCGACAGTTGTGGTCTTGCCGGCGCCGTTCGGGCCGAGCAGGGCGAACACCTCGCCCCGGTGGACGTCCAGGTCCACCCCGGCCACGGCGACGTTGCCGCCGTACGCCTTGCGCAGCCCTCGCACGGAAATCGCGAGCTCGTTCTCCATGCCGTCAAGTGTGCGTCGTGCGGTCGCCCGTTCGACTCCCGGGTCAGCTATATACGCGAGGTATACACTCGGTGTAGTCTCAGGTCGTGACGGTTCCCCTGACCCTGCTCGGGCTGCTCGAACGCGAGCCGAGCCACGGCTACGACCTCAAGCGCGACTACGACGCCTTCTTCGGGCGCGGCAAGCCGCTGCCGTACGGGCAGGTCTACTCGACGCTGAGCCGGCTGGCCCGCGACGGCAAGGTGGTGGTCGGCGACGTCGCTCCCGGGGCGGGGCCGGACCGCAAGCGCTACGTCATCACCGACCTGGGCGCCACCGAGGTGGAGCACTGGCTGACCGAGCCGGTCGAACCGGAACCGCACCTGCAGACCCTGCTGTTCACCAAGGTCGTGCTCGCGCTGATGCTCGACCGCCCGGCCGAGGAGTACCTGGACACCCAGCGCGCCGCCCACCTGCGCCGGATGCGCGAACTCACCGAGATCAAACGCAACGGCGAACTCGTCGACGTGATGCTCGCCGACCACGGCCTCTACCACCTGGAGGCGGACCTGCGGTGGATCGAGACGACAGGCGCCCGACTGGACGCCCTGAGAAAGAAGGTCCGACGATGAGCCCGATGATCGAGGCGCGGGACGTCACGTACGCGTTCGGCGAGACACCCGCCCTGCGCGGCGCGAGCCTCGCCGTGGCGGCCGGTGAGGTCGTCGCCGTGATGGGACCGAGCGGCTCCGGAAAGTCGACGTTGCTGCACTGCCTGGCCGGCATCCTGCGCCCCGACTCCGGCGAGGTCCGGTTCGACGGCGCCCGGATCGACACGCTCGGCGAGACCGACCGGAGCACGCTGCGCCGCGACAGCTTCGGCTTCGTCTTCCAGTTCGGCCAGCTCGTGCCGGAACTCACCGCGGCCGAGAACGTGGCGTTGCCGCTGCTGCTGCGCGGCGTCCGCCGCACCCCGGCGCTGCGCGCCGCGCGGGGCTGGTTCGAGCGGCTCGGCCTGGCCGGCCTGGAGCACCGCCGCTCGGGCGAGCTGTCCGGCGGGCAGGCCCAGCGGGTCGCGCTGGCTCGCGGCCTGGTCGCCGAGCCGCGTGTGCTGTTCGCCGACGAGCCCACCGGCGCGCTCGACTCGCTCACCGGCGAGGAGGTGATGACGCTGCTGATCGACGCCGCCCGCGAGCGCGGCACCACAGTCGTCCTGGTCACGCACGAGGCGCGCATCGCCGCGTACGCCGACCGGGAGGTCATGGTCCGCGACGGCCGGGTCAACGCGCCCGCCGGGGTCGTCTCGTGATCGGGCTGGCGCTCCGGCTCGCCGTCGCCGGTGGCAAGGAGGCGCTGCTCCGGCTGGTCGCCATCGCCGCCGCCGTCGCTGTCGGCTCCGGGCTGCTGCTCACCACGCTCGCCGGTGTGCACGCCGCCGACGCCCAGCTCACCCGGTACGCGTCGATGTACCCGCAGGAGACGGCCGACGGGTCCGCCGACCCGCTGCTGTGGTCCACCCGGACCGACTACTTCCGGGGCGATCAGATCATCCGCGTCGACGTCGCCGCGACCGGCCCCGACGCGCCGACGCCGGTCGGCGTTCCCCGCGTACCGGGGCCGGGCGAGTTCTACGCCTCCCCGGCGCTGCGGAAGCTGCTGGCGACCGCCCCCGCCGACCAGCTCGCCGACCGCTACCCGGGCCGCGACCTCGGCGAGGTCGGGCCGGCGGCGCTCACCTCGCCGGACACGCTGCTCGTCCTGGTCGGCGGCACCCCGGAGCAGGTGGGGAAGCTGGACCAGGTCCGGAAGGTCACCCGGCTCGACGGCAACAGCGCTCCGCTGCCGGGGGCGGCGGTCGACCTCATCCTCGGCGTGGTCGCGGGCGGCCTGCTGTTCCCCGTACTCGTCTTCATCGGTACGGCGACGCGGCTCGGCGCGGCTCGCCGGGAGCAACGGTTCGCGGCCATGCGGCTGGTCGGGGCCACGCCCCGGCAGATCTCGGCGGTCGCGGCAGTCGAGGCCGCGCTCGCGGCGGCGGCCGGCGCGGCGGTGGGTTTCGCGTTGTTCTTCGCGTTCCGTGGGCAGCTCGCCGGCATCCCGTTCACCGGCATGCCGTTCTTCCCGGACGACATGGTCCTCGGCGCGCCGGAAGCCCTGGTGGTGGCCCTCGGCGTGCCGGCGGGCGCGGCGGCTGCGGCCTGGCTCGCGCTGCGCCGGGTCCGGATCTCCCCGCTCGGCGTCACCCGCCGGGTCACGCCCCGGCCGCCCCGGGCGTACCGGCTGATCCCGCTCGCGCTCGGCCTGGCCGGGCTCGGCTTCGCCCTGGTGTACCGGCCCCCCACCTCGGACGGTCAGACCGCGCTGTTCCTGCCCGCGCTGCTGCTGATCATGGTCGGCCTGGTCGCGGGCGGCCCGTGGCTGACCATGGTCGGCGCCCGGGCGATGGCCGCTCGCGCCAGCCGGCCCGCCGCGCTCATCGCCGCGCGCCGGCTCGCCGACAACCCGGCCGCCGGGTTCCGCGCGGTGGGCGGGGTGATGCTCGCGCTGTTCGTCACGACGGTGGCGGTCGGCGTGATGGGGACGATCACGTACGAGCGCGGTCCCGCGCCCCGGGGTTCCCTGGAGGCCGGCCGGCTGTCGATGGTGCTGACGGACGACGCCCCGGCGCCCGGCACGCTGCTGGCCGACCTCGCGGCGATCCCCGGGGTCCGCAACCCGGTGCTCGTCCGGGAGAACCCGGTCCGGGAGAACGGCCGCGACCCCGGCGTGATCGCCTGCGCGGACATCCCGCCCGCGTACGGACGGTGCGCCGCCGGGGCGAGCGTCGCCGAGGTGCCGCCGGACCTGATCCCCTGGCGGGAGTCCGCCTCGGCCGACCGGATCTGGCCGGCGTCCCCGGTGGACCCGGTCGCGCTGCCCGGGCTGCCCGCCGCTTCGGTGGCGGTCGAGGCGGCGGACCCGGCCGCTGTCGAGCGGGCCCGGACGGTCCTCGAAGCCACCTTCCCCACCTTCTACGTGGCGCCGAACGTGCCCGGCGACTTCGAGGCCGACTTCGCCGACACGATGCGGGGCTGGCAGCGGCTGGCCGACATCGTCGTGGTGGCCGGTCTCGTGCTCGCCGGGTGCAGCCTGACCGTGGCCGTGGCGGCCGGCCTCAACGAACGGAAACGGCCGTTCAGTTTGCTCCGGCTCAGCGGCGCACCGGTACGGCTGCTGCGCCGGGTGGTGGCCCTGGAGAGCATGGTGCCGCTGCTGACAGTCGCCGTGGTGGCGGTCGGGATGGGGCTGGTCGCCGCGCACCTCTTCCTGCGCGCGCAGATGGACTACGACCTGCGCGTGCCGGGAGCCGGCTTCGCGGCGGTGGTGGCTCTCGGCGTACTGGGCTGCCTCGCGGTCGTCGCCGCCACCCTGCCGCTGCTGGAGCGGATCACCGGTCCGGAGACCGCCCGCAGCGAATGAGCCGTACGGTGGGCCGGTCGCAGACCGGCCCACCGGCACGGGCGTCGGGTTGTGTGGTTTTCCACACTCTCTTTTACTGAACGGTAACTTAAACTCCGGCCATGGACGACGCGATGCCGGGACGGCTGCCCGAGCGGGACCGCCCGTGGGTGATGCGCACGTACGCCGGGCACTCCTCCGCCGCGGCCACCAACGCGCTCTTCCGCCGCAACCTGGCGAAGGGGCAGACCGGCCTGTCGGTCGCCTTCGACCTGCCCACCCAGACCGGGTACGACCCGGACCACGAGCTGGCCTCCGGTGAGGTGGGCCGGGTCGGCGTGCCGGTGGCGCACCTGGGCGACATGCGGGCCCTGTTCGAGGGCATCCCGCTCGCCGAGATGAACACCTCGATGACCATCAACGCCCCGGCGATGTGGCTGCTCGGCCTCTACGGCACCGTCGCCGCCGAGCAGGGCGCGGAGCTGAGCCGCTGTGCCGGCACCACGCAGAACGACATCATCAAGGAGTACCTGTCCCGGGGGACGTACATCTTCCCGCCGGCCGCCTCGCTGCGGCTGACCGCCGACGTGATCGCGTACACGCTGCGCGAGATGCCCCGGTGGAACCCGGTGAACATCTGCTCGTACCACCTCCAGGAGGCCGGCGCCACGCCGGTGCAGGAGGTCGGCTTCGCGCTGGCCACCGCCGTCGCCGTGCTGGACACCGTGCGCGACTCCGGCCAGGTGCCGCCCGAGCGGATGGGTGACGTGGTCCAGCGGATCTCGTTCTTCGTCAACGCCGGGGTGCGCTTCGTCGAGGAGATCGCCAAGATGCGCGCGTTCGGCGCGCTCTGGGACGAGATCACCCGCGACCGGTACGGCGTGGAGAACCCGAAGCAGCGCCGGTTCCGCTACGGCGTCCAGGTCAACTCGCTGGGCCTGACCGAGGCGCAGCCGGAGAACAACATCCAGCGCATCGTGCTGGAGATGCTCGGCGTCACGCTGTCCCGCGACGCCCGCGCCCGCGCCGTGCAGCTACCCGCCTGGAACGAGGCGCTCGGCCTGCCCCGGCCGTGGGACCAGCAGTGGTCGCTGCGCATGCAGCAGGTGCTGGCGTACGAGTCGGACCTGCTGGAGTACCCGGACCTGTTCGCCGGCTCGCACGTGATGACCGCGCTGGTCGACGACATCGTCTCCGGCGCCCGGGTCGAGCTGGAGAAGGTGCTGGAGATGGGCGGCGTGGTCACCGCCGTCGAGACCGGCTACCTCAAGAGCGCGCTGGTGGCCTCGCTCGCCGACCGGCGGCGGCGGATGGAGTCCGGCTCGGACGTGGTGGTCGGCGTCAACCGGTTCACCGAGACCGAGCCGTCCCCGCTCACCGCTGCGGGGGCCGAGGCGATCGAGCAGGTGGACCCGGCCGTCGAGGAGGCGGCCACCGCGGGCGTACGCGAATGGCGGGCCGGCCGGGACGCGGCGGCGGTGGAGGAGGCGCTGGCGAAGCTGCGCGCGGACGCTGCCACCACGGCGAACCTGATGCCGGCGACGCTCGACTGCGTGCGTGCCGGCGTCACCACCGGCGAGTGGGCGGGCGCGCTGCGCCAGGTGTACGGCGAGTACCGCGCGCCGACCGGGCTGGCCGGGGCGGTCGGCACGGCCGGTGACGCGACCCTCGCCGGGGTGCGGGAGCGGGTCGCCGCTACCGCCCGGGAGCTGGGCAGCGGCCGGCTGCGGCTGCTCGTCGGCAAGCCGGGGCTGGACGGGCACTCCAACGGCGCGGAGCAGATTGCGGTACGCGCCCGCGACGCCGGCTTCGAGGTGGTCTACCAGGGCATCCGGCTGACCGCCGGGCAGATCGTGGCGGCCGCCGTGGAGGAGGACGTCGACCTGGTCGGCCTCTCCGTGCTCTCCGGCTCGCACCTGGCCGCCGTGCCGGCGGTGCTGGACGGGCTGCGTGCCGCCGGGCGGGGCGACCTGCCGGTGGTGGTGGGCGGGATCATCCCGGCCGCCGACGCCGAGACGCTGCGGGCGGCCGGCGTGGCCCGGGTGTTCACGCCGAAGGACTTCGCGCTCACCGGCATCATCGACGAACTGGTGACAGTGATCCGCGAGGCCAACGCACTGGGGTGAAAGGAAGGGCCCCTTGTTAACGCCTCCGGTAGAGAAGGGGCCCCTTCTTGACACCCGCGCTGACGCGGCGCCCGCACGCGGGCGCCGCGTCAGCGCGGGTGGGTCAGCGGCTCTCGTAGGTCATGCAGTCGGCCATGTCCATGTCGGGGCCGACCGTGATGGCCGGGGCGTGACACTCCAGGTCGGCGTTGTGCCGGCAGTCGGCGCGCGAGCACGCGCCGACCTGGGCGACCAACTGGTCGATGCCGCCGCGCACCGGCATCTCCACGAACGTGTGGCAGTGGGCGTGGTCGCTGCTGCCGATCGTGATGGCGAACGCGTGGCAGTCGTTCGTGTGGTTGTAGGCGCAGGACCGGACGGCGCACTCCTGGACCCGGGGCATCTCCAATGACGCGGTCATCTTCCCGTACCTCCTTGGGTGTCTTGCCCCGATTTTAGAGGTTTCGGGAGTCGCTGCGGCTCAGACGCGGAAGCCGGCCGCGCGGGCCGCGGCGCGTTCCCGGCGCCGCTCCCGGCGACGGCGGAACAGCCAGGGTACGAAGATCACCAGAGCGACCAGGAACACCAGTACAAGCACCGGCAGCAGCAGCGCCACCACCGACATGATCACGCTCGTCGCGTCCTCGGCGGTGCTGGCCACCGGCGCGCCCACGCCGGCGGTGGTCGCGTTGATGACCGGCCGGGCGGCGGCCTTGAGCAGGTGCACGCCGAGCGCGATGGCCACGCCGACCACCACCGGCACCCACTGGTGGGTGGAGAAGAACGTGTCCGGGTCGCTCACGGTGACCGTCTCCGAGCCGGCGCCCGCACCGAACGCCAGGCCACCGGCGGTCGGCCGGACCACCGTCTGCACCACGTCGTTGACGTGGTCGACCACTGGCACCTTGTCGGCCACCACCTCGACCGCGAGCAGGACGGCGAGGATCAGCACCACCCAGCCGTTGCCGAGCCACTGCCAGCCGCTCGGCAGCTCGACCAGGTCGGTGTAGCGGGACAGCAGCCCCATCAGCAACAGCGGGATGTATGCGTTCAGACCCGCCGAGGCGGCCAGGCCGGAACCGGTGAGGACTTCGAGCACGATCTCAATATGGCACCGCCGTGCCAGTGGCGCTCGTCGGCGTCCACCGGGGCCTCCGCTACCCTCGGCGGGTGCGGTTGGTCATTGCGAAGTGCTCGGTGGACTACGTCGGACGGCTCTCGGCCCACCTCCCCCCGGCGACCCGGTTGCTCATGGTGAAGGCGGACGGGTCGGTGTCGATCCACGCCGACGACCGGGCCTACAAGCCGTTGAACTGGATGAGCCCGCCGTGCCGGCTGGAGGAGGCGCCGGGCGTCTGGCGGGTGGTGAACAAGGCCGGCGAGGAACTGCGCATCACCCTGGAGGAGATCTTCCAGGACACCTCGTACGAGCTGGGCGTGGACCCGGGCCTGCGCAAGGACGGCGTCGAGGCGCACCTGCAGGAGCTGCTCGCCGCGAACCCGGAGACGCTGGGGGAGGGCTTCACGCTGGTCCGGCGCGAGTACATGACCGCGATCGGGCCGGTCGACCTGCTCTGCCGGGACGCGGTCGGCGGTGCGGTGGCGGTCGAGGTGAAGCGGCGCGGCGAGATCGACGGCGTGGAGCAGCTCACCCGCTACCTGGAGCTGATGAACCGCGACCCGCTGCTCGCGCCGGTGGCCGGCGTGTTCGCCGCGCAGGAGATCAAGCCGCAGGCGCGGGTGCTCGCCACGGATCGCGGCATCCGCTGCGTGGTGGTCGACTACGACAAGCTGCGCGGCATCGAGCGCGACGAGCTGACGCTGTTCTGAGGCGCGGCCTCAGCGGCTCCGGCCGTACATCAGCTTGGCGATCTTGACGATGCGGGCGATGTCGGCCGGGGTGCGCTCGAACGTCATCGCCGGCAGCAGCGACCGGGCCCGGCGGCGGGTGACCGACTTGGGCCGGCCGAACTCGCGCAGCCCCTCCTCGCCGTGGATGCGGCCGATGCCGGACTCGCCGGTGCCGCCGAACGGCAGCGTCGACATGCCGGCGAAGGTCAGCGCCGAGTTGACCGAGGCCATCCCGGAGCGCAGGCGCCGCGCCACAGCCACCGCCCGCGCCCGGCCGAAGACCGAACCCCCGAGCCCGTACGGCAGCGCGTTGGCCCGCTCGACCGCCTCGTCCACGTCCCGGACGCGGTTGACCACGAGCGTCGGGCCGAACGTCTCCTCCCGCACGGCGGCCGAGTCCTCCGGCACGTCGACGAGCACCGTCGGGTGCACGTACGGCGGCTGGACCGCCTCCGGGCCGCCGAGCACCGCCCGGCCGCCCCGGCTGAGCGCGTCGTCGATGTGGCGGCGGATGATGTCGATCTGCGACGGCATGGTGATCGGGCCGAGGTCGGTCCCGTCGGCGCCCACCGTGAGCCGCCCGGCCTTGGCCACGACCTTCTCCACGAAGGTGTCGAAGACCTGGTCGACCGCGTAGACCCGCTCGATGCCGATGCACGTCTGGCCGGCGTTCGTCATCCCGCCCCACACGCAGGCGTCGGCGGCGGCGTCCAGGTCGGCGTCGCTGTCCACGATCATCGCGTCCTTGCCGCCGGCCTCCAGCAGCACCGGCGTGAGCGTCTCCGCGCAGGCGGCCATCACCCGCTTCGCGGTGGCGGTCGAGCCGGTGAAGGCGACCTTGCCGACCCCGGAGCGGCACAGCGCCGCGCCGACCGCGCCGAAGCCGTGCACCACCTGGAACACCGGCTGCTCCGGCACCACCTCGGCGAACCTGTCGACCAGCCACTGGCCGACCGCCGGCGTGTACTCGCTCGGCTTGAACACCACGGCGTTGCCGGCCGCGAGCGCGTACGCGGCGGAGCCGATCGGGGTGAAGACCGGGTAGTTCCACGGGCCGATGACACCGATCACGCCGAACGGCTGGTATTCCAGGTGACCGCTGAACTCGGCGAGGACCAGGCGGGAGCGGACGCGGCGCGGACCGAGCACCCGCTGGGCGTTGCGGGCCGCCCAGTCGATGTGCTCCAGCGCGGTGAGGATCTCCACCACGGCGTCACCGACCGGCTTGCCGCCCTCGGTGTGCATCAGGTCGGCCAGTTCCTCGATCCGCCGGGCGAGCACGCCGCGCCAGCGCTGGAGGCGGTCCCGCCGGCCGGCGAAGCCGAGCCCGGCCCACCAGTCGCCGGCCGCCCGGGCGCGCTCGACGGCGGCGCGCACGTCCGCCTCGGTGGCCAGCGGGAAACTGCCTGCCTCGGCGCCAGTGGCCGGGCTGGTCGACACCAGCCGACCGTCGGAGATGAGCGGGGCGCCCGGCACATGCACAGCGGTCATGGCCGAAGTCTAGACCCGAGGATTACTCGTCGGTAGGTGTCGAACCGGCCGTACGCTGCGCCGATGATCAGCCCGTCGTATCGACGGAAGTGCCGTCCGAAACGGCGAACGGGAGATGACCGCCCGGGGTCGCGGGGGTGACCGCGCGGTGGTGCAAGCCACTACGGTGAGGTGGCAGGCTGACGCCGCGGGGCGATGTGGGGTGGAGGACTGTCCATGGAGGAGCATCCTGAGCTGATGCCGTTGCTGACGGTGTCCGGCGGGGCGATGCGCGGGCTCACGTTCCGGGTCGGCCAGGACGCGCAGGTGATCGGCCGGGCGCCGACCGCCGACATCGTGCTCGCCGATCCGCACCTGAGCCGGCGTCACGCCACCGTCCGGGCCACCCCGGAGGGGGTGATGCTCACCGATCTGGGCTCGACGAACGGCACCTGGCTCAACGACACCCGGGTGACCGGCAGTGTGGCGATCTCCGACGGCGACGTGGTCCGGCTGGGCCGCACCGACCTGCGTCTCTACGACCCGGGCGTGGCCCGGACCGACCCGGTCGGGATGAGCTTCGGCGCGATGCGCCGCGACCAGCGCCCCACTCTGCCGCTGCCCGTCCCCGGGCCGCGCCAGCCGATCGAGGCGCGCGAGGCACAGCCGGCCGACGTCAGCTAGACCGCCGGGCATCCGCTGGGCCCTCCGGGCCGGTGAGTGCCCGCACTCGCTGGACCCCAAGGCTGCTGACCGTCGGCACCCGCCGGGCATCGAGGCCGTGCTCGGCCCCAAGGTCGCTGCTTCCGGCGCCCGCTGACCCTACGCCCGCGCTGCCCCGGCGTCGCCCGGCCCGCGCGGCGAGCCCGCGCGCCCGACCCGCGCGCCGAGCCTCGTTCGCTGAGCCCACCGCCGCCCTCCCCGGTCCGCCCTCGCGCGATTGATCAAGGAGTTTGGGTACGGAAATGACTCCCGCGCTGACGCAAACTCCTTGATCACCGCCAGGGAGGGGTCGGCGGGCGGTCGGCGGAGGGGCGGCGGAGGAGGGTGGGCTGGGCGGGTTGGCGCTCCCGGGGTGTGGGGTGGGCCGGCGCCCACGCCTTGGCGGGGTGGTGTGTCGGTGGGGCACATGGACCGGGGTCGGCCGTCCGTGCCAGCATGCGCGGATGCGCAGCGCACGGCTCACCGTCCAGGCCAACGGCATCACCCAGGCGGTCCGCGTGGCCGGTCCACCGGACGGCGTACCGGTCCTGCTGGTGCACGGCAACGTCTCCTCCTCCGCCTTCTGGGAACCGCTGCTGTCCCGGCTGCCGGAGGCGCTGCGGGTGGTGGCGCCCGACCTGCGCGGCTACGGCGGGACAGACACCGCGCCGGTCGACGCCACCCGAGGGCTCGCCGACTTCGCCGACGACGTGGCCGCGCTGCTCGACGCCCCGGAGCTGTTCCGGCCCGGCGCCCGGCCGGTGGTGGCCGGGCACTCGCTGGGCGGCGGTGTGGCGATGCGGCTGCTCGTCGACCGCCCGGAACGGATCGCCGGCCTGCTGCTGGAGGCGCCGGTGTCCCCGTACGGCTTCGGCGGCACCCGGGACCTCGACGGCACCCCCACCACGCCCGACTTCGCCGGCACCGGCGCCGGCGGCGCGAACCCGGACTTCGTGGCCCGGCTCGCCGCCGGTGACCGGAGCGCGGACGGCCCGACCAGCCCGCGCGCTGTGCTCCGTGCCGCGTACGTGGCCGACCCGGCCTCGCTCGGCGACGACGAGGACCTGCTGCTGGAGAGCATGCTGACCACCGCCGCCGGGGACGACAACTACCCGGGCACGGCTGTCGCCTCGCCGCACTGGCCGGGGACGGCCGCCGGGCCGCGCGGCGTGCTCAACGCGCTGGCCCCGGCCCACTTCCGGCTCGCCGACGAGCTGGTCGCCGCGCCGGTCAAGCCGCCGGTGACCTGGGTACGCGGCGACGCCGACGTGATCGTCTCGGACACCTCGCTGTTCGACCTGGCGTACCTCGGTCAGCTCGGCGTGGTGCCCGGCTGGCCCGGTGAGGTGGCGTGCCCGCCGCAGCCGATGGTGGGGCAGACCCGCGCGGTGCTGGACCGGTACGCGGCGGCCGGCGGGACGTACCGGGAGGTGGTGCTGCCCGGCTGCGGGCACAGCCCGCACCTGGAGCGGCCGGCGGAGTTCGTCGCCGAACTGCTGGCGCTGGCCGGGGAGAACGCCACCGCGTGAGGCACGGTGCGTGAAATATCCCACGGCGTCTCGACAACGCAGCGTCACGTGGCAGACTCCGGCGCATAACCTTAGCGGCCGTTCATGTCGCGGACGGCGGAGTCGAGCAGGGGAGGCCGGTCGTGGCGCGGGAGTTCACCAGGGTGGGCGTGGTGGGTCTGGGCACCATGGGTGCCGGCATCGTGGAGGTGTTCGCCCGCAACGGCATCGACGTGACAGCCGTCGAGATCTCCGACGGGGCGCTGGAGCGCGGCCGGGCCACGCTCACCGGCTCCACCGACCGGGCCGTGGCGAAGGGCAAGCTCGCCGAGGCCGAGCGGGACGCGCTGCTCGCGCGGGTCGACTTCCGGGTCGGGCTGGACGCGCTGCACGACGTGGACCTGGTGATCGAGGCGGTACCCGAGCATCTCGACCTCAAGCAGCGGATCTTCGCCGAGTTGGACCGGGTCTGCAAGCCCGAGGCGATCCTGGCCACAAACACGTCCTCGCTGAGCGTCACCGAGATCTCCGTCGCCACCACCCGGCCCAACCAGGTCATCGGCATCCACTTCTTCAACCCGGCGCCGGTGATGAAGCTGGTCGAGGTGGTCCGCACGGTCGTCACCTCCGCCGACGTGGTCGCCGACGTGGAGGCGCTCTGCGAGCGGCTCGGCAAGGTCGACGTGACGATCAGCGACCGGGCCGGCTTCATCGCCAACGCGCTGCTGTTCGGCTACCTGAACCACGCGGTCGGCATGTTCGAGGCCCGGTACGCCACCCGCGAGGACATCGACGCCGCCATGAAGCTCGGCTGCGGCCTGCCGATGGGCCCGCTGGCGCTGATGGACCTGATCGGCCTGGACACCGCGTACGAGATCCTCGACACCATGTACCGGCGCGGCGGCCGGGACCGCCGGCACGCGCCGGCCCCGCTGCTCAAGCAGATGGTCACCGCCGGGCTGCTGGGCCGCAAGTCCGGTCGCGGCTTCTACACCTACGAGCGGCCGGGCTCGCCGAAGGTCGTACCCGACGAGTTCACGCCGCTGGTCGCGGACGCCGCGCTCGCCGACGGCGCCCGCGCCATCGCGAAGGTCGGCGTGGTCGGCTCCGGCACCATGGCCACCGGCATCATCGAGGTGTTCGCCAAGGCCGGGTACGAGATCATCTCGGTGACGCGGGGCGCGGAGAAGTCCGCGAAGGTCTGCGAGGCGGTAAAGACCTCGCTGAACAAGGGCGTGGTGCGGGGCAAGCTCAGCGAGAGCGACCGGGACGACGCGCTCGGCCGGATCACCTGGTCCGCCACGCTTGAGCACCTGGCCGACGTCGACCTGGTGGTCGAGGCCGTGATCGAGGAGCTGAGCGTCAAGAAGGCGCTGTTCGCCAGCCTGGACGAGATCTGCAAGCCGGGCGTCGTGCTGGCCACCACCACCTCGTCGCTGCCGGTGATCGACGTGGCGATGGCGACCCAGCGCCCGGCCGACGTGATCGGCCTGCACTTCTTCAACCCGGCGCCGATCATGCCGCTGGTGGAGATCGTGCAGACCATCCGCACCTCCGCCGAGACGTCGGCCACCGCCCGCGCGGTCACCGCGAGGCTCGGCAAGACCGGCGTGGTCTGCGGCGACCGGTCCGGCTTCATCGTCAACGCGCTGCTGTTCCCGTACCTGAACGACGCGGTGAAGATGCTGGAGGCCAGCTACTCGACCGCCGACGACATCGACTACGCGATGAAGCTCGGCTGCGGCTACCCGATGGGCCCGTTCGAGCTGCTCGACGTGGTGGGCCTGGACGTCTCGCTGGCCATCCAGCAGGAGCTGTACCTGGAGCTGCGTGAGCCCGGCTTCGCCCCGGCGCCGCTGCTGGAACACCTGGTCACGGCCGGCTACCTGGGCCGCAAGTCCGGCCGCGGGTTCCGCGACCACACCCGGCGCTGACCGCTGTCAACAGCCGGGCCCGGTGACGGCGTCTTCGAGGTGTGACCTTCGAGGAGTACGTCGGCAGCCGTGGCCCGGCTCTGTTGCGTCTGGCCCGGCTGCTGACCGGCGACGCGCACCGCGCCGAGGACCTGACGCAGGACGTGCTGGCGCGCGCGTACGTGCACTGGCGGAAGATCGCCCGGGCCGACCGGCCCGACGTGTACGTGCGCCGGATGCTCGTCAACGCGAACACGTCCTGGTGGCGGCGGCGGTCCAGCCGTGAGCTGGCGGTGGACACGTTCGCCGACCGGCCCGGACGCGGCGACCTGGGCGGCGAGGCGGCCGACCGGGACGAGATGTGGGGGCTGATCCGCGCCCTCCCGGACCGCCAGCGCGCCGTGCTGGTGCTGCGCTACTACGAGGACCTGGACGACGCCACGATCGCCCAGATCCTCGACTGCTCCCCGGTCACCGTCCGCACCCACGCGATGCGGGCGCTCGCCCACCTCCGGGAGCGCTGCGGCGTCCCGATGACCAAGGGGAGCCGGCCGTGACCGACCTCGACGAACGGATCGCCTCGGCGCTGCGGGAGCACGCCGAGGGTGCCGTGGACATCGACCGGCTGACCGCCGGGGCCGTGACGGGTGGCCGTCGTCGGCTACGCCGTCGGCGGGCCGTGCTCGGTGGAGGTCTCGCCCTGGTCGCGCTGCTCGGTGGCCTGGCCGTCGTCCCGGGCCTGCCGGGCGTGGACCGGCCGTTCACCGGCCCGGCCGGCCCGGCCGCGTCGGCCGGTGCAGCGCCACCGCTGATGCGGGCCGCGCCGGGAGCGGCGGCCGCGCCGGAGGTCGTCGGCACAGACGCCGGGGTGCTGCACTTCGGCGTCGACACCACCCGGGTCCGCTACCTGAGCTGGGAGGCGTCGCCGGGCCGGGAGACCGTCGGGCTGGACGTCGGCGACGGGCGTAAGGTCACCGTCGAGCTGGCGCGCTCGTCGCAGACGCTGCGGGATGCCAGCGCCGAGGGGGTGCCGTTCGAGGTCGCTGCGCTCGCCGAGGAGGCGGCGTTCGACGGCCGGACCAGCACGCTGACCGTCGACGGGATGCCGATCCAGGTCCGGCAGTGGCGACCGGTGCCCGGGTTGTACGCGCGGGCCAGCGTATCGGCGCAACAGGACACGGCGCTGACCGTCGCGGCCGAGGCGTTGCGGCTGACCGAGGCGCGCCGCTGTGGTGCTCCGGCCCGCGTCACGACCGTGCCGGACGGCGCCCGGGTCGCCAGCTGCCGGGTCAACGTGACCGGCTTCCCGCGGTTGGTGACCGCCCGGTTCGGCATCGCCCGTGCCGACAACCACCAGATGAGCGTCTCCTACCAGTACGCGGCCGAGATCTCGCCACAAACCGTGGACCGCAACATGACGATCGGCGGGCGTCCCGCCCACCTCTACTCCGCACAGGACCGGATCGAGCTGCTGGGCGTGCCGAAGTCGCGCCTGCTCGCCGATTACGGCTGGCCGGAGCAGGGGTTCGACAAACTCGACGCGGCGCTCGTGCTGGGCGGCGTCCGGGTTGCGCCGGACCCGACCCGCCCGGAGACCTGGGACTGAGCGCTCGTCCGTCGGCCGGCCGCCCGACTCGGGCCGGTCCGGCCGGCGGACCGTACGCTTGGTGACCGTGAGCCCCCGTCGCAACCGCCCTCGCCGGGAAGAAGGCCCCGGCCTGGACGCCGAGCGTGCCCGCCACGGCGTGCCGACAGTGCAGCAGTGGCGCGACGGCGACTGGCAGATACGCGCGATCAGCGGCGGCGCGTCGGTGAAGACGTACCGCTGTCCCGGCTGCGACCAGGAGATCCGCCCCGGCGTGGCGCACCTGGTGGCCTGGCCGGCCGACGACCGGGGCGACCTGACCGACCGCCGGCACTGGCACTCCGGCTGCTGGCGGGCCCGGGACCGGCGTGGGCCCAACCTCCAGCGCGGCCGGGGCGCCCCGCGCTACGGCTGAGCGATCTGGATCACCCGGTTCGCGTCCCGGTGGGCGGCGGGGCCGCCGACACGGGAGACTGGCAGGCGTGAGCACTCCGATTCGCGCGTCGTCGATCCTGCCCGGCCGCCGGGAGGACATCGAGCTGCACACCGCCGACGGGCTGACGCTCGTCGGCGAACTGGCCCGGCCGTTGGACCGCGAACCGGCCGCCACGCTGGTCTGCCTGCACCCGCTGCCCACCCACGGCGGGATGATGGACAGCCACGTGTTCCGCAAGGCCGCCTGGCGGCTGCCCGCGCTGGCCGGCCTGGCCGTGCTCCGGTTCAACACCCGGGGCACCAGCAGCGTCCGCGGCACCAGCGAGGGCGCCTTCGACGGCGCCGTCGGCGAGAAGTTCGACGTGGCCGCCGCGATCGAGTACGCCGAGTTCCACGAGCTGCCGAACATCTGGCTGGTCGGGTGGTCGTTCGGCACCGACCTGGCGCTGAAGTACGGCTGCGACCCGGCGGTGGCCGGCGCGATCCTGCTCTCCCCGCCGCTGCGCTTCTCCGCCCCGGAGGACCTGGCGGTCTGGGCCGATTCCGGCAAGCCGCTCACCGCGCTGGTCCCCGAGTTCGACGACTACCTGCGCCCGGAGGAGGCCCGGCAGCGCTTCGCCGCTGTGCCGCAGGCCGAGGTGGTGGGCGTGGACGGCGCCAAGCACCTCTGGGTCGGCGACGCGGAGAAGGTGCTGGACGAGATCGTCCGGCGGGTCGCCCCCGGCGTGCCGCTGCCGCTGCCGACCACCTGGGACGGCCCGATGGAGACCGGCGACGTCAGCGCGTACGCCGACCGTACGGTAGCCGCGTTCGCCGACACCCCGGTGCCCGGTCCGGCCCAGCGACGCGCCGAGTAACGGGTCAGCGCGCGTCCTGGCGGGGCAGCACCACCTCGCGCAGGATCAACTGCAACGCGGCGACCGTGGGTATCGCGATGAGCGCGCCCACCACGCCCAGCAGTGCCACCCCGAGCAGCGCGGCGAGCAACGCCGCCACCTCGTTCACCGACACCGCCCGGCGCATGATCTTCGGATAGAGCAGGTAGTTCTCCACCTGCTGGTAGAGGATGAAGAACACCAGGCACGCGATGCCCACCGGCAGATCGGTGGCGAGCCCGACGAGCGTCACCACCACCGCGCCCAGCGTCGCGCCGATCTGCGGGATCAGGTCGGTCACCGCGACCACCACCGCCAGCGCGAAAGGGTACGGCAGCCCGACCGCCAGCGCGAACACGAACGTGGTCACGCCGGCCAGCACCGCGATGGCGAGCGCGCCGACCATGTACGCGCCGACCCGGGTCAGGATCTCGTCGCCGATCAGCCGGACCCGCTCCCGGCGCGAGCGCGGTGCCAGCGCGTACCCGAGTTCGCGCAGCTTGTCGAAGTACGCCAGGAAGTAGATCGTCAGCACCAGCACGGTGAGCAGGCGGAAGATCGTCCCGAAGATCAGTTGCGCCCCGCCGAGCACGCCGCCGAGCGCCCGCCCGATCGTGTCCGCGTTCGCCGCCGCCTGGACCCGCTCCATCACGTCGTACCGGATCACCAGGTCGTTCACTGTGGGATTGCGGCGCAGTTCCTCGACGTAGCCGGGTAGCTGCTGCACGAACTGGCCGGACTGGGTCACCACCGGCGGCACCAGCGCCAGCAGGCCGGCGACGATCAGCGCGAGCAGGGTGAGCGTCACCACCGCCACCGCCAGCCCGCGCGGCACGCCCCACCTGCGCAGCCGGACCACCGCCGGGTGCAGGCCGACCGCGAGGAACAGCGCGATCACCACGAGCACCAGGATGCCGGCGGCGTTGCGCAGGCCCAGGAACAGCGCGTACGCCAGCAGCACGCCGAGCGCGCCGGTGAAGCCGATCAGGAAGGCGCTGCGCCGCAGTGGCCGCCCCGGCACACCGAAGCGCCCGCTCGGCTCGAACTCACCCGGCTCGACGTCGGCGGGCCGCTCGCTGCTCGCCTCGATGCCGGTTCGCGGGCTCCTCGCGGCACCCGTGGTGTCGCTCGCGGCGGCGCGTGTGGTCTCGCTCGCGGGCTTCACCGGGCCGGCGATGTGCACGTCCGCGGCCTCGTCCTCGTGGGCGGCGGAGCCCTCCTGCGACACCCGTGCCTCCCGGCTCTCCCCGCTGCCCGGCGGCCCGCCGGTGACGTCCCCGGCCGACGCGCGACCCTCTGCCCGCAGGGTAGTCGCCGCCACCCCGCGCCGGCCATCCCACCACCACTGCCGCCGCGCTCGCCGGCCGGCGGTTCAGGGAAGTCGCGTGATCCGGGCGGGCCGGATGCCGCCACTTCGACCGAAGTAGCGGCATCCGAGGCAGTCGGATCAGTCCTTGTCGACGGTGACGGCGCTGGGCTTGGCGCTGCGCTCGTCGGTGGTCGGCTTGGTGGGGCGCTTGCCGTTCTCGCCGGTGCTGGTGATCTTCGTCGGGGTGGCGCCCCGGCCACCCTCGCCCGGCACGGCGGCGACAGTCGGTTCCCCGTCGACGCCCGCCCCGGCGGGGGAGTCCATCGTGGTCACCGGCTCACCGACCGGCTTGGCCTTGCCCGCCTCGGCCGGCTCGCCGTCGCCCTTGGCCGGCGTGGCGCCCTTCGTGTCGGCCTTCGTGTCGGCCTTCGCGGCCACCGGCGCACCGCCACCGACCGGGACATCAGCCGGGGCGTCGCCGCCCGCCGGCTCGCCGTCGCCGGTCGAGCGGCCGGCGGACGCGGCAGTGGCGAGCTCGTCCGGGTCGACCGGAGTGGCCGCGATCCCGGCCGAGTCGGCGTCACGCCGCAGGTCGCCGAGGCGGCGTTGCAGGTCGTCGGACTCCTGCCGCGACTTCCAGGTCTCGGTACGCAGGTCGGCCAGCTCCTGCTGCGCCTTGGCGATCTCCAGCATCACCCCGGCGAGCTGCTGCCGGCCGGCGGCCACCTCCTGCTGGGTGGCGGCCAGGTGCTGCTGCGTGGTGGCCAGGTGCTGCTGGGTCGTGGCCGCGTACTCCTCGAACTGGCGGCGCGAGGCCGCGACGTGCTCGTCGGCCTTGCGGCGCTGCGCGCCGGCGTCCGCCTCGGCACGGCGCAGCAGCTCGGCGGCCTCCAGCTCGGCCTGCTGCCGCATGCTGAGCGCGTCCGCCTCGGCGGCCTGCCGGACGTCGGCGGCGGTGCGCTCGATCTCGTCGCGCCGCGTGGTGTACGCCTGCTCTAGCTCCTCCTGCCGCTTGGCGTGCTGCTTGTCCAGCTCGTCCCGGCGCTTGGCGAACTCCTGCTCGGCGGCGGCCCGGCGCTGGGCCAGCTCCTTCTCCGCGCTGTCCCGCCGCTCGGTGACCTCCTTCTCCACCCCGGCCCGCCACGCGCCCAGCTCCTGCTGGGTCTGGGCGCGGGACTGCTGCACGTACGCCTCGGTCTCGGTGCGCATGCGCTGCACGTACGCCTCAACCTCGGCGCGGTTGCGCTTGCCGGCCTCGGTGGCCTCGGTGGTGAGCCGGCTGGCCTCGGCGCGGGCCCGGCCACGGGTGGCCTTGGCCGCCTCCTCCGCGTCGTCCACGATCTTCTTGGCCTCGGCCAGCGCCTTGGCGTGCGTGGCCCGGCCGGCCTCGGCGGCGGCGTCGGTGAGCCGCTTGGCCTCCTGCTGCCCCTTGGCGTGCACCTCCTTGGCCGCCTCGCGGAGCTGGTTCGCCTCCTGCTGGGCCTTGGCCAGCACCTCCTTGGCCGCCTCGCGCAGCCGGGCGGCCTCCTGCTGGGCCCGGGAGTGGATCTCCTTGGCGGTGTCGCGGAGCTGGGTGGCCTCCTGCTGGGCCTTCGCCAGCGCGTCCTGGGCGGTGCGGCGCAGCTTCTCGGCCTCGTCCCGCGCGGCCGTACGCAGCTTCGCCGACTCGTCCTGCGCGGCCTTGCGCAGCTGCGCCGACTCGTCCTTGGCGGCCTTGAGCGTGGCCTCGGCCTCAGCCTTGCGGGCGGCGGTGTGCCGCTCCTCCTCGGCCCGGCGGGCGGCCAGCGCGATCTCGAAGTCCTTCAGCGCCTGGGCGGCCTGCTCCCGCGCCTCCTCGACGATGTGCTCGGCGGCGGCGCGGCGGGCCTCGATCTCCTCGTTGGCGGCGCTCAGGATCTCGTCGGCCTGTTCCTCCGCCATGGTGAGGATCTGCTCGACGCGCGGACCCAGGTGCCGGAACGAGGCCCGGTCCACCACCCCCACCTGCTTGCGCACCTGGGCCAGGTCGCGCTGCAGCACCTCGACCTGACCGGCCAGCTTGTGGATCTGGGTGTACGCCTGTTCCCGCTCGGTGGTCAACGCCGCGATCTCGTGCTCCGCGCGAGCGACGTAGCGGTCGACCTGCCGTTTCTCGTACCCCCGAAGGGCGGACTCGAAGCTGGGCTCCGTCGTCACGTCCCCGCCGAGCGCGAACAGTTCCTCGCCGTGCGACATGCCCCCATCCTCACACGCAACCGGCTCTGCTGGGGCGATACGGACGCCCCTTCTGGGAGCTACTTCACCCTCCTGGCGAAACGGTCCGCACAAGCATGACGGCGCGGGGCGACACCGGTCACCCGGTGTCACCCCGCGCCGTGGCTCATGCCCCCGACAGCGGGTGTTCGGTCAGCCGGCCGACTCGGCCGTCACCTTCTGCGCGGAGGCGTCGGCCTTCGGCGTCTCGGTCTTGCCGCCGGCCGGCACGCCCGGCACGATGCCGGCCAGGCCGGAGAGCATCTGCCCGAGCTGCGAGGTGACGGCGTCCTTCTGCCGGGTGAGGTCCTCGACCTCGCGGCGGGCCGCCTGGGTGGTCAGCTCGGCCTCGGTGCGGGCCTCGTTGAGCACCCGCTGCGCCTCGGCGCGCGCCTCGTTGAGCGTCTTGTCGGCGAGCGCCTTGGCCTTGTCGACTGTCTCGTTGGCGGTGCGCTCGGACTCGACCCGCCGGGACTCGGCCCGCTGCTCGATCTCCTTGGCCCGCTCCTGCGCGGCACGTGCCCGCTGCTCGGCCTCGTTCACCAGCTTCTGGGTCTGCGCGACCTGGGCGGCGTGCCGCTCCGACTCCTCGCGCTCGGCCTTCTCCCGCCGCTCGGCGAGCTGGAGCTCCAGGGCCTGGAGGTCCTTGTCGCGCTTGTCGCGTGCGTCGGTGAGCAGCTTGGTCGCCTCGGCCCGCTTCTCCTCGGCCTCCCGGGCGGCCTTGGCCCGCTGCTGGGTGATCTCCCGCTCGGCGGTGGCGCGCAGCGTGGCGACCTCGCGCTCGACAGTCGACTTCAGCTCGGCGACCTCGTGCGCGGTGACCGTACGGAGCTGCTTGGTCTCCCGGTCGGCGTCGGCGCGGAGCGTGTCGGCCTCGCGGCGGGCCTGCACGCGAACCTCGGCGGCCTCCCGCTCGGCCGCGGTACGGACGCTGCCGGCCTCGCGCTCGGCGGTCGCCTTCATGGCGGCGGCCTCGGCGCGCGCCTTGTCGGTGATCTCACGCGCCTCGAGGCGGGCGGCGGAGAGGATGCCCTCCGACTCGCGCTTGGCCTCGTTGCGGTGGTCGTTGGCCTGCTCCTCGGCCAGCCGCAGGATCTGCTCGACGCGGGTGCCCAGGCCGGACAGGGTCGGCCGGCTGTTCTCCTCGAGCTGCTTGTTGGTCTCGGTGAGCTTCTGCTCCAGGGCGTTCTGGCGCTGCTCGGCCTGCCGCAGGCGGCGCTGCGCGTCGTTCATCCGCTGCTCGGCCTCGGCCCGGGCCTGCTCGGACTGGCTCAGGGCGGCGGTGAGGCGGCCGATGAAGTCGTCGACCTGGTTGGTGTTGTAACCACGCAGGCCAACGGTGAAATCGGGCTGTGAGTTCGCGTTATCGAAGAACGCGAGAGGGGAGGACTGCTGCTGGGGCATTGGGACATACTGGCAGACGCCCCAGGGTGGTTCGCAAGAGCGGTCGGCACCTTTCGCGTCCTGTTTACATGGTCAACTCGGTCGGCCGGTGACAACGGACCAACTGGCGATCTTGGCAGCTCCCGGGCGGGTGGGGCGGGTCGGGCTTCTACGCGGAAGGCGGCGCGAAAAGGGCCGCGGGTCGGTACCCGCGGCCCTTTGTGCGTACGCCGGTCGAATGGTGCCCCGGTCGGCCGGAAAGGCAATCCCTGACGACCGTACGGTCAGTGACCGCGGAACCGGTTGATGGCGCTTTCGTGGCGCGAACGCATCTCGGTGTCGCGGACGCCGAGCCCGTCGGTGGGGGCGAGGCACCGGACGCCGACCTTGCCCTGGTGCGCGTTGCGGTGCACCTCGTACGCGGCCTGGCCGGTCTGCTCCAGCGCGTAGGTCTTCGACACGGTCGGGTGCACCTTGCCGAGCGCGACCAGCCGGTTGGCCTGCCACGCCTCGTGGTAGTTGGCGAAGTGGCTGCCGACGATGCGCTTGAGGTGCATCCACAGGTAGCGGTTGTCGTACTGGTGGTTGTAGCCGCTGGTGGAGGCGCAGGTGACGATCGTGCCGCCCTTCTTGGCGACGTAGACGCTGGCGCCGAACGTCTCCCGGCCCGGGTGCTCGAAGACGATGTCCGGGTCCTCGCCGCCGGTCAGCTCGCGGATGCGCTCACCGAAGCGCCGCCACTCGTCCTGGTCCTGGGTCTCGTCGTCCTTCCAGAACTTGAAGCCCTCGGCGGTCCGGTCGATGACCAGCTCGGCGCCCATCTTGCGGCACAGCTCGGCCTTCTCCGGCGAGGAGACCACGCAGACCGGGATCGCGCCGCCGTTGAGGGCCATCTGGGTGGCGTACCCGCCGAGGCCGCCGGAGGCGCCCCAGATCAGCACCACGTCGCCCTGCTTCATGTTCGCGCCGTGGTGCGAGACGAGCTGCCGGTACGCGGTGGAGTTGACCAGCCCCGGGCTGGCCGCCTCCTCCCAGGTCAGGTGGCGCGGCTTCGGCATGAGCTGGTTGGCCTTGACGATCGCCAGCTCGGCCAGGCCGCCGAAGTTGGTCTCGAAGCCCCAGATCCGCTGCTGCGGGTCGAGCATCGTGTCGTCGTGACCGGCGGAGTCCTCCAGCTCGACCGACAGGCAGTGCGCGACAACCTCGTCGCCGGCCTTCCACTTGGTCACGCCCGGCCCGGTACGCAGCACCACGCCCGCGGCGTCCGACCCGACCACGTGGTACGGCAGGTCGTGGCGGCGGGTCAGCTCGGAGAGCCGGCCGTAGCGCTGGAGGAACTTGAACGTGGGCAGCGGCTCGAAGATGCTCGTCCACACCGTGTTGTAATTGATCGCGCTGGCCATCACCGCGACCAGCGCCTCACCCGGGCCCAGCTCCGGGACCGGCACCTCCTGCACGTGCAGGGCCTTGCGCGGGTCCTTGTCGCGGGTGGCCATGCCCTCGAACATGCGGGTGTCCTCGGCACGCACCACCACGCCCCGGTAGCTCTCCGGCACGGGCAGGCCGGCGAGGCCGGCGAGCTCCCGCTCCGGCTGCGACGAACCCTCCGCCGCCATGATCGCTTCGAGGATGTCCTGCACGGTGACCTCCCGTTAGTCCGCACCCGCACAACGCGGGCAGGGGTGCTGCCATCGTCGGCGCCGGTGCGACGGGACCGCCATGTCGGCAATCGACACATTCCGGCACCGGTCGCGCTCCTGTCCGGCGGACGTTACTGAACGGTAGCTAAAGCGGGAAGCCCTCTGTGAAAAACTGCATCCACCGATGAGTGGAGCTGTCCGTGGGAACGCGCAAGCGCGCACGGCCGCGCGCGTTCCCACTTGTTAGGAAGGGCCCCTTCTTAACAGACGTCTGTTAAGAAGGGGCCCTTCCTTGCGGCTCAGGCGGGCTGGACCAGCTCGATCAGCACGCCGCCGGCGTCCTTCGGGTGCACGAAGTTGACCCGGGAGTCCGAGGTGCCGCGCCGGGGCGTGTCGTAGAGCAGCCGTACGCCGCGCTCGCGCAGCGCCGCGCACGCCACGTCGATGTCCGCCACCGTGTACGCGACCTGCTGGATGCCCGGCCCGCGCTTGTTCAGGAACTTGCCGATCGTGGTGTCCGGGGAGAGCGGGGCGAGCAGCTGCACCATGCCGCCGGAGGCGTCCGGCCCGACCGCGAGCATCGCCTCGCGTACGCCCTGCTCGTCGTTGGTCTCGGTGTGCACGCAGCGCATCCCGAAGGTGCGCTGGTAGAAGTCGATCGCGGCGTCCAGGTCGGCCACGGCGATCCCGACGTGGTCGATGCGGCGCAGGCCGATGTCTGTGACAAACTCGGCAGCGGGCTCGACGGGGGAGTTCTCAGCCATGACGCTAGTCTGACCGAACAATCGTTAAGGCGTACAGGTCGGCACCCCCTCGGAGGCAGGCAATGGCTTCGGTGATCGTCAGCGGCGCGCGGACCCCGATGGGGCGCCTGCTAGGCAACCTCAAGGACCTCCCCGCGACCCGGCTCGGTGGCATCGCGATCAAGGCGGCCCTGGAGCGCGCCGGCGTCGCGCCCGAGCAGGTCCAATACGTGATCATGGGCCAGGTGCTCCAGGCCGGCGCCGGGCAGATCCCGGCCCGGCAGGCGGCCGTCGAGGCCGGCATCCCGATGTCCACCCCGGCGCTGACCATCAACAAGGTCTGCCTCTCCGGGCTGGACGCGATCGCGCTCGCCGACCAGCTCATCCGGGCCGGTGAGTTCGACGTCGTGGTGGCCGGCGGCATGGAGTCCATGACGAACGCCCCGCACCTGCTGCTCGGGCAGCGCTCCGGCTACAAGTACGGCGACGTGACGGTCAAGGACCACATGGCCCTCGACGGCCTCACCGACGCCTGGGACTGCTGCTCGATGGGCGAGTCCACCGAGCGGCACGGCGCGAAGCACGGCATCACCCGCGAGGAGCAGGACGCGTTCGCCGCGGCCAGCCACCAGCGCGCCGCCGCCGCGCAGAAGAACGGCCACTTCGGCGAGGAGACCACCCCGGTGATCATCCCGCAGCGCAAGGGCGACCCGCTGGTGATCAGCGAGGACGAGGGCATCCGCCCGGACACCACCGCCGAGTCGCTGGGCCGGCTGCGTCCCGCCTTCACCAAGGACGGCACCATCACCGCCGGCAGCTCCTCGCCGATCTCCGACGGCGCCGCCGCAGTGGTCGTGATGAGCAAGGCCAAGGCCAAGGAGCTGGGCCTGACCTGGCTGGCCGAGATCGGCGCGCACGGCAACGTGGCCGGCCCGGACAACTCCCTGCACTCGCAGCCGTCGAACGCGATCAACCACGCCCTGAAGAAGGGCGGCCTGAGCATCGAGGACCTCGACCTCATCGAGATCAACGAGGCGTTCGCTGCGGTGGGCATCCAGTCCACCCGTGACCTCGGCATCAGCCCCGACAAGGTGAACGTCAACGGCGGCGCGATCGCGCTCGGCCACCCGATCGGCATGTCCGGCGCCCGCCTCGTACTCACGCTCGCGATGGAGCTGAAGCGGCGCGGCGGCGGCACCGGCGCGGCGGCGCTCTGCGGCGGTGGCGGGCAGGGCGACGCGTTGATCATCCACGTCCCGAACGGCGCCGAGAGCTGATTATCTGTGAGTGCGAGGAGTGAGCCGGGTTTGCGAGCCCCGCAGTCGCGAACGAAGGCGGCACTGTGAACGACGCAAGTAACGCCCCGGCGGCGGCCACCGGCCCGGTGCGCCGCAGCCGGGACGTACCCATGCTGGTGGAACGGGCCCGCGCGGGCGACCCCCGCGCGGTGGCCCGGCTGATCACCCTGGTCGAGTCCGGCGACGAGGTGCTGCCGCAGGTCGCGGCGGCGCTCGCGCCGTACTCCGGGCACGCCCAGGTGGTCGGCCTGACCGGTTCGCCGGGGGTGGGCAAGTCGACCACCACGAACGAGCTGGTACGGGCGCTGCGAGCGCGCGGCCACCGGGTCGGCGTGCTGGCCATCGACCCGTCCAGCCCGTTCACCGGCGGCGCCATCCTCGGTGACCGGGTCCGGATGCAGGACCACGCGACCGACCCGGGCGTCTACATCCGCTCGATGTCCAGCCGGGGTCACCTGGGCGGGCTCTCCGCCGCGACGCCGCAGGCGGTGCGGGTGCTGGAGGGCGCGGGCTGCGACGTGGTGCTCGTCGAGACCGTCGGCGTCGGGCAGGCCGAGGTGGAGGTGGCGTCGCTTGCCGACACCACGCTCGTGCTGCTCGCGCCGGGAATGGGCGACGCGATCCAGGCGGTCAAGGCCGGCATCCTGGAGATCGCCGACGTCTTCGTGGTCAACAAGGCCGACCGGGACGGCGCGGACGCGACGGTCCGCGACATCCAGGGCATGATCGCGCTCGGCGAGCGCGGGCCGGGGGAGTGGCGTCCGCAGGTGGTCCGCTCGATCGCCGCCCGTGCCGAGGGCATCGACGACATCGCCGCCGCCATCGACAAGCACCGCGAGTGGCTGGAGCGCCACGGCGAGCTGCGCCGCCGCCGGGAGGCGCGGGCCGCCGCCGAGATCGAGGCGATCGCGCTGGGCGTGCTGCGCGCCCGGATCGGCTCACTGCGCGACGGTACGCAGCTCCCGACGCTCGCGGCCAAGGTGGCCGAGGGCGCCCTCGACCCGTACGCGGCGGCCGACGAGCTGCTGGCCCAGCTCGGTTCCTGAAGGCGCGGCCGCCGGGTTCGGCCGGCCCGCCTCCGGGCTCAGAGTTCCGCGTCGGTGAGCGGGTTGGCGGCTCCGGGCCGGCTGACCGGAGCCGCCAGCATGCCGGCGATGGCGTCGGCGAGGAAGTCGCCGACGTCCAGCCAGCGCGGGTCCTGCCCCTCCTGCTCGGCCCGGGCCTCGACCTCGGCGGTGGCGGTCATGACGATGCGGGCGATCAGCGCCGACCGGCCGGCCACCACTCCCCGGTCGAGGTGCGCCAGGCGCGACGCCAGCGACGCGCGGGCCGGCAGGTCGACGAAGGCCGACTCGAACGCCTCGCGCATCAGCACCCGCAGCGTCGGGTCGTGCAGGGCCTGGGCGAGGAAGCGGGCCCGCCAACTCGGCCGGGGCAGGCTCGCGAGCACCGCCATGGACGGCTGTACGAGACTGCGCACGTCGCCGAGGACCGAGTCGGGCTGCTCGGGCATCGCCCGGCGAGGTCCGGCGAGGGCGTCCATGTGCCGGGCGACCAGTGCCCGGAGCAGGCCCTCCCGGCCGCCGAAGTAGTAGCGCACCGCCGAGTGGTTGGTGTTGCCGGCCACCTCGGCCACCCGGCGGTCGGAGACCTGGGCGATCCCCTCCTCGGCGAACAGGCGTTCGGCCGCGTCGAGCAGCGCGACGCGGGCTGCCTCCGACCGTGCCATGACCGCACCCCTCCTCGTGGACCGCGCGACTGTGGCGCAGGCCAAACCTAGTCGTTTCGTGGTCCGGTGCCGGCGTCACCTACACTACGTAAGTCAGCTGACTTACATTCTGGCCCGACGCGGCCGCGAACCCAGTCCGGAGCATGCCTGTGCCGTCCACCACCGACCCGGCGACCGCCGAGCCGAACGCCGCCGACCGCAAGGAACGGATCATCCGCTCGGTCGCCCTCTTCGTCATGCCGTTCCTCATGGTCACGATGATGTTCGCGACCTACGTGGCGACGATGCACTCCCCACACCCCCGGCAGATGCCGGTGGCGGTGGTCGGCAGCGGCGCCCAGGCGCAGGGCGTCGTCGACGCGCTCAACGCCACCCCCGGCGAGCCGGTCGAGGCCCGCCTGGTGACGTCCCGGGACGCCGCGGTCGAGCTGCTGCGGGACCGGCAGATCAGCGGCGCGCTGCAACTCCCGGCCGCCGGGTCGGACCAGGCGACGATCTTCACGGCCTCGGCGGCCGGGGCCTCCGCCTCCGCCACCGCCCAGCAGCTTCTCGCCCCGGTCGCGGTGCAGCAGCAGTGGACGTCAACGGTCGAGGAGGTCGCGGCGCTGCCCGACGAGGACCGGGCCGGCATCGCCGTGCTGTTCGCCGCGATGGGCATGATGCTCGCCGGGTACGTGCCGCTGAGCCTGCTCCTGATGGCCACCCCCCACCTGCTGCGCCTGCGGCGGTTCGTCCCGCTGGTCGCCGGCTGGTCCGCGCTGACCAGCACGATCGTCTGGCTGATCCTCGGCCCGGTCGTCGGCGCGGTGGACGGCCACTACCTCACGTTCCTCGGCGTCGGCATGCTCGCCACCGCCGCCGTCGGTCTCGCCCAGCTTCTGTTCACCAAGCTGATGGGGCCGCTGGCGGTCCTGCTCGGGATGCTGCTCTTCGTCGTGTTCGGCATGCCCGCGTCGAACCTGGCGCTGCCGGTCCACACGATGCCCGGGTTCTTCCAGTTCCTGCACGGCGTACTGCCCCTGCCGGCGGCCGGCGAGGCGCTGCGGTCGGCGCTCTACTTCGACGGCCGGGGCATCGGCGTCCACCTGCTGACGCTCGCCGCGTGGATCGTCGCCGCCGTGGCGCTCTGCCTGCTCAAGGAGCGCGGTGGGGCACCCATCCCGCAGGCACCGCAGGTCGACGGCCCGGACACGCCGCTGCCCGCGCTGGCCGGCGGGCCGCCGCGGTCCAAGCGATTCCGGTACGCGACGGTCGCGGCGTTCCCGCTGAGCATCCTTGTCGTCGTGGTGGGCCTGATGAGCTTCTCCATGCACAAGCCGGAGCCCCACGACATCCCGGTCGCGGTGGTCGCCGCCGTCCCGGAGCAGGCCGAGCGGGCCGCCGCCGGGCTGCGGGCGGGCCTGAACGGCGTCGTCGACATCTCCGTGGCCGCATCGGTGGACGAGGCCCGCGAGCGCATCCTCGCGCGTGACCTGGTCGCCGCGTACGTGCTGCCGTCCACGCCCGGTGGCGAGGCCACGCTGTACTCGTCCTCGGCCGCCGGGTCCAGCCAGCACACCATGGTCCAGACCATGTTCCAGCAGGTCGCGGCCGGGCAGCAGATGCCACTGGCGGTCACCGACGTGTCGCCGCTGAGCGAGACCGACACGATGGGCAGCAACAGCCTGTACGTCGGCATGTCCTGGATCATGTCCGGCTTCCTGATGCTCGCGGTGCTCCGGGGCGGGGCACCGCACATCCGGCGGCTGCGGCAGTTCCTGCCGATCCTCGGTGGCTGGGCGATCGGCATGTCCGCCTGGCTGTGGCTGCTGTTCGACGTGATCATCGGCGCGGTCAACGGGCACGCCCTGGAGATGATCGGCTTCGGCGCGCTCACCATCTTCGCCGTGTCGCTGGTGACCGCCGTGTTCACCCGTACCTTCGGCCTCGCCGCGATCATCCCGATGATGGTGGTCCTGATGATGGCCGGCGTGCCCGCGTCCGGGGGCGGCCTGTCGGTCTACATGGTGCCGGAGTTCTTCCGGACGCTCCAGGGCGTCCTGCCGCTGCCCGCAGCGGTGGACACGGCCCGGTCGCTCGTCTACTTCGGCGGGGTCGGCGTCGGACGGAACCTGGCCGTCGTGGCGGTCTGGGCGGCGGTCGGCCTGCTGCTCAACCTCGGTGTCGACCGCTGGCTCCGGCGTCGCGAGCAGGCAGCGGGCGGCGCCGGGCCGCACCCGGTGCCGGGCACCTCCGGCGGGCTGGACGGGATCGGCGAGCCGGCGCCGGCCGGGGCACGCTGAACCGGGCGGCCGTCCACTGCGGACCGCCTCCGCCTAGTACGCTCGCACCGCCCCACGCCGTCGGCGCGGGGCGGTGCGACGGGTGGGAGAGCATGGCTGACGAGGCGACCCAGGAACTTCAGGTGACGCCGGACGCGGTGGCGGCCGGGACCACGCACGTCTCCGACGAGGTGGTGGAGAAGATCGCGGTGGCCGCCGCCCGGGGGGTGCCCGGCGTGGCCGAGCTGGGCGGTGACGTGGCCCGGTTCTTCAACGCGGTGCTCGACCGGGTCGGGCTCGACCAGGTCGGCGACGCCCGGCGGGGCTGCACGGCCCACGTCACCGACGGCGCGGCCGTGATCAACCTGGTCCTCGTGATCGAGGCGGGCCACCCGGTTCCGCAGGTGACTGACGAGGTGCGGATCGCTGTCGCGTCCGCCGTCGAGGCGTACGGCCTGCGGGTCGACGAGATCAACATCAAGGTCGACGACGTGGCGATGGGTACGCCCACCGCCTGACGCGCGCCGCCCGGCTCAGTCGTGTGCCGGGCGGGTCAGCTCGACCTCGTCACCCGGCAGCAACTCCACGTCGCCCTCCGGGCCGTGGATCTCGAGCACCGGCACGCCCTCGTCCAGCAGCATGTTCCGGCGCTCGGCGCCGGTAGGCATCCGCGCGACGACTCTCGCGCCCGCGGCCAGCTCCACCTGCCTGCGTTGCGGCGTCTCCCGGACCCGCGTGCCGAGCGGACGGCTTGTGGTGACGAGCCCTTCCGACCGCAGCAGCGAAATCGCCATCCGGACCGCGTCGCGGCCGATCTGATGCTCCTGGCTGAGCCGCGACTCGCTGCCGACGCTCGCCCCGGGCGGCAGCGCGCCCGATTCGATCTGCTCTCGGATCAGGTCGGCGAGCTGGACGTAGACCGGCGTGTGCGAGCGCGGATCGATGGTCATGACGTAAGCCTTGTGCCCCGGTAGATCTGATCCATCAAGGCTTTATGGCAATGATGGATTGTGGCCATGTTGTATTCTTGCTATGGTCGGAGCGTGTTCGCGCGGTAACCGGCGGACATGACTCCTTCGAGTGCGCGCGAGCCGGTCGCGGCACCACCCAGCCGGGCTGCTACCGGGCAGCCAACTACACGCCGTTGCGTCCCTGGCAGGTACGGGAACGGCGGTTCCGGACGACGCGGCTGGGCCGGCGCGGGCTCGACCCGGCCGAGGTGCAGGAGTTCCTCGACCGGGTGGCGCTCGACCTGGCCGACGTCTACCGGGCGCTCGGCGTCAGCCGGGAGGAGACCGCGCGGGTCCGGGACGCGCTGCGGCGCTGGCAGTCCGAGCAGGCGCAGAAGCGGATGAACACGGGAGTGTAGGGCCGATGAGCGAACGGTTCGTCATCCACCTGCCGGTGGTCGCCGGTGACCTGGCCGGCGCCGTACGCCTGGCCCGGGTCGTGGCCCGCTGGTCGGGCGTGCTCGCCCAGGCAGACCCGGGCGAGACCACCGTCTCGGCCGAGGACGAGCAGGGCGTACGCCATCGGGTCTTCTGCGATCTGCGGATGGTCGGCGGCCGGCGCTGCCTGCTGCGGGCCGACCACGACGGCCCGTGCGACCGCCGCCTCCTCCGGTGACCTGCCGCCCGGCCTGCGCACTCGTCGTGGCGGGCGGGGGCTGACCACCGGGCGGGTCGATGCACCGTACCGTTGTTCGCAGCGGCGCGAGGCCGCCGTGCGTCGGGAGGTTTCGCCATGCCGAAGGCTGTCTCGTTCGCTCCAGTGCGGACCGTGCGGGCGTACGAGGGGATCGTCCGGCAGGTCGAGGAGCGGATCGCCGCCGGGGATCTGCGGCCGGGGGACCGGCTGCCGAGCGAGCGCGAGCTGACGACGCAGTTCGACGTCAGCAGGTCCACTGTGCGCGAGGCGCTGCGTGTGCTGGAGAGCAGCGGCCTGGTCCGCTCGCGCCCCGGGGACCCCCTGGGGCCGCAGGTGATCGCCTCGACCGCCTCGGCGATGCGCAAGCTGTTCGCCCGGGTCGTGGACAGCCGGCGGCTCGGCGTGGCGGAGCTGCTCCAGTTCCGGATGATCATCGAGTCGGCGGCCGGATCGGTCGCTGCCCGGATGGCGTCACCGTCCGAGTTGGACGAGCTGGAGCAGGCGCTGGCGGGCATGCGGGACGCGGTGGCCGATGGCTACGAGGCGTTCAGCGCGGCGGACGTCCGCTTCCACGAGCACGTCGCGCGGCTGTCGGGGAACGAGTTGCTCGTGCTCTGCCTCGACGCGGTCCGGAGCATGGTGCTGGACCTCATCTCGACCAAGCTGGCGCAGGCGCCGGACCCGCAGGCCCTGATGGAGCGCACCCTGGCCCACCATCGCCGGGTCATCGACGCGATGCGGGCGGGCGAGGCGGACGAGGTGGCCCGGCTGACCCGCCAGGAGCTGCACCACTACTACGCCGAGTACGTGCCGGAGGAGCGGCGTTCGATGGTGGAC
Organism: Micromonospora sp. NPDC049203; assembly: GCF_043197215.1. Taxonomy (NCBI): domain Bacteria; kingdom Bacillati; phylum Actinomycetota; class Actinomycetes; order Micromonosporales; family Micromonosporaceae; genus Micromonospora; species Micromonospora sp. NPDC049203. Next base: position 66,171 of record NZ_JBICSV010000008.1, on the reverse strand, counting down.
GTATTGCTCTGATACCGCCTGATGTGGCCTGACCTGGGATTACCCGAGTGGGCCATTAGCTGGGCCAGGTCTTCCCTTCAACTGGTCTGACCAGTAGCCTCCCCCACATCGCTCGTCGTGTACCACGGGGGACCACCAGTTGACCAATGCATCGACCGCCCCGAATCGGGGTGGCGGTCGCACCGCTTCGCATAGGAGAAGCTGCATGAAGTCGTCCAGATTCGCTGCGATCGCCGCGGCAGCCCTGGTCGTCCCGGGACTCGCGCTCGTCGCGTCGCCCGCGTCGGCCAACCCCGCCGCCGGCGCCCCGGGCGCCCACAACGCCATCACCGACGTTCCCGGCATCCAGGTCGGCCAGGTGCAGTCCGACACCGCTCCGTACCTGACCGGCACCTCGGTCGTCTACATGCCGCAGATGTCGGTGGCCAGTGTGGACCAGCGCGGTGGCGCCCCCGCCACCAAGGAGACCGACCTGCTCAGCCCGCTCAACTCGAACCCGGGCGTCAACGCGATCCAGCTCGGCGGCAGCAGCATGTACGGGCTGTCGGCCACCAACGGCATCATCCGCTGGCTGGAGGACCGGGGCGAGGGCGTACGCGTCGGCGCCGGCGGCGTGGCCCCGATCGTGCCGGCCGCGGACATCTTCGACCTCGGCCGCGGCGGTGACCCGAAGGCGCGCACCTCCGCCGAGTGGGGTTACCTCGCGGCGCAGGCCACCTCGGACGGTCCGGTCCGCCAGGGCGGCGTCGGTGGCGGCACCGGTGCCCGCGGTGGCGGCCTGCGTGGCGGCGTCGGCACCGCCAGTGTCCACCTCGGCGACGGCATCTACGTCGGCGCGATGGTGATCGTCAACCCGGCCGGCTCCCCGGTCGACCCGGCGGACTGCACCCTGTACGGCGTCAAGTTCGGCATCGGCAACGAGTTCGCCGGGTACAAGGCGCCCAAGAAGCAGGAGTGCAACCCGCCGAGCACCGCCGCCCAGCAGCCGGCCAACACCACGATCGCCGTGGTCGCCACGAACGCTCCGCTGGAGAAGGCCGCCGCGCAGCGCATGTCCGGCAACGCGCACGACGGCATGGCCCGCGCGATCAGCCCGATCCACACCCTGGGCGACGGTGACACCGTCTTCGCCGTCTCCACCGGCAAGGGCGAGGCGCTGCAGATCAACGACCCGGCCGACACCCGTCAGCTGAACGCCATCTTCAACGCCGGTGCCAGCACGCTGGCCCGCGCCATTGCCAAGGCCGTCCTCTCGTCCGAGAGCATCGGCAACACCACCAGCTACTGTGACCGCTACCCCTCGGCCTGCAAGGGCATGAAGCAGCTCAAGCAGTGGCGTACGCAGGGCAACGCCCCCGACGTGACGCCGGAGACCTTCGCTCAGGCCACCCAGGCGCTGCAGCAGACGCCGGTCCCCGCGCCGGCCGCTGCCGACAACGGCAAGGACAAGCCCAAGCCGAAGCCGAAGGCCGCTCCGGCGGGCAACACCACGGAGCAGGAGTCGCAGAACGGCATGGTTCTCGCCTCCGGCAACACCGGTGGCCCCACGCTCTCCACGGGTGTGACCACGGGCCTGCTGGCCGCGGGCATCCTCGGCGTCGGCCTGCTGGGCATGCACCTGCGGGGTCGCCGACGGGCAACCACCGCCCGGCTGAGCTGACACACGCTGTCCCACCCGGCGCCGCGACTGTAGGCGCCTGACGATCGAGGCGGGCTTCGTCCACACGGACGGGGCCCGCCTCGCGTCGTTCCCGGCGCGCCCGCCCGACGGAGACGTCGTCCCCGATTGCGGGTGCGCCTCGTCGACCTTGGAGTTGTGGCACCTCACATACCTCGCTCACGGGGCACTCCGGGCGTCACAACTCCATGATCGACGACGGTGGGGCGCGCTCGGGCGCATAGGGAGCGGCGGCGGGAGTGGGTGCGGGACACCTCGGCCGGCAGGTGGCAGCGCTTCGAGGCCGACGGGCATCGGGACCGCGTCCACCGTTCAGCCGCGGCTTCCCCGCCTGGCGGCGAGTCCCCGGCCCCGTCCTGAGCCGAGGCGGCCGTGTCTGTCCGCGATCTCGGGCGGGCCTCGCGCCGACAGCGGGCTCGCCCGTACGACGGGCTCTGTGCACAGTCATTGGTGCGCGTCGCCTCATTCCAGGCGTGCCTGCCCGACCGCGAATCGCGGGCCTTACTGATTCCGCAGGACGCATCTGCGCGCGATCTCGGGCGAGCTTCGTCGACCTTGGAGTTGTGGCACCTCGTATATCTCGCTTACGGGACACTCCAGGCGCCACAACTCCATGATCGACGGACGCGCGTCAGAGCACGGGTGCGCCGGGGCGTGGGTCACCGGACGAAGTCGTCGATCTTGCACTTTGTGCCCCGGCAAAAGGGGTGAACCTCGCGCGCCGAGGGCCGAAACTGCAAGATCGCCGAGGGCGGAGGGCGGAGGGCGGAGGGCGGAGGGCGGAGGGCGGAGGGCGGAGGGCGGAGGGCGGAGGGCGGAGGGCGGAGGGCGGAGGGCGGAGGGCGGGGCGGGTGGGGTGGGAATGCGAGAAGGACCTGGTGGGCTGGGGAGCCCTACCAGGTCCTTCTGTGGGTGGAGCAGGTTACTTCTTCGACACCTTGGTGACGTCGAACGACTGGGTCACCGCGTCCTTCGGGTAACCCTCGACGCCGTCCCGGATCACCGCGAGGTTCGGCAGCAGGAACAGCCAGTCGCTGGCGGCCTCCTGCGAGATGACCTTCGCGGCCTCGGCGAACTTCTTGTCCCGGGTCGCCGCGTCCAGGGCCGTGTCGGCCTCCTGCATGAGCTGGGTGACGGCCGGGTTCTTGTAGCGGTGGTAGTAGCCCGGCTCGCCGTAGCGGACCAGGTCACGCGGCTCGACGTGGGCGATGATCGACAGGTCGTAGTTGGCCTTGCCGAACACCTTGTCGAGCCACTGCGGCATCTCGACGTTGTTCTGGGTCACCTTGATGCCGACCTCGTTCAGCTGCGAGGCGACGAACTGCGCCGACGCGCGGGCGTAACCCGGCGGCGGGACGTCCATGGTCAGGGTGAGCCCGTTCGCGTGGCCGGCCTCGGCCAGCAGCTGCTTGGCCTTGGCGGGGTCGTGCGGGAAGTCGCCGGTGCGGTCCTCGTACCACGGGTCGCTCGGCGGCACCATGCTGCCGATCTTCGTGCCGTACCCGGACCAGACGGTCTTGATGAGCGCGTCGTGGTCGATCGCGTGGCGGATGGCCTGGCGGACGCGGGCGTCGGCCAGCGGGCCCTTGCCGTTGTTCATGGCCAGGACGACCTCACCTGTCGTCTTGCCCTCGACCACCTCGAACTGCTTGTTGCCCTTGAACACCTCGAGCAGCTGCGGCGCCTGGATGTTCGCCACGATGTCGAGCTGACCGGAGAGCATCGCGTTGTTCAGCGCGTTGGCGTCGGTGATGTAGCGGAAGACGGCGGAGGCGACCTTCGCCTTCTCGCCCCAGTAGCCGTCGTGGCGGGCCAGCGTGATGCTGTCGCCGCGGTTCCACTTGTCGAACTTGAACGGGCCGGTGCCGTTCGGCTTCGTGCCGAGGTCGGTGGCGTTCTCCTTGAGCACCACGCCGACGCGGCCGGCGACGTCGAACAGCCAGCTCTGGCTCGGGCGGGACAGCGTGACGTCCACGGTGGTGGCGTCCGGCGCCTCGACGGTCTTCACGACGGTCATCTGCGACTTGAACGGGTTCGTCGAGCCTTCCGCGGTCACCCGCTTGAAGCTCCACACCACGTCCTGCGCGGTGAGCTTCTGACCGTCGTGGAAGGTGACGTTGTCGCGGAGCTTGAACGAGTACTTGGTGCCGTCGTCGGACACCTTCCACTCGCTGGCCAGCAGCGGCTCCACCTCACCGGTGTCCGCGTTCTGGCGCACCAGGCCCTCGTACACGTTGTAGAGCAGGACCTGCGGGATCGCGGCGCCGGCCTCGGCGGTCAGGTCGAGGCTCACCGGCTCCAGGTAGGCGCCGAGGGTGACGGTGCCGTTGCCGGAGCCACCCCCGGTGGTGGTCTCCGAGTCGTCGCCATCGCTACTGCACGCGGTCAGAGCCAGCGCCGTGGCGAGCAGCACGGCGGGCAGCGTTATCTTCAGCCGATTCATTCGTGTGTCCCATCGCGAAGAACGCCAAGGGCGCTCGTAGCCTGTGAGCCGGGACACTAGGAGCGTGGTACCCGATGCAAAAGGGCCAGTTCAGCGGGGTGGGCAGGTACCAATCGTCGCCCGGGGAGCCAGCGGTGGCCCGGTTTCGGGCGGCCGGGCGGCAACGGGCGCGGGAACACGCGGTGACACCGCCACGAACGGCTCTCAGCAGGTGAGATGCGGTTTTCGGCGGGCACGCCAGGTCCGTCCGTGAGGTCCCCGAACGTTGCCCGCGACGTCGTACGGGAGGTGGCCGTTCGGCGCTGCCCACGTCCCCGTACGCCCGACCCCGTCCAGCCGGGGTGCCAGGCGAAAAAGGTGGCGGCGGGGTCCACCCCGCCGCCACCTCGATCAGCCGATGACGCGCTACGCCGGCAGCGCCTCCGCCTGGTACGCGCCGTCGGCGATGGCGGCGGCGACGGCGTCGCCGAAGTCCTCGGTCGACATGCCCATCTCCGGCCCGCGCATGGCGCCCAGGCGCGGCAGGACCGCCTTCACGCCGTCCTCCAGGCTGCGCGCCGCGTCCGGGTGGCCCAGGTGCTCCAGCATGAGCGCGGCGCTGAGGATCGAGCCGGCGGGATTGGCCCAGCCCCGGCCGGCGATGTCCGGCGCGGAGCCGTGCACCGGCTCGAACATGCTCGGCGCCGACCCGGTCGGGTTGAGGTTGCCGCTGGCCGCCAGGCCGAGACCGCCCTGCACGGCCGCGCCCAGGTCGGTGATGATGTCGCCGAACAGGTTGTCGGTGACCACCACGTCGAACCGCTCCGGCTGGGTGACCAGGTAGAGGCACATCGCGTCGACGTGCACGTAGTCCACCTCGATGTCCGGGTACTCCGCGGCGACCTCCTCGAAGGTCCGCTGCCACAGGTCGCCGGCGTACGTCAGGATGTTCGCCTTGTGCACCAGCGTGACGTGCTTCCGGCGGCCCAGGGCCTGCCGGAAACCGTGCCGGATGAGGCGTTCGACACCCTTGCGGGTGTTCACCGACTCCTGGGTGGCGATCTCGTCCGGCCCGCCCCGGTGGATGAAGCCGCCGGCGCCGACGTAGGCGCCCTCGGTGTTCTCCCGCAGGATCACCAGGTCGCACTGCTCGGGACGCAGCCCGCCGATGGGCGAGGGCACGCCTGGCAGCAGCTTCACCGGCCGCAGGTTGACGTACTGGTCGAATGCGGTCCGCAGGTGGATGACCAGGCCGCGTTCGAGCACGCCGGGTGGCACCGACGGGTCGCCGACGGCGCCGAAGAGAATGGCGTCCGCCTTGGCCAGTTCCTGTTCCACGTCCGGCGGCACGACCTGGCCGGTTATCCGCCAGTAGTCCGCGCCGAGTTCGTAGTCTTCCCACACCAGGTCGAGCCCGAACCGTCGGGCGGCGGCGTCGCACGCCTTGACCGCCTGCGCGGTGACCTCCGGTCCGATGCCGTCGCCGGGCACCAGCGCGATTCGCTGGGCGCTCATTAGTCCACCCCTGTCCGCGTGCAGGAGACCGTCACCTGCCATCGCCCGGCCAAGCGTGGCGGGAACGGGCCCTCCGCAACAGGTCCAGGTCTCCGGCTAGGCTAGTACCAGCGGGACGCGGATGGCGTGTGCGAGGCGTGCGACGACGGGACTGGGCGAGACCCCCGCGGGAGTGGGAGGTCGAGGTGGCGGACTTCCTGCTGCCGGTCAACCCGCAGAGCACGGTTCCGCTCTACGAGCAGATCATCACCGGGCTCGAGGACGCGATCCTCGCCGGGCAGTACGACGACGGCCCGCTGCCGAGCACGCGCCGCCTGGCCGAGTCGCTCGGCGTCTCCCGGAACACGGTGCTGACCGCGTACGACCGGCTCATGGAGCAGGGCCTCATCGTGACGGTCCCGCGGCGCGGTCTCTACGTCTCCTCCGACGCGGTGGTGCGGATGCGGGCCGCGCGGCGGACCGCCCGCTCGCCGATGCGGCCGATCGACTGGGAGTCGCGGCTGCCGGAACCGCCCCCCACGCCTGTGCACCGGGATCCGGCCTGGGCGCGGGCGCCGTTCCCGTTCGTGGTCGGCCAGCCCGACCCCAGCATGTTCCCGATCGGCGCGTGGGAACGGGCGCAGCGTGAGGCGCTGCGGCAGGACGGGCTGTCCCGGGTCATCGGGGACGCCGGCCAGGCCGACGACCCGGAGCTGGTGCGTCAGCTCTGCGAGCACGTGCTGCCCGCGCGCGGCATCTCCGCGCACCCCGACCAGGTGATGATCACGCTGGGTTCGACGCACGCGCTGCACCTGCTGGCGAGCGTCCTGGTCCGGCCGGGCAGCGTGGTGCTGGTCGAGGACCCGGGCTACCCCGACGCGCGGACGATCATGCAGATGGCCGGCGCCGACGTGGTGCCCGGCCGGGTCGACGAGGACGGCCTGGTCGTCGAGGACCTGCCGGCCGACCTGCACGGCGCCCAGCTGGTGTACGTCACGCCGAGCCACCAGTATCCGACCGGCGCGACCATGTCGGCGTCCCGGCGGGAGGAGCTGCTGCGCCGGGCCGGCGCGGCGGACGCGGTGGTGATCGAGGACGACTACGACCCGGAGATGACGTTCCGGGGGATGCCCGCGGTGGCGGTGCGGGCGCTGGACGACGAGGACCGCGTCGTCTACCTCGGCAGCTTCAGCAAGCTGCTGGCGCCCGGGCTGCGGCTCGGCTACGTGGTGGCGTCCCCGGCGCTGGTGGACGCCATGCGGGCCCGCTCCCGCTACGTGCTGCGGCACCCGCCCGGCCCGATGCAACGGGCCCTCGCGCAGATGATCGCCAGCCGGGACCTGGCCCGTCACGTACGCCGCGTCCGCGCGCACTATCAGGGCCTGTACGAGGAGATGGTGCGGGCGGTCGAGCGGCACGTGCGCTGGGGCCCGCAGCCGGTGCCGCGTGGCGGGCTGGCCCGGTGGCTGACCGGCCCGCCCGGGCTGGACGCCGGGGAACTCGCCCGCGAGCTGCGCCGGCAGGGTGTCCTGCTCGACCCCGGGGCGCCGTACTGGGCCGCCCGGCCCGCGCCGCGTCACCACCTGCGGCTGGGGTACCAGGTGATGCCGCTGGACCGCATCGACGAGGGGGTGCGGCGGGTCGCCGCGGCCGTAGAAGACCAGGTCCGGCCAGGGCTGGTACCCCCGCCGGCCCGGAAACTGGACGTTCCCCTTCGGGGTCGGAGTTCGTAACCTCCGACGCCATGACGTCGGACACCCATGCCTCACTCCGCGCCGGCCATCTCGTCGACGAGCAAGCCGTCGTGTCGCTCACCCAGGACCTGGTCCGCATCCCCTCGACCTGGGACGCGGAGCGCGGGCGCAGTGAGCAGCCCGTGGCGGAACTCGTCGCGGAGGTCATGCGGGGCTTCGGGTGGCGGCCGGAGGTCACCGAGGTCGTTCCCGGGCGCCCCAACGTCGTCGCGGTGGTGGACGGTGGTCTGCCCGGCCCGACGCTGATGTTCGAGGGGCACACCGACGTCGTCACCGAGGGCTCTGTCGAGGAATGGACGGTCGACCCGTTCGGCGGCGACATCGTCGACGGGCGGCTGTACGGTCGCGGCTCCGCCGACATGAAGGCCGGTGTCGCCGCGATGATCCACGCGACCCGGGCCGTCGAGCTGGCCGGGCCGTTCCCGGGCCGGATCGTGGTGGCGGCCCTGGTGGACGAGGAGGGCCAGATGCTCGGCGCGAAGCACTTCACCACGACCGCGCTGGCCCGCGAGGTGGACGCCGCGATCATCTGTGAGCCGGAGGCGGAGGAGATCTGCGCGGTCGCCAAGGGCGCGGTCCGGCTGCTCGTCACCTGTACCGGCAAGATGGCGCACGGCGCGATGCCGCAGCACGGCCGCAACCCCGTGCCCGCGGTCGCCGAGCTGGTCGCCGCGCTCGGCCGGTTCCAGCAGGAGCTGCAGGCGGACCCGGGTGAGCACGAGCACCTCGGCCCGACGTACCTGACCCCCACGGTCCTGGACGCCGGTTCCGCCGACCAGCTCAACGTCATCCCCGGCCGCGCCGTGCTCGGCGTGGACTGCCGGACCGTACCCGGTGTCGACCACGCCGCCCTGGCCGCGCGCGTCCGCTCCGACGCCGACGCCATCGGCGCCCGGCACGGCGTCACCTTCGCCGTCGAGGTCGTCGACGACAGGCCGTGCGCGGTCACCCCGGAGGACCACCCGATCTCGCTCGCCGTGGCCGGCGCGCACCGCGCCGTCACCGGCGCCGAGCCGGTCTTCGGCGGCGTGCCCGGCGCGACCGACGGCACGATCCTGTGGCGTGACAGCGGCATCCCGAACGTGGTGTACGGCCCGGGTCCGAAGTGGATCGCCCACCAGCCCGACGAGTACGTCGAGGTCGACGACATCGTCCGCAAGACGAAGGTGTACGCCGACGCGGCGCTCGCCTTCCTCACCGGCACCACCGGCGCCCGGGCGGGAGCGGCGTCGTGACCGCGCGGGAGCTGCTGACCGCGCTGCCCGCCGGGCTGCCGATCGGCGCGGACTGGACCACCACCGCGCAGACCGCCCCGGTGCGGTTCCCGTACGACGGCAGCACTGTGATCCAGGCGCCCTGGGGTGACCCCACCGACGCGGAGAAGGCGGTCGAGGCGGCGCTCGGGGTCGCCGCGGAGATGGCCGCCCTGCCCGGCCACCGGCGGCGCGCGATCCTGACGACAGTCGCCGCCGAGGTGCGCGCCCGCGCCGACGACCTCGCCGAGCTGCTGGTCCTGGAGACCGGCAAGCCGCTTGTCGACTGCCGGGTCGAGGTGGCCCGCACGCTCGTCACGCTGGAGACGGCCGCCGAGGAGGTCGGGCACCTGACCGGCGAGACGGTGGCGCTGGACATGCAGCCGTCCGGCGAGGGCATGCTCGGCTTCTGGGTACGCCGCCCGGTCGGTGTCGTCGTCGGCATCACCGGGTTCAACTACCCGCTGCTGCTGGCCGCCCACAAGGTCGCCCCGTCGGTGGCGGCGGGCTGTCCGGTGATCGTCAAGCCGGCGCCGAACACGCCGCTGGCCACCCTGGTGCTCGTCGACCTGTTCCGCCGGGCCGGCTGCCCGGCCGCCGGGGTCCAGCTCGTCACAGGTGGTGTCGAGGTCGGCAAGCTCCTGACCACGCACCCCGGCGTCGCCGCCGTGTCGTTCACCGGCTCGGCGCACGTCGGCCACCAGATCGCCCGCGCCGCGGCCCCGCGCAAGGTGCTGCTGGAACTCGGGTCCAACGCGGCGCTCGTCGTCGGCCGCGACGCCGACCTCGACCGGGCCGCCGAGGCCGTCGTACGGGGCGGGTTCTACGCCTCCGGCCAGGCGTGCATCAGCGTGCAGCGGGTGATCGTCGAGGAGCCGGTCCGCGAGGCGCTGCTGGAACGCCTCCGGCCGCTGCTGGCCACTGTCACCACCGGCGACCCCCGGTCCGCCGACACCCGGGTGTCCGCGCTGGTGGACGAGGCGTCCACCGAGCGGGTCCACTCGTGGGTGGACCGCGCGGTCGCCGCCGGGGCGCGCTGCCTGTCCGGCGGTACGGCGCAGGGCCGGGTGCTGCAACCGACAGTGCTCGTCGACGTCCCCGAGGACGCCGAGTGCTGGGCGGAGGAGATCTTCGGCCCGGTGGTCTGCGTCCGGTCGGTGCCGGACATGGACGCGGCGGTCGAGCTGGTCAACAGGTCGCGTTACGGGCTCCAGGCCGCTGTCTTCACCCGTGACCTGGCGGTCGCCCTCGACGTCGTGCGCCGCCTCGACGTGGGCGGGGTGCTGGTGAACGAGGTGCCCGGCTTCCGCGCCGACAACATGCCGTACGGCGGCGTCAAGGACTCCGGCATCGGCCGGGAGGGACCGCGCTTCGCCATGGAGGAGCTGACCGTGACCAAGATGGTGATGATCAGGCCATGACTCGGAGTGGGAGCACACACGCATGGTGATCTACTTCGTCCGGCGGCTGGCCATCCTCGCGGTCTCGCTGTTCGCCGCGTCCGTCCTCGTCTTCACGATGCTGGCGCTGCTGCCGGGCGACCAGGCGCAGGCGATGCTCGGCGTGAACGCCACGCTGGAGGCGCTGGAGGCGCTGCGGGAGCAGTTCGGGACGAACCGGCCGTTCACCGAGCGGTACCTCGACTGGGCCGGCGGCCTGATCCGCGGTGACTTCGGCGTCTCGCCGCTCAGCGGCGTGTCGGTGGGCTCGGAGATCGCCGACAAGCTCGGCGTCACCGTGCCGCTCATCCTCGCCGGGATGACGCTGGCGCTGCTCATCGCAGTGCCGCTGGGCATCCTGGCGGCGGTGAAGAGCCGCACCGCCATCGGTACGGCGTTGTCGGCGTTCAGCCAGGTCGGCATCGCGGTCCCCTCGTTCTGGCTGGGCATCCTGCTCATCACCGTGTTCGCGGTGAAACTCCAGTGGCTGCCCGCCGGCGGGTTCACCGGCTGGGACGACGTCGGCGACGCCGTCCAGGCCCTGCTGATGCCGGCCCTGGCCCTCGGCGTGGCCCAGGGCGCGATCCTGATGCGCTACGTCCGCTCCGCGGTGGTCGAGGTCATGCAGGAGGACTTCATCCAGACCGCGCGGGCCAAGGGACTCAGCCGCTCGCAGGCGCTGACCCGGCACGCGCTGCGCAACGCCGCCATCCCGGTCATCACCGTCCTCGGCCTGCAACTCGCGACGCTGCTCATCGGCACCGTCGTGATCGAGAACGTCTTCGGCCTGCCCGGCCTCGGCCGGATGCTGTTGCAGGACGTCGGCAACCGCGACCTGCTGAAGGTGCAGGGCACGGTCATGGTGCTCACGGCGGCGGTGCTTCTGATCAACTTCCTGGTCGACGTGGTGTACCACGCGGTCGACCCCAGGCTGAGGAGCAAGGCATGACATCAGTCGCCGACGCCCCACCGGACGCCACCGCCGACGTCGTCGCGTCCGGCCCCGGCAAGCCGCGCCGTCGCTGGAACCTCACGCTGGTGATCGGCGCCGCCCTGGTGGGACTGGTCGTCCTCACCGCGCTGGTGTCGTTCGTCTGGACGCCGTACGACCCGACCCGGGTCGACCCGGCCAACACCCTGCTGGCCCCGGGCGGCGACTACTGGCTCGGCACCGACCACTTCGGGCGGGACATCGTCAGCCAGCTGCTCGTCGGCGCGCGGACCACCCTGTTCGTCGGTGTCGTCGCCGTCGCGATCGCCGCGGCGATCGGCGTACCGCTGGGTCTGCTCGCCGCCGGCGGTGGGCGCTGGCTCAGCGAACCGGTGATGCGGGGGCTGGACATCGTCTTCGCCTTCCCGGCCATCCTGCTGGCGATCATCCTGGCGGCCGGCTTCGGCGCCTCCACGCTCACCGGCATGATCGCCATCGGCGTCGCCAACGTCCCGGTGTTCGGCCGCCTCACCCGGGCCGGCGCGATGCAGGTGCTGCAGAGCGACTTCGTGCTGGCGGCGCGCAGCTACGGCCGCCGGGGCGTGGTGCTCATGGTGCGGTACGTGCTGCCGAACATCGCGGCCCTGCTCATCGTGCAGGCGTCGGTGTCGTTCGCGCACGCGGTGCTCGCCGAGGCGGCGCTGTCCTACCTCGGGTACGGCACCCCGCCGCCGACCCCCACCTGGGGCCGGATGCTCCAGGAGGCGCAGAACTACTTCGTCGTACAGCCGATGCTCGCGGTCTGGCCCGGTCTGGCCATCGCCCTGTCGGTGCTCGGTTTCAACCTCATGGGCGACGGGCTGCGCGACGCCCTCGACCCGCGGCTGAGAGGACGGTGACCGGGATGAGTGGGCTCGTGGTGGAGGACCTCGTCGTCAGTGTCCACGACATCCAGGCCGTCAAGGGTGTCTCGTTCGAGATCGGGCGGGGCCGCCGGATGGGGCTCATCGGCGAGTCCGGCTGCGGCAAGTCGCTGACCGCGCTCGCGCTGATGGGCCTGCTGCCGCACGGCGTGACGGCGTCCGGGCGGGTGCTGCTGAACGGCCGTAACCTGCTCGACCTGTCCGACAAGCAGATGTGCGCGGTCCGTGGCAACGACATCGCCATGGTGTTCCAGGAGCCGATGACGGCGCTGAACCCGCTGATGCGGGTCGGCAACCAGGTCGCCGAGTCGCTGCGGCTGCACAAGGGGATGAGCCGCGGGGCGGCCGCCGCCCGCGCCGTCGAGCTGCTCGACCGGGTCCAGCTGCCCGAACCGGACCGCACCGCGCGCAAGTACCCCCACCAGCTCTCCGGCGGTCAGCGCCAGCGCGTCGTCCTGGCGATCGCGCTGGCCTGCGACCCCGCCGTGCTGATCGCTGACGAGCCCACCACCGCGCTGGACGTCACCGTGCAGGCGGAGATGCTGCGGCTGATGGACACGCTGGTGCGAGAGGAGGGCGCGTCGCTGCTGCTCATCACGCACGACCTGCCCGTCGTCGCCAGCATCTGCCAGGAACTGCTCGTCATGTACGGCGGCTCGATCGTCGAGCACGGCGACGTGGCCACCGTGTTCGACTCGCCCCGGCACCCGTACACGGCGGGCCTGCGGGCGTCGACGGTGCTGGAGAGCACCGACGGCAGCGGCCGGCTGTCGACCATCCCGGGCCGGGTTCCGTCGCTCGGGTCGTTCCCCACCGGGTGCGTGTACCGCAACCGCTGCCCGCGCGCCGACGACGTCTGCCGGACCGTGCCGCTGCTGACCGCGCCGCCCGGCAGCACCCAGCGGGCGGCCTGCCACCACCCGATCGAGAGCGACCAGCCCCTAGGAAGCGGGAAGGCCAGCGCATGACCACCACCCCGTTGCTGGAAGCCGTCGACGTGGTACGCGAGTACCGCGCCCCGCGGCGGTCGCTGCGTACGCCGGGACAGCCGATCCGCGCGCTCGACGGCGTGAGCGTGCAGGTCCACGAGGGCGAGGCGTTCGGCATCGTGGGGGAGAGCGGCTCCGGCAAGTCCACCCTGTCGCGCATCCTCATGGCCCTCGACCAGCCGACCTCCGGCGCCGCGTTCTACCAGGGGCAGCGGATCAGCGGCCTGCCGGAGCGGCGGCTCGGGTTCCTGCGCCGCGACGTGCAGATGGTGTTGCAGGACCCGATGTCGTCGCTGAACCCGCGCATGCGCGTCGCGGACATCGTCGCGGAGCCGATGCGCGCGTTGCGCCTGCCCGGTGACCACCGGGCCCGCGTGGCCGAGCTGATGCACTCGGTGGGCCTGCCCGAGGAGGCGGTGACCCGCTACCCGCACCAGTTCTCCGGCGGCCAGCGCCAGCGCATCGCGATCGCCCGCGCCCTCGCGGCCGGGCCGAAGGTCATCGTGGGCGACGAGCCGGTCAGCGCGCTCGACGTGTCGGTGCGCGCGCAGATCCTCAACCTGCTCACCGACCTGGCCGAGCAGTTCAAGCTGACCCTGATCCTGGTCTCCCACGACCTGTCCGTCGTCCGGTACCTGTGCGACCGGATCGCGGTGATGAACCAGGGCCGGATCGTCGAGACGGGTGACACCGAATCGATCTACTCCGACCCTCAGCACCCCTACACCCAGAGGCTGCTGTCCGCGGTGCCCACCCTGAGCGGCGACCTCCTGGACCGATTCAACAGGAGCAGCACATGAGGTTGGTTGACCGCGTCGCCGTCGTCACCGGAGGCGCCAGCGGCATCGGGCTGGCCACAGTCGGCCGGCTCGTCGAGGAGGGCGCGCGCGTCGTCATCGCCGACCTCGACGGCGACCGCGCCGCGAAGGCAGCCGCCGAGTTCGGCTCCGCCGTGACCGGCGTGGCCTGCGACGTCACCCGCGCCGAGGACTGCCGCGCCGCCGTGGAGACCGCCGTCGAGCGGTTCGGCCGGCTCGACCTCATGCACGCCAACGCCGGTACGCCGTTCACCGGCCCGGTCGACGAGGTCGACCAGGCGACGTTGGACCGCGTCATCGACGTCAACCTCAAGGGGGCGTTCTGGACCGCGCAGGCCGCCGTGCCCGCGCTGATCGCCGCCGGTGGCGGCGCGATCGTGTTCACCGCGTCCCTCCAGGCCGTCATCGCCCGTCCCCGGTACGCGCCGTACACCGCAGCCAAGCACGGCGTCATCGGCCTGATGAAGGCGCTGGCGCTGGAACTCGCGCCGCATGGCATCCGGGTCAACGCGATCGCCCCGGCGGCGACCGAGACGCCGATGCTCTCGGCGTTCCTGGGCGGGATGGGCGACGTGCCGGACAGCGCGCGGGAGAACTTCCGGGCGTCGATCCCGCTGGGCCGCATGGCGACGCCGCGCGACTCCGCCGACGCGGTGGTGTTCCTCGCCAGCGACGAGGCGCGGATGGTCACCGGCCACACGCTCGTCCTCGACGGCGGCACCACGGCCGGCTGACGCGTACGCGGCCGCTCGTACGACGACGGCGCGTGGACGGACCCGGGTCCCGTCCACGCGCCGTTCGTCTGCCGGCCTCAGCGCAGGGCCAGGCCCCACAGCGGATCCTCCAGGAACCGCCCGACGTGGGCGAGTACCCGGCTGCCCAGTTCCCCGTCCACCAGCCGGTGGTCGAACGACAGCGACAACTGCGCGGTCCAGCGGGGGACGACCTGCTCGTCGACCACCCACGGCATCCGGCGCAGCGCGCCGAGGCAGAGGATGGCCGCCTCACCGGGGTTGAGGATCGGGGTGCCGGCGTCCACCCCGAACACACCGATGTTGGTGATGGTGACGGTGCCGCCGGCCAGGTCGGCGGGACGGGTGCGGCCCTCCCGCGCGGTGGCCGCCAGCTCGTTCAGGGCGACCGCGAGGTCCCGTACCGGAAGGTTCTGCGCGGCCTTGATGTTCGGCACCAGCAGGCCGCGCGGCGTCGCGGCGGCGATACCCAGGTTGACGTCGGCGAACCGGACGATCTCCTGGTTCTCCTCGTCCCACCGGGCGTTGACGTCCGGGTGCCGGCGGATCGCGTCCAGCAGGGCCAGGGACGCCACGAGCAGCGGGCTGACCTTCACCCCCTGGAACGCCGGGTCCTGCTTCAGCCGGTCCACGAACTCCACGGTGCCGGTCATGTCGACGGTGAGGAACTCGGTGACGTGCGGCGCGGTGAACGCGCTGGCGACCATGGCGGCGGCGGTCGCCTTGCGGACCCCGCGCACGGGCAGGCGCTCGTCCCGGCGGTGGTCGGCCGCCAGTGCCGGGCCGGTGGTGTGGTCGAGCAGGTCCTGGCGGGTGATCCGGCCGTCGGGGCCGCTGCCGCGCACGTCCGCCAGCTCCACACCGAGGTCCCTGGCGAGCTTGCGCAGCGGCGGCTTGGTGAGCACCGGCGGCCGGGACGTGTGCGCCGGGCGGGAGGTGTCGGCCGGACGGACGGACGGGGTGCGACGTGGCCGGCGTGTCCGGGCCTGCGCGGACACCCCGTAGCCCACGAGCACCGCGGTGCGCTCCGCGGGCGGCTCGTCGGCGGACGTTTCGTCGGCGGGCGGCGCGGCGGCGGGCTCGTCGGCGGCCGGGCCGTCGCCCGCCACCCGGATCGCGATGATCGGCGAGCCGACCTCGACTGTCTGCCCCTCCTCGGCGAAAAGGCGGTCCACCACACCGGCGTACGGGCTGGGCAGCTCGACCACCGCCTTGGCGGTCTCGATGTCCACGATGACGTCGTTGAGGCGTACCGGGTGGCCCGGCGCGACCCGCCAGGTGACGATCTCGGCCTCGGTGAGCCCTTCGCCGACGTCGGGCAGGCGGAACTGCTGAACGGTCACTGCTCCTTCTCCCTTCACGCGGCCAGGACGCGGTCGACGGCGTCGAGGATCCGGTCCAGGTCGGGCAGGTACTCCTCCTCGACCTTCGCGGGCGGGTACGGCAGGTTGAAGCCGCCGACCCGCTCGACCGGCGCCTCCAGCGAGTAGAAGCACCGGCTGGTCACCTGCGCGACGACCTCGGCACCGAACCCGGCGAACGTGGGGGCCTCGTGGACCACCACCGCCCGGCCGGTACGGCGGACCGACTCCTCGATGGTCGCCACGTCCAGCGGGGAGATGGACCGCAGGTCGATCACCTCGATGTCGCGGCCCTCCGGTGCGGCCGCCTCGGCGGCGGCGACGCAGGTGGCGACGGTGCCCCCGTACGTCAGCAGCGTCACGTCGGTGCCCGGCCGCACGGTCCGGGCGCGGTCCAGCGGCAGCGGCGGCCCGGCGGTTGTCACCTCGCCCTTGACCCAGTAGCGGCGCTTCGGTTCGTAGAAGATGACCGGGTCGTCACCGGCGAGGGCCTGGCGGATCATCCAGTGCGCGTCGTCCGGGCTGGCGCAGTAGACGACCCGCAGCCCGGCGGTGTGCGCGAAGTACGCCTCGTTCGACTCGCTGTGGTGCTCCACCGCGCCGATGCCGCCGCCGACCGGGATCCGCACCACCACCGGCAGGGCGGTACGGCCGCCGGTGCGGGCGCGCATCTTGGCGAGCTGGGAGACGATCTGGTTGAACGCCGGGTAGACGAAGCCGTCGAACTGGATCTCGCAGACCGGGCGGTACCCGCGCAGCGCCAAACCGATGGCGGTGCCGATGATCCCGGACTCGGCGAGCGTGGTGTCCACCACCCGGGCTTCACCGAAGTCCTTCTGGAGGCCGTCGGTGACCCGGAAGACGCCGCCGAGCCGGCCGACGTCCTCGCCCATCAGGAGGACCTTGTCGTCGTCCTCCATGGCGCGGCGCAGGCCTGAGTTCAGTGCCTGAGAGAGGGTGAGCATGAAACGTGTTCTCCGATCGGGCGGGCGTCAGTCGAGGAAGGAGGCGCGGTAGGCGACGAACGCGTCGCGCTCCTCCCGCAGCAGCTGGGGCACGTCAGCCAGCACCGTGGCGAAGGCGTCCGCGAGGTCCGGCGCCGCCAGCGCCAGGCACTCCCGGCGGGTACGGTCGGCGATCTCGTCCGCCTCGGCCTGGACCTCGCCGAGGAACGCCTCGTCGCTCCAGCCCTCGGCGCGCATCAGCGCCTCGACCCGGGCCAGCGGATCCCGCGCCCGCCAGGTCTCCAGCTCGTCGTCGGTGCGGTACCGGGTCGGGTCGTCCGACGTGCTGTGCCCGCCCATCCGGTACGTGGTGGCCTCGACGATCGCGGGGCCGTTGCCGGACCGGGCGTGCTCGGTGACCGCGGACGTCACCGCGTACACCGCCAGCACGTCGTTGCCGTCGACCCACTCGCCGCGCAGGCCGAACCCGGCGCCGCGCCGGTGGATCGGCGTACGGGTCTGCGACGACGTGGGAGTGGAGATGGCCCACTGGTTGTTCTGGCAGAAGAACACCATCGGGGCGTCGTTGACGGCGGCGATGTTCATCGCCTCGCTCGCGTCGCCCTCGCTCGCGGCGCCGTCACCGAAGTACGTCACGACCACCGTGTCGCTGCCGTCGCGCTGCACGCCGAGCGCGTACCCGGTGGCGTGCAGCAGCTGAGCGGCCAGGACCAGCGTGTAGATGTGGAACGAGTACGGCTCCGGATCCCAGCCGCTGTGCGCGACACCGCGCCACTGGCGCAGCAGGTCGGCCGGGCCGATGCCGCGCCACAGCGCCGCGGCGTGCTCCCGGTAGCTCGGGAAGACGTAGTCGTCGGCGCGTACCGCCGCGACGGAGCCGACCTGGGCGGCCTCCTGGCCGCGGCACTGCAACCACAGGCCCAGCTCGCCCTGTCGCTGCAACGCGAACGCCTCGTCGTCGAGGCGGCGCGCGAGCCGCATCCCCCGGTACAGGTCACGGGTGAGCCGGCCGAGGGCGTCGTGGTCGGCGTCCACGTCCGGGTGCAGGCGCCCGTCCGGGGTGACGAGCTGGGTCCAGCCCTCGGACGTACGCGGAAGGCCGGTGGTGCCGGCGAAGGGGTTGGTGACCGGTGGGTCGGCGAGATCTACGGTAGTCATTCGTCACCTTCTGGGTGCGGGGTCTCCGCGTCACCGGGGTCGCCGGCCGTCTCGCGGATCTCGGATACGGGACCGCCCGCCGGGGTGGACCCGGCGGGCGGTGTGGGCGTTGCCTCAGACCGTGTGGCGGTCGGCGAGTGTCAGCGCCTCGTCGAGGATCGCCAGGCCCGCCTTGGCCTCCGTCTCCGACACGGTGCACGGCGGCACCACGTGGATCCGGTTGAAGTTCGCGAACGCGACCAGGCCGCCCCGCTTGCACGCGGCCAGCACCTCGTTCATCTCCGGCGACGACGACCCGTACGGCGCCAGCGGCTCCTTCGTCTCGCGGTCGCGCACCAGTTCCAGCGCCCAGAACACGCCGAGCCCGCGTACGTCACCGACGCTCGGGTGCCGGTCGGCGAGGTCGCGCAGCCCCGGGCCCAGCACGTCGGCGCCGATCGTGGCGGCGTTCTCGACGATCCGCTCGTCCCGCATCACGTTGATGGTCGCGACGGCGGCGGCGGTGGCCAGCGGGTGACCGGAGTAGGTCAGGCCGCCCGGGTAGGCGCGGTCGGCGAACGTCTCGGCGACGTGCTCGGCGATCACCACACCGCCGAGCGGGACGTAACCGGAGTTCACGCCCTTGGCGAAGGTGATCAGGTCGGGCGTCACGCCGTAGTGGTCCAGCGCGAACCAGGCGCCGGTACGCCCGAAGCCCGCCATCACCTCGTCGGCGATGTAGAGGATGCCGTGCCTGTCGCACAGTTCCCGTACGCCCGCGAGGAAGCCCGGCGGCGGCGGCATGATGCCGGCCGTGCCCGGCACCGTCTCCAGCACGATCGCGGCGATGGTGGACGGGCCCTCCATCTCCACGACGCGTTCGAGGTGGCGCAGCGCGAGCGTGCACTCCTCCTCCTCGGTGGTGGCGCCGAACTCCGACCGGTACCGGAACGGGCCGAAGAAGTGCACCACCCCGGCGGTGCCGTTGTCGCTGGGCCAGCGGCGCGGGTCGCCGGTGAGGTTCACCGCGGTCTGGGTGCCGCCGTGGTAGCTGCGGTACTGCGACAGCACCTTCGGCCGGCCGGTGTGCAGCCGGGCCATCCGGACGGCGTGTTCGATCGCGTCCGCGCCGCCGTTTGTGAAGAAGACCTTGTCCAGGCCGGCCGGGGTCAGCTCGGTGATCAGCCGGGCCGCCTCGCCGCGGACGTCGTTGGCGTAGGACGGCGCGATCGTGCACAGGTGGGCCGCCTGCTCCTGGATCGCCGCGACCACCACCGGGTGCTGGTGGCCGATGTTGGTGTTGACGAGCTGCGACGAGAAGTCCAGGTAGCGGTTCCCGTCACCGTCCCAGAAGTACGACCCCTCGGCGCGCTCGACCACCATCGGGTCGAGCTGCGACTGGGCGGACCAGGAGTGGAAGACGTGCGCGCGGTCCAGCTCGTAGGTGCGGCGTGCGCTGGTGCTCATCGGCGTTCTCTCTTCCGCTGCTCAGACGTTCTCGGGAAAGCCGAGGTTGATGCCGCCGTGGCTGGGGTCGAGCCACCGGGAGGTGACGACCTTGCCGCGGGTGAAGAAGTGCACGCCCTCGGCGCCGTGGGCGTGCGAGTCGCCGAAGAGGCTGTCCTTCCAGCCGCCGAAGGAGTAGTAGGCCATCGGCACCGGGATCGGCACGTTGACGCCGACCATGCCGACCTCGACCTCGTTCTGGTAGCGGCGGGCCGCGCCGCCGTCGTTCGTGAAGATGGCCGTGCCGTTGCCGTACCGGTTGGCGTTCACCAGCGCGAGCGCCTCGTCGTAGCTGCCGACGCGCACCACCGACAGCACCGGCCCGAAGATCTCGTCGGTGTAGACGCTCATCTCCGGCTGCACCCGGTCCAGCAGGCTCGGTCCGAGCCAGAACCCGGACTCGTCGCCGTCGACCCGCACCTCACGGCCGTCCACCACCAGCTCGGCGCCGGCCTCGACGCCCGCGTCGAGGTACGACGCGACGCGGTCGCGGTGCTCCCGGGTGACCAGCGGGCCCATGTCGCAGGAGCGCCGCCCGTCACCGACCTTCAGGGTGGCGATGCGCTCGCGGATCCGGGCCACCAGGTCGTCGGCGACGGGCTCGACGACCACCAGGGCGGAGATCGCCATGCACCGCTCGCCGGCCGAGCCGAAACCGGCGTTCACCGCCGCGTCGGCGGCCAGGTCGAGGTCGGCGTCCGGGAGCACCACCATGTGGTTCTTCGCGCCGCCGAGGGCCTGGACGCGCTTGCCGTTGCGGGTGCCGGTCTCGTAGACGTACCGGGCGATCGGCGTGGAGCCGACGAACGACACCGCCTTGACCTCGGGGTGCTCCAGCAGCCGGTCCACCGCCACCTTGTCGCCGTGCACGACGTTGAACACGCCGGCGGGCAGGCCGGCCCGCTCCCAGAGCCGGGCCACGAGCAGCGACGCCGACGGGTCCTTCTCGCTGGGCTTGAGCACGACGGTGTTCCCCGCCGCGATGGCGATGGGCACGAACCACATCGGGACCATCACCGGGAAGTTGAACGGCGAGATGACGGCGCAGACGCCGACCGGCTGGCGGATCGAGTAGACGTCCACGTTCGTGGAGACGCCCTCGGAGTAGCCGCCCTTGAGCAGGTGCGGGATCCCGCACGCGAACTCGACGACCTCCAGCCCGCGGGTGACCTCGCCGAGGGCGTCCGAGACGACCTTGCCGTGCTCGGCCGTGATCAGCTCGGCCAGCTCCTGCTTGTGCTGGTTGACCAGCTCCCGGAACGCGAACAGCACCTGGGTGCGCTTGGTCAGCGACGAGTTCCGCCAGGAGGTGAACGCGGCGGCGGCGGAGGCGACGGCCTGGTCCACCTCGTCGACCGAGGCCAGCGGCACCTCCGTGCGGACCGCGCCCAGCGCCGGATCGTAGACTGGGGCCGTACGCTCGGTGACGCCGGCGAACGGCTTGCCGTCGATCCAGTGGGTCACCCGCTCCAGCGGGACGGGAGCGGGCACGGTGCCGGGTGCTGTCTGGGTCATGCCCGGATCATCTGCGCTTCCCCAGGTCCGGGCAATGGGCACTGTGTCGTTCCCGTACCCGGGATGCGCACATACTGTGCGCCGAGGGGAAGGGGGAGACGCCGCCGATGCCGATGACGGTTCGTGACGTGCTCGAACTGCCGGCGTTGCAGCAGGCCGGGCCGCGTGTCCTGGCCGGCCGGGACCGGCTGGACGCGCCGGTGCGCTGGGTGCACGTCGCCGAGATCCCCGAGATCGCCGACCTGCTGCGCGGCGGTGAGCTGGTGCTGACCACCGGCATCGGCCTGCCCCCCGACGACGACGGGCTGCGCCGCTGGATCGACGGCCTGGCGGCCGTCGGGGTGGCGGGCGTGGTGGTCGAGCTGGGCCGCCGGTTCGGTGGCACCCTGCCGGCCGGGCTGGTCGAGCACGCCCGCAGCCGGAACCTGCCCCTCATCGCGTTGCGGCGCGAGATGCGGTTCGTGGCGGTGACCGAGGTCGTCCACTCCGTGATCGTCGAGGAGCAGACCGCCGAACTGCTCGCCAAGGACGAGATCCACCGCATCTTCACCGAACTGTCGGTGGAGGGCGCCGAGCCCCGGCAGGTGCTCCGCGAGGTCACCCGCCTGTCCCGGCGTCCCGCGGTGCTGGAGAACCTCGCCCACCACGTGCTCGCGTACGAGACCGGCCCGCTGACCGCGGAGGAGCTGCTGGACCGGTGGGAGACCCGCTCGCGTGCGGTCGAGGTCCCGTCCGGCACCGGCTACGAGCCGCGCTCCGGCTGGCTGGTGACGAGCGTCGAGGCGCGCGGCAACAGGTGGGGGCGGCTCGTGCTGCTGTGCGACCAGGAGCCGCCGGCCCGGACCCGGGTGCTGCTGGAGCGGGCCGCGTCCACCATCGCGTTGAACCAGCTCGTCGCCCGGGACTCCTCGTCGGTCGAGCGGCAGGCGCGCAGCAGCCTGCTGCTGAGCATCGTCAACCACTCGGCGCCCACCCGGGACGTGGCGCTGCGGGCGCGCGGGCTCGGTGTCGTCCTGGAACAGCGACCGCTGCTCGGGGTCGTGGTCCGTCGGCGGCGGGCGGCCCCGGCCGGCGGCGCCGACCCGAACGCGCGCCGACGGGAGCTGCTGGACGCGGTGGAGACGGCGGTACGCGAGTGCGGGCTCGCCGCGCTCGCCGGCGACGTGGACGAGGCGGCGGGCGGCACCGGCGTCACCCTCCTCGTCGCCCTCGACGAGACCGGCTCGGACGAGGCCGCGCTGCACGGCCTGTCCACAGCGCTCACCCGGGCCGGTCACCGGGCCGGCTCGGACGTGGTGGTCGCCGCCGGATCGGTGGTCCGCACGCTCGACCTGGCCCGGCGCTCACTGGTCGAGGCGGCGCAGGTGGCCGACGCGACGGTGCACACCGCCGAGCCCCGCGCGTTCTACCGGCTGCACGACGTCCGCCTCCGGGGCCTGCTGTACCTGCTGCGCGACGACGTGCGCCTGCAGACGTTCGTCGAGCGCGAGCTGGGCCCGCTGCTCTCCTACGACCAGCGGCACGGCACGAACCACGTCGCGCTGCTGGAGACGTACCTGGTGGAGGGGCGCAACAAGCGGCGCGCGGCGGACGCGATGTCGCTGTCGCGGTCGGCGCTCTACCAGCGGCTGGAGCTGATCGAGCGGGTGCTCGGCGTCGACCTGGACTCGAGCGAGCGGCGCCTGTCGCTGCACGTGGCGCTCACCGCCCGCGACGTCATGCGCGCCGCCGGTCCGGAGCCCGCCGGCTGACCCGTCACCTGTGGGTGCCGCGGCCCGACCGCAGTCGCCGTACGCTCTCGCGGCTCGGCGCGCTGTGCACGCTGACGCTGACGACCGGTACGGCGTTCGCGACGCTCTTGCGCACCGTCTCCATCGGCGCCGTGCCGGGGGAGCACTCCACGATCATCACCGCGGACCGGTCGGGGCACTGCACGTACTGGACGTGCGAGACGGCGACCCGGCGCGAGTGCAGCACGGACAGCACCTTGAGCAGCCCGGTCGTGGAGTGCCCCACGCCGAGGTGGATCACCATCGTGCTCGGCGAGCCGTGCTCACCGGCCGGATCGGCGTGCGGGCGGCCGGGGGCGGGCCGGGGATGGCCGACGGTTGCGGGGGTGGATGCGGACACGCTCACGGGGGCCTCACTAGGACGAGCCGACAGGATGGCTTGGCCGGCGACGCACGCGGAGGCGTACGCCGCCTAGGTAATCAGCCGGGTCGCGATTCGATTGCCCACGGCGGGAGTGTGGCACGGGAACCCGCTCGCGGGGAGGCTGCGCCGGGCAGCCGTCCGCCACGTGAGACAGCGCCCTGACCTGCGGATCGACGTCCATGCGTCGGGATGGCGGGCGGCCCGCCGGGTTACCGGCCGGTACGCGAGCCCTTAAGGATCGTTCAGGATCTCGCTCTACACTCGGAAGCGGGACGACGACTTGAGAAGGAGCTCCGCGCATGGACGCTGACGAGATCGCCGCCGGTCGGGCCCGCTGGCAGGCCCGCTACGACGCCGCCCGCAAGCGCGACGCGGACTTCACCACGCTGTCCGGAATGCCGGTCGAGCCGGTGTACGGCCCGCCGGAGGACGCCGCGTACCCCGGGTTCGAGCGGATCGGCTGGCCGGGCGAGTTCCCGTACACCAGGGGTCTGTACCCGACCGGCTACCGCGGGCGGACCTGGACCATCAGGCAGTTCGCCGGCTTCGGCAACGCCCGGCAGACGAACGAGCGCTACAAGATGATCCTCGGCGCGGGCGGCGGCGGTCTCTCCGTCGCCTTCGACATGCCGACGCTGATGGGCCGCGACTCGGACGACCCGCAGTCGCTCGGCGAGGTCGGCCACTGTGGTGTCGCAGTGGACTCGGCGGCCGACATGGAGGTGCTGTTCGACGGGATCGACCTGGCCGGCGTGACCACCTCGATGACCATCTCCGGCCCGGCCGTGCCGGTCTTCTGCATGTACCTGGTCGCCGCCGAACGGCAGGGCGCCGACCTGTCCACGCTGGACGGAACGCTCCAGACCGACATTTTCAAGGAGTACATCGCGCAGAAGGAGTGGCTGTTCGACCCCGAGCCGCACCTGCGCCTCATCGGCGACCTGATGGAGTACTGCGCGCGGGAGATCCCCCGGTACAAGCCGCTGTCCGTCTCCGGCTACCACATCCGCGAGGCCGGCTCGACCGCCGCGCAGGAGCTGGCGTACACGCTCGCCGACGGGTTCGGCTACGTCGAGCTGGGCCTGTCGCGCGGGCTGGACGTGAACACGTTCGCCCCCGGCCTGAGCTTCTTCTTCGACTCCCACGTGGACTTCTTCGAGGAGATCGCCAAGTTCCGCGCCGCCCGCCGGATCTGGGCCCGCTGGCTGCGTGACGTGTACGGCGCGACCAGCGAGAAGGCCCAGTGGCTGCGGTTCCACACGCAGACCGCCGGGGTGTCGCTGACCGCCCAGCAGCCGGTCAACAACGTGGTACGCACCGCCGTGGAGGCGCTGGCCGCGGTGCTCGGCGGCACCAACTCGCTGCACACGAACGCCCTCGACGAGACGCTCGCCCTGCCCACCGACGAGTCGGCCGAGATCGCCCTGCGGACCCAGCAGGTGCTGATGGAGGAGACCGGGGTGACGAACGTGGCCGACCCGCTCGGCGGCTCCTGGTACGTCGAGGCGCTCACCGACCGGATCGAGGCCGAGGCGGAGGAGATCTTCGCCCGGATCAGGCAGCTCGGCGGCGAGGGCCCGCACACCATCGGCCCGATGACCTCCGGCATCCTGCGCGGCATCGAGGACGGCTGGTTCACCGGCCACATCGCCGAGTCGGCGTTCGTCTACCAGCAGGCGCTGGAGAAGGGCGACAAGAAGATCGTCGGCGTCAACTGCCACACCGGCACGGTGGCCAAGGACCTGGAGATCCTGCGCATCTCGCACGAGGTGGAGCTGGAGCAGCGCCGGGTGCTGACCGAGCGCAAGTCGGCCCGCGACGACGCCGCCGTCACCGCCGCCGTCGCGCGGATGGTCGAGGTCTCCCGGACCGGCGAGAACATGATCCCCGCCATGCTCGACGCGGTTCGCGCCGAGGCCACCCTCGGCGAGATCTGCGACGCCCTCCGCGCCGAGTGGGGCGTCTACCGAGAGCCCGCCCGCTTCTGACCCCCGCCCCGCAAGGAAGGGCCCCTTGTTAACACCCGCTGTTAACAAGGGGCCCTTCCTCTACCGGAGGCGTTAACAGGGGGCCCTTCCTTGCGAACGGGCTGAGCTGGGGGAGAGTGGTGACTGTCGCCGTCGCGGCTGGTCGGAGATCCGTGGCGTACGTGCGAGACTAGACAACCATGAGCGACCCACGGATCACCTCGTCGATCTTCACCCGCGGCGCGGTCGACCTCAGCGCGCTGCGCACCCCCGCACCGGCCGACACCTCCTCCGCCACACCGTCCCAGGGCGCTGGGCCGACCGGGCTGCCGGGCAGCCCCGCCGGCTCCGCCGCCGTGATCGACGTGACCGAGGCGAACATCCAGTCCGAGGTGCTCGAACGCTCGCTCACCACACCGGTAGTGGTCTTCTTCGGTGCCGCCGGCTACCCGGAGAGCGACCAGTTCGCCCCGGCGCTGGAGCGGCTCGCCGCCGAGGGCGGCGGCGCATGGCTGCTGGCCCGGGTCGACGTGCAGCAGCAGCCGCGGCTCGCGCAGATGTTCCAGCTCCAGACGCTGCCCACCACGTACGCCATCGTCGGCGGCCGCCCGATCGACGCCTTCCCCGGCCCGGTGCCGGAGTCGCAGTTGCGACAGTGGCTCCAGGCCGTGCTCAAGGCCGGTGGCGTCACCGTGGCCGAGCCGGAGGACCCGCGCCTCGACGCCGCCGACGACGCGCTGATGAGCGGCGACCTCGACGCCGCCGAGGCGGCGTACCGGAAGATCCTGGCCGAGTCGCCCGCGGACGCGGCGGCGGAGGCGGGCCTGGCGCAGGTCGGGCTGGCCCGCCGGGTGGCCGGTGCGGACCCGCAGGGCGCGCTGGACGCCGCTGCCGCCGCCCCCGACGACGTGGACGCCCAACTGCTCGCCGCCGACATCGAGGTGCTCAGCGGCCTCGCCGACCAGGCGTACAAGCGGCTGGTCGGCCTGGTCCGGCGCACCGCCGGGGACGACCGGGACCGGGCACGCCAGCACCTGCTCGGCCTGTTCACCATCGCCGGCCCGGACGATCCCGCCGTGGCCTCCGCCCGACGCGCCCTGGCCAGCGCGCTGTTCTGAGTCAACCCGCGCGGGCCGGCGCACCGCCGGCCCGCCCGACCGCCGAGGACGGGAGCCCATGATGCGCCGGATCGCCGTCCTCGACGCGCCGACGAACCTCGGGCTGCGCCCGCCCACCGCCAGCTCCGTGCCCGGCTGCGCCAAGGCGCCGGGCGCGCTGCGCGACCACGGCCTGCTCGCCCGGCTGCGGGCCCGCGACGCCGGCTGCCTCACCCCGCCGCGGTACGACCCGGGCGACTGGCGACCCGGCGACGGCGTCTGCCACGCGCCGGAGATCTCCGCGTACTCGGTGGCGCTCGCCGACCGGATCGGCGCGATCATCGACCGGGGCGAGTTCCCGCTTGTGCTCGGCGGCGACTGCTCGGTGCTGCTCGGCTCGGCGTTGGCCATGCACCGCCTCGGCGAGGCGGTAGGCGGGCGGATCGGGCTGGTCTTCGTCGACGGCCACTCCGACTTCCGGCACCCGGGCAACGCCTCCTACGTCGGCGCGGCGGCGGGGGAGGACCTGGCCCTGGTCACCGGCCGGGGGCAGCCCGACCTGGCCGCCATCGAGGGCCGGCGGCCGTACTTCCGGGACATCGACGTGGTGGTGCTCGGCATCCGCGCGCAGGACGAGTACCGCCTCGACCTCCAGGCCGCCGGCATCACCACCCGGCCGGTGCCCGCGCTGCGCGCCGAGGGCGCCGCCCGTACCGCCCAGTGGGCGCACGAGCAGCTCGTCGACTGCGCCGGCTACTGGGTGCACATCGACGTGGACGTGCTCGACCCGGCGGTGATGCCCGCAGTGGACGCGCCCGACCCGGGCGGCATCGCCTTCGCCGAGCTGGAGATCCTGCTCGCCGGTCTGGTCGACACCCCGCACTGCCTCGGCGTCGAGCTGACCGTCTTCGACCCCGACTACGACCCGGACGGCGCGTACGCGGCCGAGATCGTGAACACGGTGGTGGCCGGGCTCGCCCCGGTCGTCGCGCCCGGTGCGGTGCCGCCCCGGCTGCTGCCGGCCGCGCCTGTCGCACCGGCGCCCCGCACCGCCGGCAATCACCGCGCGCAGCGGGCGGCGGTGACGGTGCCGGTGCCCGCCGTGGCAACGGACCCGATCGGCCCGCCGGCCGCGCCCGCCGGGCTCGACGAGTACGCGCCGGCCGACGCCGAGGAGCCGCCGTCGTGGCCCGACGCGGAGGATCGGCTACCGCCCGCCGGCCCGGGGCTGCTCCGCCGCGTGGCGGTGCCCGAGGTGGACGTCCCGCCGGCCGAGGAGACGTCGCCGGCATCCGCCGAGCACGACCGGGCGTGATCCCCGCTTCCCGGGAAGTGACGCCGCGACGTCATCCCCGCCGTGAGGACCACCGGCCGTCGGCGAAGGGCACGTCGGCCGTGTCGATCACGGTTCGGTAGGAGCACTGGGCGCCGTCGGTGCGGGCGACGGGGATCGGGGCGCGGGCGGTGCGGCTTCCCCGGAGCCCGGCTCGGCGGAGGTCGCGGCCAGCACCTCCAGCACGACGCGGGTGAGCAGCGTGGCCAGCGCCAGGAGCACGCAGATCGTCACGCCGGCACGCAGCACGGGACCGTGCGGCAGCACCTCGGCCAGCGCCAGTACGGCCAGTGCCGTCCCGGTCACGATGACCGTCACGATGAACAGCGAGTACGCGCGCACGCGGGGCCGGGTCCAGAACAGGACGCCGCCCGGATCGTCGCGCCGCAGCCGGCGGTTCTGCCCGCGCAGGCGCTCCAGGAAGCGCGACTCCCAGATCAGCGCGAGGAGCACAACGGGGAGCACCTGGGCGGCTGTCGCGTAAAGGTCAGAAGACACCGAGACCCTCCCCACT
Organism: Micromonospora sp. NPDC049203; assembly: GCF_043197215.1. Classification (NCBI taxonomy): domain Bacteria; kingdom Bacillati; phylum Actinomycetota; class Actinomycetes; order Micromonosporales; family Micromonosporaceae; genus Micromonospora; species Micromonospora sp. NPDC049203. Next base: position 38,169 of record NZ_JBICSV010000008.1, on the reverse strand, counting down.
GTGCGGTTCGACATCGACGAGGATCGCACGACCTGGTGAACAGAGTCAGCCGGCCAGGCCGCGCAGGAACTTCTCGGCGATCGGCGCCGCCACCTTCGAGCCCGCCCCGCCCTGCTCGACGAAGACGGCGAAGGCCACGTCGCCCTGCCAGCCGACGAACCAGGCGTGCGTGTGCGCCGGGTTGTTGTCGTACTCCGCGGTGCCGGTCTTGCCGTGCACCGGCTCGCCCGGCACGTCCGCCAGCGCGCTGCCGCTACCCGAAGTGACGACCCCGCGCATCAACGACTTCAGCGCCGCCACCGACTCCGGCTTGAGCGCCTCGCCGGACGGCGCGGGCTTGGCCGGCGCCGGGTCGAGCAGAAGTTTGGGCTGCTCGAACTTCCCCCGGGCCACGGCCGCGGTGGCGCTCGCCATCGCCAGCGGGCTCACCAGCGTGGTGCCCTGGCCGATCGCGGCGGCGGCCTGCTCGGGCGACGGACCGTTGGCGGAGATCTTGCCGGTGAACGCCTCGGTGCCGAGATCCCACGCGCCCTCCAGGCCGAGCGTACGGCCGGCCTGGGCCAGCCCGTCCGGGCCGAGCTTCGGTGCCAGCGCGACGAAGGCGGTGTTGCACGACTTGGCGAAGTCCGTGGCGAACGGCACCCGGCCCAGCTCGAAGCCGTCCGAGTTCTTGAAGTTGCGGCCCTCGACAGTCGCCGTCTTCGGGCAGTCCACGACCGTCTGTGGGGTCACCGCGCCCCGGTCGAGCAGGCCGAGTGCGCTGACCATCTTGAACGTCGAGCCGGGCGGCACCTGGGCGGTGAAGGCGAGGTTGTCGCCCGCCGCGCCCGGGCCGTTCGCGGCGGCCAGCACCGCGCCGTCGCTGATCCGCACGGCGACCAGGGCGGACCGGCGGGTCTGCCCGCGCAACGCGGCGTCGGCCGCGTTCTGGGTGGCCGCGTCGATGGTGGTCCGCACCGGCTGCCCGGGCTTCGGGTCGCTGCGGAACAGCTCCGTGCCGGTCGGCTCCACCTTGCCGTCCGGCGTGGTCCGCTCGGTGATCACGGTGACGCCGGGGACGCCCCGCAGCCGTTCGTCGTACCGGCCCTGGAGGCCGCCGTGGCCGACCAGGTCGCCGCGCGCGTACTTGTCGGGGTGGGCCTGGAGGTCGTCGGCGGTGGCCTGGTCGACCGAGCCGAGCAGCGCCCGGGCGAACTCGCGGGTCGGCGCCAGCATGAGCTGCTCGGCGGCGAACCGGGTGCCGGGCAGGTCGTAGACGCGTGGCTTGATCTGCCGGTACGCCTCGTCGCGCAACGTCACCACCTCGACGCGCGCGTCCGGCTTCGCCTCCTTGAGGCGCTTGGGCAGGTCGCCCAGGTCGACCGGCGGCGTGAGCGCGGGCCGGATCGCCTTGAACGCGGCGTCCAGCTTCCGGATCATGCCCGGGACGTCGTCGATCTCGCCGGGGACGAGCTGCACGCGGACCACCGGGCGCGGCGCGACGATCGGCCGGCCGGCGGCGTCCAGCACACCCGCCCGCTGCGCCGGCTCCCGCCGCAGCGCGATCCGGTCACCGCTCTCCAGCTTCTCGTGCACCACCGACGGCTCCCAGATCACCTGCCACCGGTCGTCGTCGCCGCGCTTGAGGCGTACCGGGTTCTCGTAGTCCCAGCGGCCGCCGCCCGGCAGCGCCCAGCTCACCTTGACCCGGGCGGTGGCGATGTCCCCCTGGGTGGTGATCTCGCCGGTGCGCGCCAGCTCCGGCGGGCCGGACGAGAGCGCGCCGGCGAGCGCCTGGATCTGCTTCGTCACCTCGGCTGCGGGCAGCCGTCCGCCGGTCGGCTCGACGAAGCCGACCGCGTGCAGGTCGCCGGAGCGCCAGCCGCCGAGGAACTCCTCGACGGCCGCGTCCGGGCCGTCGTCCCCGGAGCATCCGGTGAGCGCGCCGGCCGTGACCAGGACGGCGGCCAGCGTCGCGAGGAGGCGGTGACGGGTGTGACGGCGGGGGCGGACGGGGTACGACAACGGCATGAAGCAGTCCCTCCGGTGCGTAACTGCCCTGCACGCTAGTACGGCCCGCCGCTCGCCACCGCCCCGCCACGGCCTCTGGCAGCGCGACAAGCAGCGTGTGGCAGTGTGATGAACATCGCCAGTCGGGGTACTCCGCGAACGGCCGACCACAGACCCGCAACGGGTGAAAGGACGAAGTCCCGATCCGGACGTCCGGCCGATGATCCACCGCGGGAGGTACCACGCGGTAGGGCCTAGGCTGGGCGGCAGAGTGACCCACAACGCGGTGGGTCGAGGGGAGTGGCACCGATGGACCGGCGTCCGGCGATCAAACCGGGACCCGACCTCCGGCAGGCTGACACCGGCCGGGACGACGACGACAGCTTCGATTCGGCGACCGACGGAGACGGTTTCAGCCGTCTCGACACAGGCGTGACCGGGATGACCGGTTCCAGCATCGACACCCTCTACGACCTGGGCCTGCCCGCGCAGGCACTGGCCGGCGAGTCGGAGGACGCCGAGCTGGACGAGCCCGTTCCCAACGCGGAACGGCTGGTCGCCCAGGCGGTCGCCCTGGCCGGCGACGATCACGACGCGGCCACACTCGTGGACCGCTTCTGGCGGTTCGCGCCGGACGAGGAGCTGATCGGCTTCACCGCCGAGGAGATGCTCGAGGCGGCCCGGGCCCACCGGGACCTGGCCCAGCAGCGGGTACCGGGCGAGCTGAAGCTGCGCATCCACGAGCCGGACGCCGAGCAGCACCACACCGTCGTCGAGATCGTCACCGACGACATGCCGTTCCTGGTCGACTCGGTGACCGCCCTGCTGAACTCCCGCCACCTGGACGTGCACCTGCTGGTGCACCCGCTGGTCGTGGTGCGGCGCGAGCCGCTGGGCCGGCTGACCGAGGTCTCGGCCGACGTGGAACCGGACGACGCGATCGCCGGTGACCTGGTCGAGAGCTGGATGCGGATCGAGATCGACCCGGTCCGCGACCCGGCCGAGCGGGAGACGCTGCGCCGTGAGTTGCAGCGGGTGCTCACCGACGTGCGCGAGGCGGTCGAGGACTGGCCGAAGATGCGGCAGCGGGCCCTGGCGCTCGCCGACGAGCTGGCCGCCGCCCGGACGTCGGACAACCGCCCGCCGGTGCCGGAGAAGGACATCACGGACTCGGTGGAGCTGCTGCGCTGGCTGGCGCACGACCACTTCACGTTCCTCGGCTACCGGGAATACCGCCTGGTCCACACCGACGGCGCGCGCACCGGGCAGGCCCTGGAGGCGGTGCTCGGCACCGGACTGGGCATCCTGCGCTCCGACTCGCCGGAGGCCCGGTCGCTGAACTCGATGACGCCCGAGGCGCACGAGAAGGTGCTGGAGAAGCGCCTGCTCATCATCACCAAGGCCAACTCGCGTGCCACAGTGCACCGCTCGGCGTACCTCGACTACATCGGCTTCAAGATCTTCAACGAGGCCGGCGAGGTGGTCGGGGAGCGGCGCTTCCTGGGGCTGTTCTCCACCGCGGCGTACCGGACCAGCGTGCAGGAGCTGCCGGTGGTCCGGCGCAAGGTCGCCGAGGTGCTGGACCGCTCCGGCCTGAGCCTGCGCAGCCACTCCGGCAAGGACCTGCTGCAGATCCTGGAGACCTACCCGCGCGACGAGCTGTTCCAGATCAAGACCGACGACCTCTACCACGCGGTGATCGGCGTGCTGCGGATGGCGGGCCGCCGGCAACTGCGGGTCTTCCTGCGCCGCGACGCGTACGGGCGGTTCATCTCCTGCCTGATCTACCTGCCGCGGGACCGGTTCACCACGCAGAACCGGCTGCGCATGCAGGACATCCTGCTGCGCGAGCTGAACGGCGTGGGCGTCGACTACACCACCCGGGTGACCGAGTCGATGCTGGCCCGGGTGCACTTCATCGTGCGTACCGACCCGAACAACCCGCCCGGTGAGATCGACGCCGACCTGCTCGCCGAGGAGCTGGCCGACGCCACCCGGCTCTGGGACGACGACTACCGGCTGGTGCTGGAACGCAAGCTCGGCGACGAGCAGGCCAAGCACCTGTTCACCAGGTACGCCGACGCGTTCCCGGAGGGCTACAAGGACGGGCACACGCCGTACGAGGCGATGAAGGACCTGGCGAAGCTGGAGCTGCTGGAGGAGCCCGGCCAGCTGGAGATGCACCTGTTCCGCAAGCAGGCGCCGCCGCGCCCGTACGCGGGCCGCGCCGCCGACGCCGACGAGGCGATGGACGTGCGGTTCAAGGTCTACCGGTACGGCGAGCCGATGATGCTCTCCGCGGTGCTGCCGGTGCTGCACTCGCTCGGCGTGAAGGTGGTCGACGAGCACCCGTACGAGGTGGAGCGCGTCGACGGCCGGATCTGGCTCTACGACTTCGGTCTGGAGCTGCCCGAGCGGCACCAGGACCTGGCCGAGGTGCGTCCGCACGTGGAGAACGCCTTCGCCGCCGCCTGGCGGGGCGAGGCCGAGGTGGACGGCTTCAACGAGCTGGTGCTGCGCGCCGGGCTCACCTGGCGGCAGGTCGTCGTGCTGCGCGCGTACGCGAAGTACCTGCGCCAGGCCGGCACCGTGTTCTCCCAGGAGTACATGGAGCAGACGTTCATCGCGTACCCGCGCATCGCCGACCTGCTGGTGAAGCTGTTCGAGACCCGGTTCGCCCCGGGCGCGACCACGCTCGACGAGCGCCGGCAGCGCAGCGGCGAGCTGGTCGACGCGATCGGCGAGTCGCTGGACGAGGTGGCCAGCCTCGACCAGGACCGCATCCTGCGGGCCTACCTGACGCTGATCCAGGCCACCCTGCGCACCAGCTTCTACCAGAAGCCGGTGCGCGGGCGGCCCAAGGCGTACGTGGCGTTCAAGCTGGACCCGCAGGCCATCCCGGATCTTCCGGCGCCGCGACCCAAGTTCGAGATCTTCGTGTACTCGCCCCGCTTCGAGGGCGTGCACCTGCGCTACGGGCCGGTGGCCCGCGGCGGCCTGCGCTGGTCCGACCGGCGCGAGGACTTCCGGACCGAGGTGCTCGGCCTGGTCAAGGCGCAGATGGTGAAGAACGCGGTGATCGTGCCGGTCGGCGCCAAGGGCGGCTTCGTGCTCAAGCAGAAGCCGGGCGACCGGGACGAGGCGGTGACCTGCTACAAGGAGTTCATCTCCGCGCTGCTCGACGTCACCGACAACATCGTCAGCGGCGACATCGTGCCGCCCGAGGACGTGGTCCGGCACGACGGCGACGACCCGTACCTGGTGGTGGCCGCCGACAAGGGCACCGCGACGTTCTCCGACATCGCCAACGAGATCTCCGAGGCGCACAACTTCTGGCTGGGTGACGCGTTCGCCTCCGGCGGCTCGGCCGGCTACGACCACAAGAAGATGGGCATCACCGCCCGGGGCGCCTGGGAGTCGGTGAAGCGGCACTTCCGGGAGCTGGGGCACGACACCCAGACGCAGGACTTCACAGTGGTCGGCGTCGGCGACATGTCCGGCGACGTGTTCGGCAACGGGATGCTGTTGTCGAAGCACATCCGGCTGGTGGCCGCGTTCGACCACCGGCACATCTTCCTGGACCCGGATCCGGACTCGGCCCGGTCCTGGGAGGAACGCAAGCGGCTGTTCGACATGCCGCGCTCGTCGTGGGAGGACTACGACCGCGAGCTGATCTCCGAAGGCGGGGGCGTCCACTCGCGTACGGCGAAGTCGGTGCCGATCTCGCCGCAGGTCCGCGCGGTGCTCGGCCTCGACGAGGACGTCACGCAGCTCAGCCCGCAGGAGCTGATGAAGGCGATCCTCACCGCGCCGGTCGACCTGTTCTGGAACGGTGGCATCGGCACCTACGTCAAGGCGTCCAGCCAGACCAGCGCCGACGTGGGGGACAAGTCCAACGACGCCATCCGGGTGGACGGCAAGAGCCTGCGCTGCCGGGTGGTCGGCGAGGGCGGCAACCTGGGCTTCACCCAGCAGGGCCGGATCGAGTACGCGGCGACCGGCGGCCGCATCTACACCGACTTCATCGACAACGCGGCCGGTGTGGACTGTTCCGACCACGAGGTCAACATCAAGATCCTGCTCAACACGGCGGTGGCCGACGACGAGCTGGACCGGCCGGAACGCGACGAGCTGCTGGCCCAGATGACCGACGAGGTCGCCGAGCTGGTGCTGCGGGACAACTACGACCAGGCACGGGCGCTCAACAACGCCCAGGCCCAGGCCGCCTCGCTGCTCCCGGTGCACCGGCGGATGATCAACGACCTGGAGCGGTCCGGCGCGCTCGACCGGGCGCTGGAGGCGCTGCCGTCGGACGAGGAACTGGCGGTCCGCACCGAGAGCGGCCTGACCGCGCCGGAGTTCGCGGTGCTGCTCGCGTACGTCAAGATCGTGCTGGAGCGCGAGATCGTCGGCGAGGGCCTGGCGGACGAGGAGTGGACGACCGACATCCTGGTCAACTACTTCCCGACCCCGCTGCGGCAGCGCTTCGCCGAACGGATGGGCCGGCACCGGCTGCGCCGGGACATCGTCACCACGGTCCTGGTGAACGAGGCGATCAACCGGGGTGGCATCTCGTTCGTCTTCCGGGTGGTCGAGGAGACGGCCGCGTCCGCGGCGGACGTGCTCCGGGCGTACGTGGTGGTCCGCGAGGTGTTCGGGCTGCGTGACCTGTGGGACGCGGTCGAGGCGCTGGACAACAAGGTCTCGCCCGAGTTGCAGACCGCCGTCTACCTGGACACCCGGCGGCTGCTCGACCGCGCGGTGCGCTGGCTGGTCACCAACCGGCGGTCGCCGATCGACGTTCCGGCGGAGATCGCCCGGCTGCGCGACGGCGTGGCCCGGCTCCTGCCGGACCTGGAGCACCGGTTCTGGGGCACCGAGCGGGAGGCCATCGCGGAGCACATCGAGTCGCTCGTCGAGCGCGGGCTGCCGCGTGACCTGGCCGAGCAGGCGACCCGCCTGATGTACAGCTTCGGCCTGCTGGACATCGTCGAGACGGCGCAGGCGACCGGGCGGGACGTGGACGAGGTGGCCGCGGTCTACTTCGTGCTCTCCGACCGGTTCCGGGTGGACGCGCTGCTGTCGAAGATCTCCCTGCTGCCGCGCGAGGACAGGTGGCAGACGCTGGCCCGGATGGCGCTGCGCTACGACCTGTACGCCGCGCTGGCCGCACTCACCGCCGAGGTGCTCGGGTCCACGCCCGAGGACGTGCCGCCGGTGGAGCGGGTGCAGGAGTGGGAGCAGGCGAACGCCACCTCGATCCACCGGGCGCACCGGGCGATGGGGGAGTTCGACGAGTCCCGCGCCGACCTGTCCGCGCTGTCGGTGCTGCTGCGCCAGATCCGTACCCTGGTCCGGACCTCGGCGGCGGCCTGACCGTTGACGCGCGCGTGGCCCGGTGGTCGGTTCCCCGACCACCGGGCCACCGCCGTTCCCGGCCTCAGCCGGTCATCGTGGCGTAGACGACGATGTTGTTCAGGTAGCTGCCGGCCGTCTTGTCGAACACCCCGCCGCAGGTCACCACGCGCAGGGCGGGCGCGGCCGACGGACCGTAGACCTGCGCGGCGGGAAAGGCGGTCTTCGGGTACGACCCGACCGCGTGCACGGTGAACGTGGCGGTCGAGCCGTCCTGCCGGCCGACCACTATGGTGTCGCCGGCCACCAGCGCGCCGAGGTTGAAGAACACCGCCGGGCCGAGCTGGGCGGAGTCGACGTGACCCACGATCACCGCGTTGCCGGACTCACCGGGGCTGGCGCCGGGGGAGTACCAGCCGGCCTTCATGGCCTGGTCCAGCGGGGGCACCTGGACCGTGCCGTCCGGGTTCGTGCCGAGCGACATGATCGGGGCCCGTACCCCGATGCGGGGGATCGAGATGCTGACCGGCGCCGACCGGGGCAGCGGAGCCGGGCCGGTGGCGCGGGTCGCCGCCGGAGCGCCCGCCACGGCCGGCGGGGTGCTCGCGGCGCCCGGGGTGCCCGCGCCCGGGGTGCCGGCGGCGACTGGGTTCGGGGTGCCGGGTCCGATGGTGGGCGGGCCTGGTGTCGCCTGGCCGGCGCCTCCCGTGGTCGGTTGCCCGCTGCCGGGTACCGGCCGGCCGGTGGCGTTCGGTGCCGGTTCCCCAGCGATGTCCGGATCGGCGTAGGTGCCCGGATCGTCGGACGGGCCGGTGGTGACCGGGCCCGCCTGCGCGATCGGCTGTGGCGGGGTGGGCGGTGGGTCGGTCCGGACGGACGCGCCGACCAGACCGGCCCCGGCCATGGCGAGCAGGACGACGACGGCCGTGCCGGCGGCACGCCACGGACTTCCGTGACGGCCGCCGGCCCGGGTCGTCGTCCGGTCAGACCGAGCCACCGGCCCGCCGCCGGCGCAGCAGCACCAGGCCGCCCAGCGCCGCGGCGCCGATCATGCCCGCGCCACCGGTGGCGAGGTTGCGGTCCACGCCGGTGGTCGTCATGCCACCGTCGCCGCCGTCGACCCCACCGCGCGGCAGGACCACCAGCTCGCCCTCACCGCAGGAGCCGCGCAGTTCGTACCGGCCCGGCCGGGCGTCGTGCGAGACGGTGGCCTCGCCGTAGTAGACGAAGTCCTTCCCGTGCTCCCAGCCCGCGTCGTCCTTGCCGTAGTCGCCGCCCTTGCCGTCCTTCTCACCCGGCCAGCCGCCGTGCTCGTCCCTGCCGTAGCTGTCCTTGTCGTCCTGCCAGGCGCCTCCGCTCGCCTGCCAGTCGTCCTTGCCGTCCGACCAGGCGCCGTGCTCGTCCTTGCCGTCCTTGCCGTGCTCGTCCCTGCCGTCCGGACGGCCGCCACGCTGGTCCTTGGCGTCCTTGCCGTGCTGGTCCTTGCCGTCGGGGCCGTGCTCGTCCCTGGTCCAGTCGGGCGCGCCCCCCTTCTCCTTGTCCCAGCCCGGCTCGGCGTCCTGGCCGTACTCGTCGTGCCCCTGCCAGGCGCCGGTGTCGGCAGCCATACCGGCACCGGCGCCGCCCGGCTGCGGCTGTCCTCCGGGCTGGCCGCCCGGCTGCGGCTGGTCCGCCGGAGGCTGCGGCATGCCGTTCCCCGGCCCGCCCGGCCCGTTGCCGCCCGGTCCGCCCGGACCGTTGCCGCCCGGTCCGCCAGGGCCGTTGCCGCCGGGACCATGGCCGTCTTCGCCCGGCTCGCCCTTCCCGTCGGGACCCTTGCCGTGGTCGTCCTTGCCGTCCGGGCCCTTCCCGTGGTCGTTCTTGCCGTCCGGGCCCTGGTCGGCGTCCCAGCCCCAGTCCTGGCCGCCGCCCCAGTCGCCGCCGTCGGCCCAGTCGCCGTGCTCGCCGTCCCGGGCCGGGTGCAGGTCGACCTTGCCGGTCACCTCCGACCAGACGGTGGCGTGCTTCTGCGGCTCGGAGCAGATCGCGAGCAGTTCGACGGTGTCCCCGGCCTTCACCACGTGCGGCTTGGCGATGACCTTGCCTTCGTCATGTCCGCCCGCGTAGGCCATTCCCGGGGTGAACGCGAGAAGGCCCGCTCCGCCGAGAGCGGCGCCCGCGATCACCTTCCCGAGCATCTTCTTAGCCATGACCAGCGTCTCCATCCCTGTTCGTCCTGAGCCCGACGTCAGTCGAGCTAAGGCTGACGTTAGACCGTTTCACGACTTATCCGGGGAAAGATTCGCTTTTAGGGATTTGCCAGTGATGCGTCCCGTGCGCGTGCTGCCCGACCTGTACGCGCGAGTGGAACGCCATGGGTGTCTCCGGGCTGTTTGGCACCCATGGCGTTCCGCCCGGCGCAGGGCTGCGGTGGTGGCGGCGGAACGAGGGCCGGGCGTCGGGCCGAGGGTGGCCCCGGGCGGCGGTAGGGTGGGCGGTGGCGTATCGAGGCATTGCCATGGAAGCGCTCCCATGCAAGAATCGCTGCACGCGGTTCGGGGAGCCACACCGCGAGCTCAGACGTCGAGGGCAGCCGGCACCACCGGCCGACGTCCGTCTCCATCGGCCGGTCCTGCGGACCGGTCGGCACCACCACCCCCAACGCCCGTCCGGGTCGGGCGTCCCCCGAAGTAACCCGTGGCGCGCACGGTCGTTCCCGCAGGGCGACCGCAGCCGCCATTTGCGCCGGGCCGTACGCGGATCCGGTCTCGCCCAAGGAGATCAGTGGCATGAATCTGTGGAGAAGGCTGTCCGGCCGGAACCGGACGCTTGCGCTCACCAGCGCCGGCGTCCTGGTAGCCGGTGGACTGGTGACCCTCCCGGTCACCGCGGCGCAGGCCGCCACCCAGTGCAGCGTGACCTACACGACCAGCGACTGGCCCGGTGGATTCACCGGTAACGTGACCATCAAGAACATCGGTGACGCGCTCAGCTCGTGGAACCTCGGCTTCACCTTCCCGAACAGCTCGCAGCGGGTGGTGAACGGCTGGTCCGCGAGGTGGTCCCAGAGCGGGCAGAACGTCACCGCGCAGAACGAGTCGTACAACGGGTCGCTCGCCAGCGGCGCCAGCACCACCATCGGCTTCAACGGCTCCTGGAGCGGCAGCAACCCCAAGCCGACCCAGTTCACGCTCAACGGCACTGTGTGCAACGGCGGCACGCCGTCCACCAGCACCCCGCCGACGAGCACGCCGCCGACCAGCACGCCGCCCACGAGCACGCCGCCGACGTCGACCCCGCCGACCTCGACGCCGCCGACGACCACCCCGCCGCCGCCCGGGCAGCGGGTCGACAACCCGTACGCCGGTGTGAAGGGGTACGTGAACCCCGAGTGGAAGGCCAAGGCCGAGTCGGTCTCCGGCGGCAGCCGGGTGTCGAACAACCCGACCGCGGTCTGGCTCGACCGGATCGCCGCCATCAACGGCACGCCGGACAGCAGCTCCAACGGCGCGATGGGCGTCCGTCAGCACCTGGACGCCGCGCTCGCCCAGGGCGCCGGCTACATCCAGTTCGTCATCTACAACCTGCCCGGCCGTGACTGCTCGGCGCTCGCCTCCAACGGCGAGCTGGGCCCGGACGAGCTGCCCCGCTACAAGGCCGAGTACATCGACCCGATCGCCGCGATCCAGAGCGACGCGAAGTACCGGAACCTGCGCATCGTCAACATCATCGAGATCGACTCGCTGCCCAACCTGGTGACCAACACCTCGGGCAACGCGGGCGGCACCGTCATGTGTGACACGGTCAAGGCCAACGGCGCGTACGTGAACGGTGTCGGCTACGCCCTGGCGAAGCTGGGCGCGATCGGCAACGTCTACAACTACATCGACGCCGCCCACCACGGCTGGATCGGCTGGGACAGCAACTTCGGCCCGGTCGCCGACCAGCTCAAGGCCGCCGCCGTGGCGTCCGGCAGCACCGTCGCCAACGTGCAGGGCTTCATCGTCAACACGGCGAACTACTCCGCGCTGAAGGAGCCGTACGTCAAGGTCACCGACTCGGTGAACGGCCAGACCGTACGGCAGTCCAAGTGGATCGACTGGAACCAGTACGTCGACGAGCTGTCGTTCGCCCAGGCGTTCCGGCAGAAGCTGGTCTCGGTCGGCTTCGACAGCAACATCGGCATGCTGATCGACACCTCCCGCAACGGTTGGGGCGGCGCCGCCCGGCCGACCGGCCCCGGCCCGTCGACCAGCATCGACGCGTACGTCGACGGCGGCCGGGTCGACCGCCGCTTCCACACCGGCAACTGGTGCAACCAGGCCGGCGCGGGTCTCGGCGAGCGGCCGAAGGCCAACCCGGAGCCCGGCATCGACGCCTACGTCTGGGTGAAGCCCCCGGGTGAGTCGGACGGCTCCAGCAAGGAGATCCCGAACAACGAGGGCAAGGGCTTCGACCGGATGTGCGACCCGACCTACACCGGTAACGCCCGCAACGGCAACAACATGTCCGGCGCCCTGCCGGACGCGCCGATCTCCGGCGCGTGGTTCGCGGCCCAGTTCCAGCAGCTCATGCAGAACGCGTACCCGCCGCTCTCCTGAGCCGCGGTGAGGGCCACCCGCGGCGGCGGGAGTGAGGCACCGCCGCGCGGGTTCCCCGGGCCCCTGGTCGACGCCCACGTCGGCCAGGGGCCCTCGGCCGTCCCGGGTCAGGGCACGGTGCGCTCGATCGCCGCCCGGCCCAGTTCGGCCAGGTCGCGGCGGGCCCGCTCCAGGTTCTCCGGCGTCACGTCCTGACCCCGGGCCCGCACCAGGTCCTCCGGATCCCAGGGCTGTTCGGCGCCGGTGCGGATGCCGTCCGGGGCGGCGCCGGTGCCGGTGCCGGTCGCGCCGGTCCCGGCCGCGTACGGGTCACCGATGAGGTTCGGCGAGCCGGTGTCGGGTACCGCGCCGTCGGGCTCGGTGAACACGGGGTTGTCCGGGTCGGTGCCGCCGCTGCGCAACTGGGGCACCGTGCTGTCGTCGTCCACCGCCGCGGCCACCTCGGGGGTCTCCTCCAGCGGCCGCTCGCCACCGCGGTCACGATCGGTCATGCTGCTGCCCTCCTGTCCCTTCCGCCTGATCCCCGTGGCGTACCCGGTGCGGGCCGCGCCATGCGGGCGGCGGGGGTCAGGACTCGTCGCGGTGCGGCTCCGGCGTCTCGGTGGGGCTCAGCCGCTGCCACAGCAGCATCAGCAGGCCGAACACGAGCATCGCCGCGCCGGCCCAGAGGTTGATCCGTAGACCCTGCGCCTTCTCGATCTCGGCGGAGGTGTCGAACAGCCCCATCAGCCCGACGATCAGCCCGTACACCACGAACAGGCCGCCGATCACGCGGCGGATGTCGAACAGCCGGGCCGCGGCCGAGCGCGCCTCCCGCGCGTCCTCGGTCTCGTCGACCAGCGGGTCGTGCGCCTCGCCGCCCTGGTAGTGGCGGTCCGCGTCGTCTGCCATGGCGTGCGTCCCCTCCTTAGAAGACCGGGATGTAGAACAGGGCGGCGAGGATCACGGCGACGACGCCGAGCAGCACCGGGGAGCGGTACCAGGCGGCGTCGCCGGCCAGCGAGTCGTCGGCGAGCGTGGTGTCGCTGAGGCCGTACACGAGCCCGGTCAGCTCCTGGTCGGCCTTCGGCCGGGTCAGCGGCGTGACGATCGCGGCCACCACCGCGACGGTGGCGAAGGCCAGGCCCGCGCCCCAGAAGCTCTCCTCCAGGTCGGAGTTGAAGCTGATCACGCCGCCCTTGTAGAGCAGGTACGTGGCGGTGGCGACGACGGTGCCGGACAGCAGCGACCAGAAGCCGGCCAGCGGCGTCATCCGCCGCCAGAACATGCCGATGATGAACGTGCCGAACAGCGGGGCGTTGAAGACCGAGAACAGCGCCTGGATGTAGTTCATGATGTTGCTGAACCCGGCCGCGATGAAGGCGGTGCCGATGCCGATCACGACCGCGCCGACGGTGGCGAGGCGGCCCACCTTCACGTAGTGCTCGTCCGGCTCGTCCCGCCGGAAGTACGCCTGCCAGATGTCGTACGTGAAGACGGTGTTGAACCCGCTGACGTTCGCGGCCATGCCGGCCATGAACGAGGCGACCAGGCCGGTGACCGCGATGCCGAGCACGCCGTTGGGCAGCAGGTCGCGCATGAGCAGCGGGATCGCGTTGTTGTAGACCAGGTCGCCCTCGTCGGCACCCAGCCCCTTGACAGTGACCAGGGCGATCAGGCCGGGGATCACGGTGACGGCCGGGATGAGCAGCTTCGGGTACGCGGCGATGATCGGCGTACGCCGGGCGGCGCTCATGTTCCGGGCGGACAGGGCGCGCTGCACCTCGGCGAAGTTGGTGGTCCAGTAGCCGAAGGAGAGCACGAAGCCGAGGCCGAACACGATGCCCAGCCAGTGCGCGCCGAGCGGGTTGGCGGTGCTGCCGGTGCCCTCCCAGGCGTGCAGCCCGGCCTCGCCGAGCCGGGAGTCGCGGACCGCGTCCATCAGGCCGCTGACGCCGCCGACCTTGACCAGGCCGATCACCGTGATCGGCACCAGGCCGGCGACGATCACGAAGAACTGGAGCACCTCGTTGTAGATCGCGCCGGAGAGCCCGCCGATGGTGATGTACGCCAGCACGATCACCGCGCCGACGATGATCGCGAACCAGAGCGGCCAGCCGAGCAGCGCCTGCATGATCAGGGCCAGCGCGTAGAGGTTCACGCCCGCGATGAGCACCTGCGCGACCGCGAAGCTGATCGCGTTGAGCAGGTGGGTGGGGCGGTTGAAGCGCAGCCGCAGGTACTCGGGGACGCTGCGGACCTTCGAGCCGTAGTAGAACGGCATCATCACGATGCCGAGGAAGACCATCGCCGGCACGGCGCCGATCCAGTAGTAGTGCACTGTCATGATGCCGTACTGGGCGCCGTTGGCGGCCATGCCGATGATCTCCAGCGCGCCCAGGTTCGCCGAGACGAACGCCAGCCCGGTGACCCAGGCGGGCAGCGAGCGGCCGGAGAGGAAGAAGTCCACGCTGGTGCGGATCGCGCGCCGGGCGGCGAAACCGACGCCGAGCACCGTGACGAAATAGAGCGCCAGGATCAGATAGTCCAGCGCGTTCATGTTCAACCGCAGGCCGCCGCCGCCCATGCCCGTGCTCCCCTCGTGCGCACCGCTGCCCGCACGTACCCCGATTGCGAGGTTTCATACCCGCTGTTCGGTCCGGACATGCGCGAAGCCCCGGCCGGGTCACCGGCCGGGGCTTCGCGGTGATGGGTCAGCGGCCCAGCACGCGGTCCAGGAAGTCGCGGTAGCCACGCACGGCCATCCGGAGCTGCTCGGTGTCCGTCGAGCCGGACTCCTGCCAGGTGCCGAGCCGGGTGCGCTGCTCACGCAGGGCCGTGGAGAGCGCCTCGATCGCCTCCTCGACGAGTGACTCCGCCTCGCCGACCGCCGCGCGCGGGTCGTCCACGAAGCGCAGTTGCACGTCGCGCCAGCGGTCCCGGAAGCCCTGGGCGGCCTCCGGGGCGAACAGCGTCGCCGCGTCGGCCGGTACCGCGCCGGGCGTGGGCCGCTCCGCGCCGCCCAGGGCCGCGCCGGCGGCACCGGCCGCTGCCGCGGTGGTGGTGTCCACCCGGTCGTGCTGCCGGTCGGCGTCGCCGGATCCGGCGGGCACGGGCTCGGCGTCCGGGTCGACCAGGCCCGGCTCGGCGCTGCCGTACCCGACCGCGCCGTCGGCGACCGCGTCGTCCCGGACGACGCCGTCCACCGTGCGGTCGTCCCGGACCGCGTGGTCCCCGGTGCGGTCCTCCCGGCCGTCGCCGTCCACGTCGTGGTCGGTGGCGCCGGAGTGCTCGGCGTCCCAGCGGTCGCGGTCGTGCAGGCGGTCCCCGGCGGTCGGGTCGGCCCGCTCGTCGTCCAGCGGGTCGGTCTGACCGGGTGCGCCGTCGCCCGGTGCTGCCGTGTCCTCGTCGCGCGCGTCGCGCTCGTCCTGCGGACGACCGCCGGCCAGGGCCGAGGCGGCGACCGCGTCGCCCACGGTCGCCGCGCCGAACGCCGTCGGCAGCGGCGCCGGGTCGTGGTACGGGGCGCGCCCGTCGTCGGTCCGGTCGGCCGCGTCGCGCAGCTCCCCGGCGTCGTAGGCGCGGGTCTCGTCGACCTCGGCGTCGTGCCGCTCGTCGACGTCCGTGTCGCTCCGCTCGGTGGCGACCGCCGGGTCGTCGAAGGTGCCCCGGTCGTCCAGCGCGTCCTCGGGCACGTCGGCCCGGTCGGTGTCGCGGCGGTCGGCGTCGGCGTGGGCGTGCTCGCCCGGCTGCGGGACCGGCACCGGTGCGGACCGGACGGCCTCGGGGTGGTCCTGCGTGACCTGCTGTTCCTCCTGGCGCATGGGGCGGCCTCCTCAGCGGCTCGGGACGTCGTGGTCGTGGTCGTGGTCGGGGTGGCGCTGCTCCGGCTGCTGCGTGGAGGTGGGCACCGGGTCCTCGCCGAGCAGGTCGGCGAAGAGGGCCCGGTAGTGCACCAGCGCCTGCCGGAGGTCCTCGGTGCCTGCCTCACCGCGCTCGTTGCGCTGCCGGATCTCGTGGGCGTCGCGGTAGTGGGTGAGGGTGCGGGCGTGCTCGACGGAGAGGTGGGCGATCTGGTCCGAGAAGTCCCCGGTGGGGTATCCGCGCTCGGCGATCAGACGGCTGACCAGCTCGTCGGCCTCGCCGACGGTCTCCGCGGGGGAGTCGACGAAGCGCACCTGGAGTTCCTCCCAGGCAGCGGCGTAACGGGCCCGGGACTCCGGGCTCAGTGGGGTCAGCTCCAGCTCGGCGTGCCGGCGCTCCCGTTCCCGCAGCTCGCGCTCGGCGGCGCTGCGGCTGTCCTGCTCGGCGACGGCCCGGTCGTACTCGGGGCCGAAGCGCTCCCGGAGCGCCCGGCGGCGGCTGGCGACCACGGCGACCGCGACGAGCGCGGCGATGACGGCGATGACGATGACTATGACGACTACCTGGGTGGACGACATGGCTCCTCCTTCGCACGCTGGTATTCCCTCGTGCGGGTGATCGCCAATCCCGTTGTGCGGCACTTTCCGCCCCGGGCCGGAAAAAGGTGCGGTGTCGCGACCGCCCGTCCGGTGCCGGGCCGGTGTCCGACTGCGCCCGTCGTGCCCGTCTCGGACCGTAGTGAGAGCCGAGACGGCCGGTAGTGCATCCGCCCCGGATTACGTATCCTGCCCAAGGCGTCCGGGCCGGGGCCCGGCGTCGTGGCCGGCGAACGTGACGGCCGCTGCCGGCGCCACCGAGCGACACCTTCCCGGGCGAGGTCTGATTGAACACCCGTGACTGGCCGATCCGCGCCAAGCTGACCGCGCTGGTCATCGGCCCGGTGACCGGGCTGCTGGCCTTGTGGATCTTCGCCACCACGCTCACCTTCGGGCCCGCGCTCGACCTGCTCTCCGCGCGTACCCTCCTCTACGACCTGGGCCGTCCGGGCGAGACCGTGGTGGCGGAGCTGCAACGGGAACGGCGGCTGTCGGTGGTCCAGCTCGCCGGTGACAGCGCCCTCCCCGAGCTGGTCGAACAGCGGGTACGCACCGACGACGCGATCGTCGAGCTGCGCCGCAAGGTCGACGGCGAGGACCTGCGCGACGTCGCCGACGCCCAGCTCGACAACCGGCTCGACCACCTGGTCTCGGCGCTCGACGCGCTGCCCGCGGGGCGCTCGTTCATCGACGACCGGACGGTGGACCGGGCCGGCGCCGTCGGCCTCTACAGCGGGATGATCGGCTCGGCGTTCCAGGCGTTCGGCGCGATGGCGGCGCTGCCCGACGCGCAGCTCAACCGGGAGGCCACGGCGCTCACCTCGCTGGGCCGTTCCCGGGAGCTGCTCGGACAGGCCGACGCGCTGCTGGCCGGCGCCGTCACCGCCGGACGGTACGGCGACGGCGAGCACGAGCAACTGGTGCGTACGATCGAGAACCAGCGCTTCCTGGCCGAGATCGCGGTGGCCGAGCTGCCGTCCGGGGAGCGGGCCGCGTACCAGCGGATGATCGAGGGCGCCGGGTTCGGCAGGCTGCGCGCGCTCCAGGACAGCCTGATCCGCTCGCCGGCGCTGCCCGCCCGGTTCGACATGCGGGCGTGGGACACCAGTCACGCCGAGGTGTGGCAGAGCCTGCGCGACTTCGAGCTGGGTGGCGCGGACGGGCTCGCCGAACGCTCGGTGCCGATGGCCACCCGGATCCTCGTCCAGCTCGCCCTCGCCGGGGTGCTGGGCCTGATCGCGATCGTGGTGTGCGTGCTGGTGGCGTGGCGGGTCGGCCGGTCGCTGGCACAGCGGCTGACCGGCGTACGCGCCGCCGCGACCGAGGTGGCCGAACGCCGGCTGCCCGACGTCGTGGCGCGGCTGCGCCGGGGCGAGGAGGTCGACGTGGCCCGGGAGGCGCCCGAGCTGGACCACGGCGGCGACGAGATCGGCCAGGTGGCACGCGCGTTCAACGAGGTGCGCCGGACCGCTGTCCGCGCCGCCGTCGACGAGGTGACGCTGCGCCGCGGCTTCAACGAGGTGATCCTCAACCTCGCCCGGCGCAGCCAGGGACTGGTGCACCGGCAGCTGGCGCTGCTGGACCGGCTGGAACGGCGTACCGAGGACCCGGACGAGCTGGCCGGGCTGTTCCAGGTCGACCACCTGGCGACGCGGCTGCGGCGGCACGCCGAGGACCTGGTCATCCTGGCCGGGGCCGCGCCCGGACGAGGCTGGCGGCGGCCGGTCGCCGCTGTCGACGTGATGCGCGGCGCGATCTCCGAGGTCGAGGCGTACGACCGGGTCGACGTGGGTGAGGTGGCGACGGCCGGGGTGCTGGGCCGGGCCGTCGGCGACGTGATCCACCTGCTCGCCGAGCTGATCGAGAACGCCACCGCGTTCTCCCCGCCCGGCACCCGGGTGGACGTCACCGGCCGGAGCGTCCCGGGCGGCTACACCATCGAGATCACCGACCGGGGACTGGGCATGTCCGCCCCGGCCCTGGCCGAGGCCAACCGCAAGCTGGCCGAGCCGCCGGAGTTCGACCCGTCCGGCAGCGCCCGGCTGGGGCTGTTCGTGGTGGCACGCCTGGCCGCCAGGCACGGCGTACGGGTGGAGCTGCGGCCGTCCCGCCCGGCCGGGATCGTCGCCGCGGTGTTCGTACCGTCGGCACTGATCACCGACGAGCCGCCGGTGGGCGCGGACGCCTCCGCCGGGCCGGAACGGCGGCGCCTGGCCAAGGTGACCCGGCTGACCACTGTGCCCCGGCCGGGCCGTCCGGGCCGTTCCGGCCGGGACCGGTCGGAGAGCACAGTGGTGTCGTTGCAGTCGGCGCGCGCCTCGACGGTGGAGCCACCCGCCGACGACGACGGCCTGCCCCGCCGGATCCGGCGGCGCGGCGCGACGGCGCGGCCCCGCGCCGCGGTCGCCGACACCCCGGCCCACCGCACCCCGGAGGAGGCCCGCCGGGCCATGTCCGCGTTGCAGGCCGGCACCGCGCGCGGACGCCGGGACGGCTCGCGCGGCGCCGGGACCAGCCCGGCCACCCCCAGCACCGAGACGCGCGACACCGGTACGCCGTCCACCACCGTGGGGCCGCCTGTGGAGCCCGCCCCGCCGGCGCCGGACCAACGAACCGCGACTGAGAGGGACGCCTAGTGGTGCACACGACGCGGCAGAACGCCGATCTCGACTGGCTGCTCGACGACCTGGTGGAGCGTGTCCCCGCCGCCCGCCAGGCGGTGGTGCTCTCGGCGGACGGGCTCCTGCTCGGCGCCTCCACCGACCAGGACCGCACCGACGCGGAACACCTGTGCGCGCTGGCGTCCGGCTTCTCCGGCCTGGCCAAGGGCGCCACCCGGCACCTGGGCGGCGGCGCGGTCCGTCAGACAGTGGTGGAGATGGAGTCGGCCTACCTGTTCGTGACCGCCGCCGGGCAGGGTGCCTGCCTGGCGGTGGCCAGCGACGCCGACGCCGACATCGGCCTGGTGGCGTACGAGATGGCGATGCTCGTCATCCGGGTCGGGGAGAACCTGGCCGCGCCGAGCCGGGCGGCGGGGGAGCGGGCCGATGCGCGCTGAGTCGCCCGGGCCGCAGCACGAGTGGCTGGACTCCGACGCCGGCCCGGTGGTGCGCCCGTACACGCTCACCGGGGGGCGTGTGCGCCCGCCGGTCGACGGCTTCGACCTGTTGGCGTTCGTGCTCGCCACCCCCGGCGCGGACCCGGCCGGGCGGCCCGGTCTCCAGCCGGAGCACCGCCGCCTGACCGAGCTGGCCCGGCGGCCGAAGGCCGTGGCCGACCTCGCCGCCGACCTGGACCTCGCCGTGGGTGTGGTCCGGGTGCTGCTCGGCGACCTTCTCGCCCAGGGGCTCGTCGCGGTGCACCGG
The DNA here is from genome assembly GCF_043197215.1 of Micromonospora sp. NPDC049203. Lineage (NCBI taxonomy): Bacteria > Bacillati > Actinomycetota > Actinomycetes > Micromonosporales > Micromonosporaceae > Micromonospora > Micromonospora sp. NPDC049203. The sequence continues at coordinate 18,441 of NZ_JBICSV010000008.1, read as the reverse complement.
CCACCGGCCACCGCGTACCTGCCCGACGACAACATCCTCAAGGCGGTGGTCAGTGGACTCCGTGCGCTTTGACCGGGAGCCGGAGGCGCCGCGAGTGCCGCTGGCTTTGAAGATCCTCATCGCCGGTGGCTTCGGCGCCGGTAAGACGACGCTGGTGAGCGCGTTGAGTGAGGTCCGGCCGTTGCAGACCGAGGAGGTCCTGACCGGGGCGGGGCTCGGCACCGACGACGTGTCCGGGGTCGAGCAGAAGTCGACCACGACCGTGGCGATGGACTTCGGCCGGATCACCATCAACGACGACCTCCAGGTCTATCTGTTCGGCACCCCGGGGCAGGACCGGTTCTGGTTCCTCTGGGACGAGCTGGCGTTCGGCGCGCTCGGCGCGGTGGTGCTCGCCGACACCCGTCGGCTGGCCGACTGCTTCCCCTCGATCGACTACTTCGAGCAGCGGGGCATCCCGTTCGTGGTGGGCGTCAACTGCTTCGAGGGTTCCCGCCGGTTCGGGCTGGAGGCGGTCCGCGACGCCCTGGACCTGGACCCGGACGTCCCGCTGGTGCTCTGCGACGCCCGGGACCGGCAGTCCGGCAAGCTGGTGCTGATCTCGCTCGTCGAGCACGTGGCGCGGCAGCGCGGCGAGCCGGTGCCGGTGGGCTGAGCGGCCCGCCGCGAATCCCGCCGGCGGTCACGGGACTGATCGGCCGCCGGAACGGGAAGCCTCTGGTTGGATCTGCGGAGACAGGACCGACGGAAGGTGGGAGCGGTGACCGGGCAGGACGAGATCGTCCACATCGGCGGCTACACGGCGCAGACGGGCGGGCGGGCCGAGGGCGTCGTGGCGGCCCGGCGGGACCGGGCGACCGGGGAACTGACCCCGCTGGGTGTCGTGGCTGTCACCCCGTCGCCGTCGTTCCTGGTGCGGCATCCGGCGCTGCCGGTGCTGTACGGGTGCAACGAGCTGCCGGACGGGCTGGTGAGCGCGTTCCGGGTGGCCCCGGACGGCGACCTCACGCCGCTGGGCGTACGCGAGACGGGTGGCGCGGAGCCGTGCCACCTGGCGGTCGCCCCGGACGGGCGGCACCTGTTCGTGGCGAACTACGGCGGCGGCAGCGTCGCGGTGTTCGGCCTGGACGCCGACGGCGTGCCCGGGGAGCGCACCGATCTGGTCCGGCACTCCGGCCACGGCGCCGACCCGCAGCGGCAGGAGCAGGCGCACTGCCACATGGTCTCGCCGGACCCGGCCGGCGACGGCCTGCTCGCCGTCGACCTGGGCACCGACTCCGTCTACCGGTACGACCTCGACGCCGCCACCGGCCGGCTGGCCGAGCGGGAGCCCCGGGTGCGGACGGCGCCCGGCACCGGGCCCCGGCACCTGGCCCGGCACCCGGACGGGCGGCGCTGCTGGCTGGTCGGTGAGCTGGACGCCACTGTCACCGCGTACGAGCTGACGCCGGACGGGCCGCGGCAGCGCACCCGGGTCGACGCCAGCGGCCGGACCGGGCACGTGCAGCCCTCCGAGGTGGCCGTCGGGCCGGGCGGGCGTTTCCTCTACGTGGGCAACCGAGGTGTGGGCACCGTCGCGGTCTTCGCGCTCGACGGCGCCGCGCCGGAGCTGGTGGCCGAGGTGGACACCGGCGGCGAGTGGCCCCGGCACTTCGCGTTCGCCGGGGAGCACCTGTACGTGGCCGACGAGCGGGCCGACATGATCAGGATCTTCCGTGTCGATCCGGACGGCGGGGTGCCCGAGCCGGTGGGGGAGCCGGTGCCGGTGGCCAGCCCGACATGCGTCCTGCCGTGACCGGACGGTCACGCAAAGGTGGTCCGAAGTGGACTGACTTCACCTTAAATAACTGACCAGTAACTTACCGTATGAGTTAGCTGATCAACTGTTTCTGCTGCGTAACTTTCGTCCGAACGGTTGTGGTGGTAACCCCACGAGGTACGCAAGATGGTCACCGTGTCTGGCCGCCATCGCATGCGTTCTCACCTCCGCGGAGCAGGTGCCGCCGCCGTGGCGGCCGCCCTGGTCGCCGTCGTAGCCGGCTCCTGGTTCGGCTACCAGCAGCTGGCCGGCCCGAACTGTTCGGGCCGGATCGAGCTGTCGGTGGCGACCGCCCCGGAGATCGCCCCCGCGGTGCGTGCCGCCGCCGACCAGTGGGTCTCCGACGGCGCGGCGGTGGGCGGCACCTGCATCGCGGTGAACGTCTCCTCCGCCGAGTCGGTCGAGGTGGCCGCCGCCGTGGCGAGCAAGCACGGCGCCACGCTCGCCGGTGTCGGGCAGGCCAGCGGCACCGCCGTCACCCCTGACGTCTGGGTGCCGGACTCCTCGACCTGGCTGGTGCGGCTCAAGAGTGGCGGGGCCAGCGCGTTCGCGCCGATGAACGGCGCCTCGATCGCGCGCAGCCCGGTCGTGGTGGCGCTGCCCGAGCCGGTGGCCTCGCGCATAGGGTGGCCGGACAAGCAGCTCCGCTGGTCCGACCTGCTGACCCAGGTCACCGCCAGCAAGCCGCTGCGCGCCGGGATCGTCGAGCCGACCCAGGACGCGGCCGGCCTGTCCGGTCTGCTGTCGCTGACCGCGGCGGCCAGCTCCACCGGCGAGTCCGGCTCGCCGAAGGCGCAGGAGGCGATGGTCGGCGCGCTGCGGGCGCTGGCCACCAACCGTTCCTCGCTGCGGCAGGACCTCCTCGCACGGTTCCCGCGCTCGTCGGACCCGACGGCGATCGCCAACGCCCTCGGCGCGGCGGCGTTGTCCGAGGAGGACGTGATCGCCTACAACAGCACCAAGCCGCCGATCCGGCTGGCCGCGCTGTACCTGGAGCCGCCGCCGATCTCGCTGGACTACCCGTTCGCGGTGCTGCCCGGCATCGAGCCGACCAAGGCGTCCGCCGCCAAGGTGCTGTTCGAGGTGCTGCGTACCCCGGGGTTCAAGGACCGGCTGGCCTCCCAGGCGCTGCGCGCGCCGGACGGCAACTGGGGGCGGGGTTTCCAGGCGCCGACCGGCGCGCCGAGCCCGGCCAACGGCGGCGCGCGCCAGGTGCCGCCGTCGGGTCAGGGCGGCGCGGCCGACCTCGACCCCGGCGCCATCTCGACCGCCACCACGACCTGGTCGGTGGCCACCCAGTCGGGCCGGATGCTCTGCGTCATCGACGTCTCCGGTTCGATGAAGAAGCCGGTCGCGACCGCGAACGGCGCCAGCCGGGAGCAGGTCACGGTGGCCGCCGCGAGCCAGGGACTCGGCTTGTTCGACGATTCCTGGTCGATCGGCCTCTGGACGTTCTCCACCAACCTGGAGGGCTCGCAGGACTGGAGCGAGCTGGTCGGGATAAAGCCGTTGTCCAGCAACCGGGGGGCGTTGCAGCGTGGCCTGGCCTCGATCAAGCCCTCCAACGGCAACACCGGCCTGTACGACACCATGCTCGCGGCGTACAAGAAGGTGCAGCAGGACTGGGAGCCGGGCAAGGTCAACTCGATCGTGCTGTTCACCGACGGCAAGAACGAGGACGACAACGGCATCTCGCAGAAGGCGCTGCTGGACCAGTTGACCAAGCTGCAGGACGACGAGCAGCCGGTGCAGGTCATCATCATCGGCATCGGCACCGAGGTGAACCGGGCCGAGCTGGAGTCGATCACCAAGGTCACCGGCGGCGGCGCCTTCGTCACCACCGACCCCAGCAAGATCGGCGAGATCTTCCTCCGGGCGATCGCGCTCCGCCCGCCCGCCCCCCGCTGACCTGAAGCTCAGCGCTAGTCTTCCGCCGTACCGGATTTCCGGTACGGCGGAAGACTTCCCGGTCAAGACCCGGGATGAGAACTGACGGTAATGCGTCCGAATCAATCGGTAACCATAATTGTCCAGGCATGATGACCGGGTGCCTCGACCGCGCGGGCTCCACATCGGAGCCGGGCGGGGACGAGGCGGTCCTGAGCGAAGTGGGGAGGGCCGGTGACCTCGGCGACGCTGTTGACCCCTGCCACGTCGTCGCGACCCGGTGGTGAACGCCCGGGCAAGACGACGCGGGCTGCGGAGCGGGCCTACATCCGGGTCCTGGTGGTGCTGGACACCGCCGTGCTCGCCGTGGCCATCCTGGTGGGCTACCTGGCCCGGTTCGGCGACGAGGAGCCGACCGGGTCCGAGATCCCGTACGTGGTGGTCGCCCCGGTGCTCCTGCTGGTGTGGCTCGTCTCGCTCAAGGCGATGCGGTGCTACGACGACCAGGTGCTCGGCTACGGCGCCGACGAGTACCGCCGGGTCAGCGCGGCCAGCATGCGACTCGCCGGCGGCATCGCCATCGCCGGCTACATCGCCGACGTCGGCGTCTCCCGGGGCTTCCTGGCCATCTCCTTCGCGGTCGGCACGGTCGGCCTGGAGGTGGCCCGGTTCGCGGCCCGCAAGCGGCTGCACCGGGCCCGCGACCGGGGCGCCGGCTGGTCCCGCAAGGTGCTCGTGGTGGGCGACACCGCGCACGTGCTGGAGCTGGTGCACACGCTGCGCCGGGAACCGTACGCCGGCTACCAGGTGGTCGGCGCGTGCATCCCGGACGCGCTGCTCGCCCCGGTGCCGCAGCGGCTGGGCGACGTGCCGGTGGTCGGCAGCTTCCGGGGCATCCCGGAGGCGGCCACCGCGATCGGCGCCGACACCGTCGCGGTCACCGCCTCCGGCGAGCTGACCGCGACCCGGCTGCGCCGCCTGGGCTGGCAACTGGAGGGCACCGGCGTCGACCTGGTGGTGGCGCCGGCGCTCACCGACGTGGCCGGTCCCCGCATCCACACCCGTCCGGTCGCCGGCCTGCCGCTGATCCACGTCGAGGCGCCGGAGTTCCGCGGCACCCGCAAGCTCGTCAAGGGCTTCGTCGACCGGTCGATCTCGCTGATCGCCCTGCTCATCCTGGCGCCGCTGCTGGTGGTGATAGCGCTCGCCATCAAGATCGACAGCCGTGGCCCGGTGCTGTTCCGCCAGACCCGCGTCGGCCAGGGCGGCGAGGAGTTCGGCGTCTTCAAGTTCCGCACCATGGTGGTGAACGCCGACGCCCTGCTCGCCGAGCTGGCCGCGCGCAACGAGACCGACGGCCTGATGTTCAAGATGCGCGACGACCCGCGCGTCACCCGGGTCGGCCGGCTGCTACGCAAGTGGTCGCTGGACGAGCTGCCCCAGCTCGCAAACGTGCTGCTCGGCCAGATGAGCCTTGTCGGTCCGCGCCCGCCGCTGCCCTCCGAGGTGGCCCGCTACGACGGTGACGTGGCACGCCGGCTGCTGGTCAAGCCCGGCATGACCGGCCTCTGGCAGGTCAGCGGCCGGTCGGACCTGAGCTGGGAGGACGGCATCCGGCTCGACCTGTACTACGTGGAGAACTGGTCGCTGGCCGCCGACCTGACCATCCTCTGGAAGACGTTCGGCGCGGTGCTCAACAGCCGCGGCGCGTACTGAGAGGGCCGGTCAGGGCTGCGGCCCCAGCCAGTCCAGGCAGACCACCACCGCGTCGTCCACCAGGTCACCGGCGACGAAGGCCCGCAGGTCGCCGATCAGCGACCGGACCGCGTCCAGCGGCTCCATCGGCCCGGTCCGGCGCAGGAACCGGTCCAGCGCCGCCTCGCCGTAGCGCACCTGCTCGGTGGTGGCGTCGATGACGCCGTCACTGACCACGAAGAGCCGGTCGCCGCGCTCCAGCCGGAAGCGCTGCGGCCGGTAGTCGGTGCCCTCGAACATGCCGAGCGGGAACTGGTTGTCCAGCTCCTGCTCGGTCACCTCGCCGCCCCGCAGGCGCAGCAGCCGGGGCGAACCGGCGTCGACCACAGTCATCTCGCCGGTGGCCAGGTCCAGCTCCACCAGGAGCACGGAGACGTGCTGTTCACCCCGGTGCTGGGCGTAGATGGCCTGGTCGGCCAGCGCGGCCTGGTCGGCCAGGTCCAGCCCGGCCCGGCGCGCGTTGCGCAACGCGTACGTGGCCAGCGAGGCGAGCAGTGCGGCGGCCACCCCCTCGCCGTAGCCGTTCAGCACCGCCAGCCAGAGCCGGTGACCGTCGTCGGACCAGTCGAAGCTGTCCCCGCGCACCGCGTACGCCGGCTCCAACTGCCCGGCCAGGCTGAACGACGGCCGGATCCGGCTGCGCCCGGGCAGCAGCTCCCACTGCATCTCGGCGGCCAGTGTCAGACGCCGGCTGCGCCGGGCCGTGCGGTAGATGTCGGTCGTCGCCATGACCGCGCTCAGCTCGTGGCCGAGCACCGTGGCGATGGTGCCCAGCTCCCGGCGGGCGTGCGGGTCGGCGGGCACCGGCGACACCTGGAGCACGCCCCGGCGTTCGCCGCGCATGCCCACCGGGAACCAGCCGACGCCGTCGGCGAACACCGGCTCCTGGTGGTCGAAGGCCCGCCAGGCCGGGTGACCCGGCCCGGTGAGCGACGGTCCGTCGTCCAGCGGCAGCAGCTCGGCGAGCCGGTAGTCGACTTGGTAGAGCGCGGTGCGGGTGACGCCGTACGTACGCGCCAGCTCGGCGGCGAGGCGGTCCACGATGAGATCCGTCGGTGCCTCGGTCAGGGCCCGGCGCGCGTGGCCCTCCGCTCCGCTCATCTTTGCTCCTTTGCACAGGTCGCCGGGCAGGTCCGGGGAGTAGTCTCGGGCCCACCATGACCGAAGAGCGCGGTCCCCGGGGACCTGAAACGAGTATGTCCGCCGCCCTGGACGAGGCGGCAGGCACCTTGCTCGCCGTCTGGGAGGCGGCCCGGGAACGCACCACCAGCCGGCTGTCGAGTGCCCAACTACGCGCGATCATGGTCGTCGAGCAGTATGACGGCATCAACCTCCGCCGGCTCGCCACGCTCACCGACATGTTGCTCTCCTCCGCCAGCCGGCTGTGCGACCGGCTGGTCGCGGCCGGGATGCTGGAACGCGAGCCGGGCCGCTACGACCGGCGGGAGATCTCCCTGCACCTCACGCCCGCCGCCATCCGGCTCCTCGCCGAGCTGCGCGCCGACCGGCGGCACCGGCTGGAGCGGATCCTGGCGGGGATGAGCCCGGAGGGCCGGCTCGCGCTGGTGCGCGGCATGCGCGAGTTCGACGAGGTGGGCCGGCGCGGGGAGGCCACGGTGGCGGACGGCTGGCCGATGCTGCAACCCTCCGGGGAACGGATCGGCGACCCGGGCCGGCCGTCCGGCGAGCCACCCGTCGCCCGTACCGCCTGACTCAGCCGGCGCGGGCGGAACCGCCCGGCGTGCCCTCGCGGGCGGCCCGCAACCGCGCCGCCACCCGGGGATGCTCGGTCAGCGCCCGTTCCAGCGTGTCGAGCACCTCGTCCAGCAGCGCCCCGCCGCCCCGGGACGTGAGCGCCTCCTCCTGCCACCCGACGAAGTCGCGCAGCAGCCGGTCGTCGTCCACCCGTACCGCCGCGATCAGCGCGTCCACCAGGTGCGCGATGCCGGCGGCGACGTCCTCGGCGGTCTCCTGTGGTGGGTTCACAGTGGACAGGGCGAGCCGGACCAGCTTACGCCGCCGGTGCAGCACCGCCACGTACGAGTCGTCGGGCGGGGGCGGCGGCGCACCGGTGTCCGCGGCCGAGCGTGGCCGGTCCAGCAGCGTGACCGCGTCCCGCGCGCTGGCGCCCCAGGCCGCCGCGCCGATCGTGGTGGCCCAGCGGCCCTCCGGACCGAAGCCGGGGCCACCGGCGAGCACCGGCACCCCGGCCGCGCGGCTGGCCTCCACCATCCGTGCCGCCCGGACCAGCCGGTTCGGCTGCACGCAGCTCAGCAGCACCGCGTCCGGGCCGGTCTGGTGCAGGTAGGTGACCAGGTGCCGGGCCGGCACGCTGGCACCGAGGAACGTCACCCGCCAGCCAGCCGCCCGGACCACCTCGGCGACGATGCGGGCGGCCAGCGCGTGCCACTCGCCCTCGACGCAGGCCATCACGACGTGCCCGCGTCGCGGTGCGCCGATCGTCGCGCTCACCGCGTCCACCACCTGCTCGCTGACGTGGGTGGCGGCGTGTTCCTGGGCGACGCTCCACGACCCGGCCAGCCAGCGCCGGCCGATCTCCCGCTGCGCCACCGCGACCAGGTCGACCAGGACGTCCGCGACCGAGAAGCCGTCGGCCAGCAGGCCGCGCGCCAGTGCCACCGCACCGGCCCGGTCGGCGGCGTCCAGATGATCGAGGTACGCGGTGAGCGCCTCCGGCCCGATCCGGCGCTCGGCGCTCACCCGGCCGCCACGGCCAGCATGGCGATGTCGTCGTGCGGTTGCCCGTCCAGCCACTCGTCGACGAGCTGGAGCACTCGCTCGACGAGCGCGGCGGGCGGAAGCCCGGCACCGGTGGCGAGGGCCTGCCGCAACCGGGCGTCGCCGAACATGGCCGGCTCGGTCGGGCCGCCACGGGCCTCGGTCACCCCGTCGGTGTACGCCAGCAGCAGGTCGCCCGGCGCCAGCCGTACCTCGGTGCCGGCGAACCGGGCATCGGTGAGCGCGCCCACCGGCATGCCGCCCACCCGGACCGTCTCGACCTCGCCGCCGACACGGACGACGAGCGGTGAGGGGTGCCCGCCACCTGCGAGCCGGACCAGCAGCCCGCCGTCGGGTTCGCGGCGCAGCGCGCCGAGCAGGAGCGTGGTGAACTGGGCCCGGCGGGCCGCGTCGGGGGCGTCCAGCAGCGCCCGGTTGAGCAGCTCCAGCAGCTCCCGGGGGCGCTGCTCGACCAGGCGCAGGGTCTGCAACGACTGCCGCACCCGTCCGGTCAGCACCGCCGCGCCGACGCCCTTGCCGCAGACGTCGCCGAGCGCGAACAGGCCGCCCTCGCCGGTGGGGAACAGGTCGTAGAAGTCGCCGCCGATGCGCAGGCTGTCACCGGCGGCGCGATAACCACCGGCGAGCGTCATCCCGGGCAGGCGGGGCAGCTCCGGCGGGAGCAGGCTGTTCTGCAGCACCCGGGCCAGGTGGGCCTGCTCGCCGTACAGCTCGGCGGCGGCCAGCGCGGCGCCGGCCCGGCCGGCGAACTCCCGGGCCAGGGCGATCTCACGCTTGTCGAAACCGGCCCGCTCCGGGCGGCGGGCCAGCACCAGCGCGCCGGCCGGACCACCGGCGCTGGGCATCGGGCTGATCAGCACGGTGCCGGGGCGGCCGAACCCGGCGGGCAGCACCTCGGCCAGGTCGGCCAGTTCGGCGTCCAGCCAGGGACTCGGTTCGGTGAGGTCGCCTTCGAGCGCCTCGACCAGGCCGGGCACGGACTCCACGGTGGGCCAGCCGGCCAGGCCGGTGACCGGGCCGGGGTCGCCGGTGGCGTACCGGATCCAGTGGGGTTGGTCCTCGGCGGGCGGCGGCGGGCGGTGCACCACCACGGCGGCGTCGGCCAGGTAGGGCACCGGCAGCGTCACCGCGGTACGCAGCGTCTGCTCCCGGTGCAGGGACAGCCCGAGCCGGCTGCCCGCCTCGGCGAGGAACGCGGTGCGGGACCGTTCGGCGAGCAGCGCGTCGGTGCGCGCGTGTTCCTCGGTGACGTCGCGGACGTACCAGGCGTTGCGGTCGTCGGCCAGGGGGCGCCGCAGGCCGCGCAGCCGCCGGCCGTGGTGTTCGGTCTCGAACGCGTCCGACCCGGCGACCGCCGCGTCGGCCAGGGCCGGCACCCGGCACGCGGCCAGGTCGACGCCGGGCGTCACCTCGGGGAGCAGGTCGGTGGCCATCGCGTTGACGAGCGTGACCACGCCGGCGTGGTCGATAGTCACGACCGCCTCGGCGAGCCCGTCCAGCAGCTCCCGGGCCAGACGGCCGTCAGCCGGGAGCGCGGCCTCGGCAAGCCGCCGGGGCCGTCTCCGCGGGGTGTGTCCGCCGCCGCTGACCGGCCCCGCGACACCGCCCCGGCGCGCGGCGGTCACCTCCGGTGGCCGGGCGCTTCGGTCGGTCGACCCCTGCGCATGCTGTCGGTGCACCCCTCGCTCGTGGACACGTTGCCTGGCGGCAAGCGTACCGAGCGCGGGCACGGAATGCCCGTCCAGGATCATCCGAGGTCAGGCGGCCCGTGCCAGCCATCCCACCGGCCGGTCGACGATCCGGCGCACCACCGAGCCGGCCCCGCCGACCGCCGCCGACTGCGCCCCGAGCACGGCCGGGCGTACCGTCACCGGCGCCCAGGCGGCGGTGAGCACCCGCCGGGAGACCTCCGCCTCCACCGGCGGCCGCAGCCAGGGCGCGAGCCGGGCATATCCGCCCCCGAGCACCACGGTGTCCAGATCCAGCAGGTTCACCACGCCCGCCACCGCGATTCCGAGGGCGGCGCCGGCGTCGGTCAGGGCGGTCAGCGTGGCCGCGTCGCCGGCCCCGGCCAGGTCGGCGAGCCGGGCGGCGGCGGTGTCGGCAGGCAGTTCCGCGCCGGGCAGCCCGGCGGCGGCCAGGATCGCCTCCTGGCCCGCGTACCGCTCCAGGCAACCCTGGCCACCGCAGCGGCACGGGCGCCCCTGCGGCTGCACCGGGAAGTGACCGATCTCTCCGCTCCAGCCGCGTGCGCCCCGGTAGAGCGAGCCGTCGAGCACGATGCCGGCGCCGATGCCGATCTCGCCGGTGACGTGCAGGAAGCTGCGCGGGCCGGCCGGGCCGGCATACAGCTCGCCGAGCGCCGCCAGGTTGGCCTCGTTGTCGACCACCAGCGGCGGCACGCCGTCGACCGGCTCGGCCAGCGGGTGCCCGGCGAGCAGCGCCGGCACGTCCACGTCCCGCCAGCCCAGGTTCGGCGCGAGCCGGACCAGGCCGCCGTCGCCCACCAGGCCCGGCACGGCGAGCGCCGCGCCGGCCAGGGTCAACCCGTCGCGTACGGCGGCGGCGCGCGCCTCGGCGGCCAGCGCGGCGAGCCGGGCGAGCGCGTCAGCGGGGGAGACCGGGCGCAGGTCGGCGCGGCGGACCAGGTGGTGCCGGACGGCGCCGGTCAGGTCGACGACGCAGGCCGCCAGGTAGTCGACGTTCACCTCCAGGCCGAGCCCGGCCGGGCCGTCGGAGGCGAGCACCAGGCCCCGGGCCGGGCGGCCCGCCCCGGTACGCGGCTCCGGCTCCGCCTCGGCGACCAGCCGGCCCGCGATGAGGTCGTCCACGACTGCGGAGACGGTCGCCCGGGTCAGGCCGGTGTCGGCGGCGATCCCGGCGCGCGAGGGCGGTCGATCGGCGGCGGCGATCCGCCGGAGCACCACCGCGAGGTTCAACTCGCGCAGGCTGCCCTGCCGGACCGCCCCGGCGGTGCTGGTGCTTGTCACCTCTTGACACTGCCACATCGCCGCCATTTAATTCAACCGCTGAACAAATCGCGGAAGACGCCACCACCTGGAGGTCTGCCATGGCACCCCGCCCCACCCCCGCGGACAAGTTCTCCTTCGGCCTCTGGACGGTGGGCTGGCCCGCCCGTGACCCGTTCGGCGACGCCACCCGGCCCGAGCTGGACGCCGTCGAGGCGGTGCACCGGCTCGCCGAGCTGGGCGCGTACGGCATCACCTTCCACGACGACGACCTGGTCCCGTTCGGCGCGGACGCGGCCACCCGCGACGCCCGGCTGAGCCGCTTCCGCAAGGCGCTCGACGAGACCGGCCTGGTCGTGCCGATGGTCACCACCAACCTGTTCAACCACCCGGTGTTCAAGGACGGCGGCTTCACCAGCAACGACCGCGACGTACGCCGGTACGCGCTGCGCAAGGTGCTGCGCAACATCGACCTGGCCGCCGAGATGGGCGCGAAGACCTTCGTCATGTGGGGCGGCCGGGAGGGCGCCGAGTACGACGTCGCGAAGGACGTCCAGGCCGCGCTGGACCGCTACCGCGAGGCCGTCGACCTGCTCTGCGAGTACGTCGTCGACAACGGCTACGACCTGCGCTTCGCCCTGGAGCCCAAGCCGAACGAGCCGCGTGGCGACATCCTGCTGCCCACCGTCGGCCACGCGCTCGGCTTCATCTCCACCCTGGCCCGCCCGGAGATGGTCGGGCTCAACCCGGAGGTCGGCCACGAGCAGATGGCCGGGCTGAACTTCGCCCACGGCATCGCCCAGGCGCTCTGGCAGGGCAAGCTGTTCCACATCGACCTCAACGGCCAGCGCGGCATCAAGTACGACCAGGACCTCGTCTTCGGCCACGGCGACCTGCTCAACGCGTTCGCCCTGGTCGACCTGCTGGAGCACGGCGGCCCGAACGGCGGCCCGGCCTACGACGGCCCGCGTCACTTCGACTACAAGCCGTCCCGCACCGAGGACATGACCGGCGTGTGGGCCTCCGCCGAGGCGAACATGCGCACGTACCTGCTGCTCAAGGAGCGGGCCGCGGCCTTCCGCGCCGACCCGGAGGTGATCGAGGCGCTCGCCACCGCCCGGGTGGCCGAGCTGGCCACCCCGACGCTCAACCCCGGCGAGGGCTACCGCGAGCTGCTGGCCGACCGGACCGCGTTCGAGGAGTTCGACCCGGAGGCCACCGGGGCGAAGGGCTTCGGCTTCGTCCGGCTCAACCAGCTCGCCGTCGAGCACGTGCTCGGCGCGCGCTGAGGCGGGCCGCCATGCCGCTCGTCGCGGGGGTCGACTCGTCGACCCAGTCCTGCAAGGTGGTCGTCCGGGACGCGGAGACCGGCGCGCTGGTCCGGCAGGGCCGCGCGCCGCACCCGCCCGGCACCGAGGTCGACCCGTACGCCTGGTGGGAGGCCCTGCGGGCGGCGGTGGCCGAGGCCGGCGGCCTGGCCGACGTGGCAGCCGTCTCGGTCGGCGGCCAGCAGCACGGCATGGTCTGCCTGGACACCTCCGGTGAGGTGGTCCGACCTGCGCTGCTGTGGAACGACACCCGGTCCGCCGACGCGGCCCGGGACCTGGTCGAGGAGGCCGGCGGCGGGGAGACCGGCCGCCGGTTCTGGGCCGAGGCGACCGGCGCGGTGCCGGTGGCCAGCTTCACCGCGACGAAGCTGCGCTGGCTGGCCCGGCACGAGCCGGACAACGCCGACCGGGTCGCCGCCGTCTGCCTGCCGCACGACTGGCTCACCTGGCGGCTCGCCGGCGCTCAGGGCCTGGACGCGCTGCGCACCGACCGGGGCGACGCCAGCGGCACCGGCTACTGGTCGCCGCGCACCGGCGAGTACCGGCTGGACCTGCTGGAACGGGCGTTCGGCCGCCGCCCGGAGGTGCCGGTCGTGCTCGGCCCGGCCGAGGTGGCCGGGCACCTGGACCCGGCGGTGCTCGGCGACGGCGCGGCCGGTCCGTCCGGAGGCGGCGGCCCGGTGCTCCTCGGCCCCGGCACCGGGGACAACGCCGCCGCGGCGCTCGGCGCCGGCGCCGGACCGGGCGACGTGGTCGTCTCGATCGGCACCTCCGGCACCGTCTTCGCGGTGGCCGACACCCCGGCCGCCGACTCCAGCGGCGCGGTGGCCGGGTTCGCCGACGCCACCGGCCGGTTCCTGCCGCTGGTGTGCACGCTCAACGCGGCCCGGGTGCTGGACGCCACCGCGACCCTGCTCGGCGTCGACCTCGACACGCTCGGCGAGCTGGCCCTGTCCGCCCCGCCCGGCGCGGACGGGCTGGTGCTGGTGCCGTACCTGGAGGGGGAGCGGACGCCGGACCGGCCGCACGCCACCGGCGAGCTGAAGGGCCTGACGCTGCGCACGTCGACCCCGGCGCACCTGGCCCGGGCCGCGGTCGAAGGCATGCTCTGCGGGCTGGCCGACGGCCTGGACGCGCTGATCGCGCAGGGTGCCCGCGCCGACCGGATCATCCTGGTCGGCGGCGGCGCCCGGTCCGCCGCGGTACGCCGGATCGCGCCGCAGGTCTTCGGCCGCCCGGTGGTGGTGCCGCCGCCGGGCGAGTACGTGGCGGACGGCGCGGCCCGGCAGGCCGCCTGGGTGGCGCTGGGTGGCGACACCCCGCCCGCCTGGTCGATCGGCGACACCGAGGAGTACACGGGTGAGGCGGTCCCCGCCATCCGCGAGCGCTACGCCCACGCCCGGGGGTAAGGAAGGGCCCCTTCTTAACGCCTGCGGTAGAGGAGGGGCCCCTTCTTAACACGCGCGCCGGCCGGGGGCGGTGTCCCGGATCCGGCCCGCACCTGATTGGCTGCCCTGCATGAAGGGCACCAGGATCTCCCGGCGCGGGAACACGGCACACCGGTTCTACAGCGTCGTGGTCTTCGTGGTGCTCGCCTCGCTGGACAACGTGGCGATCGGCCTGGTGCCCCCGCTGTACGGGCCGATCTCCACCGCCCTCGACGTGCCCCAGCGGATGCTCGGCCTGGTCACCGCCGTCAGCTTCCTGGTCAGCGCGGTGGCGGCGGTGGGCTGGGCGTACGTCGGCGACCGCACCAACCGCAAGCCGCTGCTCATGGTCGGCACGCTGCTCTGGGCCGCCGGCACCGGGGGCAGCGCGCTCGCCGGAGGGTACGCGACATTCCTGGCCGCGCAGTTCGTCGGCGCTGTCGGCCTGGGCGCGGTGGGGTCTGTCGGTTTCTCGGTGGTCACCGACCTGATCTCGCCGCGCCGTCGCGGCCTGGTGATGAGTTTCTGGGGGCTGTCTCAGGGCGTCGGCACGCTGGCCGGGACGCTGCTCGGCGGCCTGCTCGGCGCGACCGACTGGCGGCGGCCGTTCCTGCTGCTGACCGGCGTGGGCCTGGCCGCCACGGTGGCGTACCTGTTCACCTACGACATCCGGCGCGGGCAGAGCGAACCGGAGCTGGCCGGGGCGATCGACGCCGGGAACGAGTACGACTACCGGATCAGCCGCGCCGACCTGCCCCGGATCCTGGGCCGCCGGACCAACCGCTGGCTGATCCTGCAGGGGCTGACCGCGCAGGCCGCGTTCGGCTCGCTGGTCTGGCTGCCGGTGCTGTTCAGCCAGCGGGCCGAGGCGCAGGGCTACTCGCCCGCGACGGCAGTGGTGGTGGGCAGCGTCTTCGCCACCCTGTTCCAGCTCGGCGGCGTGCTGTCCATCGTGGGTGGCCTGGTGGGCGACGCGCTGCAACGGCGTACGCCCAGTGGCCGGGCCATGGTCGCGGCCGTGGGCATCCTCGCGGCGCTGCCGTTCTACCTGGTCCTGTTCTTCGTGCCGATCCGGATCGACGTGCCGGACGGCGCCGGTGCCGGCGCGGTGGTGACGGCCGTGCTCGCCAGCGTGCTGACCGAGCCGTCGGTGGGGCTGAGCCTGCTCACCGCGGTGGTGGCGCTGGCGCTGACGTCGGCGAACTCGCCGAACTGGTTCGCGTTGATCGCCGACGTCAACCCGCCCGAGCACCGGGGCACCGTCTACAGCCTGGGCAACCTGGTGAACGGCGTCGGCCGGGCGGCCGGCAACGGGCTGGTCGGGGTGGCGTTCGCCGGGCTGCGGGCGGCCTTCCCGCCGCCGCTGAACTACGCCGTCGGGCTGGCCGCGTTCCAGCTCTTCTTCATCCCGACCGGGATCATGTACTGGCTGGCCGCGCGTACCTCGCCCCGGGACATCGCGCAGGTGCACGACCTGCTGCACGCCCGCGCCGAACGCTTGGAAGGAGGAAGGGCCCCTCGTTAACAAGGGGCCCTTCCTCTACCGCAGGCGTTAATAAGGGGCCCTTCCTTACACCCGGAACCAGACCGTCACGTCGGTCGGCACCACGTCGCCGTCCAGCGGCGCGCTCGACACCAGCACCTCGGCGCCGGCCGGCAACGGCGCCGCGTCCGCGCCGAAGTTGGTGAGCACAGTGACGTCGCCGTTCGTGAACGTGAGCACCTCGTCGCCGGAGGACAGGAACCGCAGCGGTCCCCGGGCCAGCGCGTGCTCGCGGCGCAGCCGCAGCGCGGTCCGGTACAGCTCGTACGTCGAGCCGGGCACGCCGCGCTGCCGGTCCAGCGCGTACTCGGCCCACACGGGCGGCTGGGGCAGCCAGCTCGCGTCGGTCGGCCCGAAGCCGTACGACGGGGCGTCGGCCTCCCACGGGATCGGCACCCGGCAGCCGTCCCGGCCGCGCTCGGTGTGCCCGCTGCGCTTCCAGGTCGGGTCCTGCCGGGCCTCGTCGGGCAGCGTGGTGTGCTCCGGCAGCCCCAGCTCCTCACCCTGGTAGAGGTAGGCGGAACCGGGCAGCGCGAGCATCAGCAGGCTGGCCGCGCGGGCCCGGCGCAGGCCCAGCGCGGCGTCCGGCTGCGGGTCGTCCACGCCGACGCCGTTGGCCCGGCCGCCGCCGCTGCCGAGGCCGAGCCGGGAGGCGTGCCGGACCACGTCGTGGTTGGACAGCACCCAGGTGGTGGGAGCGCCGACCGAGTCGGTGGCCTCCAGCGAACGGGTGATCACCGCGTACTGGGCCGGTGCGGTCCAGGCGGCCATCAGGTACTCGAAGTTGAACGCCTGGTGCATCTCGTCCGGGCGCACGTACCGGGCCAGCCGCTCGGCCGGCTCCACCCACGCCTCGGCGACGAGGATCCGCTCACCGGGGTACGAGTCGAGCACCCGCCGCCACTCCCGGTAGATCTCGTGCACGCCGTCCTGGTCCCACATGGGCGGGCGCGGCTTGTCCACCTCGCTGCCGGAGAGGATCTCCTGCGGCTCCTGCCAGTCGGCCAGGTCGGCCTGCTTGATCAGGCCGTGCGCCACGTCCACCCGGAAGCCGTCCACGCCCCGGTCCAGCCAGAAGCGCAGCACGTCGAGGAACTCGGCGCGCACCTCCGGGTTGTCCCAGTTGAGGTCGGGCTGGCCCGCGTCGAACAGGTGCAGGTACCACTGTCCGTCGGGCAGCCGCGTCCAGGCGGGGCCGCCGAACACGCTCACCCAGTCGTTCGGCGGCTCGGCGCCGTCCGGGCCCTTGCCGTCGCGGATCACGTAGCGCTGCCGTTCCGGGCTGCCCGGCGCGGCGGCGACGGCCTCGGTGAACCAGCGGTGCGCGGAGGAGGTGTGGTTGGGCACCAGGTCGACGATCACCCGCAGCCCGCGGGACTTCGCCTCGGCGATCAGCTTGTCGGCGTCGGCGAGCGTGCCGAACAGCGGGTCGACGTCGCGGTAGTCGGACACGTCGTACCCGGCGTCGGCCTGCGGAGACGGGTAGAACGGGGACAGCCAGACCGCGTCGACTCCCAGCTCGGCGAGGTGGTCGAGCCGGGACGTGATGCCCGGCAGGTCGCCGATCCCGTCGCCGTCGGAGTCGGCGAACGAGCGCGGGTAGACCTGGTAGATGACCGCCTCGGTCCACCAGCCGGTGCCCGGGGCCTGCTGCGTCGCGTCGGTGTTCAGCGCCTTACTCCTGTCTGGGTGGTGCGGGACGAGCGAGTTATTCAGTGTGCCCGGGGCGGCGCCGTCGATTCGCGCACCACCAGGCGAGTGGGCAGGATCACCGGGGGCGGCGTCCCGTCGCCCGTGTCGGCGCCGCGCGGCGTGGGCACCAGGCCGGGGTACGGCTCGGTGACCCGCACCCCCAGCGGGTCGAGCAGGATGCGGGCGGCGAGCACTCCCTGGTCGGCGGCGGGCTGGGCGATGGTGCTCAGGCCGAGCACGCCGGCCACGTCGTGGTCGTCGATGCCCATCACGCTCACGTCCTGCGGCACCCGAAGCCCGGCGTCGCGCAGCGCGGTGATCGCACCCATCGCCATCTCGTCGCAGGCGGCGAAGATGGCAGTCGGCGGCTCGCCCCGGGCCAGCAGCTCCGCCGTGGCCCGGGCGCCCCCGTCGATGGTGAACCGGGACTCGACGTCGAGGCTCGGGTCGGGTCGCAGCCCGGCGGCCCGCAGCGCCTCCTGGTAGCCGCGCCGCCGGTCCAGGTGGGTGGTGAAGGCCAGTTCGTCGTCCGGGTCGCCGGAGATGTGCGCGATCCTGGTGTGGCCGAGGTCGAGCAGGTGGCGGGTGGCGGTCCGGGCGGCGGCCACGTCGTCGATCCGGACACAGGGCCACCCGGGCACCTGGCCGCCGGAGCTGATCGTCACGCCCGGCAGGCCCAGCTTCGTCAGCGTGTGCACGTCGGCCGCCCGCAGCGGCGTGGCGACCAGGATGATCGCGTCCACGCGTTTGTGCAGGCTGGCCGTGCGCAGCACCCGCTGGCGGGTCCGTTCCCGGCCGCCGAGGTTGTAGAGCAGCAGGTCGTAGCCGCTGTCCTGGAGGAACTCCTCGACCGCCTCGACCACGGTGCCGAAGAACCATCTGGTGATCCGGGGCACCACCACCGCCACCGTGCCGGTCCGGCCACCGGCCAGCCGGCTCGCGCTGGGCGACACCGCGTACTGGAGCTGTTCGGCGGCGGCGAGCACCCGGCGGCGGGTCGCGGCCGAGACCGTCGGCAGGCCGCGCAGCGCCCGGGAGACGGTGGCCGTGGACACCCCGGCCAGTCGGGCGACGTCGTCAATCCTGGTCATCCTGGACTCCCCGCACTGACCCGGTCCCGGGGGGGGGGGGGGGGGGGGGGGGGGGGGGGGGGGGCGCCGGGCGGGGCGGGGGGGGGGGCCCCCCCCCCCCCGCCCCCGCCCCGGGGGGGGCGCGGCGCGGCCGGGGGGGGGGCGCGCGCGGGGGGGGGGGGGGGGGCGGG
>NZ_JBICSV010000007.1:341906-353629 GCF_043197215.1 Micromonospora sp. NPDC049203 | reverse complement strand
CTCCCCGCCCCCCCCCCCCCCCCGCGCGGGGGGGGGCCCCCGCGGCGGGGGGGGGCGGCCGCGGCCGGGGGGGGGGGGGGGGGGGCCCCCCCCCCCCCCCCCCCCCCCCCCCCCCCCCGGCCCGAGGGAGCGTGGGTGGCCCCGCCGGGCGCCGGCCAGGAGGAGGGAACGGCCGGTGAGGGGCGGCGGGGCCACCACGTCACTTGCCGCCCTGGCCCTCCTGCTCGGCCTCGGCGCCCTTGTCGGCCTTGCCCTCCGGGCCGCCCTTGTCGCCGCCCTTGCCGTGGTGGCCGGGCATGCCGTCGTGGCCGCGCTTGCCCGGGCCCGGGAACACGCCCGCCTCGGCGGCCTTGAGCACCGCGTCGGCCTGCTCCTGGGTGAGCTTGCCGTCGGTGACGGCCTGGTCCAGGCGCTCCTTCAGCGCGGCCTGCCGGTCCTCGGTCGAGGGCCGCTCCGGCCGCTCCGGGCGGTCGCCCTGGCGCTGCTCGTGCAGCTTCTCCAGCGCCGCGGTGACCTTGTCGGCCGGGACGCCCAGCTCCTTGGCGAGCGCCTCGGCGAACTCGGCCTGCCGGTCGGCGTGCTTCTGGCGGCGGTCGTCACCCTGGTCGGTGGTGCTGGCGCTGGAGGACGGCTTCGGGCTCTTGTCGTCGGCGAGCGCCACCGTCGGGGCGGCGATCCCGACGCCGAGCACGCCGGCAGCGGCCAGGCCGGCCAGCAGGTGCTTCTTCGACATCGTGCGGATCATGCGATTCTCCTGTTCGGTGGTGGTGCGATGACGTCACCGACAGTGGTCGCCGGAACTGAGGGCCACCCGTGGCGAACCTGTCAGCGAGCTGGCAATCTCGCCCGGAAGGCCCGAATTATTCGTGTTGCCGGGGGCGGTGAGCGCCCGAGAGGCTGGGCGAAACCCGACGATAGGCCACTCGATGACACAGCCCGCCATCCGCGAGATCCCGCTCACCGGGCCGGGCTCCGGGCCGTACTCGATCACGGTCGGGCCCGACGGCGCGCTCTGGCTGACGCTGGCCGGCTCCGGCGGCGTCGCCCGGCTCGGCCTCGACGGTGAGGTGCGGATCCACCGCGACGACCCGCCCGGCAGCCGTCCGCTGATCATCGTCGGCGGCCCCGACGGCGCACTCTGGTACACCCGCTCGGGCGACGACCGGCTGGGCCGGGTCACCGTCGACGGCGAGGCCGGCTCGGTGGCGCTGCCGCCCGGCTGCGGCCCCTGCGGGCTGGCGGTCGGCGCGGACGGCGCGCTCTGGTACGCCGGCATGAACGACGACACGGCCGGCCGGGTGACCGCCGCCGGGAGGTGACCTCCTTCCCGCTGCCGGTGACGAAGGGCTTCCCGTCGATGCTCGCGGCCGGGCCGGACGACGCGCTCTGGCTCACGCTCAACCAGGCCGACGCGATCGCCCGGGTCGGCCTGGACGGGAGGGTCACAGTGCATCCGCTGCCCACCGAGGCGGCCGGGCCGGTCGGCATCACCCGGGGTGGCGACGGCGCGCTCTGGTTCGTGGAGATCGTCGCGGGGCAGATCGGGCGGATCACGCCGGACGGGCGGATCGACGAGTTCCCGTTGCCGGACCGGGCGGCCCGCCCGCACGCGATCGTCGCCGACCCGGCCGGCGGCTGCTGGTTCACCGAGTGGGGCGCCAACCGCATCGGCCACATCGACCCCGACGGCCACATCACCGGCCACGATCTGCCCACCCCCGCGTCGGAACCCCACGGCCTGACCGTCACCCCCGACGCCACCGTCTGGGCCGCCCTGGAGATCGGCGCCGTGGCCCACCTCACCCCGAGTCAGCATTGATCATGAGGTTGGCGGCAGTTGTGGATCTCTGAACTGCCGCCAACCTCATGATCGCCGGGCCTCGGCGTCAGCGGACGGCGGACGTCACAGTGAGGGTGCCGTCTGTGGCGTTCAGGACCGCGGGGGTGTTCACCGGGACGGTCAGCTGGCCGGGGCCGTGGCCGATCGGCAGGCCGCCGAGGACCGGCACGCCCAGGTCGCCCAGGCGGTCGGTGAGCACGTCCACGACTGTGGTGTCCCAGCCGTCCGCGCACTCGGTGAACTGACCCACAGCCACCCCGGCGATCCCGTCCAGCGCGCCGCAGCGGCGCAGGTGGGTGAGCATCCGGTCGATCTTGTACGGCGGCTCCTGCACCTCCTCGACCAGCAGGACCGCCCCGGTCAGGTCCGGCATGTCCGGCGTGCCGATCGACGCGGTGATCAGGCACAGGTTGCCGCCGATCAGCCGGCCCTCGGCCCGCCCGGGCACCCGCACCGGGTACGTCTCCTCCGCCTCGACCGCCGTCACCGTCACCGGCTCGGTGCTGGTCAGCGCGGCGTGCAGCGACTCCGCCGAGCGGATCGGCGTGCGCTCGTCGCGCCACGCCGCGCCCGGCCCGTGCACCCCGGCCAGCCGGGCGCCCCGCCAGAGCGCGAACTGCAACGCGGTGATGTCGGAGAAGCCGGCCACCACCTTCGGATCCCGGCGTACCGCCGCCATGTCGATCAGGTCGACCACCCGCTGCGCGCCGTAACCGCCCCGGGTGCAGATCACCCCGCGGATCTCCGGGTCGGCGAACGCCGCGTTCAGGT
Source organism: Micromonospora sp. NPDC049203 (assembly GCF_043197215.1). Classification (NCBI taxonomy): domain Bacteria; kingdom Bacillati; phylum Actinomycetota; class Actinomycetes; order Micromonosporales; family Micromonosporaceae; genus Micromonospora; species Micromonospora sp. NPDC049203. The sequence continues at coordinate 351,018 of NZ_JBICSV010000007.1, read as the reverse complement.
CCGCGGCCCGCAGCGCGTCGTCGCCGGCCAGATAACCCCGCCGGGCGTACGCGTTCGGCGCGGGCACCGGCCGCAGCCCCCAGCCGGTGAGCAGCTCGATGCCGCGGGCCACCCGCTCGGGACGGGTCGGCCCGGACGGGGACACCAGCATCACCGCGTCGCCGGGACGCAGAGCCGGTGGGCGCACGCAGTCGTCAGGCACGATCGCGAGCCTAGGGCCTGCCGGACCGGCCGGTGTCGTGCGCACCGGCTAGCCTCGACGTCGTGGCGACCGCGCTGGTGATCGAGAACGACCCGACCGACGACCTCCGCCGCCTGGGGGAGTGGCTCACCGAAGGGGGTCTTGAGCTGCGTGTGCTGCGTCCGCACGCCGGCGACGCGCTCCCCGCCGACCTGGAGGGATACGCCGCGCTCGTGGTGCTCGGCGGCGACCAGCAGGCCTACCCGGGGCCCGACGGCGCCCACGGCACGCCCTGGTTCCCGGCGCTGGAAGGGCTGCTGCGCAAGGCCGTCCGCCAGCGCGTGCCCACGCTCGCCGTCTGCCTCGGCGCGCAACTGCTCGCCACCGCGCACGCCGGCCGGGTCGAGCGCAGCCCGTCCGGCCCGGAGGTCGGGCCGGCGCTCGTCGGGCGGCGCGACGCCGCCGAGGACGATCCCCTGTTCCGGTACGTGCCGTTGATGCCCGACGTGCTCCAGTGGCACGCCGACGAGATCACCGAGCTGCCGCACGGCGCGACGCTGCTCGCCGCGTCCACCCGCTACCCGCACCAGGCGTTCCGCCTCGGCGACCGGGCCTGGGGGTTGCAGTTCCACATCGAGTGCGACACCGCGATGATCGCCGAGTGGTCCCGCGACTCGGCCGTGCTGGCCGAGCTGGGCTACGACCCGGAGCTGGTGGTGGCCGCCTGCGACCGGGTGATGGCCGACGTCGAGGAGGCGTGGCAGCCGTTCGCGATCCGGTTCGCCGCGCTCGCGCTCGGCGAACTCGGCGACGACAACCCGCGCCGCAGCCTGCCGCTGCTCGGGGCCTGACGGTGACCCGGCCGGCCCGCGGGCGCCTGGCCCGCTACGGATTCGCCGAGGGTGACGGGGCCAGCCGGGCGGAGGACCTGCTCGGCCCGGACGGGCTCGCCCTGTGGCGGCCCGACACCCAGGAACCCGCCGACGAGCGTGCCGCCGAACTGCTCGCCGCGCTGTCCCGCGCCGCCGACCCGGACCTGGCCCTGCGCCAGTTGCACCGGCTGGTCGAGTCCGAGCGGCGCTCCGGCGACGAGGCGGCGATACGCGACGCCCTGGCCGCCGACGCCGGGCTGCGCCGCCGGCTGATCGCGGTGCTCGGCGCCTCCTCCGCGCTCGGTGACCATCTGGTCGCCAACCCCGGGCAGTGGGCGGTGCTGGCTACCGAGCCGGACGGGCTCGCCCCCGCCGCGGACGGCCGGCTCGACCTGGGCGTCGCCGCCCGGCTCACCACGATGACCGGCGCGGTCCCGCTGCTGCGGCAGGCGTACCGTCTTGCGCTGCTGCGCATCGCGGCGGCCGACCTGACCGGCGGGCGCGGCCTGGAGCAGACCATGGCGGCGCTGTCCGGGCTGGCCGACGCGACGCTGGCCGCCGCCTACGACATCGCCGCCGACGAGCTGCCCGACGGCACGCCGCGCCCCCGGCTGGCCGTGGTGGCGATGGGCAAGTGCGGTGGCGACGAGCTGAACTACGTCTCCGACGTCGACGTCATCTTCGTCGCCGCGGCCGACGACGACCTGCCCGCCGCGACCCAGGTCGCCACCCGGCTCATCCAGATCTGCGGGCTGGTGGCCTGGCCGGTCGACGCGGCACTGCGGCCGGAGGGCAACCGGGGTCCGCTGGTGCGTACGCTCGCCAGCCACCTCGCCTACTACAAGCGCTGGGCCCGCACCTGGGAGTTCCAGGCGCTGCTCAAGGCCCGCCCGGCCGCCGGGGACCTGGAGCTGGCAAAGGAGTGGACCGACGCGCTGGCTCCGCTCGTGTGGACCGCCGCCGAACGCCCCGAGGCGGTCGAGGACGTCCGGTCCATGCGCCGCAAGATCCTCGACAACGTGCCGCCGAAGGAGCTGGAACGCGAGATCAAGCGCGGGCCGGGCGGGCTGCGCGACATCGAGTTCGCCGTCCAGCTGCTCCAGCTCGTGCACGGCAGGGGCGACGAGTCGCTGCGGGTACCGGGCACCGTGCCGGCGCTGCGCGCGCTCGTCGCGGGCGGCTACGTGGGCCGCGCCGACGGGGAGGCGCTGCTGCGCGGCTACCGCTTCCTGCGCGCCGTCGAGCACCGGCTCCAGCTCCAGGCCCTGCGCCGTACCCACACCGTGCCGACCGAACCGGCCGCGCTGCGCTGGCTCGCCGCCGCGCTCGGCTACGTGGCCAGGCCGGGCCGCAGCGCCGTCGAGGAGTTCCGCGCCGAGTGGGTCACCCACGCCACCGAGGTACGCCGGCTGCACGCCAAACTGCTCTACCGGCCGCTGCTGGAATCCGTGGCCCGGGTGCCGGCCGAAGGGCTGCGCCTCACGCCCGAGGCGGCCCGGCACCGGCTGGAGGTGCTCGGCTTCGCCGACCCGGCCGGCGCCCTGCGGCACCTCCAGGCGCTCACCGGCGGGGTCAGCCGTACCGCGGCCATCCAGCGCACGCTGCTGCCGGTGCTGCTCGACGAGTTCGCCGACGCCCCCGAACCGGACCGCGGTCTGCTCAACTACCGGCAGGTGTCCGACAAGCTCGGCAGCACTCCGTGGTACCTGCGCCTGCTGCGCGACTCCGGCCCGGTGGCCCGCCGGCTGGCCCGGGTGCTGTCGTCCTCCCGGTACGCGGCCGACATGCTGGCCCGCGAACCGGAGGCGCTGCGGCTGCTCGCCGAGGACAGCGAACTGACCCCGCGTCCACGGGAGACGCTCGTCGAGGGCTTCGCCGCCGCCGCCGCCCGGCACGACGACCCGGTCGAGGCGATCCGGGCGGTCCGCGCGCTGCGCCGCCGGGAGCTGGTCCGGATCGCCGCCGCCGACGTGCTCAGCCGCGCCGGTTCGCTCGCCCCGCTCAACCCCCGTCCGGTCGGCGGCGGGGAACGCCGCCCCACAGTGGTGGACGTGACGGCGGTCGGCACCGCGCTGTCGCACGTCGCCGACGCCACGCTGGCCGCCGCGCTGCAAGCCGCCCGTACCGTCCACCCCGGACCGCCCGGCCTGCGCTTCGCGGTGATCGGCATGGGCCGGCTCGGCGGGTACGAGTCGAACTACCTGTCCGACGCCGACGTGCTGTTCGTCTACGACCCGCCGCCCGGGGTGGAGGAGAGCGCGGCGAGCGCCGCCGCGCACGCCATCGCCGAGGAACTGCGCCGGCTGCTGTCCGCGCCCGCCCCCGACCCGCCGCTCGGTGTCGACGCCGACCTGCGCCCGGAGGGCCGGCAGGGCCCGCTCGTCCGCAGCCTGGCCGCGTACGCGCAGTACTACGCGCGCTGGTCCCGGGTGTGGGAGGCGCAGGCGCTGCTGCGCGCCCGGCACGTCTGCGGTGACGCCGACCTGGGTGCCGAGTTCGAGGCGATGATTGAGCCGGTGCGCTACCCGGCCGAGGGGCTGACCCGCGAGCAGGTCATCGAGATCCGCCGGATCAAGGCGCGGGTCGAGACCGAGCGGCTGCCCCGCGGCGCCGACCCGGCCACCCACACCAAGCTGGGCCGGGGCGGGCTGGCCGACGTCGAGTGGGCGGTGCAGTTGCTCCAGCTCCGGTACGCCGGTCAGGTGCCCGCGCTGCGCGGCACCCGTACGCTCGACGCCCTTGCCGCCGCCCGCGACGCCGGCCTGCTCGATCCCACCGACGCCGCCGAGCTGGCCGCCGGCTGGACGCTCGCCGCCGAGGTACGGGACGCGCTGATGCTGGTACGCGGCCGGGCCGGGGACCAGTTGCCCCGGCACGGGGTGGAGCTGGCCGGCGTGGTGCGGCTGCTGGGGCGAGAGGACCAGGGCGAGTTCCTGGACGAGTACCTGCGCACCGGCCGCCACTCCCGCACAGTCGTCCAGCAAATCCTGGAGTCCCCCCTCTGACCCCGGCCCGCCCTCTCCCTCCCCACCTTCCCTCGGCGTCGATCTTGCACTTTCCGCCCCGGCGAATGGTACGAATCCGGCTTCCTGGGGGCCGCAACTTCAAGATCGACGGACAGGGGAGGGTGGTCACGGAGCGAGGCGGTCCGCCGGGAGATCTTGGAAGGGAACGGCCCTTATGGGGGCCGTTTTGTACCAAGATCTCTAGTCTGGGTCAGCTTGTGAGGGTGTAGGTGCCCGCTTGGGGGACCGTCACCGTGGTCCACTTGCCGTTCGGGGTGACCGTGGCTCCGTTGGAGGCGGTCAGCCAGCGGTCGTGGCGTACCCGGATCGGGACCGGGCCGGCGGCGGGGGCGCGGAACGTGATCGAGGCGCCGTCCTGGCGGACCAGCTCACCCGGTGCGCCGACCAGCGGGGTGGGGTCGGCCACCGCGTACAGCTTCCAGTGCCGGTCCGACCAGACCTCGGTCAGGTACGGCTGACCCAGCTCCACCAGTTTCGCCTCCGACCGTCCCACCCAGGAGAACTCGGCGTCGGGCACCGCCACGTACTGCACCGCGTTGTCGGCCAGCCAGTCCCGGTAGGTGACAGGGGTCAGCGGAACGCCGGTGCCGGACGCCCCGGGCACCGTGGTGAAGAACAGCGGGTTGCGGTCGATGTCGGCCTGGCGTAGCCAGCCCCGGGCCAGCGGCACGTCCCCCATGTGGGCCGCCTCCCAGTAGTTGCGGGTCGGCGGCACCTCCACCCGTCCGGTGAGCCCGCGCCGGTCCAGTTCCGCGCGCAGCGGCGCGAAGTACGCCGGGTCGGCCGTCGGGTCGTCGGCGCTGCGCAGGTCCGCGGTGACCACCGGCGGCTGCCACCAGCAGACGACCGCGAGCAGCGCGGCCAGCCCGAACGCGCTGAGAACCCGACGGAGTCGACGCTCTCCGGGTCGGCCCGTGCCACGCGGGCCGATGTCGGGACGGCCCTCGCTGTCCGGGCCCGCGCCGTCCCGGCCCGCGCCGAGTCGGCCTCCGAGGCGGTTCGCGGTGAGCCATGCGGGTGGCGTCGCGGCGGCGGCCAGCACCGGCAGCGCGAACATCACCACCAGGCGGGTGGCGTTCAGCCCGACCGGCGTGTGCAGCAGCGCCGACGCCAGCACTCCGGCCGCGGACAGCAACGCGCCCACCCGCACCGGCCGGTACGCCACGAGGGCCGCCACCACCAGGCTCGTCACCACGGCGTGCACTGTGTCGGCCGTGCTGATGTTCATCCAGCCGCCCTCGCCGAACAGCAGCCCGGTGACGGCGAGCGGTACGGCGGCCGGTACGGCGAGCAGCAGGCCGCCGGCGTACCGCCGGGTCAGCAGCAGCGCGACACCGGCGAGCCCGACGAACAGTCCGGCCACCGGGCTGGCCGCCGAGGCGAGCAGCGCGGCGAGGGCAGCGGCGACGGCCGCCCAGACGCTCCGGCCGCCACCGGCAGCGCCGGGACCGGCCGGCTCGGCAGCGGCAGCGCCGGGAATGACTGGCTCGGCAGCGGAACCGCTGGGACCGGCCGGCTCGGCAGCGGGATCAGCGGCGGCGGCGAGGCGGGTGCGGCGGGCGGGGATGGTGAGCGCCAGCAGCGCGGCCAGGCCGAACGCGACGCCGAGGGCGTAGGTGACCCGGCCGGAGACCAGGTTGCCGGCGATCGTGACCACGCCGACCAGGCTGCCCAGCAGCGGGCGGGGCACCCCGGTACGCACCAGCAGGGCGGCGAACGCGGTGGCGGAGGCGAGCAGGGCGAGCGCGCCGGTGAGGCGTACCCCGAGCAGCGCCATCAGCGGCGGCGAGACGAGGCTGTAGCCCCACGGGTGCACGCCGCCGTACCAGCGCAGGTCGACCAGGGCGGCACCGTGGTCGGCGAAGAAGCCGGCGCGGGCGACCTGCGCGGACAGGTCCGAGCCGGTGGCCGGCAGGATGAGCTGGAGCACGGCGAGGACGAGCGCGGACACGGCGGAGACCGCCACCACCCGACCGCCCCGCATGCCCACCTCCTGATCGCGAACCACCGTACTGGCAGCATGTCGGGCGTGTCTCACCACCTCTCGCGTTGGATCGGCCTGGCGGGCTCGGTGCTGCTCGCCGTGGCCGCGTTCCTCGGCGGCGCCCTGCCCGACGGCGAGTTGCGTCCCACCCCGGTCAGCATCTGGCAGGGCTCGAACGGGCCGCTGATCATCGGGTTGTGGCTGGTCGGCACCGGGCTGCTGGCGTGGGCCTGGTGGTCGCTGCGGGACCGGGTGCCGTCGTCCCGGTGGGTGCTGGTCACCGTCGCGCTCTGGCTGCTGCCGATGCTTGTCGCGCCGCCGCTGGGCAGCCGGGACGTGTACGCGTACGCGTGCCAGGGCGCCAGCTTCTCGGCCGGGATCAACCCCTACGAGCAGGGCGTCTCGGCGCTGCCCTGTCCCTGGCTGGACACCATCTCCTACATCTGGCGGGACACCCCGGCACCCTACGGGCCGCTGTTCGTGCTTCTCGCCGGCGCGGTGGTGGAGGCCACCGGCTCGCTGCTCGCCGCCGTCGCGCTGTTCCGGGTGCTCGCCGTGGCCGGCGTGGCGCTGACCGCGTGGGCGCTGCCGGTGCTGGCCCGCCGCTGCGGGGTGGCGCCGCGGCGCGCGCTCTGGCTGGCGCTGGCGAGCCCGCTGGTGCCCGTGCACCTGGTCTCCGGCGCGCACAACGACGCGCTGATGATCGGCCTGCTCGTGGCCGGGCTGGCGGTGGTCGCGGCCCGGCCGGGCCGGCCCGGACCGTTGCTCGCCGGTGGGGCGCTGCTCGGACTGGCCGCCGCCGTCAAGGTCACCGCGTTGGTGGTGATGCCGTTCGCCGCGCTGGCCGCGATCGTCGGGGCGTACCGGATCAGGACGCTGGTGCGCGACGGCGGGTGGGTGGTCGGCGGTTCGCTCGCGGCGCTCGCCGGGGTGACCGTCGTCTCCGGCCTGGGGCTGGGGTTCATCAGCGGCCTGGAACAGGGCGGGCTGGTGGTGGCCTGGACCTCGCCGCCGACGGCGGTGGGGCAGACCGTCGGCTACCTGCTGGCGCCGTTCGGGGTGCACGTCGACGCGCTGCCGGTGACCCGGGCGATCGGCATGGTGGTGCTGGTCGGGGTGCTGATCTGGCTCTGGTTCCGCTCGCTGCGTCGCGGTGAGCCGTTCTGGCACGCCGGGCTGGCGCTCACCGCCACCGTCGCGCTGTCCCCGCTGTTCCACCCCTGGTACTGGCTGTGGCCGCTGGCGGTGCTCGCCGCCACCGCGCACCGCACGCTGTGGTTCTCGATCGTCACTGTGGTGTCGTCGTTCCTGGTGCTGGCCGACGGCACCGGTCTGGCCCGGTACTCCAAGATGCCCGGTGCGCCGCTGATGACCCTGTTCGTGATCGGGGTGGTCGTGTGGTTGGTACGGTCGGCTCGCAAGGGTCGGCAGCCGGTTCCCGTGGACTGAGGAGTGTGCCGGTGAGCGAGCCCGACGGACCCGTCCGGCCGGTCGCCGCCGGTCTCGCCCGATACACCGGTTTCGCCGGTGCGGTGCTGCTCACAGTCGCCGGGTGGCTCGGCGGCGCGCTGCCCGGCACGCCCCCGCGCGGCACGCTCGCCGCGATCTGGGCCGCACCGCACGGGCCGGTGACGCTCGGCTGCTGGCTGGCCGGGACGCTGCTGCTGGTCGGCGCCTGGTGGTCGCTGCGGTGGGGCGCGCCGTCCGGCCGGTGGGCGTACCTGACGGCCGGGCTCTGGGCGCTGCCGCTGCTTGCCGCGCCGCCGCTGGGCAGCCGCGACGTCTACTCGTACGCCTGCCAGGGCTGGACGTGGACGCAGGGGCTCAGCCCGTACCGGGTGGGTGTCGCCGCGGCCGGCTGCCCGTGGACCGGGTCGGTGTCGCCGATCTGGCGGGACACCCCGGCGCCGTACGGGCCGTTCTTCGTGCTGCTGGCCGGGCTCGCCGTCCTCGCCGGTGGCGGCCTGATCGGGACGATAGTGGCGTTGCGGCTGGTCGCGGTGGCCGGGGTGCTGCTGGCCGCGCTGTGCCTGCCCGGCCTGGCCCGCGCCGCCGGGGTGCCCACCCGCCGGGCCGCCTGGCTGGTGCTCGCGTGCCCGCTCGTCGGGATCCACCTGGTCGCGGGCGCGCACAACGACGCGCTCGCGCTCGGGCTGCTGCTGCTCGGCCTGCTGGTGCTGGTCCGCCTGCCGGGCAGGCCACGCGCGTTGCTGGTGGCCGGCGTGCTGCTGGGCCTGGCCGTGGCGGTGAAGGCGGTAGCGGTCGTGGCGCTGCCGTTCGCGGCGCTCGCCGCCGTGCACGGCCGCTACACCTGGCGGGCGCTGCTGCGCGACGGCGGGCAGCTGGCCGCGTCGGTGCTCGGCACGCTGCTCGTCGTGTCGCTCGCCACCGGCCTCGGGCTGGGCTGGGTGGGAGGGCTCGGCCACAGCGGCGACTCGCAGCAGTGGACCTCCCCGCCCACGGCTGTCGGTTTCGTCATCGACTACGCCGGGGAGCTGGCCGGGCAGCGGCCACGGGCGGTGCCTGTGGTCCGGGCGGTCGCGCTGGTGCTGCTGGCCGGACTGCTGGTGGTGCTCTGGTGGCGGGCGTGGACGGCGCTGCGGCGGCTCAACGACGCCCGGCAGCGGGTGGCCCGGCTGACGCTGGCCCGGCACCGGGTGGCGCTGCTCGGCGCGGGGCTGGCGCTCGCCGCCACGGTGCTGCTCGCCCCGGTCTTCCACCCCTGGTACGCGATCTGGCCGCTGACAGTGCTCGCGGTAGCGGCGGTGCCGCTGGCCCGCCAGGTCTGGTTCGTGGCGCCCTGCGCTGTCGCCTCGGCGCTCACCCTGCCGGACGGATCCAACCTGGCCCGGTTCAGCAAGGCGCCGGGCGCGGTGCTGATGACGGTGCTGGTGGTGGTCGTCGCGGTGGCCGGCGTCCGGGCCGCGCTGCGCCGCCGTGCTTGATGAACGGCCGGGGGGGGGGGGGGGGGGGGGGGGGCGGGGGGGCGCGGGGGGGGGGGGGGGCGGGCGGGGGGGGGGGAGAAAAGAACAAGAAAACAAGGGGGCGG
>NZ_JBICSV010000007.1:0-341896 GCF_043197215.1 Micromonospora sp. NPDC049203 | reverse complement strand
GGGGGGGGGCGGGGGGGGGGCGGCGGGGCGGGGCGGGCGCGGCCCCGCCGGCCCGCCCCCCCCCCCCCCCCCCCCCCCCCCCCCCCCCCCCCCCCCCCCCCCGGTGCTGACGAGCGTGCTCAGCAGTCGAAGTACATCGCGAACTCGTGCGGGGTCGGGCGCAGACGCACCGGGTCGACCTCGTTGGCCCGCTTCCAGTCGACCCAGGTGGAGATCAGGTCCGGCGTGAACACGCCGCCGTCGAGCAGGTAGTCGTGGTCGGCCTCGAGCGCGTTGAGCACCTCCGGCAGCGAGCCCGGGACCTGCTTGACGTCGCCCCACTCCTCCGGCGGGAGGTCGTAGAGGTCCTTGTCGATCGGCGCCGGGGGCTCGATCTTGTTCTTGATGCCGTCCAGGCCGGCCATCATCATGGCCGAGAACGCCAGGTACGGGTTGCTGGACGGGTCCGGGACGCGGAACTCGACGCGCTTGGCCTTGGGGTTGCTGCCGGTCACCGGGATGCGGGTGCAGGCGGAGCGGTTGCGCTGCGAGTAGACCAGGTTGACCGGCGCCTCGAAGCCGGGCACCAGACGGCGGTAGGAGTTCACCGTCGGGTTGGTGAAGGCCAGCAGCGAGGGGGCGTGGTGCAGCAGGCCGCCGATGTACCAGCGGGCGGTGTCCGACAGCCCGGCGTAGCCGGTCTCGTCGTAGAACAGCGGCTCGCCGCCCCGCCAGAGGCTCTGGTGGGTGTGCATGCCGGAGCCGTTGTCGCCGAAGAGCGGCTTGGGCATGAACGTGGCGGTCTTGCCGGCGGCCCAGGTCTCGTTCTTGACGATGTACTTGAACAGCTGGAGCTGGTCGGCGGCGTGCAGCAGCGTGGAGAACTTGTAGTTGATCTCCGACTGGCCGGCGGTGCCCACCTCGTGGTGCGACCGCTCGACGGTGAAGCCGCCGTCGACGAGGCGCCGCACGATCCGGTCGCGCAGGTCGGCGTAGTGGTCCACCGGGGGAACCGGGAAGTAGCCGCCCTTGTAGGCGGTTTTGTAACCCCGGTTGCCGCCCTCCTCGATCCGGCCGCTGTTCCAGGCGCCCTCGATCGAGTCGATGTAGTAGAACGACTGGTGCGCCGAGGTCTCGTGGCGGATGGAGTCGAAGATGTAGAACTCCGCCTCCGCGCCGAAGTAGGCGGTGTCGGCGATGCCGCTGGCGGCGAGGTAGGCCTCGGCCTTCTTCGCCACGTTGCGCGGGTCGCGGGAGTAGGCCTCGCGGGTGAACGGGTCGTGGATGAAGAAGTTCAGCGCGAGGGTCTTCTGGGCCCGGAACGGGTCGATGAACGCGGTGGCGACGTCCGGCAGCAGCAGCATGTCGGACTCGTGGATGGCCTGGAACCCGCGGATCGAGGAGCCGTCGAAGGCGAGGCCGTCGGTGAACACGCTGTCGTCGAACGACTCGACCGGCAGGTTGAAGTGCTGCATCACGCCGGGCAGGTCACAGAAACGTACGTCGACGAACTTCACGTCCTCGTTGGCGAGGTATCGCAGGAGTTCCTCGGAATTGGCGAACACACGTCCTCCTGGCAGGTCCACTCCGGTAGCTAACTACTGGCGACGCTATGGCCGGGGGGTTGCCCTGCCGTGTCTCGTCTGTTTCCGCCGTGTTACGTCGCTTGCGGAGCGTCATCCTAGCGCTCTCTGGTGCGGAATGTCGGAATTTTCGTCGACGGTCGAGGCGGCGTTACCCTGGCCGCTGTGACCGATACCGCCGCCACACCGGTGCCGCCCGCCACCGACCCCGCCTTCACCCCGCCCAGCCTCGGCCGCCGCTTCGGCGCCCTGATCATCGACTGGGTGCTGTGCCTGATGGTCGCCCGGGCCTTCTCCGACCCGGTCCGCGACGGCTGGCCGCCGGTCCTGGTGCTGATCCTGGAGTACGGCTTCTTCATCGGCCTGTTCGCCCAGACCCCCGGCATGTACCTGACCCGGCTGCGCTGCGTCTCCTGGGCCGACGGCGGCCGGATCGGGGTGCTGCGCGGACTGCTGCGCGGCTTCCTGCTGGCCCTGGTGGTGCCGGCCCTGCTCATGGACGAGCACCGGCGCGGCCTGCACGACCGGCTCGCCGGGTCGGTCGTCACCGACGCCCCGCGCCGCTGACCCGCACGAAGAAGGAGCCGGCCCCGCACGGGGAGCGGCTCCTTCTCGCGTACGCCGGAAGTCAGCGACCCCGGGTCTGCCGGAACGCGCCACGCGCCGGCCGCATGTTCTTCGGGATCGCGCCCTTGGGCATCTGCGGTCGCGCCGTGAGCGCCTTGAGCCGCTTGTCGAGGGCGTTGACGTCCTTCGGGGACAGGGCGCGGGGCAGCCGCATCAGCGTCATCCGCAGCTTGCGGACCGGCAGCTCACCCTCGCCCTGCCCGATCACGTAGTCGTGCAGCGGAGCGGTGCCGATCACCTTCGCCAGGCGGCGCTTCTCCTGGCCGAGCAGGCCGCGTACGCGCTGCGGGTTGCCCTCGGCCAGCAGGATCACGCCCTGCCGGCCCACCACCAGGTGCACCATGTCCATCTGGGTGGTGGAGCTGACCGCCGGGGTGACCCGCCAGTCGCCGCGCATGCTCTCCATGATCTGCGCCGCCGCGCCCGGCTGCCCCTCGGCGGCGTTCATCATCGCCTTGTTCGAGCGCAGGTTGAGCACGATCAGCACGGCCAGCAGGGCGAGCAGGATGCCGATCGGCAACCAGAGCCAACCCCAGGCGAGCACCGCGACCACGGTGAGCGCGAGCGGGATCAGCACCGCCGCCGCGGTCAGCGGCGCGAACCACTTGTCCTGCTTGGCGGTGAACCGGAACACCATCCCGATCTGCTTCAGCCGCTGGCCGAACGAGACCTTCTCCTGGGGCTTTGCCATACCGCAGAGTCTAGTGGTCGGCGCGCACCCCGTTGATCCGTGGCCGCCCCTGCGCCGAGGGCTGAGTACCTTACCGCCGCGGCGGCCCGGATCGGCCCGCCGGTAAGGAGGCCGGGCGGGCGAAGATCAGGCGGCGTACCCATGCACCGGGGGCACCTTCGCGCGGAGAGTCGATCTCGACAGGGAGACACCGCACGACAGGGAGATCCGAGATGTTCGGCAACGACGCAGACCTCATCCTCAGCATCCACCGCAGCCACGCCGCCGAGTTGCAGGCCGACGCGGCGCAGGACCGGCTGGCCCGGTCGTTGCCGCGCCGGCACCCGCGCGGATGGCTCGGCCGCCGCCAGCACCACGCCCGTACCACCGACGCCCGCCGGTGACCGCACCGGCGCCACCGGCCGTCGCCGCTCTCGTGGGCATGGCCGCGAGGGCGTACGCCGGTCCGGCCGTCACGGGGGCGGCCGGACCAGCGGCTTCTGTCGGCCCGGTCGGGCCGGTCGGGTCGTCGGGGCGCCGTGGCATGCTCGACGGCGTGACCGTACGCGCCGCCAGCACCGTCCTCGTCGGCCGCCGGCCCGAGCTGGCCGCGCTCGGCGACGCGCTCGCCCGGTGCCGGTCCGGCGACCCGGCGACGGTGCTCGTCGGCGGTGAGGCGGGCGTCGGCAAGACCCGGCTGCTGGAGGAGTTCGGCACACAGGTGGACGCGGCCGGCGCGCGACTGCTGGTGGGCCAGTGCCTGGAGCTGGGTGAGGCCGGCCTGCCGTTCGCGCCGTTCGCCGCCGCGCTGCGCGACGTGCTGCGCCACGACGGGCCGGCCGCCTTCGCCGGCTACGAGGCGGAGTTCGCCCGGCTGCTGCCCGAGCTGGCGCGGATGCCGGCCGGTGTGGCCGCGCCCGCCGGGCCGGCCCTCGCCGACACCCCGCGCGGCTACCTGTTCGACCTGGTCGCCGACCTGTTCCGGCGGCTCGCCGAGGAACGCCCGCTGGTGCTGGTGATCGAGGACCTGCACTGGGCCGACCGGTCCACCCGCGATCTGATCGGCTTCCTGGTGCGGGCCGCCCGCGCCACCCGCCTGCTCGTCGTCTGCACCTACCGCACCGACGAGCTGCACCGAGGGCATCCGCTGCGGCCGTTCCTCGCCGAGCTGGACCGGGTTCGCGGCGTGGACCGGATCGAGCTGGGCCGCCTCGACCGGGAGGGCACCGCCACCGTGCTGGCCGACCTGCTCGGCGTCGAGCAGATCGCCCGGACGGTGGACGAGGTGCACGAACGGACCCAGGGCAACCCGTTCTTCATCGAGGAGCTGGCCGCCGCCGGTGGCCCGGTCGGCTGCGCGGCCATCCCGGAGACGCTGCGTGATCTGCTGCTGGCCCGCGTCGACCGGCTGCCCGAGCCGGCTCAGCGGGTGCTGCGGATCGCCGCCGCCGGGGGGACCCGCTTCGCCCACCAGCTCCTCGCCGAGGTGGCCGGCCTGCCCGAGGCCGAACTGGAGGACGCGCTGCGCGCCGCCGTCGCCGGGCAGCTCGTGGTGGCCGACCCGGACGGCGACTACGAGTTCCGGCACGCGCTGGTCCGCGAGGCGGTGCACGACGACCTGCTGCCGGGCGAGCACGCGCGGCTGCACGCCCGGTACGCCGCCGCGATCGAGGCCCATCCGCACCTGGTCGCCGCCGGTCGCGCGCCGGCCGAGATCGCCCACCACTGGTACGCGGCACACGACCATGCGCGTGCGCTCACCGCGGCCCGGCTCGCCGCCGAGGCGGCGGCCGACCGGTACGCGTACGCCGAGCAGAGCCGGCTGCTGGAGCGCGTCCTGGAGCTGTGGGAGCAGGTGCCCGACGCCGCCGACCGGCTCGGCATGGACCACCTGCGGGTGCTGGAGGACACGCTGACCGCGGCGGTCACCGCCGGGGACCTCAGCCGGGCACTCACGCTCACCCGGGCCGCGCTGGCCGAGGTCGACCCCGACGCCGAACCGCTGCGTGCCGCGCGCCTGCTCGACCACCGGGGCCGGCTGTTCGCGCTGCTCGGCAAGAGCGACGGCGCGGCCGAGCTGCGCGAGGCGTACCGGCTGGCGGCGGGCGCGCCGCACGGCCCGGAACGCCTCGGCGTGCTCGCCGACATCGCGTCGCACCTGATGAAGGTCGACCCCCGGGAGGCCGCCTCGGTCGCCGCCGAGGCCGCCGCCGGCGCGTCCGAGGTCGGCACCGACCTGGTGCTGCTGCCCACCCGGATCGCCCTGCTGCACCGCATCGACGGCACGCCGGAGCGCGGGCTGGCCGAGCTGCGCCGGGTGGAGGCGCGGGCCCGGGCCGCAGGCGACTCGTGGGCTCTGGTCAGCGCCCTGGTCTTCCTCTCCGACGTGCTCTACGAGCTGGGCCGCTACGACGAGTCCGAACAGGCGGCCGCGGCCGGGGTGAGCGAGGCACGCCGGGTCGGCATCAGCCGCTCGATCGGGGCGTACCTGCTGTCGAACCGGGCCGAGGCGCTGATCGCGCTGGGCCGCTGGGACGAGGCGGACGCCACCTGCGCCGAGGCGGCCCGGATCGACCCGCCCGGTGTGTCCGGGCTGCACTGGCTGCAACTGCGCGCGGGGCTCCACTTGGCCCGCGCCCACCCCGGCGCGGACGAGGTCGTCGGGCGGGCGCTGGCGTTCCTCGGCCGGCCTTACCTCTGGCCGAACCACCGGCTGCCGCTGCACGAGCTGCGCGTCGAGGCCGCGCTCGCTGCCGGCGACCGGCCGGAGGCGGTACGCGCGGCGCGCGCCGCCCTGGCCGACGCGCACCTGACCGACCTGCCCCGCGAGGGCTGGCCGGTGCTGAACGCGGTGGCGCGTACCGCCGCGTTGACCGGGGACGCGACGCTCGCCGCCGACGTGTCGGCGGTGGCCGCCGCGCTGCCCGCCCGGCATCCGGCCGAGCACGCCCACGCCGCCCACGTCACGGCGATCCTCGGCGGGATGACGCCCGCCGGTCCGGCCGGCGGGCTCGCCGCGTGGCGGGCGGCGGTGGCGGCGTGGCGTAAGGCCGGGCAGCCGTACCCGCTGGGCCGGGCGCTGCTGGGGCTGGCCGAGGCGGCAGCGGCGGCCGGTGAGCGCGACGAGGTGGCCGCCGGGGTGCGGGAGACGGCCGAACTGGCCGCCCGGCTGGGCGCCACCCCGCTGGGCGAGCAGGCGGCGACGCTGGCCCGCCGGGTCGGGCTGCGGGGCACCGGGCGACCGGGTCCGGACCTGCTGACCAGCCGGGAGCGGGAGGTGCTGCGGCTGGTCGCCGAGGGGCACAGCAACAGCCGGATCGCCGAGCGGCTCTTCATCTCGCCGAAGACGGCGAGCGTGCACGTGTCCCGGATCATCGCCAAGCTCGACGTGACCAACCGGGTGGAGGCCGCCGCGCTGGCCCACCGCCTCGGCCTGCTCGAAGCTGCGCCGCCGGGCCTGCGTCAGCGGCGCGGCAGGTAGATCCGCCAGCCGGGCACCGTGACCACGTCGAGCCTGCCCGGTGCGGTGCCGACGCGCTGGTCCAGCCGCGCGGCCAGCGGTGAGCCGGCCGGTGCCACCCACGCGGCGTCCGGGTCGGCCGCCACCTCCCGCCGGTACGCGGGCAGCCTGTCGAACCCAGGGCTCAGGTCGTCGTCGACCACGGCACAGAGCACGTTCTCGCCCGTCGCGTAGGTGAGCCGGTTGCACGTCCAGTAGCCGCCGCGTACGTGCCGGACGTCGAGCGCGCCGAGCGTGTCCACGAGCGACCGGTGCCGGTCGGCCTCGGCGTGCACGTCGGGCGCGGTACGGATCACGTCCACAGTGGCCGCCGCACCGGTGCCGAGCACGCCCGCGAGCACCGCCAGCGCCCCGGCCCCCGCCACCCGGGCCATCCCGCGCCGCCGGGCAGCGGGGCGGGCCGTCCGGCGGGCGGCGAGCGGGCGGGCGGCCCGCCACAGTGGCCAGAGCAGGGCGGGCACGGCGACCGCCAGGCACGACAGGTAGCGGCTGCTCTCGATCGGCGTCCGCCCGGCCGCGTTGCTCACCGCGTACGCGGCGAGGACGCCCGCCGCGCCGCCGAGCAGCGCCAGCCGTACCCCGGCCGACACCCGCTCCGGCGAGGGCGGGCCGCCGGGAGCACGGCGGAGCGTGTGCCACGCGGCGAGCACGGCGAGCACCAGCAGCACCGGGAACGCGACGGCCCACCAGAGCTGCCAGGTGGCGCACCGGCCGGGCGAGCAGAAACCCATCGCCAGCGGCGGCCCGAGGACCAGCCCGCCGTGCAGCCGGTCCACCCAGTCCGCCGGTGCGCCCGTGCCACCTGCCGCCAGCACCGCGGCCACCGGGTTGCGGCCGTGCCGGATGCTGTCGGCGAGCATCGGCGCCGCGCCCAGCAGCAGCGCACCGGCCAGCACCATCCCGGCCCGTCCGGCCAGTTCCCGCCACCGCCACGCCACGAGCAGCGCGCCGAGCGTCAGCACGTACGGCAGGATCAGTGGGTCCACCCAGAGCAGCACCCCGGCGATCAGCCCCCAGGCCGCCCAGCGGGGCAGCCGCGCGCCCGCCCCGGTCACACAGAGGCCGACCGTCAGCAGCGCCAGCGCGGCGCCGGCCGGGTTCAGCTCCGGGTAGCCGCCACCGGCGATGAGCTGGTTCTTCACCACCCGGTCGGAGCCGAGCGCCAGCACGGCGACGACGAGCAGCGCGTACCAGCGGTCACCGCCGAGTCGCCGGGTCAGCCACCAGGACAGCAGCAGGAACAACGCGTACAACGCCAGCGTGGGCAGCCGCAGTACGAGCACCGACGGCCCGGCGAGCGCTACCAGCGGCGCGGCCAGGTACGCCTCCAGCGTGCCCATGTACGCCTGGCCGTAGAACCACACCGGGAAGCCGTCACCATCGGCGATGTGCAGGGCGGCCAGCCCCATCGTCGCCTCGTCGCTGTTCGCGGGCGGCACGTCGGCGAACAGCAGCGCCAGCCGGTAGCCCACAGCGGCGAACCCGACGAGCACCGCGAGCAGCGTCGGAGACGGCAGCCGCCGGGGCGTACGAGGGCGCACGGTCTCGCGTGGCTCCTCGCGTACCCCGGCGGTCATGCCTGTGATCATGACATCCGGCGCGCGGCGGTGGTGGGCGACGCGGTGACCGGCCGGCCTCAGCCGGCGACGGCGACCTGCTCGCGGGCGGCGAGCGCCTGCTGGTAGAGGCGGCCCGCGCGGTACGACGAGCGGACCAGCGGGCCGCTCATCACGCCCGCGAAGCCGATCTCCTCGGCCTCCTCGCGCAGCTCGACGAACTCCTCCGGCTTCACCCAGCGGGTCACCGGGTGGTGCCGGGGGGAGGGGCGCAGGTACTGCGTGATGGTGATCAGCTCGCAGCCCGCCTCGTGCAGGTCGCGCAGCGCCTGGGACACCTCGGCGCGTTCCTCGCCCATGCCCAGGATCAGGTTGCTCTTGGTGACCAGGCCGTCCGCGCGGGCCTGGCGGATCACGTCCAGCGAACGCTCGTAGCGGAACGCCGGCCGGATGCGCTTGAAGATGCGCGGCACCGTCTCCACGTTGTGCGCCAGCACCTCGGGCCGCGAGCCGAAGACCTCGGCGAGCTGCTCGGGCACCGCGTTGAAGTCGGGGATCAGCAGCTCGACACCGCAGCCGGACTGCAGCGCGTGGATCTGCCGGACCGTCTCGGCGTAGAGCCAGGCGCCGCCGTCGGGCAGGTCGTCGCGGGCGACACCGGTGATGGTCGCGTACCGCAGGCCCATCGCCGCCACCGACTCGGCGACGCGCCGGGGCTCGTCGGCGTCGAACTCGGCCGGCTTGCCGGTGTCGATCTGGCAGAAGTCGCAGCGCCGGGTGCACTGGTCACCACCGATGAGGAAGGTGGCCTCCCGGTCCTCCCAGCACTCGTAGATGTTGGGGCAGCCGGCCTCCTGGCACACCGTGTGCAGCCCTTCGCGCGAGACGAGCCCGCGCAGCTGGGTGTACTCCGGGCCCATCTTGGCCTTCACCTTGATCCACGGCGGCTTGCGCTCGATCGGCGTCTCGGCGTTGCGCGCCTCGATCCGCAGCATCCGCCGCCCCTCGGGGGCGACAGTCGCGGTGCGCGCTGGCTGCTCAGTCGTCGGCGCGGATTGCTCGATCGTCACAAAACCGAGCGTACGCCGGTCGGCGCCGGTCGATGAACGGCGGGCGACGGCCGTCACGCCCGAATCGCTGTGACACCGGACACCAAGGGCGAAAAAACCCGGTCACAGCGACGCCTGCGCGGTGCTAGCGTGCCGGGCAGAGCTGTGACGGAGCCGAGTAACGGACCGATCCGTCAGTCGAGAGAGCCGCCGGTTGCTGCGAGGCGGTCTGGCGCCGGTCCGCGAAGACCCTCCCGAGCTGCGGGAAGAACGGCGCGTCGCGCCCAGTAGAGCCCGCCCGGCCGGCCCCGGTGAAAAGGCGACGAACGAGGCTCCCGCCCTGGCGGGGGCGAAGGTGTGGTGGCACCGCGAGGTTCCCGCTCGCCCACACCTCCCTGGGGATCGCGTTGCGATTGGTCAAGGAGGTAGTCGTCGTGCAACGCATCCTGTCCACAGAACTCCCCGCCCAGGTGGGCGCCGTCGTGCGGCTCGCCGGGTGGGTCCACCGCCGCCGGCTGCTCAAGTCGGTGGCCTTCCTGATCCTGCGGGACGCCGCGGGGCTCGCCCAGGTGGTGGTCGCCGCACCCGCCGTGCGCGAGCAGGTCGAGGCGCTCACCGAGGAGACGGTCGTCGAGGTCGTCGGCACGGTGGTCGCGAACCCCGCCGCGCCCGCCGGGGTCGAGGTCGTCGAGCCGACGGTACGTCTGCTCGGGCCGCCCGCCGTCCCGCCCCCGTTCGACCTGTACCGGCCGGTGCTCACCGCCACCCTGCCCACCCAGCTCGACCACGCGCCGGTCGCGCTGCGGCACCCGGTCCGCTCCGCCGCGCTGCGGATCTCGGCGGCGGCCGTGTCCGGCTTCCGGGCCACGCTCGACCGCGAGGGCTTCGTCGAGGTGCACACGCCGAAGGTGGTCGCCTCGTCCACCGAGAGCGGGGCGAACGTGTTCGCGCTGGACTGGTTCGGGCGGCCCGCCTATCTGGCCCAGTCGCCGCAGTTCTACAAGCAGCTCATGGTCGGCGTCTTCGAGCGGGTCTACGAGGTGGGGCCGGTGTTCCGCGCCGAGCCGCACGACACGGTCCGCCACCTGGCCCAGTACACGTCGCTCGACGTCGAGCTGGGGTTCGTGGCCGACCACCGGGACGTGATGGCGGTGCTGCGGGACACCCTGGCCGGGATGCTCGACGCCGTGGCCGACCGGGCCGGCGGTGCGCTGGCCACGCTGGGCGTGACGGTGCCGGCGGCACCGGCCGAGATCCCGGCGGTGCACTTCACCGACGCGCTGAAGATCGCCGGAGCGCCGGCCGACGAACCCGACCTGGCGCCGGCGCACGAGCGGGCGCTGGGGGAGTGGGCGCTGCGCGAGCACGGCAGCGACTTCCTCTTCGTCACCGGCTATCCGATGGCGAAACGCCCCTTCTACACCCACCCGGACCCGGCCCGGCCCGCGTACTCAAACGGTTTCGACCTGTTGTTCCGGGGCGTCGAGCTGGTCACCGGCGGGCAGCGGCTGCACCGGCACGCCGACTACCTGGCCGCGCTCGCGGCGCGGGGCGAACCGGTGGAGCCGTACGCCGGGTACGTGGACGCGTTCCGGCAGGGCATGCCGCCGCACGGCGGCTTCGCGATCGGGCTGGAGCGGTTCGTCGCCCGGCTCACCGGCGCGGCGAACGTCCGCGAGGTGACCGCCTTCCCGCGCGACCTGCACCGCCTCACGCCCTGACGACGGGCCGGTGCGGCCTGCTCCCTGCCGGCCGGGGGGCTTGCTCGTCGGCGTTTCGCCGGCGCCCTGGTTGGCGGAGGGCGGCTCAGTGGCGACTGAGAGTGAGGAAGGGGCGCGTCGTCGATCGTCACGTTCGGTGATGGCGTGTCCGGGGTCGCCGGGAGGCCCTGGTGGCTGACGGATCGCGCTGAACAGGGGTTATGACGAACGGCGGCCGAGCGGGAGGGATGGGTTTCTGCGCCCTTTGCTCTGCAGCCGCGGGCGCAATGATCGACCATGAGTTACCGCTGCGTATCCGGCTGCAGAGCAAAGTCGCCAGGAGGACGTATGCCTCGGGTGCCGGAACGTCGCTCACGGTGACGACCGTCAGATCGGATCCGGAGGGCGGCGAGCCGGACCGGTCGGCCACCGCGCGTCGAGCGGACGCGCGGTGGCCGAGGGCGGGGGAGAGAGGGCGGTCAGGCCGGGCCGAGCAGGTCCCAGGGGTTGCCGGCGATGTCCCGGAAGACGGCGACGCGGCCGTACGGCTCGGTGCGGGGTGGCCGGACGAACTCGACGCCCGCGTCGAGCATCCGGCGATACACCGCCTCGAAGTCGTCGACCCGGAGGAAGAAGCCCACCCGGCCGTGGGTCTGGTCGCCGACCGCACCGGACTGGTGCTCGCCGTCGGCGCGGGCCAGCAGCAGGCCGGTGCCGCCGCCGGGCGGGCGTACCACCACCCAGCGTTTGGGCCGGCCGTCGTTCGTCAGAGAGGGCGTGTCCTCGGTCAGTTCGAAGCCGAGCACCTCGGTGAAGAAGGAGATCGCCGGGTCGTACTCGGTCACGACGAGCGTGACCAGGTCGAGCCGCACGGGGGCTCAGACCCGGGTCAGCGTCGGCAGGTGCCGTTCGACCACCGGCAGCACGTCGGCGACGGTGATCGGCCGGCCCAGCTCGGCGGTCAGCGAGGTGACCCCGGCGTCGCGGATGCCGCAGGGCACGATCCGGTCGAAGAAGCCCAGGTCGCAGTCGCAGTTGATGGAGAAGCCGTGCAGCGTGACGCCGCGGGCCACCCGGATGCCGATCGCGGCCACCTTGCGGGCCGGGCCCCTGTCGTCCTCCGGCACCCACACGCCGCTGCGGCCCTCGACCCGGCCGGCGGCCAGCCCGAACTCGGCGCAGACGTCGATCAGCAACTGCTCGGTGCGGCGGACGTAGGCGACCACGTCGACCGGGTCGGGCAGCCGGACGATCGGGTAGCCGACGAGCTGCCCCGGGCCGTGCCAGGTGATCTTCCCGCCGCGGTCCACGTCCACCACCGGGGTGCCGTCCATCGGCCGGTCCCACGGCTCGGTGCGCTTGCCGGCGGTGTAGACGCTGGGGTGCTCCAGCAGCAGCACGGTATCGCCCCGCTCGCCGGCCACCACCGCCTCGTGCAGCCGGCGCTGTTCGTCCCAGGCGGCCTGGTAGTCGAGCAGGCCGGCGTGGACGGCGGTCAACCCGGAAGTCGTCACGCTCACCCGTCCAGCCTAGTCCCGCCGTCCGGGAACCGGACCCGTGAGCCTCGTCGCGTCAGTCCGGCACCCGCCACAGCCAGACGTCCTCCACCCGCTCGGGCGGGCCCAGCAGCGCGGTGGCGGTGCGCCGCAGCGCCTCCTCGTCGACGTCGAACTTGGCGCCGTGCACCCGGTCCGGCAGCACCACCGCCTGGACGCCCCAGTAGCGCAGGTCCGCCCGGGACTCGCGGATGCTGCCGTCGGTGATGATCGGCACCAGCCCGGTCCGGCCGGCCTGGTCCATCAGCGAGTCGAAGGTGCGCGGCACCGGACCGATCCGGCCCCGGCCCTCCGGCCCGCCCGGCCCCAGGAAGAACCCGGACGGGATCCGGAACTCACCCTGCCGGTGGGCGAGCGCGTACGCCTGCCAGCGCTGCCCGTCCGGGTAGACGTCGACGGTCAGCGGCAGCGGGGTGAGCACCCCGTCGGGCGGGACGTAGCGCTGCCAGGCACCGGTGGTGACGAACGCCGGGACCGGTTCCCGGACGCTTGTCAGCAGCGGCGTGGGCACCAGCGGCAGCAGCGCCGAGACGAAGCCGAGCGCCCAGGCGAACCCGCTCACCCGGTGCCGGGGCGGGCGGGCGCGCAGCGAGTCGATCGCGTACGCCAGCAGCAGGCCGATGACCGGCGCGACCACCAGCGCCAGCCGGGACGGCAGGGCCGCGTTTATCACCGGCAGGTTGTCCAGCACCCCGAACGGCAGCGTCTGGTCGAAGCGGCGGCCGTTCCACTTGACCGACGGGCCCCAGGACAGCACCGCGAAGACCACCGCGGTCACGCCGAGCGCCGCGAGCGTGGCCCGGAACGCGCGGTCCGCGCGCCGCCACAGCAGCGCGAAGCAGGCCACGGCGAGCAGGAGCAGCGGTACGCCGAAGAACGAGTTCTCCTCGGTCGGGTTGGGCGCCAGCGAGGTGCCCCACCCGGCCCAGCCGGCGAGCGAGCGGCGCGGGAACGACCCGTACGCGGCGATGTCCTCGGAGTGGATCAGCGGGTCGAACCCGGTGCCGTGGAACCGCTGCGGCCCGAGGAAGTGCAACCAGAGCGGGTACGCCAGCAGCGCCCCGGCGACGAGCGCTGTCACGCCCAGCCCGGCCGCCATCCGGGGCAGCGCGGCGCGCGCCTCGGACCGGCGGGCCGGGTGCAGCGCCCAGACGGCGAGGAACACGCCGAGCGCCAGCGCGGTGAAGAACAGCCCTTCTGCGGCGATCGAGAACGCGACAGCCACCAGCAGGCCCAGCACGATGCCGCCGGTGACCGCCCGGCCGGTCCGGCGCAGCCGGAACACGCCCCAGATCAGCAGCGGCACCAGCCATCCGGCGGTCCAGTTCAGGTGCGCGTTCGCGTGCGACACCATCGCCGGGCAGAAGGCGATGAACAGCGCGCCCACCGCGGCGGCCAGCCGGCTGCGCACCAGGTGGCGGCTGAGCAGCCAGTACCAGGCCACCGCCGTCGCGGCCAGGTTGAGCGTCAGGATCACCAGGAACGTCGCGGGCGGCCCGATCAGGTAGGTCAGCGGCGCGAAGACCGCCGCGTACACGGTGATCGAGGTGTTCACCGCGAGGTTCACCCCGTCCGGGACGTTGATCAACGTGGTGTACAGCGGGTTCTGCCCGTGGGTGAGCGCGTGCCCGCCGAACGCCAGCAGCCACTCGAACAATGCCTGGTCGCTGGAGTTGACGGTGATGGCGCGGCTGTTCGGATCCCGCCACATGCCACTTGTCACCCAGAGGGCGAGGGCCAGCGCGGCGAGCGTGACCAGCAGGTCGGCACGCCGGTCGCGGACGCGTGTCGGCGCCGGGCCGGTGGCCGGGGACGGGGAGGAGGGCACGCAGCGGACGTTACCAACCGGACCTGGGCAGACCGCCCGGACGCGGAACTCGCCCGCACACTTCGGCGGTCGTGAATGTGTGAGCGGCGGCCATTCCGGTGTGACGAAACGCAGCCGTAACGTCTCGGCAACCCGGAGGTGACTCAGTTCACATTCCACGATCGGGAGGTCCCGTGCCCCGCTCCTCATCCCTCATCGCCCGCGTCGCCGGGGCGGCGGCCGGGGTCGTGCTGGCCGCGGCCACCGCGCTGGTCGCCGCCCTCCCCGCCCAGGCCGCCACGCTCACCCAGGTCACCGGCTTCGGCTCCAACCCCGGAAACCTGGCCATGTACGCGTACCGCCCGGACGGACTGCCGGCCGGCGCGCCCGCCGTGGTGCTGCTGCACGGCTGCGTGCAGAACGCCTCCACCTACGTCGCCAACTCCGGCTGGCAGAAGTACGCCGACCAGTGGAAGTTCACGCTCATCGCGCCGCAGCAGCCCAGCGGCAACAACGCCAACTCCTGCTTCAACTGGTTCGAGACCGGCGACACCGCGCGCGGCCAGGGCGAGGCGCTGTCGATCAAGCAGATGGTCGACTACGCGAAGACCACGTACGGCACCGACGGCACCCGGGTCTACGTCAGCGGCCTCTCCGCCGGCGGCGCGATGAGCGCGGCCATGCTCGCCGCCTACCCGGACGTCTTCGCCGCCGGTTCGATCATCGCAGGCGTCCCGTACCGCTGCGCCACCAGCACCGTCACCGCGTTCAGCTGCATGAACCCGGGCGTGGACAAGACCCCGGCGCAGTGGGGTGACCTGGTCCGGGGCGCGTACGCCGGCTACTCCGGCAAGCGGCCCCGGGTGGCGATCTGGCACGGCACCAGCGACACCACTGTGGCGACCGCCAACGCCGCCGAGTCGCGGGACCAGTGGACGAACGTGCTGGGCCTGTCGACCACCCCGACCAGCACGTCCACCCTGCCGGCCGGCACCAGCCTGGAGGTGTACGGCAGCGACCAGGTCCGCCTCTACCGGGTCTCCGGGATGGGCCACGGCACCCCCGTCGACCCGGGTACGGGCGCGGACCAGTGCGGCACCGCCGGGGCGTACTTCCTGGACACCATCTGTTCGACGTACCGGGACGCGGTCTTCTTCGGGCTCGGCGGCGGTGGCGCCTCGCCGAGCCCGGCCCCGACGGCGACCGCGTCGCCCAGGCCGACCGCCTCGCCCACACCGACCGCGTCACCCACGCCCACTGCCGCGCCGGTCTGCGTCACCGCCAGCAACTACGCGCACGTGGTGGCCGGGCGGGCGTACCAGTCCGGCGGGTACGCCTACGCGCTCGGCAGCGGGCAGCGGATGGGCCTCTACAACACCTTCTACACGAGCACGCTCAAGCAGACCGGGCCCGCGTACTGGGTGATCGGCTGCTGAACCGCCGCGCCGCCCTCGCCGCTCAGCCGGTGAGGGCGGCGCGCAGCGCGCCCTGCAGGTCCGGATGCGTCCACGGGAAACCGGCCCGGTCCAGCACCCCCGGCAGCACCCGCGTGCTGGTCAGCGCCTCCTGCGCGAAGCCGCCGAGCGCCACCTTCAGCGCCAGCGCCGGGATCGGCATGATCGCCGGGCGGTGCAGCTGCCGGGCCAGCTCGCTGGTGAACTCGGCGTTGGTGACCGGCGCCGGGCCGACCACGTTCACCGCACCGGCCACGTCGTCGCGGGCGAGCAGGAACTTCGCGGCGTCGAGCCAGTCCCGCATCGCGATCCACGGCAGCCACTGCCGCCCGTTGCCCAGCTTGCCGCCGACGCCGAGCCGGAACGGCAGGAGCTGCGGCTTGAGCAGGCCGCCGTCGCGGTGCAGCGGCAGTCCGGTACGCAGGCGCACCACCCGTACGCCGGCATCCTCGGCCGGACGGGTCGCGGCCTCCCAGACCCGGCAGACGTCGGCGAGGAACCCCTCGCCGGCCGGCGCCTCCTCGGTGACCGTCCGGTCGCCGGTGTTGCCGTACCAGCCGACGGCGGAGGAGTTCAGCAGCACCGCGGGCCGGTCGGCGGCGGGCAGGCCGGCGATCGTGATGGCGAGCGTGGTGGTGCTGTCCACCCGGCTGGTCCGGATCAGCCTCCGGTACTCGTCGTTCCACCGCTTGTCGCCCACCCCGGCACCGGCCAGGTTCACCACCGCGTCGGCCTCGGCGACGCACTGCGGGTCCAGTTGCGCGGCGGACGGGTTCCACTGCCGCTCGGCGGGTGTGCGTGGTGGGCGGCGGACCAGGCGGGTGACCTGGTGGCCGTCCGCGGCGAGGCAGTCGACAAGTCGGGTGCCGAGGAAGCCGGACACGCCGGCCATGAGGATCCGCATGCTTCCATCTTCGAGTACGGAGCGCGATTCGGATGCGTGGAGCGAAATCACTCACTCGTCACACCCGCGTGCGCAGTAGTTGTTCGGGCGGGTCAGGCGTCGGCCGGGGCGGTGCGCAGGTCGGCGAGCAGACGTTCCACCTCGGCGAAGGCCGCCTCCGGCAACGGCCCGTACGCCAGCGCGCCGATGTTCTCCTCGGCCTGCGCCACGGTCCGGCAGCCGGGGATCGGCAGCGTGTGCGGGCTGCGCGCGAGCAGCCAGCCCAGCGCGCCCTGGGCGAGGCTCCGGCCGTCGGAGGTCAGCGCCTCGCGGACCCGGGCCACCCGCTGCGCCCACTCGGCGCGCGGTACGCCGCCGGTGAACCAGTCCAGCCACTCCGGTGCCACGCCGCGCACGTCGTCGCCGCCCCGGGCGGCCGGCGCGTCCTGGTACTTCGCGGTGAGCAGGCCCATCGCCAGTGGCCCCCGGTTCAGGGCGGCCAGGTCGAACTCCGCGCACACCGCGAGCATCGCGGCGTTGTCCCGCAGCACCGACTGGTCGTGCTGGATCGCCGCGCAGTGCGGTCCGGCCTCGGCGAAAGCGCGCGCCGAGGCGGGGTCGTCGGTGCTCCAGCCGTACGCCCGGATCTTGCCCTCGGCGACCAGATCCTCCAGTGTGCCGACAAGGTCGATCGCCCGCGGCACCGGCAGGCCGCCCAGGTGGAGCTGGTAGAGGTCGACGTGGTCGGTGCCGAGCCGGCGCAGCGAACCCTCCAGGCTGCGCCGCGCGTACTCGGCGCTGGCGTCCTCGCCGAGCGCCTGGCGGGTCTCCTCGTCGGTGGGGTAGCCGAACTTGGTGGCGATGACCGCCCGGTCCCGGCGGCCGGCGAGCGCGCGCCCCAACACCCGTTCGCTGTGCCCCGCGCCGTAGTTGCTGGACGTGTCGAACAGCGTCGCGCCCAGGTCGAGGGCCCGGTGCACGGTACGCACCGACTCGTCGTCGTCCACCTCACCCCAGCCGAGCGGTTGGCTGCCGTCCCAGAGCGGGCCGCCGATCGCCCAGCAGCCCATGCCGATCGCGCTGACCTCGATGCCGCTGCGGCCCAGCCGTCGTGTCGTCGTCATGCGCCACAGTGTTCACGTTCGAGTGGGCTCGAAGTCCAGCTCTTTTCCCGCCAGCCGGGGCAGGAGCGGGGCGAGCGCGTCAACGGCTCCGGCGCGTACCACGAAACGGGTGACGCCCCAGCGGCGCCGGTGCCCGGCCACCGCCGAGACGATCTCGTCGGGGGTGCCGGCCAGCACGAACGGGGTGGCCAGCACCTCCGCCGGGGTGAGCCCGGTCTCGGCGGCCGTCCCGGCGGCGGCCGCCTCCGCGTCGTCGGTCACGGCGACGTGCTGGACCAGCGCCTCCAGGACCGGCGGCGTCTCCCGTCCGGCCGCACCGGCCGCCACCTGCGCGAGTTGCGCCTCGATCTGGTCGGCCCGCCAACGGACGGTGTGCTGGTGGCCGTCGGGCAGCGTCCGGCCCAGGCCGGCCAGGCCGACCACGTCGGCGTGCCTGCCGGCCCAGCGCAGCAACGTCGAGTTGGAGGCGCCGACGGTCAGCGGGATCCGGTCCCGCACCGGCCGTGGCCGGTCGAGACGTGCCGCGTACGCGGTCAACTCCTCGGTGTCCACGGTGACCTCGTCGCCGGCCAGCAGCGCCCGTACCGCCTCGGTCACCTCGACGCAGCGGCGGACCCGGCCGGCGACGTCCGGGCGCTCGCGCCCGACGGCCCGCCACTCGGCCGGCGTGTGGCCCGCGCCGACGCCGAACCGGGCCCGCCCGCCGGAGACCACGTCCAGGGTGGCCACGTCGGCGGCGAGCAGGATCGGCTCCCGGACGCCGGCATTGGAGACGTACGAGCCCAGGCCCAGCGTGCTGGTCACCGCCGCGGCGGCGGCCAGCGCGACGAACGGCGACGCGCAGGAGCCGGGGTGGTCGGCCGCGAACAGCGCGTCGAAGCCGGCCGCCTCGACGGTACGGGCCAGCTCGGTCCAGCTCGCCGCGTCTGTGGGGTGGGCCTGTACGGAGAAGGTCGCCATCGCCCCAGCATCGGCGCGCGCCGGGCCGCGGGCCACCCCGCGCGCCGATTCTGCCGACGGCCGAACCGTAAGGAAGGGCCCCTTCTTAACGCCTGAGGAGGTGAAAGGGCCCCTTCTTAACAGCCGGGCACCGGGGTTCACTCGCCCTCGTCGGGCCGGTCGTGCCAGCGGGCCCGCCAGGCCGCCTCGTGCGCCTCGTGGCTGGCGCGTTCCTCGAACACCAGCTTCCGCAGCGCGTGCCGGCCCTCGGCGAAGACGATCACCTCGACGGCCACCATGCCCACCGTGACGGCCGTCAGCAGGCCCAGCGCCGCCAGCCCCGGCACCCGCTCCGCGACCGGGATGGTCACGCCGAGCAGCAGCGCCGTGCCGACCCGGGTCCAGCTCAGCGTGTGCAGGGTACGCAGCTGGAACAGCATGTTGCCGCAGAGGTAGCAGATGACGCCGCCGAACAGCAGCGGCACGCCGGGACCGTGTGCCGGCTCGCTCGGCGGCACGTTCGGGTCGGCGATGTCGTGCACGATCGTCTCGGCGCCGAGCGCGAACAGGATGATGCCCGCGATCATGGGCAGGAACAGGTACGCGTACGCGTCCCGGGCCATCGCCACCCGGGGGCCGTCCTGCGCGGCGTGCAACGCGATCCGGGCGGCCGGCCCGACCATGTCGTAGTGCGCCCACCAGAGCGCGGCGGTGAAGAAGATGCCGAGCACCGACGCCGCCACGGCCGGCCAGGTGGGCGGCTGCCCGAGCAGGTTGCTGCCCACGCCGACCGAGATGACCGACTCGCCCAGCGCGATGATCAGGATGAGGTCGTACCGCTCGGTCCAGTGTTCGGCCGACGCGACGCCCCAGCCCCAGGTGCCGGCGAGTATGCCGGTGCCGTACTGGAGCAGGATGGCGGCGCCCCACAGCACGTCCCGGAGCACGGCCGCCGAGAACAGGTCGTCGATCCTCGGCGGCAGCAGTGCGGCGATCAGCAGCAGCGCGGTGCTGCCGATCAGCTCCGGGGCGAACCGGATCAGCTGCCGGCGCTCGTTCGGGCTGTCCCGGACGGCGTGCCGGTAGAGCAGCAGGTGCACCAGCCGCAGGACGGTGTAGCTGAGCGCCGCGACCATCGGCCCGGCCGCGTTGCCGCGCGGGTCGCGGAACGCGTTCGGCAGCGACAGCGCGAACGTGAACAGCGCGGCCATGCCGACCGTCATGAGCACCGGGACGAAGCCCTCGCCGAGGCGTACCCGGGTGGCGACCACGCTGTGCACCACCCACGACCACCAGAGCACGGCGAGGACCAGCAGGGCGTGCAGCAGCGCCCCGCCGGTCACCTGGAGCGCGGTGGCCCGGGTGATGATGAAGAACGAGAAGACGAAGACCAGGTCGAAGAAGATCTCGAACCGGTCGACCCGGGCGCCCGGGGCCACCGGCACGGCCGGCCCCAGGCGTCCCCGCCACCCGTACGAGCCCACCGGCCGAGTCTGTCAGCGCGCGTCCGGGCCGCGGGGCGATTCCGGTCAGCCCGGCCGGCGGCGTAACCCGTCCCGGCACGAGAAGGGGCGCGCGGCGTGTCGCCGCGCGCCCCTCGATCCGTCTCGGATCTACAGACCCAGCTCGGCCTCGAAGTTGCCGCCCTCCAGCCGCTCCTTCACCGCGGTGAGGAAGCGGGCCGCGTCGGCGCCGTCGATCAGCCGGTGGTCGTACGACAGAGCCAGGTAGACCATCGACCGGATCGCCACGACCTCGCCCAGCTCCGCGTCGTTGACCACGACCGGGCGCTTCACCACGGCACCCGTGCCGAGCATCGCCGACTGCGGCGACGGCACGATCGGGGTGTCGAACAGCGCGCCCCGGCTGCCGGTGTTTGTGAGCGTGAACGTCGCCCCGGCCATCTCGTCCGGGGTGATCTTGTTGGCCCGGGTGCGCTCGGCCAGGTCGGCGATCCGCTTGGCCAGGCCACCCATGTTGAGGTCACCGGCGTTGTGGATGACCGGCGTGAGCAGCCCGCGCTCGGTGTCCACCGCGATGCCCAGGTGCTCGGCGCCCGGGTAGGTGATCGTCCCGCCGTCCAGGTCCATGCTGGCCTGGATGATCGGGTACGTCTGGAGCGCCTCGATCGCGGCCACCGCGAAGAACGGCAGGAAGGACAGCTTCACGCCGTGCTTGGCCTGGAACGAGTCCTTGGCCCGCGCCCGCAGCTTGGCGACCTTGGTGACGTCGACCTCGACGACGGTGGTCAGCTGCGCCGTCTCGTGCAGGGACTGCTGAAGACGCTTCGCGATGATCGAACGGATCCGCGGCAGCTTCTCCGTGGTGCCCCGCTTGACGCTCGGCTCCGGCTTGGCAGCCGGCTGGGCCGGGGCCGGTGCGGACGGGGCAGCGGCGGCGGCCGGCGCGGGCTTGGCGGCCTTCGCCTTCTCGGCCGCCTCCAGCACGTCCTGCTTGCGGATGCGGCCACCCACGCCGGTGCCCTTGAGTGAGCCCAGGTCCACGCCGTGCTCGGCGGCGAGCTTGCGCACCAGCGGCGTCACGTACCCGGCGGCGTCCTCGCCGTGCTCGGCCGGAACGCTCCGGCGCTGCGCGGCGGCCGGCGCTGCCGGCTGCGCGGCCTCCTCGGCCTTGACCGGCTGGGCGGACTGCTCCGCCTCGGCGGCCGGCTCGTTGTAGGAAGCGCCAGGGGTGGGCTCCTCGACCTTCGGCTCCGGCTTCGGCTCGGCCTTGGGCGCGGGCTTCGCCTCGGCCTTCGGCTCCGGCTTGGGCTCGGGCTTCGGCTCCGCCTTCGCGGGCGCGGCGCCGGCCACCCCGACGATCGCCAGCACGGCGCCGACGTCGGCGGTCTCGTCCTCGGCGACCTTGATCTCCTGCAGGGTGCCGGCGACCGGCGACGGGATCTCGGTGTCGACCTTGTCGGTGGAGACCTCCAGCAGCGGCTCGTCCACCTCGACGGTCTCGCCGACCTGCTTGAGCCAGCGGGTGACAGTTCCCTCGGTGACGCTCTCGCCCAGGGCCGGCATGGTCACCGGCGTGCCCTCGCCCGATGGCGCGGCGGCCTCGGCCGGCTCCTCGACGGCCGGCTGCTCGGCCTCGGCGCCCGGCTCGGCGGCGGCCTCGTCGGCCTCCTCGGCCTGCTCCGGCTCGGGGCCGGTGCCCTCGGCGGCGGCCGTCGGCTCGGTGGCCGGCTCGGCCTCCTGGGTGGGCGCCGCGCCGGCGTCCTCGCCCTCGCCCGCGATGACCGCCAGTTCGCTGCCGACCTCGGCGGTCTCGTCCTCGCCGACCACGATCCGGCTCAGCACGCCCGCCGCGGGGGACGGGATCTCGGTGTCGACCTTGTCGGTCGACACCTCGAGCAGGGGCTCGTCGACCTCGACGGTGTCGCCCTCCTGCTTGAGCCAGCGCGTGACGGTGCCCTCGGTGACGCTCTCGCCGAGCCGGGGCATGGTGACCGATACCGGCATGTTCTCCAGACTCCTTCATTCCCCTGGTGGGATCATCGCCCGTCGCCGGACGCCGCGGTTGTCGTGTCAGGCGTGCGCGTGCAGCGGCTTGCCAGCCAGGGCCAGGTGCGCCTCGCCCAGAGCCTCGTTCTGCGTCGGGTGGGCGTGCACGAGCTGCGCCACCTCGGCCGGGTACGCCTCCCAGTTGTAGATGAGCTGCGCCTCGCCGATCAGCTCACCGACCCGGGCGCCGACCATGTGCACGCCGACCACCGGGCCGTCGTCCACCCGGACCAGCTTCACGTGGCCGGCGGTCTTGAGGATCTGGCTCTTGCCGTTGCCGCCCAGGTTGTAGTTGTAGGTCTTGATCTTGTCGGCGCCGTACTGCTCCTTGGCCTTCGCCTCGGTCAGGCCGACCGACGCCAGCTCCGGGTCGCAGTAGGTGACGCGCGGGATGCCGGCCTCGTCGATCACGGCCGGGGTCTTCCCGGCGATCTCCTCGGCCACGAAGATGCCCTGCTGGAAGCCGCGGTGCGCGAGCTGCAGGCCGGGCACGATGTCGCCGACCGCGTAGACGTTCGGCACGCTGGTGCGCAGCCGCTCGTCGGTCAGCACGTAGCCGCGGTCCATCTTGACGCCCTGCTCCTCGTAGCCGAGGCCGGCGGTGTTCGGGCCGCGGCCCACGGCGACCAGCAGCAGCTCGGCCTCGACCGTGTCGCCGCCGGAGATGGTCAGCTTCACGCCCTTGTCGGTCTTCTCGACCTTCTCGAACGGCTTGCCGACCTTGAAGTTGATCTTCCGCTTGCGGAACGCCCGCTCCAGCGCCTTCGACGACTCCTCGTCCTCGGCGGCGACCAGGCGGGGCAGCGCCTCGACGATGGTCACGTCCACGCCGAAGGATTTCCAGACGCTGGCGAACTCGACGCCGATCACGCCGCCGCCGAGCACGATCGCCGAAGACGGGATGCGGTCCATGGTGAGCGCGTGGTCGCTGGTGATGATCCGCTCGCCGTCGACCTCCAGGCCGGGCAGCGTCTTCGCGTACGAGCCGGAGGCCAGCACGACGTTGCGGCCGGTGTAGCGCTTGCCGTCCACCTCGACCACGTTCTTGCCGACCAGCTTGCCCTCGCCGGCCACGAAGGTGATCTTCTTGCTGCTGCCCACCAGGCCCTGCAGGCCCTTGTACAGGCGGGAGATCACGCCGTCCTTGTACGAGTTGACCGCCGTGATGTCGATGCCCACCAGCTCGGCCTTCACGCCGAACTGCTCGGACTCGCGGGTCTGGTCGGCGATCTCGGCGGCGTGCAGCAGCGCCTTGGTCGGGATGCACCCGTTGTGCAGGCAGGTCCCGCCCAGCTTGCCCTTCTCGATGAGGGCGACGGAGAGATCCAGCTGGGCGGCACGCAGCGCCGCCGCGTAGCCGCCGCTACCACCTCCGAGGATGACGATGTCGAAGGTCGTGTCGTTCGGCTCGCTCACATCCAACTCCCAGGTCGCGTCACTGCATCGGGGGTTACGGCGGAGTAACAGGCACACCCCACCTCGGTCATCTTGTCACCACCACGGACCGGGCGCGTACCGAGGTGCCCAACGACACGTCGGTGACACGTACCCTTGGCACCGTCTTCGATCACGCGTGGGGGAGGAGTGGATTCGGTGGGGCTGTTCCGACGACGCAAGCGGGCGGCCCCGGCGAGCCGCGATCGCGCTGCCGACCGCGCCGATCTGGACCATTTGGAGAACTTCGTCCGGACCCGCAAGGGTGTCGAGGCGTACATCGAGCCCCGGACGACTGTCACCGAGACCACGATCATGCTGATCGCCGACGACGGCGAGTGGACCCGGCGCCGCGTCGGCGGGCCGGACGAGGCTCGCCGGTGGGCGCACCGGATCGCCATCCCGATCTACGACGTGCGGCTGATGGGCTACCCGCAGCGCATGCGCGACTACAACGAGCGCCGCAAGCGCCGTCCCGAGCTGTTCTGACGCGGGTGTTAAAAAGGGCCCCTTCTACAACGCGAGGCGTTAAGAAGGGGCCCTTTCTTACACGTCAGCCGTTGGTGGCGACGTCCTCGACCAGGTGCACGAGCGTACGCACCGGCACGCCGGTGCCGCCCTTGGTCCAGTAGCCGGTCGCCTCGCCCGAGTGGTAGCCCGGACCGGCGATGTCGATGTGCGCCCACGCCACGTCGTCGGTGACGAACTCGCGCAGGAACACGCCGCCCTGGAGCATGTGCCCGGCCCGGTCCATCCCGGCGTTCACCTGCGAGATGTCCGCGACGTCGGACTCCATGCCCTTGCGCACGTCGTCCGGCAGCGGCATCGGCCAGGCCGGCTCGCCGGTCGCGTCACCGGCCAACCGCACCCGCTCGCACAGCTCCGGGGTGCCCATCACGCCGGCGATCCGCTTGCCCAGCGCGATCACCTGCCCGCCGGTCAGCGTCGAGGTCTCGAACAGGTAGTCCGCGCCGTCCGCGCAGGCCCGCGCCATCGCGTCGGCAAGCACCATGCGGCCCTCGGCGTCGGTGTTGAGCACCTCCACCTTCTTGCCGTTGAACATGCTGATCACGTCGCCCGGCCGGTAGCTGGTGCCCGACGGCATGTTCTCCGCCATCGGCAGGTAGCCGGTGACCGTGACCGACGGCTTCAGCGCCGCGACCGCCAGCATGGCCGCGCCCACCGCCGCCGCGCCGGCCATGTCCGACTTCATCTCCCACATGCCCTGCGCCGGCTTGATCGAGATGCCGCCGGTGTCGAACGTGATGCCCTTGCCGACCAGCGCGACCCGCTTGCCGTTGCCGCCGCCCTCGGGGGTGTAGGTGAGCTTCACCAGCCGCGGCGGGGCCTCGGAGCCCTGCCCGACGGCCAGGATGCCGCCGTAGCCGCCGGCGGCCAGCGCCGCCTCGTCCAGCACCTCGACCTCCAGCCCCGCCTCGCGGGCGGCGGCGGAGACGACGTCGGCGAACGCCGGGGGACGCAGCTCGTTCGGCGCGGTGTTCACCCAGTCCCGGCTGGTCCGCACCGCGCCGGCCACCGCCTGCGCCCGCGCGACCTCGGCCTGCGCGGTCGCGTCGGCCGCGTCCGGCACCGCCACCAGCACCTCGGCCACCGGCTCCCGCCGGGCCGGCTGCGGCTTGGTCTTGTAGCCGGCGAACCGGTAGCCGCCCAGCAGCGCGCCCTCGGCGACCGCGCGCAGCGCGGCCGGGGCGTCGGCGTCGTCGGGCAGCGGCAGGGCCAGGGCGACGCGCGAGGCGCCGGCCAGCGCCCGCACCGCCGCGCCGGCGGCCCGGCGCAGCGACTCCGGCGCCGGAGCGGCGCCCGACGGCTCGGGGCCGAGGCCGACCGCCACGACCAGCGGCGCGGTCACCGTGCCCAGCGTGGCCAGCTTGATCACCTCGCCCGGGCCACCGGTCGCGCCCAGCAGGGCCAGCGTCTCGGTCAGCTTTCCGTCGAACGCGGCGGCGATGCTCTCCCCGCCGGTGGCCAGCAGCAGGGCGCGGGCGGGTGCGCCGCTGCCCGGCTCCGTGGTCTGGCTGTGCACGCCGATCACGATCGCGTCGACGGCGAGTTCGGCGGGGTCGGTGTCGACCAGGCTGAGGGTGGTGCGGGGCGATGTCACGAAAGCTACTCCGGGCGGGCCGGGCCGGCCGCGTCGTCGCGTACCGGCGATGAAGGTGTCTCCGGCGGCAACCTACCCGCCGGGAGGCGTGGCTGTCCCGCCGATGCGTGCCGACGGGATCCCGCCGATGCTATCCACAGCGGCCCCGGCCGGTAAGTTGCCACCCATGACCGAGGTGACCTCCGACGCCGCCGAGACCCGGCTGCGCCGCTCCCCGCTGCACGAGCGGCACACCGCGCTCGGCGCGAAGTTCGCCCCCTTCGGGGGCTGGCAGATGCCGCTCGAGTACGCCGGTGGCGGCGTGCTCAAGGAACACACGGCCGTCCGCGAGGGCGTCGGCGTGTTCGACGTCTCCCACCTGGGCAAGATCCGGGTCACCGGGCCGGGCGCCGCGGACTTCGTCAACGCCTGCCTCAGCAACGACCTCGGCCGGATCGGCCCCGGCCAGGCGCAGTACACGCTCTGCTGCGACGACGCGACCGGCGGCGTGGTGGACGACATCATCGCCTACCTGCACGCCGACGACCACGTCTTCCTGATCCCCAACGCCGCGAACACCGCCGAGGTCGCCCGCCGGTTGCGCGCCGCCGCGCCCGAGGGCGTCACCGTCACCGACGAGCACGAGGCGTACGCGGTGCTCGCCGTCCAGGGGCCGCGCTCCGCCGACCTGCTGGGCGCGCTCGGGCTGCCCACCGGGCACGACTACATGAGCTTCTCCACCGCCACGCTGGACGGTGTGGAGCTGACCGTCTGCCGCACCGGCTACACCGGCGAGCTGGGCTTCGAGCTGGTCGTGGCGTCCGAGCACGCGGTCGCCGTCTGGGACGCGCTCTTCGCGGCGGCAGGCGACGTACGCGCCTGCGGCCTGGCCGCCCGGGACACGCTGCGCACCGAGATGGGCTACCCGCTGCACGGACAGGACCTCTCCCCGGAGATCACCCCGGTGCAGGGCCGTTCCGGCTGGGCGGTGGGCTGGGACAAGCCGGCGTTCTGGGGCCGCGACGCGCTGCGCGCCGAGAAGGCCGCCGGCCCGGCCCGTACGCTGCGCGGCCTCGCCGCCGTCGACCGGGCCATCCCGCGACCCGGCATGGCCGTGTACGCGGGCGACCGGCGGGTCGGCACCGTCACCAGCGGCACGTTCAGCCCGACGCTCAAGCACGGCATCGCGCTGGCGCTGGTCGACACCGACCCGAAGCTGCCCGACGGGGACGATCTGGAGGTGGACATCCGGGGCCGCCGGGCCCGGATGCGCCTGACCAGGCCGCCGTTCGTCGAGCCGTCGGTGCGCTGAGCAGCGCGGGTCAGCCCTCGCCGCGCTCCCCGGCGTCGAGGACCGCCTGCGTCCAGCCGCCCTCCAGCACGCCGGTGCCGTCCAGCACCGCCCAGTCGACCACGTCCGACGCCTCCACCACCACGGGCGAGCCGATCCGCACGCTCGGGTCGGTGTTGGCGTCGCTGGCGCTGGCCGCGACGATCCGTTCCGGCGTGTCCCACGAGGTCACCCCGGCCCAGACGTACTCGGGGCCGTCGTCGCCGGGCAGCCCGTACTTGACCACGAGCTGGCTCTCGTCGGGCAGCCGCCCGGCCAGGAACCGGGCCCGGATGTCGCCGAGCGCCGCGCGGGCGGTCTCCACCGCGCGGCTCATCGCGTCACCGGTGCGGGTGTAGCGCACGTCCGGCTGGATGCCGTTGAACAGCGTCGCGCAGGCGGCGGCGAAGTAGCGGCCGGGCGGCCCCGGATGCCCGGGCGGCGGGCTGAGGCTCAGGAACGAGTCCGCGTCCGGGTCGGTGGCCGGGTCCAGTTCCAGCCGCAGCAGCACCGGCGCGGTCGCGCCGTGCTGCTCCGGATTGCCGTACGCGACGGCGATGTCGTGCCCGGTCACCGTGGCCAGCACCGGCAGCTGCACGAACGCCGGCACCTCCTCGCCGGTGAGCCCGTCGGTCCAGTCCCGCAGCAACCGCCGGGCCGCGCCCGTCATCACCGCGCCCCACGCCCGGGTCAGGTGGTCCGGCACGCCCTGGGCCTGCAACTCCAGCAGCCCGAACCGGCGCAGCCCCTTCGTGGTGAACCACAACCCGTCGGCGTCGGAGGAGTAGGGCACCAGCACCCAGTCGACGAGCCGGATCCGGCCCTGCTCGTCGGGCAGGGAACGCAACGCCGTGGCCGGGTCGAGGAACTGGAGCCCGAAGACGTCCACCACGTCCCCGCCGACCGTCTCGGCGACCGCCGCGGCCACCGCGCGGGCCGCCCACTCGTGCGCGGGCGGCCAGCCCGGCCGGTACTCGGCCTGCACCACCACCAGGTGGGTGGCGGCGGCCAGCCGGGCGAGCTGCTCCTCGGTGGCGCCGAACGCGGTGAGCAGGTCCGGCGGCAGCTCGGGGAACTCGTCGACGGTACGGGTGTCAACGGTCATCAGCGGGCTGTCGAGCATCTGCCGGGCCAGCCCGTGCACCGGCTCGGCGAGCCGTCCGGCCAGCCCTTCCACAGCCGTCTTCGGGCTCACCTTCGGCAGCCCGGTGATCGGCACCAGGTAGGTCGCGTCGAGCGACTCGGGCACCGGTACCGGCAGGAAGTCGTCCGTGATGAGCATGCCGTCCCCCTCGACCGCGCCGGTGCACTCGCCCCGAACGCTACCCGCCCGGACCGGTCACGCTCAGCCGGTCAGCACCAGTCCCAGGTAGGACAGCGTGGTGACGACCTCCACGAGCGCCCCGAGCACGTCGCCGGTGATGCCGCCGAAGCGGCGTACCAGGTGCCGGAGCAGCCCGGCCGCGACGGCGAGCGCGCCGAGCACGGCGAGCGGCCCCTGCCACGGACGGTCCGGGACGGCGGGCACGGCCGCCAGCGCGACGGCGAGCGCGCCGAGCGCCGGCGCGCCCCACCCGAGCGTGCCTGCGACCAGCGCGCCCAGGCCCTCGGGCCGGGCCGCCGGCACGCCGCGCCGGCAGGCCAGGCCGACGGCGAGCCGCCCGGCCGCGGTGGCCGCGACCACGGCGGCGAACGCGGCGAGCGCCCCCCGGCCGGCCAGCTCCGCGAGCACCGCGCTCTGGAGCAGGAGTACGACCACCAGCGCGACCACCCCGAACGGGCCGACGTCCGGCTGCTTCATGATCTCCAGCGCGGCCGGCCCGCGCCGGTACGAGCCGAGTGCGTCCACGGTGTCGGCCAGCCCGTCCAGGTGCAGGCCCCGGGTGAGCAGCGCGCCCAGTCCCACGGTGACCACGGCGGCGACGAGTGGTGGCGCGAGCGCGCCGGTGAGCAGCAGCACCCCGCCGAGTACGGCGCCGAGCAGCGCCCCGACCAGCGGGGCGAGCGCCATCGCGGTGCCCGCGGCGGCCCGGTCGACGCGTCCGGCGCGTACCGGTGCGGTGGTGAACGTGGTGAGCGCCAGCCGGATGCCGTCGGCGAGCCGTGCCTCAGTCGGCACGTCGGCCGGGGGAGACCGGTTCGTCGGACCCGGTCGTGGCCGGGCCCGGGCCGGCCGGCTCCGGCTCGGCGAAGTCCGGTTCGTCGTCGTCGGTCCGGCCGTCGTCGGTGCCGGTGTCGCTGTCGTCGTCGGGGCCGCCCAGCGACGGGTGCACCGGCAGCGTGGCGGCGAGCGTCAGCGCGGAGCGCAGCAGCGGCAGCGCGGCCAGCGCGGTCGCCCCCTCGCCCAGGTCGAGCCGCAGGTCCACCAGCGGGGTCAGGCCGAGCACGTCGGCGGCGAGGCGTACGCCCGGACGGCCGCCGTGGTCGGGCAGCAGGCACCAGTGCCGGGCCTGGCCGGCCAGGTCGCGGCTGACCATGGCGGCGGCGGTGCCCACCGGACCGTCCAGCAGCACCGGTACCTTGCGGGCGGTGGCGCCCAGCAGCACGCCGGTGGCCAGCGCGATGTCGCCGCCGCCCAGCTCGGCCAGCACGTCCTTGGCCTCGCGGGCGGAGCGCCGGGTGCGGTGCAGCGCGTCCCGCACCGCCGCGCAGCGGACCATCCAGGCGGCGTCGTCGATCTCGCCCTGCTCGGTTATCACCCGGCCGAGCACCGTCGGCGGCTCCGCGCCCGCGGTGGCCGCGAGCACCGCCGCGGCGGCGGTCTCGGCGCCCGCACCGCACGCGGCGAGGACCAGCAACCGCACGCCCGCGTCGGCAGCCTGCTCGGCGAGCCGCCAGCCGTAGCGCAGCGCCGCCTCCACCTCGTCGGCGGACAGCGCCGGACCGTCCTCGATCGGCGCCGAGGCGGGCGCCTCGACTATCTGGAGGCCGGCGCGGTTCTCGGCGGCGAGCCGGGCCAGCGCGCCCCGGCCGGCGCGGGCCTGCCGGGCGCGGCGGCCCGACTCACCGGGCGTCGCGCCGGCCGACGCGCCGCCCGCGTGGTCGCCCTGAATCAGAAGTACGCGAACCGAGTCCCACGGACGCGGCGTCGAGGTGCCCTGGGTGGCGGCGGCGAAACCGACCACCTGTTCCAGCACGCCGAGGCCGGCGCCGGGGAGGTCGAGGGTGGCGAGCCGGTCGACGGCCTGCGGCCCGGTGTAGTCGTCGGGCATCGGCAGTTCCATGCCCGGCTGGATGACCAGGCCGGTGGCGATCATCGGCAGCGCCATGGTCGGTGCGGCCCAGTCGCCGGTATCCGGTGCTTCGGGGGTGGCCGGTGCGGGCACCGGGGCGGCGGCGGGGGTGAGCACCTCGGGCAGCGTCACGTCCCCGGCACCGAGGTCGGCCGGTACGGCCTGGGCCGACACGGTCTGGTTCGTGGTGGCCCCGGTCGGCGCGGTGCGGATCGACGCGGCCTCGGGCGACGTGGCGGCGGGCGGCACGGCGTGCGCCGGGGTGGCCGGCTTGAGCCACGCGGTCTGCCCGGCGACCACGAGCGCGACCGCGTCGCAGGCGTCGGCGACCGCGCGGTTCGTCGCGCCGAGCGCGTCGGTGAACGCCCGGCCCAGCGGCGTGGTGGGCACCAGGGACAGGCCCACCTCCGGGCTGACCAGCACCACCCGGGCCGCGGTGGAGCGCACCGCCGTGGCCAGCTCGGTGATCGTGGCGGTGTCGTCGGCCGGCTGGTGGGCCGGATCGAGCAGCACCGTCACCCAGCCGCCCAGGTCGTCCACGAGCAGCGTCTCGTTCGGTCCGGCGCTGGCGATCACCTCGACCAGCCGGCCCGGGTTCGCGGCCGTCTCCTCGGTGGTCCAGCTTCCCGGCCGGCGGGCGCGGTGCGCCGCGAGGCGGGTCGCCCACTCGGTGTCCTCCGGGTCCCCGGCGGGGGCGGTGGCCACGTACCGGACCGTGGGCGCGTCGGCGACCAGTGACTCGGCGAACTCGGACTTGCCGGAGCGGATACCGCCGAGCACGAGGAGGGTGTGCCACCCGTCAACGGACATGCCCCGTACCTTAGATGCCGCCGCCCGGGCGGGGCAGTGAGAGGTGGCTCATCGCGGTCGGCGCTCGGGGGCCTCGAAGCGATAGTCGTTGGGATTCACGTCAACCGGCTTCGGATCCTCCTGCCAGGCTCCCTCGCCGGGGCGGGCGAGGAGCGCGTCGAGCAGCTCCTCCCGGTCCATCTCGTGGGCCGCCTCGATGCCGCCGCGTACCGCCATCGCCCGCACCTCCTCGGTGTCCATCTCCCGCAACGGCCGCATGGTGTCCTCCCTCGCTGACGACGTCGGGCGTGGATACCCCGTTGGTGACGGCCGAACCTTGCGGGCACCCGCGCGTCGGCCCGCGCCGGTCGAGGGGTGAAGCGTCGTGGGCGGGCGACTAGGCTTGCGGAGGTTTGGCGTCCTGCGGGACGACGGCGGCGAGGGGAGACGCGGCATGGCGTGGAGCTGGCGGTACGAGGGCACGAACGGCGACGCGGTCGACGGACCCGCCGAATCGTTCACGAGCCAGGCGGACGCCGAGTCGTGGATCGGCCAGACCTGGCGGGAGCTCGCGGCATCCGGCGTCACCACAGTCGTGCTCGTCGAGGACGACCGGGTGGACTACCGGATGAGCCTGCAACCCCCGGCCGAATGACCGGCTACGACCGCCCGGGTGAGCCGCTGGTCCTCGGCGTGCCCCGGGCGGCGTTCCGGCCGAGCCCGATCTTCCTGGCCCTGGTGGCGCTCTTCGTCGCCTCCGGGGTGATGACCTGGAACCGGTACGGCAACGTCGGCTTCGACGTGTTCCTCTTCGTCGTCTCCGGCTGGCTGGTCTCGCTCTGCCTGCACGAGTACGCGCACGCCGTGGTCGCGTACCGGGCCGGCGACCGGGACATCGCGCACCGCGGCTATCTCACGCTCAACCCGCTGAAGTACACCAGCCCGCTGCTGTCCATCGTGCTGCCGGTCGTCGTGGTGCTGCTCGGCGGCATCGGCCTGCCCGGCGGCGCGGTCTGGGTCGACCGGCACTCCATCCCCGGCCGGCTGCGGCACACGCTCGTCAGCCTGGCCGGGCCCGCCACGAACGTGCTGTTCACGCTGGTGCTGGTGGCGGCCGTGGCGTGGGGGCCGGAACTGGGCGGGCCGCTGGAGTTCTGGGCCGGCGTCGGACTGCTCGCGTTCCTCCAGCTCACCGCCAGCGTGCTCAACCTGCTGCCGGTGCCGGGCCTGGACGGCGGCAACATG
Organism: Micromonospora sp. NPDC049203; assembly: GCF_043197215.1. NCBI lineage: Bacteria > Bacillati > Actinomycetota > Actinomycetes > Micromonosporales > Micromonosporaceae > Micromonospora > Micromonospora sp. NPDC049203. The sequence continues at coordinate 309,808 of NZ_JBICSV010000007.1, read as the reverse complement.
CTCCAGCCCTGGCTCAGTCCCGCCTACCGGCGGATGTACGACCTGTTCGCCCCGTACGGCTTCATCCTGCTGTTCGCGCTGCTGTGGAGCCCGCAGATCAACAGGGTGTTCTTCGGCGCGGTCTTCGCGGTCGGCGACGCGCTCGGCCTGCCGCGCGAGCTGTACCAGATCGGCTACGCCCTGATCCGCTTCTGGGAGTAGCCGGCCCGGTCGTCCCCGGGCCGGCGCGAACCGGCCCGGGAACGACGCGACGTCACGGGCGCTGGGCCGGGCTCTCGGTCTTCGCCGGGTCCCGCTCGGTGACCGGCTCGACGATCTCGTCGATCGCCTTGAGCAGGTCGGCGTCGAGCTTCACGCCCGCCGCCTTCACGTTGTCGTGCACCTGCTCCGGCCGGGACGCGCCGACGATCGCCGAGGCGACGTTCGGGTTCTGCAGCACCCACGCGACGGCGAGCTGCGGCATGGTCAGCCCGGCCTGCTCGGCCAGCGGCTTGAGCCGCTGCACCCGGGTGAGCACGTCGTCGGTCATGAACCGGGCGATGAACCCCGCCCCGGACTTCTCGTCGGTGGCGCGGGAGCCGGCCGGCGGCGGCTGGCCCGGCAGGTACTTGCCGGACAGCACCCCCTGGGCCATCGGCGACCAGACGATCTGGCCGATGCCCAGCTCCTCGCTGGTGGGGACGACCTCGGTCTCGATGACCCGCCACAGCATCGAGTACTGCGGCTGGTTCGAGATCAGCGGGATGCGCAGCTCGCGGGCCAGCGCGTGCGCCTCGCGCAGCTGGGACGCCTTCCACTCGGAGACGCCGATGTAGTGCGCCTTGCCGGAGTGGACGACGTCGGCGAACGCCTCCATCGTCTCCTCCAGCGGCGTGCTGTAGTCGTAGCGGTGGGCCTGGTAGAGGTCCACGTGGTCGGTCTGGAGACGACGCAGCGAACCGTCGATCGACTCCATGATGTGCTTACGGGACAGACCCCTGTCGTTGCGGCCGGGACCGGTCGGCCAGTAGACCTTGGTGAAGATCTCCAGCCCTTCGCGACGCTCGCCCTTGAGCGCGCGGCCGAGCACCGACTCGGCGCGGGTGCCCGCGTACACGTCGGCGGTGTCGAAGGTGGTGATGCCGCTGTCGAGGGCGGCCCGGACGCAGGCGACCGCCGCGTCCTCCTCCACCTGCGAGCCGTGGGTGATCCAGTTGCCGTACGAGATCTCGCTGACCATCAGGCCGGAGCGGCCCAGGTGACGGAATTCCATGCTCCGACCCTAGACCCGCCCGGGTCAGAGCACCGGGCTGGCGTCGGCCAGCAGTCTGTCGATCTCCGCGACCACCGCCGAGCGGCCCGGGTGCACCGGGTCGATGAGCGGCTCGCCGCGCCGGTCCAGCGCCCCCCACCGGCCCGACTCGGCGGCGAACAGGAACGCCACCGGGTGCACCACCACCGTCGGGTACGCGGGCGTCACCACCACCCGTCCGGTCCGGTCCACCACGCCCCGGCGGCCGGCCAGCTCGACCACCGCCAGTCCGTCGGCGGTGAACCCGTCGGCCTCCCGCCCGTCCGCCAGCGGCGTGCCGATCCGGTGGTAGCGGGTCGGCACCACCACCTCGCCGGCGAGGTCCACCGCGCCCCAGCCGCCGTTCTGCCGTACCGCCGCCAGGCCGTTGCGGAACGGCCGGGCCTCCTCGTAGCCGGGCGGGATCTTCACGATGTTCATCCGGTCGACGGCCATCCACCGGCTCTTGCCGTCCATCGACACCCAGGACAGCCCGTCGGAGAACGGCAGCACCGACCGGTAGCCGTTGTTCGCCTCGATCAGCGCCGCGCCGGACGTGTCGATCAGCGCCCAGCGGGACGCCTCCGGTCGCCGTACCCAGGCCAGTCCCTCGTGGAACGGCTGCGCCTCGGCGTACCGGTGCGCGATGACCATCTCGCCGTCGGCGTCCGCGTACCCCCAGAGCCGCTGTTCCTCGTCGAACGTCGCCACCGGCGGACGTGGCGTGCCGAGCACCTCCTCGGGCCGGCGCGGCGCGGGCCCGAACCCGTCGGCGGCGGCCCGTTCGGCGACCGCGTCCAGCGCGACCTCGACCCGGGCGTTGAGCTGTGCGTCCTCGCCGTGACGCAGGTCCAGCGCCCGCTCGAAGTGCAGGCACGCCTCGGTCAGCCGGCCCTGGTCGTAGCAGCAACGCCCGGCGTGCTCGTGCAGCAGCGCGCGCAGCCGGTCCGGCAGCTCCGGCGAGTTCGCCTCGGCGAACAACCGGTCCGCCTCCGCGTGGTCACCCCGCCACCGCAGCGCCTCGGCGAGCCGCGCGCGGGCCAGCGCGGTCCGCCGGAACTCGCCGGTAGCCTCGGCGTACGTGACGGCCAGCCGCGCGTCGTCCAGCGCGTCGTCAAGGTCACCGAGGACCCGGGACGCCACCGCGCGCAGGCTGAGCAGCCGGGCCCGGCTGCGGTTGTCGAGCGCCGTGTCCAGCTTGCCGGTCAGCCCGTCCCGGATGACCCGCAGCCGCGCCGGATCGGGCGCCTCCTCGCGCAGCGTCCGCGGGTCCAGCCGCCAGGCGACAGCGGCGAGGGCCTGCTCCGGGTCCGCCGGGGGCGGCGCCGCCGGTTCGGGGGTACGCGGAGACGGCGCGTCGTCGGTCCGGCCGGCCGGGTCGGGTCGTGCTGCCGGCTCGCTGTCGTGCTCCGGTTCGGCGGGTTCGGTGGCGGGCTCGTCGGTCGCCGTCCCGGCGGGCGTCACCGGGGTGTCCTGCGGCGTGCCGGCGGGTTCGGCCGTGTCGGTGGCAGGCTCGTCTGCCGGTGCGGGCTCGGTGGGCGCGATGCCGGTGTGGCCGCCCTCGGCAGGTCCCGTGGTGTCGGCTTCGGCGGTTGCGGTGGCGCCGGTCGTGGTGCGGCTGGGCGCGGGTTCGTCGTCGGCCGCCTGCGGGGCCGGCGTCACGTCGGTGTGGCCGGCGTCGACCGGATCCGCCGTGCTGCCGGGACTGTCGCCGGTTGCGGGTGCGGTGGGCGTGACCTCCGCACGATCGGCGTCGGCCGATACCGGCGTGCCGCCTGCCGGTGCGCGGTCAGCGTCCCCGGGATGCGCGTTGCCGAGGTCTGCGTTTCCAGGGTCCGTGGGCGCCCCGCCTGGCGTGCCCTGCTCGTCGTCAACGGCGCGGGCGGGCGTGCGCGGGTGCCCGGCCGCCGGACCGGTGGTCGTCGCGGCGTCCACCTGTGTGCCGGCGGCCGGTGCGGAAACGCGCGTTGGCTCGGTGGTGGGCGCGGGCCCGGTCGTCGCCTCCGGGGCGGGGCCGGTCGGCCCACCAGCGGTGGATGTGGGTACGGGGCCGGCCGCTGCGCCGACGGGCGGCACCGCCACGTCGGCGGGCCCCCGCGTGGCATCGCCGGTCGCCGGCTCGGCCCCGTCCGTCGAAGATCTTGGTACGAAAGGGCCCTCGGAAGGGCCGGAATCTTCCAAGATCTCTGACGGTTCCGCGTTCTGCGAGGGTGAGGGGACGGGCTGGTTCGGGCGGAACCACGCCTCGGCGCCGGAGGCCGTGACCGGGGAGGTCTTGTCCGTCGGGCCGTGCTCTGCCCGTTCCGCCGGCTCGACGGTGCGGGCGGTGGTCTCCCCGGCCTCACGCCGTGCTGTGCCGGCCGTCGTTGCGGCGTCCACGACGCCCTCCTGGCGGTCGGCCTCGGTGGCCGGTGTGGGCAGGGCGGCTACTTCGGACTGACGACGATCGGCAGCCGTGCCCGGCGTGACCGCGCCGTCCACAGTGCCCGGCGTGACCGCGCCGTCCACAGTGGCCTCGAGCCGGCTGGCTACGCCCGCCTCGGCGGCGGGTCGGGAGACGATCGGAACCGGTGGGGTGACCTGGCGCTCCACCGGGTCGGTGGGCGTGGGCATGGCCGGCTCGGTCGGACCGGCCGGCGCGGGTACGGCCGACTGGTCGGCGGGCGCCCCGGCAGGTGTGGCGCCGGGGTAGGCCGGCGGTGCCGGACGAGCCGACGCGGCCGCAACCGGGTTCGCCCGATCGACGGGAGGCGGGCAGTGACGATCGCCGCTCCGGTCCTGCTGTGGTGCCGGCCGGGTCGCGCCTTCGCTCCGGTCTGCCGACGGCGCCACGGGGGTGCCCGTGCCGGGAGCCGGGGCGCCCGCGACAGGCACGCCGGACCCCGGCGCAGGAGACGTGGGTCGTGGGGCGTCGCCGGTTCGGGGCACGGCCGGGCCGTCACCGGGGCGGACGGGCGCAGCCGGCGGCGGCACGGGGCCGGGTCGTTCCGGGCTGAACCGGGGACGGGCGTCGGGGCGCGTGTGTGCGGCCGGTTCGACGGGTGCCGTCTCCCGGCCGTCACCGACCGGGGCAGGCGGGTGCGCGGCAGGCCGTACCGGCCACTGCGCCGGCGGCGAGGACCTGGGCGAATCCGACGGTGCCGGCCTGCGTACGCCCGGTGCCGCCTGGGGATCGCCCGGCGCCGCCAGCCGGTCGTGCGACGGTGCCGGCGGCGTACGGTGGTCGGCCGGCGGTGCCGGACCCCGATCGGGTGATCCCGGCCGGTGCCCGTCCGGGCGTGCCGGCCACTGCGGGGCATGGGCCTCGGGACGGGCGGTGAGGTCCGGCTGCGGCCGGCCGGGCTCAGCGCGGGGCGGGGCGGTGGGCGGCCGGGTGGCGGAGGGCCGGGAGCGCGGCTCATCGCGGGAACCGGCGAGGTCGGGCTGGTCGCCCGGGCCGGCCGGCCGGGTGGCCGGACGGCCGGAACCGCCCTGCTCCGGGTGGCGTACGTCGGCGCGGGCGGCTTCGGACGGCGGCATCGGGTACCGCTGCGCCGCCGGCCGGTCCGTGGTCGGGCGCCGGCGTTCGTCCGGCTGCCGTGGATCCGCCTCCGGGCGGGAACGTGGTCCGACGATCGGCCACTCGCCCTGGTGCGGGCGGGGGCGGTCGGCCGGTTGACGCTGATCGTGCCACCGCTGGTCGGCAGCGGGACGCGAGGCGCCGTAGCGGTCGGGCTCGGTCTGCGCCCGGCCGTTCTCCGGCGCGCGACGCTGGGCCTCGGAGTACGCGGCAGCCTCCCGGCCCGGCGCGCGGCCGTCCACCGGCTCCCGCCGGTCCACCGGCTCATGCCCGTCCGCCGGAGGGCGCCGGTCCGGCTCGCGCCGGCCGTCACGGTGCGGTTCGCGCCAGCCGTCGCGCGCCGGTCCGGCCCATCCCGCCGCGTCCCGCACCGGCGGAGTCACAGTGCCGTCGCGCCGGTCGACGGAGCGCCCGGTGCCGTGGTCACGCCGTCCGTCCGACGGGGATTCCCGGCGGTCGTCCGGGAAGACGCCACGGCGTCCGTCGGACGGAGACTCGCGACGCCCGGTGGGGGAGTGGTCGGGCTGCCGCGCGTCGGGCGCGGCACCCCACCGCTGTCCCGACGCGGCCGGCCGGCCGTCGGCCGGGTGCGGGCGATCGGCCCGGCGCTCGGCGGCGTGCGGGAACTCGTTCGGCTCCGGCATCCAGCCTTGCTGGGACGGCCGGCGCGGCGCGGCGTCGGGGCGCGTCCAGCGTTGGTCGAGACGCTCGGGCGGCACCGGCGGTCCGGGTCGATGCCGGTCCTCCGGCCAGGGCCGCCGTCCGTCCGCGCCGGGTCCGTCCGGGTGCCCACGCCGGTCGTCCGGTGCGAACCCGCCGCGACCCGCCGGGTACGCCCCGCGGGAAGCCGCCGGACCGTTCGACTCGGCCCCGCGCGGGCCCGCCGGACTCGTCGGGTACGTGCCGTACGGATCGGCCGGACTGACGGGGTACGTGCCGTGCACGCCGGCCGGACTGACCGGATCGGCCCGGCGCGGACCGGCCGGGCTGACCGGATGCGTGCCGTGCGGACCGGCCGGGCTGACCGGATGCGTGCCGTGCGGCCCGGCCGGACTGACCGGGTGCGTACCGTGCGGGCCGGCCGGGCTGACGGGATACGAGTCGTGCGGCGCAGCCGGGCTGACCGGGTAGGGGCCGTATGGACCGGCCGGGCTGACCGGGTACGCGTCACGGGGAGCGGCCGGGCTGACCGGGTCGGCGGTGGGATTGACCGGGCGTACCTCGGCCCGGCCGACCACGGCGCGGGGGCGCGGCGTCAGGTTCTCGATGCCGATGTCACCCGGGTAGCGCTGCCCGGGGAACTGCGGCTGCCATTCGTGGGTGGGCTCGGCGGCCCAGGCCGGTTCGGCCGGCTCGCGCCAGCTGCCCCAGCCGCTCATCGGCAACCCCTCCCGCCGCTCGCGCGGGACGGCCCCGGGGCCGGCTCGCGTCGCTCGCTCACGGCGGTGTCACCTCATTGGAAATTCTCGCGCTGGGGCCCGGACATGCCGGTACAGTCGCCCGGTCCAGCACGTCGTGGCTGCGGAAGGAGGGTAACGGCGTGGGCTCGGTCACCGCCACTGTGGCACCACCCACCGGCGCACACGTTACCCCATGGTTTCGGACATTCGGCGCGATCGCGGCGGCCGGGTTCCGGCGGCACGCGACCTACCGTCAGGCGGCAGTGGCGGGGTTGTGCACGAACACCGTGTTCGGCTTCCTGCGCTGCTACATCTTCCTCGCCGCCACCGGCGCGGCGGGCACCGTGGCCGGCTACGACCGGGCGCAGCTCGCCACGTTCGTCTGGGCCGGTCAGGGACTGCTCGCGGTGATCGCCATCTGGGGCTGGACCGATCTGGCCGACCGGATCCGTACCGGTGAGGTGGCCGCCGACCTGCTGCGGCCGGTGCACCCGGTGACCAGCTACCTCGCCACCGACCTGGGCCGGGCCGGGTTCGCGTCGCTGGTCCGGATGGTGCCGCCGCTGGTGGTCGGCCCGTTCTTCTTCGCCGTGTACGTGCCCCGGCACTGGGCCACGGTGCCGCTGTTCCTGCTCTCCGCGCTGCTCGCGGTGGTGGTCTGCTTCGGTTGCCGCTACCTGGTGAACGCCACCGCGTACTGGCTGCAGGACGTCCGGGGCCCGATGATCCTGTGGACGCTCGGCTCCGGTGTGCTGGCCGGGCTCTACTTCCCGCTCGGCTTCCTGCCGGGCCCGCTGGAGACGGTCCTGCGGTACGCCACGCCGTTCCCCAGCATCCTCCAGGTGCCGCTGGACGTGCTGGTCGAGCGGGAGCCGATGGCCACCGGTCTCACCCTGGTCGCGGTGCAGGCCGACTGGGCGGTGCTGCTGCTGGCGCTGTGCCGGCTGGTGCAGCGCCGCGCCGAACGCCGTCTGGTGGTCCAGGGTGGCTGACCTGGCTGACCTGGCTGAGCTGAGGGCGTACCGGGCGCTGCTCGGTGCGCAGGCGCGGTCGCAGGCGTCGTACCGTACCTCGTTCGTGGTGGACCTGGTCGGCAACGTGGGCGCCACCGTGTTCGACGTGGTCACCGTCCTGGTGATCTTCGGCGTGACGCGGGAGCTGGGCGGCTTCACGCTGCGCGAGACGCTCGTCGTGGTCGGCCTGTCGTCGTGCGGCTTCGCCACCGCCGATCTGCTGGTCGGCAACATCGAACGGCTTCCCCGGTACGTGCGCACCGGCCTCTTCGACGCCGTGCTGGTACGCCCGCTCGGGGCGCTGCCGCAACTGCTGCTGATGGACCTGCCGCTGCGCAAGCTGTCCCGGGCCGTGTTCGGGCTCGCCGTGCTGCTGTTCGCGCTCGCCTCGGCCGGCATCGACTGGACGCCGGGGCGGGTCGCGCTGGCGGTGGTCGCCCCGCTGGCCGCCGTGGTCTTCTTCGGGTCGGTCTTCGTGCTGACCGCGACCGTGTCGTTCTACTGGGTCGACTCGGGTGAGCTGGCGAACGCTGTCACCTACGGCGGGCGCGACTTCACCTCGTACCCGGTCACCGTGTACGGCGGGTGGTTCCGCGCGCTGTTCGCGTACGGGATGGGGTTCGCCTTCGTCAGCTACCACCCGGCGCTGGCGCTGCTGGGCCGCGCCGACCCGCTCGGCCTGCCGCCCTTGACGGGCTGGGCCGCGCCGGGCGTCGCGGTGGTCGCCGCGGCGCTGGCCGCCCTGGCCTGGCGCGTCGGGGTCCGTCACTACCGGAGTACGGGGTCATGAGCGTCATCGAGATGGACGGTCTGCGCAAGGAGTTCACGGTCCGGGTGAAGGCCGGGCCGCTGCGGCGCGAGAAGCGGACGGTGACCGCCGTCGACGGGGTCGACCTGCGGGTGGAGCGCGGCGAGATGCTCGGCTACATCGGCCCGAACGGCGCCGGGAAGTCGACCACGCTGAAGATGCTCACCGGCGTGCTGACACCGTCGGCGGGGCGGGCCCGGGTGTGCGGGCTGCGCCCGGTGGCCGACCGGACCCGGCTGGCGCTGCGCATCGGTGTGGTGTTCGGGCAGCGCTCGCAGCTCTGGTGGGACCTGCCGCTGCGGGACTCGTTCGACCTGCTGCGGCACGTCTACCGGGTGCCGGCCGGCGAGCACGCGGCCCGGCTGGCGCGCTGCCGGGAACTGCTCGACCTGGACGGGTTCCTGGACACTCCGGTCCGGCAGCTCTCGCTGGGTCAGCGGATGCGCGGCGAGCTGACCGCGGCGCTGCTGCACGGCCCGGAGGTGCTGTTCCTGGACGAGCCGACGATCGGCCTGGACGTGGTCAGCAAGCAGGCGGTACGCGGCTTCCTGGCCGAGCTGGGCCGGGCCGGGGACACCACGCTCGTGCTCACCACGCACGACCTGGCCGACATCGAGCGGCTGTGCCGGCGGCTCGTGGTGATCGACCACGGTCGGGTGGTGCACGACGGGTCGATCGCCGAGCTGCACCGCCGGTACGGCTCGCGCCGGATGGTGGTCGCCGAGCTGGACGCGGCGCTGCCCGAGCCGCCGGTGCTGCCCGGCGCCCCGGTGCAGCGGGTGGAGGCGGACGGGCGGCGGCTGGTCTTCGCGCTGGAGCGGGCGAGCGTCGCCGAGGTGGTGGCCGGGCTGGCCGGCCTGACCACGCTGCGGGACATCTCGATCGTGGAGCCGGACATCGAGGAGGTGGTGACGCGGCTCTACCGGGCGCCGGCCGAGACGTCAGCGGTCACGGGTGCTCCATGACGAGTACGGCGAAGGTACCGGGGGCCAGCGCCTCGTACCGGTGCGGGATGTCACCGGGGAAGGCGGCGTAGTCGCCGGGTCCCAGCTCGACCGGGTCGGCCTCCGGGCCGACGCGCATCCGGCCGGCGGCGACCACGACGTGCTCGACGCTGCGCGGGGTGTGCGCCTCGGCGATCCGTACCGCGCCGGGTTCTAGCTCCATCACGTAGACGTCGCGCCGGGCGTGCGGCGCTCCGGCGGCGAGCAGGGTGGCCGAGAAGTCAGCGTGCTCGGACCGGATCCGGGGCCCCTGCCCGGCGCGTACCACCCGGACGGCGGCGGTGGGCGGTTCGACCAGGCGGCTGAACGGTACGTCCAGCGCGACGCCGAGCGCCCAGAGCGTCTCCACGCTGGGGTTGCCGGCGCCGGACTCCAACTGGGACAGGGTGGACTTGGCGATCCCGGCGCGGCGGGCCAGCTCGGTCAGCGACAGGCCCGCCCGCTCGCGCTCGCGGCGCAGCGCGGCGGCGATGGTGGCGAGCGGGGGAGCGGGGTCTATCGCCATGTGTTCGCTCCATCGGTCGGTTTGTTCGGTTTGACGAACAAGCGTGTTCCCGTTCAGGATAATGGACATGCGTACGGCATACCGAACGGGCGACGCCCGGGTGCTCCGCGACGTCGCCGCCATCGGCGCGGCGATGCTCGCCGTCGGCGCGTCGTTCGGTGCCATGGCGGTGGCCGCCGGCCTGCCGGTCTGGGCCACGCTGGCCATGTCGGTGCTGGTCTACGCCGGGGGCGCCCAGTTCATGGCCGTCGGGCTCGTCGCGGCCGGCAGCCCGCTCGCGGCCGTCCTCGCCGGCCTGCTCCTGAACGCCCGGCACCTGCCGTTCGGCCTGGCTCTCGGCGGCGCGCTGGGCACCCGGCGGACGCAGCGGCTGCTCGGCAGCCACCTGATGACCGACGAGGCGACGGCGTTCGCGCTGGCCCGTCCGGCCGGGCCGCAGCGGCGCCGGGCGTTCTGGCTCGCCGGGGTGCTGCTGTTCCTCGCCTGGAACGCCGGCACCGCGCTCGGCGTGCTCGCCGGTGGCGCGGCCGGCGACCCGGCCGCCCTGGGACTCGACGCCGCGTTCCCGGCCGGACTGGCCGCCCTGCTGCTGCCCAGCCTGCGCGACCGGGAGACCCGCCGGGTGGCGATTCTCGGCGCCGTACTCGCCGTGCTGGCGACCCCGCTGCTGCCGGCCGGGCTGCCGGTGCTGCTCGCGCTCGCCGCGCTGGCCCTGCCGCTGCTGGCCCGCCGCCGCTCACCCGCCGCGGCGGACGACGCGGATGCCGCACCGCCCGGCGCGAACGCCGCACGGCCCGGCGCGGATGCCGCACGGCCCGGCGCGGATGCCGCGCTGCTGGACGCGGATGCCGTGCCGTCCGACCGGGACGCCGCCCCGGACGGGACCGCCGGCGAGGCGGCTGACGGCCGGAGCGTGCGGGCGTGGGAGGTCTCGTGCTGATCGCGGTGATCCTCGCGCTGGCCGCCGGCACCTACGGTTTCCGGGTCGCCGGTGTGCTGCTGCGGGACCGGCTGGACCTGCCCGAATGGGCCCGCCACCTGCTGCCGGTCGGCGCCGCGACGCTGCTGGCCGCGCTCGCCGCCACCGCGGCGCTCACCGAGGCCGGCGGCTTCGCCGGCTACGCCCGGCCCGCCGGAGTGCTCGTCGGCCTGCTGCTCGCCTGGCGCCGGGCCCCGTTCGTGCTGGTCGTGGTCGCGGCGGCGGCCACCACCGGGGTGTTGCGCCTGCTCGGGGTGGCCTGACAACGACGACGGCCCCTCCCCGCCGGGGCGGGAAAGGGCCGGTCCGGGGTCGGTCAGACCTTGTCGCCGATGTTCACCCGGGGTGCGGGCGCACGCATCCGGCGGAACGTGATCGACCGCATGATCGCGTAGAAGTAGAGCGAGCCGAGCTTCTCGGTGCTCTTGGGGAAGCGCTCGCGGACCAGCCGCTTGATCTTCCGGGAGATCAGCACCGAGTCGATCAGCACGCCGAGGGCCAGCGCGCCCCAGAGCACGTTCGACAGCAGCCGCACGATCGGCGGCATGGCCTGGTTGGAGCCGAACAGCACGATCAGCGCGCCGCCGAAGAACCATGTGCCGATCGTGCGCCGGGAGTCGACCACGTTGCGGGCCAGCAGCCGCTCCGGGCCCCTGTCACGCGGGCCGCCCTCGCGGCGGAACTCGGCCGCCGCCTCGGCGCGGGCGGCGCGACGCTGCGCGCGGGCCTCCTCCTTGGTCAGCGGCTTGGCCGGCGCGGTCGGCCGGCGGCCGGCGACCGGACGCTTCGGCGTGACCTGCCCGAGCTCCTTCTTGCTGGGCGTGTAGCCCCGGGGGCGGGCGGCGGCGGACTCCTCGTCGGCCGTCACAGTGGTGACGGAATCCTCGACGAGGTCGGCGGACTTGCGGCGAAACAGCGACGGCACGCGGCAAGGGTAGCCAACCGGCCGCGCCAGGTGCACATCACGGGTGCACCGGACGCGGCCGGGTCGGGCGGGCGGGACGGTCAGGGACGCTCGACGTGCGCGCCGAGGTCGGCCAGTTTGGCCTCGAAGTCCTCGTAGCCCCGGTTGATCAGGTCCACGCCGTACACCCGGGAGGTGCCCTCGGCGGCCAGCGCCGCGATCAGGTGGCTGAAACCGGCCCGCAGGTCCGGGATGACCAGGTCGGCCGCGTGCAGCTTGCTCGGCCCGGCGATCACCGCGGAGTGCTTGAAGTTGCGCCGGCCGAAGCGGCACGGGGTGCCGCCGAGGCAGTCCCGGTAGACCTGGATGTTGGCGCCCATCGTGTTCAGCGCCTCGGTGTAGCCGAGCCGCTGTTCGTAGACCGTCTCGTGGACGATCGACAGGCCACGGGCCTGGGTGAGCGCGACCACCAGCGGCTGCTGCCAGTCGGTCATGAAACCCGGGTGCACGTCGGTCTCCAGCGCCACCGCGTTCAGCTCGCCGCCCGGGTGCCAGAACCGGATGCCGCCCTCCTGGCCGGGGCTGCCGCCGCGCGGCGGGCGCAGGTCGGTGACCTCGTACTCGCCGCCGACCGACCGGAAGATGTTCAGGAAGGTCATCATGTCGGCCTGCTGGGCGCCCAGCACCTCGACGTGGCCGCGGGTGGCCAGCGCCGCCGCCGCCCAGCTCGCCGCCTCGATCCGGTCCGGGATCGGCCGGTGGGTGTAGCCGTGCAGCTTCTTGACGCCCTGGATCTCGATCACCCGGTCGGTGTGCACCTTGATGATCGCGCCCATCTTCTGCAGCACGCAGATGAGGTCGACGATCTCCGGCTCGACCGCCGCGTTGCGCAGCTCGGTGACGCCCTCGGCCATCACCGCGGTGAGCAGCACCTGCTCGGTGGCGCCCACGCTCGGGTACGGCAGCGAGAACTTCGTGCCGTGCAGCCCGTTGGGCGCGGACAGGTGCAGTCCCTCCGGCGTCTTCTCGACGGTGGCGCCGAACTCACGCAGCGCCTGGAGGTGGAAGTCGATCGGGCGCGGGCCGATGTGGCAGCCGCCCAGGTCGGGGATGAAGGCGTGGCCGAGCCGGTGCAGCAGCGGGCCGCAGAACAGGATCGGGATCCGGCTGGACCCGGCGTGCACGTTGATCTGGTCGGTGCTGGCGCTCTCGACGTTCGAGGGGTCGAAGACGAGCTCGCCCTCCTCGTCGCCGTCGCTGACCTTGACGCCGTGCAGGCCGAGCAGGCCGCGGACGACCTCGACGTCACGGATGCGTGGCACGTCGAACAGCCGGCTGGGTGTGTCGCCCAGCAGGGCGGCCACCATCGCCTTGGACACCAGGTTCTTCGCGCCGCGCACGCGGATCCGCCCTTCGAGCGGAGTACCTCCGTGTACGACCAGGACGTCGTCGGTCAACGCAACCTCCAGCGCGTTGGGTGCTGCCGTGTCTAGTGATGGGTGCACGAAGTTCATCGCTACCCGGAACGCGGTCATGGGAAAACGGGCCGCGTGTGTCGTCGCCCCGGCAGCATAGCCCTCCGTGACGGAAATGGAATCGGTCACATCGCCAGCGAGGGCACGAACCGGGGTGTCAGGTGCGTTTCCGTGCCAGCTGCGTCACCGACGGTGATCAAGCTCCCGGGAGCGCGAGCATCTGGTCCAGCGCCGACCGGGCGTGTCGAGCGGTCGCCGGATCGACGGTGATCTGGTTCACCACCCGACCGGCGACCAGCTCCTCCAGTGCCCAGACCAGATGCGGCAGGTCGATGCGGTTCATCGTCGAGCAGTAGCAGACCGCCCGGTCGAGGAACATGATCTGCTTGTCCGGGTGGGCCAGCGCGAGCCGGCGGACCAGATTCAGTTCGGTGCCCACCGCCCACGCCGAGCCGGCCGGGGCCGCCTCGATGGTCCGGATGATGAACTCGGTCGAGCCGACCAGGTCGGCGGCGTTCACCACCTCGTGGCGGCACTCCGGGTGCACCAGCACGTTCACGCCCGGCACCCGCTCGCGCACGTCGTTGACGCTGTCGAGCGTGAACCGTCCGTGCACCGAGCAGTGGCCGCGCCACAGGATCATCTTCGCGTCGCGCAGCTGCTCCGGGGTCAGCCCGCCGTTCGGCTTGTGCGGGTCGTAGAGCACGCAGTCGTCGAGCGAGAAGCCCATCTCCAGCACCGCGGTGTTGCGACCCAGGTGCTGGTCGGGCAGGAACAGCACCTTGCGGCCCTGCTCGAAGGCCCAGTCCAGGGCCCGCTTGGCGTTCGACGAGGTGCAGACCACGCCGCCGTTGCGGCCGACGAAGCCCTTGATGTCGGCCGAGGAGTTCATGTACGTCACCGGGACGGTGTCCGCCGCGATGCCCAGATCGGTGAGCGTGTCCCACGCGGCCTCGACCTGCGACAGCACCGCCATGTCGGCCATCGAGCAGCCGGCCGCGAGGTCGGGCAGGATCACCTTCTGCGCGTCCGAGGTGAGGATGTCCGCGCTCTCGGCCATGAAGTGCACGCCGCAGAAGACGATGTACTCCGCGTCCGGGCGGGCCGCCGCCTCCCGGGCCAGCTTGAACGAGTCGCCTGTCACGTCGGCGAACTGGATCACCTCGTCGCGCTGGTAGTGGTGGCCCAGGACGAACACCTTGGTGCCGAGCGCGGCCTTCGCGGCGGCGGCGCGGGCCACCAGGCCGGGGTCGCTCGGAGCGGGGAGATCACCCGGACACTCCACGCCACGCTCGGTGGCGGGGTCGCTGCCGCGGCCGAGGAGCAGCAGCGCCGTGGCGGTGTTGGACGGCTCAACCCAGGTCGAAGTCACGCCCCCCATGGTCGCACAGCGCGCCCGCGCCGCAGCCGCGTCGGATGTGGCCTGCCACACTGCTGCGCATGCGCGTGCTGCTCTGCCCGGACAAGTTCGCCGGCACGCTGCCGGCCCCCGACGTGGCCGCCGCGGTGGCCGAGGGCTGGCGGGACGTCGCCCCCGGCGACGAACTGCTGGTCCGGCCGCTGGCCGACGGAGGGCCGGGGTTCGTCGACGTGCTCGCCGGGGCACTCGGCGGACGCCGGCTGCCGGTGCCCACCGTCGACCCGCTGGGCCGCCCGGCCGCCGGTGAGATCCTGCTCACCGACGACGGCACGGCGTACCTGGAGAGCGCGCAGGCGTGCGGACTGCACCTGCTCGCCGCCGCCGAACGTGACCCGAAGGCCACCACCTCCTACGGGCTGGGGCTGCTCGTCGCCGCCGCGGTCGAGGCGGGCGCGCGGACTGTGGTGGTGGGGCTGGGCGGCTCGGCCACCAACGACGGCGGCGCGGGGATGCTCGTACCGCTGGGTGTCACGCCGCTGGACGGCGCGGGCCGGGCCCTGCCGTACGGCGGCGCGGCGCTGGCCGAGGTGGCCGCGCTCGACGGCGAGCCCCGGCTGCGCGGCGTGACGCTCGTCGCCGCCACCGACGTGGACAACCCGCTGCTCGGGCTGCACGGCGCGAGCAGCGTCTTCGGCCCGCAGAAGGGTGCCGACCGGGCCGACGTGCTGCTGCTGGACGCCGCGCTGACCCGCTGGGCGCAGGTGCTCACCGAGCGGCTGCCGGGCTGCCCGTCCGGGCTGGGCGCGTTGCCGTCCGGCGGTGCGGCCGGCGGTCTCGGCGCGGCGGTCCTGGCGCTGGGCGGCCGGTGCGAGTCCGGCATCGGGCTGGTCACCCGCGCGGTGAGGCTGGACGCCGCGCTCGACGCCGCCGACCTGGTGATCACCGGCGAGGGCTCGTTCGACCACCAGTCGCTGCGCGGCAAGGTGGTGGCCGGCGTGGCCGGGGCCGCCCGGGACCGGGGCGTGCCCTGCGTGGTGCTGGCGGGACGGGTGAGCACCGGGCGGCGGGAGGCCGCCGCGGCCGGGGTGACCGAGGCACACAGCCTGGTCGAGCACTTCGGCGGCGAGGAGCACGGGGGAGTGGACGCGGCGATGACCCGCCCGGCCGAGGGGCTGCGCGCGCTCGGCGCCCGGCTGGCCCGGCAATGGAGCCGCTGACCGGTTCCGCTGCTCACGCCGCCGGGTGGTGGCGCCGGAGGCGGCGTACGATCGAAAGACGGACCACACCGGGAATCACTGGCGGACGTGCGGCGTTGGCCAGGACGTCCGGACCTATACCGCGCAGGGAGACTTCCACGTGACCACGCCAGCGCAGACCGAGTCGACCGAGGCCAAGGCCCCCAGCACCGTCGTCCTCACCGACGTCGCGGCGCAGAAGGTCAAGGCCCTGATCGAGCAGGAGGGCCGCGACGACCTGCGGCTCCGGGTCGCGGTGCAGCCGGGTGGCTGCTCCGGCCTGCGGTACCAGCTGTTCTTCGACGAGCGCTCGCTCGACGGTGACGTCGTCACCGACTACGACGGTGTCGAGGTCGTCGTCGACCGGATGAGCGCCCCCTACCTGACCGGCGCCACCATCGACTTCGCCGACCGGATCGACGCCCAGGGCTTCACCATCGACAACCCGAACGCGGGCAACTCCTGCGCCTGCGGCGACTCCTTCAGCTGAGTCGACTGACCGACCGCAGCGGGGGGGGGGGGGGGGGGGGGGGGGGGGGGGGGGGGGGGGGGGGGGGGGGGGGGCGCGGGCGGGGGGCGGGGGGGGGCCGGCGCGCGGGGGGGGGGGGCCCCCCCCCCCCCCCCCGGGGCGGCCCCGCCCGCGGGGGGGCCCCGGGGGGGCCCCCCCCCCCCCCCGGGGGGGGGGGGGGGGGGGGGGGCCCCCCCCCCCCCCCCCCCCGCCGCGCGCGTGTCAGCGCAGGTACGGCCCGTCCGCGCCGATCTTGCCCGGCGCCGGGTTGCCGGGCAGGTTCAGCACGTAGACCCGGAGGTTGCCCTTGCCGCCGACCGCGGCGGTGAGCGTGCCGTCGGTGACCGTCTTCACGTCACCGGTGACCGCGTCCACGTACCGGCCGTTCGGCACCCCGCGGAAGGTGGCGCCGCCGGACACGGTGACCAGCGCGAAGCTGTCCACCGCGCCCTGGGTGAAGCGCCGCTTGTAGGCCATCGCGCCGCTCACGCCCTCGGTCGAGTACTGCCCCTTCTGCAAGGCCGGCACTGCCCGCCGGATCAGGTTGAGCCGTTGCACGTGCTTCACCAGCGGCTGGGCGAGCGTGGTGGCGACCGTCCCAGCGGCCGAGCCGACCACCCCGAAGTCGCTGGCCGTGACGGTGCCGGCCAGGTGGTCGCCGTAGTAGGCCCGGCCGGTCGTGTCGAGCGGGCAGCTCGGCCCGCAGTCGATCCGGGCGCCCTTGCGGAACTCGATCTCCGAGCCGTAGTAGAGCGTCGGGATGCCGCGGAACGTCCACATCAGGCTCATGTTCTCCGCCCAGGCGTCGGTGCCGCCGGTGTACCGGGTGGAGGACTTGTTCGGCCCGTAGTCGTGACTGTCGACGTAAACGACGTTGTACGTGGCGTCGTTGTAGCTGTCGTCGGAGTCCTTCCCGTTGCCGAACGCGTTGCCGGCGTCGGAGAAGTTCATGTGCATCCGCATGTCGATCACGTTCATGCCGGAGAACCGCGAGCGGTCCGGCGCGTGGTACGCGTTGCCGCGCAGGAACGCGTTGTCGGTGGTGGGCTGCCCGTTCGGGCCGATCAGCTGCTCGTGGTCGTACTGCTCGATCGCGGCGCGTACGTCGTCCGGGCTGTACTCCTTGCGCTCGGACCAGGTGAAGAACTGCGCGGAGTGGTTGACCGAGCCGCGGTTCCACTTGTCGTTGACGAACGCGGCGACCTCGCCGAAGACGTAGAAGTCCTTGCCCTTCTCGCCGAAGCGGGCGACCGCGTGCTCCTGGATGGCGGGCAGGAAGCGCCGGTTCCAGGTGACCCGGGGGATGTGCACGGCGGTGTCGATCCGGAAGCCGTCCACGCCCATGTCGATGAACCTGTTGTACGCGTCGATCAGGTACTGCTGCACGGCGGCGTTCTCGGTGTTGAAGTCGGCCAGGTCCTCGTGCAGCCAGCAGCTGCGCGAGTCCTCGCCCTCCCAGTTGCCGATCCAGCACTGGTGGTACTTGTCGGCGGGGAAGAGCTTGCTGGTCGGGACCGGCCACTGGCACTGGTAGAGCGTGTAGCCCTCGGGGCTGCGCCCGCCGGTCGGCGTACCCCAGTTCAGGCACTGGTTGCCGGCGGGCGCGGCGGACGACCACACGTCGCCGTTGTACGGCCGGCCCTTGGCCTTGGCGTTCTGCGCCGGGGTGAGCGCCGGGTCGTTCCCCGTCGCCTCGACCGTCGGGTCGTACTCCCGGCCGGCCTGCGGCTGGTCGTAGTACCACCTCCACTGGTCGTCGCGGGTGCCGTAGACGGTGGGCGTGAACAGGCCTTTCGCGCCCCACCGGGAGCTGTGGTTGTAGACCACGTCCTGGAAGATCTTGATGCCCTTGGCGTGCGCCGCGTTGATCAGGTCCTGGTAGGAGGCGCCGGCGCTCTCCAACCGCGGGTCCACCCGGTAGAAGTCCCAGCCGTGGTAACCGTGGTAGTCGTAGTCGGAGCGGTTGAGCACCACCGGGGTGATCCAGAGCGCCGAGAAGCCCAGCGCCTTGATGTAGTCGAGCTTGTCGACCAGGCCCTTGAAGTCGCCCCGGAACATCGGGTCGTCGTTCGCCGCGTTGCCGGAGGCGACGTGCTGGCTGCCGCCGCGGTTGTTCGCAGGATCACCGTCGGCGAACCGGGCGGTCATCACGAAGTAGATGGTGTCCTCGCGCGGGTCGCCGCCCAGCGGGACGCCGCCGGTCTGCGGGGCGCCGGTGGTCGCGGAGGCGGGCGCACTCGCCGCCGACCGGTTGCCGGCCGCGTCGAGGGCCCGCACGGTCCAGGTGTACGCGGTATCGGGCCGCAGGTCGTACGCGACGTGCCGGGTGGTGGTGCTGGTGACCGTGGTGCCGCCGGCTCCCCCGGTGCGGCTCACCTCGTACCCGGTGACGCCCCGGTCGTCGGTGGCGGCGGTCCAGGTCAGGGTGACCGCCAAGCCGTCGGCGACGGCGGTGAGGCCACCGGGCGTGGACGGCGGCGTGGTGTCCGGGGTGGCGGGCGCGCACGGGTCCGCGGCGGCGGCGGTGACCCGGCCGTTGTCGACGACGCTGCGCCCCGCGCCCAGGGTGTAGTCCGCGCCGCCGTTGTTGTCCCAGGCCCCGGCGGTGTTGTTGAACGCGGCGGTCAGGCCGGTGGCCGTGCCGAGGTCGACGACCCGGCGGGCCCAGCCGGCGCAGCGCGTCTCCATGGCGACGCCCGGGGCGGTGCTCCAGGCGCCGCCGGTGGGCCGGTAGTGCAGGTTCGCGGCGGTCCAGCCGCGCGGCGTGAGGTGGTACCAGACCTCGGCGGTGTTCCCGGCGGCGCCGGACGGCGTCGGGCTCGGCGCGACCGTGGCGGACGGGCTCGGCGTCGGGGATGCGGTGCCGCACGGGTCGCCCGTGCCGACCCGGCCGCCGGCGACTGTCACGGTGCCGGTGCCGAGGCGGTAGTTGGCGCCGTCGTTGTTGTCCCAGACGCCGCTGCCGTTTGTGAACACGACCTGGAGGCCGGCGGCGCCGCCCAGGTCGACGACCTTGCGGCGCCAGCCGGCGCAGGCACCGTCCATGGGCACACCGGGCACCGGCGTCCAGCCCTGCCCGTCCACGCCGTAGTGGATGTTGACGGACGTGCCCCAGGCGGCCGGTGGCTGGTAGTAGACGGTGACGGTGTTCGCCGCCGCGGCGGCGGTGTACGGCAGCAGCGCGGCGAGCATGCCGGCGGCGAGCGCGAGCGCTCCCCAGCGGCGGCGGTTGGTGGTGGTGGTGGTGCCCCTCATGGCGCTCTCCTGACACCCACGCCCGCACGATGGGCGCAAGGGGATGAAGGCGTTGCAAGAACTTGCGACGCGTGGTGCCAGGAAGTTACCAGCTTCGATCACCCGAAACCAGAGGTTCACAGTAGACACGGGCGCAACGGATTGCACCGCCCGCAACGACTTGCTCCCGGCCGGCGACCGGCCGGACCGGGAGCAAGGGCGCGCGCTCAGCCCTCGGCGGGCGGGCTGAAGATGCCGAACAGGTTGCCCGACGGGTCACGCAGCATGGCACGCACCAGGCCGGCCGGCGTGGTCACCGGCGCCGTCAGCACGGTGCCACCGGCCTTCTCCGCCCGGCGGCAGGTCTCCGCGACGTCGGCCACCTGGGCGTAGAAGGTCGCGTAGTTGCCGTCGTCGGTGCCCCGGATCGCGCCGCCGATCCCCCGCTCACCGCCGGCCGTCGTCTGCCGGTACGACCCACCCGGGCCGCCCCGCTCGAAGCTCCAGCCGAACATCTCGGCGTAGAACCGCTGCGCCTCGTCGGGGCGGTCGGAGCCGATCTCGAACCAGGTCACGGGCGTACTGGACATGCTTCCTCCTGGGATTCGCGCCGGCGGTCGGCCGACGTCGTCAGGATTCAGCCTGAGGCCGGGCCACGACAGCGTCCTGTCGGTGTTTCCACCGGATCGGACCTGTCGGTGTTTCCACCGGATCAGACCAGGGTGAGCGGGCGCACCCGGTCGACCGGCACATCGAGATCGCCGGGACGCCACTCCCGGGTCACCGGCTCGGCCAGCGGACGCACCGACACGATCCGGTCGGTGCGGAAGCAGCGCACGCCGTCACGCAGCCGGCACCAGGCGACGAGGTACCAGTGCACGGAGTTGCCCAGGTAGGCCAGCGGCTCCACGTCGCGCAGCGAATCCGTGCCGCCGCGGTCGGCGTACCGCAGGCGCAGCACCCGCCCGGCGGGGACCGCGTCGGCGACGGCGGCCGGGACGGGCGTGCCCGGCCCGTCGCCGACCAGGTGGACCCGGCCGGCGAGCCGGTGCGCCTCGGCCACCGCGGCGGGCGGCATCACCGCGACCAGCTTGCGCAGCGCGGCCCCGGCCGCCGGGGCGAACGGGGAACCACCGAGCCGGTGCAACGCGACAGCCATCGCCACCGCCTCGGCCGCTGTCAGGTTGACCGGCGGGAGCGTGCGCGCCCGGTCGACCACGTAGCCGCCGGTGCGGCCCGGCTCGGCCCAGATCGGCACCCCGGCGCCCTGCAACGCGGAGATGTCGCGCTCGACGGTGCGGGTGCTCACCTCGAAGCGGCGGGCCAGCCAGCTCGCGCTACGCGGGCGCGGCGAGACCGCCCGCAGCTCCTCGACCAGGGCGTAGAGGCGGTCGGTACGGTTCACCCCCGGACGCTAACCCGGGGGTACGACACCGCTCAGGCGATGCAGGCGCAGACGATCAGCGCGGCGCCGAAGTGGGTGGCGGCGCTGACCCGGGCCGCCGGGTGCGGCTCGTCGGCGGCGATGACGTCGCCCAGCCGGCCGGGGGTGAGCAGGTCCAGCACCAGGAACGCGAGCGCCATCACCAGCAGGCCGATCAGCCCGAAGACCACTGTGGACGCGATCCCCTTGGTGAACGAGCTGTAGCTGGTCAGGATGGCGGTGAAGACGATGCCGGCGATGCCGAGCTGGTTGGCGGCGAGCAGCAGCGCGGCGTTGCCGTTGCGGCGTACCCAGATCAGCTCCCGCAGCTTGCCCGGGGTGAGCAGGTCGACGAGCAGGAACCCGGCCGCCATCAGGGCGACCCCGACGATCCCGAACACGATGCTCTGCCACGCCCCGTCGAGCAGATCTCCCAGCACCAACGCCTCCCCGGCTCACGCCGCCCGGCGGGGGTGCCGGTGCGGTGCCGCAGACGATAGCGGCACCGCGCCACAACGATCTAGAGCGAGAGGTAGCGCTGCCGCTCGTACGGGGTGACCTCGCGCCGGTACTGCTCCCACTCGGAGCGCTTGTTGCGCAGGAAGAAGTCGAACACGTGCTCGCCGAGCACCTCGGCCACCAGCTCGGACTCGGCCATCACGTCGATCGCCTCGGACAGGTTCTCCGGCAGCGTCTCGTAGCCCATGGCCCGGCGCTCGGCGCCGCTCAGCGACCAGACGTCGTCCTCGGCGCCGGGGGGCAGCTCGTAGCCCTCCTCGATGCCCTTGAGGCCGGCGCCGAGCATGACCGCGAACGCGAGGTAGGGGTTGGTCGCGGAGTCCAGCGAGCGGACCTCGACCCGGGCCGAGTTCGGCTTGCCGTACGCGGGCACCCGCACCAGCGCGGACCGGTTCAGGTGACCCCAGCAGACGTACGCGGGGCTCTCGGTGATCCGGTCCGGCAGCGCCTGCGGGAACAGCCGCTTGTACGAGTTGACCCACTGGTTGGTGACCGCCGTGTACTCCCGGGCGTGGGTGAGCAGCCCGGCGATGAACGACTTCGCCACCTTCGACAGCTTCATCGGGTCGCCGGCGTCGTGGAACGCGTTGCGCTCCCCCTCGAACAGCGACAGGTGCGTGTGCATGCCGCTGCCCGGCTGGTCGGTGAACGGCTTCGGCATGAAGCTGGCCTGCACGCCGGTGGAGAGCGCGACCTCCTTCACCACGTGCCGGAACGTCATGATGTTGTCGGCGGTGGTGAGCGCGTCGGCGTAGCGCAGGTCGATCTCCTGCTGGCCGGGGGCGACCTCGTGGTGGCTGTACTCCACCGAGATGCCGATGCGCTCCAGCGCCAGCACGGCCTGGCGGCGGAAGTCCCGCGCGACGGCGTGCGTGGTGTGCTCGAAGTAGCCGCCGGTGTCCACCGGGATCGGCACCGAGCCGTCCTGCGGACCGTTCTCCAGCAGGAAGAACTCGATCTCGGGGTGGGTGTAGAAGGTGAAGCCCTTGTCGGCCGCCCGGGACAGCATCCGGCGCAGCACGTGCCGCGGGTCGGCCCAGGACGGGCTGCCGTCGGGCAGCATGATGTCGCAGAACATCCGGGCGCTCTCGCCGCTGACGCCGCCCTCGAACGGGAAGACCTGGAACGTGGTCGGGTCCGGCATGGCGACCATGTCCGACTCGAAGACCCGGGCGAAACCCTCGATCGCTGAACCGTCGAAGCCGATGCCCTCCTCGAAGGCGGCTTCCAGCTCCGCCGGGGCCACCGAGACGCTCTTGAGCGTGCCGAGCACATCGGTGAACCACAGCCGGACGAAACGGATGTCCCGCTCTTCCAGCGTGCGGAGGACGAACTCCTGCTGACGGTCCACTTCCACCCCTCGTGACACTTACGTCCGCACCGGTCGGGCCGGCCGGGCCTGACCGCCCAGTCTCCACCGGGCTCGTTACGCCGACGTTACGCCCTCCCCCGGCCGGCCGTCCCGCCGTGTCCGGTCGGCCGGGACACGCGCGGCGCCGCCCCGGTCTCCCGCGACCTGTCGGATTCGGCCCGGAGGGCTGGGGGAAGATGGAGACATGCCCACCCTGCGTCTCGCCCTGTGCCAGGTCAACCCGACGGTAGGCGACCTCGCCGGCAACGCCGGCCTGGTCCGCACGTGGACCCGCCGGGCCGCCGACGCCGGTGCCCAGCTCGTCCTGTTCCCCGAGCTGATGCTCACCGGTTACCCGGTCGAGGACCTGGTGTTCCGCCGTTCGTTCGTGGCCGCGTCCCGGGCCGCGCTGCACCGGCTCGCCGCCGATCTGGCCGCCGACGGTCTCGGTGACCTGCCGGTGGTGGTCGGCTATCTGGACGCGGACGGGCCCCCGCAGGTCAGCTCCGACGCCGAGCCGGGCCGGGGCGCCCGCAACGCGGCGGCGGTGCTGCACCGGGGCGAGGTGGTCGCCACCTACTTCAAGCACCACCTGCCCAACTACGGCGTCTTCGACGAGGACCGCTACTTCGTCCCCGGCGACACGCTCACCGTGGTGCGCGTCGGCGGCGTGGACGTGGCGCTGACCATCTGCGAGGACCTGTGGCAGGCCGGCGGCCCGTTCGCGGTCGCCCGGAAGGCGGGCGTCGGGCTGGTGCTGAGCATCAACGGCTCGCCGTACGAGCTGAACAAGGACGACGTACGGCTGCCGCTGGTCGGCCGGCGTGCCGCCGAGGCCGGGGCCGCCGTCGCGTACGTGAACATGGTCGGCGGCCAGGACGAGCTGGTCTACGACGGCGACTCGATGATCGTCGCCGCGGACGGCACGCTGCTGACCCGGGCGCCGCAGTTCGTCGAACACCTGCTGGTGCACGACCTGGAACTGCCGGCGGCGGCCGGCACGCCCGGCGGGACCGGTCCGCTGACCGACGGGATGCGCGTGGCCCGGCACGAGATCCCCACGATCCCGGCCGCGCCGTCCGGCCCGGCGGCGGACGGCGGCATCATCGAGCCGGTCGCCGACGAGGCCGAGGTGTGGCACGCGCTGGTGCTGGGCCTGCGCGACTACATCGACAAGAACCGCTTCCCCTCGGTGGTGCTCGGCCTGTCCGGCGGCATCGACTCGGCGGTGGCGGCCGCGATCGCCGTGGACGCGGTCGGCCCGGAGCGGGTCGTCGGCGTCTCGATGCCCAGCCAGCACTCCTCCGAGCACTCCCGCACCGACGCCGAGGACCTGGCGAAGCGCACCGGCCTGGACTACCGGGTCGAGCCGATCCAGCCGATGGTGGACACGTTCCTGGCGAACATGTCGCTGTCCGGGGTGGCGGTGGAGAACCTCCAGGCCCGGGTACGCGGCGTGATCCTCATGGCGCTGTCGAACCAGGAGGGCCACCTGGTGCTCACCACCGGCAACAAGAGCGAGCTGGCGGTGGGCTACTCGACGCTGTACGGCGACTCGGTGGGCGGCTACAACCCGGTCAAGGACGTCTGGAAGACGCTGGTGTGGCGGCTGGCGAAGTGGCGCAACGCGGACGCGGCCCGGCGCGGGCAGACCCCGCCGATCCCGGAGAACTCGATCGGCAAGCCGCCGTCGGCCGAGCTGAGCCCCGGCCAGCTCGACAGCGACACGCTGCCCGACTACGACGTGCTCGACCCGATCCTGATCGGCTATGTCGACGGCGACCTGGGCCGCGACGGCCTGGTCGAGTCCGGCCACGACCCGGCGGTGGTGGACAAGGTGCTGCGGATGGTGGATACCGCCGAGTACAAGCGGCGGCAGTCCGCGCCCGGCACCAAGATCTCCATGAAGGCGTTCGGGCGGGACCGGCGGCTGCCGATCACCAACCGGTGGCGCGAGGACGGCTGATCGCTGCCCGGCCGGGGAGTGACATCCTCCACTGCGACCTGCCCGCGGCCCGCCGCCCGGTGCGACGATCGCGGGGAACCCGGGGACCGCGTGCGCGGCCTCGAGGAAGGAGATTGTCATGGTGGAGTCCACCCCGGCCGAGGTGACCGCCCTCTACGGCGGGCCGGCCACCCGGCGGGTACGCACCCGCGACCTGATCGCCGCCAAGGAGCGCGGCGAGCGGTGGGCGATGCTCACCTCGTACGACCAGTACACGGCCTCGATCTTCGACCAGGCGGGGATCCCGGTGCTGCTGGTCGGCGACTCGGCGGCGAACAACGTCTTCGGCTACGAGACCACGCTGCCGGTGACCGCCGAGGAGCTGTTGCCGCTGGTGCGCGCCGTGGTGCGGGCCACGAAGCACTCGCTGATCGTCGGCGACCTGCCGTTCGGCTCGTACGAGGAGGGCCCGGCGCAGGCGCTGCGCACCGCCGTGCGGTTCATGAAGGAGGGCGGCTGCCACGCGGTGAAGCTGGAGGGCGGGCGGCGCTGCGCCGCCCAGATCGAGGCCATCACCGGCGCGGGCATCCCGGTGATGGCGCACATCGGCTTCACCCCGCAGAGCGAGCACACGCTCGGCGGCTACCGGGTGCAGGGCCGGGGCGAGGCGGCCGAGGAGGTGCTCGCCGACGCGCGCGCGGTGGCCGAGGCGGGCGCGTTCGCGGTGGTGCTGGAGATGGTGCCGGGCGAGGTGGCCAAGCGGGTCACCGCCGAGCTGCCCATCCCCACCGTCGGCATCGGGGCCGGGCCCGACACCGACGGGCAGGTGCTGGTCTGGCAGGACATGGCCGGGTTGCGGACCGGCCGGGCGCCGCGCTTCGTGAAGCGCTACGCCGACCTGGCCGGCGCGCTCACCGACGCCACCCGCCGGTTCGCCGACGAGGTACGCGGCGGGGAGTTCCCGGCGGCCGAGCACACGTTCTGAGGGTGTAAGGAAGGGCCCCTTCTTAACGCCTCGCGTAGAGGAGGGGCCCCTTCTTAACACGCGCCATCGGCGCGCCGAACGCGCCGCCCGTCCACGCGACGGCGTGGGCGGCGACGGCGCGGCACGTCAGAGGTCGGTTACCCGGATGCCGGCGTGCGCCTTGTAGCGCTTGTTGATCGCGATCAGGTTGGCGGTGAACGCCTCGATCTGGTGGGCGTTGCGCAGCCGCCCGGCGTAGATGCCCCGCATGCCGGGGATCCGCGCGGCCAGCGCGCCGACCACGCCCACGAGTTCCCGGTCCTCGGTGCAGATCAGCACGTCCAGGTCGATCCGGTCGATCTCCGGGTCGGCCAGCAGCGGCGCGCTGACGTGGTTGAACGCGGCGCAGACCCGGGACTCGGGCAGCAGCGCGGCGGCCTGCTGCACGGCGCTGCCCTCGGCGACGGTGAGCGCGTACGGGCCCTGCTTGTCGAAGCCGAGCGGGTTGACGCAGTCCACCACGATCTTGCCGGCCAGCGGCTCGGCGAGCGCGGCGACGGTGGCGGCGTGCCCGTCCCACGGCACCGCGACGATCACCACGTCGCTGCGCCGGGCGACGTCCTCGTTGTCGCCGCCGGACACGACGGCGCCCTCCGGTACGCCGGGCAGGGCGGCGATCTCGGCGGCGGCCTGGGTGGCCCGCTCGGCGGTGCGGGAGCCGATCAGCACCGTCTGCCCGGCCCGGGCGAACCGGTAGGCGAGCCCCCGTCCCTGGTCGCCGGTGCCACCGATGATGCCGACGGTCAGCCCGGAGACGTCGGGCAGCGTGGTCGCGTCGTAAGCCATGGGCTCATCCTCGCAAAGCGCGGCGGCGTGCGGTGCATCCCGTCGCTGTGACAATCGCCGCGCTGGTCACGCCCGTTCGAAGGCGACCCGGCGCTGGGCCGGATCGGCGGCGGTGAGGCGTACCCGGACGCGTTCGCCGAGCGGCAGCTCGCCGGTGCAGCGGGCGCGCACCGGCGGCTCGTCCAGTGCGATCGTGCCGCCGGGCTGACGGCCGGGGCGTCCGTTGCCCGCCGGGCGCGGTTCGTCCACGTCGAGCACCGCCGCCTCGAACGTCTCCCCCACCCGGTGCGCGAGCAGCACCGCCTCGGCCAGTTCCACGGCGCCCCGGGTGGCGGCTCCAGCGGTCCGGTCGGTCGCGGCCATCACCTCGGGCAGCTTCGGCAGCGCCGCCCGGACCTGCTCGGGCACCTCGCGGCCCTCGTGCAGCGCCAGGCAGACCTCGGTGGCGTAGCGGTCGGCCAGGCGGCGCAGCGGCGCCGTGACGTGCGCGTACGCGGCGGCCACCCCGCCGTGCCCGGGCTGCTCGGGCAGCTCACCGTCGAAGGCGGTGTACGCCGCGCCGCGCATCAGCTCGGCGGCCTGGTCGACGAAGGCGGCGACCCGGGGCTGGGAGGTGTCCAGCCCGTCGAGCACCTGACCCACGGGGGTGCCGTCCGGCCAGGGCACGCCGAGCGGTCCGGCGGCCAGCCGCAGCCGCTCGACCGCCTCCGGGCGCGGGCCGGGCATGGTGCGCAGCAGCCCGATCCGGCCGGCCAGCATGATGTCGGCGGCGGCCATCCCGGTCAGCAGCGAGATCTGGGCGTTGTGCTCCTCCATCGGGCCGGGGCCGCGCAGCACCAGCCGCCACCCGTCGCCGTCGGGCTCGACGTCCTGCTCCGGCAGCGGCAGGTTGATCGCGCCCCGGCTCAGGCCCCGGGCGGTGAGCAGCGCACCGATCTCGGGCAGCAGGGCGATCGGCTCGGGCAGCCGGCCGGCGTCGGCGTCGCGCTGCACGCCGCCGTAGTCGAGCTTGGCCCGGCTGCGCACCAGCGCCCGCTCCAGGGTGACCGCGACGGTGCCGCCGTCGGCGTCCAGGTCGACGGTCCAGAGCACGGCGGCCCGGTCGGCGTCGGGCAGCAGGCTGGCCGCACCCTCGCTGAGCGTGTGCGGGTGCAGCGGCACGTTGCCGTCAGGCAGGTAGACCGTCTGACCCCGGCGCCACGTCTCGGCCTCCAGGTCACCACCGAGGCGTACGTGCGTCAGGACGTCGGCTATCGCGTACCGGACGCGGTAGCCGCCGCCGGGACGGCGGGTGAGGTGCATGGCCTGGTCGAGGTCGCGCGAGGTCGCCGGGTCGACGGTGACGAACGGGACGTCGGTCCGGTCGGCGACTGCCGGGGGCGGCGCGGCGGCGGCCGTGTCGGCCTCGCGCTGCGCCGCGGCCGGGAAGCTCTCGGGCAGTCCCAGCTCGCGGCGCAGCGCGCCGAAGTCGATACGGGGCGCCAGTACGCGTCGGATCACCACGCCGTCAATCCTGACAGCGCCCCGCTCGTTCCGCCCTCCGGGGCGAGCGCCGTGTCCGCCCGGCGCCGCGCGGGAGGGCGGCGGGGGTCAGGCGCGGCGGGCCGGCGCCTTCCGGGCGATGCTCTTGGCGGCGGTGGTCTTGCGGGCGGGCGCCTTCTTCGCGGCGGTGGTCTTCTTCGCCGTGGTGGTGGTCTTGCGCGCGGTGGTGGTCTTGCGCGCGGGCGCCTTCTTGGCCGCCGCCTTGCGCGCCGTGGGGCGGGTCGAGGCCGTGGTCTTCTTCGCCGGGGCCTTCTTCGCCGCTGTGGTCTTCTTGGCGGCGGTGGTCTTCTTCGCCGCCGCGGTGACCTTCCGCGCTCCGGTCGCCTTCGTCGCCGCCGCCGTCTTCTTCGCGGTCGTCGTCTTGCGGGCCGGCGCCTTCTTCGCGGTGGTGCTCTTGCGCGCGGTAACCGTCGACTTCGCCGCCGTGCTCTTGCGGGCGGCGGTGGTCTTCTTCGCCGCCGTGGTCTTCTTCGCTGTCGTCTTCTTGGCGGTGGCCTTCTTGGCGGGCGCGCTCTTGGCGGTGGCCCGGCCGGCCGGCGCCGTCCGGGTGCCTGCCTTCTTCGCGGTGGTCTTCTTGGCGGTCGTCCTGGTGGTGGCCTTCGTGGCCGGGGCCCTGCGGACCGCCGACACGACCTTCTTGGCGGCCGCCTTCTTCGCCACCGCCTTCTTCGCCGGCGTCCGTCCGGCGCCGGCACCCGAGGCGTTCGGCGACGCCTTGGTGACCGTGGTCGACCTGCCCGCGGTGGTCCTCTTCGCGGTCGTCCGTTTCGCGGCCGGGCGGGTGGCCTGCTGTGCTTCGGCCATCTCGGTTCCCTTTCCTGGGGACGTGCTCTCGCCCTCGCGGAGCACGGATCACCTCGACGCGGGCCCTCCCGCGCCGTCTAGCGGCCCTCCCCGGCCCAACGGGCGTCCTCGGCGTCCCACGCGTCGTTCCGCTCCCGCACCGTCTGCAGGGCGTTGTCCGCGTCGGCGGCTGAGGCGTACGGTCCGAGAACATGCCGTGCGGGGCACACGTCGGCATCGGTCTCGACCCGGTGGTGTCGCGTGCACCAGTAGTAGTGCCCACCACTTCCGTCGTCGCTCATGCGATCACTGTGCACCGCGAACCGCCCGTCCGCCACCGGAACGGCGCAAATAGTCACTCTTCTCCACATTAGACCTGGTCGGGGAGTTGCGACGGGGAACGGCGGAAGACCGGCGCGAGCCCTGTCCTCGTCCGAACGGCCGGTACCGGCACCGGTGCGAACCGGACAGGATCAGCGCTCGTGATCATCAAGACGACGGGCACGGGGGCCTGTCCGCGATGCGGCGCGACGCCGGTGTCGCTGGACGGGGCGTTGCCGTGGTGCGCCGGATGCGACTGGAACCTCGACACCTATGACGCGGGCCGCCAGGCGCCGGAGTTCGGCTGGTCGTGGATCGACCGGCGGACCCACCGGCTCGCCGCACGGCTGACCCGTCAGCAGTACGCCGCACTGGCCGGCCGGCCGCTGGAGTCGACCGGGCGCGGGCTCACCGGCGTCCTCGTCGCCGGCATCTCGGTGCTCCTCCTGCTCGGCGTGGCCGGACTCGCGGTGGCCGGGGTGTGGCTGCTGTTCGCGTACCCCTTCCCGAACCTCGCCGTGGTCGGCGGCGTGGCGCTGATCGCGCTGGCGGTGGCGCTACGCCCGCGTTTCGGCCGGGTCGACCCGGACCTGGACGTGCTCACCGAACGGGACGCGCCGGAGCTGCACGCGCTGGTCCGGGAGGTGGCGTCGGCGGTGGGCGCGCCGGTGCCGCACGTGATCGGCGTCGACGGCGGCATCAACGCGTACGCGACAGCGGTGGGGCTGCGGCGGCGGCGCGTACTCGGCCTCGGTCTGCCGCTGTGGGGCGCGCTGGACGGCCCGTCGCGGGTCGCGCTGCTCGGCCACGAGCTGGGCCACTTCGTCAACGGCGACGTACGCCGCGGGCCGGTGACCCAGCCGGCGCTGACCATGCTCGGCAACGCCGCCGACCTGTTCCGGCCGCGGGGCGGGTCCGACGGCGGCGGGCTGCTGGTGATGGTCGGCGAGTGGCTCGGGCACCTCGCCTCCTGGACGCTGTCCCGGCTGCTGTTCGCCGGGCACGTGGTGCTCGTCGCCACCGCGCTGCGCGACAGTCAGCGGGCCGAGTACCTGGCCGACGAGATGGCCGCCCGCGCCGGCGGCACGGCGGGCGCGACCCGGCTGCTGGACACGACGCTGCGGACCGACTCGGTGGCCACAGCGGTGCGCAACGCGGTACGCGGCGGCCACGGGCCGGACACCTGGCGGGTGGAGACGGGGCGCGCGCTGGACGCGGCGGCCGAGCGGCTGTCGCTGGAACGCCAGCTCACCGTCCGGGAGGAAACCTCGCTGTTCGCCACCCACCCGCCGAACGGCCTGCGGCACCGAATGCTCGGCGCGCGGCAGTGGCAGGATCCGGCCGTGACGCTCACCGAGGAGCGGGCCGCGCGGATCGACGCCGAGCTGGCGCGGCACTACGAGCGGGCGGGCCGGGCGCTGAGCTGGAGCGCCTGACCGCTCAGGCGAGGACCGGGACGGGCGCCGGACCGGCCACGGCGGCCGGCGCCGGCCGGGCCGCCGTGATCGCGTACGCCACGGCGTAGGGCGTGCAGGCCAGGTAAAAGATCGGCTCGACGAGCACCCGGTCGGTGATGAGGAACCGTTCCCACCCGGTCGGCCGGGGCAGCCCGAACGAGGAGTCGGTCCAGCAGGTGAACAGCCAGAGCGGCGCGGAGATCCGGTCCACCGAGTCCGGCGGCAGGCCGTCCGCCACCGGTGCGCCGGCCGGGATCGAGGTGACCACCGCGAGCACCACCGCCGCGTCCGCCGCCACCAGCGCGCCGGCCAGCCCGAGCAGCCACGCGAGGCGGAGCCGGCCCCGTCGCGCCAGCGCCCCGGCGGCCCAGAGCGCCGCCGTCAGCAGGCCCAGCCAGAGCAGCAGCCCTGGTGCTCTCTCCCAGACCCGGCTCTCGCCTCGGGCGGCGAGCAGCGCCGACGTGACGGTCACCGTCGCGGCGATCGGCAGCACCACGCCGAGCGCGGTGGGCAGCGCCCCCACGCGTACGGTCCGGCGGGCGGCCCGGGCGACGACGAGCGCGAACGCCACGCCGAGCAGCGCGGTGAGCCCGGACCAGGCCGGCAGTTGCGCGGCGGCGCGCATCTCCAGCCACCCGTGCGCCAGGGCCATCACCGCGGCCGCGACCGCGAGGACCGCGAGGCAGGCCGGCGGCGCGAACAGCAACACCCCTGCGGTACGCCCCAGCCGCCGCGACCCGGCCCGGCCGGTCAGTGGCGTGGCCGACCGGGCGGCCGCGAGGCTCCCGGCGAACCGGAGCATTCCCCACCGCCGGCTGGTCCGGGCCAGCTCGTGCAGCTCGGCGTCCCATTCCCGGGCCAGGTCGGCGCGTAGCTCCACCGGCCAGCGGCGCGCCGCGACGCGCAACAGCAGCATCGCCACCCGCCGGGTCACCACGCCGGCGCCCCGGCCAGGTCCGCGCCACCGGCACGTTCGGCGGGTACGAGGGCACGCAGCTCGGCCAGCGCCAGCCGGGCGGACCGGACGCCCTCGCCGGTGAGGCGGTAGTAGCGGCGGGCCGGGCGGCCGGCGGCGACCGGGTCGACGTCCTCCCAGTCGGCGGCAAGCCAGCCGGCCGCCTGGAGGCGGTGCAGCACCGGGTAGAGCGTCCCGCTGGGCAGGCCGGTGAGCCGCATCAGGTCGAGCCCGTAACGCGGCCCCTCGGGCTCGGAGAGCAGCGCCGAGAGCACCTTCACCACCGGGATGGTCAGTCGCACAGCGGTACTCTATCGGAACTCTACATAGGGCGGGTGCACCCCGAGGTAGCAGGACGAACGGTGATCGACAATGGGACGGTGTGTCCCCTTCGGCGGGACCGGTGGCCGGTCCGGCGGGGCCCGCTCAGGTGGATCACCGGTGGCCCTGGTGCACCGCACGACTCCATATGCGAGCCTCGACGGACGAATCCGCTGTCGCGCTTCCGGCGACAGCGGCCCGAGTTGGGGAGAGAAATCGTGGGCAACCTTGACATCGCGCTGAAGAACGCGATGAACATCGACGGCGCGATCGGTGCCGCGCTCGTCGACTACACCAGTGGCATGACCCTCGGCGTCGCCGGTGGCACCGGCGAGATCGACCTGACCGTCGCCGCCGCCGGCAACACCGACGTCGTACGCGCCAAGCTGCGCACCATCGAGATGCTCAAGCTCGACGACGAGATCGAGGACATCCTGATCACGCTGGGCAGCCAATACCACCTGATCCGCCCGCTGAGCAACCGCACCGGCAAGGGCCTGTTCCTCTACCTGATGGTGAGCAAGAGCCGGGCCAACCTCGCGATGGCGCGGCACCAACTGCGCACGATCGAGGAGAGCCTGGAACTGTGAGCCGGGTGGACGACCTCCCCCGCCGTTCGCGCGCCCAGGCCGGCACGCTGCCGCCACTACGCGCGCTGCCGCCATCGCTGGCCGGCAACCCGGCGCTGCCGTACCCGGCCATCGGCCAGGAGCTGTCCGCGCTGCGGTTGCAGATCCCCGGCGTGCACGGCTGCGTCCTCGGCGGCGTCGACGGCCTGCTCGTCACGCACAACCTGCAGAACGGCGCCGACCCGGACGACCTGGCCGCGCTCGCCGCCACCATGTACGGCCTCGGCCGCCAGGTCGGTTTCCGGCTCGAACAGGGCGACTTCCAGCAGTCCACAGTGCGCAACGCGGGCGGTTACCTCAGCGTGTACGCGATCAACGGGCAGGCGCTGCTCGCCGTGATCGGCACCGACAGCATCAACGTGGCGCGGCTGCACCTGCACGCCCCGACCACCGCGGCCCGGCTCGCCGAGCTGCTCGACGGCGTCAGCCCGGCCACCTCCTGACGTACGCCGGTCGTCCCGGTCCCACCCGTCCGGGCCGAGGCGGCCGGCGTACCCCTGGATCCTGCCGCTCGTGTGACGCGGCGGGCGGTCAGAGGCCGAAGCGGCCGGCCCACGCGGTCACGTCGGCCACTGTGGCGTTGCCGCCGCAGACCACCAGGCCCAGCCGGACGTCGCCGCCCACCCGCTCGACCACCCGGCGGGCGGCGGGCAGCAGGCACCCGGCGGCCGGTTCGGCCCACACCTTGGCGTGCTCGGCCAGCTCCAGCGTGCCCCGCACCGCCTCGGCGTCGGAGACCACGAGGACGTCGCTGACCAGCGCCGTCACGTGCTCGTAGGTGAGCTGCGAGACGCTCGGCGCGCTGAGCGTGGTGACGATCGACGACAGCGGCACCTCGACCGGGCCACCCTTGGCAAGCGCCTGCGACATCGCCTGCGCGCCCTCGGTCTCCACGCCCCAGACGCGTACCCCCGGCCGCCGCGCCCGCAGCGCCGCCGCCACACCCGAGATCAGCGCGCCCCCGCCGATGCTGACCAGCACGTCGGTCAGCTCACCGGCGTCGTCGGCCAACTCCAGCCCGACAGTGCCCTGCCCGGCCAGCACGATCGGGTCGTCGAACGGGTGCAGCAACGTCATTCCCTCGTCCCGCAGCCGGTTCATCAGCGCGAACGCGCCGGCCATGTCCTCGGTCAGCCGCACGTCGGCCCCGGCCGCGCGGGCAATCTCGACCGCGCGGGCGGGCGCGCTGCGGGGCATCACCACAGTCGCCGCCACCCCGAGCGCGCCGGCCATCACCGCGACCGCGATGCCGTGGTTGCCGCCGCTGACCGCGACCACCCCGGCCGCCCGCTCGGCGTCGTCGAGCGTGAGCAGCTTCGCCGCCGCGCCCCGGGCCTTGAACGATCCGGTACGTTGCAGCAGCTCCAGCTTGGCGGTGACAGGTACGCCGAGCAGATCGGACAGTCCCGGGCTGGTCAGGGTCGGGGTACGTACGACGACGTCGGCGATCCGGTGCGCGGCCGCCTCGATGTCCGCAAGCTCGATCACCTCCGCAGCGTCCCACACGCCGCCCCCCGCATCCCCAAGCCGTCCGACCGCCCGGCACCCGTCGCAGGCCCCGGCACCGTCGCCGCGTCTCCCGTGCCGGCACTCGACTACCGGTCAGAACTGCCCTCTGTAGCGCAGGACGACGTCACCCAGGCGCGCGGTGG
This sequence comes from Micromonospora sp. NPDC049203, assembly GCF_043197215.1. Taxonomy (NCBI): domain Bacteria; kingdom Bacillati; phylum Actinomycetota; class Actinomycetes; order Micromonosporales; family Micromonosporaceae; genus Micromonospora; species Micromonospora sp. NPDC049203. The sequence goes on along the minus strand of NZ_JBICSV010000007.1, from coordinate 275,846 downwards.
GCTCCCTGCCGCAGTCGTAGGAAATGGCGTTCGGCGCGAGCGGGACCCCCGTATTGACGCCGAGCTCGGCTCCGATGCGACCAAGACCCCGCTGGGCTTCCTCAGCGGGCGCCTCCAGGAATTCCTGACAGGTCGAGTCCTCCGTTATCTCACCCGAGTCAGTGAATTGCCGGACACCGAGGAACATGGCGAGCCCCAGCAAGCAGGCCACGACGATTCCGCCACCGATGATGACGGCTTTCGAATTCGTGGCGCTGTGTGAGTTCGAGGCGTAGTCGTCGACGTAGGTATCGCCGTACACCAGGCCGCTGACGAAACTGGAGTCTTCACCGTCCTCGACGGAACTGTCGGCCTGGTCTCCCTCGGCCAGCCTGCCCTCCTGCACGATCGACAGCGCCCTGGCCTCGTCGATCAGCTCCTTCAGGTTGGCCCCGAAATCAGGATCGTCTCTGGCCAGGAAACCGATGGCGGCTGCCAGATCGCCCTGCTTCCGGGTGCTCCGCGGGGCAACCTCCCAATTCTCGTAGATCTCGCTGCTATCCACATCCACCAGTTGAGAATGAATTCGCGCACGCAATTTCTCAGCCGCTGCCTGAAGTCCGGCGCTCGCGGTGCCGCTCAACGCCGCGACCAGGACACCGACAGCCGCTTCACCAGGTTCCTCGTCCATGACGTTCGAGTGTCAGCCACTTCCCGCAGGCGCGGACCAACCGATCGGACGCGCTCCACGTCGGGAATCCGACAAGGCTCTGATCAGACGTCGCCTGCCGCCCACCTCGCGGTTCACCACAATCGGGTTGTCACACGGACGGGTCCCACGCCGCGAGCTGATCGAAGATGCGACTGTCGCCCTCGAACTGCAGCGAATCCAGCGGTATGCGGCCGTAGAAGAACAGCACCAGGTCACTCGCCGTGCCCCGGGCGGAGGCGTCGGCAGTTACGGAATCCTCGCCGGCAGCAGGCGTGAGTCGGGCGACCTGTGCGCCGTCGCGGGAGAGCCGAAGCCGCCAGGAGCGACCCTCGACGGCGTGGTACTCGACGACGGCGGGGGCATGCGGCCAGGCGACAGTGGTCGCGCAGAGGGTGAACTGGCAGTCGTCGAAACCGTCGAGGGCGACCTCTTCCGGTAACGGCTGCGGGGCGCCCAGAGTGAGCTGGGCATCATAGGTGTGCACCGCGATCTCGGGGACCTGCCGCCGCGCCCAGGCACCAGAGGTCTGCGGTGACGGCGAGTCGTCCCACCACGTCCAACAACTGCGGTCCGGACCGGCCTCACGCAGCACGCTCGTCAGTTGTTCGATGGACTCGGTCCACCAGGCCAGCAGCGCCTCACGTTCCCGAGGCGCACCCGTGCCGTCGTCCCAGACCGACTTCTCCGGGGGTGCGTCCGCGGGCCCCGCGGCGACGATGGCGGCCGACTTGCGACGCGCCAAGCCCACGTGTTGCACGAGATCGAACAGCGTCCGGCCGGGGTGGGTCGGAACCTGCATGTCGAGAGCGGGTGCCGCGGCGACCGCAGCACGGAAGGCGGCGGAGCGTTCGCTGATCAGCCGCAAGTGATCGGCGAACGTGAGAGTTTGATCCACGCGGCTTTCTATCACCGGTCTCCGACGACCGGACAGCGATTTTCGTTGCAGCCGTCCTGCCATGGCCAGCTGGACACCCAGCGGACAACCTCGATGCCCTCACCGTGAGGACCGAGGAACTGCTCGATCTCCTTCCTGCGGTGCGGCGCGCCGAGGAGGAACGACCGGCTGAGGTAGCGCATGCTCGGCGGCTATCCCGCAGCGCCTGGGGTGGGCGACGGACGAGTCGACCTGTACGCCGGATTCTGCAGTAACCGTGCCTACTGACCTGCGAGAAGGGCCGCCGTCAACCTTCTCAGGGCGTCTGCAGGGCGTAGCTGCGATCTGGTCACCTACGGACGCTTCCCTGCACAAGTCCGCGCAGACTCGTCCGTGCAGCGACAGTTTCCGGGTGGGCAGCGCCCACGATACGGGTGAGATCGGACACGACGTCTACCAGCGCTGCACGAGCACCAGGCACATCACCAGCCGCGGCTTGAATCTCGGCCCATACACGCCGGCCGACCAGTACGACCGGATGATCACGACCGAGCCGGTCGGTCATGCTGGTCACAAGGCGCTCAATAGCAGCCAATTCGGCAGCAGCCGCTCGCCGACCTTCGGGAGCTTGGGGCCCCGGCAGCGACACAGGGCCAACCTCAGCCGTCGTTTTTGCTTTAACTACCCAGCGCGGAGTGTGTACCGGCCCTTCCAAACCTCTCATCAGGTTTGATCTGGCCACTACAGAAAGAAGATCGACATGCGTGTCCTGGTCTATCGACGCCAAGGATGAAGCTGCGCGCTTCACCGCGAGGAGAGACAGCCCTTTGGTGAAATCGCGCAAGGCGACCAGGTCGGATAAATTATCGAGAAGCTGTCTCGTTTGCTCGCGCTGCCTGGCGAACAGTTCGTAGATCTCATCTTCCGATTTTCCAGATTTAGTCGGCTCAGTCATGGTCCGACCTGACTCAGAAGTATCCAACCAATTCAGTACGTCCACCACCGAAGGATCCTCGTCGATTGCGCGCGAAGCCTTCCGTCGCAAAAACCGCTCCATGAAATCAGCGGAAGCGCGAGAGCCGCCAGCCCCAGATGCGTCAGCACCCGCCTCGTAAGAAGGTTCTTGGTCCTTAGTGACTTCCTTAACTCTACGCAAGAGCCGTGGCGAACCACCGTATTTGCGGACCAAGAGCGCGAATTGAGATGAAACCCGGCCCGAATTCAGTGGACGCTCTTTGAACTCAGATCCGCGGTTACCGTCCATGAGAACCCCACCATCCCCTTGGCGGCGAGCCAAGCTGATCCAGCACAGTCGCCAACTCATCAAGCGTACGTCGCACGCTGTCGCCAGCCAAGTCGACGACTTTCAGGGGCCCGCTAACAACTATGCAACCGCTGGGGTTGCCGTTGAGTGCGAAGGTTGGACTGGCGATCAATCCATCCGGCTGGGGGGATCTCCGCAGTTGGCCCCAGGTGAGTCCATAACGCTCTCGCTCACCACGACCAGCCCAGGCGTCCGGGCCAGCCTCAGTGGCACTTCGAACGAAATCACTCCACTCGATAGCAATATTTACTTGCTGCACAAAAGCTTGCCCCGCAACACCCACCCCCGGACTGAATGAACGTTGCGAGTCAACCAAATTCGCGCCCGCACATACTGCAGCAATCAGTTCCAGCCGACGCCAAAACAGAACTCCCCGCAAACCGTAGTAGCGGATGGACAGTTCATCCCACGGAGCCCCAGTAGCGTCTATGACCGCCGATATTGCTGCGCTCAAACAGGCGCGCATATCATTGTCGTACTCTCGAATTCGCGCGGCCTGTATAGCGAGATTCACAGAACGAATCGCATCGTAGATAACGAATACCGCTAGAGCCAGAACGCTTGCCCACTGCAGGAAAACCTGCTTCTCCCAGAACCCTCCACCAGGGAGGTTGAGTTGAGCAAGGGTCACAACCGCCCCCGCAGTCGCCATGACGACAGCGCGGATCAGCAGCAGAGCAATCACTCGCCAAGTATGGACCAGGCACCGTCCTATTCGGAACCCACAAGACTCGCCCCAATGACCCTATATAAGCTGAGTTACCGATACGCGCAATATGCGGTATCAGCCAGCACCTGAGCGCGGTTCTCTCGCCAGAATCTCGTCGATGGCACGCCTGGTGCGTTCCTCGCTGGCCGGCATCAGGTGGGTGTAGACCCGGAGCGTGAAGCCAGGGTCGGCGTGGCCGAGGTACAACGCGAGGGCCTTGATGCTCTCCCCCGCGTCGAGCAGCAACGAGGCGTAGAAGTGGCGCAGCGCGTGCATGCCGGTGGCCCGGGTCGGCGTGATGCCGGCCGCCCGTACGGCGGGGCGCCAGCTCTTGTCGTCGAAGGTGTGTCGGTTGATCGCGCCGCGCCGGGTGGTAGTGAACAGCAGCGGCACCGTCACCCGCTCATCGTCGGCCGGGTTCTCCCATGGCAGGGTGAGCGACACTGGCGGGAAGTCGTCGATGTGCTGGCGCAGCACCAGGGCGACAGAGTCGGGCAGCGGTATCCGGCGATCCCGGTCGTTCTTGGGTAGGCCGAAGACGAGCCGGGAGCGGACGAGCTTGACCTGACGCGAGACGTGCACCCATCCGGCGTCAAGGTCAATGTCGTCGACGCCGAGCCCGAGGATTTCGCCCTGCCGCAGACCGCAGCCGGCGCCCAGGTCGACCATCGCCCGGTACCGCTGGGCGAGGCCACCGCGGATTGCCGAAACCTGGTCGTAGCGCAGCGGCACCACCCGACGCTGCACCGGTCGCGGCGCGGTGACCGACTTTGCCGAACACGGATTCTTCGCGATCCGCTCGTCGTCGACGGCCGCGCCGAGGATGGTCCGCAGATGCGCGAAGATGACGGCCCGGGTCGCCGGGGCCAGCTTCCCGACCATGGCGGCGTCCCACTCCCGGATGTGGCCCGGCTTGATCGCCGCCAGCTGCCGAGAGCCGAAGAACGGCAGCAGGTGCTTGCGTACCCGGAACTCGGTGATCTCCCGGGTCGACTCATCGAAGGAGCGCGTGCGCAGCCAGGTTTCGGCGTACTCGGCGAAGGTCATCCGGCCGGCCAGCGGGTCAACGTACGAGCCCCGGAGCTTGTCCGTCTCCGTCGAGACAAGGAATGCCTCAGCGTCGCGCTTGGCCCGGTCCGGGAAGGACTTCTTGCGCTCCTTGCCATCCGGCCCGATGTACCGCACCCGGTAGCGCAGACCCTTGCCGAACAGTTCCGTCTTGACCCGCTCCGACCGCCCGCCCGGGTGACGCAGCCTCTTGTACCAGCGATCCTCCACATGCCCCATCAGGCCGCCGCCTGCTCACGTACCCACGACCGGACCGCTTCCGGCTCGTACCGCAGGTGTCGACCGACCCTGGCCGCCGGCGGACCGTACTTGACCTTGCGCCAGCGGTACAGCGTCTCCTGCGGCACCCGGAGGTACGTCGACACGTCCTGAACCGTCCACAGCTCGTCCTTGGCCGTCATCACAGCCCCTCCCCCGTCTTGTCGTCCGTTTCCGTCGTCGAGGCGTCGGCGGGGAGCTGGGCCGCGCGGTCCTTGGCGGCGAGCAGTTCGGAGCGCCAGCGGGCGCGTTCGCTGATCGACCGCAGCAGCCGGTGGGCCATGGCCGGCACGTCGGGATCATCGGGGCGGGCCAGTTCCCAGGCGTGGCGGACCGGTTCGACGGTGGCGCCCTGGTCGTTGACGCCATCGAGGCCGACGGTGACGCCGAGCAGCGCCCGCACCCAGGCCCGCACGTCGTGCTTGTGGTCGGAGAGGGTCTTGCCGGACCAGTCGCGGGAGATGAGGATGCGCCGGCCGCCGATGCCGAGGGTGTCCCGCTGGTGAACCTTGCCCTTGCAGCGGCCCGGCTTGAGCTTGGCGTGTGCCTTCTTCGGCTGGACTCCGTACAGCAGCCAGTTCGCGCAGCGGTCGGTGCAGGGGGTCACGCGCAGTTCCCGCCACAGCCGGTCCAGGTGTGCCCGTTGCCGGTCGGTGGTCGCCTTGTGGACGTCGCCGGTGTGCTTGGTGATGTACTTCGTGACGTACCGGATGGTCCGTTCGGCGTCGGCGGTGCCGGGCATGACGCCGCAGGCGTCGACCTGGGCGCCGAAGCGCACCACGTGCACCGGTTCCGCGTCCGGGTCGGCGTCGATGGCGTCGAGGGCTTCCGTCCAGGTGGTCAACGGCGCGCGAGTGTCCGGGTCGACCCACGCGCAGGCGTCCTCGTCCCACACCGGAGGCCGCTCGACGGTGTACCGCGCGACGTCGACCGCCGGCCACCACACCTGGTGATAGGTCGCCGCCGCGACGGTGCGCAGGATGTCCCGGGGAATCGTGCCCCGGATGGCGAAGTGCGCGTGTGGGGCGAGTCGGCGTTGCGGCTCGACGCAACCGGCGTACTGGACGTTCCAGCCCTCACACCGCCGCAGGTTCTGCCAGAACCGATCGAGCAGCCGAGGGAAGTGCACGGCATCCCACGCCGCACGGCGGTAGTCGTACCGATCGGGGTTGAGCGGCGTGCCGTCGGGGCGGACAGGGCCGTAGGAGTCGAGGGTGAGCGTCAGCCACATCGACGGCCGGTAGGTGGCCCCGTCCGGGGCGGTGTACGTCCTGCCGACCGTGCGCGGCTCGACCTTGCGGCGAGGCAGTTCCGGGGCGTCCTGACGCCGCCGGGTGGAGCGCTTGCGACGCGGGCCGGTGTCGTCGCCCTGGTCCTCGTCGCCGGTGGCGTGCGGCGGGGCGACCCGTCCCCGGAGCCCTTCGGCCGCGATTGCCTCTTCCACTTCGCGGATTGCCTCGTCGAGGTCGTCGACCTGGTCCCACTGGCACGCCCGGGACGCCTCGTCACGGGAGAACTCCAGGTGTGCGCGGAAGAGGACCAGGGATTCCTGTTCCTCGGTCGCCGGCTCCGGGGGCGGTAGCGGCTCGTCGTCACGGTGCCAGCCCTCCCGGATCTGTGCCTGCCGCAGCCGGCGGTTCTTCTTCGCGCACGGCGCGCACTTGTCCTCCCGGGTCGCCCCGCAGGGCAGGTCGATGACCTCGGTCAGGCCGGTGTCGAGATCCGTGCGGCGCATGGCCAGAGGACGCACGCACACGCCGTACTCGGCCGCGATCTCCTTGAGCACGTCCACCGAACGAGGAAGCGCCATGCGGGCCGCCCGCGACCCCAGCCGAGGAGCAGCAGCCGGGGTCGGGGCGGCCGACGCGAGGCCGGGCAGGGTCGCAGCGGTCATCGGATGATCCCGACGACGTGCGGCCGGTTGGACTGGACAGCGCGCGGAGGCAGCACCGCCGGGACGACGGGTGACGCTGGCACGGTCGGGCGGACCGGTTCGACCTCGGTGGCTTCCGCCGGCTCTTCGTACCGGTAGGCGTCGGGCTGGTTCGGCTCGACAGCCGGCGGGGTGACCGGGGCGTTGGACAGGACGACCTTGACCAGGGCGAGGAAGGCCAGCGATGGTACCGCCGCTACGACCCAGCCCCACACCGACGATTCGGCTTCCGCGACCTGGGCCGCGAGGGACAGCAACGCGAACGCCACCAGCAACGAGCCCACCAGGCCCACCGGTCGACCGACGCGACGGCGGGCGCGCAGTTCCAGGCCGAGGTAGATCGTCATCAGCTCGACCGCTACAGCGTTGGCCCAGCCGATCCAGTCCGGTTGGCCATGGGCGACGGACAGGTCATGGACGTGGGTGAAGGCGGCGGCGCCAGCCATCGCGCCGATGGCGAGCAGGATCACCAGGCGTACGCCGGATTCGGTGCGCTCGGTCATCGCCACTCCTGCAACGGCTTGTCGCGGATGGTCAGGTCGATGCGGATACGCCGGTCGGCCATGTCGGGGCGGCGGTTGACCATGTGCGCCAGGCCGTGCAGGGCGGCGGCGGTCTGGTCGGCGGGGCCGACGAGGCGGATGCGCAGCGGACGACGGAGCCGGTTGATGAAGCGGGTGATGGTGGTCATGGCAGTTACCTCCTGGCCGGTCGGATGTCGGTGCGGATGTAGTCGGGAGGGGCGCCGAGCGCGGCGACCGCTTCGGAGAGGCAGCGCCACAGCGCCCACGCCTCGTCGGGGGTCAGGGACATCCGTCGCCGGCCCGCACCAACCGCCAGATACACCGGGTACGGATCGGGCCGTTCCGGGTCGACGCGCACGGACACGACGGTGACCGGTTCCGGGGTGCGCAGCCGGTAGAACCGACGACCGTCCGGGGTGGCGGTCACCGCGGCTCACCCCCGCCGTCCCGATCGAGGAGGTTGCGCAGCGCATCGGGCAGCAGCGGCCCGGACGGCTTACGCGGCAACGGAAGCCGTACCGGCTCGGTGGCGGTCTCTTGGCCGACCTGGGCGAGGATGTCCGAGGCGTCAGCCGGCGCCGGGAACCGCCGCGCCATGTCGCGGATGTCGTCGTCGCTGACGTACGAGAACCGCACCCGCATCGGGTCGGGGGTGCCGTCGAGGATCACGTACCCGACGCCCTTGGCCCACCGGGGCATCTGATCCGCCAGCGCACCCCGGTTGCGGGCACCGTCGCCGAGGACCATGTCGACCTGAGACGCCTCGGTCAGACCGAGCGCGATGCGGGTCGGGAACAGGTCCCGGAACGGCAGCACCTCCTTACGCGGGTCCTGCAATGCGGCCACCACCAGCACACCGACGCCGGCCCCCTGCGACAGCAGCAACCCCAGCGAGGATGCGATGCGCTTGCGCAGCTCGACATCCTGCAAGTACGCGGTCAGCGCCGCCATCTCGTCGACGACGACCACGACCAGGGGGTCAGCCTCGGTCGACGTGTGCACCCGCACCGTTCCCGCCAGGCGGGTCTGACGCTTCCGCAGCACCGTCACGGCATCGTCAAGCAGGTCCGCCATCGCCTCGAACGACTTGCACGCGAACCGGGCGAACATCGGCCGACCGAGCGCGAACTCCATCCCGCCCTTCGGGTCGACCACCCACAGCCGCACCAGCCCCGAGGCGACACCGCCGCCGAGGACCCGGACCAGCGACCACAGCACCGAACCCTTCCCCGACCGGGTGGCGCCGCCCACCAGGACGTGAGTCGCGAGCAGATGCAGCGACCAGGGACGCAGATCCTCCCGCCGGGCCAACGGCAACGCGGTGATGTCCGGCACCGCCGGCACCGGAAACGGCGGCACCACCGTGCGCAACGCATCAGTCCGCACCAACGCCACATAGACCACCGTCGGCCGGTCCCGATACCGCACCCGATCCACCAACCGCAGCACCCAGCCCCATCGGCCGGCACGCGTCGACGGGTCCCCGGGACGTTCCGCATAAACCCGGGCATGCCGCCGACCGAACGCGTACGCCAGGTTCGCACTCACCCGCTGGAACTGCTCCGGCGTCTGCCCCCGGACCATCCGCACCGTCAGCACATCGAGGGCCTGATCCGAGCGGACCCGCAGCAGCTCAGGGAGCACGTGCCGCCGGTCGAACGTCTCGGCGAGTCCGCACAGCGTCATGGCCTCACGCCACACCCGCCGGTAGACGAACACCCGCCGGAACGAACCCAGCAGCGGACCCGCCAGCCATGCCCACCAGGACGACTCATCGCGCCAGCGCCACACCGCTGACACCGCCGACGCGATCACCAGCGGCACCACCAGGCCGGGCCAGTCGAATTCGACGTAGAGCCAGAGCGCCAGGACCACCGAGCCGGTGGCCGCCGGATGCCGCAGGCACCACCACAGCACCCGCCCGGACCAGCGCAGCACCAGGCCGAGCACCACCAGCCACATCGGCAGCTCGAAGCGCCTCGGACGGAACACGATCAGGTCACCGGCCGAGGTCGTCACCACCTCACCGCGAGGCCGCCCGATCACTTGGCACCCCGCAGCGACACGAACCGACCCGATGCATCCCGGACCGGAGGGAACGGAAGCACGAGCTGCCCCACGCAGCCCTCACACCGGCCGTGGGCACCGGTGGCCGGGTCGAACCGGGACTGACACACGCCACACCGAGGCCAGCCACGGCCAGCCGGACGCATACCCTTGGACACGTCACTACCTCTCTCGACAGAGCAGGGGAAAGAGACAGAGGGCGGGGCTGCCGTCCACCAAGACCTGACAGCCCCGCCCCCACCAGATGCGGCTACGCCGCCGCCTTCTTGGCCACACCCGCCGGAGCACGCATGCCGGTCGCCCGCAGCGAGTACGCCATCCGGCCGTTGTTCGCCACGTACGGCGTCACCGTCATGCCGTCGAACTCCACCGCCTCGAACGGGGCACCCGTCGGCGGCACCGGCTGGTAGTCGGCGGAAATCTTCACCGTCGTCTCCCGCGACCGCTTGCCAAGCTCCGGATCCAGGTCCATCACCCGGACCTGCCACACCCGCTGGCCGGTCAACTTGTCCTTCGCCGGGCTACGCCGACCCGTCTTCTCGTCGAAGTCCTCCACCTCACCCATCGACTCGGGCACCAACGCGCACCCAGCCGGGAACACGTCCTCACAACGCACGGCGAACCTCGTACCGCCACGCAGAGCCATCGCTCAACCTCCAGGTTGTTGGCATGTCTGCCAAGTCGAGACTCCAAGGTAGACGACACTTGGCAGACAAGTCAACAACTCCGCGTGGGGTCGCGCGAAGACCACCCGGAAATCGAGCTGGACCGATCACGGACTCGACCGGCCGGGCGCCCGAACCCTCGGCCAACTTGACCTCATGGCCGCGAGCCCAGCGTCTCCGGCGACCGAAAAATTGTCCCCGAAGATCAATGTGACGGAGACCACGAATCAAGCAATTAGCGCCCTAATTGCCAGGCAACTAGAGATTTGAGCGCTTTCGGCTATTGGCTCAACCAGCCCTCGAGTCATCAGCTCAACCGTCAAAAGAAACAGGCCGTGAGCTGGAAATTACCCCACCTCAGAACGTCATACATGTTGTCATGAATGAGGTTACATTGAGGACAGTATCACTAAAGAACGGCGCGGTAAACACTCAAGGCGCCAGCGAGATTCCTGACCACAAGACCTTGGACCCAATCACTAGAGTCTTTTCCAGACACATCATTTATCGAGGGAGTCGGACGTGTTCGAGCTCAACTTCTCCATCAAGATGCCTGGCCAGATCCTCGACCGGGTCATCGCTCTGATCTTGGTCGTCATCGGCGGGGTTGGCTGCCTCCCCCTGCTGGCCTAGCACAACCGTTGCTCGCCGACTTGATCGCACGGCGAGGAAGGAAGTGATGCGTCCGCCTCGCGGGGTAGTTGGTGAACATGCCAGACAAGGAGTTGCAGCAAGCGGTCCATAAGGATCACCGGCGCCCTGCCAGCCTCGACGACATCACCGTTGAGGCCTTGGGCGAGTTGAGCAAAGCTTTGGAGACCGTTCACCGCGTGCGGGGTCACCTCTACTCTGCCCATCAATTGGTCGGCGGTGCTGACCTGACTCTCGATCGGGTAGTCGAGCTGATGCGCAAGGCAGGACACGACGAGTTGGCTGACCGCGTGGAACACGAACTGTTGGGGCGAAACCTACTCCCCGGGCGCTGGACGTTCCAGATCGTGGAGGAGTTCGACGACGGCTATTTCGCCGCGTTCCAGGAGATCGAGCGGGACGCGCGGGAGAAGCTGGCCGGCGGCCGGCGGCACATCTACGAAGCGGAGATGAAGGAGCGTCGGCGCACCCACGGCATGCCGGGGCACGAGGCTACGCCAGAGGAGTGAGCGGCAGACCGTTCGGCAGCATCGAGGCCAGGGCGTTGGCTCTGGCCTCGATGATCCGCATTCGGCCTTGATACTCGGCCGGCTCCCGGTGTGCGGCCTGGCTGGTGACCTGGCCGGGCCACTTGCGGTAGAGCAGGCCGTACTCCCGCGTGAAGTAGCCGGCGCTGACGGCGTTTGCGGCGAGCAGCAGGCCCGTGTCCTCTGAGGCGGGAAGCGCCATCCAGCCGCCCAGGGCGAAGACGAGATCCCGCCGCAGACACAGCGTCGCCGGGTGCACTGATGCTCGGTAGTCGTTGGCTTGCCAGAACGACAGGACCGCACCGCGGTCGACGACCCCGCCGACTGGATCCTTGTCCCAGCCGGCGGTAGACCCATCGGGCAGCAGATCGAGTACCCGCGAGGTGCTCCAACCGATCTGCGGATGCGCGTCGAACGCGGCGATGTCTCGGGCGAGCGCCCCGGGTGTCAACTGGTCATCGGCGTCCAAGACCTTGATGAGGTCACCCGAGACCCGGGAAAGCGCGAGGGTACGGGCAACGCCAGGCCCACCGGGACGACCGGCGCCGAGACTGATCCGGGGATCGTCAGGCAGCGCGTCGGCCAGGGCGCCGGTCTGCCCGTCCTCCTGGACGAGCCATTGCCAGTCCCACCCGGCGGGCATCTCCTGCCTTGCCAACGACTCGTAGGCGTCGGCAAGGTGCTCGATGCTGGGCGCGTGGACCGGGGTGACGACCGAGACGAGCTGCGTCAAGTTTTCCACCGCTGGAGTTTGTGGGAGTAGACGAGCTCAGTGCGGTCCCCCGGCATTACGACGTCGGCGACCTCGACTACCCGGCCCGTGGTGTCGACTGAGGTCTTCCGGACGGTGAGGACAGAGACGCCCGGGTCGATGTCGAGAAGTTCGGCCTCGTCCGGCGAAGGCGGACGTGCGCGGATCTCGTCGTCGATCCGGTCCAGCTCGATGCCGATGGTGTGAAGTTGATGCTGTGTACCGCCCGGCCACGGCTCCTTGCCCTCGTCGAGCAGGTCCGGGTTCGCGGCCACCAGGTCGTACGGCAGATACGAGTAAGACACCGTCAGCGGCGCGTTCTCATGCCGGGAGGAAGTCCAGTAGACCCGGCGCAGCAGCGTGGCGCCCGGATCAACCTGCAAGGCCGCCGCCATCTCCGCATCGGCCTCCACGCGCGTGTACTCGGCGTGGAACTTGAGATCGTCGATGGTCAGGCCGGTGTCATGCTCGGTGGCGCCGGTCTTCAACCGCTCGTCCTCATCGAGCAGGACCCGATCCTTCTCCCACTGGTAGCGCTCGGCGTTGCGCCGTCGTACCCGTTGGCGGGGTGCACGCACGTAGGTGCCGCGTCCCTGCTCGGCACGGACCAGGCCCCACTCGCGGAGCTGCCGGATCGCGTTACGCACGCTAGTGCGCGACAGTCCGGACGACTCGGCAAGCTCAGTCTCACTCGGCATCAGGGTGCCGGGAGCCAACTCTCCGCCCATGATCTTTGCCCGCAACTCCTCCGCGAGTTGCAGGTAGCGAGGGCGCCAGTCCCGACCTTGCACACCGGTCACCGTACCCCCTAGACGTTCTAACGTCTGCCAGGTGGTCCCCCCGGCCGGGCGTTCGGGAACCGGAGCGACTGGCGCCGCAGGCCGCTTGATCTGTCGCCCAGCAAGCGAGGGAGCCCGGCCAGGGCGCCGACGCTCAGGGGTGCTCATCGTGCTCTTCCAGGTACTGGCCCTTGGTCATCATCACCAGCCGGGCATAGGTCAGCTCGTAGATGAGCCGGTCCAAACGGATCCGGTCGAGCAGCACGGGTTGCGTCGCGCCGTTGCGGGTAGCGTCGAGCTTCACAACCAGGTCGCGTCGCGCGAACCGGTCGAGCAGCATCTGAACGCTGACCCAGCCCGTCCGTTCCCGACCAACGGTGGCTAGGAAACCTCGGTGCATCGCGTCGTTCGGCCCGCATCCTCGGCACCACGCAGGGCATCTGACAGCGCCCGTCACCGGCCTCATGACGTTCCCCGGCTCGTTCTTCGGCTCAGTCACTGTGGCTCCCAGGCTCTCTGCCGGCGTCGACCACCAAACCGCTGAGGCGTTCGATCAGGTCAGCGGCCTGCGACAGGGACAGTTCAGCCCAGCCGATGCCGGCCCGACACGTCGCATGCACCGCGATCAGGGGCGTCCGAGCGTCGACGCCGATGAGGTACGCGACCACCATCCCGCCCCCGCGAGCGTCGCCGATCCGGTGCGTCGGACCACGATGATGGCGGACCATCTCCGACATGAGCGGCGGGACCAGGTGACCGCAGCGATCGGGGGCACACCAGTCCGGATGGTTCACGACGCCGGCACGCTTGTTCGTAGGAGTCACCGCGGCCACCGCCCTACGCCGTCCCCGTAGACCTGGACTCGCGTGATCAGCGGGCTGAGCCGCAACGTGGACGACCGCTTCGTCTGCTCGACCGACCACCGCAAGGCCGGCGGGACAACCACCGGGCGCGTGGCTGGTGGGACGTTGCTTGTCGTTGAAATCACGGGGTGCCGTTTCCGGGGCCACCAGGGGAAGAGCCGGCGGCGATGAGGACGGTTGGACATCGCACCTCCACAGGTAGAAGAGAGCCGGTGGCCGACTACGGGGGAATGCAGCCGGCCACCGGCTCGAATGAAGGCACGGCGCACCGTCCGACGGGGACAGGTCACGGATATCGCCGAGCCAGCTTGTCCGCGCGGCTACCGCAACCGGCCCGACAGGACGCCACGCTCAGGTGCGGCCAAGGCCGGCGCGAGACCACCCCTGGCACGAGCCGTCACCCTCACCGCACATCACGAAACGTATCTACAAGTGGACGAGTTGTCTAGACGTAGAAATAGGTCGCTTGGTTGACACTTGGTAAGACAAGTGCCAGGTACGGTAAGCAGGTGCCCACCCCGCACCACGGACAGCCCCGCTACCGCGCCATCGCCGAGGAACTAGGGAAACGCATCAAGAGCGGCCTTATCCCGCCCGGCGCCCTCTTGCCGGCTGAGAGTTCCCTCGCCGCCGAGTTTCGGGCCAGTCGCGGCACAATCCGCCAGGCAATAACAGTCCTGCGCGAAGCGCAAATGGTTGCTACTGAACACGGGCGCGGAAGTTACGCAAACCCTCGGCAGCGCACAGACGGGCCAGACGAAAGATCTGAAGCCCACATCAAAAAGAGGGAGGTCAGCGCCGATGCTCAACTCGCCGACCTTTTCGCTGTCAAGGTGGGCGCGCTCCTCATCGAGGATGAACACATCACCTATGTAGACGGCTCCATCGACACTGTCGTCCGCACGTACAGGCTACATCGAGACCAGCAGCACCCGACAGCCTGAAACGGTCCCACAGGCTGCCGCTTGCCGCGCCGCTGCTGAAACCAATACTTTTGGGCCTCGCGTCTGATCCCAGCCGGCCTTCTCGAAGCGGCGTGAGGGCCACGCCTGCCAATGACGCGGCATGAGCCAAGCTGAATCAGGCTCGTAGGTGGTGGAACCGATGCGGTAGTTCCGCTGTCAGATTTCAGCATTTGATAGTTCTGAGTTCTATCAATACTGTGGATCTCGATGCCCAGCGTGGAGGCGGTAGGGAGGACCCATGACCGGGATCGACGGGGGGCGGGCCGCTGCTCGCGGTTTTCAGTACCAGTATCTGCGCACGCTTGAGTATATGCTCATGGCCATCGGCAATCCCGCGGTCTTCGCATGTCGCATCGAAGGTGAGCCGCACCCGGCGAACCCCAACGAAGTGGATGCAGTTGACTTCGACATGGTTGACGACTCCGGAGCTGCACTTATCGCTGCACAGGTAAAAAGTCGGTCCGCCGGCGCAAAGATTGGACTGGCAGAAGCGTGCACAATCTTTGCGAAGATTATCGCACGAAATGATGCCCAGTCTTATCTACTTCTGACAAACGCAATTGTATCTTCTCGTCTCGAACACTTCTTCGAAAAACTAATTCCGAGGTGTTCATCGGCCGACGCGCTGCGCGAGGCTATAGCCGACACTCTACGTGGCTCACCCCGAGCTCTCGCTGAGTTGAATTCTCTGACTGACATGCAGATCGAGCGGTTGCAGCGATGTCGAGTGGTCGCGGACAGCCGCGACCGCGACCAGCTGCACGAGGCCATACGGGAATCGATTCTAAAATGGCGACGGGGCCAGCGACGTGGAGTAGGACACCAGTCGAGCGGCTTGCTCGTATCCTTTCTATTGTCCGACACCCTGCGGAGAGCAGCCACAGCTGATTGCGCCGTCTGGCCGATGGAAGAATTGCGAAATACATTAGAATTAGATGATGCGATTTTGAGCGAAGCACTCGGAGGGCAAGATTGGGGACGTGTTGTTGGAGTTATGCCACCAGTCCCCGACATTGCAAGGCCGAACATAACAAAACGACTCTTCGAAGCTCTGAAGAATAAGCAGCCAAAATCTCGATCAACAACGCGAGCAGCGCTGACCGGTCCATCCGGAATCGGAAAGTCTAGTGCAGCGGCAGCATACGTCGCAGAGTATCTGGACCTTTACGATCTAGTCCTCTGGACCGACGCCTCCAACGAATCGGCCCTATTTGAGTCTTTCCGCAACATCGCGCTGTGGTTCGACCTCGACCAAAAGCTTGACACTAATTCGCTCAGGACGCTCATCCACCAGCGAATGGCTTCCTTTCCGGGCAAGTGGCTCCTTATCATGGATGATGCAGATGCAGCGTCGTCCGAGCAATGGATTCCCCGCATCGGCAATGGTCACGTGATTATCACGTCCCTAGACAGCCTTCACAGCTTTGGAAGCAGTGCACGTATAACCGTGACCTCAATGCTTCCACCTGAGGCCGAGGCACTCCTTCTAGCCCGGATGCAGCATGAATCCTTTGACGTACAAGCCAGCAAACCTGCTGTCCACAGGCTGGCGGAAGCGTTGGAGCGTTGGCCTCTTGCATTGGAACTAGCAGCCGCCTACCTGCGCAGTTGCGGATTCGGGCTAGATCATATCGAACACTACTTAGAGAGTTTGAAAATTCGATCGCTAAACGACAAGACCTCTGTGCCGCCCGGATACCCCAGAACACTCGTAGCCGCCATAGATCTAGGGATGTCACGCGTCTACTCTATGGCCGAGACGGATGATGTTGCAAAGCTATTGAATGACTCCCTGATTGCCGCCTCTTACCTTGCGCAACGCCGAATTCCAATTCAACTGATCGTCTCGACCGCGAGACTCCCCCCGGAAGAGGTGCCTTCCACGCGCGGGACAATATTCAGCGACGAACCGGAAATTCCTGAAGCCTTTCGCTTGCTTAAGCGGGTGTCGTTCTCGCGCGACGACCTCCCTCTACCCCCAGCGTATAACGACGACCCGCGAGCCCGCACCACAATTACAATAAACAGCATCCTTCAGGAGGTGATCCGCGAAAGGGTGGAGAAGATTCACTCCGAAGCGGAGGTTTCATCGATCTTGGATACAGTGGCATTTTATGTCGACCTTTGGCTCGAAGCAGCGATGCATAATGGAGAAGCGGGCCGCGTTCACGTGATTGCTCCCCATGCGGAGATTCTGGCCGGGCATCTTCGCAGACTGGGTGTTGCCACAAACAGTGCAGCCGTCATGCTAGGTAACCTTGCAAGCTTCCATCATGCGCAGGGGAATTTGACTGATGCACAAGGATTGCTCGAAGCCGAGCTATCGCTCTTTGATCTGATCGACGAACCAAACGAGCTCATTCTGCAGCAAACTCGAATTTACCTCGCCACGGTGCTACTGCACCGGGCGGGCCGCGACAGCCGCAAGACCATGCAGGCCGTGAAACTTATAGAGCCAGTCGTGCCTTACTTGTACTCAATTTCCCTTGACCCCGATTCCCAACAGGCTGCATCCTTCCTGTGCAGTCAGGCCGTATCGGCTTTCTTGAGTGGAGACGGCTGCGATAGGCAACTGGCGGCACCGCTGCTAAGCACGCTGGAAGATCTTGCAAGCAGGCTTCCTAGCCATGACATTGTCAGCGCGCGCGAGGCTGCCCTACGCGCGAATGACCTAATCCAGTCGAATCACTTCAAGGAGGCAGAGCTGTTGTGTCGAAACAGCCTGGTCCACGAAGGTGCAGGTGCCGGGAACCTCTATTTGGAGCTAAGGCGACTTTTGATCGAGGCAATTTTGCGACAGGACAGATGGCAGGAGGCTAGGACAGAACTCGATGCGTTGGTCGCTCTCATGGGCGATATGCCGTTGTACAGAGAGGCTGTGGGGATGGCCCTCCACAATCTCGGGCTTCAAGCGGCCACGAGGATGCTCATGCCCTCCCCCGGCGAAGCTCGCGACTTTTTCCTTCACATTATGGACCTACCTCAGCTCGATGTCGCTCGCTCCGCTGCCCCAGATGGTGCGGCTTGGAGGTTCGGTGTACTTGATCTAGCACGCGTGCTAGCCACAGGTGAGAGCAAAGCGGCCCGAGTCCTGTCCGTCTCTGTAAGGAGCTCTCTTCCAACCGAGCCCCGAGATAATCGGGATTTTGGCTGGATAGTTTTCGCCCGCTTGCTCTGTCACCTAGCCGAGGGTAAGCCTGCGGCCGAAGCGCTGAAAATGTTTGAAGAAGAGTTTGACTAGATCGATCCTGCTCCGAACTGCAACGCGTGAACAACACACCGCAAGGAGATGCTGCCGATTTACTCTTTTCTGGATCAAGGCACCGCGCTCCGCGCTGTGCGGGGCGGCAAGCCCGGCCGGCGGCAAGCCGCCCCGGCCGCCTACGGCGCCGGGGCGGTGAGCCACCGACAGCCGCCGGGACACCGCCCCCACGGGAAGTTGAATCAGCCTCAACGAGGCCGTGACGGAAGCCTGCAAGTCGACCTGGTCGTGTGGTCCGGGCTTCCGGCTGCCGCGCCAGTCCAACCCCGGGACTGGCTTGCCACCGTGTCGGGGAGTCACGGCACCAGCTCCACCCCAGGACGTGCCCGACCCTCCCCCACAGCCGCCGGCCCCGCTCCGGAACCGTCGAGCGTCGGCCCCTCAGACGGCCCACAGCGGCACAGCCAGCCCGACCCGAGAAGAGGTCAACTGAGCCGGCGCTCAGGGCGTCTCCAGGGCGTCAGGGCGTCGTCAGGGCGTCAAACGCCGCCCAATGTTGACCATGAACGACCATCGACACCCGGACATAGAACCAGCTCAGAGCCTTGATCACAGCTCTGAGCTGGTGGGCGACGGACGAGTCGACCTGTACGCCGGATTCTGTGCCCGGCACGCCCGTAGGCGCACCGGCGGCGGCCATCCATCTCGGCCTGCCGTCGCCGGCAGGCTCCAGCGGCCTACCCGCAGACATCGGGCGGGCAGCCCTCAAGCGTCTGCGCGGGTCGTCATCTTGCGGTGACGGCCCTTTCTTGGCCTTGCTCCGGGTGGGGTTTACCGAGCCACCCCGGTCACCCGGGGTGCTGGTGGGCTCTTACCCCACCGTTTCACCCTTACCGTCCCGTGACGGGCCGGCGGTCTGTTTTCTGTGGCACTGTCCCGCGGGTCACCCCGGGTTGCCGTTAGCAACCACCCTGCCCTGTGGAGTCCGGACGTTCCTCGGCGACGGGCCGGAGCCCGTCGACGCGACCGCCCGGTCGACTCGTCCGTCGCGCCCTCATCCTAACGACGCACCCGCCGCCGCCATTTCCACCCCGGTCCACCCCGAGCCAGGGCAGCACGCAAAGCCAGAACAGACCGCATACGGGACGCGCAAGGCCAGCGCGGCAACGAGGCTGGCGCCGTACTAGCCTCGGGGGACCATGGATCTCTCCGACGCCGCGCTCCTGCTCGCCGCCGGTCTCGCCGCGGGCACAGTCAACGCGGTGGCCGGTGGTGGCTCGCTGATCACGTTCCCGGCGATGATCGCGACCGGCCTGCCACCGGTGGCGGCCAACGTCTCCAACTCGGTGTCGGTCTTTCCCGGGTACGTGGCGAGCGTGGCGGGCAGCCGTGTGGACCTGCCGCGCGGGCGGGAACTGTGGTCGCTGCTGCCCACCGCCGTGCTCGGCACGATCGCCGGGTGCGCGCTGCTGCTCGCCACCCCGGCGCGCGCGTTCGAGCTGGTGGTGCCGTTCCTGGTGCTGGGCGCGACAGCCGTACTCGCGTTCCAGGGTCCGCTGCGCCGGCTGGTCGGCCACCCGGAGCGACTCAGCGCGCGCCGCCGTACCGTCACGGTCCAGACCATGGTCGCGCTCGGCACCGTGTACGGCGGCTACTTCGGCGCGGCCCTCGGGGTGATGCTGGTGGCCGGGTTGGCGCTGGTGCTGGACGCGACGCTGGCCCGGGTGTCGGCGGTGAAGAACCTGCTCTCGGCGGTGGTGGGGCTGACCACGCTCGTCGTGTTCGCCCTGTTCGGGCCGGTGAACTGGGCGGCGGTCGCGGTGGTCGCGCCGGCCACCCTGTTCGGTGGGTACGCGGGCGCGCGGCTGGCCCGCCGGCTGCCGCAGGTGGTGTTGAAGACGGTGATCGTGGTGTTCGGCACGGCCATCGGGTGCTACCTGCTGTGGCGGGCGCTCACCTGACGCCGTGCGGCAAGACCGGACCCGTCAGTAGACCTCCCCCACCGGCTCCTCCGGTGCGTGCTCGGCGCGGCGGGCGGCCCGGTTCCAGATGACCCGTTCGCCGTAGCCGGCCGCCATCAGGTGACCGAACGCGAGGTAGGCGATCAGGCCGGCGGCGAGCACTCCGAAGCCGACCCAGAACGGCAGCGCGAGGCTGTGCTCGGCGAGTTTGCCGGAGATGATCGGCGCGGGTGCGGCGGCGCCCCAGCGGACCAGGTTGAACGCGCCGGTGGCGACGCGCCGGTCGGCGGAGCCGAGCCCGAGCGCCAGGTCGGTGAGGTTGGCGTTGGCGAGGCCCATGAACAGGCCGGCGATCACCAGGACTACCAGTGACATGGCGGTGCCGGTGGAGGTGGCGAACGCGACCATGCAGGCCAGCAGGCCGAGGAGGGCGACGCCGACGGTCTGCACCGCGCCGATGCGGTGGGCGAGCCGGTGCCCGATGAGCAGGATGCCGGCGGCCAGGCCGAGGCCCCAGCCGGTGAACGCCAGGCCGAGCGGGATGACGTCGAGGCGCAGGAACAGCGGCGTGTAGCCGAGGACGACGAAGAAGACGAAGTTGTACGCGGCGGTGACCACGCAGAGCGTCACGAACGCGGGTCTGCGGTAGGTGGCGAAGATCTGGCCGAGGCGTACCGGCGGCTGTTTGTGAGCCGGTTCGCGGAGCTTGCGGGCGGCGACGCCGAGTGCGAGCACCATGAACACGCCGCAGACGAAGAACGGCAGCCGCCAGCTCACCTCGCCGAGCAGGCCGCCGATGAGCGGGCCGACGGCGAAGCCGAGGCCGAGGGCGGTCTCGAACAGGCCGACCACCCATTCCCTGTCGTTCGCCAGGTTGACCAGCACCACCATGGCGGTGGCGAAGAACATGGCGTTGCCCAGGCCCCAGACGCCGCGCAGCACGGAGAGCTGCACGATGTCGTTGCTGAACGAGGCTCCGATCGCGGCCAGGCCGACCACCGAGACGCCGGTGACGAGCACCGGCTTGAAACCGAACCGGCCGCTGGCCAGCGTCGCCGGGATCATGCCGACGGCCATGACCGCGATGTACGCGGTGAAGAGCAGCTCGACCTGCCAGGCGGTGACGCCGATCGCCTCGCCGATGGCGGGCAGGATCGGGTCGACGACGGCGATGCCGGCGATGGCGAGGAACGCCACGAGCGTGGTGGCGTAGATGGCACTGCGGTTGGGCTCGGATCGGCGATCCACCCCGCAACCTCCCAGATAGCTGTATCATACAGGTATTTTCCTTGTATCATACAGCTATGAGCGATGACGTCCATGCCCCCGAGGCCACGCTCGGCCGGATCGAGACCGAGGTGGCGCTGCTGATGCGCCTGGGCGAGGCGACTCGCCGGGGCACCGGCACGATGGAGCACCGGCTGCTCGACCGCGCCGCGTACGTGATCCTGCGGCACCTCGACGCGGCCGGCCCGCAGAACGTGTCGGCGCTCGCCGCGCGGCTGAGCCTGGACGGCTCCACTGTGACCCGGCAGGTCTCCGCGCTACAGCGCGACGGGCTGATCTCGCGTACCCCCGACCCGGCCGACGGGCGCGGCACGGTGATCTCCGCGACGGCGGCCGGCCTGCAGCGGATGGCCGCCGTGCGGGCGGCCCGCACCCGGCTGTACGGCGACATCCTCGCCGCCTGGCCCGAGGCGGACCGGGAGACGCTGGCGGAGATGTTGCACCGCCTCAACGAGGCGCTCGACGCCCGCAACCGCCGCCGCTGAGGTGCGTTAGGAAGGGCCCCTTGTTATGCAGAATGCGTTAATAAGGGGCCCTTCCTTTCACGCCACGGGCTCCGGCGCGGAGTCGGCGCGGTCGGCGTCGGCTGTGACGCGCGGGTCGCCCTCGTCGGCGAAGTAGTCGTCGGGCGTGGTGCCGTCCGGGCCGTCGGCCACCTTCGCGGCGCGCAGCACAAGCGTGAGCAGCGCCGCCACCACTAGGTTCACCAGCACCGCCACGATGCCGACGTAGATCGTCTTCGGCGTGTCGAAACCGAACTTCTCCAGTGGGAACGCCGACCCGGCGAAGTGCTTCTTCCCGGTCGCCGGGTTGCCGACCTGGTAGAGCATCCACATGCCCAGGCCCATCCCGGCCGCCCAGCCGGCGATCAGCGCGCCCCTGTGGAACCAGCGGGTGTAGAGGCCCAGCGCCACCGCCGGCAGCGTCTGGAGGATGATCACGCCGCCGATGAGCTGGAGGTCGATGGAGAACTGCGGGTCGAGGAAGACGATGCAGGCCACCGCGCCGACCTTCACCACCAGCGAGGTGATCTTCGAGACGTTCGCCTCCTGCGCCGGGGTGGCGTCCCGCTTCAGGTACTCCTTGTAGATGTTGCGGGTGAACAGGTTCGCCGCCGCGATCGACATGATCGCCGCCGGGACCAGCGCGCCGATGCCGATCGCGGCGTACGCGACCCCGGCGAACCAGTCCGGGAACTGCTGGTCGAACAGCAGCGGCACCACCGTGTTGCCGTCGGTGGTGCCCTCCTTCGCACCGGGCAGCGGCTTCACGTTCGCCGCGATGGCCATGTAGCCGAGCAGCGCGATCAACCCCAGCAGCAGGCTGTACGCGGGCAGCGCGGACATGTTCCGCTTGATCACGTCGCGGTTCCGGCTGGCGAGCACGCCGGTGATGCTGTGCGGGTAGAGGAACAGCGCCAGCGCCGAGCCGAACGCCAGTGTCACGTACTGGATCTGGTTGTTCTGGTTGAGCAGGATGCCGTCGCCGGGCGCCGGTGACGCCTGGAACTTCGCGTCGGCGGCGTCGAAGATGGCGCCCCAGCCGCCGAGCTTGTACGGCAGCCAGATCACCGCGACCAGGATCACGATGTAGATCAGCGAGTCCTTGACGAACGCGATCAGCGCCGGGGCGCGCAGCCCCGACTGGTACGTGTACGCGGCCAGGATCGCGAACGCGATGATGATCGGCAGGTGCCGGGCCACCGCGCTGTCCCCGGTCACGCCCATGGTCTTGAGCACCGCCTCGATGCCGACCAGTTGCAGCGCGATGTACGGCATGGTGGCGACGATGCCGGTGATCGCGATCAGCAGCGCCAGGATCGGCGAGCCGAACCGGTTGCGGACGAAGTCGGCAGGGGTGACGAAGCCGTGCCGGTGCGAGACCGACCAGAGCCGGCACAGCACCAGGAACACCAGCGGGTAGATGACGATCGTGTACGGCACGGCGAAGAAGCCCGCCGCGCCGGCCCCGAAGATCAGCGCCGGCACCGCCACGAACGTGTACGCGGTGTAGAGGTCACCGCCGACCAGGAACCAGGTGATCCAGCCGCCGAAGCTGCGCCCGCCCAGTCCCCACTCGTCCAGGTGGGCCATGTCGGTCGGCCGGCGCCACCGCGCGGCCACGAAGCCCATGGCGCTGACCAGCAGGAACAGCAGGGCGAAGACGATGATCTCGGTGAGGTGGTCCCGCCACATCACTGTGCCCCCTTCGTTCGCGACTGCGGGGCTCGCAGGCCCGGCTCACTCCTCGCGCTCACCGGTCACCCCGCTTCTTGGTCATCTGGTAGACGAGCGTGGTGGTGCCGACGCCGAGCAGGATCCAGACCAGTTGCAGCCAGTAGAAGCGCGGGAAGCCGAACAGCCGGGGCGAGTCGGCGTTGAACAGTGCCGGGATCAGCGGCACCACGATCGGGATGAAGAGCAACCAGTTCCAGGGACTCTTGTCCTTCGCCCTGGATCGCGCCGTGTCCGGCGCCTCGGATTCCGGTGCGGCCATGTGACACCCTCCGGGCATTCGTAGCGGGCCATGTGACGGCCGGAGGCTACGACCCTGTGACAGGGGTCACGTTCGATCGGGGGATGTCGATGCGCCGAGCGGCCGTCGGCATGCGCCGAACGGCCGTCAGACGTCCGTGAGGTGAGAGGTGTCGTTCACCGAACGGACCGCGACGCCGCCGTCCGGGTACAGGTCCAGCACCGAGATGCCGGCGGTGTCCAGGTAGAGCCGGTGCAGGAACGCGTCGCTCGCGGCGAGCGCGTCGCGCAGCACCAGCTTGATCGGCGAGACGTGCGAGACCACCACCACCGTCTCCCCCGGGTACGCCGACCGCAGCCGGTCGACAGCCCGCCCGGTCCGCTCGGCCACCGTCACGAACGACTCGCCCTTCGGCGGGGCGACCGCCGTGGAGGCGAGCCAGGCGTCCAGTTCCGCCGCCCAGCCCTCGCGTACCTCGGCGAACGTGTGCCCCTCCCAGGCCCCGAAGTCGCACTCGATCAGGTCGTCGTCGGTGCGTACCGGCGGGTTTCCGACCTGCGCGGCGACCGCCTCGGCGGTGGCCGTACACCTCGACAGCGGCGAACTGACCACCGCCGCGACGGACGGCGCCAGCGCGGCCACCCGGGCGGCGCTGGCCCGGGCCTGGGCGCGGCCGCGCTCGGTGAGCGGCACGTCGCCCCGGCCGGAGTAGCGCTTCTGCACGGTGCGCTCGGTCTCGCCGTGCCGCACCAGGATCAGCCGGGTGGCCTCCTCGGTCGGGCGCGGCTCCCAGGAGGCGGGCGTGGTGGCCGGATCGGTGCCGGTGGCCCGCACGACAGTCGCCGCCCGCGCCTCGGCCTTCGCTTCCGGCGCGGCACCGGACGCGGCGGCGTCCATCGCCGCGTTGGCCAGGGCGTCGGCGTGCCGGTTGCGCTCCCGGGGCACCCAGGTGAACCGTACGGCGGTGAAGCGGCCGACCAGCCCGGCGGCCTGGGCGGCGAGCGGGCGCAGCCCGGGGTGCTTGATCTGCCAGCGGCCGCACATCTGCTCGACCACCAGCTTGGAGTCCATCCGCGCCTCGACCTCGGCCGCGCCCAGCTCGGCGGCGGCCTCCAGCCCGGCGATCAGGCCCCGGTACTCGGCCACGTTGTTCGTCGCCGTACCGATCGACTCCGACCGTTCGGCGAGCACCTCGCCGGTCTCCGGATCCCGGACCACGGCGCCGTAGCCGGCCGGGCCGGGGTTGCCCCGGGAGCCGCCGTCGGCCTCGATCACGACCGCGCGCACCGCCACGGCGGCTACAGTCCCGACTCGTTGGTCCGGACCATGATCCGCCGGCACTCCTCGCAGCGGACCACGTCGTCCGGGTCGGCCTTGCGGATGCGGGCCAGGTCGGCGCCGGACATCTCCAGCCGGCAGCCGCCGCAGCGGCCACCGGTGAGCAGCGCGGCGCCCATACCGGTGTCCTCGCGGATCTTGTCGTAGAGGCCGACCAGGTCCGCCGGGAGGTCACCGGCGAGCGGCTGGCGGGCCGTGCGCTTGAACTCCTCCTCCTTGGCGATTTCCGCCAGGGTCTCGTCGCGGCGCTGCTCGGTCGCGGCACGCCGCTCGCGGGTCTCGGCGAGCCGGCTCTCGATGCCGTCGAGCACACCCTGCGCGGTCTCCCGCTGCTCCATCAGCTCCAGCTCGGCGTCCTCCAGGTCGCTCTGCCGGCGGTTCAGCGAGACCAGCTCGTGCTGGATCGCCTCCAGCTCCCGGGCCGGGCCGCTGCCCGAGGCCAGGCGGGCCTCGTCCTTGCTCTTGCGCGCCCGCACCTGGTCGACGTCCTTCTCGATCCGGGCGATGTCCCGGTCCAGGTCGTCGACCGCCACCTGGGCGCGGACCCGCTCGTCCTCCAGCGCGGACAGCTCACGCGCCAGGGCCTCCAGCTCGGCGCGCTCCGGCAGGCTGCGGCGGCGGTGCGCGAGCTGGGCCAGCGCGGTGTCGATCGCCTGGAGGTCGAGCAGGCGGCGCTGCACCTTCGGGTCAGCCTTCACGTCGGGGCTCCTTGTCGTCCGGCCGGGGCGCGGCGGCGTGCACGGTCCACGGGTCGGTGTCCAGGTCGGACACCACGGTCTCGACGTCCAGCTCGGCGGCCAGGAAGGCGGCCAGGTCGTCCAGCCAGGGTCGCTCCGTCGCCCAGTGGGCGGCGTCCAGCAGCGCCGGGCCACCGGCGGCGAGGTGTTCCCCGGCCGGATGGTGGCGCAGGTCCGCGGTGAGGAACGCGTCCACCCCGGCCGCGGTCGCCTCGGCGAGGAAGCCGTCCCCCGAGCCGCCGCTGACGGCGAGGGTACGAACCATACGCCCGGGATCCCCGGCGGCGCGAACTCCCCAGGCGGTGACCGGGAGCACGGCGGCGGCCAGCCGGGTCAGCTCGGCGAGCGTCATCGGGGTGGGCAGCTCACCGATGCGGCCGATGCCCCGGCCGGGCCCGGCAGCGGGCGAGCCGGGGCGGGGCGGGTGCAGCGGGCGCAGCCCGGTGAGCCCGAACCGGGCGGCGAGCGCGTCGGACACCCCCGGGTCGGCCACGTCGGCGTTCGTGTGCGCCACGTGCAGCGCGACGTCCGCCTTGATCAACCGGTGCACGATCCGGCCCTTGTACGTGGTGGCGGCCACCGAGGAGACGCCGCGCAGCAGCAGCGGGTGGTGCGCGACGATCATGTCCGCGCCGACGTCGAGCGCCTCGTCCACGGTCTCCGGGACCACGTCCACCACGCAGGCGACCCGGCGTACCGGGTTGTCGGGCTCCCCCAGCACCAGGCCGACCCGGTCCCACTCCTCGGCCCAGGCAGGCGGATAACGGCGGTCCAGGGCGGCCACCACGTCGGCGACGGTTGTGCTCACGGGCGGCCAGCTTACCGGCGTCCGCGCCGGTACACGCCGACCGCCGCCGCGCGTGGTCCCCGGGCGAGCCCGGGAACCACGCCCACCGCTCAGGCGACCGGGGCGACCGGCCGGTCCGCGCCGCGCAGGGCGGTCAGGCCGGCGTCCCACGGGAAGGCGTCCGCGCGTCGCTCACCCGTGCCGGGCGGGTGCAGGCGTACGACGTGGTCGCCGAAGACCACCCGGACGCCCCACTGCGCGAGCCGGTCGAGGCTGGCCCGGAACGCCGGGTGCGCCGCCATCGCCTCGTTCGTGTACGGGACGGCCGCGATCGGCACCCCCATTCCCTGCGCCTCGATCAGCAGGCCGAGCGCCAGGGTGTCGGTGATGCCGACCGCCCACTTGTTGATCGTGTTGACGGTCGCCGGGCACACCAGCATGGCGTCGGCCGGGGGCAGCACGTCCGGGTCACCCGGGTTCTTGTAGTGCGTACGCACCGGATGGCCGGTCTGCCGGGCCAGCGCCGTCCGGTCGACGAACTTCGCGCCGTCCGGCGTGGTGACCACGCAGACCGTCCAGCCCTCCCGCTGGGCGAGGTCGACCAGCCGGCCGACGTGACGGGCCAGCGGCGAACCGCAGGCGATGACGTAGAGCACGCGCCGGTGCCCGCTGGCGATGCGCGGATCGCTCATACTCCGACTCCCATGTGCTCAGCCAACTCCGCGATCGGCGGAGGCGGCGCACCACGTGTGCGACGGAGAATCTCGGACATCAATTCGTGCGCGATCGGGCGGCACCGGATCTCGGAGGGCGCGAGCCGGTCGCCGCGCAGCAGCATGTCCCCCGCGTTGGCGACGTCACCGATCTGGGAGTAGCCCCGGGCCAGGTCGAGCAGGTGATGCGCGCGCCGTTCCGGCAGCAACGCGTTGAACGCGGGCACCGACAACCGCATGTGCGTCTCCACCGCCCGGCCGCCGTCGCCCAGCTCGACCGCCGCCGCCGCGCGGTGCAGCTCCAGGTTGGTCGGGCCGAACGAGGTCCAGTAGTGGTTGTGGTCGCCGCCGAGCATGGTGGCCGCCTCACCGGCGCCCGCGAGCAGGTCGTCCACCGTCGCCGAGTCGCCGATCCGGGCGGCGGCCATCGCGCCCTGGAGCAGCAGCAGGCCGTACACGGAGAGCCGTTCCGGTGTGACGTCGTTGTCGCCGCCGGGCGCGAGCCGGCCCGCGATGCGGACGTTGAGCTCCAGCGCGGGCCGGGGGCGGCCCATCGCGACGAGCGCGTTGCAGACCCTCGTGGTGGCGATGCCGGCCAGCAGCGGGTCGTCGGCCCGCTGGGCCACCGCCATCGACCGGTCGGCGGCGAGCCAGGCGAGGTCGCACTCGCCGAGCTTGCGCAGCACCGAGGAGGCGATCTGGTAGACCTGCCCGAGCAGGTGGGCGGCCTCGCGTACCTGGTCGTCACCGGCGCAGCCGGCGTCCGCCGCCTGGGCGTCGCGCAGCAGCTTGGGCAGCGCGCGGGTGAGCATGCCGTACCGGCCGTACTGGTAGGTGAGCCAGGCGTGGTTCACGGCCTTGCGCATGTCGGCGAGCGGCGGGGGGCAGGGTGCCGCGTCGAAGTAGGCGCTCATCGAGTCGTACCGCTCCAGGGCGGTGCGGATCTCCTCCACCTCGACCTGGTCGATGCAGTTGAGCGCGTCGGTACGCCGTTCCGGGTCCCGGCCGTGCAGCAGTTGCACGTCGATCTGGAGGATGTCGGCGATCTCGTAGAGCACGGAGAACTTGTCCAGCCGCCGGACGCCGCGCTCCACCTTGTCCACCCAGCTCTTGGACTTGCCGAGCCGATCGGCGAAGACCTGCTGGGACATCTTGCGGCGACTCCGCCAGTACGCCACGCGCCGGCCTATGGGTAGTTCGTCCATCCCCGCTCCCTCCCCCTCACGGTGCCGGCCGGTCCCCCCACGTCCCACAGGTTGCGCCGATCGCACAGGTTGTGCGTCCACCGTCCAGCCAGTTCTCGTAGCTTTCGTGCAAGTTGCACCGGCCGTTCGTCAGCACAACGAGCGGGGGTTACGGCAGTGACGGGTTTCGACGTATGGCTTGTGGACGGTTCGGCGGACCATCTTGTGGACGGTCCGGCGGGCTATTTCGTGGAGGGTCCGGCGGGGCCAGAGGGGACGGCAGACATGTGGAGGAACGTCCGACCGCGCGTCGCTCACCTCTCGCCGCTGGAGCGGGTCCGGCTGCGCCGGGTCGCGATGCGGTACGCGCTGCACCACTGGCCGGTCACCCCCGGCGCCTGCCTCGCGAACAGCCGGTTCGTCTGCGGCCGGGCCGGCTGCCCCACTGTGGGCTGCCACCCGGCGCTCGAGGACTGGGAGCACGCCGCCAGCGCCGACCCGGCCCGGGTGGCCGCCTGGTGGCGCAACCGCCCGCACGGCATCCTGCTGCCCACCGGGCGCGCGTTCGACGTCCTGGAGGTCGCCGCCCACCTGGGCCGGCAGGTGCTGGACGCGGTCGCCACCCATCCCGCCGGCTTCGGCGTACGCGGGCCCGCGCTGGTCACCCCGACCGGCCGCTGGATGTTCCTGGTACGCCCCGGCGACCCGCTGCGGCCCGAGTTGGAGCACTGTTTCCACGTGGTGCGCCACGGACCCGGCTCGTGGATCCCCGCCCCGCCGACCCGGCTGCCCGAGGGGACGGTGCGCTGGGTGGTCGCGCCCGAGCACGCCCGCTGGCGGCTACCCGACTCCTATCTGGTGCAGAACGCGCTGATCGCCGCGTTGCGCGCGGCCGGGGTCACGTTCGGCACCGAACTGCTGCCCGGCCACCTGCCGCTGCCCCGCCGGGGCCGCTGACGCTCCTCCTGGTCACGGCCGGTCCGGTGACCCGGACGGGTGTCCGACAGCGACCTCCCCGGCACCGGACTCGTTGAACCTGGCGAGGGCGCGTGTGCGCCAGAGCGGGGGTTTTGACCATGTCCAGGGACGACGCTGCCCGCCACACCGGCGGTACCGAGCCGGCGCGGCCCCGCCGCCGCCGGCACCCGTGGGGCTTCACCCGCCCCCTGGGCGTCCGCCCCGGCCGCCCCCGCCCCACAGGCTCCCGCCCCGCCACCCTCCACCGCCCCCTCCGCTGACCCACCCCGCTCCCACCCCGCCCCCGCCCCGCCCCCACCGGTTGATCAAGGAGTTTGTGTCCGCCCAGCGCGCCCTGGAGGACACAAACTCCTTGATCACCGCGCCGACGGCCGGGGCAGCGGGCAGGTCAGGAAGGCGGGAGGGTGGGGAGCGCGCGGGAGTGGTGCAGGTGACCGTCTTCGGTGACCACGGCGTGCTGCCAGGGGGACGGTAGGTGGTCCAGCCAGGTCAGGCCCGACTCGCCCATCGCCACGGCGGCCGTCGCGTACGCGTCGGCTGTGCCCAGGTCGGGGCCGGCCACGGTGACCGAGCGCAGACCGGTCGCCGGTACGCCCCGGCGCGGGTCCAGCACGTGGTGCCCGCGCTCGTACACGCCGGAGGTGGCGACCGCCAGGTCGGTGCCGGTCAGCACCAGACAGGTCGCCGTCGCGTCCCAGGGATGCC
Source organism: Micromonospora sp. NPDC049203 (assembly GCF_043197215.1). Classification (NCBI taxonomy): domain Bacteria; kingdom Bacillati; phylum Actinomycetota; class Actinomycetes; order Micromonosporales; family Micromonosporaceae; genus Micromonospora; species Micromonospora sp. NPDC049203. The sequence goes on along the minus strand of NZ_JBICSV010000007.1, from coordinate 245,830 downwards.
GTACCCCGATCCGCCACGGCTGCCCGGTCGCGTCGTGGCCGCGTACCCGCACGTCGCCGCCCGCGTTCACGCAGTGGTTCGGTGCGCCGGTGGCCACCAGCCGGTCCGAGGCGACCTGCGCCGCCCAGCCCTTCACGTAGCCGGACGGGTCGAGCCGGCCCGTCGCGTACGCGTCGAAGAACCCGTCGGTGGCGGTCCACAGGTCGGCGCAGGCCGCCAGCACGGCCCGCAGGTCTGCGGACGCGTCGGCGGCCCGCAGCTCGCCCCGGTCGACGCGGCACACCTCGCTGTGGTCCCGGTACGTGCTGAACCGCGCGTCCACCTCGCGCAGCCAGCCGAACGTCTCCTCGGCCAGCTCGTCGAGCGTGGACGCGGGCAGGTCGTCGGCCAGGTCGAGGCTGATCGCCGTACCCATGACGTGTTCGACCCGGCGCAGGCCGCGCCGGGCGGACGGACCGGGACCGACGGCGGACGGACCGGGACCGACGGCGGCGCCGGCACGAGCCGGCACCGTCACGCCTTGTCCAGCGCGGCCTGCAACGACTGCTTGTACGCGGTGCTGGTGTAGGTGGCGCCGGAGACGGTGCTCAGGTTGGCGCTCTGCCGGGCCACCACCTCGCCGGAGGTGCCGCTGTAGCGGGCCTGCACGTCGTCGCTGCGCTGCCCGGACTGCCCGCCCAGCGGCAGTCCGATCGCCGTGGCGTCGACGATCCGGCTGCCGCTGAGCGTGATCCGGACCTGGAGCGAGCCGTACTCGTAGGTGACGGACGGTCCGGTCACCGTGCGGGTGGTGACCTTCGGCGCGCTCTTGGTAGTGGTCCGGGGCGCGGCCGGCGTGGTGCGCGTGCCGGTGCCGCCCCGGCTGGCCGCGCTGCGGTCGGCACTGGGCTTGACCGTCGGCTTCGCCGAGGCCCGGGGCGTTCCCGGCGGGGTGGAAGCGGGCGCGGAGCCGGTGGGCGACGGCGGTTCGGGCGCGGCCGAGCCGCCCGGTACGACGGGGGCCAGCGCGGCCGGTACGTCCGGCGCGGTCTGCCCGGCGCCCGGCGCGCCCTTGAGCACCACCAGCGCGGTGGTGCCGGCGGCCAGGCCGGTGATCGCGAACAGCGCGCGACGCATGGCGGTGCCTCTCCTACAGCTCGAACGCGGTCAGGTGGATCTGGCGGCGGGGCACGCCCGCGGCCCGCAGCGCGGCGACCGCCTCGTCGACCAGGCCGCCCGGGCCGCACAGGTAGACGTCGCGGCGGGTCAGGTCGGGCACCAGCCGGCGCAGGCCGTCGGGGTTCATCACCTGGCGGGGGCCGGGGTCGCCGCGGCGGCCGACGACGTACCAGACGGAGGTCTGCCGGGCCTGGGCGAGCCAGTCCAGCTCCTGGTGCAGCAGCACGTCGGCCGGGGTACGCGCCCGGTAGATCAGCGCCGCGCCGGGCGGCAGTTCCTCAAGCATCGCCCGCAGTGGAGCGATGCCGCTGCCCCCGGCGATGAGCAGCGCCCGTTCCCGGGTGCGGTGCGCGGCGGTGAACGTGCCGGAGGGGCCCTGCGCCCAGACCCGGGTGCCGGGCGTCAGGTCGCGCAGCTCGGCGGTGTACCCGCCGACGACCTTGACGGTGATCCGCAGCCAGCGGCCGTTGGCGGCGGCGGAGACGGAGAACGGGTGCGACTGCCACCAGCAGCCGGGGTTGAGGAAGCGCCAGCGGAAGAACTGCCCGCCGAGCAGGTCGATCTGGTTGAGCCGCTGCCCGGTCAGGTAGACCGAGACGGTGTCCGGGCTCTCCGCCACCACGTCCGCGACGCGCAGCCGGTGCCGCAGGTTGAACACCAGCGGCGCGACCACCCGGCCCCACACCAGCGCGGCCACCACCAGCAGGTACGCGGCGATCCAGCCGGTACGCACCGGGCCCGGCTCGTAGAGCTGAGCGCCGTTGCTGAACTGGTGCGCGTAGCCGAGCAGCAGCGTGAGGTAGCTGGCCGCGTGCAGCAGACGCCACAGCTCGTACGGCAGGCGGCGGCGCACGGCGCGTACCGCGGTGAACGCGACGGTGACCAGGACGCCGGCCGCGGCGAACGCGGTGATCATGTCGTCGTAGTCGGTCAGCAGCGCGCCGACCTCGCCGAGCACCGTCTTGCGTTCCTGGCGGGCGTAGCCGACCACCAGCAGCGACATGTGCGCGAGCACCGCCACCAGCAGCGTCGCGCCGAGGTCCCGGTGCAGCCGGGAGATCCGTTCGCCGCCGAGCGCGCGTTCCAGCACGCCGAGCCGGCTCATCATCAGCACCTGCACCAGCAGCAGGTAACCGGCGATCAGCCCGGTGATCCGGCCGCCCGCGGTGAGCAGGTCGGCGGTGTCGGCGAGCGTTCCCGCCGGGGTGTCCAGCCACCACGGCAGGACGGCGGCGACCAGGCCCAGCCAGAACACCGCGGCGAGCGTACGCCGGCCGCCGGGTCCGCGCCGGGGACGACCCGGGGGTACGGGGGCAGCCGGACGGCCGCCGTACGGGGTGGGATGCCCGGTACGGCGGCCGGCGGCGTGGGTGTCCTGGTACGTCACGCGTAGATCTTGACCGGGGCGAACTTCTGCCGGGGGAAGACCTTGTCCACCTGGGCGGTGGTCAGGCCGAAGCGGCCCTGCGCGACCGATCCGTAGACGTTGAACATGTTGTTGTATTCCGGCACGTCGCCGCTGTCCAGCTTGTCCAGGCCGTTCCAGGTGCCGAGCAGCGAACCGGCCAGCTTGCGGCCGGACAGCACGGTGACCACGCCGCCGTGCCCGTGGTCGGTGCCGCCGCCGTTCGAGCCGACCCGCCGGCCGAACTCGCTGGACACCATGATCGTCACGTCCGCCGCCTGGTCGCCCAGGTCGGTGAAGAACGCGGCCATTGCGCCTGCGAGTTCGTTCAGCCGCCGCCAGAGCTGGCCGCCCTCGCGGGTGCCCTGGTTCTCGTGGGTGTCGTAGCCGCCCATGCCGACGGTTGCCACCCGGACGTTCGCGCCGCCCTTGATGAGCTGGGCGAGCTGCTTGAACGCGTTGCCGACGCCCTGGTACTGGACGCCCTCGGCGGCGGCGTACGGCTTGGCGGCGAGCTTCTGGGCGGTGGCCAGCGCGCCCATGCCCTCCTGCACCGCCTCCTCGACCGGGTGGTTGATGCCGGTGAACAGGCCACGGATGGCCTTCTCGGTGGCCGCGCGGAACTTGTCGTCGCCGTTGAGCCGCAGGTCGCCGACGTTGTTGAGGGAGATCGCGCCGTTCACGCCGACCAGCGAGCGCGGCAGCGTGCTGCCGATGCCGACGCTGCGGAACGCGGTGCCCTTGCCGAGCGAGTCGACCAGGCTGTCCAGCCAGCCCCGGCCGCCGGTCTCGCCGGGCAGGCCGCCCAGGTTGCAGGCGTCGGCGGCCTGGAAGTGGCTGCGCGACAGCCGCGGGTCGGACACGGCCGGCACGAAGCCGAGCTGCCCGGCCTTGAGCCACTTCTCCAGCGGCGCGAACGCGCTGGTCAGCTTGAAGCCACGGGCCAGCGCCAGCGAGTCGTCGCCGAGCAGCAGGTCGGGGCGGGCCTTGGCGAGCACCGGGTCGTCGGCCGGTGCGACAAGGCTCAGCCCGTCCAGCCCGCCGTAGAGGAAGACGTGGATCAGCGTGCCGGTCTTCGTCGCGGCGAACGACGCCGAGGTGGTGACGAACTGCGCGGTCGCCAGCGCGGTGGCGGTCGCGGCGGCGCCGGCGACGAAGGTACGCCGGGTGACGCCCCGGCCGTCCTGCTGCGCCTCCTCGACCTCCTCCAGCCGGCGGTACCGGTCGGCCTCGGCGGCGTTCTCGGCCGCGACGATGTCCGCCTCCGCGCGCAGCAGCGCCTCGGCCGGGTTGTCGGCCAGCCGCCGCAGGTCGGGGCATTCGGGGTGCAGGGGGTACGGGTTCACGGTCATCTCCATCGAATGCCTCACCGGAGGTGGTGCTGGGGGGACGCGAGGATCGTCCGCGCGACAGCGGCGATGGCCCCGTTGAAGGTGGCGTCGACCTTGGCGCTCTCGGACACGCCGGCCACGGCGAGCACGAGCTTCTTCTCCTTGGCGCTGAGCTTCTGCTGCACCAGCCGCTGGGCCAGCGCGTCCACGTACGCCCCGGCGGTGGCCGGCGGCTTCGCCACCAGCTTCTCCGGCTTGGCGAAGGTGAACTGCTTGCGGTAGCCGGCGATCAGGTCGCCCGCCTCGTTCCAGCCGTCGATCATGGTGCCGGCCGAGGTCCAGGCCAGGTAGACGTCGGCGTAGCCGTCCGGGGTGGGCTTGCCCATCGGGTACTGGCCGAGCTCGCGCATCTTGTCCTGGATCTGCCGCAGGCCCTGCCCGAACGGGGTACGCCGGTTGTCGCCGGAGGAGTAGCCGGGGGCAGCCTCCGGCGAGACACCCAGCGCCCGGTACGTGGCGACCAGGTACTCCATCGGGCGGCGTACCTTCTGGCCGACCGCGGCCCAGAACTCCGAGGAGCTGAACAGCGTGGCCAGCACCGGGCGGATCTGCCCCTTGTTCGTGGTGTACGCCTTGGCGAGGCGGTCCACCACGGACTTCGGCGGGGTGTCGGAGACGAACCGGGTGGCGAGGTTCTGTGCCACGTACCGCGCTGTCGACGGGTGCATCGCGATGTAGCGGATGTACGAGTCGATCACCTTGTCGGCGGCCACCGGGTCGTCGGAGTTGTTGGCGTGGCTGAACCCGAGGATCTTCACCTTGCCGAGGTAGTGGCGCTCGGCGAAGAACTTGTACTTGCCGTCGGCGACGCCGCGTCCGGTCTGGAGCAGCGCGGCCTGGCGGACGTCCTTCTCGGTGTAACCGCCGTCGACGCCGACCGAGTACAGCTCCAGGTTCTCCCGGGCCAGGTTCTCGTTAACCGCGTCCTTGCGCGAGTCGACCTGGTTCAGGTAGAGCAGCAGCGCCGGGTGCTTGTTCGCGGCGACGAGCATCTCCGGGTAGCTGCCCAGCGCGTGCTTGCGGATGACGTCCCGGTCGAACGCGTTGCGGTAGTTCTCCCCGCCGTCGAAGTCGGCGGCGACGTGCAGGAAGTCGTTCCAGAAGTCGACCATGACCTCGAACAGCTGCCGGTCGGACCAGATCTGCCGGGCGATGGTGGCGTCCACCGTCTCCCGGGCCGGGTCGACGCCCTTCTCGTTGAGCTGCTCGCGCTGGTCGCGCAGCTGCGTCGGGCTGAGCTTGAGCGACTGCAGGTCGGCCAGCTTCAGCTCGGCCTTCGTCGGGGCGATCTTCTCCGGTTCGAGCTGCTCGCGCAGCCAGTCGTCGATGCCGAGCCGCTTGATGTCGGCCATCACCTTCGGGGTGGCGCCGAACGTGGTGCGGACCGCGAGGTGCCGGATCGGGTCCTTGGCGAGGACCGTCTTCACCGTCACCTTCGTCGCCTCGGCGGCTGCGGCCGGGCTGCCGTAGAGGCGGCCACCGGACGGCGCGTTGCGCTTGAGCGCCTCACCGGCCCGGGAGCCCATGTAGCTCTCGTTCTGCTCGGTGTAGGTTCGTACCGTGCTGGGCTGCTGGCCGCTGGGCCGGGCGGAGCTGCCGTCGGTGGTGACGGTGCCGGTGGCGTCACCGGCCGGCGCGTCACTGAAGAGGCCACGCACCTGCGGGGACATGGCCAGGGCGGCGCCACCGGCGACCACCACGGCGCCGCCGAGGGTGGCCAGCGCCCGGCGCCGGCCCCGCTTGGGGGCCCCGTCACCGTCGTCGTCCAGGTCGGGCAGTCCACCGCCGGTCGGCGGGCCGTATCCGCCGGCGGGCTGGGCGTATCCGCCGGGCTGGGGGTAGCCGGCGGGGGCCGGCGCGGCGGGGGCGAAACCGTTCGGCCCGACCCACTGCGGGCCCGGGGCGGGGTGACCGCCGGCGTACGGTGCGGCGTCCAGGTCGCGGTACCCGTCCGGTTGGGGGTGCTGGTATCCGTCCCAGCCGCGGTCGTCCCGGGGGCGACGCGGTGGCACGTTCTGGTCGGCCATGTAGCTGTCCCGTTTTCTTCGAGCGCCGGCACGCTGCCACCCGGGGGGTCGGGTGACGCAGGGGCGGCGACGGTTGCCGGAGAAGTTGCCTACGGGAAAGTAGCCATGCCGTCCCGGCCACTCAAGGCGCGCCGAACGCGCTCGTGAGCGCACTTAAGACAGTGCTGAGAACCGACGGGAGAGACCGGTCGCGACGGCCGGCGCACGGCGGCTTCCGGAGCAGGGACGACCCGGGCCCGCACCGACCGGATGCGAGGTTTCGCACCCCGGCGACGCCGCCGGGCGCGTTCACCACCTCACCGAAACTTAAGGTACGGATAAGCCTGCGCTGAGAACCTCGTTCCGCCTGTCCGGCCCGCCGAAACAGCAGCAGCGGCGGCGCGTGACCGGCCTCCGATCCGGGTATGCCGCCGAACCGCTGAAGCCGTGAGGGGAAGGCACCGCCATGCTCAGCCAAGAGGATCAGCGCAGGTTCGAACAGATCACCCGCCATCTACGGGAGAGTGACCCACGGTTCTTCGCCCGGTTGAACAACCGGGCCAAGGGCCGCCGGGGCCGGTACATGATGCTGTTGACGATCGTGCTGTGGGCCTCGCTGCCGGCGATGACAGTGCTCGTCGGGCGGCTGGCCGGGGCGATCTGCGCGGTGGTGCTGGTCGCCAACGCCGCGGTGATGTGGCGCTTCCGCCGCCGCTTGCTGTAGGCGTAAGGAAGGGCCCCTTCTTAACGCATTCGGTAGAGGAAGGGCCCCCTGTTAACACTCGCCTTCGGCGCGACCGAACTCCCTGGGGGACGCGGCTCCGCCGCTGCCGAACTCCCGGTACGCCCGGCGCAGCCGCTCGGCCAGGCCCGGCCCGCCGACTGCGGCCCCGGGCGGCCCGAGCTGACGCAACAGCAGCTCCGGGCCGGTGGCGAGCGTGGGTGGCCGGTCCGGCAGCGCCACCGGCGCCAGCCAGAACCGGTCCAGCTCGTCGTCCGGCTCGACCGCCGGCAACCCGGCCAGGGCACGCGCCGCGCCGCCAATCCCATCCGCGCCGCCGGCCCGGTCCGTACCGCCGGTCCCGGCCGAGCCGGGGTGAGCGCCGCGCAGCGTACGCAGCCGGTCCAGCAGGTCGGCGCGGGACCGTCCGCGCCAGTGCAGCAGGTGGAACGGGTCCGCGTCGAACGCCTCGGCGAGCAGGTAGAACGTGGCCGCCAAGTGTTTGCACGGCACCGCGAAGTCGGGGCAGCCGCACCGCTGGTCGAGTTCGTCGACGTCGGCCGGGAACAGCGGCGCGCCCGCCTCGGCGAACAGCTCCTCCAGTTCGGCCGGCAGGTCACCGGCGAGCAGCCGGGCGCTGAAGAACGCCTGCCCGGCCAGCTCCGCCTCGATCCGCCGCCACGTCTTCTCCGGGTACGCGGCCAGCCCGATCCGCACCGGGTAGGGACGCGGCCGGGAGCCCTGCACCTCGGCGGTGACGGTTCCCGGTGACACGTCCAGCCGGAGCACCTGCCCACGGCGCGCGTACGCCCGGCCGCGGGTGAGCCGGGAGCCCAGCGCGAACGACTCCAGCACCTCCACGAACCGCCGGGACCACCAGGACTGCCCGATCGCGCCCCGGGTGCTGCGCGCCCGTAGCCCGCCCTCGACCCGTACCGGCGGACCGTAGTCGTCAAAACCGGGGCTCACTCGACCACCGCCCCGGACTCCAGCCGGAACAGGTCGCGCAGCGTCTCGGTCGACAGCTCGGTGACCCACTGCTCGCCGCTGCCCACCACCGAGCGGGCCAGGCTGCGCTTGTCGGCGATCATCGCGGCCACCTTCTCCTCGACGGTGCCGGCGCAGACGAACTTGCGTACCTGGACGCGGCGGCGCTGTCCGATGCGGAACGCCCGGTCGGTGGCCTGGTCCTCGACGGCCGGGTTCCACCACCTGTCCACGTGCACCACGTGGTTGGCGGCGGTCAGCGTGAGCCCGGTGCCGCCGGCCTTGAGCGAAAGGACGAACAGCGGCGGCCCCTGCCGCGACTGGAACCGGGTCACCATGGCGTCCCGTTCGGCCTTGCCGACGCCGCCGTGCAACAGCAGCACCTCCCGGCCGGTACGCGCCGACAGGTGCCCGCGCAGCATGCCGCCGAACTCGGCGTACTGGGTGAACAGCAACGCCTTCTCCCCCGCCGCGAGCACCTCGTCGACGATCTCGTCGAGGCGTTCCAGCTTGCCGGACCGGCCGTCCAGCGCGGAGCCGTCGTGCAGCAGCTGGGCTGGATGGTTGCAGACCTGCTTGAGTCGGGTCATGGTGGCCAGCACCAGCCCGCGCCGCTCGATCCCGTCGCTGGACTCGATCTTCGCCATCATGTCGTCGACCACTGCGCGGTAGAGCGCGGCCTGCTCGGCGGTGAGGTTGCAGACCACCTCCATCTCCAGCTTCTCCGGCAGGTCGGTGATGATCGTCGCGTCGGTCTTGAGGCGGCGCAGCACGAACGGGCCGGTGATCCGGCGCAGCCGCTCGGCCACCTCGGCGTCGCCGTGCCGCTCGATCGGTTCGGCGAAGCGCTTGCGGAACGTGGCGGCCGGGCCGAGCAGCCCTGGGTTCGCGAACTGCATGATCGACCAGAGGTCGGCCAGCCGGTTCTCCACCGGCGTACCGGTGACCGCGACCCGGTGCCGCGCGGGCAGCGACCGGACCGCCTCGGCCTGCCGGGTCGCGGCGTTCTTGATCGCCTGTGCCTCGTCCACCACCACCCGGTGCCAGTCGACGCCGGAGAGCTCGAACGCGTCCCGGGCCGCCACCGAGTACGTGGTGAGCACCAGGTCCGCCTCCCCGACGGCGGCGGCGAAGCCCTCGCCCCGGGCCCGCTCGGCGCCGTGGTGCACGTGCACCCGCAGCGCGGGGGCGAACTTCGCCGCCTCCCGCTGCCAGTTGCCGACCAGCGACATCGGGCAGACAAGCAGCGTGGGCCCGGTCTCCGGCGGGTCACCGGCGAGCAGTGCGAGCAGTTGCACGGTCTTGCCCAGGCCCATGTCGTCGGCGAGGATCCCGCCGAGTCCGAGCGACTGGAGGAACGCCAGCCAGGCCAGTCCACGCCGCTGGTACGGCCGCAGCGTCCCGCTGAAGCCCGGCGGCGGGTCGGCCGGGGTGAGCCGCCGCTCCGCCTCACCGGCCAGCAGCTCGCCCAGCGCGCCGTCGGCGACGACGTCCAGCACCGGCAGCTCACCGGCGTTGTCGTCGCCGGACAGGCCCATCCGCAGCAGGTCGGCCACCGTCAGCTCGCCGGAGGAGCGCAGCAGCTTCAGCCCCGCCTCCAGCCGCTGCGGGTCCAGCTCGACCCACCGGCCGCGCAGCCGGACCAGCGGCGACTTCAGGTCGGCGAGCGTCGCCAGTTCCTCGGCGGTCAGCGGCTGGTCGCCGAGCGCCAGCTCCCAGCGGTAGTCGACGAGCGCGTCCAGCCCCAGCTTCCCGGCGGTGGTGGCGACCGCACCCGGCGCGGTACGGCTGCGCGCCCGCAACCGTGCTCCCAGCCGGGACGAGGAACGCCGCCACCACGACGGCAGCAGCACCCCGAACCCGGCCGCGTGCAGCACCGGGGCGCCCTCGCGCAGGAACCGGTGCGCGCCCTCGGCGTCCAGCTCCATGCCCTCCGGCGCGGCGGTACGCAGCGCGGCGTCCACCTCCGGCCACAGCCGGCTGGCCCGGCCCAGCTCGGCGAGAAGCGTCTCCTGCGGCTCCACGCCCCGGGCGGCGAGCGCGGGCGCGGGCCGCTGCCAGATGTGCGCGGCGTCCACCACGAGCCCCGGCTCGTCGGCGGGGTGCAGGCCGAACTCGACCCGCCAGACCGCGTCCTCGACCAGTTCGGCGACCGGGTCGACGGCCGGTTCGACCAGGCGGAACGTGGCCCGTACCGCGCCGCCCGCAGCGTCGCGCTGCCAGGCGTCCATTTCCTCGCGCAGCGTCGCCAGCGCGTCCGGCTCGGCCGGGAAGGCGCGTTCCGGTCCGGTGAGCGCGGCCAGCCAGCGCGGCACCGCGCCGACCGGGCGCATCCCCCGGTGCAGCCGGGTGTCGGCCAGCGCCACCCGGGCGGCGGCGTCGACGAGCGCGTCCAGCGCCTCCGCCACCAGCGCACCGGCCCCGACGTCGTCGGCCCGCCCGTCCCACGCGTCCGTCGTCGCGGCAGACCCGCTCAGCGGAGGCTCCGGTCGCCACTCCCGGGCGGCGCGGGCCGCCGGTGGCAACGCCAGCGCCAGGTCACGCGCCCAGGCCGCGTCGGTGCCGGTGAGCAGCGGCCGCCAGAGCGCCCATCCCGTCGCCACGTCGTCCGCGCCCACGGCCCGCAGCCGCCGCCCGGCCCCCGCGACACCCGAGACCGCACCGGCCGCACCCGCCCCCACGGACCGCCGCCCGGCCGCCGCCCCGCCCGAGCCGGCGACGCCCGGGACCGTCGGTGACCGCCGCGCCGAGGTCCGTCCGCCGGTCAAGGCCGGCCCTCCGTCGGCCACACCAATGGGGTACGCCTCCAGCGCGACCGGCAGCAGCCGGCCGCGGGTCACCAGATCGGCGGCGAAGTCGGCCAGCTCGCACAGGTGACGCAGGCTCGCCCCGGCCGGGCCCGGCATCGGGGCGCGCAGCAGCGCGTACGCGGCGTCCGGGGCGTACGCCAGGGCGGGTGCCCGCCATCCGGCGCGGGTGACCGGGCCGCGGACCGGTTCGGTGACTGTGGCCCGGACCAGCTCCGGCGAGTCCAGCGGCGAGCCGGCCCGGGTCGGCAGGTCCAGCAGGACGGAGACCGGCTCGCCCGGCATGCCGTCGAGCGCGGCGGCGAGCGTGGCGTGGTCGGCGGCGAACGGGTGCGGGCGCTCACGCGGCACGCGGCCGGGGCGGCGCGGCGCGCGGGCCGGGAGCGTGCTGTCCTCGGCCCACAGGGCGAGTCCGGCGCCGGGCAGCCACAACCCGTGGATGACCAGCACTGCTCCCCCTCGCAACCCGGGGCGGAAGGACGGCGCCCCGGGGAGTCAGGATAGGCCGCCGGGCGCGGATATCGTCGGCGCCATGGTCGACCTTCTCGTGATCGGCGGACTCGGCGTGGACATCCGTGCCCGGGTGCCCGCCCTGCCGCCACCGGTGGCCGACTCGCTGCTGGTGCCCCCGATCGACCTGCGGATCGGCAACACCGGCTCCGGCGTGGCCCTGGCCGCGCACGCGCTCGGCCTGCGGGTGGCGCTCGTCGACGTGCTGGGCGCCGACCCGGCCGGTGACGTGGTGCGGGCGGCGCTGGCGCGTACCTCGATCCGGACCACACTGGCCGACGCGCCGGCCGGCACCCGCCGCTCGGTGAACCTGGTCGACCCGGACGGCCGGCGGATGTCGCTGCACGATCCGCGCCCGTGGTCGGGGCCGGCGCCGTTCGCTGAGGCGGAGCTGGCGGCGCTGGTCGCCGAGGCGGCCCACGTCCACCTGTCGATCATGGATTGGGCCCGGGACGCCCTGCCGGTGCTGCGTGCCGCCTCGTCGGTCTCCACCGACCTGCACGACTGGGACGGCGAGAACGACTACCACCGCCCGTTCGCCCGGATCGCTGACCTGGTCTTCGTCAGCGACACGCGGCTCGGCGAGCGGGCCGGGACGGAGGCGGCCGGGCTGGCGCCGCGCACGGTGCTGGTGACCGGCGGGGCGGCCGGCGCGACCCTGCACACCCCCGGCGCGCCGCCGGCGCACGTCCCAGCTGCCACCCCGCCGGGGCCGGTGGTGGACACCAACGGCGCCGGGGACGCGTTCGCGGCCGGGGTGATCGCCGCCCGGCTGCGTGGCGCGGACGTCCTCGACGCGGCCCGGTACGCCGCACGGGTGGCCGCCGCCGCGTGCACGCACGACGGGATGGAGTACCCGGACGGGCTGCTGCCCCGCGAGTGACCCGTCAGATCGCGCCGGTCTCGCCGTCGGTCAGCTCGCGCAGGATGTCGGCGTGCCCGGCGTGCCGGGCGGTCTCCTCGACCAGGTGCACCAGCACCCAGCGCAGCGACACCTCGCCGAGCTGCGGGTGCGGCACCACATGGTCGAGGTCGAACCGCGCGGCGACCCGGCGGGACTGTTCGCACGCCGCCTCGTACGCGGCGGCGAGCGCCTCGACTGTGTCGCCGGGGCGCAGCGCGAAGCTGGCGTCGGCGTCGGCCTGGGAGGTGACGTAGACGTCACCCGGCTCGGGGTCGAACAGGCAGCGGAACCAGTTCCCCTCGACCACCGTCAGGTGCTGGAGCAGCCCGGCAAGGGTGGTCAGCGAGGGCACCAGACGCCGGGTGGCGTCGGCGTCGGTCAGGCCGCGCACCTTGCGCAGCACGGTGGCCCGGTGGAAATCGAGGAACGCGTCGAGGATCGCCCGCTCGCCGCCCGTGCGGGCGAGGACCGGACCGAGTGTCGGATCGATCGTCGGGTGCGCCATTCCCGGACCCTAGTACGCGGTGTGCTCGGCCCGCTGCCCCGCGTGATCCCCTGCGCGGCCGGGCCGGCCGGGGCAGGATGGGCGCATGGCTTCCTCGGTGCAGATCCCTCTGGTGGGCGGCGCGGCCGACGGCGAGACCGTCACCGTCGAGCTTGACGGCAACGGCCGTCCGCCGCTGACCCACCACCACCTCGGGGCGCAGGGTCTGGCGGAGGCGCAGATCTACGAGCTGGAGTCGGACGACCGGCCGGGCCGGGAGTGGGTCTACGCCTGGCGCGGCCCGGCGGTCTGACGGCCCGGCTCACAGCGCGTGCGTCAGCGTGCGGGCCCTGATGCTGTCCAGCACGCTGCGGGTCACCTGCGAGGTGCCGCGCGCCTGCTCGCACACCTCCGCGACCCGGCGCGCGGTCTCGTCGGCCCGGGCCGCCCGCTCGTCCCACAGCCGGTCCACCTCGGCCAGCAACGGCCCCTCCACCTCGCGTTCCACGCCGCGCAGCGCCGGCACACCGAGCCGCTGGGCCAGGTCGAAGACCTTTCCGGCGTACGGCAGCGGCAGGAACGGCGTGCCCATCATGGCCGCGAAGATCAGGAAGTGCAGGCGCATGCCGACCGCGAGGTCGAAGTGGCGCATCAGCCCGAGGATCTGCGCCGGGCGGTAGTCGCCGTGCAGGATCCGGCCCCGGTCGGCGGCGGTCATGTGCGACAGCACGCCGTGGGAGTGCCGGATGTCGTCGCGTTCCATCGGCACGAACAGCACGTGCGCGTCGATCCGGTGCACCAGGAAGTCACCGATCTGGGCGAGCAGGCGGTGGTAGCCGTCCACGTCGAGCCGCTCGGCCGCCCGGCCCGGCTCACGCACGCTGAGCCCGACCAGCCGGGACCCGGCCGGTACGCCCTCCTCGCGCAGCCACTGCTGGGGGAACTCCTCCGGTTCGAGCAGGAACGCTGGGTCGGCGGTGACGGTGATCGGGTTCACCAGGCCCGCCTCCTCCAGCACCATCCGGGACTCCTGGTCGCGGACTGTCACCTCGACGGCCTGCGCCAGCGTCTCGCGCACCATGCCGCTGTCCAGCGTGTCGGTGAGCGGGCCGACCCCTACCGCGTACGTGAGCAGCGGCAGCCCTCGCTCCTGGGCCACCCGGACCACCCGCAGGTAGCGCCGGGCCTCCTTGTCGTAGAGGATCCCGCCGCCGCCGAGGATGAGCAGGTCGAGCTGGTTGAGCACCGGGGACGAGTCGACCCGGCTGACGCCCTCCCACGGCACCGCCTCGACCTCGGGGTGAGCCAGCGCGGTGTGCGCCGGGTTGCGGGAGAAGACGATGATCCGGGCGTTGGGCTCGTGACGGCGCAGATCGTCCAGCAGACCCGTGAGGATCGCCTCGTCGCCGAGGTTGCGACCGCCGTAGGAGCCGAGCACGCCGATGGTCAGTCCGGTGCGTTCCCTCATCCGTTGCTCCTTCCCAGGGGCGTCCGGGCCAGCGTTCCCGCTGGCCACCCCGGGTTAACGCGCGGCGAGGACGCTCAACCGGTGGTGTCGCCGACCAGACGGGAGACGAGGGTGGAGACCACCTGATCGGTGTCGAACCCGGCGTCGATCGAGGTGGTGAGCAGGTCGAGCAGGAGCCCGTCGACCGCGTAGTGCAGCAGCGCCACCTCGTACGCCCCGCCTGGTAGCCCGGCGGCGGCGTGGTGGGCGACGTCGTCCGCGTACCCCTGGCGCAGCACGCCGCCGAGCGCGGACCGCAACTCGGGGCGGCGCGCGGCCTCCAGCCGCAGCTCGAACAGCGCCCGGGTGAGGCCCGGCTCGCGGGTGGTGCGGGTGACGATGTCGCGCAGGTAGTCGGTCATCAGCGCGAGCGACGGCTCGCGGCGGCCGAGGTCGGCCAGCACGGCCGGGTCGGGCGCGATCCGGTCGAAGATCCGTTCGGCGAGGCCGGCGAGCAGCGCGGCGCGGGACGGGAAGTAGTTCGAGGTGGTGCCGGTGGGCACGCCCGCCTCGGCGTCGACCGCGCGGTGGGTCAGCCCGCGCGCGCCCGCGTCGGCGAGCACCCGCAGGCCGGCGTCGGCGAGCAGGGTACGGCGTTCCGGGTTCCTGGCCACGCGAACACACTAGCAACAACCACGACAGGTGTTGTACATTCGCCACCGAACCACGACAGCCGTCGTGGATCACCTCGGACATCGGAGCCGGTTTGCGCAAGCTCGTCTACTTCGTCGCCAGCACCCTCGACGGCTTCATCGCCGCGCCCGACGGGTCGTTCGACTTCCTCCCGCTGATGCCCGACGTGGCGCCCTACCTGGTGGCCGAGTGGCCCCAGACGCTGCCCACGTTCGCCCACGCCCAGCTCGGCGTCGACTCCCCGCCGAGCGGGCGCTTCGACACCGTGCTGATGGGCCGCGGCACCTACGAGCCCGGCCTGAAGATCGGCGCGACAAGCCCGTACGCGCACCTGGAGCAGTACGTGTTCAGCCGCTCCCTGCCCCCTGCCGACTACCCGGACGTGCACGTCGTCGACGGCGACCCGGCCGCCTTCGTCGGCGAGCTGAAGAGCCGGCCCGGGCGTGACATCTGGCTCTGCGGCGGCGGGCAGCTCGCCGGTCAGCTCCTCGACGAGATCGACGAGCTGGTGGTCAAGCTCAACCCGGTGCTCGTCGGCAGCGGCATCAAGCTCGTCGACAGCGGCTTCGACACGCGGCGGCTCACGCTCACCTCGACGCGTCCGTTCGACTCCGGCGTGGTGGTCCTGCGCTACACACGCCACGGTTAACCCGCTTGCCCCGGACGGCGGGCGGCACGCACCGTGTAGCGGTGACGAAGATCCGGCTGCACTGGCCCGAACTGCCCGCGCACGTCCGCGACGCCGTCGAGGCCGTCCTCGGCGACCGGGTGGTGGCGGCGGTGTCACAGCCGGGCGGCTTCTCCCCCGGCACCGCCGACCGGGTCCGTACCGCGGGTGGCGGCCGGGCCTTCGTCAAGGCGGTCAGCCCGGCGCAGAACGACCGCAGCCCCGGCCTGTACCGCGCCGAGGCACGGATCACCGCCGCCCTGCCGCCGGGCGCGCCCGCACCCCGGCTGCTCGGCAGCTACGACGACGGCGACTGGATAGCGCTCGTCCTCACCGACGTGGAGGGCCGGCACCCGGCCACCCCGTGGCGGGCCGACGAGCTGGCCGCCGTGCTGTGCACGCTGGAGGCCATGGCCGCCGCGCTCACTCCGGCACCCGCCGGGGTGAGCGTGCCCACCGCCGCCGAACTGCTCGCGCACGACTTCGGCGGGTGGCGACGCCTCGCCGCCGACCCGCCGGCCGGCCTCGACCCGTGGGCCCGGTCCCACCTGCCCGAACTGTGCGCCGCCGCCGACCGGGGACTGGCCGCGCTCACCGGCGACACGCTCTGCCACGTCGACGTACGCGCCGACAACCTGCTGCTCGGCCCGGACGGGTCGGTCACCGTCGTCGACTGGCCCTGGGCCTGTCGCGGGCCGGCCTGGTTGGACACCCTGCTCACCGTCGTCAACGTGCAGGTGTACGGCGGGCACGACCCCGACGCGCTGCTGGCCGCCCGACGGCTGACGGCTGATGTCGACGCGGCCGACCTGACCGGAGTGCTGGCCGGGTTCACCGGCTTCTTCCTCGACGGCGCCCGCCAGCCCCCACCACCCGGCATCCCGACCGTACGCGCGTTCCAGCGCCTACAGGGCGAGTCCCTGCTCCCCTGGCTGACCCACCGCCTGCCCTCCTGACCCGCCCCGCGTGGCTATGCGCGGGCGGGGGTGCCGAGGGGGTCGGCGAACAACGGGGAGAAGCCCAGTTCGGCGGCGCCGATCAAGGTCGCGTCGTAGCCGAGTGCGGAGACGCGCAGGCGGGCCTTGTCGCGGGAGATGGGCAGCACGTTGGCGGCGATCCGGCTGCGTACGTGCGCCGCCGAGGCGGGGAAGACCTCGCTCAGCGTGCCGCCGAAGATCACCACGCCGGGGTTGAACAAATTGATCACGTTCGCCACGCCGATGCCCAGCCAGTCACCGATGTGCCGCAGCGCGTCCTGGGCTGCGGGTTCGCCCCGCGCGGCGGCGGCGACGACCGCCCGTACCGCCTCGCGCCCCTTCTCCCGCGCCGGGCGGCCCGCGACGTCGAGCAGCGCCCGCTCCCCGACCTCGGCCTCCAGGCACCCGCGCGAGCCGCAGCCGCAGGGCCGCCCCTGGTACGGGTTCACGAGCATGTGCCCCACCTCGGAGGCGTACCCGCCGTCGCCGTCGAGCAGTTCCCCGCCCACAATGATGCCGCCGCCGACACCCACGTCACCGTGCAGGTAGACCAGGTTCTGCACGCCGACGCCGGCCCCGCGCTGATGCTCGGCCAGCGCACCGAGGTGCGCCTCGTTGCCGACCAGGACCGGCAGGCCCAGATCCAGCCGCCGCGCCAGCTCGGCGCCGAACGCCTGGTCCACCCACCCCATGTCCGGTCCGAACCGGACCATCCCGTCGCCCGGCCGGATCATGCCGCAGTAGGAGGCGCCCACACCCACGCACACCGACCCGGGTGGCGCGGCGTGGTGCAGGGCCCGCCCGAAGTCGGCGAGCACCGAGACCACGGAGTCGAGGTCGGCCCCGGCACGTGGGCGCTCCGCCTCCAGCCGTGCCGACACCACCCCGCCGAGCCCGACGCGGGCGGCCACGAGCCGGTCCACGGCGATGTCGAAGGCCAGGACGTAGACGGTGTCGGAGGCGGGACGCACCACACGCGAGGGACGCCCGGCCCGGCCACTGCCGCCCGCCGCCACCTCCCGGACCAGGCCGGCCGCCGCCAGTTCCGCGGTGAGCCCCATGACCGTGCTGCGGTTGACGCCCATCCAGTCGGCCAGCTCGACCCGCGTCACCGGGCCGGTGAGGTGGACACGCCGCAGCAGCGCGCCGAGGTTGAGCCGGCGGCTGTCCCCCTGCGCGTGCCGGTCTGCTGCCAGACCTTTCAGCATCGACAACTCCGTCGGATGGCGACTGGCTCTCCACGACCGAGGATAGTGGCCACACATCGACCGCTGCCAGCGTGCAGACCGCTCACCCGGCAGCGGGTCCCGCACGCCGGACGGCGAGTGGAACACCGTGGGTGCCTGCCGGTTCCGGAGGCACCCACGGCGTTCCACCCGCACGGCGAACGAAGCCGGAGAAGGGTTACTCCGCCTCGCGGACCGGGCTCTGCGGCACCACGAGCACCGGCCGGTGCGCGCGGTGCAGGGTGGCCATGGCGACGCTGCCGAGCAGGATCTTGCGGACCGCCGTCCGCCCGCGCGAGCCGACCACCACCAGGCTCGCCTTACGCTCGGTGGCGACCGTGGAGAGCGCCTCGGCCACCGCGCGCCCGGGCGCGCCGCCACCGGCGCGTACCCGCACTGTGGTCACCGGCTGCCCGTCGAGGGTCTCCGGCGTGTCCCCCTCGTCGCCGTCGACGGCGACCAGGATGATCTCCCGCTCGGGGAGGAGACGTCGGGCGGCCGCGAGCGCGGCCTCGGACCCGGCCGAGGCGTCCCAGCCGACCACCGCCGGCCCGGCGGCGAGCGCGTCGTGCTCGTCGGTCAGCAGCGGGTGCGGCACCACGAGCACGGGACGCGGGCTGTAGTGCACTGCCATGTCGGAGACGCTGCCGAGCACCGCGCGGGCGCCGCCGAGGCCGCGTGAGCCGAGCAGCAGCACGTCGGCCTGCTTCTCGTCGGCCAGCTCGGCGAGCCGGAGCCCCTCACCGCCGTAGCTGCGGCACACGAGCGGCTCGGCGTCCCAGCCGGCGGCGCGGCCCAGCATCACGCCGACCGCTGTCATCCGGTCGGCCTCCCGGCCGCCCTCGCGCTCGATGGCCTCCACGAACACGTTGATGTTGCGGTTGCCGGTCCAGAGCCGCTTGCGCAGTTCCTCGCTGGCGAACGGGGGCGTCCACAGGTGCCCGATCCACGCGTGCGCGCCGGGGAACAGCAGCGCTCCCGCCTCGATGGCGGCACTGGCGGCCGGAGACCCGTCGTAACCCACCACCACTTGCCTGACCTGCACGTCGCTCACCGCACCAAACCCCTCTCGCCGACGACTTCTCACAAGATCGTATCCGGCCCGGACCGGGTCCGAGCCGGATCGTCCGGCACGGAAGCATCGGTACGCTGGGCGGATGAGCAGCCCGGACCTGTCGTACCTCCTCGACCACACCAGCCACGTGTTGCGTACGCGGGTGGCGGCGGCGCTCGCCGAGATCGGGCTGACCGCCCGGATGCACTGTGTGCTCGCACATGCGCTGCCCGAGGAGCGTACGCAGATCCAGCTCGCCGAGATGGGCGACATGGACAAGACGACGATGGTGGTGACGGTGGACGCGCTGGAGCGGGCCGGGCTGGCCGAGCGGCGCCCGTCGCGTACCGACCGGCGGGCGCGGATCATCGCGGTGACCGAGGAGGGCGCCCGGGTGGCCGCCCGCAGCCAGGAGATCGTCGACCGGGTGCACGCCGAGACGCTGGCGAGCCTGCCGGACGACGAGCGGGAGGTCTTCCTGCGCGCGCTTCGGCGCCTGACCGCCGGGCACCTGGCCACGCCGGTGCAGAGCCCGAAACCGGCGCGCCGCGCCCGCCAATAGTTCGTCAATAGATTGTCTGCAACGGAACCATCCGTTACGGTCTCTCCTGTCGCACCTCTCGACAGGAGGACTCCATGTCCGCTCCCCGCTCCCGCCGGCTCGCCCTCGGCGTGCTCGCCACCGGCACCCTGATGACCATCCTGGACGGCAGCATCGTCACCGTGGCGATGCCGGCCATCCAGCGCGACCTGCACTTCTCCCCGGCCGGCCTGAGCTGGGTGGTGAACGCGTACCTGATCGCGTTCGGCAGCCTCCTCCTGCTCGCCGGCCGGCTCGGCGACCTGATCGGGCGCCGGGTGATGTTCCTCGGCGGCACCGCGCTGTTCACCGCCGCCTCCGCGCTGGCCGGGCTGGCGGCGAACAGCGCCACGCTCGTCGCGGCCCGCTTCCTCCAGGGCGTCGGCAGCGCGGCGGCGACGGCGGTCAGCCTCGGCATCCTCGTCACGCTCTTTCCCGACGCCGCCGGGCGGGCCCGGGCCTTCGCCGTGTTCGCCTTCACCGGCGCGGCCGGGGCAGCCATCGGACAGGTCGCCGGCGGCCTGCTCACCGACGCGCTGGGCTGGCACTGGATCTTCCTGATCAACCTGCCGATCGGGCTGGCCACCATCGTCCTCGCGGTCCGCACGCTGCCCGCGGACCGTGGTCTGGGCCTGGCCGCCGGAGCCGACGTGGCGGGCGCGCTGCTGGTCACCGCCGGGCTGGTCCTCGGCATCTACACGGTGGTCACCATCGAGCGGTACGGGGTGACGTCGGCGCACACGCTCGGCCTGGGCGCGCTCGCCGTCGCGCTGGTCGCCGGGTTCGTGGCCCGGCAGGCCACCGCGCGCCGCCCGCTCATGCCGCTGCGGCTGCTGCGCTCACGCGGCGTCGCGGTGGCGAACGTGGTGCAGGTCCTCACCGTGGCCGCGACGTTCGCGTTCCAGGTCCTCGTCACGCTCTACCTCCAGCAGGTGCTCGGCTACGACGCCACCCGCACCGGGCTGGCGCTGCTGCCGGCCGCCGTGGTGATCGGCGCGGTGTCGCTCGGCGTCTCGGCCCGGCTCAACGCCCGCTTCGGCGAGCGGGCCGTGCTGACCGCCGGGCTCGTCCTGCTGGTGGCCATGTTCGGGCTGCTGGCCCGGGTGCCGGTGGACGGCCGGTATCTGCCCGACGTGCTGCCGGTGATGCTGCTGGCCGGCGGGTTCGGGCTGGTGCTGCCGGCGCTCACCGCGCTCGGCATGTCCGCCGCCCGCACCGAGGACGCCGGTCTCGCCTCCGGGCTGTTCAACACCACCCAGCAACTCGGGATGGCGTTCGGGGTCGCGGTGCTGTCCACGCTGGCCGCCGCGCGCACCGCGGACCGGGCCGCGCTCGGCGACGACCGGGCCACGGCACTGACCAGCGGCTTCCACGCGGCGTTCGCGGCCGGCGCGGGGCTCGTGGTGGTCGCCGTCGTGCTCGCGTACGCGCTGCTGCGCCCCCGCACGGCGAAACGCGCCGACGCCCCGGCCCTGGTGGGGTGAGTCAGCGGGAGGCGCGGGGGCGGGCGCGCAGGTGGGCGCGTTCGCCCTGGCTGCCGAAGAGGCTGAGGAACTCCACCCCCTCGCTGTCGGCGCGGCCGAACCAGTGCGGTACGCGGGTGTCGAACTCGGCCGCCTCACCGGGGACCATCACCAGGTCGTGCTCGCCGAGCACGAGCCGCAGCCGCCCGTTGAGCACGTAGACCCACTCGTACCCCTCGTGGGTCTTCGGCTCGGGCTCGGACCGGCCGCCGGCCGGGATGATCAGCTTGTACGCCTGGATGCCGCCGGCGCGGCGGGTGAGCGGCAGCATGGTCATCCCGAACGCGGCGACCGGCCGCAGGTGGACGCGCGGGTCGCCGGTGGGCGGGGCGCCGACCAGCTCGTCCAGCGTCACGCCGTGCGCGCGGGCGAGCGGGAGCAGCAGTTCGAGGGTGGGCTTGCGGCCGCCGGACTCCAGCCGGGACAGCGTGCTCACCGAGATGCCGGTGGCGGCGGAGAGATCGGTGAGCGTGGTCTCCCGCTCACGCCGCAGCGCGCGCAGCCGGGGACCGACCGCGTCGAGGGCCTGGTCGAGGTCGACGTCCATGCCCCCAGTTTGCCACATCAGCAAGAGAGTTTGCGGTTCTGCGCTTCCCCGCCGCAGTCTGGTCGCGGAGGTGGTCACGATGACCGAGAACTACGAGGTACTGGTGATCGGCGGCGGCGCGGCCGGGCTGAGCGGCGCGCTGATGCTGGCCCGGGCACGCCGGTCGGTGCTCGTGGTGGACGGCGGCGAACCGCGCAACGCGCCCGCCGACGGCGTGCACGCGCTGCTGGGCCACGACGGCGTACCGCCGGCCGAACTGCTGGCGCGCGGCCGGGACGAGGTCCGCGGCTACGGCGGGCACCTGGCCGAGGGCCGGGTCGAGGCGGTACGCCGCGACGGCGACGGTTTCGAGGTGACGCTCGCCGACGGCCGGCGGGTACGCGCCGGTCATGTGCTCGTCGCCACCGGCCTGGTCGACGAGCTGCCCGAGGTGCCGGGCCTGCGCGAGCGCTGGGGCCGGGACCTGGTGCACTGCCCGTACTGCCACGGCTGGGAGGTGCGGGACCGGCCGATCGGGGTGATCGGCAGCGGCCCGATGTCGGTGCACCAGACGCTGCTGTTCCGGCAGTGGAGCGACGACGTGGTCTACCTGCGGCACACCGCGCCGCCGCTGACCGACGAGCAGGCCGAGCAGCTCGCCGCCCGCGGCGTGCCGGTGGTCGAGGGCGAGGTCGCGGCCGTCGAGACGGCCGGGGACCGGGTGACCGGGGTACGCCTGCGCGACGGCCGCACCGTCGACCGGGAGGTGCTGACCGTCGCGCCCCGGATGGTCGCGCGCACCGGGTTCCTGGCCGGACTGGGACTGCGCCCGCAACCGCACCCCAGCGGGATGGGCGAGTACCTGCCGGCCGACGAGTCGGGGCGTACCGAGGTGCCCGGGGTGTGGGTCGCGGGCAACGTGACCGACCTGTCGGCGCAGGTCGGGGCCGCTGCCGCGGCTGGTGCCCGGACCGCAGCGATGATCAACGCGGAACTGGTGAACGAGGAGACCCGCCGGGCGGTCGAGGCGCGGCGTGACGCGCGAGGGTGGGTGACCACGAATCCCCTCTAACCTGACAATTCTTCCCCTAGGTTGAGTCGGAGAGGGCAGTCGGAACCTGGGGGGCGACGTGAAGAGCTATCCGGCGATCGAGGATCACGGGCTCATCGGCGACCTCCAGACCGCAGCGCTGGTGACCTGTGACGGGACGATCGACTGGTTCTGCGCGCCGCGCTTCGACTCGCCCAGCGTCTTCTGCGCGTTGCTGGACAAGGACAAGGGCGGCTTCTTCCAGATCGCCCCGCACGACGTCCGGTACGTCACGAAGCAGCTCTACCTCCCCGGCACGCCAATCCTGATCACCCGGTTCATCAGCGCGGACGGCGTCGCCGAGGTGATGGACTTCATGCCGGTGACCGGCGAGCGGGTCACCGACTCGCACCGCATCGTGCGCATGGTCAACATGGTGCGCGGCAGCATGCGGTTCCGGGTGGAGTGCCGGCCGCGCTTCGACTTCGCCCGGGAGAGCCATGAGCTGGAGCGACACCGCAACGGCTACCTGTTCCGGAGCCGGTCGGCGACGCTCGCGTTCAACCCGATCGATCCGGTGCGGCAGCTCTGGGCCAAGACCGGCGAGATCCGCATGGAGGACGGCGACCTGATCGCCTACGGCACGTTGCAGGAGGGCGACACCGGCGGGGTGGTCCTGGAGACCGGCATCGACGAGCCCAGGATCATCCCGCCGGAAGAGGTCCAGGGCATGTTCGAGTGGACCCGGGACTACTGGCGGCGCTGGGTCGAGCGCTCCCGCTACACCGGGCGCTGGCGGGAGATGGTCGAGCGCTCGGCCATCACGCTCAAGCTCATGACGTACGCGCCGACCGGCGCGATGATCGCCGCGCCGACCGCCGCGCTGCCCGAGCTGGTCGGCGGCTCCCGCAACTGGGACTACCGCTACACCTGGGTACGCGACACCTCGTTCTCCGTGCACGCGCTGCTCGGCCTCGGGTTCACCGAGGAGGTCAGCCGGTACATGGACTGGCTGGACGAACGCATCCGCGAGGCCGGCGACCACCAGGACCCACTGAAGATCATGTACCGGGTGGACGGGTCCTCGGACCTGCACGAGGAGGTGCTCGACCACCTGGAGGGCTACCGCGGCTCCCGTCCGGTGCGGATCGGCAACGGCGCCGCCGACCAGCTCCAGCTCGACATCCACGGCGAGGCGCTCTACGCCATGCACCTCGCCGACGAGCAGGGCATCCGGGTGTCGCACCAGGTGTGGAAGAGCACCGTGCGGCTGATCGACTGGCTCTGCCACAACTGGGACAAGCGCGACGCCGGGATCTGGGAGAGCCGGCACCATCCGCGCAACTACACGTTCGGCCGGGTGATGTCCTGGGTCGCGCTGGACCGGGCCATCCGGCTGGCCAGCCGCACCGGCCGGCCCGGGGACATGAGCTGCTGGATCGAGCAGCGCAACCGGATCTACAACCAGGTCATGGCCCGCGGTTTCCACCGGGAACGCGGCAGCTTCGTGCAGGCGTACGACGAGAACGTGCTCGACGCGGCCCTGCTCTACATGCCGGCGGTCGGCTTCGTCACGCCCAGCGACCCGCTGTGGATGTCCACCCTGGAGTCGATCGAACGGGACCTGGTCTCGGACAGCCTGGTCCACCGCTACGACCCGGTCCACTCCCCCGACGGGCTGCCCGGCCACGAGGGCACCTTCAACATGTGCACGTTCTGGTACGTCGAGGCGCTGGCCCGTTCCGGCCGGCTCGACGACGCCCGGCTCACGCTGGAGAAGATGCTCACCTTCAGCAACCACCTCGGCCTCTACGCCGAGGAGATCGCCTCCACCGGTGAGCAGATCGGCAACTACCCGCAGGCGTTCAGCCACCTCGCGCTGATCAACTCGGCGCTGGCGGTGAACGACCTGCTCGACGCCGAGGCCTCCGCCCGCCTCCGCCGGTAACTCCGGTGATCTCCGGCCCGGAGCCGGGTACTGTTTGCCGCATGAGGTTCTTCGCCGCTGTCATGAAGCCCTGGTCCCTCCGCTGACGGCGGCAGGGTGACCGGCTTCTTCTGACGTACCAGCTCTGCTCCGCCGTCCCGGCGTTCCCGCCGGGCGGTGTCCTCGCGCTGCCCGGCTCCACGACGAGCCGAAGAGCGGACTGTGCACAACCTCGACAACATTCCTTCCTTCCCATCCACCTCGGGCGGTTCGCTGCCCGCCGGGCACCGGGCGCACGTGCGGGCCGACGGCGTCAGCGTCGTACTCGGCGGCCGGGTCGTGCTGTCCGACGTCAGCGTGACCGTCTCCGCCGGTTCCCGCCTGGCGGTCGTCGGCGAGAACGGCCGCGGCAAGACCACGCTGCTGCACGTGCTGGCCGGCCTCATCGCTCCCGACCAGGGCGTGGTGGAACGGCTGGGCACGATCGGCGTCGCCCGGCAGAACCTGGAGTCGCGCCACGGCGAGACCGTGGGCACGCTCGTCCGGGAGGCGATCCGGGAGTCCGAACGCGCGCTGCGGACGTTCGACGCGGCCGCGATCGCGCTCACCGAGGGCCGGGCGGGCGCGGACGACGCGTACGCCGCCGCCCTGGACGCGGCGACCCGGCTGGACGCCTGGGACGCGCAGCGGCGCGTCGACGTGGCGCTGGCCGGCCTCGACGCCTGCCCGGACCGGGACCGGGAGCTGGCCACGCTGTCCGTCGGCCAGCGCTACCGGGTCCGGCTGGCATGCCTGCTGGGAGCGCGGGTCGACCTGCTGATGCTGGACGAGCCGACCAACCACCTCGACGCGGACAGCCTGGCCTTCCTCACCGCCCGGCTACGCGACCACCCGGGCGGCGTCGTGCTGGTGACCCACGACCGCGCCCTGCTGCGGGACGTCGCCACGGAGTTCCTGGACCTCGACCCCAGCGCGGACGGGCGCCCGCGCCGCTACGCCGGGGACTACGCCGCCTGGCAGGACGGGCGCCGCCGCGACTTCGCGCACTGGGTACGCGACCACGAGGCGCAGCAGGCCGAGCACCAGCGGCTGGCCGACGGGGTACGGGAGGCGCAGGACCGCCTCAGCACCGGCTGGCGGCCGGAGAAGGGACACGGCAAGCACCAGCGCCAGTCCCGCGCGCCCGGACTGGTCCAGGCGCTGCGCCGCCGGCAGGAGGCGCTCGACGCGCACCGCGTCACCGTGCCGGAGCCACCGCAGCCGCTGCGCTGGCCATCGCTGGACACCCGTCCCGGACTGCCGATCCTGCGCTGCCACGACGTGACGGTGGCCGGGCGCCTGCGTACCCCGGTCACGCTCACGCTCGACGGCGGGGACCGCCTGCTGGTGACCGGACCCAACGGCGCCGGCAAGTCCACGCTGCTCTCCGTGCTGGCCGGCGACCTCACGCCGTCGACCGGGGAGGTCCGGCACCTGTCCGGGGCGCGCGTCGCGTACCTCGGTCAGGAGGTGCCCGACTGGCCACCGGCGCTGCTCGCGCACGACCTGTACGAGCAGCACGTGGGCCGGTTGCGCTCCACCGGGCGTCTCTGCGCCGGCACGACCCTGCCGCTGGGCGCGACGAACCTGCTCGACGCCGAGGCCCGGCGTACCCCCGTCGGCCGAATGTCGCACGGACAGCAACGGCGGTTGAACCTGGCACTGCGCCTGGCCGAACGTCCCGACCTGCTGATCCTCGACGAACCCACGAACCACCTGTCCGCGCCGCTCGTCGACGACCTCACCGCCGCCCTGCTGACGACCAGGGCCGCGGTGGTCGTCGCCACCCACGACCGGCAGATGCTCCACGACCTCGCGGCCTGGCCCACGCTGCCGCTCACCGCCGGCAACGCCGGGCCATCCGGTCACACAGGGTCATGCCTGCCGGAAGATTGATGCCGTCGAGCCGATATGACTGAGAGGAATATTTATGCCTCTCAGTCATATCGCTCGTGCGGACCGGCTTCCCGGGTCCACCCGACGAAGCGGCGGTGCGGTGCGCCGGCCGGCGACCACGAGGTAGGCGCCGAGGTAGAGGGCCAGCGACACCGGCGCGCCGGCGTACTCGGCGCGCCGCTCCCGCCTCCGCATCCACAGTGACGTCCAGGTGCACCATCACCTCGACCAGTGGACATGAACAGTGCTCGCGTCGACTACTCTCCAGCGGAATGCGGCACGGCGGGGTGTCCGCACCCAGGCGAGGCGCACATCGTGCTCGCGACGACAACAGGAGAGCGCTGTGACAGTCCGCGCCACGGGCCGGCCGTTGACCCGACTGGAAGCCGCCCAGGCGCAGGCAGAGCACGTGCTCGGTGCCCGGAAGGCCAAGCGGATCGCGATGTTCGGCAACGGCACGCTGTATGTCAAGGCCGGCACGATGGCGCAGGTCATGTCCTGGCTCATCGACTTCGTGGTGTGCCTGTTCGCTGTCGCGGTAGGTGTCGTCGCCCTGTCCGTGGTGGACCGCGCCGTGCCCCTCTCCGGCGGTGCCCTCGCCGGGGCGGTGCTCGCGTTGTTCGTACTGGTGCCGGTTCTCTACGGCCTCTGCTACGGCAACGGCCGCGCGCTCGGCGCGGTCCTCACCGGCACACAGCTCGTGCGGGTCGAGGACGGCAGCCGGATCGGCGTCAAGGCGTGCTGGGCCATGCTGGTCCGGACGCTGTTCATGCCGGTGCTGTCCGTCGTGCTGGTGGTGAGCGCGTTCAGCACCGGTTCCGCGGATGCGCCCGGTTCGCTCGCGCGGACCAGCATCGACCCGGACGCCACCCGGCGCCTCCACGCCGCGGGCATCCACTGACCCCGCGCTACACCTCATCGCGACGGTCGACGCTGTTCTCGTCCGTCGCCTAGCCTCTCGGGCGTGGAGCACCTGCGCGACCTCGCCATCCGGCTGGCGATGGACGAACCGGTCGGCGAAGCCCTGCCGATGGCGGCTGCTCACGCTCTGACCCGAGGCATCGACTCGCCGGGTCTGCGTGAGCTTGCCGGCCTGTCGAAGGGCCAGTCGCGGGAGGCCGTCGATCTGTTCCGGCAGGCGATGGACGAACTCGGCTCGCCGGTGCCGGACGAGCGCGGCGCTCGGCTGCACCTCATGCGTCAGGCAGCGGCGAGCATCGTTGCGGGAGAGGGTGACGCCCAGGACCTGGCGCACGAGATCTACTGCCAGGCGGCCACATCCCGGTTGCCGGAGCTGCGACCCGTGGCCGATCGCTTTTTCGAGCTGTACGTCGGATGGGGCGCGGCCTTCGACCAGACGGAGGAGGCGACCGCGGCCGCGAAGGCGGCGGCCCAGTCGTTCCTGCACGACCATCCAGCCTGAGCGGCTCCCGAGAGCGAGCCAAACAGCGGTGATCGCGAGGGAGCGGGCCCTTGACCGGCTGCGGACACTGGGGGCAGGCATATGACACCGGGAGGTCGACATGCGCTGGGTGATCCTCGTACTCGTCATCGCGGCCGCCGTGTTCGTCGCCGGCCTGTTGCGTCGTCGTCGGCAGACACGCGTGGACGGCCGCCGGGTACGCGACCTCCGGGCATCCGCCGAGGCCCGCCGCCGGCTCGACGACCACCGGAATCGTTCGGACGGCAGCAACACCGGGAGCGGCGGCGTGGGCGGCTGGAGCTCCTGACCTCGACCGGAACTTCCAGCGCCAGGGCAAGAAGACATCCGTCGGAGCTACCGGTGGTCCTTCCAGGTCGTCCACCAGATCCATCCGGCCTGCGGTGACGTGCTCGGTGATCGTCGAAGGGGCCCTGGTGACGGACGCGGCGTCCCGCGACGGGACAACCGCCGTGAATTGATTCTGTTACTGTTTCGCCAGGGAAAAGAGGAGCTTCTATAGCCCTTAGTGCGGCTGCGGTGCGCCAACACCGCAGCCGCTGTGTTCCCACGTCAAACCCTCGGAGGTCCCGTGAGTACACAGTCCATCCTACCCGTAACGAGAAGGACAGTGCAGGCCGGGCTCATGGCCGCTGCTCTCGTCGCCGTCGTTGCCGCCCCGGCAGCACCGGCCTCGGCGACGGAGGCCGGGCCCACGGCCTGCGTCGCCGACTCCTACTACTACAACATCTCGAGCTTGGGTAACGATCACGTGCGCGTCGGTCCCGAGCTCTATGTCCGGAACCAGAATCCGACACCCACAAGCGCCTCCTTCACCTCGGAGGTAACCGGCTCGGTCTCCGTTACCGCGAGCTACTCGACTACCATTTCGGGTGGCATCAGCCTTGCGGTGATCAATGCGGACGCCGCAACCACCCTGGGCATCGCCGCTACCTACACCCTGACGGCAAAGGCCGGAATTACCGCCGGTCCGATGACCGTCCCGGCGAACAAGATCCAATGGGCCACCTACGGCGTGAACGTGCGGAAGACCAAGGGAACTTTCGGTCGCGAATACACCAACTGCACGGGTGCGACGACCTCGATCACCCTTGCCAAGCATCCCACCGGTGTCGGCTGGAAGTTGTGGCAGACCTCGATCTGAGCTCGTAGGGTCCAGGCGTCCATTGGGACGCCTGGACCCGAGCGGTTTCGATACACCGGCCGAAAGGGCGTTCACATGTCCAAGCGAACCTTGTCGACTTCGCTCGTCGTCGGCGCGCTGTGCGCCGTGGCGCTTGGCGGATGCACCTCGGCGGGCACCAGGTCGACGGAGACCGCCACGACAACGGGCAGCGCTCCGACGCCGGACACCTCCCGTCGACCCACGCCCCGGCCGGAGCCCATTGTCGGGACCCCGCCCGCCGGAGACGGTCCGACACTTCTGGTCGTCGCGGCCACCACCGGATCACGCACGGTGGGCAAGGCCAGCGTCGCGGTGGGCGATCTGTGGCTGACCGGTCGGTGCGACCACGGCACGTTGAAGCTGCATATTGAGCCGCTGGCTGTCCTGCCAGTGCCGTGTGACGACTTGGCGGGCGCGCCTTTCGCCAATCAAATCGTCATCGACACACCCGCCACGTACCGCATCCGGGTCGAAGCCCCATCCGGCCTCACATGGAACCTGCGGGTGGAACAGTAGTGCTGAAGCTCGCTATCCAGCAGGGCATCGCTCGACCCTACCGCCTGGTCACCACGATGGCGGCTGTCGTCATCGTCATGAGCGGATTCCTCGTCCTGGCTGGAACGTCGGAAAGTCGTCGACTGGCAATCGATCAATTCGTCAGCGCCAACTCCCGAGGAGCGTACGACCTGCTGGTCCGTCCCGCAGGTTCGCGCAGTCGTTCCGAGGTCGAGTCCGGTCTGGTCCGTCCGGGATATCTCATCGGACATGACGGCGGCATCACCCTCGCGCAGTGGAAGGCGGTCAGCTCGATCGCTGGAGTGGACGCCGCCGCTCCAGCAGGGGTGCTCGGGTACATCGGGGTGAACCTGGAGGTACCGATCGCCCTGTCGTCGATCATCGACCGCACCCGCGAGCAGCAAGTGGTCCGGGTTCGACCGTCGACGCTCGCGGATGCCGGCCTCACCAGGGTTGATGATTCCGAGCCCCGCTTCGCGTACGTCACTACCCGCCCCGTGGCGGTTCCCCGTCACATCGTGACAGACGACGGACGCGAGGGCTTCACCACGCCCGACAACCGTCTCCTCTCGCAGGAAGACCTTCTGGACCTCGGCTGCGCGCACGTTCAGGTGCCGTACGTCTATCTTGAGAAGACCGACGCGGGCGATTGGGTTCCCATCTGCGGCACGCAGTTCCTGGCGCCGCAGCCCGGGGTCGACCGAGGCAGTCCGCAGCTGAACATGTCCACGTTTTCGGTCTTCCAAGCTCTGCCGGACGGCCGATACAAGGATTTCACCGGCGTCAACGAACTGCCCGATCCAGTCACGGGCGCTCCCACTGCCCCGGCAGTCGTCACGGATCCGCAGCTCGTCATGACGACTCCGCTGTGGCTGCCGATCGGTGTGATCGATCCGGCCGCCGAAGCCGATCTGGTCGACCTCCCCGCCTCGGTGCGACGCGGACGCTACCTGGCCGGTGGCGTGGGAGAGTCCACGGCGGACTCCGAGCTGATCGTTCAAGCACTCGTCGCCGAACGGCTTCCGCTCGATGAGCGGCTCTTGGTCGAGACCGCGCTGGTGGATGCGGGTGATCTGGTCAAGCGCCCTCCTCGCGAGTTGTTGTCGGAGCTGACCTCGGCTCGCAGTATCCGGAAGGTGACTTCCTCGCACGACCTGGCGGACGTCTACCATTCCCAGGTCTCGCCGGGCAGTGAGGTTCGGCTGGATCGCGGTCTCAAGATCGGCCCGGCCAGCGTCTCGACCGCCCCGGACGGCCGGCAGCAAGGCATACCCGTTTCCGCTGATCCTCCGGCCGCATGGAGCACGGCAGTGTCCGACCATGGCGAACGGGCAACCGGGCGCCGGGCGCTGCAACCGTTGTTGAGCGGGGACGTCGTTTTCCGGTCCGTGGTCGGCCCTGCCTTCCTCGACCCGCAGGACGTCAGGCGTCCCGCGCGCGTTCGTACGGTGGGCACGTTCGAGCCGAACTCAATCCGACAGTTCTCCGAGTTCGCTGCTGTGCCACTCGAGCTGTACGACGCTGGGCTTCCCGCGCTGGCCGACGGTCGGCAGGTCCACCTCGGTCCGAACTCCAACCCGACGAGCTATCTGGCGCTGCCACCGTCGGCCCTGATCTCCGTCGAGAACGCGGTGCGGCTGACAGGACGCGACGACGTCGTGGGGGCACTGCGGGTACGAGTGTCGGACGTCGACGGTGTCGACGGACGCTCCCGCGAGCGGGTCACGCAGGTGGCGGAACAAATCGCGGCTATTCCAGGCCTCGAGGTCGACGTGACCCTCGGTTCCTCGCCTGAGGTGCGGTCGGTCAACCTGCCATCCGGCCAGTTCGGACGGCCACCCGTGCTCCTTGATGAGATGTGGCCCCGAAAGGGCGCCGCCCTGACCGTCGTACGCGCTACTGACGAAAAGACGGTGACACTGTTCGGCCTGGTGACCGTGATGTGCTTCGGGCTCCTCGCCGGCAATATGGTGGCCAACCTGCGAGGTCGCCGCCGGGAGTTGGCCGTCCTCAGCGTCCTCGGCTGGCGTCGGCGTCGGGTCGTGGGCCTCCTGGTCGTCGAGGCGACGATACTCGCTTTTCTGGGGGGCCTCGTCACGCTTGCTCTTGGCGGGGTACTGGTTGCGATCACCGCACTTCACGTGCCTTTGGTCGCGTCGCTTGCCGCACTCGCGATCGTGACTGTGATGACCGCTCTCATCGCGCTCGTTCCGGCGCTCCGCGCGGCCCGTCGTTACCCTTCGCTGGCCCCAGATGTCCGGGCAGTGTCCGTACGCCGGACCCGAGGCCGACCGACGCCAGCAGGCCTCGCCTGGACCAACGCCCTGAGCTCGCCGGGTCGCACCCTTACCGCGGCGACGGCGGTGGCCTTGACGGTGATCGCAGGATCGGCACTGTTGGCGATCAGGAACGATTACGCGGGAACAATCACCGGAAGTCTGCTCGGCAACGAGGTGCAGGCCCGGGTTTCGGGCGCTGACGCAGCCCTGATGGCGATGCTCCTGGCGACGAGCCTGATGACGGTCGCCAATGTCATCTACGTTGGTCTTCGGGAGCGAGCCATGGAGATCAACACCCTGCGAGCAGTGGGCTGGACCGAAAGTTCGATCCGACAGCTCGCGGGCGTCGAAGGGGCGATCATCGGTGGAGCCGGTGCTCTCCTGGGCGCTGTGGGTGCCGTCATCGCCGTGGGATGGCCGCTCGGCGGCGTGTCAGGGGCGACGATCGGCACGGTCGTTGTCTTGGCGGCAGTTGCCGTGGCCTTGACCAGCGCCTGTGGGGCGGTAGCAGCCGCCGCGACGCCGGCACTCTCCGCTGCCACGATGTGTGATGAGGGGTGAGCATGGGATCGGAGGTCTTGCAACCCGACCGGACCGTGTTGTTGACGAACGTCTCCAAGTACTTCGTGTCGGGCGACGTGCATACCACCGCACTGGACAATGTCTCCCTGCGCGTTGATGGTGGCACGTCCCTCGCCGTGACAGGTGCGAGCGGTTCCGGGAAATCGACGCTCCTGCACCTGATCGGAGGTATCGAGAAGGCCAGCGCCGGCACGATTCAGGTGGGTACCCGGCAACTGGCCGCGCTCCGCGCATCAGAGTTGGTGCGGCACCGGCGTTCCGTCGGTTTCGTGTTTCAGCGCTTTAATCTGCTCCCGGCACTCACTGCCGCCGAGAACGTCATGGTCCCGCTGTACGGCACCGGCCTGAAGGCCGCACGTCGCCGGAGCCTCGCATTCGAGGCGCTCGAACAGGTGGGGCTATGTGAACGCGCGGGCGCCCTCCCATCGCAACTGTCTGGGGGCCAGCAGCAACGCGTCGCCATCGCCCGTGCGATCGTCACAGACCCGAGCGTCATTCTGGCGGATGAGCCCACCGGCAATCTCGACAGCGCCAGCGGGGCCATGATTCTGGAACTTCTGACACGCACGTGTCATGAACGTCAGGTAACCCTCCTCATCGTGACGCACGACCATGAGATCGCACGGTCCTGCGCGCAGGTGATCCGCATGGCGGACGGGGCGGTACTGACCGCTCCCTCTCCTGACTGATCACCGGCGCAGGCATCCTGCCGGGGTCAAACGCGGCGCAGGTCCGCCGACGCGGCGTCAAGCGGTTGCTGCGGCGAGCCGGCCAGAAGCGCCGGCTGTTGCCACCGCTGGAGGCAACCTGAGCAGGTGCATGATCCAATGTCGCGGTGGAACTCACCAAGCAGTTCAGTGAGCGGGAATTCGCTGCGGCGCTGGAGTCATGGGCATGGCTGGATCTCGACGGGAAGGCCGCGCGGTTCACCTCGCTGTTTGGTGATGTGTTCCTTGAGTCTGCCGACGGCGCGTGGTGGTTCCTCGACACCTTCGAAGGGCAGCTCATACGGGGGTGGGGCTCCCGTGCCGACCTGACTGCCGAGCTGGACACCGAGGATGGCCAGGACCGGTATCTTCTGGCCCCCCTCGCCATGGGCGCATACCAGCGGCGCGGGCTCCACCTGGACGCCAGTCAGATCTACGCCTACGCGCCACCGCCGATCGTCACGGGAAGCTTCGACGTCGATCGGATTGAGGTGTTCGGCTTCGTCGCAGTGGTCAACACCACCGGTCAGCTCCACAGACAGCTACGGAACGAGCCCACCTAGGAGCTGAGGGCCGGCCGGTAGTGCCCACCACGACCGACATCCTGTCGCCGCTGGCTTGCTGGATTCTGTTGCACATCACCTCGCGGAGCTGCGTCGACATCAACTGTCGGATCGCATCGCCGGCGGCCGTTCCGGATTGAACGTGCGTTCGATGGAACAGGGCCAGACGCCTTGTGCTGGCGAACGGCGGCTCAGCCTCTCAGCCGGTGACAAGCGAGGCGCCCTCTTCTAGGTAGGCGGTACGGGCCCGCATGCTTGCTCGTAGAGCTTCGATCCGATCTTCTGGAGGCAGAACGCCTGTTCGGCACGACCTGGCCGCTCGAAGCCACCGCGTACGCCGACGACCAGGACGCCGAACACCGGCCGGGCAACGCCCGGCAGTGACGGCTCGGCTCACAGGTGCGGTCGATGCCGGTAGCGGTTATTGAAAGGCGTCGCCGGACCTTCGGACCCTAGAGTGACGCTCATGTCGGGCCGCCGGGAACGCATGCGCCGGGAGCTGGGCGGCTTCCTCAAGGAGTACGGCCGCAGCTCTCGGTCTCGCAACGGGATGAATCCGAACGACCGTCACTACAGCCGCAAGTTGGAGACCCAGATCAAGCGGATGCGTCCCGAGGATCTGGACCGCCTGATGCGAGACGATGACGAGGACCAGTAGCACCGGGCCGTCCGCCGGGGAGGTAGCGTGCCTTCGCTGTTCTCCTCGCCGGCCCGAAGGACGCTCATGGACGACCGCATCGACCCGATCGAGATCATCGCTCGGGTGTCAGAACAGCAGGGCAAGCACCGCGCCTTCGAGGTGTGGCTCTACAGAGCCGACAAGGAGGGTTGGTCGGTGACTGTGGAGTCGACCTCGCTGGATCAACCGGGCGACGAGTGCGGTGTCGTGAACGTGGAGGGTCTGAGGTACCGGATCCGCCACACCAAGAGAGTCCGGCGAGAAGTCATCATTGTCCCTCCGGGCCGGCACTTGATCACTGCGCCCCTGAACCCGGCACGGGCCGAGGCGGACGGCCTCCGGCAGACATGGCAGTTCCACCACGCCGCGTGGGCCGAACCGATCGTCGAGGACGACTGACGCAGCCCTCAGGCACCGCCGCTGTACGGCGCTGCCGTCGCCGCCCGCTGCCCGAGGAACTCGCAAAAAGCAAGCAGAGGTTCAAGATTGCCTGCCAGTGGTCTTCATCGCTGACGAGGCTGCGCTCCGCGGCACCGTCACCGAAGGTCTCCTCCAGCACCGGAGACCAGAAGGCGAGGCTGCTGCCAGGCCGGCTCGTCCGGGCCGGCGGTCAACCTGCCCGGCGGTCAACGCCCCTGTCGTTCTGCGGCGGCCCCTTGGGCTTCCCGCTTCCGCGCCAGCCGCCGGGCGTGTTGCGTGGCCGGAGTCGGAGCGTCAGCGGAGCGACGGGCGCGCGCCCAGGCGGCGGCGCGTGCGGCCCGTTCAGGGCCGCCTGGAAGACGTACAGAAACTTTGCACATCGCCGGCAGCCGGCTTGTCCGGTCTCGGAACCTGCCTGACACATCGGTATCAGAACCTGGGTGACACTCCGCCGAGTGTTGGTGGAGATGAGCGTGATGGAACAGCGGTATCGGGCCGTCCAGGACGCTGCTGGTGGTGAAGGGTGGGCGCGGCAGGTTTCGAACCTGCGACCCCTCGCTTGTAAGGCGAGTGCTCTCCCACTGAGCTACGCGCCCGGAACGCCCGTACGGCGGGCCGGAGCGGCCAGCTTACCTGCCCGCCTCCGGCCCCGCGCAACGACGTGCCTGGGGTGTGGGACTCAGGCGGCGACGGCCTCGGCCAGCGCCTTGCGCCAGCCCTGCTGGTCGCGCGCCTCGCCGGGCATGTTCATCTCGGCGAACCGGACGACGCCGGCCTTGTCGATGACGAAGGTGCCCCGGTTGGCGATGCCCGCGACGTCGTTGAAGACGCCGTACGCCTGCGCGACCGCGCCGTGCGGCCAGAAGTCGGCCAGCAGCGGGAACTGGTAGCCCTCGCGGTCGGCCCAGATCTTGTGGGCGTAAACGGAGTCGACGCTGACGGTCAGCACCTGGACGTCGTCGTTCACGTACTCGTTGAGGTTGTCCCGCACCTCGCACAGCTCACCCTGGCAGATGCCGGTGAAGGCGAGCGGGTAGAAGACCAGCAGCACGGTCTTGCGACCGCGGAAGTCGGAGAGCCGGACCTCCTGGTTGTTCTGGTCCTTGAGCAGGAAGTCGGGCGCCTCGGCGCCAACCTCGATGGGCATGCGTGCTCCCTCGGGATCGGGTCTGGAAATGATCAGCCTGCCACACCCGGCGACCGTGGTCGCCGGGTGTGCGGCGCGTCCCTACTTCTTGCTCTTCGACCCGCGCCGCATGACGAGGCGGGCGCCGCTCCAGTCGCGGCCGGCGTTGATGGTGGAGGTCTGCTGCAACCCGGCGGTCTGCGCGCTCTCGGCGACCTCGCTCGGCTCGACGTGTCCGTCGCGGCCGGCCTTCGGGGTGAGGAGCCACACCACGCCGTTGTCCGCGAGCGGCCCGAGGGCGTCGACGAGGAGCTCGAACAGGTCACCGTCGCCGTCTCGGTGCCAGACCAGAACCGCGTCGACAACCTCGTCGGTGTCCTCGTCGACGAGTTCCCCACAGCGGTCGGTCAGGGCGTCCCGGAGATCGGTGTCTACGTCGTCGTCGTAGCCCATCTCCATGACGACCATGCCCGGCTCGATACCGAACCGGTCCGCCAGGCTGCGTACCCCGTCGGCCTGGCCAGCGGTCGCGCTCACTGTCGAGTGCCTCCTCATCTCATCCCTGCTCGTGGCGTCGGGTGACACCGTCGGGCTCAGTCCACACAGTTGCGGCTCGCCGCGCAAGTGGCGCACCGGGTGGAACGGAATTTACCGTGCCAGCAGCGTACGGGCACCCTCGGTGATGGCTTCCGCTGAGACCAGAACCTGACGGGCGGCCGGACCTAATGGTACAAACGAGTCAAGTCCGGCCACGCGCCGCGCGGCACCGACGTACCCGGTGTCGACCAGCGCGGACAGCACACCCTCGCCCACTCCGCCGGACCGCCGCGTCTCGTCCACCACCAGCACCCGGCCGGTCGCCGAGGCCTCCCGGATGATGTCGGCCACCGGCAGCGGGGCCAGCCAGCGCAGGTCCACCACCCGGCTGCCCACGCCCTCCTCGGCCAGCGTGGCGGCGGCACGCAGCGACATCCGCACACCGTTACCGAAGGTGATGATGGTGAGGTCCTCGGCGGAGCCGACCCCGTAGACGCGGGCCCGCCCGATCGGCACGTGGCGGTCCCCCCAGGCGCCCGGTTCGGCGTACTCGGCGGTCCACTCCTCGTCACCGTCCGTGTGCAGGTCACGGACGTGGTAGAGCGCGACCGGCTCCACGAAGACGCAGACGCTGCCGTCCACCCGGGCCGCCGCCAGGCAGGTACGCAGCATCGGCGCGGCGTCGTCCGGCCGGGCCGGCACGGCCACCACGAGCCCCGGTACGTCGCGCAGCGCCCCCAGCGAGTTGTCGGTGCGGTCGTGCTCGCCGAGCCCGTCCGGGGCCGCCAGGCCGGCCACCCGCACCACCATCGGGTTGCGGAACGCGCCCCGGGACAGGAAGCGCATGGTGGCCGCCTCGCCGCGGAGCTGGTCCTCGGCGCCGTGCAGCGACGCGAGGTGGCGGATCTCGGGCACCGGCAGCAGCCCGGCCAGGCCGGCGCCCAGCCCGAGCCCGAGGATCGAGGTCTCGTCGGGCAGCGTGTCGAACACCCGCGCCGCCCCGAACCGGTCCCGCAGTCCCCCGGTCACCCCGTGCGTCCCGCCCCGGGAGGCCACCTCGT
Organism: Micromonospora sp. NPDC049203; assembly: GCF_043197215.1. Lineage (NCBI taxonomy): Bacteria > Bacillati > Actinomycetota > Actinomycetes > Micromonosporales > Micromonosporaceae > Micromonospora > Micromonospora sp. NPDC049203. The sequence goes on along the minus strand of NZ_JBICSV010000007.1, from coordinate 208,796 downwards.
GGCCGAACACCGCCATCCCGGGATGGTCGAGCATCCCGTCGGCGAGCGCGGCGGTGATGCTCTGCGCCAGCGTCAGCCGGCCGGTCAGCTCCGGCGGCTTGCCGCCGAACGCCTCGGCCCGCGCTCCGGCACCCGGCCCGGCCGCCCGTGCACCCGCCTCGGCGACCTCCCGGGACACCCGGACCGGCCGGCGCGGCGCGAGCTCCCGCACGATCTCGACCGGCGACGCGAGCTTCGGCTCGTCCAGCACCTCCTCGGCGACACGGCGCAGTTGCCAGCCCCGCTCGTCGTACCGGGCCAGCAGTTCCTCGCCACTGGCGTACCCGGAGGTCACCAGCAGCCGCGCGGTGGCCAGCAGCGGGTCGCGGTCCGCGTCCCCGTCATCCGGCTCCATCAGCCGGACGGCGCTCAGGTGCAGCACGGCGGGACGGCGCTGCTCGCGTACCCAGTCCGCCGCCTCGGCCGCGACCCGGTAGGTCGCGGCCACGTCCGTGCCGTCGGCGGCGAAGTACCGGATGCCGGGCCGGGACCGCAACGCGGTGGCCACCCAGCCCTCGGTGGAGGCGCCGGCGTCGGCGCAGACGAACAGCACCGGGATGCGCAGGCCGGTGTGGTCGTACCAGCCGGTCGTGTTGAGCGCGGCGGTGACCGTGGCCCGGTTGATCGCGCCGTCGTCGAAGGAGCAGACCGCCACCGAGTCGGCCGGCCAGGACGCCGCCTCCGCCGCGCCGTCGGCAGGTCGCGCGCCGCGGCGCAGCCGCTCCAGCGCCAGCCCCAGGCCGACGGCGCGCGGCAGGTGCGAACCGGCGGCCGAGGTGGTCGGCACGACCGCCAGGTCCGCGCGGCCGAACACCTTCGCCCGCCCGCCGGCGGCCGGCTCCTCGGCGGAGGCGACGATGCCGCGCAGCACGTCGCGCGCCGCCGCCGCGAACGCGTCGTCGGGCGCGGGCTGCGGCAGATCGGGTACGCCGACAGTCGCGTCCCCGTCCGCGTCCACGACCACCCCGGCCCCCACCGGAAGGCTCTCCGCCTCCCGCTCATCCGGGTCGACGTCGAGATCCTGGTACGAAACGGCCCCCAGGGGGGCACCTTCGCTCCGAGATCTTCCTGGTTCCCGGGGAGCGGAACGGTCGTCTCGGACAGCAGGAGCGGGGTGGGGATCGGCGTCGGAGTCGGTCGCGGGCGGCAGGTCCGGCGGGGTGGGGGTGGCGGGGATCGGCTCGCCGGGTGAGGTGCCCGGGGCGGTGCCCGACGCGGGCGGCGGGGTGGCGGGGAAGGCACCGGCGGCCTGGGCGGCGCGCAGGCAGTAGAACGCGCCGGAGCGGGCGTGCAGCAGCGCGGGGTCGGTCGGCCGCAGCGCGGCGGCCACCGCGGCGTCGCCCTCGTGCCCGGCCGACTCGATCGTGAAGTACCCCTCACCGAAGCCGGACAGCCACCGCCCGGCCAGGTCGAGCAGCCGGCTGGTCGACTGCGCGTCGAACAGCGCCAGCGCCTGCGACCCGGTCAGCGGCCCGCCGTCGGGCAGCGGTTCACCCAGGTCGCGCCGCTGGTCGGGCGCACCGAGCGCGGCCAGTGCGGCTCGGAGCCGGTCGTCGAGATCTTGCGGGGTGCTCACGCGGACAGCATTACCGACTCCGGCCCGCCGCGCCCAGTCGGACACGTTCCGCCCGGCGTGGCTCAGACCTCGCCGCAGTCCTCCGGGCAGCCGCCGTCGGAGACCTTGAAGACCAGGTCACGCAGCGCGGCCAGCTCGGCGGTGCTCAGGCCGTCGAGCAGCCGGGGGTCGGACATGACCTGACCGACCCGCTCACGGACCTCCCGGCCGCGCCGGGTGACCACCAGCGCCTTCTGCCGCCGGTCGGCCGGGTCGGTACGGCGTTCCACGAGCCCGGCCCGCTCCAGCTTGTCGGCCAGGCCGGTGACGTTGGACCTGTCGCAGCCGAGCTGCTCGGCGAGGTCGCGGGCGGGCAGCGGGTGGTCCGGGTCGAGTTCGTGCAGCGCGCGGGCGGCGGCCGGGGTCAGTCCCAGCGCGGCGATCCCCTCGTCCTGGTGGTGCCGCATCGCGGCGGCGACGTGCAGGATCCGGCGCACCGTCTCCCCGGCCAGTTCGGCCCGGTCGCGGACGGTGGGAACGGTGGAATGCGCCATCCGTTCATGTTATGGGCGAGTCGATCTTCAATCAGCCGAACGGTGAGGCACCTCATGCAACCGATTGCCGATCATGAGGCGCTGTTCGGCGGAAATTCCCGCCCGGTCGTCCGCCCTTCACCTGGCGGCCATCGACGTCCGTGAGGCTTCCCGGAGTCGACGAACCGGACTCCGGGGAGGAAAACGTGGCTCTGTCCCGACGTACCATTTTGCTCAGCGGCGCGGCGCTCGGCGCCGCCGGCGCGGCAGCCGGCCTGCCGCTCGCGGCCGCCGCGTCGCCGGGCCCGCTGCGACGCGACCCGTTCACGCTCGGCGTGGCCTCCGGCGACCCGGACCACGACGGCTTCGTCCTCTGGACCCGGCTGGCGCCGGAGCCGCTGGCCGAGGACGGCCTGGGCGGGATGCCGTCGCGGGTCGTGCCGGTGGCCTGGGAGGTGGCCGCCGACGAGCGCTTCCGGCACGTGGTGCGCCGCGGCGTGGCCCTGGCGCGGCCGGAGTCGGCGCACAGCGTGCACGTCGAACTGGGCGGCCTGCTGCCCGGACGGGAGTACTTCTACCGGTTCCGCGCCGAGCGCTGGCTGTCCCCGGCCGGGCGGACCCGCACCGCCCCGGCGCCGTGGCTGATGCCGTCCGCCCTGGCGATGGGCTTCGCCTCCTGCTCGCAGTACGAGCACGGCTACTTCACCGCGTACCGGCGCCTCGCCGAGACCGAGCCGGAACTGATCCTGCACCTCGGCGACTACCAGTACGAGTACGCGCCGGACACGTACAACGTGCCCGGCGGCAACCCGCGCGACCACGAGGGGCCGGAGACCCGCACGCTGGCCAACTACCGGCAGCGGCACGCCCAGTACAAGACCGACACCGACCTGCAGGCGGCGCACGCTGTCGCGCCCTGGGTGGTGGTCTTCGACGACCACGAGGTGGAAAACAACTGGGCCGACGAGGTGCCCGAGGCGCCCGACCCGGACTTCCTCGCCCGGCGGGCGGCGGCCTTCCAGGCGTACTACGAGAACATGCCGCTGCGCCGCACCTCGATCCCGCGCGGCATCGACATGCGGCTCTACCGGCGGGTGCGCTGGGGCCGGCTGGCCACCTTCCACATGCTCGACACCCGGCAGTACCGGGACGACCAGGCGTGCGGCGACGGCTACAAGAGCTGCGACGCGGCGTCCGACCCGGCCCGCTCGATCACCGGCGCCGCCCAGGAGGCGTGGCTGCTGGACGGCTTCCGCCGCTCCGAGGCGCGCTGGGACCTGCTCGGCCAGCAGGTCTTCTTCGCCCAGCGGGACAACAACTCGGGCCCGCTGACGGTGACGAGCATGGACGCCTGGGACGGGTACGTCGCCTCCCGGGACCGGATCACCAGGGGCTGGCTGGCGGCCGGGGTGCGCAACCCGGTGGTGCTCACCGGCGACGTGCACGCGCACTGGGCCAGCGACCTGAAGCTGGACTACGCCGACCCGACCTCGCGGACGGTCGGCAGCGAGCTGGTCTGCTCGTCGATCACCTCGACCGGTGACGGCGCGGACTCGCCCACCGGCTCGCACCCGTGGCTGGCGTTCAACCCGCACCTGCGCTTCCAGAACAACCTGCGGGGATACGTCCGGACCACGATCACCCCGACCGAGCTGACAGCGGACTTCGACGTGCTGCCGTACGTGAGCCGGCCGGACGCGCCCGCGTACACCCGGGCCCGGTTCGTGATCGAGGACCGGGTGCCCGGGTTGAACCTGACGTACGACCGCCCGCCGGCCGCGGCACGCACCGCCGCCCCCGGCGTCGACCAGGGCCGGCAGACGGTGGAGACGGAGACGGTCCGCCCGTGACGGCGCGGCCGGGCCGGGCGCGTCGCGCCCGGCCCGGCCGTCAGCCGGCCAGGAACGAGAAGCGCACCTGACGGTCGGGGTTGTCGCCGTTGGTGTCGACCAGGCAGATCGACTGCCAGGTGCCGAGCTGGAGGCGCCCGCCGAGCACCGGCAGCGTCGCGTACGGCGGCACGAACGCCGGCAGCACGTGGTCGCGGCCGTGCCCGGGCGAGCCGTGCCGGTGCCGCCACCTGTCGTCGGTGGGGAGCAGGTCGTCGAGCGCCCGCAGCAGGTCGTCGTCGGACCCGGCGCCGGTCTCGATGATCGCCAGCCCGGCGGTGGCGTGCGGGACGAAGACGTGCAGCAGGCCGTCGCCGGCCCCGGACACGAACCGCTCGGCCTCGCTCGTGATGTCCCGGACGGCCGGCCGGGAGCCGGTCCGGACGGTGATCACCTCACTGCGCATAGGGCGCATTCTGCCGCAGCGTCCGACTCCGCGCCGCGCCCGCCGATAGCGCATCCCGTGATCGCGCAAAGTTACCGACGGGTACCTGTGTTCAGCGTCGCGTCTGGGGGTGGGAGAGGTGACGGCACGCGCCACCAGGGGGCAGGATGGCGCTAGAGACCTATCCCACACGAAACCGAGGGAACGCCTGTGGCTACGGAACGCAAGCGCCCGGTGATCACCGCTGGTCTGCCGAGCCAGCTTCCGGACATCGACCCTGAAGAGACCAGCGAATGGGTCGAGTCACTCGACGGTGTCATCGACGAGCGCGGGACAAAGCGAGCCCGGTACGTCATGCTGCGCCTGCTGGAGCGGGCCCGCGAGCGGCAGGTCGGGGTGCCGTCACTGACCACCACCGACTACATCAACACGATCCCGCCGGAGCGCGAACCGTGGTTCCCGGGTGACGAGCACGTCGAGCGGCGGCTGCGGGCGTACATCAGGTGGAACGCCGCGATGCTGGTGCACCGGGCGCAGCGCCCGGAGATCGGCGTCGGCGGCCACATCTCCACGTTCGCCAGCTCGGCGTCCCTCTACGAGGTGGGCTTCAACCACTTCTTCCGGGGCAAGAACCACCCCGGCGGCGGTGACCAGATCTTCTACCAGGGTCACGCCTCCCCCGGCATGTACGCGCGGGCGTTCCTGGAGGGCCGGCTCAGCGAGAACCAGCTCGACGGGTTCCGGCAGGAGCTGTCGCACCCCGGCGGCGGGCTGCCGTCGTACCCGCACCCGCGCCTGATGCCGGACTTCTGGGAGTTCCCCACCGTCTCCATGGGCCTCGGGCCGCTGAACGCGATCTACCAGGCGCGGTTCAACCGCTACCTGCAGCACCGCGGCATCAAGGACACCTCCCAGCAGCACGTCTGGGCGTTCCTCGGCGACGGCGAGATGGACGAGGTCGAGTCGCTCGGCGCGATCGGCGTGGCCGCCCGCGAGGAGCTGGACAACCTCACCTTCGTGATCAACTGCAACCTCCAGCGCCTGGACGGACCGGTCCGCGGCAACGGCAAGGTCATGCAGGAGCTGGAGGCGTTCTTCCGGGGCGCCGGCTGGAACGTCATCAAGGTCGTCTGGGGCCGGGAGTGGGACCCGCTGCTCGCCGCGGACACCGACGGCGCGCTGGTCAACCTGATGAACACCACGCCCGACGGTGACTACCAGACCTACAAGGCGGAGTCCGGGGCGTACGTGCGGGAGCACTTCTTCGGCCGCGACCCGCGGACCCGCAAGATGGTCGAGCACCTGTCCGACGACGAGATCTGGAACCTCAAGCGGGGTGGCCACGACTACCGCAAGCTCTACGCGGCCTACAAGGCGGCGATGGAGCACACCGGCCAGCCGACGGTGATCCTCGCCAAGACGATCAAGGGCTGGACGCTCGGCTCGCACTTCGAGGGCCGCAACGCCACGCACCAGATGAAGAAGCTGACGCTGGAGGACCTGAAGCTCTTCCGCGACCGCCTCTACCTGGACATCCCGGACAAGTCTCTGGAGGAGAACCCGTACCTCCCGCCGTACTACACCCCGGGCGAGAAGTCGGACGAGATCACCTACCTGAAGGACCGGCGTCAGCAGCTCGGCGGCTACCTGCCCACGCGCAGCACCGCGCGCAAGACGCTGGCCATCCCGGGCAGCGAGCGGTTCGCCGACGTCAAGCGCGGGTCGGGCAAGCAGAAGGTGGCCACCACGATGGCCTTCGTCCGCCTGCTCAAGGACATCATGAAGGACAAGGAGTTCGGCAAGCGCTGGGTGCCGATCATCCCGGACGAGGCCCGTACCTTCGGCATGGACTCGCTCTTCCCGACCCAGAAGATCTACTCGCCGCACGGCCAGCGCTACACCGCCGTGGACCGGGACCTGTTCCTGTCCTACAAGGAGTCGACCACCGGCCAGATCCTGCACGAGGGGATCAACGAGGCCGGGTCGGTGGCCTCGTTCACCGCCGCCGGCACGGCGTACGCCACGCACGGCGAGCCGATGATCCCGCTGTACATCTTCTATTCGATGTTCGGCTTCCAGCGCACCGGCGACGGGTTCTGGGCGGCGGCGGACCAGATGGCGCGGGGCTTCGTGCTCGGCGCGACCGCCGGCCGGACCACGCTCAACGGTGAGGGCCTCCAGCACGAGGACGGCCACTCGCTGCTGCTCGCCGCCACCAACCCGGCGGTGGTCTCCTACGACGCGGCGTTCGCCTTCGAGCTGGCGCACATCGTGGAGAACGGCCTGCACCGGATGTACGGCGAGGCGCAGGAGAACATCTTCTACTACCTCACCATCTACAACGAGCCGATCTTCCAGCCGGCCGAGCCGGAGGGCGTGGACGTCGAGGGCATCGTCAAGGGCATCCACCGCTACTCCCCCGCGCCGCAGGTCGGCGACGACGCGCCGAAGGCGAACATCCTCGCCTCCGGCACCGGCATGCAGTGGGCGCTCAAGGCCCAGCAGCTGCTCGCCGAGGACTGGGGCGTGTCCGCCGACGTGTGGTCGGTGACGTCCTGGACCGAGCTGCGCCGCGACGCGGTCCAGTGCGAGGAGCACAACCTGCTCAACCCGGGCGAGGAGCCGCGCGTGCCGTACATCGCGCGGAAGCTGGCCGACGCCGACGGGCCGAAGGTCGCGGTCAGCGACTGGATGCGCGCGGTACCGGACCTGATCGCCCGCTGGGTACCCGGGGACTACACCTCGCTCGGCACCGACGGCTTCGGCATGTCGGACACCCGGCACGCGCTGCGCCGCCACTTCCACGTGGACGCCGAGTCGGTGGCGGTGGCAACGCTGCGCCAGCTCGCGCTGCGCGGCGTGGTGCCGGCGCACGTGCCGGCCGACGCCGCCCGCAAGTACGCGCTGGACGACGTCAACGCCGCACCCGTCGGCGAGACCGGCGGCGACAGCTAAGTACCCGTCACACGAGAAGGGCCCGGCGCCAGGTGCGCCGGGCCCTTCTCGTCCCCCGATGCGACGACGGCCCGGCGTCCCTGGCGGGAACGCCGGGCCGTCACAACGCGGGCGACGCCGGGACGGGCTCGGTCAGCCGACGGCGGCCAGGTCGGTCAGCCGGGCCAGCGAGTCCTCCAGGTCGGCGCCGACCCGGCGCAGGCCGAGCCGGAGCAGGGCCGCCTTGACGGGTCCGGCCGGCCACCGCACCACGATCAGGCGTACGACGCTGCCGCCGTCCTCCTCGTCCGGGGTCAGCTGGACGTAGATCTCGGTGCGTGCCTCGGCCCGGGCGCCGGCGCCCTTCGCGCGTTCACGCCAGCCGATCAGCGTCGGCTCCTGGAAGGCGATCACCTCGGCCTCGTGCGCGGCGCCGCGTCCGGCCTGGACCAGCTGCCGCCGCCCGAATCCCTCCCCGGACAGGACCTCGGCCGCGCGGACCCCGGCCAGCCAGGCCGGCAACTGCTCGGCGCGCTGCACGACGTCCCAGACCACTTCCACCGGCGCCGCCACGTGTGCGCTGCGTTCCACGAGGATCATGAGTACTTTCCCCCACTTAAATCACATCCGCGATATTCGGCACTCTATGTGTAAATCGGACTTAAGCGGACGGGTTCGGAAAAGACACGCCGAACTCCCTTGCGCCACCCAGTCATCTCGGCCTATGGCGCAGCGGTCCGCGGAGCCCTAGAGTCGCGAGCACGCCTCACGTCCTGGAGGGTGACTTGACGACCGCGATGCCCGAGTTCCCTGCCGGCTTCCGCTGGGGGGTCTCCACGTCCGCGTACCAGATCGAGGGTGCGACCACTGCCGACGGTCGCGGTCCGTCCATCTGGGACACCTTCGCCCACGAGCCGGGCCGGGTCGCCGACGCCAGCACCGGCGACCGGGCGTGCGACCACTTCCACAGGTACGCCGAGGACACCGCGCTGCTGGCCGGGCTGGGGGTGTCCGCGTACCGGTTCTCGCTCGCCTGGCCCCGGATCCAGCCGGCCGGCTCGGGCGCGGCAAACGCCGCCGGGCTGGACTTCTACGACCGGCTGGTGGACGGCCTGCTCGCCGCCGGGGTGGACCCGGTCGCCACGCTGTTCCACTGGGACCTGCCGCAGCCGCTGGAGGACGCCGGTGGCTGGCTGAACCGGGACACCGCCTCCCGCTTCGCCGAGTACGCCGACCTGGCCGCGGCCCGCCTCGGTGACCGGGTGAAGCTCTGGATCACGCTCAACGAGCCGTTCATCCACATGAGCATGGGCTACGGCATGGGCGTGCACGCTCCCGGCCGGATGCTGCTGTTCGACGCCTTCCCGGTGGCCCACCACCAGCTCCTCGGGCACGGTCTCGCGGTCGCCGCGCTGCGCGCCCGCACCACGTCACCGGTGGCGATCGCCAACAACTACTCCCCGGTGCGGGTCGCCGGCGACACCGACGCGGACCGGGCCGCCGCGGCGGCGTACGACGCGCTGCACAACCTCCTGTTCACCGATCCGCTGCTCGGGCGCGGCTACCCGGACGCGCCGGGCATGGACCCGACGATGATCCGCGACGGCGACCTGGACGTCATCGCCGCCCCGATCGACGTGCTCGGGGTCAACTACTACAACCCGACGGGCATCCGGGCGCCCGAGGCGGACTCGCCGCTGCCGTTCGACATCGTGCCGCTGGAGGGCTACCCGCGCACCGCGTTCGACTGGCCGGTGGCCCCGGACGGCCTGCGGGACCTGCTCCTCCAGCTGCACGAGCGGTACGGCGACGCGCTGCCGCCGGTCCAGGTCACCGAGAGCGGCTGCGCGTACGACGACGCGCCGGACGCCGACGGCCTGGTGCACGACCCGGAGCGGATCGCGTACCTGGACGGGCACATCCGCGCGGTACGCGAGGCGATGGCCGAGGGCGTGCCGGTGACCGGGTACTTCGTCTGGTCGCTGCTGGACAACTGGGAGTGGGCAGAGGGCTTCACCAAGCGGTTCGGCCTGGTGCACGTCGACTTCGACACGCAGCGGCGGACGCCGAAGTCGTCGTACACCTGGTTGCGGGACCTGGTCCGGCGATGACCACAGTGAACCCGACGCCGGCCTCGCTGCCGGCGGCGCTCGCGGAGCCGACAGTGCCGGTGCGGCGCGGCTGGATCGCGCTGATCTTCGCGGCCAACCTGGGCGTCTGGATGGCGTTCTTCACCCCGATCCAGGTGCTGCTGCCGCAGCAGGTGGAACGGATCGCCCCGGCCGACAAGGAGACCATGCTGGCGGTGGTCACCGGCATCGGCGCGCTCGCCGCGGTGCTGGCGAACCCGCTGGCCGGGGCGCTGTCCGACCGCACCTCGCTGCGGCTGGCCAACCGGCACTTCGGCCGCCGGCACGTCTGGACCGCGCTCGGCGCTGTCATCGGCGCGCTCGCCCTGGTGCTGCTGGCCCGGCAGAACACCATCGCCGGGGTGGCGGTGGCCTGGGTCGCCGCGCAGGTCTGCTTCAACGCGATGCTGGCGAGCCTGACCGCGGCGATCCCGGACCGGGTGCCGGTGGCGCAGCGCGGCGGCGTGTCCGGCTGGGTCGGCATCCCGCAGGCGCTGGGCCTGGTGCTCGGCGCGGTGCTGGTGACCGCGGTGGTCACCGGCAACGCGGCCGGGTACGCGGCGATCGCGCTCGCCGTGCTGCTGCTCTCGCTGCCGTTCGCGCTGCTGACCCAGGACGACCACCTGCCCCGGGAGCACCGCTCGCCGCTGCGGCTGCGGTCGCTGTTCGCCTCGATGTGGATCAGCCCGCGCCGCCACCCCGACTTCGCCTGGGCCTGGTTCACCCGGTTCCTGGTGCAGACCGGCAACGCGCTGGGCACGCTCTACCTGCTCTACTTCCTCACCGACGGGGTGCGGGTGGCCGACCCCGAGGGCTCACTGCTGGTGCTGATCCTGCTCTACACGGTCGGGATGATGCTGACCGCCGTGGTCGCCGGGCGCATGTCCGACCGCTCCGGCCGGCGCAAGGTCTTCGTGATCACCTCCGGGCTGATCATGGCGGTGGCGGCGGTGCTGCTGGCGGTGGCGCCGACCTGGTCGATGACGGTCGTGGCGGCGCTGCTGCTCGGCGCGGGCTATGGCGTCTACCTGTCGGTGGACGCCGCGTTGATCACCCAGGTGCTGCCCACCGCCACCGACCGGGCCAAGGACCTCGGCGTGATCAACATCGCCAACTCGGCGCCGCAGGTGCTCGGGCCGGCGCTGTCCGCGCCGATCGTGGTGCACCTCGGCGGCTACCCGACGCTGTACGCGGTCACCGCGGCGGTCACCCTGCTCGGCAGCGCCCTGGTCGTGAAGATCAAGTCGGTGCCCTGACCCGGCCCCCTGCCGGAAACCCGTAGCGGCCCGCCGTAGGCTGGGGGGCGTGACGGTACGTGTACGCTTCGCCCCTTCCCCGACCGGTATGTTCCACGTCGGCGGCGCCCGTTCGGCGCTGCAGAACTGGATCTTCGCCAAGCAGCAGGGCGGGGTGTTCGTGCTGCGCATCGAGGACACCGACGCGGCACGTAACCGGCCCGAGTGGACCGAGGGCATCCTGTCCGCGCTCGACTGGATCGGCATCGCGCGGGGCAGCTACGAAGGGCCGTACTTCCAGTCCTCGTACGCGGGTGAGCACCGGGCCGCCGCGCAGCGGCTGTACGAGGGCGGCCGGGCCTACTACTGCGACTGCACCCGCGAGGACGTGCAGGCGCGTACCGGGCCTCAGCAGCGCGGCTACGACGGCTTCTGCCGCGACCGCGACCTGGGACCGGGCGAGGGGCGGGCACTGCGCTTCCGTACGCCGGACGAGGGCGAGACGGTGGTGGTCGACCTGGTCCGCGGCGAGCCGACGTTCGAGAACAAGCTGATCGAGGACTTCGTCATCGCCCGCGGCGACGGCTCCCCGGTGTTCCTGCTGGCGAACGTGGTCGACGACATGTCGATGGGGATCACCCACGTGATCCGGGCCGAGGAGCACCTGCCGAACACCCCGAAGCAGCAGCTGCTGTGGGACGCGCTCGGTGTGAAGCCGCCGATCTGGGCACACGTGCCGGTGGTCGTCAACGAGAAGCGGCAGAAGCTGTCCAAGCGGCGGGACAAGGTCGCGCTGGAGGCGTACCGGGACGAGGGCTACCTCGCCGACGCGATGCGCAACTACCTGATGCTGCTGGGCTGGGCGCCCTCGGGCGACCGGGAGATCGTGCCCTGGTCGGTGATCGAGGAGGAGTTCCGGCTGGACGAGGTCAACCCGTCCCCGGCGTTCTTCGACGAGAAGAAGCTGCGCGCGTTCAACGGCGACTACATCCGGGCACTACCGGTGGCCGACTTCGTCGAGGCGTGCCGGCCGTGGCTCACCGGCACCGACATCATCGCCCCGCCGCCGTGGCAGCCCGACGAGTTCGACCCGGCCGCGTTCGCGGCGGTGGCCCCGCTGGCCCAGACCCGGATCGCGGTGCTCAGCGAGATCGTGCCGAACGTCGACTTCCTGTTCCTGGCCGACCCGCTGATCGACGAGGCGGCCTGGGCCAAGGCGATGAAGGAGGGCGCCGCCGAGCTGCTGGACGCCGCGATCGTCGCGTTCGAGGCGCTGGAGTCCTGGGACGCCGAGTCGCTGAAGGCCACGCTGGAGGCGGTCGGCGCGGAGCGCGGGCTGAAGCTCGGCAAGGCGCAGGCGCCGGTACGCGTCGCGGTCACCGGGCGCACCGTCGGCCTGCCGCTGTTCGAGTCGCTGGAGGTGCTCGGCCGCGACCGTACGCTGACCCGGCTGCGCGCCGCCCGCGTACGCCTGGTCTGAGCCACCGGCCCGCGTCCGGGCGCGTCGCGGCCGGGCAGCGGTATCCCTCGTGAGCGATATGCCTCTGAATCATCTTTATGACTCAGAGGCATATCCGTTCGCAGCGGTCGTTGCTCCGCGCTGGCTCACCGAGAGTGTTCGCCGCCGTTCAGCGGCGGGTCGCGCGGCGGCGCACCAGCAGCCCTCCCCCGAGCGCGAGGAGCACCACCACGGCCCCGGCCGCCCAGAGCCAGCCCGTACTCCCGCCGTCGTCCGCCCCGGCGGCTGCCGGGGTGGGGCTCGCCGGGGACGGCGCGGCGCTGGTCGGGACCGCACTGACGGTGGGGGCGGCGCTGGTCGGCGGCGCGCTCGCCGAGGGCGGGGTGCCGGTGGTCAGGGTGAAGCGGACCTCTCCCTTGATCGGATGCCCGTCGTCCGAGGCGAGACGGTAGGTCACGACGTAGAGCCCGGCCGGACCCGGCCGGAACGGCACGCTCACCCGCTTGCCGGAGAAGGCCGGTGCCCCGCCGGTAGCGGCCACGTTGTCCGGGCCGGTCACGGTGACCTCGGTGGTGGCCTCCTTCGGCGTGGCCAGGAACCGCAGCTCGATCCGCTCGGGTGCGGCGGCCAGCCGGGCCCCGTCGCGCGGGTCGCTGCCGGTGAGTGAGTTGTGAGCCGCGGCCGGCGCGGCCGGCAGCAGCGCCGACGCCGCCACCACCCCCAACACCACCGCCCAGGTACGCGCCACACGGGCGACCCTGCCCCCCATGGTTCCCTCCGTCCGGGTAGGATCCGGCCGATGATCATCGACCGTTCGTTGGTCGGTCTCAGCTCGCAGATAGTTCCAAATACTCTTCCACCTGCTGCGACCGAGCGCCGTTATGCGGAGTCTTGTGGTGGACACCGGTCCAGTGTGACCCGCAGCGGAAGCCAGCCATCGAACGGGGCGAGGAGGCGGCGATGATCCGAAGGGTGAAACGGCTGCTGGTCGCCGTGACCGGGAGCGTGGCGGCTCTGGCGTGCTCGCTGGCCCTGGCCGGCACGGCGGCGGCCCAGGCCGCGCCCAAGCCCAAGCCGGCCGCCCCGACCGGCGTGGACATCACCGGCGAACGGCTCGACGCGCCGCTGAAACTGCGCACCGACGTCAGCCCCAACGAGGTCAACCTGGTGATCGACCAGGTCAAGTGGCTGGGCACGACCGGTCAGCTGCGCGGCCCGGCCGCCAAGGACCTCGGTCCGAAATACACGGTGCTGGTGCTCGCCGCCGCCGGCCCGCAGCGCACCTACGACCTGTTCCCGCTGGCAAAGGGCGGTCCGCGGATCTACCGGCCGGGCAAGCAGCCGGATTCGAGCAGCACCCGGGCCGGCTGGTTCTTCGGGCGGCTCAACATGCCCGAGACGCTGCGCTCGGTCGGTGTGCCGATGCCGGCGCAGTTCGACACGCTCGCCGGCGGCGTCGGCGGCGGCGGGGAGCGGGTACTGCCGGAGGAGGCGCTCGACCCGGTGCAGGACCTCGACACCGCGCTCGGCGAACTCCAGCGGCTGCTGCTGCTCAACGTGGGCGTCGTGCTGGTGATCACCGCCGGGCTGGCCGGCATCGCGCTGCTGGTCCGCCGCCGCACCCGCTGAGGCCGGACCGGGCCTCGCCCGACCCGGCCGGAGCCGGATCAGCCCAGTCGGTGCCGCGTCAGCACCAGCGGCGCGGCGGACGCTCGCGGCGGATCGTGCGGTTACGCGGGCGTACCGCGCCGTGCCGGTGGGCGCCCGCCCAGCCCGCCAACTCGCTGCGGCAACTCGGGTCGGCAGGTCCGTCGTCGGCCAGGTGCACCGGCTCCGCCGCCCGCTGCCGGGGCACGCCCGGCTCGTCGTCGCCGCGTTCCGGCGACCGGCCGGCCGGCTGCTCGCCCTGGTGGTGCAGGCACGGCCGGCGCTGGTGCATGGCAGTCGCCGGCTGGTCGTGGCCCCGCCGGCAGGCCTCCCCCTGGGCGCAACCGTGCTCGGCCTCCCCCTGCGCCATCCCGGCCTCCCTCACGCGTCGCCCTCGCCTGCCCGGCCGGAGTCTGGCCCGCCGTGCCCTGACACCGTACTGGCCCGGCCGAACAAGATCGTCAGCGCGTACCGGTGCGGCTCGTCACGCCGCCCCGGGCCCGTCACCTCGACGTGCAACAGCTGGTCACGCCGTGTCAGGCTGGGGCGGTGAGCGAACCGGGCGGAACGGAGACGTCGGCGACGCTGCGCCGCATCGAACGGGCGGCGGGCGGGCTGGCCACCGCCAGCGTGGCCCGGATGGACGAGACGCTGCCGTGGTTCCGGGAGTTGCCGGCCGACCAGCGCTCGTGGGTCATGCTCGTCGCCCAGGCCGGTGTGCGCTCGCTGGTGCAGTGGCTGCGCCAGGGCGGCGGCGCGACCGACCGCACCCAGGAGGTGTCGGACGAGGTCTTCGCCGCCGCGCCGCAGGCGCTGGCCCGCACGATCAGCCTCCAGCAGACCGTGGCGCTGATCAAGGTGACCATCGACGTGGTCGAGGAGCAGGTGTCGGACCTGGCCGTGCCGGGCGAGGAGCAGTCACTGCGGGAGGCGGTGCTGCGCTTCTCCCGGGAGATCGCGTTCGCCGCCGCGCGGGTGTACGCCCGGGCCGCCGAGAGCCGCGGCTCCTGGGACGCCCGGTTGCAGGCGCTGCTGGTCGACGCGCTGCTGCGCGGTGACTCCCCCGACGTGCTGGCCAGCCGGGCCGCCGCGCTGGGCTGGACGGACGCGCCGCCGGTGGCGGTGGCGGTGGGCCGCTCCCCCGGCGGCGAGGTGGCCGCCGTGCTGCACACCGTCTACCGGCAGGCCCGGCGGATCGGCGTCGAGGTGATCGGCGGTGTGCACGGCGACCGCCTGGTGATCGTGCTGGGCGGGGCGGCCGATCCGGTGGCGGCCACGGAGAAGCTGCGTACCGCCTTCGGGGACGGGCCGGTGGTGGTCGGCCCGGCGGTGCCCAGCCTGGACGAGGCCACCGAGTCGGCGCGGGCCGCGCTGGCCGGGTTCCGGGCCGCGCCGGCCTGGCCGACCGCGCCCTGCCCGGTCGCCGCCGACGAGCTGCTCCCGGAGCGCGCGCTGGCCGGGGACACCGAGGCCCGCCGCCGGTTGCGCCACGACGTGTACGCGGCACTGGCCCGCTCCGGCGGTGAGCTGCTGGAGACGCTGGACGCGTTCTTCGCCGCCGGCGGCACGCTGGAGAGCGCGGCGCGGGCTCTGTTCGTGCACCCGAACACCGTGCGCTACCGGCTGAAGCGGATCGCCGAGGTGACCGGCTTCTCGCCGCTGGCCCCGCGCGACGCGTTCGCGTTGCAGGTCGCGGTGACGGTGGGCCGGCTCGACCCGGTGGCGCCGACGGCCTCCGATCGGCGATGACATCCGACGATCTTTGTAGGTTTCCTCCAAAGGTTCTAGTGCGGTTTCGTGCCGTACGTTACAGCGCGGCACGCCGCGATCCGTCAAAGTCGTACACGTGCTCGCCGTACTCTCCCCTGGACAGGGCTCGCAGAAGCCCGGTTTCCTCGCGCCGTGGCTCGACCTTCCCGGCGCCGAGGCGCGTCTGCGCTGGTGGTCGGCGCTGGCCGGGGTGGATCTGATCCACCTGGGCACCCAGGCGGACGCGGACGAGATCAAGGACACCGCCCGTACCCAGCCGCTGCTGGTCGCCGCCGCGCTGCTCGCCGCCGAGCACCTGCCGATGCACGACGTCGGGCTGGTCGCCGGGCACAGCGTCGGTGAGCTGGGCGCCGCCGCGCTGGCCGGGGTGCTGCCGGCCGAGGCCGCCGTGACGCTCGCCGGCGTACGCGGCCGGGAGATGGCCGCCGCCTGCGCGCTGGAGCCGACCGGGATGGCCGCCGTGCTCGGCGGCGACCCGGAGGAGGTGCTCGCCGCGCTCACGGCACACGGGCTGCACCCGGCCAACCGCAACGGCGCCGGTCAGATCGTGGCCGCCGGTCCGCTCGACGGCCTGGACAAGCTCGCCGCCGAGCCGCCCGCCCGGACCCGCGTCATCCGGCTCCAGGTGGCGGGCGCGTTCCACACGCCGTACATGGCACCGGCCGAGACCGCCCTCGCCGCGGTGGCCGCCGGTGTCCCGGCCACCGCCCCGGCCCGGATCCTGCTGTCCAACCTCGACGGCGCGGCGGTCGGGCACGGCCCGGAAACGATGCGGCGGCTGGTCCGGCAGGTCACCGCCCCGGTCCGCTGGGACCTGTGCATGCGTACGCTGGCCGACCTCGGCGTCACCGGCGTGATCGAACTGCCGCCGGCCGGCACGCTGGCCGGGCTGGTCAAGCGGGAACTCAAGGGCGAGGGCGCGCCCGAGATCGTCACCCTGAACACCCCGGCCGACCTGCCCGCCGCACGGCGGCTGATCGCCCGGCACGCCGGCCCCGCCGCCCGCCCGCCCGCGCCGTGGTTCCGGGTGGTGGTCTCCCCCGCCGCGGGCCGCCTCGACCGGTCGGCCGGGCCGGCCGAGGGCGCCGAGGTGAGCGCCGGCCAGGTCCTCGGCCACGTCGCCGGACCGCACGGGCCGGCCGAGGTGACCGCGCACGACAACGGGCTGCTCACCGAGTGGCTCGCGCACCACGACGACCCGGTCGCCCCGGGCCAGCCCCTCGTCCGCATCGGAGGAACGCAGTAAATGGCCGGCAGCCGGATCGTCGCGATGGGGCACTACCAGCCCTCCCGCGTCGTCACGAACGACGAGATCGCACAGATGGTCGACACCAGCGACGAGTGGATCCGGGACCGGGTCGGCATCGCCACCCGGCGGATCGCGGGCGACGAGACGGTGGCCGACATGGCCGCCTCCGCCGCCGGCAAGGCGCTCGCCAACGCCGGCCTGACCGCCGCCGACATCGACCTGGTCGTGGTGGCGACCTGCTCGTCGGCGGACCGCAGCCCGAACGTGGCCTGCCGGGTCGCGGCCAAGCTGGGCATCAGCGCACCGGCGGCGTACGACCTCAACACCGCCTGCTCCGGCTTCGCGTACGCGCTGGGCACGGTGGACCACGCGATCCGGGCCGGCGCGGCGCGTAACGCGATCGTGGTCGGCGCGGAGAAGCTCTCCGACCTCACCGACTGGACCGACCGCTCGACCTGCATCATCTTCGCCGACGGCGCCGGGGCGGCGGTGGTCACCGCGACCGCCGACGACGAGCCGTCCGGTATCGGGCCGGTGGTCTGGGGTTCCGCGCCGGAGAAGAGCGACGCGGTACGGATCGAGGGCTGGCAGCCGTACATCGCCCAGGAGGGGCAGTCGGTGTTCCGCTGGGCCACCACCGCGCTGGCCCCGCTCGCGCTGCAGGCGTGCGAGCGCGCCGGGGTGGACCCGTCGGAGCTGGCCGCGTTCGTACCGCACCAGGCCAACGCCCGGATCATCGACGGCATCACCAAGCGGCTGAACATCCCGAACGCGATCGTCGCCAAGGACATCGTCGAGTCCGGCAACACGTCGGCGGCGAGCATCCCGCTCGCCCTGTCGAAGCTGGTCGAGCGGCGCGAGGTGCCCTCGGGCGCCCCGGTGCTGCTGTTCGGCTTCGGTGGCGGTCTGACCTACGCCGGTCAGGTCGTGCGCTGCCCCTGAGACCCCCTCGGGCGCGAACGCGCCGAGGCGTGTGGCCGGCGACGCCGGCCACCGGTAACCCCCGATGAGAGGAACCAACCGTAATGACCCGTGACGAGATCACCGCCGGCCTCGCCGAGATCCTCGAAGAGGTTGCCGGGGTGAACCCGGACGACGTGGCCGAGGGGAAGTCCTTCACCGACGACCTCGACGTCGACTCGCTCTCCATGGTCGAGGTCGTGGTGGCGGCCGAGGAGAAGTTCGGCGTCAAGATCCCGGACAACGAGGTGCAGAACCTCAAGACCGTCGGGGACGCGGTCAGCTACATCGAGGCGCAGTCCTGACCATGAGTCGCCCCGACGTCGTCGTCACCGGGCTCGGCGCGACGACCCCGCTCGGCGGGGACGTCGCGTCGACCTGGGACGCCATGCTGGCCGGCCGCTCCGGGGTGAGTGCGCTCACCCAGGAGTGGGCGGCGCAACTGCCCGTCCGGATCGCCGCCGAGCTGGCGGTCGACCCGTCCGAGGTGCTCGACCGGGTGAAGCTGCGCCGGCTGGACCGCTCGGAGGCGATCGCCATCATCGCCGCCCGGCAGGCGTGGGCCGACGCCGGCCTGACCGACGCCGCGCCGGACCCGGAGCGGCTGGCGGTGAGCGTGGGCTCCGGCATCGGTGGCGCCACCACCCTGCTCGCCCAGGACGACATCCTGGAGGCGTCCGGACCGCGGCGGGTCTCCCCGCACACCATCCCGATGCTGATGCCCAACGGTCCGGCCGCCTGGGTCGGTCTGGAACTGGGCGCCAAGGCCGGCGTGCACACGGTGGCCAGCGCCTGCGCCACCGGCGCGGAGGCGATCGCGCTGGGGCTGGACATCATCCGCGCCGGCCGGGCCGACGTGGTGGTGGCCGGCGGCACCGAGGCGGTCATCCACCCGCTGCCGATCGCCGGCTTCAGCTCGATGCGGGCCATGTCGACCCGCAACGACGAGCCGGAGCGGGCGTCCCGGCCGTGGGACTCGGGCCGCGACGGCTTCGTGCTCGGTGAGGGCGCGGGCGTGGTGATCCTGGAGCGGGCCGAGCACGCCGCCGCCCGGGGTGCCCGGGTGTACGCGCGCCTGGCCGGCGCGGGGATCACCTCGGACGCGTACGACATCGTGCAGCCGCACGCCGAGGGTGAGGGCGCCATCCGGGCCATCGCCCGGGCGGTCGCCGACGCGGACGTGGCCCGTACCGACATCGTGCACGTCAACGCGCACGCCACCTCCACCCCGGTCGGCGACATGCTGGAGATCGGCGCGCTGCGCCAGGCGATCGGCGACCACCCGGTGCTCACCGCCACCAAGTCGATGACCGGGCATCTGCTCGGCGCGGCCGGCGCGCTGGAGTCGATCGCCACCATCCTGGCCATCCGGGACGGCGTGATCCCGCCGACGATCAACCTGGACGACCCGGACCAGGGCCTGACCCTGGACGTGGCCGCGCACAAGCCGCGTCACATGGAGATCCCGGCGGCGCTGAACAACGCGTTCGGCTTCGGCGGGCACAACGTGGCGCTGGTCTTCACCCGCCCCTGATCGGATGTAAGGAAGGGCCCCTTCTTAACAGTCGCCTGTTAAGAAGGGGCCCTTCCTCTACCGCAGGCGTTAAGAGGGGGCCCTTCCTTACACCTCAGCGGCGGTTGCGGGGGTGCTGCCGGGCGGTCCGCTCGTTGCCGTGCCGGTAGTTGCCGGTCCACCGGGCCATGGTCAGCTGCGGATCGTCGCCGACCTCGGCCAGGAACTGCGCGGCCCGGCCACCGCGAAGCGTGCCGGCGACCCGGCCGTGATGCGTGATGACCACCGTGCCGTCGGCGCGCTCGACGTAGCGGAAACCGTGTGCTGCCTCTCCCATTCGCGCCACCCTGCCAGCCGGCCGCCCCGGGCCGCACCCGAGTTACGGCGGCGGTCAGGTACGGCAGGTGGTGGCGGGCAGGCCGGAGACGGGCACCGGGGAGCGGCCGGCCGGGCGGGCCTTGCCGGCGAGCACCGCGGCGAGCCCGGTCATCGAGGCGCGGGTGGACGAGTAGGTGGCCATCAGCGTCGGCGACTTCGCCCCGGACAGCACGTACGGCGTGTCCATCGCCACCGTCACGGCGGCGTCCGCGCGCAGGTCCTTCGCGCCGTCGCCGTACCCGACCAGGTGCACCACGGTGCCGCCGGAGGGCACCACCTTGACCCCGGCCGCGGTGAGCGCGTCGGTCAGCAGCTTGCGGGTGCGCTCCCGGCCGCCGGAGGACGTGACGCTCACCGGTCCGTTCACCGCGCCGCCGCACTTTCCGCGCAGCACCGTCACCGCGGCGGTGGCCAGGGCGTCGGCGGCCTTGTGGTGGGCGGCGCCGCCCAGCGTGGACAGCGCGGGCGTGTCCCGCCCGGCCAGCCGGAACTTCATGGTCAGCACCCGGGTGACCGCCTCGACCAGGCGGGCCCGGGGCAGCGAGCCGTCCTTGAGCGCGGCGCGCAGCCCGTCGTACGCCTGCTTGACGTTCGGGGTCATCAGGATGAGGTCGTTGCCGGCGTTGAGCGCGCGTACGGCCGCCTCGCCCGGGGACCACTTCTTCGCCGGGGCCATGTTCATCCCGTCGGTGATCACCACGCCCTGGAAGCCGAGCTGGTCGCGCAGCACGTCGGTGAGCAGCTTGCGGGAGAACGTGGCGGCAGTGCCCGGGTCGACGGCCCTGACGTCCAGGTGGGCCGACATGACCGCCATCGTGCCGGCGCCGATCCCGGCCCGGAAGGGCGGGAACGCGAGGCGGTCCAGCTCGGCGCGGGACTGCTTGATCACTGGTAGTTCGGTGTGTGAGTCGTCGGCACTCAGGCCGTGCCCGGGGAAGTGCTTGACGACCGCGCCGACGCCCTCGGCCTGCAGGCCGCGTACCGCGCCCGCCACCTGCGGCGAGGCGGTCGCCGGGTCGGCGCCGAAGGAGCGGGAGCCGATCACCGTGCTGCGGGTCGCCAGCACGTCGGCGACCGGGGCGAAGTCGAGGTTGATGCCCATCGCGGCCAGCTCGGCCCCGGCGGCCCGCCACGCGGCCTCGGTCAGCGCCGGGTTCCCGGCGGCGCCGGCGGCGAGCGGGCTGGGCAGCAGCGTCACCCCGTCGGTGATACGGGTGACCACGCCGTACTCCTGGTCGGTGCCGATCAGGAAGGGCGCGGAGCCGGCGGGAAGCTTGCCGGCGGCGGCGCGGAGCCCGTCGGTGAGCGCCCGGACCTGCTTGGGGTTGTCCACGTTCGTGGTGGCCTGGTTGCCCGAGGTCGGGTCGTCGGCGCTGAAGCCGACCAGGATCACCCCGCCGAGCCGGTACTTGGCCACCATCTCGGCGGGGGTGTCGACACCGGCCAGCGCCCGGTTTCCGGCCGCCGAACCGGCTGAGACCTCGGTGGCCGAGCTGCCGTACGCGTACGGCATCAGCACCTGCCCGACCAGGTCCTCGTCGCTCAGCGTGCGGACGAGCGCGGCGGCCCGGGCGGCCGGGTCGGCGGTCGGCGGGTCACTCGGCGCCGGCGCGGCCGACGACGGCGCCGGGCTCGACGGCGCGGGCCGGGGCCGGTCCGGCCCGTCCGAGCACCCGGAGACGAGCAGCGCGGTCAGTGCGGCGAGCGCGACGGCGGAGCGCCGCGAGGAAATCGACACGCGGCCCACCGTATCGGGGCAACTCGACCTTCGTCACCCGACCCGGGTGAGCAGCGTGACCGGCGCACCGTCACCGGCGTACCGGTAGGGCTCCAGCTCGGCGTCCCAGGCGGTGCCGAGCGCCTTGTCCAGGGCGTGGGCCAGCGCCTCCGGGCCGCGCGCGGCGGCCATCAGGCTGCGCAGCCGGTCCTCGCCGAGCTGGATGTCGCCGGCCGCGCCGACAGCGGCCCGGAACAGGCCCCGACCCGGCACGTACATGAAGCGCTCGCCGTCGACGCCGGGACTGGGTTCCTCGGTGACCTCGAAACGGATCATGGGCCACTGCCGGAGGGCAGCGGCCAGCTCCGCGCCGGTCCCCGGGCTGCCGGTCCAGCCGCACTCGGCGCGACGGGCGCCCGGATCGACGGGCTGCGCCGTCCAGTGCAGGTTGACCGGCGCGGCGAGGACGCGCGCGATCGCCCACTCGACGTGCGAGCACACGGCGAGCGGGGTCGAGTGGACGTATACGACGCCACGCGTTGGCACGGTGACCTCCCGGTGAGCCGAGGTGCGTCTTCCCCTACGACCTCGTCCTGCCGAGCGGTCCCTGGCACACATGATGACTGTTGTGACTGGTGGTGCGCCAGCGAATCGGAAAATTCGCCGGACCCCGGGGGCGGGAAATACCCGGGCGGCGGACCTGGTTGTGCCCTCTGACGCCGCGATCACCAGCCAGGTGTCGTGGTCGTGTACAGTTCTCTGGGCGGTTCTGTGCCGCCGTACATCTTCGCGGGCCGGCGCTCATCCGGGCGTCATCCGCACAGCCCCCGGACGGCTTCCGTCCCCACCGTACGTCTGCAAGGAGTACCTCCGTGGCGAGCAACACCTCTAAGACCGCGCGCGCGTCAGTCCGGGCCGGCCAGGCTGGCCAGGGTGGCGCCCTCAGCGTGCTGGGCGAGTTCAAGTACCTGATCCCGCTCAACGGCGGCAAGCACGCCTACGTGCGCAACCTGACCAACGGCAAGACCGCGCACCTGCGCACCGACTCCGACGCCTTCGTCGAGGAGATCCGCGTGCTGGCCGCCGCCGGCCACGCCGCCAAGATCCGCGCCGAGATCAACGGCCTGGCCGCGTCCTACCCGGACCACGGCTGGGACGCCACCGAGAAGCGCCTGGTCGAGGCCGGTGTCTTCGAGGGCTGAGCACCCTCACCCGCACCACCGCTACCGCCCGCCGGGATCACCCGGCGGGCGGTTTCGCGTCTGCTCCTGCGGCAGCAGCGCCACCTCGCCCGTGGCCAGGTCGTAGAGGGCGCCCTCCACCGCCAGCTCACCGGCCTCCACCGGACCGGCGAGCCGGTCGTCGCGGCGCAACGCGGCCACGGTGCGCCGGACGTGGCGGCGGATGGCCAGCGGGTGCGCGTCCGGGTCGTCCACCCCGACGTCGGTCACCGCCGGGGCGATCCGGTCCACCACGTACGCCAGGTCCCCGCCGGGTCGCCGCCCGGCGCGCAGCGCCTCGACGGTCGAGCCGACCGCGCCGCAGCGCTCGTGGCCCAGCACCATCACCAGGCGTACGCCCAGTTGCTCCACCACGTACTCGATCGAGCCGCGGACGGCCCGGTCCAGCACGTGCCCGCCGGTACGGATCACGCAGATCGAACCGAACGTCTGGTCGAAGATCGCCTCCAACGGAACCCGGGAGTCGATACAGCCCAGCACCACCGCGTACGGCTGCTGGTCGCCGGAGGCCACCGCCGCGGCGGCGGTGACGTCGTGCCCGTGCACCGGCTGCCCGCTGACGAAGCGGCGGTTGCCGGCGAGCAGCTCGGCCAGCGCGGCACGCGGACTGGTGGTCGGCATGTCTCCAGCCTGGTCACCGATCCGACGACGTGGGGCCGGACGGGAATCTTCTCTCCGGACCGGTTGCCGTGGTCTCATGGCGGGTAACGCCGGTGTCACCGCCGGGTCATCCGGTGGACACACATCGGCGGGCCCGGGAGGTGGACGATGCCGGACCTGGAACTGCGGCTCCCCGACGACGTACGGCTGCACGTGTCCGTCACCGGGCCGGTCGACGCCGACGTCACCGCCGTGCTGCTGCACGGCTGGACGCTCGACGGGCGCAGCTGGCACCGCCAGGTCGCCGAGCTGCGGGAACGCTTCGGCGGCCGGGTCCGCGTGGTCACCTACGACGCGCGCGGCCACGGCCGGTCGAGCTGCCTGGCGCTGCGCGACGCCACCCTCGCCCAGCTCGGCGACGACCTCGCCGCGGTGATCGACGAGATCGTCCCGGCCGGTCCGATCGTCCTGGTCGGGCACTCGATGGGCGGGATGACGGTGATGGAGTACGCCCACCGGCACCCCGACCGGTTCGCCGCGCGTACCGCCGGGCTGGTCTTCGTCTCCACCACCGCCGAGGGGCACACGCACACCGCGTACGGCCTCTCCCCCCGGATCACCCGGCTGATCCGCCTGGCCGAGACGACAGGCGCCGGGGTGCTGGCCCGCTGCGGCGGCTGGCGGCCCCCGCACGCGCTGCTGCGCGCGCTGCGCCCGAGCATCCGCTGGATGCTGTTCGGCGACCGCTGCGACCCGGCGGACATCCGGCTGGTCACCTCGGCGGTGGCCCGGGCCACGCTGCGCTCGATCGGCGGTTTCCGCGCCTCGATCGGCGCCCAGCACCGGCTGGAGACGCTCGCCGCGCTCGGCGGGCTGCCGGCCGCCGCGCTGGTCGGCGACCGGGACCGGCTCACCCCGCCGCCCTGCGCCGAGTCGATCGCGGCGGCGCTGCCCACCACGGAGCTGACCGTCTGCCCGGGTGCCGGGCACATGTTGATGATGGAGCGCCCCGAGAAGGTCAACGCCGCTCTGGCCGGCGTGCTGGACCGGGTACTGGCCGACCGCCCGGCGGTCCGCCGCTGAGCGTCCCCGCACGCGGGCGGCACCGACGTACGCCACGTGCGCGGCATGCCCCGGTGTGCCGGTTGCCGGCGGCCCGTACCCTCATTCAGCCCGTCGTGCCCTCCGAACACAGGAGCATCCGCGTTGACCGACCAGACCACGCTGGACCGGGAGATCGCCGCCGAGCAGCGTCACCTCGACCGGGTGTACGCCCGGCTGGCCGAACTGCGCCGGTCTGCGGCCGACGCCGAGCGGGAGGGCTACCTGCTGGCCCGGGTCGGCAACTTCGGCGCGCTGGTCGAGCGGGACGCGATGGTCTTCCACGCCGCCCAGCGCCGGCACGTGCTGGACGCCGAGCACGAGGGTCTGGTGTTCGGCCGGCTGGACCTGCGGACCGGGCAGGTGCTGCACGTCGGCCGCCTGGGCGTGCGGGGCGTGGACGCGGAGACGCTGGTGGTGGACTGGCGGGCGCCCGCCGCCGCCGCGTTCTACCAGGCCACGCCCGCCGAGCCGCGCGGCGTGGTGCGCCGGCGCACGATCCAGTCCGCCTCCGAGAAGGTCACCCGGATCGAGGACGACCTGCTGGATCCGGAGGCCGCGCCGCCGGACATGGCGGTGGTCGGTGACGGGGCCCTGCTGGCCACGCTGTCCCGGGCCACCGGCCGGGGCATGCGGGACATCGTCGCCACCATCCAGCGGGAGCAGGACGAGGCGATCCGCTCCCCCGGCAACGGCGTCACGATCGTCTCCGGCGGCCCGGGCACCGGCAAGACGGCGGTGGCGCTGCACCGGGCCGCGTACCTGCTCTACTCCGACCGGGCCCGGTACGCCGGCGGCGGCATCCTCGTGGTCGGCCCGTCCGGCGTGTTCGTCGAGTACATCGCCTCGGTGCTGCCCTCGCTGGGCGAGGAGACGGCCACGCTGCACTCGCTCGGCTCGCTGTTCCCCGGCCTGTCCGCGTCCCGCGCCGACCCGCCGGACGTGGCGGCGGTGAAGGGTTCGCTGCGGATGCGCCGGGTGCTGGAACGCGCGGTCCGCGACGCGGTGCCGGACTCCCCGGCCGAGCTGCGCCTGCTCTACCGGGGCGAGCTGCTGCGCCTGGAGCGCGCCGCGCTGGACGCGGTCCGGGACCGGACGCTGGCCCGGGGCGCCCGCCGCAACGAGGTGCGCCGGGCGGCGTTCGACGCGGTGCTCGCCGCGCTCTACGCGCAGGCCCGCACGCTGCGGGTGGGCCGGCTGCCGGAGCAGCCGGCGTTCGAGGACGAGATCATCGAGCGGCCGGAGTTCCGCGAGTTCCTCAAGGCGTGGTGGCCGCGGCTGCACCCGCGGCACGTGCTGGACTGGCTGGCCCGCCCGGACCGGCTGCGCCGCTACGCCGGGGGGATCCTCTCCTCGGCCGAGATCCGGCTGCTCGGGCAGGCGTACCGCACGCTCGGGACCGACGGGCTGACCGTGGCGGACATCGCGCTGCTCGACGAGCTGGACGCGCTGCTCGGCAAGCCCGTGCAGCGGGCCCGGCCCAGGCGCGACCCGTACCAGCTCGCCGGTGGCGTGCGCGAGCTGAGCACGTACGCCGACCGGCAGCGTGCCGCCCGCGCGGCGGCCCGGGAGCGTCCGGCCGACTACCGCGACTACGCGCACGTGGTGGTGGACGAGTCGCAGGACGTCTCGCCGATGCAGTGGCGGATGGTCGGGCGGCGCGGGCGGCTGGCGTCCTGGACGGTGGTCGGCGATCCGGCGCAGACCGCCTGGACCGGCGACCCGCAGGAGCTGGACCGCGCCCGGGACCAGGCGCTGGGCCGACGCAAGCGACACCGCTACGAGCTGACCACCAACTACCGCAACTCGGCGGAGATCTTCGCGGTGGCGGCGGCGGAGATCCGCCGGCTCTACCCGGACCTGCCGCTGCCCGACGCGGTGCGGTCCACCGGCGTGCCGCCGGTCGAGCGCACGGTGCCCGCCGCCGACCTGCCGGCGGCCACCGTCGAGGCGGCCGAGGCGCTGCTCGCGCAGGTGGAGGGCACCGTTGGTGTGATCACGCCGGTGCCGCGCCGGGACGAGGTGGCCGGCTGGCTGGGCGCGCTCGGCGCGAGCCGGCTCCAGGTGGTCACCAGCCTCCAGGCGAAGGGCATGGAGTACGACGGCGTGGTGCTGGTGGCGCCGAGTGAGATCCGGGCCGACCCCGGTTCGGGGGTACGCACGCTCTACGTGGCGCTGTCCCGGGCGACCCAGCGCCTCACCACGCTCGACCCGCTCTGAGGGACACCCGTCCGCGCCCCTGACGTCACCCACAGTTCAGTTGCATACATAGCGATGTGAACATACATTGGGCCTGGCCGGTACGGGGCAGGAAGGGTGTTGGCGTGGGCGCAGGTCATGACCACAGCGGCGCGGTGGCCAACGCGGCACACCGCCACCGGGGCCGCCTCTGGGCCGCCTTCGCGCTGCTCGCCGTCCTGATGGTGGTCGAGGCGGTGGCCGCCTTCACCACCGGCTCGCTCGCGCTGCTCTCCGACGCCGGGCACATGTTCACCGACGTCCTCGGCATCGGCATGGCCCTGGCCGCGATCACCGCCGCCCGCCGCGCCGGCACCGACCCGCAGCGCACGTTCGGGCTCTACCGGCTGGAGGTGCTCGCCGCCCTGGCCAACGCCGTGCTGCTCGGCGCCGTCGCGCTCTACGTCCTGGTCGAGGCGGTACGCCGGTTCGGCGAGCCGCCGGAGGTGCTGGCCGGCCCGATGCTCGTGGTGGCGGTGCTCGGCCTGCTCGCCAACATCGTCGCGTTCGCGCTGCTGCGCGCCGGGGCGAAGGAGAGCATCAACCTGCGCGGGGCGTACCTGGAGGTGCTCGGCGATCTGCTCGGCTCGCTCGGCGTGATCGCCGCCGCGCTGGTCATCGCCGCGACCGACTGGTGGTGGGCCGATCCGCTGGTAGCCGTCGGGATCGGCCTGTTCATCCTGCCGCGCACCTGGCGGCTCGGCCGGGCCGCGCTGCGCATCCTGGTGCAGGCCGCGCCGGAGCACCTCCAGGTGACCGCCGTGCACGACCGGCTGGCCGCCGTACCCGGCGTGGCCGAGGTGCACGACCTGCACGTCTGGACGCTCACCTCGGGCATGGAGGTGGCCTCGGCGCACCTGACCACCGACCCGGGCGTGGACCCGGGGCAGGTGCTGGCCGCCGCGCGGGCCGCCCTGCACGAGGACTTCTCCATCGATCACGCCACGTTGCAGGTCGAACCCGGAGCGTCGGCCGGCGTGTGCGGGAAGACCGAGTGGTGATTAGGGCAGACTTAAATCACTGTGGCTGTTGTAGTCTTATGCCGGTTTTGCCCCACCTGGTGGCGTTGCTCCACCGAGCCACGCCCGGGCAGCGCCGGTAGTGTCGGTCGCGGCCGCACCCGCGGACGCCACCGGCCCCGGTGGGGCGGCCGTCGCCTAATCGTCCGCAGGGACGAGCCGGGGAACCACGTACGTGGGGTGCATCCGCGTCAGCGGTAGGGATCTTCCGTCCCGAACCCGTCAGCTAACCCGGTCGGCGTTGACGGAAGGACGTGTGAATGCCCCACGTGGCACCTGTACGACGGACAGCCGCCCGGTTGGCGGCCCTGCTCGTCGCGACGCTGGCCCTCGGCGTCGCGACTGTTCCGGTCTCCCCCGCCTCGGCGGGGCCGGCGACCGGCCTGCTCGCCGCCGCGCCCGGCGGCGACGACGAGGGCGGCACGCCCGAACTGCGTGCCCAGCTCGACGCCGCCAGCAAGGGCTGGCTGGAGGCCAAGGCCGCGCTGAACCGGTCGGTGAGCCGCCAGAAGCAACTGAACGAACAGCTCAAGACGGTCGGCGCCGAGCTGGCCGTACGCGACGCCAAGGTCGGCGAGATCGCCGCCGTGGCGTACCGCAACGGCCGCCTGGGCACCGCCGGGGTGCTGCTGGGCAGCAGCAGCCCGGAGGGCTTCATGGACCGGGCCGCCGCGCTGGAACAGGTCGCCGCGCACGAGGACCGTACGCTGCGCGACCTGATCGCCACCCGGGACCAGGCCACCCGCACCCGCGCCCAGCTCGACGGCGAGATCCGCGAGCAGCGCAAGCAGGTGACGGTGATGGCCAAGCGCAAGGAGCAGGCCGAGCGCGCCCTGGAGGTGGCGAACGACCGCGCCACGCGCAGCAGCAGCGGCGGCAGCGTCCAGGGCACCTCCACCAAGAACGCGAAGCCGGCGCCGCGCAACTCGGACGGCTCCTGGCCCCCGGAGTCGTGCAGCGTCAACGACCCGACCCCGGCCAACGGCTGCATCACCCCGCGCACGCTGCACGCGCTGCAACAGGCGAAGGCGGCCGGCTTCACCAGGTACGTCTCGTGCCACCGGCCCAGCGGCTCGGGCGAGCACCCGAAGGGGCGGGCCTGCGACTTCGCCGCGCAGAAGAACGGCTTCGGCGGCGTGGCCTCCGGCGGCGACCGGACGTACGGCAACAACCTGGCCGCGTACTTCGTGCGCAACGCCGACCCGCTCGCCGTGCTCTACGTGATCTGGTTCAAGCAGATCTGGCTGCCCAGCAGCGGGTGGAAGTCGTACAGCGGGGGCAACGGCGACCCGTCCAGCGACCACACCAACCACGTGCACCTGTCGGTGTACTGAGCGCCCGGAAGGGGCCGGCCGGATCAGGCCGGCCGGCCCTCCAGGGTCGCTCCGAGACGCGCCGCCAGGCCCAGGTGAGCCGCCCGGGCCTGGCGGAACGCGTACCCGAACAGCGGTGCCGGCGCGGTGAGCGTGATCTCCACCTCGACGCGTACCGTGCCGTCGTCCTCGTCGCGCAGCCGGGTGTGGTTGCGTACGGTCGTCGCCGGCTGCTGCCGGGCGACGGTGACCACCTCGTCCTCGCTCGCGATCAGCACGTCCGCCTGGTAGGTCACCGGGAAGTGCAGCGGGCCGAGTTGCAGCCGGTCGGTGATCGCGTAGCTGGCCAGCGCGCCGGGCCGGGCCGGCAGCTTCCGGACCCGGACGATCAGCGGATGCAGCTCACCCTGGCGACTCAGGTCGCCTAGCAGGGCCACCGCTTCGGCCCGGCTGCACCGGGCCTGCACGGTGTAGCTGAAGCTGTCGCTGCTCTGCAAGCGGGCCCCCTCGCCGTCGTGCGTCGCGACGATCGTCCCGTACCGACGCCGGACTGGCAACGGGTAGAAGGTCCCCTGGCCGCAGGGGGTGCGAACGGCGCTCAGGCGCCGGGCAGCACCTCGGGGGTGTCGTCGGCGAACCACGGCTCGGGCGCGCCGAAGAGGCCGAGCAGGCCGGTCACCCAGAGCTGCCGGTGCACGAACCGGCTCGGCTCGGTGACCACGAGCTTGACGCCGCTGACCTCGCAGGTCTGGAAGCCGGCGACCATGGCGCTGATGCCGACCGAGTCGATGAACGTGACAAGCCGCATGTTCAGCTCGATCCGCGCGGGGCGGGCCTTCGCGAGCACCTCGGCGATCGCTTCCCGCACCTCGTACGCGGTGTCGACGTCGATCTCCCCACGGGGCGCGATCTCGACGACACCACCCGGCCGCACCGACTTCACGATCGACAGGCTCACGCGAGCACCTCCACTCGCCCATGACGGGCGCCTCATCAGTACGCGGGCCGCGACCGAGAGTATTCCTCCCACGCCCCGGTCGCCACCCCCCGGGATGAGCAATTCGCGAACTGGGCACACCTGGGCGTACCCAATCCGGACCACCGGGTTCCAGTTTCCCCCTGTGGCGGGCCACGGCCAACCGTGCGACCGGGCGGGCCCGCCGATCCCGCGGACCAGGGTAGCTGGCGCACGCACGTCCCGTCCGCACCCGTCCCGGCGCGTTCGGGTGCTTCGTCCCGTTCACCGGCCGCACCCGCCATGACCCGGGCGTGGTTTGCCGCCGGGTCCGGTGGGGCACTGCCCGGGACAGTGACCGCCGGATGGACACCGGAGTCCGAAGTGGCCGCCGGCCTTCGGCACCCGAGGAGGTAGAACGATGTTCGGAACCAACCTGCTGGACCGCCGGGGCAAGGCCGAGCGGGTCGCCGACCAGGCGTGGCAGCACCTGCTCTCCGCCGTCGGTTCCGCCGGTGACAGCATGCGCGACGCCACCCGGACCGCCCGCCGCAGCTCCTCCGGCCTGGCCGACGACGCCACCGACCTGGTCGGCTCCGCCGCCGAGGAGGCACGCCGCCGGGCCGGTCTCGCGTTCGACGCGCTCGCCGGCCGCCGTCCCGCGCTGCCCTGGACGCTGCTGATCGCGGCGGCGCTCGCCGGCGCGGCGATCGGCTGGGCCGCCGGCACCGCGGCACGCGCCGCCGGCAGCCGGGACCGCGCCGCCGACGACATCGAGTTCGTGGACGTGGACCGGCCGAACTCCCCGGCCGGCCTGGACGGCTGACCCCAGACGCGCCAGACACGGTGGCCGCCCCCGGGACTCCCGGGGGCGGCCACCGTGCTGCCTCACCCGGATCGGGCGAGGGCCGCTCACCCGGAACGCGCGCAGGATCGCGGGTGCGGGACCACGTGCCCGTGCCGCGACCGACGGGAGGGAGAGCCGGATGGCCACCGACACGATCACGCGTACCGACCGGGACATCCAGTCCGCCGTGCTCGACGAGCTGACCTGGGAACCCCGGGTCGGCCCGGACGAGATCGGGGTGACTGTCACCGAGGGCGTGGTGACGCTCACCGGCCGGGTGGACAGCTACGCCAAGAAGTGGGCCGCCGA
Organism: Micromonospora sp. NPDC049203; assembly: GCF_043197215.1. Lineage (NCBI taxonomy): Bacteria > Bacillati > Actinomycetota > Actinomycetes > Micromonosporales > Micromonosporaceae > Micromonospora > Micromonospora sp. NPDC049203. Next base: position 177,781 of record NZ_JBICSV010000007.1, on the reverse strand, counting down.
GCGGGCCGCGCACCGGGTCACCCGGGTCCGCGCGGTCGCCAACGACCTCGCCGTCCGGATCGGCACCGCGGCCGGGCGGGAGGACCCGGAGATCGCCATCGCCGCCGTCCGGGCGCTGGAGTGGGACGCGTTCGTGCCGATCGAGACGTTGCAGGTGACTGTGGCCGACGGCTGGGTCACGCTGCACGGCGAGGTCGAGTGGGAGTACCAGCGGCGGGCCGCCGAACGCGCGGTCGCCCGGCTCACCGGCGTGTGCGGGGTGAGCAACGGCATCGCGGTGCGTCCCACCGCCCACCCGGACGGAGACGACCTGGCCGAGCGGATCGTGGACGCGCTGGCCCGCAACCGCGCCACCGAGGCCGAGGAGGTCGACGTGCGGGTGCACGGCGACACGGTGCTGCTGGACGGGCAGGTCCACTCGGCCGGCGAACGCGAGGAGATCGAGCGGGTGGTGTGGAACGCCCCCGGCATCCGCGAGGTGCGCAACCACCTCGCCGTGCGATGAGGCGGAACCACCCCGCCCGGGTGAGCCCGGCTCACCCGGGCGACCGCCACCGTGGGAGGCATGAGTGATCCGAACCGGCTGACCACGAGCGGGCGGGTGAGTGCCGGATGACCACGCCACTTCAGGTCACCACCGCGCGGCTACGGGTCCCGGTGACCGAACGCGACCATGTCCGCGGGCCGGTGGACGCGCCGGTCACAGTCGTCGAGTACGGCGACTTCCAGTGCCGGTTCTGCGGCGCCGCGTACCCGAACCTGACCGAGGTGCTGCGTCAGCGGGCCGACGTGGTGCGGCTGGCGTACCGGCACTTCCCGATCACGAACGTCCACCCGTACGCGGAGAACGCCGCGGAGACCGCCGAGGCCGCCGCCGCGCGGGGCCGGTTCTGGGAGATGTACGACTGGCTCTACCAGCACCAGGACCAGCTCGACCCGGTGCACCTGTCGCTCGGCGTCGAGCAGATCGGCCTGTCGCCGGAGGAGGTCGCCGCGGAGGTCGGCCGCCAGGAACACGCCGACCGGGTCCGGCAGGACTTCGTCGGCGGCATCCGCAGCGGCGTCGACGCCACCCCGACGCTGTTCGTGAACGACATGCGCCACGACGGCGGCTACGACCTGGCCGAACTGCTCGCAGTGGTGGACGCCGCCGCCGACGCCTGAGAGCTGTCAGATCAGGCGCAGCTCGCGCGCCCGCCGGACGGCGTCCCGCCGGCGGGTCGCGTCGAGCTTGCGATAGATGTTGCGCACGTGCGTCTTCACTGTATTCACCGACAGTGACAGCTCTGCGGCGATCTCCACGTTGGACAGGATGCTCTGGAGGTAGCGCAGGACGGTCAGCTCCCGCTCGGTGAGCGGCTCGTCGAGCGTGCGGGCCGGACCGTCCGGCGTCGCGGTGGCCGGTCGCGCGTCCACGCCCCGGACCAGCTCGGTCACGGTGGCCCAGTACGCGGTGCCGGAGTCCAGGCGCGCGGCGAGCAGATCGCGTACCCCCGGGTCGGCCCGGGTGAAGACGCGCCGGAAGCCGTCCGGCTCGGCGAGCGCCAGCACCTCCTCCAGCAACCGGCCGGCCCGCCGGGCGTCACCGGCGGCGTCGGCCAGCGCCGCGTCGAGCAGCCCGGCGCCCAGCCGCACCGGCAGCGGCCAGTCCGCCGCGCCAAGCCCGGTCCAGTCGGGCAACGCACGCTCGGCCGCGTGGGCGTCACCGGCGCGCAGCCGCAGCCGCGCCGACGCGAGCGCCGGCGCCGGCCCGTCACCCGCCGCGTCGAGCAGCGCCCGGGCACCGTCGAGGTCGCCGACGGCGGCGCGTACCTGTGCCTCGGCGGCGGCGAGCCGTCCGCCCAGCTCCGGGCCGGGCGCGGCCGTCCGCGCCTCGGTGAGCGTGCGCAACGCGCCGCCCGGGTCGCCGCCGTCGGCCAGCAGTCCCGCGCGGCAGAGCGCGGTGAGGGCGGCGCCGCCCGGCTCCGCGCCGGCCGGCCCGGCGAGCGCCAGGTGGGCGGTGGCCTCCGCCGGCCGGTCCCGCTGCCAGTCCACGAACGCCAGCGCCAGGTACGCGTAGCCGCAGTCGGACCGCGACGACCAGCCCTGGCAGGGCGGCATCGCCAGCGCCTCCCGGGCCAGGTCCTCGGCGGCCCGCAGCGCGCCCCGGGCCGCCTCCAGCAGCGCCGCACGGCTGACGCAGAGCAGTTCGGTACGCGGTCGCCCGGCCCGCCGCGCCGCCTCCCGCGCCGCGGCGAACCGCTCCCAGGCCGTCGACAGGTCCCCCTCGGCCAGCGCGACCAGCCCGTGCGCGGCGCCGGCCACCGCGCGCACGTCGTCCCGCTCGGCCGTCCCGGCGCGCGGGTCACCGGCTCCGGCCTCCGGGCCGCCCGAGGACTCGTTTGCGGCGACGGTGGACAGCAGGCGGTCGGCGGCCCGGCGTACCTCCTCGTGGTCGCCACCGGCCCGGGCCAGGCTGAGCTTCACGGCGGCGGCCAGCCGGCCGAACCGGTCGCGGCGCGGCGCGGGCAGGTCACCGGCCCGGGCGAGCGCCCGCCGCAACTGCGCGTCGGCGGCGGCCCGGTCCCCGGCGTACGCCCGCTCGGACGCCGCGGCCAGCGCCAGCTCCGGATCGCGGCGGACCGCCTCGGCGGGCGGCTCGGGCGGGGCCGGAGCGGCGGCGGATTCGTCCGGCGCCAGCTCGGGCCAGCGGGTGACGAGCAGGTCGGTGGCGGCGGTCCACTCGCCGGCCAGGAGCGCGTGCCGCAGCGCGTCGGCCGGGCGGCCGTGGGCCCCGTACCAGCCGGCTGCCCGCCGGTGCAGCTCACGCACCTCGTCGGCGGGCAGCCGGTCCAGCTCGTCGCGCAGCACGTCGGCCAGCAGCGGGTGCGGCCGGAACCACTGCGGGTCGCCGCCGTCCTGGTGGAGGAAGCCGCCCTCCCGGGCCGTCTCGGCGAGCAGGTGCCCGGCGTCGGAACGCCCGGTCAGCGCGGCGGCCAGGTCGGCGTGGACCGCGCCGGCCACCGCCACCCGGCGCAGCACGTCGCGGGCCGCCGGTGCCAGCGGGGCGAGCACCTCGTCGCGCAGGTACGCGGCGACGTCCGGCTGGTCACCGGCGAACCGGTCCACCGCGCGCGCCGGGTCGGCGTCGGCACCGAGCGCGAGCGCGGCGAAGCGCAGCCCGGCCGGCCAGCCGGTGGTGCGCTCGGCCAGGCGGCTCACGGCCGGGGCGGGCACCGACAGTCCGTGCGCGACGAGCAGGTCGGCCACCTCGTCGGCGGTGAACGCCAGGTCGGCGGGGCCGATGACGGTCAGCTCGCCGGACAGCCGCCAGTGGTGCAGGGCCAGCGGTGGTTCGCGGCGCGCCCCGGCCACCAGCCGCAGCCGGCCGTCGGCGTGCCGGAGCAGGAACTCCAGCCCGGTCAACGCGTCCGGTTCGGTGACCCGGTGCAGGTCGTCCAGGACCAGCAGCACGTGCCGTTCCCGTGCGGCGAGCGCGGCGGCGAGCGCTTCGAGCTGCTCGGCCCGGGGCGGGCCGTCCGGCACCGGTGGCGGTCCGTCGTCCGGGTCGTCGGCGGCGGCGGTGCGCAGGGCCGCGGCCAGGTAGCCCCAGAGCCGCCCGGTGGTCTCGCCCTCGGCCACCGTCACCCAGGCCGGCGACGGCCCGTCCCGCTCCCCCTGCGCCCAGGTCGACAGCAGCGTGGTCTTACCCCAGCCGGCCGGCGCGCAGACGAGCGTCACCGGACCGGACGCGCCCTGCTCCAGCCGGTCGAGCAGCCGGGGACGCAGCAGGACCGGCTCGGGCGGCGCGGGCGGCGCCAACCGGGACGCCAGCAGCGGCGGCCCACCCGGCAGCGCGGCACCGGCGGGTGATTCGACGCCGGCGGTGAGCAGATCGGGCGTACCGGTGATGTCGCTCGTGTCGCTCGGTGCGACGACCTGGTCTGCCTCCTCCGGCATGCGTCCCTCCCCCGTCGGTGCGGGCAGCGGTTACCCGGACCGGGCCGGTTCACCCCTTCCGGGCGAACCCGGCTCACCCGGCCGCCCCGCACCCTGTAGGCACACGGGACGGCCGGCCGACGCCGGCCACCCGGAGACGGCGGGAGGTCGGGTGGCGCGGAGCGGACGGCTGGCGGTCGGCGCGCTGGCACTAGCGGGAGCGCGGGTGCTGGCGCCGGCGGGGGCGCGGATGCTGGCACGCCGCCGGGCGCGGCGGGCCTGCGTCGATCCACGGCCGGGCCGGTGGCAGGTGGTGACGGTGGCCGCGCCGCCCGAACAGGTGCTCCCGGCCGGGCGGTGGCCCGAGCCGCTGCGCCGCCTCGACGGCGCGGTCGAGGTGTGGGCCCGCCCGGCTCCCGGCGGGCGCGGCACCGAGCTGGCGGTACGCCCGCTGGGCGGGGAGTGCGCGCTCCCGGGATTAGCCGCACACCTGGTCGGCGACGACCCGGGCCGGTTCCTGCGCCACGTGCTGCGGCAGACCAAGCAGCTCCTGGAGACCGGCGAGGTGCTGCGCGCGGACCGTTCGCCGCTGGACCGGCCGGGAGCCGTGAGATGAGGGCGCTGTGCTGGGCCGGAGCCGACCTGCTGGAGGTGTGCCGCGTCCCGGACCCGGAGCTGCGCAACGCCCAGGACATGATCGTGCGGGTCCGGCGGAGCACGACCTGCGGCGCGGACCTGCCGCTTCTGGCCGGGCGGGTGCCCGAGGCGTCCGCCGGTGAGGTGCTCGGACGCGAGTTCCTCGGCGACGTGGTCGAGGTCGGCCCGGAGGTACGCCGGCACCGCGTCGCCGACCGGGTGGTGGTGAGCGCGGCGGTGGCGTGCGGGGCGTGCTGGTTCTGCCGGCAGGGGCTGCCGGCCTGCTGCGACAACGGCACGAGCGGCGTGACGGCCGAGCCGGAGTGGGGGCAGCCGTCCGCCGGCGGCTACGGACGGCCGGCCCGGCTCGGTGGCTTCGCCGGTGGCCACGCCGAGTACGTGCGGGTGCCGTACGCCGACGTGGGCGCGTTCGCCGTGCCGGAGTCGGTGAGCGACGACCGGGCGGTGTTCGCCGCGGACGCCGCGCCGGCCGGCTGGTACGGCGCCGAGCTGGGCGAGGTCGCCCCCGGTGACGTCGTGGCGGTGTGGGGCGCGGGAGCGGTCGGCCAGCTCACCGCCGGTGCTGCGGTGGCCCGGGGCGCGCACCGGGTGATCGTGGTCGACGACCGGGACGACCGGCTGCGGATGGTCGCCGGGCACGAGGGCGTGGAGGCGCTCAACCACAGGTACGTGGACGTGCTCGCCGAGCTGCGCGAACGCAGCGGCGGCCGGGGCCCGGACGTGTGCGTCGACGCCTGCGGGGTGGCGACCGTACCGGTCCGGTGGCCGGTGGCCGAGCCGGACGGCGGGGCGGCGCTGCGCGAGGCGGTGCACGCCTGCCGCAAGGGCGGCGTGGTGGTGGTGCTCGACGCCCGGCCCGGGTTCGTGGACCGGTTCCCGCTCGGCGCGCTCGCGGACAAGGGGCTCGCCGTCCGTGCCGCCCGCCGCCGGGGCGGGGCCGCGATCCCGGCGCTGCTGGCGCGGATGGCCCGCGACGAGCTGGTCACCGAGCACCTGGCCACGCATCGGATGCCGCTGGAGCGCGGCGCCGAGGGGTACGCGTTGTTCCGGGACCGGACCGACGGCTGCGTCCGGGTGGTCTTCACGCCGTGAAGGTGAGCGTCATCGGTGGCACACTCGGCGGATGCGCGCAGACCGTCCGTACGACCTCGTCCTGTTCGGCGCCACCGGCTTCACCGGCGGGCTGACCGCCGAGTACCTGGCCCGGCACGCGCCGGACCGGCTGCGCTGGGCGCTGGCCGGGCGTAACCCGGATAAGCTGGCCGCCGTACGGGACCGGCTGGCCGCGATCGACCCGGCCCTGGCCGAGCTGCCGCTGCTCACCGCCGACGTGACGGACACGGCGTCGCTGCGCGCGGTGGCGGAGTGCGCCCGGGTGGTGGCCACCACCGTCGGCCCGTACGTGCACCACGGCGAGCCGCTGGTGGCCGCCTGCGCCGCGGCCGGCACCGACTACCTGGACATCACCGGTGAGCCGGAGTTCGTGGACCGGATGTACGTGCGGCACCACGCCGAGGCGGTGCGCACCGGGGCACGCCTGGTGCACGCCTGCGGCTTCGACTCGATTCCGCACGACCTGGGCGTCTGGTACACGGTCAAGCAACTGCCCGCCGACGGGCCGGTCGCCGTGGACGGGTACGTGCGGGCCGGTGGCCGGTTCTCCGCCGGGACGTACCACTCGGCGCTCACCGCGTTCTCCCGTACCGGTGAGATGAGCCGCGCGGCGCGGGCCCGCCGGGCGATGGAGCCCGGCCCGGACGGGCGCCGGGTCCGCGCGGTGCCGGGCAAGGTCGGCCGGGTACGCGAGTTCGGCCAGTGGGCGGTGCCGCTGCCCACCATCGACCCGCAGGTGGTCCGCCGATCGGCGGCGGCCCGACCGGAGTACGGCCCGGACTTCCGCTACCGGCACTTCGCGGCGATGAAGCGGCTGCCCACTGTGCTCGTCGCGGGTGTCGGGCTGGCCGGCGTGATGGGGCTGGTGAAGGTGGCGCCGACGCGGCGCTGGCTGCTCGGGCGGCTCGCCTCCGGGCAGGGGCCGACCGCCGAGCAGCGGGCGAAGTCGTGGTTCCAGGTGCGGTTCGTGGGCACCGGCGGCGGCCGGCGGGTGGTGACCGAGGTGTCCGGCGGCGACCCGGGTTACGACGAGACGGCCAAGATGCTCGCCGAGTCGGCGCTGTGCCTGGCCTTCGACGACCTGCCGGAGACCGCCGGGCAGGTCACGCCGGTCGCGGCGATGGGCGACGCGCTGCTGGACCGGCTGGTACGCGCGGGCATCACGTTCCGCACGCTGTCGGCGTGAGGTTGACCCTCGACCCGCTTGAGGTCACAGGATGACGGCCGTGGAGAGCGAGCTTCGCAGCATCGGCGAACTGGCCCGGGCCAGCGGGTTGACGGTCAGCGCACTGCGTTTCTACGACCGTTCCGGCGTGCTGGCGCCGGCCCGGGTCGACCCGGTGACCGGCTACCGCTGGTACACCGAGGAGCAGGTGGGACCGGCCCGCCTGGTGGCCGGGCTACGCCGGGTCGGGATGCCGCTGACCGGCATCGCCGAGGCGCTGCGGCACCGGCACCGGCCGGCCGAGGTGCACCGGCTGCTGGACGCGCACCTGCGCCGCCTGGAGGACGGCCTGGCCGACGCGCGTCGCGAACTCTCCCGGATCCGCAGCCTGATCGACCCGGAGGAGACCATCGTGACCACCCGACTCGTGCTGTCCCGCACCGACCTCGCCGCCGCCTTCGACGCCGTACGTTTCGCCGTCGGCGCCGACCCCGGCCTGCCGGTCCTGTCCGGTGTGCTGCTGGAGGTGGCCCCGGACGGGGTGCACCTGTTCGCCACCGACCGGTTCCGGCTGGCCGTGGCCCGGGCCGGCGGCACCGTCGACGGCCCGCCGGTGAGCGCGCTGCTGCCGGTGGCCGCCGTCGACGAGCTGCGGGCGCTGCTCGGAGCCGACGGCGCGGGGGACGCCGAAGTCGTCGTCGCCCCCGACCGGGTGACTGTCACGGTGGCGGGCCGGCCGCTGACCGCCGCCCCGCTGCCGTACGACTTCCCCGACTACCGGCGGCTGCTGCGGGCGCAGCTCGGCGACGCGCCCGCGTACCGGATCCCGTTCGACGGCGCGGCGCTACGGGCGGCGCTCACCGCCGACGGCGTCCCGGTCTGCCGCCGCGCGCACGAGGGCGTCGAGCACGAGGTGGTGGCGCTCGGCCTGGACGGCCGCGGCGAGCTGCGCCTGGTCGACCCGAGCGGCGCGGGCGGCGCGGGCGGCGCGGATGCGCTTCGGGTGGCGGTGAACCGGGAGTACCTGCTGGACGCGCTGGGCTCCGGCGACGGCCAGCTCGTGCTGGAGCTGGACGGCCCGATCACCCCGCTGGCCGTGCGGCGGGCCGACGACGCGAGCGCCTTCTCCGTCCTGATGCCGGTACGCCTCTGAGGTTCCGCGCGCAGCGCCACCTTGCGACGCCGATCTGTGACCGTGCGTGACGCCGCCACTCTCCGGATGCTTCACCCCTTGCGCACTTTGCTCTGCAGCCATCCGCGCATCGCTTACGGTCCGTCGAACGTCGCGTCGATGGCTGCAGAGCAAAGTCGCCGGAGGGACATGCCCGTCGGGGAGCGGAGCCGCGAGATTGACCAGCTCAGGGCGCTCGTGAGCCGAAGCGGGGCGACGAGTGCATCAATGCGCCATCACGGAAAGTGAGCACCCTCCGCCGACGGCACCGTCACCACGCACAGTCACCGGAACGGGCCCCGCGACGGCGGGCTGCGCGGGCCGGGCCGGGGCAGCGGGGGCGCGACGGTAGCATCTGGAGGTCCCACCTGACTGCCTGGACGGAGGCGTACGAGCAGCATGCTCGACATGGAGTTGATCCGGAAGGATCGCGAGGCGGTGGCGACCGCGCTGGCGAAGCGTCTGGATCCCGCCGAGGTCACCCGGGCGCTGGACGATATCCAGCGGCTCGACCAGGAACGACGCGCCCTGATCACGGAGATCGACGCCGAGCGGCAGCGCCGCAAGGCCGAGGCGCGCGCGTACGCGGAGGCGAAACGGTCCGGCGGCACGCCGCAGCCGGTCGCCCCGGAGGCCGAGCGCAAGCAGCTCGCGGAGCTGGAGTCCCAGCTCGACGAGGTGCAGTCCCGGCTGCGCTCGGCGATGAGCGAGCTGCCGAACCTGCCCGCCGACGACGTGGTCCCCGGCGGCAAGGAGGCCAACCGGGTGGTGCGCACGTTCGGCGAGGCGCCGGCCATCGAGAAGGTACGCGACCACGTGGAGCTGAGCCGCGCGCTCGGCCTGGTCGACCACGAGCGGGGCGTGAAGCTCGGCGGCTCGGGCTTCTGGATGTACACCGGTCTGGGCGCCCGGCTGGAGTGGGCGCTGGTGAACTGGCTGATCGAGCAGAACATCCAGGCCGGGTACGAGTTCCTGCTCCCGCCGCACCTGCTGCTGGACAGCGCCGGTTTCGCCGCCGGCCAGTTCCCGAAGTTCCACGACGACGTCTACCACATCGACAAGCAGTCGTCCTCGCGCGGCCAGTTCCTGCTGCCCACGGCGGAGACGGCGATCCTCGGCGCGTACCAGGACGAGATCCTGGAGACGCCGAAGCTGCCGTTGAAGGCGTTCGCGTACACGCCGTGCTACCGGCGTGAGGCGGCCGGTTCGCACTCCGACGAGCGCGGCACCGTACGCGGCCACCAGTTCAACAAGGTGGAGATCTTCCAGTTCACGCTGCCGGAGCAGGCGGGCGAGGCGCTGGAGGCGATGGTCGGCCACGTCGAGGGCCTGGTCGGCAAGCTCGGCCTGCACTTCCAGACCAGCCTGCTGGCCGCCGGTGACGCGAGCGCCTCGATGAAGAAGACGCTCGACGTCGAGGTGTGGATGCCGAGCACCGGCAAGTACAAGGAGGTGTCGTCGGTCTCCTGGGCCGGCGACTACCAGGCGCGACGGGCGGCGATCCGCTACCGCGAGCCGGGCGCGAAGCAGACGCGTTTCGTGCACACGCTCAACGGTTCGGCGCTCGCCACCAGCCGCCTGTTCCCGGCCATCCTGGAGCAGTGCCAGCAGCCCGACGGCTCGGTGGTGGTCCCGGAGGTCCTCCGCGACAAGCTCGGCACCGACCGCCTCACCCCGCGCTGACCCGCTCCCCCGCACACGCCGCACCCGCCTCTCCCCCGCGATCTTGCACTTGCAGCCCGCCAGAAGTCCGGTTCACCCCTTCTGCCCGGGCACCAAGTGCAAGATCGCGGGAGCGGGAGCGGGAGCGGGGGCGGGGGCGGAGGGCGGCTAGGAGCAGCGCGGTCAGGAGAAGCGCCGCCAGGACGGCGGGGCCCAGCGTGTTGACAGCGCTCACCAAGGACTGCTGGATAGCGGCTGCGGTGCGGATGACCGGGTCGGTGAAGGCGTCGTAGCGGCCCCGGGCGAGGCGTACCTCGTACCAGCCGTACCAGGCGACGTAGCCGCCCGCGACCACCAGCACCAGGCCGCTCAGCCGCGGCACCCACGCGCCCGCGCCGCGCAGCCGCGCCACCACCCGACCGCGCAGCAGCGCCACGGCGAGCGCGGCCACGCCGACCACGAGCGCCATGCCCAGCGCGTACGCCCCGAACAGCGCCAGCCCGCGCCACGGCGACCCGGCCCGCAGGCTGGTCACCACGATCGCCAGGAACGGCGCTATCGCGCAGGTCAGCGACGTGAGCGCGTACGCCGCGCCGAACAGCGCCATGGACGGCCAGGTGCGGCTGAGCCGGGGCGCGACGCGCAGCGGGCGCGGCGCGGGCAGCCGACGGCCGGCGAGCAGCCAGCACCCGGCCAGTGCCAGCAGCACGCCGAGCGTCACGGTCAGCCACGGCAGCCGGGGCCGCAGCCAGTCCGCCGCCGGTGCCAGGGCCAGCCCGAACGCGCCGAACACCAGCACGTACCCGAGGGTGAGCCCGGCCGTCGCGGTGAGCGCGCGGCCGACCGCGCCGCGTTCGCCGTCGGGGCCGGCGACGAGCAGCGACAGGTACGCGGGCAGCATCGCGAAGCCGCACGGGTTGACCGCGCCGAGCATGCCGGCGGTCAGCGCGAGCAGCAGCGCGCCGGTCATCCCCGGGCCAGCGTCTCGACCTGCCGGGTCAGCGCCTCGCCGTCCAGGAATCCCTTGTGTACGACCCGGCCGGTGCGGTCCAGGACGACGAACGTGCTCTGCTCGGCCACCTTGAACCGGCGCCACAGCGCGCCCGCCCGGTCGTCGATCTGTGTCGTGCCGCCCAGGTCGAACTCGGTGACGAACGACTTCATGGCCTTCTGCTCGCCGAGCCCGGCGACGCCGACGATCGGGACCGTGTCGCGGTAGGTGGGGGCGATCTCGGCCACCGTCCACGCCTGGCTCGCGCAGGTGGCGCACCAGGGCGCCCAGAACCAGAGCACGACCGGCCGCCCGGCCAGGGCGGCGGCGTCGAACGCCGTACCGTCGAGGGTCTTGCCGGTGAACGACAGCGCGGCCGGCACCGGGGCCGGTGACGCGGACGCCGGGCCGGACGGCGTCACGGTGGCCCGGGGTGCGGCGGTGGACGCGAGGGCCACCGCGCCCGCTGCCGCGTCGGGCTCCGGTCCGGCGGCGCAGCCGGTCGTGGCGGCGAGCACAGCGGTCAGTACGGCGGCGGCTGTGACACGGACGGCGGTACGCATCGGCGGCTCCTGGCTATTCGGCCCGGACCAGCCGGAGCGCGAGTTCGGGACAGACCTTTACCGCCTTGAGCGCTCCCTCGCGCAGCCACGTCGGCACCGGGGTGGGCGGGAACGCCGGGTAGCCGTTGCCGTCGAGCCGGATGAAGTCCGGCACCACATGCGCGCACAGCCCGTGCCCGTCGCAGCGCGACCAGTCCAGGGTGAGCTTCTGCGGGTTGGCGTCGGGCGCGCCGGGCAGCCCCATCATGCCCTTGACCCGCTTGCCGCAGCCCTCGCCGGTGGCGTGCAGCCGCAGGTCGTCGGCGAACACCTCCATGGCCGACAACGCGAACCGGGCGGTGCCGTCCGGGTGGCTGCACGCGCCGCGGCCCTTGACGTCGCCGGCCGCGGCCCGGACCAGCTCGACCGGGGCGCTGCCGGAGACCGCGAGGTCGACCGAGCGGGCCAGGTCGGGCAGGCCCATCTTGCACGGGCCGCACTGCCCGGCGGACTCGCCCGCGAGGTACCGCACCACCTGCGCGGCCTCGCCCAGCGGGCAGGTGTCGGCGCCCAGCGGCACGATGATGCCGGCGCCGAGCGTGCCGCCGACGGCGGTGAGCCCCTTGCGGGACACCTCGGCCCGCTCCGCCGCCGCCGAGGTGATCCACTTGCCGTGGTAGCCGCCCATCAGGATGCCCGGGCCCGGCGGCACCTCGCACAGGTCGAGGATCTCCCGCAGCGGGGTGCCGGCGGCGCACTCCACCACGGCGGGGCGCTTCGCCGAGCCGGTGACGGTGAGCAGCACGGTGCCCGGCTCGTCGTCGGTGCCGAGCGCGGCGTACTCGTACGGGCCGATCCGGGCGGCGACGGCGAGCTGGGAGTACGTCTCGGCGTTCGACAGCAGCGTGGGCAGCCCGCCGACGCCGGAGTCGCTGGAGCGCTTCTTCGTGCCGGGCGGGATGTGCGGCAGGCCGTTGATGCCGTTGACGAGCGCGCCGCCCTCGCCGGAGATGAACCGGTGCGGCACCGTGACGATCGTGGTCGGCACCGGCATGCGCCGTTCCTGCAACGCCTCGGCCAGCGAGGGGCGGCCCACGTCGTCGTCGGCGACGCCGATCACGATCTCCTCGGCGTCGAGCGCGAACGCGGCGAGCGCGGCGCCGTCCAGGATGAGGTGCGGGGCGCGGGTGAGCAGCACCTTGTCCTTCCAGCTCGCCGGCTCCCCCTCGGTGGCGTTCACCACCACCACGGCGCCGAGGTCCTGCCGCTCGCAGGACTCCAGCACGGCGCGCAGTTTGCGGGCGAACGGGAAACCGGCGCCGCCCTTGCCCTTGAGGTCGATCGCCTCGGCGAGCCGCAGCAGCGCCGCCGGTTCCATCGGGCCGATCGGACCGTGCACCTCCTCGTGGGCCAGCAGGTCGAGCCGGCCGAACTCGGCGAAACCGGCGGTCAGGCGGGGCTCGCCGACACAGGCGACAGGTGGGATCGTCGCGCGCTTCACCGGGCCTCACCCCGCAGTCCGGCCCAGTACGCGCCGTCGACCGCTTCCGCGTCGGCCCGCTTGCGGCGGCCGGGCCGGCTCTCCTTGCCCGCGCGCATGGCGCGGCGAGAGGCGAGGTCGACGAGCGTCGGGGTGTCGTCGACGAACGCCTCGTCGGCGGCGTAGCGGGCCGGCGGGCGCCAGTAGTCGGGCTCCTCCGGCACGTCCTCCTCGTCCCGGTAGCGCCGGCCGGACCCGCTGAGCGGCTCCGCCGAGAGCGGGGTGCCGGAGATCGGGCCGGCCGAGATCGGCTCGCCGGAGACCGGGCGGGTCTCCCAGCGGCGCGGGCTGTCCCAGGGCTCCTCCGGCTCGTCGCCGGCGCGCGGCGGCGCGGAGTAGCGGGCCACCTCGGAGGCCGTGGCGTACCGGCCGCTGTCCGGGGGCGCGGAGTGGCGGCCACCGGTGTCCGGCGGCGCCGAGTGCCGGCCGCCGCTCTCCGGCGGCGCGGAGTACCGGGCGACCAGGTCCTCGTCGTCGCGGGAGCGGCGGGCCACCCGCTCCTCGGTCCGGGACCGGCGGGTCACACGCTCCTCGTCGTCGCGGCGACGGCGGCGGGCGGGCGCCTCCTGGGTGCGGGCCCGCCGGGTGGGCGCGTCCGGCTCGGCCTCGCGCCGCCGGGCGGCGGCCGCGCGGACCGGCTCGCGCAGGGATCCGGGTTCCGGCACCACGGGTACGGCGAACCGCTCCGGATCGCGCCGCCGGGCGGTGCCTGCCGGTGCGGTCCAGGTGGCGCTCGCCTCGGCCCAGCGGCCCCGGCCGGCTCCGCTGTCCTCCTTGTCGGCGGCCTTCTTGCGAGTGAGCGCGGCGAACACGCCGGTACGCTCCTCGCCCTTGCCGGCCATCGCCTTGTTCAGCGCGACGGCCTGGTGCTGCTCGCGGCTGCGCTTGCCGAGGTGGACCGAGACGCGCACCAGCAGCGCCATCACCACCAGCAGCACGCAGGCGAGGTAGCTCAGCACCACCCAGGCGGCGGCGGGCCGGCCGGCGTTGAGGCCGTGCACCAGCGCGAACGGCCAGGACACGTACGCCATCGAGTGCAGCGCGCGCCAGAACCACCTCGGACCGACTCCGGCGAACCGGACCCGGATCAGGCCGGTCCAGAGCACGCCCACCATCAGCAGCGCGGCGACGGTGCCCAGTCCGATGTAGAGGCCGCTGCCGCTGAGGAACGGCACCACCGCGTCGGTCGGCCCGGCCCGGCCGATCGCCACCTTGGTGATGACGTGGAAGACGAGCCCGGCGACGCCGAGCACGCCGGTGGCGCGGTGCGCCGACTGGAGCAGCACGCGGTGCCGGATGAGCAGCACCAGGCGGTCGGTGGCGAGCAGGCCCAGCATCACTGTGATGCTGAGCGAGACCAGGGCGACCACCCCGGCGAAGAACTCGGTGAAGAAGAATCCGTACGAGTACATGACGCCGCCGGCGCCGGCCAGTTCCACACCGGCCCACGCGAGGCCGAGCGCGGAGGCGGTCAGTGCCACCATCGCGGACTTCGACATCGTCCGGGCACCACGGCTGGTGGTGGTGGTCCGGACGGTCGTCGCCTTCTCGTTCTGCTGTGCCCGGGCCATCTGCTCCTCGATCGTCTCGCGGCGGCGCCCCCACCGGCCGACCCTGCTCCCACCTCAGGTACGGAGGGACGGCGCGCACGGATCACCTCCGGTGGCGAATTTCTCGGCCGGATTCTCGAACCGTCCGGACCGGACGCGCGTGTAGCGACCGACGCAGCGACGGATGCCCATACGTTGACAGCTCTTGCAACATTCTCGTAACCTTGCCGCAAACTTTCAGGTCGGCTGCAAGAACCCGGCACTGATACAGGCTCCACTCCCCCGCATCCCCCGCAACCCGCAGGAGTCCTGATGCATCGACGCCGATGCCGCGCCGCAGCGCTCGCCCTGAGCCTGGCCGCGAGCCTGCTCGTCCCCCTCACCGCGGCGGCACCCCCGGCCGCCGCCGCCACCCCGGGCACCAAGAAGGTGATCGTCCAGCTCTTCGAGTGGAACTGGACCTCGGTGGCCGCCGAGTGCACCAGCACGCTGGGCCCGAAGGGCTACGGCTACGTGCAGGTGTCCCCACCCCAGGAGCACGTCAACAGCAGCCCGTGGTGGGTGTCGTACCAGCCGGTCAGCTACCGGATCGAGTCCCGCAAGGGCACCCGCGCGCAGTTCCAGTCCATGGTGAACACCTGCCACGCGGCGGGCGTCAAGGTGATCGTCGACGCCGTGGTCAACCACATGTCCGGCCAGGAGAACGGCGGCACCGGCTGGGCCGGCTCGTCGTACGGGCACTACAACTACCCGGGCGTCTACTCGGCGCAGGACTTCCACTACTGCGGCCGCAACGGCAACAACGACATCGCCAACTACAACGACCGGTACGAGGTGCAGAACTGCGAGCTGGTCAACCTCGCCGACCTCAAGACCGAGTCGGAGTACGTGCGCGGCAGGCTGGCCGCGTACCTCAACGACCTGCTCTCGCTCGGCGTCGACGGCTTCCGCCTCGACGGCAGCAAGCACATGCCGGCCGCCGACATCGCCGCGATCAAGGCCAAGCTGAACCGCGGCGCGTACCTGGTGCAGGAGGTCATCTACGGCGCGGGTGAGCCGATCCAGCCCACCGAGTACACCGGCAACGGCGACGTGCACGAGTTCCGGTACGGCAAGGACCTGGCCCGGATGTTCAACAACGAGCGCCTGGCGTACCTGCGGAACTTCGGCGAGTCCTGGGGCTACCTGTCGAGCGCGAAGGCGGTGGTCTTCACCGACAACCACGACACCCAGCGCGAGGGCGGCGTGCTCACCTACCGCAACCGCGGCACGTACGCGCTCGCCAACGCGTTCATGCTGGCCTGGCCGTACGGCACCCCGGCGGTGATGTCGAGCTTCACCTACAGCGGCCGGGACCAGGGCCCGCCCTCCGACGGCAGCAACCGGATCACCAACGTCACCTGCTACTCGGGCTGGGAGTGCGAGCACCGCTGGCCGGTCATCGCCAACATGGTCGGCTTCCGCAACGCCACCGAGGGCACCGGGGTCTCCAACTGGTACGACAACGGCTACCAGCACATCGCGTTCAGCCGTACCGGCAAGGGCTACCTGACGATCAACGACGAGGACAGCGCGGTGAACGGCCGGTCGTACTACACCGGGCTGCCGGCGGGCCGCTACTGCGACGTCGTCCACGGCACGTTCAGTAACGGCTCGTGCAGCGGCCCGGTGATCACCGTGGACTCGTCCGGCTGGTTCGCCGCGAACGTGGCCGCGCACGACGCGATCGCCATCCACGTCGGCGCGAAGCTGAGCTGAGCCGATCCGGCGCGGAAGCCCTCGTACCCGCAGTACCGGGTATGAGGACTTCCGTTCCGTTACAGTCGGTTTCGTGCTGTTCGACCGGTTTGCCACGCGCCGGCCTCCCGGCTGGCTGATCGCCGCGCTCGCCGTACCGTTGCTGCTCGTCACCGCGCTGCTGGTCGGCCGCGCGCTCACCGTCACGCCCGAACCCCCGTCCGCGCCGCCCGCCGCCGCGCCCCCGGCCACGACCGCCGCTCCGAGCCCGTCGCCGCTGGAGTCGGTGCCGCCCGCCGCGCCGGCACCGGACGACCTGCCGGTGGTCACCTACGACCCGGCCCCGCGCGGCTTCCCGCCCGACCCGGACCCGGCCGACACCCGCCCGCTCAGCGAAGGGCTGCGCCCGAACCGGAACGTGGCCGCGTACGACGCGCCGGGCGGGCGTCCGCTGGCGTTCCTCGCGCCGACCATCAGCGGCGTACGGCTGACGGTGCCGATCGTCGACCGCCGCGCCGGCTGGACCGCGGTGCTGCTCCCGTCGGCCAACCGCACCATCGCGTGGCTGCCGTCCGGCGGCTGGACCACTGTGGCGCTGCGCGACCAGATCGTGGTGGAGCGGCGCACCCACCGCCTCACCTGGAGCCGGGACGGGCGCGCGATGCGCACCTGGCCGGTCAGCCTCGGCATGTCCGGGCAGCTCACCCCGCTCGGGCGCACGTTCGTGCTGGGCCGCACGCCACCCCCGCAGGCCGTCTACGGCGGTGTCGACATCTTCGCCCTCGGCGCGATCCCCGACGACCCGGACGCGGTGCCGACCGGCCTGCGCGGGGCCCACATCGGACTGCACAGCTGGTACAACGACGACACGCTCGGCAAGAACGTCACGAACGGCTGCATCCGGCTGACCCGCAGCGCCCAGCGCCTGCTGCTGACCGAGGTCGAGCCGGGCACCGCCTTCGTGGTCGTGGACCGCCTGCCCTGACCGGGCTCAGCCCAGCAGCCACCCGTCGGCCCGGATCCGCTCAGGCCGTCGCGCCGCCGTCGATCGCTATCGACGCGCCGGTGATGTGCCGTCCGCCGGCACCCACCAGGTGACTGACAGTCGCCGCCACGTCTTCCGGAGCCGCGTACCGGCCGAGGGCGATGTGCGACCGCTGCCCGTCCGCGCCCGCGCTGTCCGCCGGGTTCATGTCGGTGTCGGTCGAGCCGGGCAGGATCAGGTTGACGGTGATCCCGCGCGGACCGAGTTCCCGGGCGAGCGCCCGGGTCAGCCCGTTCACGGCGCTCTTGGTCATCGCGTACGCGCTCACCCCGGGAGCCGGGACACGGCTGGCGAAGCTGCTGCCGATGTTGACGATCCGCCCACCCGCACCCATGTGGCGTACCGCCGCCTGGGTGACGAGGTAGACCCCGCGCACGTTCACCGCGATCGCCCGGTCCAGGGCGTCGAGGCTGACCGACTCGATCGGCCCACCCGCGAACACCCCGGCGTTGTTGACCAGGATGTCCAACCGCCCCAACTCGGCGACGGTCCGCTCCACAGCGTCGACCACGGCCGTCGCGTCGGTGCTGTCCGCGTTGATCGCCAGGCCGGTCCGGCCGTACGCCTCGATCTCGGCCACCACGGACTTCGCGCTGTCCTCCGCGGTGCGGTAGGTGAACGCGACGTGGATGCCGTCCTCGGCCAGCCGACGCACGACGGCGGCGCCGATGCCACGGCTCCCGCCCGTCACCAGGGCAACCCTGTCGGCAGGTCTGACCGTCATGCCGTCATCCTGACAGTCGCCTCAGGACGCTGACCATCCGGGTCACCCGTCCGTTTCCGTCCGTTCGATCAGACAGGATTGTCAGCACCCAGGCCGGGTACGCGCGGGCCGTCCAGCGGCGAACGGGGAGACTAGACATGAGCGCACCGACGGGACGGGTCGACACGATCGTGCTCATCCACGGGCTCTGGATGACCTCGCGGAGCTGGGAGCACTGGGCGCAGCGGTACGCCGCGCGCGGCTTCCAGGTGCTCACGCCCGCCTGGCCCGGCATGGACCGCGAGGTGGAGGAGCTGCGGGCCGACCCGGCCCCGATCGCCGCGCAGCGCATCGCCGACATCGCCGACCACTACGAGGCGATCATCCGGGACCTGCCGCGCCCGCCGATCATCATGGGCCACTCGTTCGGCGGCCTGATCGCCCAGTTGCTGGCGGACCGGCGCCTCGGCGCCGCCGTGGTCGCCGTGCACCCCGCGCCGGTACGGGGCGTGCTCAAGCTGCCGCCGAGCACGCTGCGCTCCGGGTACTCCATCCTTCACAACCCGGCCAACCGGCACCGCGCGGTGCCGTTCACCCCGGAGGACTTCCGGTACGCCTTCGGCAACACCATCAGCCAGGAGCAGTCCGACGCGGCATGGCAGCGGTACGCCGTACCGGGCGCCGGGCACGTGCTGTTCGAGGCCGCGTTCGCCAACCTGGACCCGAACTCCGCCACCGAGATCGACAAGAAGCGCAGCGACCGCGCCCCGCTGCTGATCACCGCGGGCGGCGAGGACCACGTGGTGCCCGCGTCGCTGGCCAGCAGCATCGCCAACCTCTACCGGAGCTCCACGGCGCTCACCGGCTACCGGGAGTTCCCCGGCCGGTCGCACTTCGTCGGCGGCGAACCGGGCTGGGAGGAGGAGGCGGACTTCGCGCTGGAGTGGGCGGTCGAGGCGGCGAACGAGTTCTCCCCGACGGTGGTCGCCGAGGCCCCTCGACGGCGCTGACCACGCCGGAACCATCGCTCGCTTGCGTAGATATCAAAATCTGCCCAACTTGATATCATCGACTCGTTCGACTGGCCGGACGAGGAGGCGCAGCGTGTCCCGAACCATCCTTGACGTCGATGACGAACTCCTGGCCGAGGCCGCCGAGATCCTCGGCACCGGCACCAAGAAGGCCACCGTCAACGCCGCGCTTCAGGCAGTGGTCAACCGGGAGAAGCGCCGGGAGTTCGCCGAATGGCTCAAGAGCGGCGGCCTGCCAGACCTCACCGACCCGCAGCAGGCGTCGAAGCCCGAAGCGGCATGACGCGGGAGCGCTACCTTCTCGACAAGTCCGCGCTGGCCAGGTGGCCGAAACCTGCCGTGGCAGCCGTCCTGGACGAGTTGTCCGAGCGCGGCCTGCTGGCGGTCTGCGGCGCAATCGAGATCGATGTTGTGCACAGCGCCCGCTCGGCCAAGGACGCGAAGCGCGCGCGATGGCTGCTCCGCGGCTTCGACTGGCTCGCCATGCCCGACGACATCTGGGATCGGGCGATCGACGTCCGGGTGCAGGCGCTGCACAAGGGCAACCACCGCGCGCTCTCGATGGCCGATCTGCTGATCGCCGCGACGGCCGAACGGCATGGCGTGACAGTTCTGCACTACGACGGCGACTTCGACCTGATCACCGCGATCACCGGCCAGCCGACGACGTGGGTCGTCCCGGCCGGAAAGGCCGACTGACCGACTCCGGCCCTCACTCCCACGAGTCGGAGATGTCGAGGACTTCGAGATCGGGTGGGGCCGCTGCCGCCACCGTCTCGGCGTCCCGCGTCACCAGGTAGCAGCGGTAGAGCACGGCGGTGGCGACCGCATGGGCCACGTCGAGCGGCACCTTCCGGCTCGCCGCGATCCGGGCCACCCGCCGGCTGGTCGGGCCGTCGTAGACCGCGATCCGGATGTCCCGGTCCGTGTCGAGGAGCAGGTCGAGCAGGTCGGCGGCCGGAGTATCCGCGACCTGAAGCTGCGCCTGCCCGAGGCAGAGCGCCGGGATCCACACCTCCTGCTCGGGATCCTCCTGCGCGAGGGTCAGCAGCGCACCCGGTTCGACGCTGTCGCCCGCGGCGTACGCGAGCAGTGCGGACGTGTCCAGGACGAGCCCGTTCACGCGGCGGCCGCCCCGTCACCGTCCCCGAACTGGCGCAGCCACTCCATGTTCCGTTCGTGCTGCTCGTCGCTGATCGGTGGCTGTTGGGCCAGCCTCCGGCGGGCCCGCTCGACGTCCTCGTCGGTCACCACGTAGCCGTGCTCGGCCCATCGAGCCCGCAGGCCGTCCGCGCGCATCTTGCGACGGAGCACGTCGGCGATGAAGCCGGACGTCGTGCCGTGCGACCGCTCGACGTACTCGGCCACGTCGTCGGGCAGGCTGATCGTGATGCGCCGCGTCATACTCTCACCATAGCTCGTGCATACTCCGCTTGCGGTGCGGCGCGCGGGTGTCGTCCGACCCTGCTCCGGCGCATGCTCATCGCGGCCGGAACCGCCGGGAACACTCACCGTCGTGTCCGGGCCGGAGCAGACACCGTTGCCCGCCGGGCAGCAACCGGTCGCAGAACACCCAGTGGCGGACGTTCTGGTCGTCCTCCGCCGAGACGGTGGTGCCGCCCGGCTCGGTCTGCGGCAGGACATGCGTCCAGTGCGCCACCACCCGCGCCAGCCGCTGAGCGGAGAGCAGGTCGTTGACGACGACCGGCAGGTGGATCACCCAGCGCTCGGTCACCTGTCGTACCCCCGTTCGCTGCGGGCCCGGGCCTGCTCCGACTGCCAGCGGCGAAGCGCGTTCTTGATCCGGTCTGTCTCCCGGCGGCTCTGCGCCAGCGCGTCGTAGACGGCGGCCAGGTCACCGGCGACCCGGTCGAGGAACTCCCGCACCTCCTGCGGGTCGAGCCCGCGCCGGCCCAGCGGGGTCGGCCGGAAGCTCCGCTCACGGACCTGCCACGGGCGCAGGGGTTGGTAGGCGGACGAGCGGTAGCAGGTCGATCCGAGGACCGACCGCCGGCGACGCCGGACACGCCGGAGGAAGACGCGCATGACAGGACCTGCCTCTCACCGTCGAGATCGAACCGTGGAAGGGCGGGCCCGCCGGCCCGCCCCGCACCGGCGGACCCACCCCGGGCACCTGCCACCGCAGCCTTCGACCAGCAGTACGTCAGCAGGGCTCACATGGCCATTGAGCAGGAGAACTCCACAGTGGCCGCAGGGGAAGTGAAGCACCGCATCTAGTCAAATGCAACGTCTAACAGAGAGCGTCCTACTAGAGCCACATGCATTTAGTAGAACTCAGCGTGACGTGTCTATTGTTTCTGATACATCAGCGGCGTTTAATTGAACGGAGGCGCGTCAACTATGACCTGACCATCGGAGGCAGGGGTGTCACAGGCCGTAACGGGATCGACCATGCTTCGGCGACAGCTGGGCAGGAAACTCGAATCCCTCCGCAAGGCTGCCGGGCTGACGATGGAGAAGGCCGCCGAGGAACTGGACCGGGCGAGGGCAACCCTCTATCGCATCGAGAGCGGCGCCGAGAACGTCCGGTTCCGCGCGGCGGACGTCAAGGAGATGCTCAAGCTCTACGGCGCTTCGGAGGAGGACGGCGAACTGGTTCTCGCCATGGCATCGGCCACGCGAGAAAACAAGAACTGGTGGCACGACTACATCGGCTCGGGCCTTCCGCGCTGGTTCCAGCTCTACATCGGCCTTGAAGCAGCGGCGTCCAGCATCCGGCAGTACCAAGCCGAGTTGGTTCCCGGCCTACTCCAGACGCGCGCCTACGCCGAGCAGCTCTTCCGGATGCCCGGCGGCGCCATCGAGGCAGGTGACCGCGAGGGCCAAGAGCGAGCCATCCAGCTCCGCGTGGAGCGGCAGGCACTTCTCACCCGCTTCTCCGCCCCACAACTCAGCGTGATAGTCAACGAGGCGGTGTTGCGGCGTCCGGTTGGTGGAGCGACCATCATGACCGAGCAGCTACATCAGATCCTGAAGGCCGCAGAGCTACCCAACGTAACCGTGCAGGTTCTAGCTTTTTCTTCCGGGCTGCACGCCGGAGCGATGGCCGGGGCTTTCTCGATCCTGGAATTTCCGCGAGACAGCAGCGGCAAGGAGGTGGAACCGCCGGTGACATACCTGGAAGCCGCTACCGGTGCCATCTACCTCGACAAGCCACACGAGACCGACGCCTACAACACCATCTGGACTGACATAGCGAGCCGCGCGCTGAGCGAGTCCAAGTCGAAGAGCCTGATCCAGCATGTCGCAGAGGAGTACTCCCGTGCCTGACCTGACCGGCGCCGTCTGGCGCAAGTCGACCCGCAGCAACAACGGCGGGGAGTGCGTGGAGGTGGCCGACAATCTCCCCGACGTGGTCGGCCTGCGCGACAGCAAGAACCCCGCTGGCCCGGCCCTCGCTTTCCCGCCGGGCACTTGGGCCGCCTTCATCCGGGCCGTCAAGAGCGAGACGCTGAGCCGCTGACCGTTGCCCGCGCCGACACCGGAGCGGCGGCATCATGATCTCACCGGAGTCAGGCTCAGAGCGTGTCATAGACATCGCCACGATGGCCGAGGTGAACCACGAGGACGATCAGTTCACGATCGCGGACGGTGTAGATAATGCGGTAGTCACCGACCCGGATGCGCAGTAGACCGGGATGCCCGGCTAGCGCCTTCACCCCGGCCGGACGGGGCTCGATGGCCAGCGAGGCGACGGCGTCGACAAGGCGGGCCTGCACGGGTCTATCGAGCTTGCGCAGCAGCTTGGCAGCGGCTCGATCGACCCGGACGGCGAAGACCGGCTCCGGTGGCAGCGTCACAGGCCGAGCTCGTCGCGCAGGTCGGCCAGCGGGACGGGGGTGTCGCCGGCGTCGATACGGGCCAGGGCATCGCGGGCCGCCGAGACATCTGCGGCGTCCTCGGCTCGCTCGATCGCTTCGGCAAGCTCGGCGGGGACGATGGCCGCCAAGCGCTGCCCCCGGCGGGTCACGTAAGTGATCCGCCCGGCGTAGTGGGCACGTGACACGACATCCGCGAGGCTGTCTCGGGCATCGGAGATCGGCAGTTCGGCGGCGGGCTCGCTCATATCCCGATTGTACAACTCGTACGACTCGTACGAGTGCAAAGTGCCGCCTGCTGGCTCTGGTGTGCGGGTGGGTGCGCCGGGTATGACGGAAACATGAGGGCGAGTTTCCGGCTGGGCCGGATTGCGGGCGTACCGGTCGGCGTCAACTGGAGTGTCCTGGTCATCTTCGTGCTGATCGCGTGGGCGCTGTCGGCCAGCCTGTTCCCGGCCTCGTACCCCGGTCACTCCCCCGTCGCCTACGTCGCGGCCGGCCTGGCCGCCGCCGTGGTCTTCTTCCTCGGCCTGCTCGCCCACGAGGTGGCGCACGCGGTCGTCGCCAAGCGCAACGGCATCGAGGTCGAGGGCATCACGCTGTGGCTGTTCGGCGGCGTCGCCGAACTGAAGGGCGAGGCGAAGGACCCGGGCGCCGAGCTGCGGATCGCCGGGGTCGGGCCACTGGTCAGCCTGATCATCGGCGTGGTCTTCGCGGCGATCGCGGTGGCGGTCGCCGCCGCCGGCGGGCACGGCCTGCTGCTCGGCGCGCTGGCGTGGCTGGCGGGCATCAACGTGCTGCTGGCGATCTTCAACGTGCTTCCCGCCGCCCCGCTGGACGGCGGGCGGCTGCTGCGCGCGGCGGTCTGGAAGTTCACCGGCGACCGGACCAAGGCGTCGGTAGTGGCGGCCCGCGCGGGCTGGGTGCTCGGCGTCGTGCTGATCGGGCTCGGGCTGTGGCGGTTCTTCACCGGCGCCGGGTTCGGCGGGCTGTGGCTGGCGCTGATCGGCTGGTTCCTGCTCGGCGCCGCCGGCCAGGAGGAGCGTGCCGCCCGGATGGGCGACGCGCTGCGCGGCATCCGGGTCGGCGACGTGATGACGCCGCAGCCGCAGACCGCGTCCGGCGACCTCACAGTTGCCGACTTCGTCGACCACTACCTGTTCGCGTACCGGCACTCGGCACTCCCGCTCACCGTCGACGGCAGGCCGGTCGGTCTGGTCACGCTCGATCGGGTACGCGGCATCGCGGCGGACCGCCGCGCCTCGACCACGCTGGCCGAGGTGTCCTGCCGCGCCGACGAACTGGTGCTCGCCCGCCCGGACGAGCAGCTCACCGACCTGCTGCCCCGCCTCAACGAGTGCACCGACGGCCGGGCGCTCGTGGTGATCGACGACCAGCTTGTCGGCATCGTCTCGCCCAGCGACATCAGCCGGGCCGTGCAGCGCGGCAGCCTGCGCCAGCAGGTACCGGCCGGGCGCTGACCTCAGTCCCGGGGGAAGTAGCGGTCCATCTCGGCGGTGCGGAACTTCCCCTTCGGGTCGAACTCGCGCAGCAGCGCGGCGAAGTCGGCGTGCCGGGGGTACGCGGCGGCCGGATCGCGCTCGAACAGCTTGCCCCAGTGCGGGCGCGGCGCGAACGGGGCGAGCCGCTCCTCCACCTCGGCCAGCACCGGCGCCACAGCCACCGGGTCGCCGATCCAGGTGAAGTGCAGCGCCAGCGAGTCGCGCCGGAAGTTCGGGCTCAGCCACAGCTCGTCGGCGGCGACCGTACGCAGCTCACAGATCTGGAGCACGGCGGCGATGCGGTCGGCGACCGGATCGAGCGCGGCGAGCGCCGCCGAGGCGTCGGCGCGGGCCACGTGCCACTCGGACTGCAACTCGTCGCCGCTGCTCGGGGTGAAGCCGAGCCGGAAGTGCGGCAGCCGCTCGTGCCACGGCCCCGGCTCACCGAGCTGAGCGGTGCAGTGCTCCGGTGACATGCCGGGCACCGGGTGCCGGGGCGAGTCGGCGGCCACCGTGTCCAGCCAGTCGGCCGGCGGCGGCGGCTCGTCGGCGTGCTGCTTGACCCACACCTGGTCGAAGCGCTCCGAGCGCCACGAGGTGAAGACGCTGACGCTGTACGCGGCGTCGAGCGCCTCGTCCAGCGCCGCGCGGGGCAGGCCGAGGCGGACGTGCTGGCGCACCGCGTACGTGGGCACCACGTCGAGCGTGAGCCGGGTGACCACACCCAGCGCGCCCAGATTGACCACCATCCCGGCGAAGCGCGGGTCACTACGGTCGACGGTGATCAGGTCGCCGTCGGCGGTGACCAGTTCCAGCGCGGCGACGGCGGCGGCGAGGTTGCGATTGCGCGCGCCGGAACCGTGGGTGGCGGTGGCGACCGAGCCGGCCACCGAGATGTGCGGCAGCGAGGCGAGGTTCGCCAGCGCGTACCCCTGAGCCTGGAGCGCGGTGGCCAGGTCGCCGTAGCGCAGGCCGGCCGCGACGGTGACGGCGCCGCGGTCGGGGTCGAGCGCGACGGTGGGCGGCAGGCCGTCCAGCGTGATCTGGGTGCCGGTGGTGTCGCCGAGCCGGTTGAACGAGTGGCCGGTGCCGACGGCCCGGACCAGGTCGGCCTCCGCGACCAGCCGCCGCAGCTCGTCGGTCGAGGTCGGCCGCGATCGGGTACGCGCCGACCAGCTGACGTTTCCGGCCCAGTTGGTCTCCGTCATGCGCTGCATCATCCGCCATCATGCGCCGGCAGGGTTGCCCCGGCCACTCGGCGGGAATCCTGGCGGGATGAGCAGCTACCGCGACCCGAGCCTCCGCGGCGACGTGTACCCGTCGGAGGAGGAGATCGACCCGACCGGCGTGGACCCCGACGCTGCGGAGATGCCGCCCGCCGGTGTGGGGCCCGCCGCTGCGGAGATGCCGCCTGCCGCTGTGGGGGTGGTGCCCGCCGCGACCGCGCCGGTGCCGGGGCCCACGCCGGAGCCCGAGCCGGTCCCGGTGCCCCACCCGGGGCCGCCGCCACGCCAGGCCTCCGGCCGGTCGATCGTGACCCGGCACCTGGACGGCTCCGTCGAGGTGGTGACCGACCTGGACGGCGACGGCGTGGCCGACGTGGTGCAGGTCGACCTGGACGGGGACGGTGTGCCCGACGTGACGTACCTGGACAGCGACCGCGACGGCCGCCTCGACACCGTCCGCCGCGCCACAACAAGCTGACCCGCCCGAAACTCACGCGACTCGGCGACGATCTTGGAGTTCTGGCGCGGGAGCGCCTCCCGTAAAGCGAGATTGTTGTTCCGCAAGGTGGGATAGATGGAGATCTTGGCATGAAAGGGCCCCTATGGGGCCGTTTGGTACCAAGATCTCGACGGGGGGCGGGCAGGGGCCGGGTCAGAGCTGGGGCATGACCTCGGCGGCCACCAGCTCCAGGTGGTCCAGGTCGGTCAGGTCCAGCACCTGGAGGTAGGCGCGCGAGCTGCCCGCCTCGGCGTACCGGCTGAGCGTCTCGACCACCTCGGCGGGCGTGCCGGCGGCGCCGTTCGCGCGCAGCTCCGCCGGGTCGCGCCCGATCGCCTCGGCGCGACGCTTCACCTCGGCCTCGTTCCGGCCGCAGCAGAGCACGAGCGCGTTCGACCAGATCATCGTCGACGGGTCCCGGTCGATCGCGGCGCAGGCGTCGCGTACCCGCCCGAACTGCGTGACGGTGTCCTCGACCGAGACGAACGGCAGGTTGAACTCGTCGGCGTACCGGGCGGCCAGGCGGGGCGTGCGCTTCGGTCCCATGCCGCCGAGCAGGATCGGCGGGCGGGGGCGCTGCACCGGCTTGGGCAGCGCGGGCGAGTCGCTGACCGGGTAGTACGTGCCGGGGAAGTCGAACGTGGCGCCGTCCGGGGTGGACCAGAGCCCGGTGATGACCGCGAGCTGTTCCTCCAGCCGGTCGAACCGCTCCCCCAGCGGCGGGAACGGGATGCCGTACGCGGTGTGCTCCTCGGCGTACCAGCCGGTGCCGATGCCCAGCTCGACCCGGCCGCCGCTCATCTGGTCGACCTGCGCCACGGTGATCGCCAGCGGGCCGGGCAGCCGGAACGTGGCGGCTGTCATCAGCGTGCCGAGCCGGATCCGGGTGGTGTCGCGGGCCAGGCCGGCGAGCGTCGTCCAGGCGTCGGTCGGGCCGGGATCACCGCTCACCGAACCCATCTTCAGGTAGTGGTCGGAGCGGAAGAACGCGGCGAAGCCGGTCTCCTCCGCGCGGCGGGCCACGGCGAGGAGCTGGTCGTATGTGGCGCCCTGCTGGGGCTCGGTGAAGATCCGCAGTTCCATCCCCCGAGCATAGGGAGCCGGCCGGCGCGGGGCAGCGCCACCTTTGATTCCTTGCCGGGCATATAACGGATGCGGCATATTGAAGTCGTGACCGTCGACGCCTTCGCCGTGCTGGCCGAGCCCGCCCGGCGCCGCATCCTGGACCGGCTGCGCCGGGCGGAGAGCAGCGTCGGCGAGCTGGTGGACGCGCTGGGCATGAGCCAGCCGGCGGTCTCCAAGCACCTGCGCGTGCTCCGCGACGCCGGCCTGGTCACCTGCCGCACGGCCGCGCAGCGGCGGATCTACCGGGTCGACGTGGCGCCGCTGCGGGCAGTGGACGACTGGCTCGGGCCGTACCGGTCGATGTGGACCGCGCATCTCGACGCCCTGGAAAGCCATCTCGACAGTCAGGAGTGACAGATGGACCGCGACTCGTTCCGTCCCGGCCCGCTCGCCCGGGTGGCGCTGACCCCCGAAAACGAACTGATCTTCGTCCGCGCCCTGCGGCACCCGCCGGAGAAGGTGTGGGCCGCGCTCACCGACCCGGAGCAACTTGCCGGGTGGGCGCCGTTCCTGGCCGACCGCGGCCTGGGCCGCACCGGCGACGCCGTGCTCAGCACCGTCGACGGCGAGCAGACCCACCCGGCGCCGGCCCGGGTGCTGCGCGCGGACCGGCCGAACCTGCTGGAGTACACCTGGGGCGACGACCTGCTCCGCTGGGAGCTGACCGCGACAGGCGACGGCACCACGCTGACGTTGCGGCACCGGGTCGCCCGGCCCGACCTGGCCCCGTCGATGGCCGCCGGCTGGCATCTGTGCCTGGACGTCGCCGCCCATCTGCTCGACGGTGACCCGGTCGGCCCGATCCGGGGCGCGGAGGCGAAGGACTTCGGCTGGGCGGAGCTGCGCGACGCGTACGCCGAACGCCTGGACCGCGACTGACGCACTCCCGCGCGGCTCGTCCTACCCGTCGAGGTGGTCGGCGGGGGCGGTCTGCAGCAGCCACGCGAGCGGCATCCGGGCGTGCTCGGCGTACCGGCCGTCGCCGGTGAGCTCGTGGAGCGTGACGGTCTGCGCGCCGTCCCGCTCCACGACCCAGTAACGCGGGATGCCGGCCGAGGCGTACTCCCGGGCCTTGGTCGCCGAGTCCATGGTCTCCGAGCCGGGCGAGACGATCTCGACCACCAGCACGAGGTCGGCCACGGCCGACCAGACTCGACGGGCGGGCGGCTTCCGCCACACCGTGATGTCGGGAATCCGGCCACCGTCACCGCTGGGCCCGGGCACCCGAACGCCGACGGCCTGGAGCACCTGCTCGGCAGGCCAGCCCGCCATGATCAGCCAGGCGAAGATCCGGCTCGCGATGATGGCGTGCTCCGAGTCGGGCGGCGGCATGACCGACAGAACCCCCTCGGGGCTGGTCTCGTAGCGGTGACCGTTCGGGTCGACGGCGTTCATCTTCGCGACGTCGTCGAGCGTCACGACGGCGGGCATGTGCATGCCGACTGCCTCAGCGCTCATGACGCCATCCTATGGCAGCAGCCGGCATCACCGCGGCATCCAGCCCGTCACGCGGTCCGGCGGCGCAGCCACCCGGCGGCGCCGCCGACCAGCGTCGTGCCGATGGTGGTGCCGATGGCCACCAGCGCCGCACCGACCGCCCACAGGCCGGTGTCGTCTGTCGAGGCGGCGTGCACCGCCCACGGGACGGTGAACGCCACTGTCATCACCGTCCCCACCAGCCAGACGTTCAGCCACCAGCCGCCGACAGCGGCCAGCGCGCACAGGGTCAGCACCGCGGCGGCGACCTGCCAGACCGCGTACGGCCCGCTCATGTCGCCCGTCTCCGGGTCCGTGGTCCAGCCTGATTCCCAGCTCAGCCAAGCCGCCCAGGCACCGGCCGTGGCGAGCGCCAGGAACAGACCGCCGAGCAGCGTACGTCTCCTTGTCACGCCTCCGATCCTCCCCCGGTCGGCGGCCCGCGCGAATGAGCACGCGTACTCGATTCCGGCAGCGCACACGGCCGTGTGCGCGGCGTGTGCGCCGGGTGCCAGCGGCACCGGTCATCGTCGGCGTCATGAGTTACGCATTCGAAGCGGAGGGCCTGGTCAAGCGGTTCGGTACGACCACCGCGCTGGCCGGGATCGACCTCGCCGCACGCCGGGGAACCGTGCTGGGGGTGCTGGGGCCCAACGGCGCCGGCAAGACCACTGCGGTACGGATCCTCGCCACACTGCTGCGCCCGGACGGGGGACGCGCCACCGTCGGCGGCCACGACGTGGTCACCGACGCCGCCCGGGTACGCCGGCTGATCGGGCTGACCGGCCAGTACGCCTCGGTCGACGAGGACCTGACCGGCACCCAGAACCTGGCGCTGATCGGCCGCCTGCTCGACCTGAGCCGCCGCGAGGCACGGGCGCGGGCGGCGGAACTGCTCGCCTGGTTCGGCCTGACCGACGCGGCCGGGCGACCGGCCAAGACGTACTCCGGTGGCATGCGCCGTCGCCTGGACCTGGCCGCGAGCCTGGTCGGCCGGCCGGAGGTGATCTACCTGGACGAGCCGACGACCGGCCTGGACCCGGCGAAGCGGGAGGAGATGTGGGGCGTGGTCCGTTCGCTCGTCGACGACGGGTCGACGGTGCTGCTCACCACGCAGTACCTGGACGAGGCCGACGCGCTCGCCGACGAGATCTCGGTGATCGACCACGGGCGGGTGATCGCGCACGGCACGCCCGGCGAGCTGAAGCGGATCGCCGGCAGTCAGACGATCGTGGTCCGGCCGACCGATCCGGGCCGGATCGGCGCTGTCGCCGAGATCCTGCGCGTCAGCACCGGGGCCGATCCCGAGCTGCCCCGGCCGGGCCTGCTCACCGTGCCGGTGGACAGCGACGCCACGTTCCCGACTGTGGTGCGCCGTCTCGACGAGTCCGGCATCGGGGTGGCGGAGCTGGCGCTGCGGCTGCCCAGCCTCGACGAGGTGTTCTTCACGTTGACCGGCCACGGTGCCGAGGAGTCCACGGAGGTGGCGGCATGACCACGACGACCCGCGCGGCGGCGACGCCGTCCCGGACCGGCACCGCCCACGTCGCCGGCCGCCCGTTCGGGCTGTTCCGGCACAGTCTGGCGCTGGCCGGCCGCAGCCTGGTCAAGACGGTACGCACCCCGGAGCAACTGCTGGACGTCACGCTCCAGCCGATCGTCTTCGTGCTGATCTTCGTCTACCTGCTCGGCGGCGCGGTCGCCGGCTCACAGCACGAGTACCTCCAGCTCCTGCTTCCCGCGATCATGGTGCAGACCGTGCTGTTCGCGTCCATCGCGACCGGCGTCAGCCTCAACACCGACGTCGAGAAGGGCGTCTTCGACAGGTTCCGCAGCCTGCCCATCGCCCGGTCCGCGCCGCTCGTCGGCTCGGTGGTCGGCGACCTGGTCCGGTTCGTGGTCTCCATCGTGGTGCTGCTGGGCTTCGGGTACGCGCTCGGCTTCCGGGTCGGCACCGATCCGCTGTCCGCGCTCGCCGCCTGCCTGCTGACCATCGGGTTCGCGTTCGCGGTCAGTTGGATCGGTGTGCTGCTCGGCGTGGTGATGCGCAGCCCGGGCGCCGTGCAGGGCACCGCCTTCCTGCTGCTGTTCCCGCTGACCTTCGGCACCAACATGATGGTGCCGACGGACACGCTGCCCGGCTGGTTGCAGTGGTGGGTCGGGGTCAACCCGGTGGCCGACGTAATGGAGGCGACCCGGGGCCTGATGATCGGTGGTCCGGTGGCCGGGCCGGTGAGCCGGACGCTGCTCTGGACCGTGGCGATCATCGCGGTGTTCGCGCCGCTCGCCGTCCGCGCCTACCGCCGCCGCGCCTGAGCAGACCGCACCGGCCCGGACCGGGCCGCACGATCACCGAGCCGGGTCGCCGCCCACGAACGTGAGGGCGTCGGCCCGGCTCCGGCCGCTGCCCCGGGCGTACGCGGCGGCGTATCCGTCCTCGCCCAGCTCGGCGCGCAGCCGCTCGGTGAGCCGCTGCGCGTCCGGGTTGGACCGGTCCGGCCGGCCGCGCAGCGAGTCGGATACGCCGAGCAGCTCGGCCGCCCGCTCGTACCGGCCCTCCGCCGAGGACAACGCCGCCCAGCCGACCGCGATGATCGCGACCACCGGCATGTCCCGGGCGGCGAGGCTGCGCGTGGTCGCCTCGTCGAGGCACCGGCGTGCCCCCGGCAGGTCACCGCGGGCCAGCGCCAGGTGACTCGTCTCGGTCAGCAGCAGGGCGTGGAACTGCGGGGCGGGAAGCGGCGTCTCCGCCTGGTGGCGCGTCGCCTCGGCGAGGCACTCCCGCGCCTCGTCCAGCGAGCCGTCGGAGCGGGCGATGCTGCCGAGCATCATCAGCCCGAACGCCGCGTCCCGCCCGTCCCGGCCGGTCACGAACCGGCGCAGTTCGGCCTTGGCGCCGGTCACGTCGCCGGCGCGGGCGCGGATGGCCGCGAGCCAGATCAACTGGAAGCCCGGCTCCGAGGCCGGGTTGAGTTCCCGGGCCAGCCGCACCGACTCCTCCAGAGCCTCGGTCGCCGCCGCGAAGTCGCCGCGTTTGGTGAGCGCGTCCGCGTACTCGCTGAGCACGTGCGACAGGCTCATCCGCTCACCGACCGCGCGCAGCTCCCCGGCGGCGTCGGTCAGGTCGCGCAGCGTGCCCTCGGCGTCGCCGTCGTTCTCCTTGAACTTGCCGCGGATCGCCAGCAGCGTGCCGTCGGTCCACGGATCGGGGTGCCCCCGCGCCCGGTCGATCGCGGCGATCCCGGCCGCTGTGTCCTCGCCGAAGATCGACAACATCGGCGCCAGCAGCCCCACGATCGGGTGCCCGGTCCCCTCCGCCGCCCGCAGCGCCGCCGTCAGCTCCGCGATCTGCTCCGGCGACGGCCCCCGCTCCCCGTTCGCCAGCTCCGCGCCGATGCGGATGGCGAGCACCACCGCCCGCTCCTCCGCCGGCGCCGGGCCGGGCAGCGCCAGCGCGCGGGCCAGCACGTCGCCGCCGATGCCGCCGGTGTCGCCCCAGATCACCAGCGGCAACGCGAGCCCCGCACCGATCCGCAGCGCGGTGTCGGCGTCACCGGCGTCGCAGGCGTAGTGCAGCGCGCCGACGATGTTCTCCCGTTCCGCCTCCAGCAGGCGCAGCCACGGCAGTTGACCGGCGGTGCGCAGGTGCGGCTCCGCGGTCCGGACCAGGTCCCGGAAGTACGCCGCGTGGGCGGCGCGCGCCCCGGCCGTCGCCCCGGCGGCGGCGAGCCGTTCCAGCCCGTACTCCCGGATGGTCTCCAGCATCCGGAACCGCCCGTCGCCGACCACCTGGAGCAGCGACTTGTCGACGAGCGCGTCGAGCAGCGCGGCGGCGGCCGGGCCGGCGACGCCGGCCGCCGAGTCGGCGGTGACCGACGCCGGGAAGACGGCGAGCCGTTCGGCGAGCCGGCGCTCGTCGTCGGTGAGCAGCCCCCAGCTCCAGTCCACCACCGCCCGCAGCGTGCGGTGCCGGGGCAGCGCGGTGCGGCTGCCGCCGGTCAGCAGCCGGAATCGGTCGTCCAGACCGGCCGCGACCTGCCGCGGCGACAGCGTCCGCAGCCGCGCCGCGGCGAGTTCGATGGCCAGCGGCAGGCCGTCGAGCCGCCGGCAGATCTCCACCACGTCCGCCACGTTGTCGCCGGTCACCCCGAACCCGGCCCGCACCGCTGCGGCCCGGTCGCGCAGCAACTGCACCGACGGGTACGCGAGCGCGTCGCCCGGCGCCGCGTCCGCCGGTGGCAGCCGCAACGGGGGTACGGGGTCCAGCGCCTCACCGACGATGCCCAGCGGCTCCCGCGAGGTGGCCAGCACGCGCAGTCCCGGGCAGTGCCCGAGCAGTTCCTCGGCGAGCCGGGCGGCGGCCTCGACGACGTGTTCGCAGTTGTCCAGCACGATCAGCGTCTCGTCGGCGGCGATCGTCTCCACCAGGCGGCCGAGCGTGTCGCGGGCCGGCTGGCGTGCCGGTTCCAGCGTCCGGTCCCGCCGGCCGAGCGTGTCGAGCACGGCCCGTGGCACGTCCGCCGGGTCGGTGATCGGCGCCAGCTCGACCAGCCAGGCCCCGCCGGGTACGCCGTCCGCCAGCTCGCCCGCCGCCACGCTGGCCAGCCGCGTCTTGCCCGCTCCACCCGGCCCGAGCAGGGTGACCAGCCGGTTGCCGGCGAGCAGCCCGGTGAGCCGGCGCAGGTCCTCGTCGCGCCCGACGAACGTGGTGAGCGCGGCCCGCAGGTTGCCCCGCCGCGCCACGGGCGCCGGCCGCGGCAGGGCCGCCTCGCCGCGCAGCAGCTCCAGGTGCGCGGCCCGCAACTGCGGCGACGGGTCGACGCCCAGCTCGTCGGCGAGCCGCTGCCGGATCCGCTCGTACGCCGCGAGCGCCTCGGCGGGCCGCCCGGCGGCGGCGAGAGTCCGCAGGTGCAGTTCGGCCAGCCGTTCCCGCAACGGATGCGCGGCGGTCAGCTCCTCCAACTCGGCGACCAGCAGCTCCGGCCGCCCGGTACGCAGTTCCGCCTCGATCCGGTCCTCCTGCGCGGTGAGCCGCAGTTCCGCCAGCCGCGCCACGGCCGCCGCCGCGTACGGGACGTCGGCGACCTCGGCCAGCGCCGGCCCCCGCCACAGCGCGAGCGCGTCGCCCAACGTCGTACGCGCCGTCGCCGGGTCCCCGTCACGAAGCGCCGCCCGCCCCTGCCGGGTCAGCCGTTCGAACCGCCCGGCGTCCACGTCGTCCGGGTCGAGATCCAGCCGGTAGCCGGCCGGGCCGCTGCGTACGCCGAGCCCGGGCACCGCCCGGCGCAGCCGCGACACCAGCGTCTGCACCGCGTTCGCGGTGTCGGTCGGCGGCTCGTCACCCCAGAGCGCCTCGGCCAGCGCGGACACGCTCACCGGCCGGCCTGGGTCGAGGGCGAGACGGATCAGCAGCGCCCGCAGCCGCGCCCCGGCGACGCCGACCGGCCGATCGCCGTCGCGGACCTCAAGCGGCCCGAGGATCCCCACCTGCACCGTGCCACTCTCTCATTCCCCGCAGACCCGATGCTGGCAAGATCGCGGGCGTGACGAGTGTGTCCCGCCCGCTGCCCCGGCTCGTACCGGCCGAGGCGTTCGCGGACGTCCCCGCCGACCGGCTCCTGGCGGTGCTGGAGGCGGTCACGATGGTCCTCACGCTCCCCCACCGCGCCGCCGAGCGGGTGGACGCGCTCGTGGTGCCCACCGGCCAGGGCGAGGACTGGCGTCTCACCGACGCGATCCGCGCCTGGGAGACCGGCCCGGCAGTGCGGCACCTGCTGGTGGCGAACACCGATCCGGCCGAGCGGACCTACCACCCGCTGACGCTGGACCGGCTGCGGGGACTGGGCCTGCGCCGGGTCGACGGGGTGGTGCTCCAGGCCGAGCCGGTCACCGGCACCGGCCGGCAGGCCGTGTGGATCGTGGAGCGGGTACGGGCGCTGGGCATCGGCAGCGTCGCGCTCGTCGTCTCGCCGTACCACCTGGTCCGGGTCTACCTCACCGTGCTGCGGGCCTGCGACGACGCCGGCCTGCGGATCCCGATCGTCCCGCTGCCCGTGGCTGTCGCACCGGACGCCCCGGTGCCGGAGACCGGCGCGGCCGGGTACGACCTGGTGGCCGGCGAGGTCAGCCGGCTGCTCCGCTATCCCGGCGAGGGTTGGATCGCCAGCCCGGAACGGCTGCGCGACTACCTGCGCTGGCTCTGGTCCGAGCACCGCCTTCTGCTCACCGGCGCCTGAGGGTTCACCGCCGCGGGAGCGCGTCGACGGCCGGCGGGCTACGCGTCGGGGATCCGGACCGTGAGCACCCGGGTGAGGATGCGGAAGCCGGCCGCGTCGTACATGCGGCGGGCCGGGTTGCCGTCGACCACCGACAGGCCGACCGACGGCAGCCCTGCCTCGCGTGCGCCGCGCAACGCGTGCACGAGCAGCGCGCGGCCGAACCCCCGGCGCTGCGCGCGAGGAGCGACGCCCAGGTTGAGGATCCAGGCGCAGTCGTCGTCGGTCCACGGCACCGGCCCGGCACACAGCACGTGCCCGGCGCTGCGGCCGTCCGGGTCGATCAGCCGGGCCGAGGCGGGCACCAGCGGCGGCACCGGCTCGCCGGTGTCGAACATGGCCCGTACCTCCTCGGTGTCGCCGGGCTGCCAGCGGCCGTCCGGGTGGTCCGGGCCGTACGCGGCGTCCAGCCCTTCGGCGAGGTCGTCGTCCCAGCCGGGGGCGCCGAGCGACCAGCCGTCCGGCAGCACCACCGGCTCGGGTACGTCGGCCAGGGCGTGCCGCATGTCCGTGGCGGCCCGCTCCAGGCGCAGGCCGTCGGCGATCAGCGCGGCGGCCAGTGCGTCGTCGGGTGTCTCCAGCCGGTGCCCGGCGAGGTCACGCCGCACCTGCGCGACGAGCCCGGCGAGCGGTGCCCCGGGCAGTGGCCGGACCTCGGCCGCGACAGGCGTGCCGTCGTCGTCCCGCAGCCGCATCCGGGCCAGCTCGGTGTCGTCGTCACCGAGCAGCAGCGAGTCTTCCGGGGCGTCGCGGTGCGGTCCTACCGGCATTCGCGGGAGCGTACCGTCCCCCTGCCGTGGGGCCTGGGCCTAGGGTTGGGGGGTGGGCAGGGTCGATCGGGGTGGACGGACGATCGCCGCGAGCCGGGCGGCGGTGTACGACGCGCTCGTCGACCGGGCCGCCCTGGAGGCGTGGCTGCCGCCGGACGGGATGCGCGGACGCATCGAACACTGGGATCCGCGCCCGGGCGGCGGGTTCCGGATGGTGCTCACCTACCTCGACCCGGCCGGCGCCCCCGGCAAGACGTCGGACGCCACCGACGTGGTCGACGTCGGGTTCGCCGAACTCGTACCGGGGCGGCGGGTGGTGCAGACCGCCGTGTTCCAGGCCGACGACCCGGCGTACGCGGGCACCATGACCATGACCTGGCACCTCGGCGCGGCGGGCGGCGGCACCGAGGTGACTGTCACCGCGACCGGCGTGCCGCCGGGTATCGACCAGACGGCCCACGAGGAGGGCATCGCGTCCTCGCTGGCGCACCTGGCCGCGTACCTCGAACCAGGCGCCTGACCACGACGGAGGCGGCCGGGCGGTCGTGGCCCGTCAGTCGTCGCCGCGGACCCGGGCGTGCAGATGCATGTCGTGCCGCCCGTCGTCGTGGACGGCGGCGCTGCGGGTGGTGCCCTCCAGCCGGAACCCGGCCTTGACCGCGACGCGGCACGACGCGAGGTTGTGGGTGGAGTGGTCCAGCCAGAGCCGGTGCAGCCGGCCCTCGGCGAGCGCCCACGCGCTCAGCGCCCGCAGCGCCCGCGAAGCCACGCCCGCGCCCCTGGCGGCCGGGACCACCCAGTACGCGCACGCGGCCACGCCGTCGGCGAGGTCGACGCCGCCCATGGCGATGCGGCCCACCACCTCGCCGCCGCCGCGCGTCACCGCCCAGCCCGCGCCCGCCTCCTGCTGCCAGGCCCGGTGGAGGTGGGCGAACCAGTCGAGCACCTGCTCCTCCGACGCGGGCCGGCGGGTGTGCCAGCGGCGGATCTCTGGATCCTGGTACGCGGCCAGGACAGCGGGCGCGTCGGCCGGCTCCCACGGGCGCAGGATCAGGCCATCATCGGCGGGCAGCGTCGGTTGCGGGCCTGCGGCGAGGCTGCCGGCGGGGACGGCGGGCGGTGTCGACAGGGGAAAGCGCATGCCTCACCTTCCACTACGGACCGTCGGCTTACCACCCGCCCGCGTGAGCGTGGGCGGGCCTGCTGCGTCACTCTCGTCTCCTCGTTCACCGGCAACAGACGCCGGACGGCACCGCAGCTATCCCGGAACCGGAGAAACGATCCACCGGCACCGTCACCGGCCGCCTACACTGCGCCGCGTGGACCAGGCCGCGCCGCACACCGTCAGCTCCCTCGCGTACGACCTGCGCGCGCTCGGCGTCGCCCCAGGTGACGTCCTGCTGCTGCACTCGTCGTTCCGGAGTCTCGGGTTCGTCGCCGGCGGCACCGAGGCGGTGGTGCGGGCGCTCCTCGACGCGCTCGGGTCGGGCGGCACCCTGGTCGTGCCGACGCACACACCGGAGAACACGGACCCGGCGCAGTGGCGGCATCCGCCCGTACCAGAGGCGTGGTGGCCGGTCATCCGCGAGCAGACGCCCGGCTTCGACCCGTCGTGCACGCCGAGCCGGTGGATGGGCGCCGTCGCCGAGACGGTACGCACCTGGCCGGGCGCCCGGCGCAGCGACCACCCGCAGGTGTCCTTCGCCGCGCTCGGCGCGCACGCCGCCGACATCGTGGACGGACACCGCCTCGACGACGCGCTGGGCGAGCACTCACCGCTGGGCGCGGTGTACCGGCTCGACGGCACGGTGCTGCTACTCGGCTGCGACCACAGCTCGAACACCTCGCTGCACCTGGCGGAGTGGCGCCAGGCGTCGCCGCCGCGGGCGGTGACGGGCTCGGCGGTACGCATGCCGGACGGCACGAGCCGGTGGACCACCTGGACCGACGTCGTCACCGACGAGGACGACTTCGACCGGCTGGGCGCCGACTTCGAGGCGACAGGCGACGCGACGACCGGCCGGGTCGGCAGCGCGCCGGCCCGGCTGATGCGCCAGCGCGCACTGGTCGACTTCGCAACCGCCTGGATGGCCGCGAACCGCACACCCTGACCCGCCCGCCGCGCCCGCCGCGCCCGCTCCGTCGATCTTGGACTTATGGTGCCTCGGATGTCCCGCTAGTGGCGTTTGCGAGGTGCCACAACTCCAAGATCGATAACGGGTGGACGCTCGGACGGGACGGGGCGAAGGGGTTACGGTGGGCCGCTAGACTCCCCGGCTCACCAGCAGGACGTGGGAGCGTACGTGATCAGACTGTTCCGGAGCAGGAAGCCGGCGTGCCGCTGCCGTCCCCAGTGGCCGGCCCTCGTCACGGAGATGAACGGCTACCTCATGCCGTGCCTGCCGTCCGAACACGGCAGCCCGTTCACCACGATGATGGAGCTGTCAGCCCGGTGTGCCGAGTGCTCCGCGGCGTACCCGGGCAACTTCGTCATCGATCCCGACACGCCACCCCCGTTCGACTGGGCACACGAGCCGGAGAACACCGTGTGCTCCTGCGAGCCCCGATCGCCGAAGCTGATGGTCAAGTTGCGGGGTCAGTGGTTTCTCGGCCACCCGGGCACAGATGGCGGGTCAACGGCGAAGCCGGCCATGCGACGTGGTCGATGGCGAGCCACGGAGCGGCGGCCACGGCCGTGGGCGTGAGCCCGGTGATCGCGGTGACGTCGCGGTGGAGGTGGGACTGGTCGGCGTACCCGCTCTCGGCGGCGACGCCGGCCGGGGTGCGGTCGGCCGCGAGCAGGTGGGCGGCGTGGTCGAACCGCACCAGCCGGGCGGCGCGTTTGGGTGTGATGCCGAGCTGGGACCGGAAGCGGGACCACAGACGCTTACGGCTCCAGCCCACCTCGTCCGCCAGGCCGTCGACCCGCAGGCGCCCTCGGCTGGTCAGCGTCCGCCGCCATGCGTGGGCGACCTCGGGATCGATCCTGCGGAGTGCGGGCCGCCGGCCGAGGATCTCCGCCACGATCGCGAACCGCTCGTCCCAGGACGTGGCGGCGCGCAGCCTGTCCTCGGCTCGCCCGGCGTCGCGGCCCCAGATCTCCTCAAGCGGCACGACCACCCCGGTGAGCTCGGCCGACGCGTGGAGAACGGTGGCCGCCACGGCGGGCTCCAGCCGAATCTGGAGGCAGTCGACCCGCGATCGGCCGGCTGCCCGGAACCCGCCGGGAAGCAGCCCGACGGCGACGCTGCCGCGATGGTCCCGGCCGTGGGCGTCGTAGACGGTGTAGTCGCCCTTGCCCAGGTCGAGCAACAGGGTGACGGCTGGATGCGCCACCATCGCGATCTCCCACGGCACGCCCGCACGTCGGCGGAACCCGGCCATGCTGATCCCCGGCAGCCGACATGACTGGCGCGGGACCGCGACGTCCACGTCCGACCACGCCCAGTCGGATGAGGGCCCACTTGACGGCACGTGACCAGCCTATGCCTGAGGGGTGACGGGCGGGGTGCCGCCGCTACTCGCCGCCGCGAAGTCCAGCAGCAGTTCGCCGGTGGTCGCGGGCGCTTCGAGGACGGACATGTGCCCGACGCCGGGCAGCAGCTCGACCCGCGCGTTCGGCACCGCGTCGTACCGGTGCACCGACGCCGGATCCCAGCGCGGGTCGGCAGCGCCGAAGATCACCAGCACCGGCACTTCGAGCGCGGCGATCCGCTCGGGCACGCCGCGCTCGGCGATGTACTCGGCGTTGTGGCGGAGAACCGTCCTCATCGTGCGGTAGGTGAGGCCGCGTACCTCGGCCACCATCTCGTCCGGGATGTCCACCGGGCGAGCGGCCGTCGCACCGATGCCCCTGCGGATCCACCCGTCCGGCCGGATCGACCAGATGAGCGGACCGAGCAGCGGCCCCAGCAGTACGCGGAGGACGACCGGCTGCGGAAGGAGCACGTCAAGGCTCGGACCGGTGCTGATCAGGGCGAGCGACGCCACCAGGTCGGGGCGCTGTTCGGCGAGCGCGGTCCCGACGTAGCCGCCGCTGGAATGTCCGGCCACCGCCGCCCGGCGAACGCCGAGGTCGTCGAGGACCGCTGCCACCCGGTTCGCCTGGGCGACCACGTCGTACGACGGCGCGGGCGCGGACCGGCCGCACCCCGGGAGGTCGACCCGAATGACGTGATGGTGGGCGGCCAGTGCCGGGACCATCAGGCCCCAGGAGGCGCTCGCGGCACCCGAGCCGTGGATGAGTACCAGCGGCGGCGCCTGCCGCGGGCCGTCGTGGACGACATGTATGCCGTGCGGGTGCTCGACGTCGTGCTGGGTCATGTAGGCGATGGTGCGCGGGGCATCGGGTGCTCGTCTTGGACAAATGTCTGAGTCGGTCGCCGGCCCGTCGACCTGGCCCGGCGCGATCATTCATCCGGACAACGCGCCGTCACAGCGGGTCGCCGAGGCTCATCCGCCCCGGCCGGTCTCTGGCGAGGCGTGGCTCGGGACAGAGCCCTGGGATCGCCGAGGTCCTGCCGACCGGCGCCCGGTCCAGCCGGCCCATGGTCGGCACTGCGTCCGCCATGTATCGTCGCGCTTCCGCAAGATCGAGAGACAGGAATAAGACGTGACGGTACGACGGCTCGGGCTCTGCGTGGCGGTCGCCGCGATGCTGCTCACCGCTTCGGCGTGTGGCAGCGCCGACGAGATGCCGAGCACGCCCACCGTGGCGGCGAGCACATCCACGGAGTTCCCCCTCGCGACGCCCGCGGCGCCGACTGCGACACCGAGCCTCGCACCCGAGCCCTCGTCGACCCCCCGGCCCTCGGAGACCCCACGGACTGCGGGGACCTCCAGGTCCTCGACGGCCCCTGCGGCGCCGCCCACGACCAGGAAGGCCACTCAAGTGGCCACCGCCAGCAACAAGGCGGCCTGCACCGCCCTCAAGGGCCCGTTGGAGAAGGCCATCGCCGGCCTGATCACCCTGGCCGGGGTCGCCGCCGCCTCGACAGTGGAGGCCGAGATCGTCAACGCTCGGGCGGAAGCGCTCGACCGGTTGCGCAACCTCGAGGTGGTGACGAACCGGGTGGCCGGCGAGCAGGCGGACCGCACGCTGCGGAGCAAATTCGCGCCGCTCATGATGGCCGCAGGCCGGAAGGCCGCCGAGATCCGCTCGATCAAGCCGACCCAGGTGGAAGGGCTCGTGAAGGTAGCGAGCGACACGGCTGCCCTGGAGGCTGCGGTCGACAAGCTCGAGCCGATCTGCGGCAGGTACTGGTAGCTCGGCTGAGCAGGAGGTTTCGGGTGGTGGGGCGGGCGGGGTTCGAACCCGCGACCGAGGGATTATGAGTCCCCTGCTCTAACCGGCTGAGCTACCGCCCCGTGACCGCGCCGGATCGTAACCCGCCGATCGTTGCCCGGACCACCACCCACCGGGCGGAAGTCTGCCGCGACAGCACGATGGGCAACGCGAGGATAACAACGCGCAACCCGCCCACCAACGCGTCACGCGCCCCGCAGGTCGGCCACCACGGCACCGGCCGTACGCCATCCGCTGGCGAGCGCGCCCTGGATGGATGGGCTGTCGCGGTGGTCCCCGGCCACGTACTGGCCGTCGCCGAGCGCGACCGGCTTGCGCAGCCGGCCCTGCGGTGGCGGGGCGGCGGGGAGCGCGTCCGGCACGGCGACTGTGGTGAGGTGGGTCCAGTCGGCGGTGGAGCGGCCGTAGAGGCGGTCCAGTTCGCGCCGGATCACCGGTTCGGGCGGGGCCTGCGGGCCGACCACCGAGGTGGCGATGAGGTGCCGGCCGTCCGGCGCGTACGTGGGCGCGGCCCGGCTCACCACCACCGTGTTGGCGATCATTTCGCGCCGGTCGCCGTCGAGCAGCAGGATCGGCTCGTCCAGGGGCGCCGTGCCGGTGCTGTGGTAGTAGGTGGTGTAGGCGTGCATGCGTACCCGAGGAAGACCTGGCAGCAGCGTGGCCGCCGCCGGTGGGTCGACGGCGACCACGACGGCGCGGGCGGTGATCTCGCCGGACGGGGTGCGGACCCGGCCGGGGCCGACCTGGGTGACCGGGGTGTTCAGCTCGATCAGTTCGGCGGGCAGCGGCGCGGCGAGCGCCCTGGGCAGCGCCTGCATCCCGTCCGCCGGGAGGCCGATCCTCCCCCGGGCGAAGGAGCGCATGACGACCGCGAGGACGTGGCTGGAGGTGGCCAGCTCACGGTCGAGCAGCACGCCGGACAGGAACGGCCGGAGCAGTTCCTCGATGATCGCGTCGGAGAGCCCGGTCCGGCGCAGCGCCTTCTCGGCGGTGGTCTCGGGCGTGCCGAGCAGCCGCCCGACCGGCACCGTCGCGTAGCCGGCGGCGAGCGCGGCGAACCGCAACCTGTCGGTCAGCGACCCGATTCCGGCGGTGAGCGTGCCGGGCGCGCCGCTGGGTTCGCGCAACGGGTTGACCAGGCGTTCCAGCCGGTCGCCGCGACGCACCAGCACCCCGGAGGTGAACCAGCCCAGGTCGAGCGCGTCGAGGTCGACCAGGCCGCCGAGCCGCGGGTACGCGGTGTTGAGCACCTGGAAGCCCCGGTCCAGCAGGAACCCGTCGACGCGGTCGGTGGCGACCCGCCCGCCGAGCCGGTCGCCCGCCTCCAGCAGCCGCCACGGCACACCGGCGCGGTGCAGCCGCCGGGCGGCGGCGAGACCGGCCAGGCCGCCGCCGACGACCACCACGTCCGTGTCAGGCACGGTCCACCCCCGCCCCGGCGCGGTCGCCCTCACGGTGCGACCGCGACAACCGGCCCGGCCACCAGACCTTCGGCCCGATGTCGTACGCGAGCGCGGGCACCAGCAGCGAGCGGACCACGATGGTGTCCAGGAGTACGCCGACGGCCACCGCCACGCCCAGCTCGACGAGCACCACGAGCGGCAGGACGGCGAGCGCGGAGAACGTGGCGGCGAGCACGATGCCGGCGGAGGTGATGACGCCCCCGGTGACGGCCAGTCCGGCGAGCACTCCGGCGCGGGTGCCGCGGCGTACCGACTCCTCGCGGACCCGGCTCATCAGGAAGATGTTGTAGTCGATGCCGAGCGCGACCAGGAACACGAACGCGAACAGCGGGAACGACTGGTCGACGCCGGGGAAGTCGAAGACGTATCGGAACAGCAGCGCGCACAGGCCGAGCGTGGCCAGGAACGACAGCACCACTGTGGCGATCAGCAGCACCGGGGCGACCAGGGCGCGCAGCAGCAGGGCCAGGATGACCGCGATGACCAGCAGCACCACCGGGATGATGACGTCGCGGTCGCGTACCGAGGCGTCGGCGGTGTCCACGTTGATCGCGGTGAAGCCGCCGACCACGGCGTCGGCGCCGGGTACCCGGTGCACCGCCTCGCGCAGGTCGCGGATGGTGCGTTCGGCGCCGTTGCTGTCCGGCGGGTCGGCGAGCGTGACGTCGAGCTGCACCCGGCCGTCGACCACCTTGGGGGGCGCGTTCGGGTCGGGCGGCGCGTTCTCGCCCCGCTCGCCGAGCGGCAGCACCGAGGCGACTCCCGGTACGCCCTGCGCCACCTGGGCGACCTGCCGGGCGGTGGCCTGGGTGGTGAAGATGAGGGCGGGGCTGCCGGTGCCGGCCGGGAAGTGCCTGTCGATGACCTCCTGCCCGGCCACCGAGTCGGTGCGCTGGGTGAACAGCTGGGACTGGCCGAGCGTGGTGGCGCCGAGCTGGGTCACCCCGATCGCGAGGGCGGCGAGCACCACGGCGGTGACGGCCCAGACGGTACGCGCGCGGCGCGCCACGAACCCGGCGATCCGCCCCCAGATGCCGTGCTCGGTGCGCGGGTCGGCCTGGTCGTAGCGGGGTCGCCGGGGCCAGAACGCCCACCGGCCGCCGAGGACGAGCAGCGCGGGCAGGAACGTGAGCATCACCAGCAGCGTGGCGGCGATGCCGACGGCGCTGACCGGGCCGAGCGCCCGGTTGGAGTTGAGGCTGGACAGCAGCAGGCAGAGCAGGCTGACGATGACTGTGGCGCCGGAGGCGATGACGGCCGGGGCGGCGCCCTTCCAGGCGGCCCGCATCGCGTCCCAGGGCCGCTCGTACCGGTGCAGTTCCTCCCGGTAGCGGGCGATGAGCAGCAGCGCGTAGTCGGTGCCGGCGCCGAAGACGAGCACGGTGAGGATGCCCTGCGCCTGCCCGTTGAGCTTGACGATGTCGTGGTCGGCGAGCAGGTAGACGAAGACGGCGGCGAGCGAGTACGACATCCCGGCGGCCAGCAGCGGGAAGATCCAGAGGACCGGGCTGCGGTAGACGACGAGCAGGATGACAAGCACCACTGTCAGCGTGACGAGCAGCAGCGGCCCGTCGATCGCGCTGAACACCTCGATCAGGTCGCCGAGCAGCCCGGCGGGTCCGGCCACGTCGACGGTGAGCCCGTCGCGGTCCGGGCCGGCGATGTCGCGCAGGCGTTGCACCACGGACCGGATCTGTTCGCCCTCGGCGCTGTCGATCGGCACGATCACCTGGGCGGCCTGCTTGTCCTGGCTGACGACCG
Organism: Micromonospora sp. NPDC049203; assembly: GCF_043197215.1. Lineage (NCBI taxonomy): Bacteria > Bacillati > Actinomycetota > Actinomycetes > Micromonosporales > Micromonosporaceae > Micromonospora > Micromonospora sp. NPDC049203. The sequence continues at coordinate 133,715 of NZ_JBICSV010000007.1, read as the reverse complement.
GTGGCGGCAGCGGGCCGACCACGCCCGGCACCTCGGCGAAGCGGGCCGCGTCGGCCTGGATGCGCTGCTGGTCGGCCGGGGTGAGGCCGCCGGGTCGTTCGTAGACCACGAGTGCCGGGGTGGTCTCGCGGTCGACGAATCCGCCGGCCAGGTCCTGCGCCCGGGTGGACTCGGCGTCGGCCGGCAGGAAGGAGGCGTTGTCGTTTGTGGAGACCTCGCCGAGCTTGCCGGAGTAGGGGCCGGCGATGCCGCCGACGATCAGCCACCCGAGCACCACCGCCACCGCGATCAGCGTCGCGGTCCAGCGGCTGCGTCCTGCGGCCATCTCCACCGTCCTCGAATCGACGCATCAATCGACGCAGCGGGAGTCTAAGTCGACGCCGACCATCCTGCCGGGCGAACGAGGACTCGGGGGCGGAAACCGGGCAGCCGGGCGCATCGCCGGGGCCACCGGAACGACGAACGCCCGCCGGCGATGCCGACGGGCGTGACGTGGATCGAAGCTCCCCCGATTGGACTCGAACCAATAACCTGCCGGTTAACAGCCGGCTGCTCTGCCAATTGAGCTACAGGGGACCGTGCACCGCTCGGTGCGGATCTCTCCGCTCCGTGCGACGGGGACAAGAGTACAGGACATCGGGGGGTGGTGCGCCAGGGGGTTACCGGAGGAGGACCCGACCGGGCGGACGCGCCAGGATTCCGGACAAATCGTCATCTCGGCACAGGGAGGCATGAGCGGAGAGCAGGATGGGTAGTTAGCCGTCGACAGAGAACGCAGGCGCGAGACGGTCGTTCCGCCGAGCTGGCGGGAAACCGGCGAGAGCGTCAGGTACGGAAGGAGCCGCCATGCGCGGAAAGATCATGTTTCTTGGCGGGCTGGCTGCGGGATTCGTCCTGGGCGCCCGTGCCGGCCGGGAGAAGTACGAGGAGCTGGTGGTCCGCGGGCGCAAGGTGCTCGACCACCCGACCGTCCAGGAGGCGGCCGGGGTCGCGCAGGCCCAGGCGAACCGGCTCTACTCGGAGGGCAAGGACAAGCTGGGACAGACCAAGATCGGTGAGAAGCTCGCCACCGGCAACGGCGGCAAGCCGGGCATGACCGACGCCGACAAGCCGTTCGCCGGCACGCCGGCCTCGGTCGGCAGCCGCAGCGCCAACGGCACGGCCTCGACCAGCACGTCCGGCTCGACCAGCACGACCGGCACGAGCACCAAGCCGTCCAGCACCGGCAACACGCTCTGACAACAGCGGACAGCGGGCCGGTCACCTCCGGGTGACCGGCCCGCTTCCGTGCGCCTGGGCCCGGGTGTGGCACATTCTCGGTGGGGAGGTGGCCGCATGCCGATGGTCGGACCGGAGACGGTGGATCAGGCGCGGCTGCTGCGCCTGCTGCGCGACGACGGTCCACGCTCCCGGGTCGAGCTGGCCGACCTGCTCGGCCTGCCCCGGGCCCGGTTCGCCGCCGAGGTGGAGCGGCTGACCGCGCTCGGCCTGGTGGAGGGCGCCGGACCGGCCGCGTCGCGAGGCGGACGCCGCTCGTCGCTGCTGCGCGTCGGCGCGCAGGTCCGGTTCGGCGCGGTACTCGTCGGCGGCGGCGTCCTGCGGGTCGCGCTCACCGACGGCGAACTGAACCCGCTCGCCCGGCACGACGAACCGGTGGACGTGCGGCTCGGCCCGGACGTGGTGGTCGGGCGCGTCGCCGAACTGCTCGGCAAGCTTCGCGTCGAGGCGGGACTGACGTCACTCACCGGCGTCGGCGTCGCGCTGCCCGCGCCGGTCGAGGTCCGCGACGGCACGCCGGTGTCCGCGCCGGCCCTGCCCGGCTGGCACCGCTTCCCGGTACGCGACACGCTCGCCGCCGAGCTGGGCTGCCCGGTGCAGGTGGACAACGACGCCAACGCGATGGCCCTCGGCGAACGGCACGCCGGCACCGGCCGCCCGTTCGACGACTTCCTCTACGTCAAGCTGGGTGAGGCGGTCGGCTGCGGGCTGGTGCTCGCCGGGTCGCTCTACCGGGGCGCGGCCAGCGGGGCCGGCGACATCGGCCATCTCCAGCTCACCGAGGACGGGCCGCTCTGCGGCTGCGGCAACAACGGGTGCGTCGAGGCGTACTGCGGGGATGCCGCACTGGTGCGGGAGGCGGTGACGGCCGCGCGGGCGGGGCGCTCGACGGCGCTGGCGGACCGGCTCGCGGCGGCCGGGACGCTGTCGGTGGCCGACGTGGCGTCGGCGGCCACCGAGGGCGACGCGGCGGCACAGACACTCGTCCGCGACGCCGCGCGCCGGCTCGGCCGGGTGCTGGTCGGGCTGGTCAGCTTCGTCAACCCGGCCATCGTCATCATCGGCGGGGCGCCGGCCGGGACCGGGCCGGTCCTGCTCGCGGAGATCCGGAGCGTGGTCTACCGGCGCTCCACACCGCTGGCCACCGGCAGCATGCCGATCGTCCTGTCCGACCTCGGCGACACCGCCGGCCTGCTCGGCGCAGCCCACCTGGCCAGCAACCACACCTACACCGCCCGCTGACCCACCCCACCCCACCCCACCCTCTTCGCCCCGCCGATCTTGCAGTTGCGGCCCCTGTGATGCCGCTTATTCCCGTTTCGGGAGGGCCGCAACTGCAAGATCGCGGGCGCGAGAGGACGGAGGGCGGGGCGGGAGGGTGGGTGGGGTGGGTCAGTCGCGGCTGGTGAAGGCGGCGTCGAAGGCCGCGGACGGGGCGTCGAAGGCCAGGCGGCGGACGAACTGGAATGCCTCCGGCGCGCCGACCAGGCGGTCCATGCCGGCGTCCTCCCACTCGACCGAGATCGGGCCGTCGTAGCCGATCGCGTTCAGCGCCCGGAAGCAGTCCTCCCACGGCACGTCGCCGTGGCCGGTGGAGACGAAGTCCCAGCCGCGCCGCATGTCGGCCCAGGGCAGGTGGGAGGAGAGCCGTCCGCGCCGCCCGTCCCCGGTACGGACCTTCGCGTCCTTGCAGTCGACGTGGTAGATCCGGTCGGCGAAGTCGAAGATGAAGTTCACCGGGTCCAGCTCCTGCCAGACGAAGTGCGACGGATCCCAGTTCAGCCCGAACGCCTCCCGGTGCCCGATCGCCTCCAGCGTGCGCTTCGTGGTCCAGTAGTCGTACGCGATCTCGCTGGGGTGCACCTCGTGCGCGAACCGCACGCCCACCTCGTCGAAGACGTCAAGGATCGGGTTCCACCTGTCGGCGAAGTCCTGGTAGCCGCGCTCGATCATGGCTGGTGGCACCGGCGGGAACATCGCCACGGTGTGCCAGATGGACGAACCGGTGAAGCCGACGACGGTGCGTACGCCGAGCTTCGCCGCCGCCCGCGCGGTGTCCTTGATCTCCTCGGCGGCCCGCTGCCGCACCCCCTCCGGCTCGCCGTCGCCCCAGATCCGGGCCGGGAGGATGTCCTGGTGCCGCTCGTCGATCGGGTGGTCGCAGACCGCCTGCCCGACCAGGTGGTTGGAGACGGCGAACACCTGGAGGTTGTGCCTGGCGAGGGTGTCCCGTTTGCGCTCCACGTACGAGTCGTCGGCGAGTGCCTTGTCCACCTCGAAGTGGTCGCCCCAGCAGGCGATCTCCAGCCCGTCGTAGCCCCACTCGGCGGCAAGCCGGCAGACCTCGTCGAACGGCAGATCGGCCCACTGGCCGGTGAAGAGCGTGATGGGTCGCGCCATTGTCCTTCTCCCCTGCGGTGATGGGGGATTCCGTCGCGGACCGGGGCGAGGACGACCGGAGGCGGCACGTGGGCACCGGTGGACGCCGCGGCGTCTGCTCCCGGGCGGGTTGCGCCTCCCGCCGGGTCACCGGCCACCTCGCGGTCGCCCGCCGGCGCGGCCGGGGAATCCCGGTCCGGCCCCACCGGCGGGCCGTGCTGGTCGTGCCGGCGGACTCCGGCGGCACGCTCGCCGGCGCCGGCCTCGTCCCACTGCGGGGCGCAACCGCGGCGGGCCCTCGCCGGCCGGTGCCGGTGAGTGTCGGCGGACCGCACGGGGCCCGCCTCGGGTCAGGCGGAGGCGTCGGCCAGAGCGGGCTCCACCTCCGTCCAGGCGGCCCGCTCGGCCGAGCGGGTGACCGCGTCGAGCACGAGCTGGACCTGCAACGCGTCGGCGAACGACGGGGCCGGGTCGGCGCCGGTGGCGACCGCCTCGACGAAGTCGCGCGCCTGGTGGGTGAAGGAGTGCTCGTAGCCGATGATGTGGCCGGGCGGCCACCACGCACCCAGGTACGGGTGCTCCGGCTCGGTCACCAGGATCCGGCTGAAGCCCTGTTCGGCGCTGGGTCGGGTGGCGTCCAGGAACTCCAGCTCGTTGAGGCGTTCCAGGTCGAACACGACGCTGCCGCACGAGCCGTTGATCTCGACCCGCAGCGCGTTCTTACGGCCGGTGGCGAAGCGGGTCGCCTCGTACGTGGCCAGCGCTCCCCCGTCCAGCCGGGCCACGAACACCGCCGCGTCGTCCACTGTCACCTGCCCCATCGCGCTGCCGTTGCCGTCGGCCCGCGCGGCCAGGCCGCTCGACCCGGCCACGAGGGGCCGCTGGCGGACGAACGTCTCGGTCAGCGCGCTGACCCCGGTGATGAGCTGACCGGCGACGTACTGGGTCAGGTCGATGATGTGCGCGCCGATGTCACCGAGCGCGCCGGAGCCCGCCCTGTCCTTCTGCAACCGCCACACCAGCGGGAACTGCGGATCGACGATCCAGTCCTGGAGATAGGTCGCCCGGACGTGCCGGATCTCGCCGATCCGCCCGTCCGCCACCAGTTGCCGCATCAGGGCGACAGCCGGCACCCGCCGGTAGTTGAAACCGCACATGGCACGTACCCCGGACTCGCGTGCCCGGGCCGCGGCCCCGGTCATCTCGCGGGCCTCGGCCACGCTGTTCGCCAGCGGCTTCTCGCACAGCACGTGCTTGCCCGCGGCGAGCGCGGCGAGCGCGATCTCGCGGTGGCTGTCCCCCGGCGTGCAGATGTCGACCACGTCGATCTCGTCGGACTCGACGAGCCGCCGCCAGTCGGTGGTGTAGCCGTCCCAGCCGAGCCGGTCGGCGGCCTCGGCCACCTTCGGTTCGTCCCGGCCGCAGACGAGCGCCATCCGCACCCGCGCCGGCAGGTCGAACACCCGGTTCACGGTGCGCCACGCCTGGGAGTGCGCGGCGCCCATGAACGCGTAGCCGACCATGCCGACGCGCAGGATGCTGTCGTGACTGGACAAGGTGGGTCTCCCCCCGTGTGTCAGAACCCGAGCTTCAGGTAGTCGCCCGCGTTCTCCTTGGTGATCGTCTCGGAGGCGAGCACGATCTCCTTCGGTACCTGGAGTTCGACCAGGTCGGACATGCCCTTGCCCTGGCCGATCAGGCGGGCCAGGGAGATGGCCGAGGAGGCCATCGACGGGCTGTAGGTGACTGTGGCCTTGAGGACCGTGTTGTCGGCGGCGATGTCCTCCATCGCCTTCTTCGAGCCGGCGCCGCCGACCATGATGAATTCCTTGCGGTTGGCCTGGTTGACCGCCGCGAGCACGCCGATGCCCTGGTCGTCGTCGTGGTTCCAGACCGCGTCGAGCTTCGGCAGAGCCTGGAACAGGCCGGTGGCCGCCTGCTGCCCGGAGTCGACTGTGAACTCGGCCGGCCGCCGGTTGGCGACCTTGAATCCGTACGAGGCGAGCGTGTCGGCGAACCCCTTCGACCGTTCCTGGGTCAGCTCCAGCGACTCGATGCCGGGGATCTCGCCGATCACCGGGTTGCTCACGCCCTTGGCCTTCAGCTGCTCGGCGATGTAGGTGGCGGCGGCCACCCCCATGCCGTAGTTGTCGCCCTTGATCTGGCACCGGTAGGCGCGCGCGTCCGGGAAGGCCCGGTCCAGGTTCACCACCGGGATGCCGGCCTTCATCGCCTCCAGCCCGAACGCGTTGAGTTCCTTGCCGTCGTGCGGCAGCAGCACGATCACGTCCGGCTTCTGCGAGATCAGCGTGGACAGCGCCGCGCGCTGGGCCGCCGCGTCCGCGCCGGCCTCGACCGACTTCAGCTCCACGTCCTGGTACGCCCCGGCCTGCGCCTTGGCGTTGTTGGTGATGGCGGCGATCCAGCCGTGGTCGGCGGCCGGGGCGGAGAAGCCGATGCTCACCTTCTTGCCCGGCTCGGTGCCGGCGCCGGAACCGGCCGCCTTGGTCTGCGCCTCGGTCGGGCTCTGCTCGTTGCTGGTGCAGCCGGCGAGCAGCACCCCGGCGGAGACGGCGGCCCCGCCGAAGAGCAGCCGGCGGCGGGACAGGTCATGGCGCGGTGTTCTCATGACGCCTCCTGGGATGAGGTGGTGGGGTGGTTTCGGGTGTGGCGGGCCGGACCACCGTCGGTACGACGGCAGCCGGGTGTGCGCGGGTGGGGTCAGGTGGTGGTGGCCCGGTTGCGGGCGAGGAACTGGGTGAGACTGCCGAACTGCACCTGCTGGACCAGGACGGCGGCGACGATGATGCCGCCCTTGACCATGTTCTGGGCCTCGGCGGAGAGGTTGTTGATGGCGAACAGGTTGGTGATGGTGGAGAAGATGATCACCCCGAGCAGGGAGCCGATGATCGTGCCCCGCCCGCCGCTGAGCAGCGTGCCGCCGATGATCGCGGCGGCGATCGCGTCCAGCTCGTAGAGGTTGGCCATCGCCGCCTGCGCGGAGGTGGCCTGCGCGGTCAGCATGACCGCGGCGATGCCGCAGCACAGGCCGGACAGCGCGTAGAGCAGCACTGTGTGCCGGCGGACGTTGATGCCGGCGAGCCGGGCCGCCTCCGGGTTGCCGCCGACCGCCACCGTACGGCGGCCGAACGTGGTGCGGTTCAACAGCACCCAGCCCGCCGCCACCACCGCCACCAGGATGTAGACCAGCAGCGGGATGCCGAGCACGTTCGTGCTGGCGATGCCGTTGATGAACGTGTTGCCCGACACCTGGGTCTGCTTGTCGGAGATCTCCGCCGCCAGCCCCCGGGCGGCGACGAGCATGGCCAGCGTGGCGATGAACGGCACCAGCCGCCCGTACGAGACGAGCAGCCCGTTCACCACGCCGACGGCGAGCCCGACGGTCAGCGCGGTGAAGATCATGCCGCCCGCACCGTAGCTCTGCGTGGCCACAGTGGTGCACCACACCCCTGCGAGCGCGACGATCGCGCCCACAGACAGGTCGATGCCGCCGCCGATGATCACGAAGGTCATACCGACGGTGACCACGCCGACCACCGAGGCGAGCTTGAGGATGGTGAGCGTGTTGCCCCACACCCAGTTCGGGTCGCCGTAGAGGTCGGGGCGGGTCAGGACGCCGATGACCACCAGCACGACGAGCGTGGCGAGCAGGCCGAGGTTGCGCTTGGCGCCCTCACCGCCGTCGCCGCGCCACCAGGAGAGCTTCGCCGGCGCGTCGGCCTTCGCGGTCTCCGCCCGCTCCACCGGCGGCGACTGCGCGGGCAGGGCGGATTCGGTCACGTCGCTCATGCCGGCGCCCCGCTTCGCGCGGCGCCGCCACGAGACTCTCCGGCGCTGTGTCGATGATTCGCTCGCTGTCGCTCGCTCATGCCGGCGCGCCTTCCATGAGGGACCCCGCCATGACGAGGTCGAGCACTGTGTTCTCGTCCAGTTCGCCGGCCGGGGCCTCACGTACCACCCGGCCCTCCCGCATCACCAGCACCCGGTCGGCCAGGCCCAGCACCTCGGGGACCTCGCTGGAGACCAGCAGCACCCCCACACCACGGGCGGCCAGATCGCGGATCACCTGGTACAGCTCGGCGCGGGCGCCCACGTCCACGCCCCGGGTCGGCTCGTCGAGCAGCAGCAGCCGGGTGCCGCCGAGCAGCCACCGCCCGACCACCACCTTCTGCTGGTTGCCGCCGGACAGCGTGCGCACCGGCCGGCGTACGTCCCGGGGCCGCAGCTCCAGCGACGCGGCGACGCGGTCCGCCTCGGCGCGCTCCCGGGCGGCGTCCGTGAAGCCGAGGCGGGCGTACCTGCCGAACGTGGCGAGCGTGACGTTGCGGTAGACCGGCTCGCCCAGCAGCAGCGCCTGGCTCTTGCGCTCCTCCGGCGCCATGCCCATCCCGGCCCGTACCGCCGCGCCCACACTGCCGGGACGCAGCACCCGGCCGTCGACCCGGACCGTCCCGGCGTGCGCCCGGCGCGCGCCGAAGATGGTCTCCAGCAACTCCGAGCGGCCCGAACCGACCAGCCCGGCGATGCCGACGATCTCTCCCGCCCGGACCCGGAGCGAGACGTCGGCGAACTCGCCGGGCCGGGTCAGCCCGTCCACCCGCAACAGCTCCGCGCCGCCCCCGTGGCCGGGCGGGCGCTTCGGGAAGACGTACTCGATGGTCCGCCCGGTCATCCGGGCGACCAGGTCGCGGGTCGGTGTCTCGCGGGCCGGCAGGCTCGCCGCCGTGGTCCGGCCGTCCTTGAGTACGGTGACCCGGTCGCCGATCTCGCGGATCTCCTCCAGCCGGTGCGAGATGTAGACGACCGCGATGCCCTGCGCGGTGAGTTCGCGGATGATCCGGAACAGGTTCGCCACCTCGTCGTGGGCCAGCACGGCGCTCGGCTCGTCCATGATGATCAGCCGGGCCTCGTGGGACAGCGCCCGGGCCATGCTGACGATCTGCTTGCCGGCGGCGGGCAGGTGCCGCACCAGCCGTCCCGGCGGGATCTCCGGGTGGCCGAGGCGGGCCAGGATCTGCCGGGTATGCCGGGCCGTGTGCCCCCGCCGGACGAACCCGAACCGGCGCGGCTCGTGACCGAGGAACGCGTTCTCCGCCACCGACAGGTCGTCGACCAGATCGAGTTCCTGGTAGATGGTGGCGATGCCGGCGCGCATGGCGGCCTGTGGATCGGCGAACGAGGCCGGCTCGCCCCGCCAGAGCACCTCGCCCGAGTCCGGCCGGTGCACCCCGGCCAGCACCTTGATCAGTGTGGACTTACCGGCACCGTTCTGCCCCAGCAGGCAGTGCACCTCGCCCGCCCGCACCTCCAGTCGCACGCCGTCGAGCGCGCGTACCCCCGGGAACTTCTTGACCACGTCGGTGAGGCGCAGCACCACCTCGCCCGCGACGGCGCCCGCGCCCGCCTTCCTCGCGCTCACGCTGCTTCGCCCTTCGTTCGCGACTGCGGGGCTCGCAACACCGGCTCACTCCTCGCGCTCACCGAGCCCGCCCCCGTTCGCGACTGCGGGGCTCGCAACACCGGCTCGCTCCTCGCGCTCACCGAGCCCGCCCCCGTTCGCGACTGCGGGGCTCGCAACACCGGCTCACTCCTCGCGCTCACCGAGCCCGCCCCCGTTCGCGACTGCGGGGCTCGCAACACCGGCTCACTCCTCGCGCTCACGCTGCTTCGCCGAACGCGAGGTCGCTGGCGAGCACGGCCGCGCCGGCGACGCCGGCGCGCGGGCCCAGCTCGGACAGGACGACGGGCAGGTTGCCGGTGGCCAGCGGCAGCGACCGGCGGTAGACCACACTGCGGATCTCGGCGAGCAGGATGTGGCCGAGCTGGGCGAGCCCGCCGCCGATGACGATCATCGACGGGTTGGTGAAGCTCACCAGCCCGGCCAGCACCCCGCCGACCCGCCGGCCGCCGTCGCGGATCAGCCGGATGCAGGTGACGTCCCCCTCGACCGCCCCCTGCGCCACGTCCAGCGCGGTCACCCCACCCCGGGCGGACAGCCGCTCGGCCAGCACCGGGGACGTCTCGGCGCGGGCCGCGACCGCCGCCTCCCGGGCCAGCGCGGCGCCGCTGAACACCGCCTCCAGGCAGCCGAGGTTGCCGCAGGAGCACATCGGACCGTTCGGGTCGACCTGGATGTGACCGATGTCCCCGGCGCAGCCGTCGGTGCCCCGGTAGACCTCGCCGTGCAGGTAGATGCCGCAGCCGATGCCGGTACCGATCTTGATGAACAGGAAGTCGTCGACGGAGTGGGCCACGCCGCCGTGCCGCTCCCCGATCGCCATGATGTTGACGTCGTTGTCGACCACCGCCGGGCAGCCGTGCTCGCGGGTGAGCAACTCGCGGACCGGGAACCGGTCCCAGCCCGGCATGATCGGCGGGGAGACCGGCACGCCGTCGCGGAAGCTCACCGGCCCGGGTACGCCGATGCCGACCGCGTCGAGCCGCTCGTACGCGCCCTCCACCCTGGCCTTGTGCAGCAGCTCGTTCACCCGCTGGAGCGTCACCTTCGGGCCGGAGCGGATGTCAGCGGCCTCGGTGTAGGCGGCCACCGCCTCCAGCCGGCCGTTCACCACCTCCACGTCGATCGAGCTGGCACCCAGGTCGACGGCGGCGAAGCGCAGGTGCGGGCTCAGCTCGACGAGCGTGGATCGTCGCCCGCCCCGCGAGGCGGCCAGTCCGGCCTCGGCCACGTACCGGAGGGAGACGAGCCGTTCCAGCTCGGCGACCAGTCGCGGGCGGGGCATCTGGAGCCGGTCGCCGAGTTCGGCGCGGGACACCGGGCCCTCGTCCCGGAGCAGCCGCAGCAGCCGTACGTGCAGGGGGTCGACCGTCCGCACCGGCAGTCACCTCCGCATCGGAGTCCGCCACATCGACGATGACGATGTGTGTCGTGCCCGACACAGTAGGAGCCTTCCGGGTCGCATGTCCATAGCTTCGGCACGCACGATGCAAACTTTTGTCCATACGAACAAAAGCATGGCGTGGATCATGAAAAGCAGCACCCCGCCCGTATTCCTTCCGGGCGGGGTGCTGCGGTTTTCGGGTCAACGGGAGTTCTTCCGGTCCTTCTTGCGCAGCTTGCGGTCGTCACGCAGCTCCACGTAGGGCTCCTCGTCGGCCGGGTGCCCGGCCGCGATGGCGCGGCTGCGCTCCAACTCGGCGTCGAACTCCGCGCCGAGCAGGATGGCGACGTTGCTCAACCACAGCCACACCAGGAAGATGATCACGCCGGCCACCGCGCCGTACGTCTTGTTGTACGAGCCGAAGTTGCTGACGTAGAGCGCGAACAGGCCGGAGACCACCAGCCAGAGCACCACCGCGAGCACGCCACCCGGACTCACCCAGCGGAAGCCACCGTGCCGGGCGTTCGGCGAAGCCCAGTAGAGGATCGCGAACATCAGGCTCACGATCAGCAGCAGCACCGGCCACTTGGCGATGTTCCACGCCGTCACGGCGGTCTCGCCGAGCCCGATCGCGTTTCCCGCCTGCTCGGCCAGGCCGCCGGTGAACACCACGATCACGGCGCTGACGAGCAGCATCACCCCGATCACCGCGGTCACGCCGAGGCGTACCGGCAACGTCTTCCAGATCGGCCGCCCCTCCGGCACGTCGTAGATGCTGTTCGAGGCGCGCATGAACGCGGCGATGTAGCCGGAGGCCGACCAGAACGCCGCCACCAGACCGACAATCGCCGCGATGCTCGCCAGCCCGCCGGACTGGCCGGCCTGGTCGATCGCGCTCTCGATGATGCGTCGGATGTTCGGCTCCGGCACCGCCTGCCCGACGGTGTCCCGTACCCCCTCGGTGGCCCGGTCGCCGAGCAGGCCGAGCAGCGAGATCAGCACCAGGACGCCCGGGAAGATGGAGAGCACGCCGTAGTAGGTGAGCGCGGCGGCCCAGTCGGTCAGGCTGTCGTCCTGGAACTCCCGTACGGTCCGCTTGAGCGTCGCCATCCAGCGCGTGCCAGACAGGTCGGCCGGGCTGTCCGGCCCGTCGTCGGGCCCCACCGGCCCCACCCGGTCCCGCCCGGCCGGCCGGTCGCCCCGGTCGCGGGGTGCGGGCCGGCCTCCGGCACCGGGCTGGTCGTGCGAAGCGGGGGCGTCGTCGTGCCCGTCTCGGGCGTCGTCGTGGACGTCGCGGGCGGCCATGGCACCTCCTGATCGGCATGTCGTCCCGGACGACATGCCCTGACGGCGGCGGCGATAACCACCGCGCCCGCAACCGGCCACTCGACCGCCACCCGTCGCCCCGCTCACCCCGTCGGTTGGCGCCCCACTCGGGCTTCCACCGCGTCATGCCAATGCCTTGCTCTGCAGCCACCCGCGCGACAAACACGCTCCGTGATCATGTGCGCCGACGGATGCAGAGCAGCAAGGGCGACGCGGCACCCTCACCGGCACCCCGCCACCCCCTTCCGCGACAGTGGCGACTTGTCGGCCGCCACAAATATCCACTCGCGCAATATCTCGACGGTCGTCACGGCGAGTGGAACGTCATGGGTGTCTCCGCCCGCCGTTGACACCCATGACGTTCCACTCCCCGGAGCCGGCGGCGCGGTTGGGCGAGCGGGCAGACCGGGGCGCGCATGACGACACCGCCGGCTCGACGAAGCGGCGGTGTCGTCGCGGGACCGATGTCACCACCTCGGCGAAGTCGCTACGGGCGTGGTCGCGCGCGGTCCCGCCAGCGGCTCACCCGCCGCTCGACGCCCCGGCGGCGTGGCCGACGCCAGGGCGGACAGCCCGGCTCGGGCCGGTACGGCGGGTGCCGCTCCCACGAGAGGACACCGGACCTATCGACCACGTTCCGTGACGGCAGCAGTTCCAGGGGAACGCGTTTGCATCGTTGCAGAAACCGCCCGCCCACAGTCGTGAGTGAGCTGCGAGAGACCGCCCTCAGCCATTGCGAAACGGTTTCAAGAAATGAGTCCCATGAGTGAGCGAAGCCCCATTCCGTCACTCATTGCAATCACGATCGGCAATGTTCCCACCATGCGCGCTATTCGCGTATCGTGCCCCCTCGTGCCGTCCGTTCGCCCCCCCGACGCGACTCCCCCCAAACCCCGGCCGCCGTCCGACGGACGACCGGGGTCCGACGTGGACGCCGAGGTGGTGCCGCTGCCTCCGGACGACGGGAGCGTGGCCGGCCCCGAGTGGGCCGACGACGGGCCGGGCGAGACGCACCACCACAGCCGGGCCGAACACCACGCCGCGGCCGAGCAGCACAGCACGGACGAGCGGCACCGGACGGACGAGCAGCACCGGACGGACGAGCAGCACAGCCCCGGCGGAAGCGACACCCACACCCCCGGCCAGAGCCTGGAACAGACGAAGGACGCCCGGGAACTGGCGGCCCGGTTCGAGGAGGAGAAGCCGGGACGGGTGCTCGCCGGGCCGGTCGGGCTCCTCTTCACCGGCGTCACCGTCGCGGTCGGGCTGCTGACGCTCTGGCAGGTGTTCTTCCCGCTGGCCCAGGGCAGCAAGTACTACCTCATCTTCTTCCTGGCCGGCATCCTGCCGATGGTTTTCCTCGCGTACCCCTCGGGGGTGCGGCTGCGCCGCACGGCGACCGAGGTGGACGACCGGCACGGACCGACGCCTGTGGACTGGCTGCTGGCCGCCGCGGCGCTCGTGGTCTGCCTCTACCCGGTACTGCCGGTCACCGTCGGCGCCGGTGGCGGCGGCTACGACGCCTTCCTCGACCGGCAGGGCCTGCTGGATCCGCTGGACGTGGCGTTCGGCACCGGGCTGCTGCTCCTGCTGCTGGAGGCGTGCCGGCGCACCACCGGCTGGATCCTGCCGGCGGTCTGCGTGCTGTTCCTCGGGTACGGCTACTACGGCGGGCTGCTGCCGCAGGGCTGGCCGGTGGCGCACGCGGGGCTCGACTTCGGGCAGCTCGTCGACGCGTTCTACAACTCCGACAGCGGCTTCTACGGCACCCCGCTGGACGTGGCCGCCTCGTACATCGTGCTGTTCACCATCTACGGCGCGGTGCTCGACCTGTCCGGCGCGGGCCGGTTCTTCGTGGAGCTGTCCGCGGCCGCGTTCCGCCGCTCCCGGACGGCCGCCGGGCGCACCGCCGTCGCCTCGGGCTTCCTGCTCGGCACGGTCTCCGGTTCCGGCGCCGCCACCACCGTCAGCATCGGCGCGGTGACCTGGCCGATCCTGCGCCGCGCCGGCTACCCGGCCGAACGCGCGGGCGGCATGCTCGCCGCCGCCGGAGTCGGGGCGATCCTGTCGCCGCCCACGCTCGGCGCCGCGGCGTTCATCATCGCCGAGTACCTGGGTGTGTCCTACCTCCAGGTGCTCGGCTGGGCCACCGTGCCGACGATCCTCTACTACCTGGGGATCCTGCTCTCCGTCGAGATCGACGCCCGGCGCTCCGGCGTCCGGCCGGTGGTCATCGACACCGGCTCGGCCTGGCGGCTGCTGGCCCGCTTCGGCTATCACTTCCTCTCGCTTCTCGTGATCATCCTGGTGCTGGCGCTCGGCGCCTCGGCGACGCGGGCGGTGGTCATCGCCACAGTGATCGCGGCGGTGCTGTCCTTCCTGGACCGGCGGCACCGGCTCACGCCCGCCCGGCTGGTGGCGGCGCTGCGCGACGGCGTACGCGGGGTGCTCGCGGTGAGCGCCGTCTGTGCCGCGGCCGGCATCATCACCGCCACCACCACGAAGACCGGCCTCGGGCCGCAGGCCGCCGCGCTGCTGATCGACGGCGCGCAGTCGGTCAGTTCCGAGCCGGCCGTGGTGCTGGCGCTGACCGCCGTGCTCGCCGCCGTCGCGTTGAGCCTGCTCGGCCTCGCCGTGCCGGTCACCGCGTCCTTCGTCATCGGCTGGGTGATCATCGGTCCGGCGCTGCTGAACCTGGGCGTCGCCGCGCCCGCCGCGGCCATGTTCGTCTTCTACTTCGCGGTGCTGTCCGAGGTCTCGCCGCCGACCGCGCTCGCAGCGGTCGCCGCCGCCGCCGTCACCGGCGGCCGGCTGGTGCCGACCATGTGGCAGACCCTGCGGTACGCGCTGCCGGCGTACCTGATCCCGCTGGCCTTCGTGGTCACGCCGACCGGTCTCGGGCTGCTCGGCATCGGCGGCGCCGGGCGGATCGTGACCGCCGGCCTGGTGTCGGCGCTGGGCGTGGCCGTGCTGGCGGTCGCGGCCGGTGGCTGGCTCCCCGGTGTGGGCCCGGCCGGCGCGCCGGAGCGGATCGTCGGCGCGTTCGCCGGACTGGTGCTGCTCTGGCTGGAACCGCTGCCCATGGCGATCGGCGCGGCGCTCACCGCGCTCGCGGTCGCGGGCGTGTACGTCCGACGTGGCGCCGCCGGGCACGCCGGCCACCCGTCGGTCGAAAAATCCGTGGACCATGGGGAGGAGAGAGAGTGGGACGGATCGACGCGAGGATAGTGGCGGGTGTCGGAGCGCTCGTCCTGGTCGCCGCCGGTGCCGCCGGCTGCGGGGGCCGTCAGGACGGCGCGGCGAAGGACGACGCCGCCCGCGAGGTCAGCTGCAAGGTCACCAAGGACACCCGGGTCGGCATCGCCACCGGCAACGCCACCGGCGTGTACTACGTGGTCGGCAACGCGCTCGCCGGTGAGCTGAGCAAGGCCACCGACGGCAAGCTCACCGGGACGGCCGCCGAGACCGGCGCCTCGGTGCAGAACGTCGAACAGCTCGTCGCCGGCCAGTACGACGTGGCGTTCTCCCTGTTCGACACCGCTGTCAACGCGGTGCAGGGCAAGGGGAGCTTCAGCTCGCCACAGCCGGTCAAGGCGCTGGCCCGGATCTACGACAACTACACCCAGGTGGTGGTCCGCGCCGACGCGGGGATCACGTCGGTGGCCGACATGAAGGGCAAGAAGATCTCCACCGGCTCGCCCAAGTCCGGCACCGAGGTCATCGCCAACCGGCTGCTCACCGCCGCCGGGCTGGACCCGGCAAAGGACGTCCAGGCGCAGCGGCTGGACCTCACCAAGACCGTCGACGGCATGAAGGACGGCAGCGTCGACGGCTTCTTCTGGTCCGGCGGCGTCCCGACCGGCGGGGTCACCGACCTGTTCACCACGTCCGGTGACAAGGTGAAGTTCCTCGACATCAGCCCGCTGCTGCCGAAGATGGCCGAGCTGAACCCGGCGTACCAGGCCGGCACCATCGGCAAGGACGTCTACCGGACCCCGGCCGACGTGCCCACCATCGTGGTGCCGAACGTGCTGCTGGTGCGGGACAACCTGGACGCCGACGTGGCCTGCGCGATCACCCGGACGGTCTTCGACTCCAAGGACGCCCTGGCCCAGGCGAACCCGGCGGCGAAGGGCATCGAGCTGGGCAACGCACGCAAGACCGACCCGGTGCCGCTGCACCGTGGCGCGGAGCGGGCGCTGAGCGACCTCGGCGCGAGCTGACCCGAACGGGCCGGGCCCGGACGTGCGTCCGGGCCCGGCCCACCGACCCGACCCGGAGACCCCCGTGCCGCTGCCCCACCCGGCTCGCGTACGCCGGCATCACCGCTCCGCGGACCGCACCGGACGCCTCCGCTCGGTCCGCGTCCAACTGCTGGCCCCGATCCTGGTGGCCACCGCCGGCCTGATCGTGCTGGGGACGGCGCAGACCGGCGCCGCGCTCGACGCGTCCGCCGACGCCGACCGGGCACGCGTCCTGGCCGGCACGGCCACCGCGACCGTGCGGCTGGTGCACGAGCTGGAACGCGAACTGGCCGAGACGGCCGCGTTGCGTCAGCGCGGTGGCACGTCCGGCCGCCCGCTCGTGGACGCGCAGCGCCGCCGGGTGGACACGGCCGTGGAGCGCTACCGCTCGGCCCAGGGGGACGCGCGCCGGGCCGCCCCCGATCTGGCCGGGGTGCTGGACGACGCGCGCGGGCGTCTGGAACAGCTCGCGCCCACCCGGGATCTGGCCCTGGCCGGTGAGCGTGGCGATCCCGCATACGTGTCGCTGGTGGAGTCGCTGCTCGCGGTCGCGGACGCGCTGCCGAGCCAGCTCCGCGACGCCGGCCTGGCCAACCAGGCGCGCGAGGTGGCCTCGGTGGCCGCCCAGGAGCATCTGTCCGCGCTGGAGCGCGACCTGCTGCGGGCGGTGTTCGTCCGGGGTGGACTGCAAAGTGGCGAACTGGCCCGGCTGGGCCGGCTGCGGGGCGCCCGGGAGCAGCGGCAGGCCGAGTTCCTGCGGATCGCCTCCGCCCCGGCGAACAGGGCCTGGTACCGCCTGGTCGACGGCACCGACGTGACCACTGCCCGCCGGATAGGTGACGCCGTGCTCGACTCCGACGGCGCGCCGGGCACGGTGAAGACCGACGGTGACGCCTGGTACGTGGCGCAGAGCGGTGCGATCCGCCGGTACAACCTGCTCGGCCGTGACCTGACCGACGGGCTGGACCGGGACGCGGCAGACCTGGCCGGCGCGGCCCGGGTGCGTGCGGTGCTGACAGCTGGCGCGACGAGCACAGTCGCGCTCGGCTCGCTGGTCACCGCCGTGCTGCTGGCGGTACGCACCAGCCGGCGGCTGCGCCGGCTGCGGGTAGCCGCCCTGACCATGGCGAACCGGGAGCTGCCGGAACGGATCACCGCGATCGCGGCGGGCGAGCGGACACCCGCCGAGGGTCCGGCGACCCGGATGACCGACGGGATCCGGCGTGGCCAGGACGAGGTGGCGCAGGTCGCCGAGGCGTTCGACACGGTGAACCGGGCGGCGTTGCGGCTGGCCGGGCAGCAGGCCGAGTTGCGGCTGGACGTGACCCGGATGGCGGAGGCGCTGGCCCGCCGCATCCGTACGCTCATCACCCGGCAGCTGCGGCTGCTCGACGACTTCGAGCGCGAGGAGACCGACCCGGACGCGCTGGCCCGGCTGTTCGCGCTCGACCACCTCGCCGCCCGGCTGCGGCGCAACGGGGAGAACCTGCTGGTGCTCGCCGGTGGCGAGCCCGGCCGGGGCCACGAGGGCGCGTTGCTGCTCGACGACGTGGTGCGGGCGGCGGCCTCCGAGATCGAGGACTATCCGCGGGTGGAGATCGACGTGCCGACCGCGGCGGTGCACGGCGCGGCGGCCGGCAACCTGGTGCACCTGCTGGCCGAGCTGCTGGAGAACGCCACCGTCTACTCGCCACCTGACGCCCGGGTGCTCGTCGACGGGCGGCGCACAGTCGACGGGCTGGTGCTGCGCGTACACGACCAGGGCATCGGCGTCAGCGAGAGCCGGCTTGCCGAGATCAACGAGCGGCTGGCCGCGCCGGCCACGCTCTCCAGCGCCGCGGCGGGCAGCATGGGCCTGCACGTGGTGGCCCACCTGGCCGCGCGGCACGGCATCCGGGTGCAGTTGCACAACCCCGGCACCGGCACGGTGGCGCAGGTCGACGTACCGGAGTCGGTGCTGACCCGGGTGGAGTCGGTGGCGTCCCGGCCGGTTGTGGAGCGGCGACCGCGCGCCGCAGCCTGGTTCAAGGCGGGGCCCGCCGCACGGTCGGCGGCCGGCTCCCGTGACCTGGTCACCGCGGCTCCGGCAGCCGTCGGCCCGGTGCGCGGGGTCGCCGCCGTCCGCACGCCCGGTGGCGCCTTGCTGGCACCGAGCGCGGCGCGGATCCGGCCGGTGAGCACGCCGCCGACGCCCGTGCCGACCACCGCCGCCGGGCTGCCCCGGCGGCCGGTGGGCGGGCACCTGCCCGAGCAGATGCCGGGCGCCGTCGCGCCGCCGCCGGCGACCGATCTGCTCGACCCCGAAGTGGTACGCGCCCGGCTGTCCGCCCTCGCCGAGGGGGTGGCCAGCGCCACGCGCCGTGCCCCGAACACCACACCCAACGGGAGAAGACCATGACCTCACCGTCCTCCACGGGACTGGACTGGCTGCTGGCGAACTTCGCCGAGCAGGTGCCGGACGTCTCACACGCGCTCGCCGTCTCCGAGGACGGACTGCGGCTGGCGTCCTCGCCGGACCTCTCCCTCGACCAGGTAGACCAGCTCTCGGCGGTGATCAGCGGACTGGCGAGCCTGACCGTGGGCGCGGCCCGGCTGATGTCCGCCGGCCGGGTACGCCAGCAGATCGTGGACATGGACGGCGGCGTGATGCTGGTGATGGCGGTGGGCGAACGGGCGCTGCTGGGTGTGCTGGCCGCGCCCGGCTGCGACCTGGGCCAGATCGGTTACGAGACGGCGACGCTGGTGCAGCGGGTCGCGGAGGCGCTGGAACCGGCGGTCCGCCGGTGACCGGCCGGCCGCTGCGGCTGGTGGCCGCGCTGATGACGGCGGTGCTGGTGACCGCCGGCTGCGCGGCCGAGGACTCCGCCCCCGAGGCGTGGCACGGCGGCCGGATCTTCCTGGCCACCGGCAACACCACGGGCGTCTACTACCAGCTCGGCGGCGGGTACGCCGACCTGATCACCCGCCACCTGCCCGGGTACGAGGCGCGGGCGGAGCCGACCGGCGCGTCGGTGGAGAACATCACCCGGGTGGCGAGCGGGGACATGGAGATCGCGTTCAGCCTGGCCGACACGGCGGCGGACGCGGTCGACGGGCGCGGCGCGTTCGACAAGCAGCCGCAGCCGGTACGGGCGCTGGCCCGGGTCTACAGCAACTACACCCACGTGATCGTCCGCGCCGACGGCAAGATCCGCAGCTTCGCCGACCTGCGCGGCAAGCGCATCTCCACCGGTTCGCCGAAGTCCGGTACCGACATCATCGCCGGGCGCCTGCTCACCGCCGGTGGCATCGACCCGACCCGGGACATCCAGCGGTTCAACCTGTCGCTGCCGGAGACGGTCAAGCGGATGCGGGCCAAGGGCCTGGACGCCATGTTCTTCTCCGGCGGCCTGCCCACACCGGGTGTCAAGGACCTGCTCACCTCCGCTCCGGGCACGTTCCGGCTGCTGCCGCTCAACGAGCTGATCGAGCCGTTGAGCGCGCGCTTCGGCGCGGTCTACACCACCGCGACGCTGCCGAGGGAGGTCTACGGCACACCCGAGCCGACACCGACGATCACTGTGGCGAACGTGATCCTGGTGGCGGCGGACATGCCGGAGCAACTCGCGTACGACCTGACCCGGGTGCTGTTCACCTGGCAGGGCGAGCTGATCCAGGTGCACCCGGAGGCGGCGAACTTCAACCGGGCGAGCGCCGCGGCGACCCGGCCGATCCCGCTGCACCCGGGCGCGCAGCGGTTCTACCGCACCGGCTGAGCGCGAGACCGCCTGCTACGGCGTCCAGTCGCGCCGTAGCAGGCCGTAGATCACCAGGTCGGTGAAGCCGTCGCCGTCGTACTCGCGGTCGCGCTGGGTGCCCTCGTGGACGAAGCCGCACTTCTCGGCGGTACGCCGCATGGCCGTGTTGCCGGCCAGCGTCTCGATCTCCAGGCGGCGCAGGTTGCGGTTGCGGAAGCCGTACCGGCAGAGCAGCCGGATCACCTCGGTGCCGTAGCCCTGGCCACGCGCGTCCGGCAGCAGCGTGATGCCGAGGTGCGCGTACCCGTTGAAGGTGTTGATGCCCCACAGCACGCCGGTGCCGAGGAATGTGCCGTCGGCGACGGCCTCGGCCAGCAGCGACACCGGAGCGCCGGCGTCCGGCTGCTCGGCGGCGCGCTTCTCCAGCCGGGCCCGGACCTGCCCGACGTGGTGCGGCAGGAACGGCTCGTCGTCGGTGACCAGGTGCAGCTCCGGATCGCCGTGCAGGCGGAAGATGTCCGGCGCGTCGTCCGGGGTGGGCGGGCGCAGGCGGACCCGGTCGGTGGCGAACATGCCGCGACGCTAACGGCGGGCTGGCCTGCCGACAACCGGATTTGGCCACCCTACCGACCGGTCGGTAGGGTGGCGGCATGACCCCGCTCGTGCTCGCCACCGCCCTCACCAAGACCTACGGCAGCCGCGACGCCCTGCGCGCGCTCGACCTGACCGTCGCGCCCGGCGCCCGGTTCGTCGTGCTCGGCCACAACGGCGCGGGCAAGTCCACGCTGCTGGAGATCATCGCGACGCTGCGCACCCCGACGTCCGGCTCGGTACGCGTCGGCGGGTTCGACACCGTCACCCAGGCGCGGGACGCCCGGCGCCTCATCGGCCTCGCGCCGCAGTCGAACGCGCTTGACCCGCTCGCCTCCCCGGCCGAGGTGCTCGACTTCCACGGCGTGGCGCTCGGGCTGGGACGCCGGCAGCGGGCCCACCGCACGCGGGAACTCGTCGACCTGTTCGGCCTGGGCGAGCACCGCTCGACCCGGGTCGCCAAGCTCTCCGGCGGCACCCGCCGCAAGCTGGACCTGGCCGTGGCACTCGTCGCCGAGCCCGCCGTGGTGATCCTGGACGAGCCGACCACCGGCCTGGACCCGCTCGCGCGCATCGACTTCTGGAACGAGCTGACCCGCCTCAACCAGGCCGGAACGTCGCTGCTCATCTCGACCCAGGACCTGCACGAGGCGGACGTGCTGGCCACGGAGATCGCGGTGCTCCGGGACGGCCGGGTGGTCGCCCAGGGCTCACCGGCGTCGCTGAAGCAGCGCGTCGGCGCCCGTACGCTCACGCTCGACCTGTCCGGCGCCGCCGCCGCGAACGCGCTCGTCGCCGCCTCCGAGGCCGGGTTCCGTGCCGACCCCGATCACCCGGACCGGGTACGCCTCGCCGTGCCCGACGATCCGCGGGCCCTGGCGAGCGCCCTGACCGAGGCCGGCCACGTCGCCGCCGACATCACCGGTCTCCACCTCGCCGAGCCCTCCCTCGACGACGTCTTCGTCGCCCTCTCCGCCCGCTGACGCGTGCTCCCACCGCGACCCGAAAGGCCCGAACCCGTGCTCCCGCAGGCAGTCGCCTCATCCCGCCGGTCTCCGGCACCGGTCGTCCTCGCGGCGATCGGACGCTCGACCCGCGCCGTGCTCCGTACGCCCGCGCTGCTGGTCGCCCCGGTCGCCCAGTCCCTGTTCTTCCTGCTCGTCTACGCCGGACAGCTCGACGCCGTCGGCAGCACCTACCTGGGCGGGACGAGCTTCACCGCGTTCCTGCTGCCGCTGATCCTCCTCACCGGCGTCGCCACCGGCGCGGGTGCGGCCGGCACGCTGGTGCTGGGCGACCTCACCAGCGGATACCTGGACCGTCTCCGGCTCGCCCACGGCACCACCACACCGTTCCTCGTCGGCCCGGCCGTCGCCGCGCTGGTCGCCGTCGTACTCCAGATGGCGGTGACCGTCGCCGGGGCAACGGCGCTCGGCTACCGGCCGGCGAGCTGGTCCGGCGTCGCCGCGATGCTGCTGCTGATGCTGGCCCTGGGCCTCGGCGTCGCGCTGCTGAGCATGGCGCTCGCGATCCGGTCCGCCTCGGCGTCGGCCACCAACCTGGTCACGCTCGCCGTGTTCGGCCTGTCGTTCTTCACCGGCGTGTTCGCGCCGGTCGACGAACTGGCCGGCTGGATGCGGGCGATCGCCGTCGTCAACCCGCTCACCTATATCGTCGACACCGCCCGCCAGCTCGGCGGCGACGCGGCGCTCACCGCGGCTCCGATCGGCGTCACGGCGATCGCCGTCCTCGCCGTCGCCGGAACCGCCGCCTGCGCCCTCGCCCTCCGCCACGCGAGAGAGAACCGATGAGCCCCACCGACACCCGCACCCAGATCATGGACGCGTTCGCCGAGCAGCTCGCCGCGACCGGCTACCAGGGCATCTCCCTGGTCGGCGTGGGCCGCAGCGTCGGCATCCAGAAGCCGTCCATCTACCACCACTTCCCCGGCGGGAAGGAAGATCTCTACATCGCGGTGGCGGAACGGTACATCCGCGACGTCGGCGGCCTGATCTCGGCGGCGTTGTCCGGCCCCGGCGACGTGCCGCGGCGGCTGCACGCGCTCGCCACCGTCGCCGCCGGGCAGCACGGCGACGCGATCACGTTCGAGCAGCGCATCTACGACACGCTGCCGCTCGTCTCCGCCGCGACCAGCGAGCACGTCTCGGGCCTCTACGTCGCCCTGATGCTGGCGCCGGTGACCCGGTTCTTCGCCGACGCCCGGGCCGAGGGCGCCGTCACCGGCGAACCGGAGTTCCTGATGAACGCGTTCCTGCACCTGGCCCGCGCGGCCGACCTCACCGACGAGACCGGACCCGCCCGGGTCGTCGCGCTCTTCCTCGACGGCGCCCGCCCACGTGCCTAAACTAAGAACTTAGCTAACCGAGGAGGGCGCGCCATGTCGGCTGAGGCTGTGCACTACAACATGCATGACGCCAAGACCCACCTGTCGCGCATCATCGAGCGGGTGGAACGCGGCGAAGAGATCATCATCGACCGGGCGGGCACCCCGGTGGCGAAGGTCGTACCGCTGGTGCGCCGGACCGACCGCACCGCGATCGGCTCCCTCGCGGGGCAGGTGGACCTCTCGGGTGACTGGGATTCGCCACAGACCAACGCCGAGATCGCCGCCGACTTCGGGATCGGCGCATGACCCTGCTGCTGGACACCCACGTCGCGCTCTGGGCCATCACCGGCGACGCCACCCTCGCCGTCGAGTTCCTCGACCGGCTACGCCACGACCCCGATGTCTTCCTCTCCCCGGTCAGCCTCTGGGAGATCACCATCAAGCAGCAGGCGGGAAAGCTCTCCGGTCCTCCCGACCTCGCGGAACGGGTGCGGGACATGGGTTTCCGTGAACTCCCGGTGACCCACGACCACGCCATCACCGCAGGCCGCCTGCCGCCGCATCACCGGGATCCCTTCGACCGGATGCTGGTGGCGCAGGCGATCACGGAGAACCTGACCCTGGCCACCCGCGACGCCTCCATCCCGCTCTACGAGGTCGACGTCCTCAAGGTGTAGGCCTCAGGCGTCGGCGGGGGCGGTGGCGGCCCGCGCCGCCGCTACCAGCCGGGCGGTCTCGGCGGTCACCGCCTCGTCGTCGGGCGTCCCCGGGTCGTAGCGGACCGTCCAGGTCAGCCCGTCGACCCCGGACACCCGCCGGGCCGCGATCCGCCCGGAGCCGCCGGGCATCTCGTGGTGCGAGGTGTACGCCACCGAGCCGGTGACCCGGGCCCGGACCTGGTGCGGCAGGTCACCCGGGTCGACGAGCAGATACGTCTCGGGCAGGCCGTCCGCGACCACCAGGTAGCCGTCGTGCTCGCCGACCGGTTCGGCCGGGGTGACTGTGAGTTCGCGGCCGGACCAGACCGCCTTGAGGATGTCGTGCCAGCCGAGGCGCTCCACCCGGCCGGGCAGCCACAGCCCGCGGTTGCTGGCCACCAGCACGCCGTCGTTGCCGCCCTCGCCGGTGCCGGCGGCGGCCCAGGCGAGCACCCGCTCGTCGGCGGCCAGCGGCGGCCGGTCTGCCGACGGGAGTTTCGGCCGGCGGTTGAACAGTCCCATCACAATCCTCCGGCGGCCTGCTCGCGCAGTGCCCGTGCGTGCTGTTCCAGCGAGAGCAGTTCCCCGAACAGGGCGAAGTACTCGTCCTTGTTGCTCACCGGGTTGATCCGCTGGATCTTGGACTTCAGGTCGCGGATGCGGCCGGTGACCGAACTCCACTGGAGCCGGGCCATGGTGATCGAGACGTACCGCGGGTCGGGCTCGCCGTCGATGCGCAGCGGCTCCACCGCCAGCTCGCCGACCAGCGCCTGCCCGGCCAGGTCGTCGCAGGCGTCGCGGACCCGCTCGATCCAGACCGCGCCACCGGTGGCGGCGGACGCGCCGCCGGCCGCGGCGACGGCGGCGCGCACCGCGACGTGCACCGGGTGCTGGTAGTCGGTCGCCTCGACCGCGTCGAACATCGGGCCGGCCAGGACCGGCTCCTGCAACGCCAGCTTCAGCGCCTCCCGCTCCACCATGGAACGCGGGCTGTCCACGGCGGGCGCGGCCGGGCCGCGGCGTGCGGGTGCGGCGGGCGCACCGGGCCCCGGTTGCCCGTGTGCTGCCGCCAGCACCGCGCGCTGCACCGGCTCGATCTCCATGCCGAGGTCACCGGCGAGCTTGCGCACGTACTCCGGGCGCTTCTCCCGGTCCTTGATCTTCGCCACCAGGGGCGCGGCGCGGCGCATGGCCTCGACCCGGCCGTCGACGGTGTCCAGGTCGAACCGGCTGATCACGTGCCGGAGCGCGAAGTCCACCAGCGGCTCGCGGCGGGCCACCAGGTCGCGTACGGCCAGGTCGCCCTTTGCCAGGCGCAGCTCGCACGGGTCCATGTTGTCGGGGCTGACCGCGATGAAGGTACGCCCGACGAAGCGCTGGTCGTCCTCGAAGGCGCGCAGCGCGGCCTTCTGCCCGGCGGCGTCGCCGTCGAAGGTGAAGATGATCTCCCCGGCCCGCTCGTCGCTGTCGAACAGCACCCGGCGCAGCACCGAGATGTGGTCGCCGCCGAACGCGGTGCCGCAGGTCGCCACCGCCGTCGGCACGTCGGCGAGGTGGCAGGCCATCACGTCGGTGTAGCCCTCGACGACCACCACCTTGCCCTGCTTGGCGATCTCCCGCTTGGCCTGGTCGATGCCGTAGAGCACGTGCGACTTCTTGTAGATCGGCGTCTCGGGGGTGTTGAGGTATTTCGGGCCGTCGTCGTCGTCGAACAGCTTGCGGGCCCCGAAGCCGATCACGTCGCCGGTGATGTCCCGGATCGGCCACATCAGGCGACGGCGGAACCGGTCGATCAGCGAGCCGGAGCGCGCCGGGCGGGAGAGCCCGGCGGTGACCAGCTCGTCGTGGGTGAAGCCCTGCTGACGCAGGTGCTTGGTGAGCAGGTCCCAGCCGTCCGGGGCGAAGCCGCAGCCGTACCGCTCGGCGGCGGCCCGGTCGAACCCGCGCCCGGCGAGGAACTCGCGGGCCGGGCGGGCGCCGGCGGTGGTGAGCTGGGCCCGGTAGAAGTCGACGGCGGCGGCGTGCGCCGCGATCAGGCGCTGCCGCTGCCCCTGCTGCGGCCGGGTACGCGGCGCGGACCTGTCGTCCTCGACGTAGCGCAACTGGATGCCGGCGCGCGCGGCCAGCCGCTCGACGGACTCGACGAAGCTGAGGTGCTCGGCGTCCATCAGGAACTTGATCGCGTCGCCGCCGACCCCGCAGCCGAAGCAGTAGAACACGTTGCGGGCGGGCGAGACGTTGAACGACGGGCTCTTCTCGTCGTGGAACGGGCAGAGCCCCTTGAGGTTGCCGCCGCCGGCCGACTTGAGCGTCACCACCTCGGAGATGACGTCCGCGATGGCGGTGCGCTCGCGGACCAGCGCGATGTCCTCGTCCCGGATCCGCCCCGCCATGACCGCCACCCCCCTCGGCGTACATCCTGCCCTGCCGGACCGACGTTCCGGCGGCCGGGGGGACGGGCGTGTGGCCGACCACGCCCGTCCCCCGGCTCAGGCCGAGCGGGCCGCCGCGGGGTCGCCGATGCGCGGGAACGGCTCGATGGAGAAGACCACCTCGACCGGCACCTCGAAGTACGCCGCGATGCGCAGCGCCAGGTGCAGGCTCGGCCGGAACTCGCCGCGTTCCAGGTAACCCACGGTCTGGTAGTGCACACCGAGCGCGTCGGCCAGTTGCCGGCGGGAGACGCCCCGTTCGGCGCGCAGCACCGCGATGCGGTTGTGCACGGTCTCGCTCATCGCCGCCCTCTCATCCGACCCGCTGCATGGCCCGTTCCCGCCGGGCGGCGACCCGCGAGCCGGACTCCCGGCGGGCCATCCGGCGCAGCACCACAGGGGCCAGCACCAGCCCGAGCACCGCCCAGGCGCCGAGCACCCCGAGCGTCTCCAGGTGCCGCCAGGAGCCGCCGAGTTCGACAGCCGCCAGGTCGGCCGGGAGCAGCGCCGAGCGCATGCCCAAGCCTAGCCAGTAGAGCGGGAAGACCTGGGCGATGCCCTGCACCCAACCGGGCAGGCCGTTGATCGGATAGAAGATGCCGGACAGCGCGATCAGACCGAAGATCGGCATCACCACCAGGCCCATGTTGCGCGGGTTGTCGATCAGCGAGCCGATCACCGCGCCCAGCGGCAGCGTCGCCACCAGCCCGAGCGGCACCACCCAGGCCAGCGTGAGCCACGCGCCCGGGTCACCGAGTCGCAGGCCGTCCAGGAAGAACAGGCCGGGCGTGAGCTGGATGGCCACGCCGATCAGCGAGACCGCCGAGACCAGCACGATCTTGCCGACCAGGTAGCCGAGCATGCCGTCCGGGATCGCCTTGGCGCGCAGCAGCGTGCCGTCCTCCCGGTCGATGACGAGCTGGTTGGCCAACCCGAGCAGGCCGCCGAAGAGCAGGCCCATGCCGAGCGCGCTGGGCAGCGTACGGGCACCGAGGGAGAAGTCGGTGCCGGGCACGGTCGAGCCGCGCATCCAGAACACGGCGACCAGCAGCACCACGGTGGGGAAGAAGTAGGTCCACAGATCCTGGCCGTTGGTGAACGTCGCGCGCAGCTCGATGACGCCGCGCCGCAGCCCGGCCCGCAGCGCGTTCGTGGTCGGGTTCATCGGTTCGCCTCCTGCTGCCACACCCGCTCGGCCCGGCCGGTACGGATACCCGTCTCCTCCTCGTGCACCAGGGTCAGGTACGCGTCCTCCAGGGTGGCCCGGCGCACCTCCAGCTCGCGTATCCGGTCGCCGTGCTCGCGGAGCAGGTCGCGCAGGAACGCGGTGGCGTCGGGCGTGGCGTGCACGTACCGCTCGCCGTCACGGGTCCAGCGCACCTCGGCGTCCCCGGCGACGCGCCGGGCGAGCTGGTCGGGTGAGCCCTCGGCGATGATCCGGCCGCCGGCCAGGATGAGGATGCGGTCGGCCAGCTTCTCCGCCTCGGCCAGGTCGTGCGTGGTCAGCACGATCGTGGTCTCGTCCAGGTCGGCCAGCCGGTGCACCAGCTCGTGGAATTCGCGCCGGGCGGCCGGGTCGAAGCCGACGGTGGGCTCGTCGAGGAAGAGCAGTTCCGGCCGGCCGACGATGCCGACCGCGACGTCGAGGCGGCGGCGCTGGCCGCCGGAGAGCCGGGCCACCCGGCTGCCGGCGTGCGCGCTCAGCCCGACGGTGTCCAGCAGGTCGTCGACCGGCCACGGGCGCGGGATCCGGTCGGTGGCGTAGGGCGCGTAGAAGTCGCCGAGGTGGGCGAGCAGCTCCCGCACCCGCCACTTGCCGTGGTCGCGCCAGGACTGGAGCACCACGCCCAGCCGCGCGCGCCACCGCTCGTCGCCGCGTGCGGGGTCGGTGCCGAGCACGCGCACCGTGCCGGCCGAGGGCAGCCGGAAGCCTTCGAGGATCTCGATGGTGGTGGTCTTGCCGGCGCCGTTGGGCCCGAGCAGCGCCACCACCTCGCCCCGCCGGGCGGTCAGGTCGACGCCGTGCAGCACGTCGACGGCGCCGTAGCGCATACGCAGATCCCGCACGTCGAGGACGAGATCCTCGTCGGGCGGTCGGGGGGACGCGACGGCCCCAGGGAGTTCGACCGCAGTCATACCTCGGAATGTAGCATCTCTACTATAAATCGAGGTATCCCCACTCAACGGCGAGGGCGATGGAACCATCTCGTGACGGGGGCCGGATCCTCCTCCTCGTACGACCGCGCCGCCCGGACCGCCGCGGCCAGGCCGGAGCGGCGGGGCGGAGGCCCGGGGCGGATCATCGGATCGACAGCCATCTCCCGCACGACCGCCACGGCCAGGCCCAGCATCACCACGACGAACGGCAACGCGACCAGGATGGTCGCCTGCTGCAACGCGGCCAGACCTCCGGCCAGCAGCAACGCCCCCGCCACCGCGCCGATCAGCACGCCCCAGAGCACCACCACCCCGCGGTGCGGCCGCAGCGCGCCCCGCGAGCTGAGCGAGCCCAGCACCAGGGACGCGGAGTCGGCGCTGGTGACGAAGTAGAGCCCGATCAGCACCATGGCGAGCACGCTCGTCAGCGTGGCCAGCGGCAGCGCGTCGAGCAGCCCGAACAGCGCCTGCTCCGAGCTGGCACCCACATCCGCGACCAGGTCACGGGTGCCGGTGGTCTGGGTACGCAACGCGGTGCCGCCCATGATCGCGAACCAGACGGCGCTGGCACCGCTGGGCACCAGCAGCACCCCGATCAGGAACTGCCGGACCGTACGGCCGCGCGAGATGCGGGCGATGAACGTGCCCACGAACGGTGCCCAGGAGATCCACCACGCCCAGTAGAAGATGGTCCACGAGCCCAGCCAGCCCGGGTCGGAGAACGCGCCGGTCCGCGTCGACATCCGCACCAGGCCGCTCAGGTAGTCACCGATCGAGGCCGGCAGCACCTCCAGCGTGTAGACGGTCGGACCGACCACGAACACGAACAGCATCAGCACGACAGCGATCAGGACGTTCGTGGTGGAGAGCCACTTGACGCCCCGGTGCAGGCCGGAGAAGGCGGACACGACAAACGCGAGCGTGAGCGCGCCGATGATCGTCAACTCGACGGCCCGGCTGTCCGGCACGCCGGCCACCAGGTCGAGGCCGGCCGCCACCTGGAGCGCGCCCAGGCCGAGACTGGTCGCGGAGCCGAACACGGTGGCGAAGACGGCGAGCAGGTCGATCGCGCGACCGATCGGACCGTCGGTCCGGTCGCCGAGCAGCGGTGCGAACGCGGACGAGATGCGGTTGCCCCGCCCCTTGCGGAACGTCGAGTAGGCCAGTGCCAGCGCCGCGATCGCGTAGATGCCCCACGGGTGCAGCGTCCAGTGGAAGAGCGTGTACTGCATGGCCGTCGCGGCGGCGGCCCCGGTCTGCGGCTCGACCCCGGAGGCCGGCGGCGGCGCGGCGTAGTGCTGGATCGGTTCGGCGACGGCGAAGAACACCAGGCCGATGCCCATGCCGGCACTGAACATCATGGCGATCCAGGCCAGCGTGTCGAACTCCGGCTCGTCGTCGTCGGCGCCCAGCCGGATCCGGCCGAACCGGGTGGCGGCGATCACCACCGCCAGCACAAGGAACGCGTCGGCCGCGACCACGAAGAACCAGCCGAAGGTGCCCACGGTCCAGGCCAGGCCGGACTCGCCGAAGCGGGCCAGTGAACCCCTGGCGAGCACGCCCCACAGCACCACGGCGACCACACCGGCGACCCCGACCCCGAGCACCACCCGGTCGACCGGCTGGGTCGCGGGCCGTTGCCCCATCCGTCCCGTCATGCCCTCATCGTGGGCGGACCGGCCGTATCGGCGGGCCGGAACGCCGCAGGACGCCGGTCAGGCAGCGACGGTGGCGGCCTCCTCGGCCTCCACGGCGGCGTTCCAGGCCGGCTTGGTCGACCGCCAGCCCTCGTCGTCCATGCCCCGCCGCCAGTAGCCGGAGATGGACAGGTCACCCCGGGGCACGCCGCGCTCGACCCGCAGCAGCCGCCGCAGCTCCTTGACCGCCCCGGCCTCGCCGTGCACGAACGCGTGCACCCGGCCGGGCGGGAACTCCAGCGCCCGGACCGCCTCGACCAGCGGCTCGCCGTACGGGCGCCCGGCCCGGTGCAGCCAGCGCAGGTCGACGGTGGCGGCGCTGTCCAGCGGCAGCTCGTCGGGCGGACCGTCCACCTCGACGTACACCGTCGCGCGGGCCCCGGCGGGCAGGCGTTCCAGGGCGGCGGCGATGGCGGGCAGCGCGCTCTCGTCGCCGGCCAGCAGGTGCCAGTCGGCCACCGGGTCCGGCGCGTACGCGCCGCCCGGCCCGGTGAACAACACCCGGTCGCCGGGGCGCAACGCCGCCGCCCACGGCCCGGCCAGACCCTCGTCGCCGTGGTGCACCACGTCCACAGTCATCTCACCGGCCGCGGCGTCCCAGGCCCGCACCGTGTACGCGCGCAGGCGCGGCCACTGCTCCGCCGGGAACTCCCGCTTGATCGTCGCCAGGTCGACCGGGTCCGGGTAGCTCACCCCGGCCGGCGGAAAGGCGAACTTCACGTAGTGGTCGGTGTACGCGCCCACCGGCAGCCCGGCCAGCTCCGGACCCCCCAGCACGAGGCGGATCAGGTGCGGGGTGGGCCGCGTGGTCCGGACGACCGTGGCGGCGGTGAGCTTCTTCGGGCGGTCCGTCATAACGCTTAGGCTAGCCTAAGCGCCGCGTCGGCGGCTCCGTCAGCTCGGTGGCACCAGGCGGGCGTGCCAGGCCAGCGCGGCCGGATCGGTGAGCGAGGCGACCTGGTCGATCACCACGCGCAGCCGCGCGGCGTCGTCCGGCGCGTCCCGCCACAGCGGCGCGAACATCGGGTCCAGCCCGTCCGGCGCCCGGTCCAGCAGCGCCGCGACCAGCCCGGCCAGCACGTCCCGCTGCCGCGCGTAGCGCTCCTCCGCGCCGGGGCGGCGCATCACGTACCGCAGCGCCACGCCCTTGAGCAGCGCGCACTGCGCCCGGATCCGGCGCGGCACCACCAGGTCGGCCTGGTAGCGGCGGTGCGGGCCGGGACCGTGGCGCTGCTGGGTGGCGGCCACCACCGCGGCGACGAACCGGCCGGTGAGCACGCTCGTGGTGGCCTTCAGGGCGGCGAGGGCACGGTGGCTGCCGTCGTACGCCGCCAGCGGGGCGAGCACCGGATCGGCGAGCAGCTCGCCCAGCACCTCACCCAGGTCCTCCGGCGCCTCACCGGAGTAGGTGGCCGCCACGTCGGCGCAGAGCGCCCGCCGCTCGTCCGGGTCGGCCAGCAGCGGGCGCAGGTCGACGTACCCGCCGTGGATGCCGTCCTCGACGTCGTGCACCGAGTACGCCACGTCGTCGGCCCAGTCCATCACCTGGGCCTCCAGGCAGCGCCGGTCGCCGGGCGGGGCGCCCTCGCGCAGCCAGTCGAAGACCGGGCGGTCGTCGGCGTACACGCCGAACTTGCGTTCGCCGGGCCGGCGGGGCCACGGGTACTTGCTCACCGCGTCCAGCCCGGCCCGGGTCAGGTTCAGCCCGGCCGAGCGCCCGTCCGGGGCGAACACCTTCGCCTCCAGCCGGGTGAGGACCCGCAGCGTCTGCGCGTTGCCCTCGAAGCCGCCGCAGGAGGCGGCCAGCTCGTCCAGCGCGTACTCCCCGTTGTGCCCGAACGGCGGGTGGCCCAGGTCGTGCGCCAGCCCGGCGGTGTCCACCACGTCCGGGTCGCAGCCCAGCCGGGCGCCCATCTCGCGGGCGATCTGCGCGACCTCCAGCGAGTGGGTCAGCCGGGTACGCAGGAAGTCGTTCGTCCCGGCGACGTGCACCTGTGTCTTCGCGGCGAGCCGGCGGAACGCCGCCGAGTGCAGCACGCGGGCGCGGTCCCGCTCGAACGGCGACCGGCCGTACCCGGTGTCCTTGGGCGCCTCGCCGACCAGCCGCGCCGCGTCGTCAGCCCCGGTCACCGCTGCCGCGTTGGCGCAACGGCCGGAGGTCGCGACTGCGGGGCTCGCAAAACCGGCTCACCCCTCGCGCTCCCGCAACACGCAGAACTCGTTGCCCTCCGGGTCGGCGAGCACCGTCCACTCCACGTCTCCCTGGCCGATGTCGACGTGCCGCGCGCCCATGTCGACGAGGCGCTCCACCTCGGCCTCCATGTCGGCCGGTCGCAGGTCGATGTGCAGCCGGTTCTTTCCCTCCTTCGGCCCGGCGACCGGGACGAAGACGAGACCGGGTGAGGTGTCGGGCGTGCGGCGGATCTCCACCTCGTCCGGCTTGTCGGTGATCACCTGATAGCCGAGCGCCTCCGCCCACCAACTGGCGAGCCGGGACGGGTCCCGGGCGTCGATGGTCAGGTTCTCCCAGACGGCGGTCATGCGCCCACCCCTCCTGATCGACACGTGGCGGAAGCTCAGGTTACGCCGAGGAGACCGGAAAGGCGCGTCGGGCGTACGCGGGGCCGCCGGCGAACACCGGCGGCCCCGCGCCTCCTCAGCGGGAGTCCGAACCGGTGGTGGTGATGGCTGCGCGACCGGCCTCCAGCCGGGCCACCGGCACCCGGAACGGCGAGCAGGAGACGTAGTCCAGGCCGACGGAGTGGAAGAAGTGCACCGAGTCCGGGTCGCCACCGTGCTCGCCGCAGACGCCGAGCTTCAGCCCCGGCCGGGCCGCCCGGCCCTCCTCGGCGGCGATGCGCACCAGCCGGCCGACGCCGTCGGCGTCGATCGACTCGAACGGCGAGATGCCGAAGATGCCCAGCTCCAGGTAGCGCCAGAAGAACGCGCCCTCCACGTCGTCGCGGGAGAAGCCCCAGCCCATCTGGGTCAGGTCGTTGGTGCCGAAGGAGAAGAACTCGGCCGCCTCGGCGATCTGCCCGGCGGTCAGCGCCGCCCGGGGCACCTCGATCATCGTGCCGATCAGCACCTCGACGCCGCTGTCCCCGACCACCTCGGCGATGATCCGCTCGGCCTCGGTGCGTACCGTCTCCAGCTCCTGCACGGCGCCGACCAGCGGCACCATGATCTCCGGGCAGGCCTTGCCGCCGTCGCGGACGACAGCGACGGCGGCCTCGGAGATCGCGCGGACCTGCATGGCGAACAGGCCCGGGATGACCAGGCCGAGCCGGACGCCGCGCAGGCCCAGCATCGGGTTCTCCTCGTGCATCCGCCGCACGGCGGCGAGCAGCGCCTCCTCCTTGGCGACGTCCTCGCCGCGCTCCTGGGCCACCGCGACGTTCACCGCGAGCTGCTCCAGCGGGGGCAGGAACTCGTGCAGCGGCGGGTCGATCAGCCGCACGGTGACGGGCAGGCCGTCCATCTCGCGGAAGATCTCGATGAAGTCGGCCCGCTGCAGCGGCAGCAGCGCCGCGAGCGCGTCCTCCCGCTCCTGCGGGCCGGAGGCCAGGATGAGCCGCTCGACCAGTTCGCGCCGGTCGCCGAGGAACATGTGCTCGGTGCGGCACAGGCCGATGCCCTCGGCGCCGAAGCGCCGCGCCCGGGCCGCGTCCGCGCCGGTGTCGGCGTTCGTGCGTACCCGCAGCCGCCGCGTGGCGTCGGCGTGCGTCATGATCCGGTGTACGGCGCGGACCAGCGCGTCGTCGACGTCCTCCGGGTCGAGTTCGCCCTCGAAGTACTGCACCACCTCGGACGGCATGACCGGCACCTCGCCGAGGTAGACCTTGCCGGTGGTGCCGTCGACCGAGATCACGTCGCCCTCGTTCACCACGTGCCCGCCCACTGTGAACTTCTTCGCCGGCACGTTCACGTCCAGCTCGTCGGCGCCGGAGACGCAGGTCTTGCCCATGCCGCGGGCCACCACGGCGGCGTGGCTGGTCTTGCCGCCCCGGGAGGTGAGGATGCCCTTGGCGGCGATCATGCCGTTGAGATCGTCCGGGTTGGTCTCCCGGCGGACCAGGATCACCGCCTCGCCCTCGGCGGCCAGCTCGACCGCCCGGGCCGAGGTGAAGACGACCTTGCCGGACGCGGCGCCCGGTGAGGCGCCGATGCCCTTGGCCACCGCCTCGAACCCGTGGTCGAGCTGGAAGCGCGGGAACATCAGCTGGGCGAGCTGCGCGCCGTTGACCCGGTGCAGCGCCTCGTCCAGGTCGATCAGGCCCTCGTCGACGAGCTGCCCGGCGATGACGAACGCGGCGGCGGCGGTGCGCTTGCCGACCCGGGTCTGCAGCATCCAGAGCTTGCCGCGCTCGATGGTGAACTCGATGTCGCAGAGGTCCTTGTAGTGCTCCTCCAGCCGGGCCATGATGCCGAGCAGCTGGTCGTAGGAGG
This sequence comes from Micromonospora sp. NPDC049203, assembly GCF_043197215.1. Taxonomy (NCBI): domain Bacteria; kingdom Bacillati; phylum Actinomycetota; class Actinomycetes; order Micromonosporales; family Micromonosporaceae; genus Micromonospora; species Micromonospora sp. NPDC049203. Next base: position 99,517 of record NZ_JBICSV010000007.1, on the reverse strand, counting down.
TCTTGTCGAGCTGCTCCAGCTCCTGCAACGGCACGGTGTTGCGGATGCCGGCCACCACGTCCTCGCCCTGGGCGTTGGCCAGGTAGTCGCCGTAGATGCCCTGCGCGCCGCTGCCCGGGTCGCGGGTGAACGCGACGCCGGTGCCGGAGTCGGGACCGAGGTTGCCGAACACCATCGCCACCACGTTGACGGCGGTGCCCAGGTCGGCAGGGATGCGCTCCTGGCGGCGGTAGAGGATCGCCCGCTCCGCGTTCCACGAGTCGAAGACCGCGCGGATGGCGAGGTCGAGCTGCTCGCGCGGCTCCTGCGGGAACTCGCGGCCGGTGTGCTTGGCGAAGATCTTCTTGTACGCGTCGACCAGCCCGCGCAGGTCGTCGGCGTCCAGGTCGAGGTCGTTGTGCGTGCCCTTGGCATGCTTGATCTCGTCCAGCGCGTGCTCGAACTCCTCGCCCGGCACCTCGCAGACCGTCTTGCCGAACATCTGGATCAGGCGGCGGTAGGAGTCCCAGGCGAACCTGTCGTTCCCACCCGCTTGGTTGCTCAGGCCGACCACGCTGCGGTCGTTGAGGCCCACGTTGAGGACGGTCTCCATCATGCCCGGCATGGAGAACTTGGCGCCGGAGCGTACCGAGACCAGCAGCGGGTCGTCCGGGTCGCCGAGGCGCCGGCCCATCTCGCGTTCCAGCGACTCCAGGTGCGCCTCGATCTGCGCGGCCAGGCCGTCCGGCTCGCGCCCGGTCGTCAGGTACGCCTTGCAGGCCTCGGTGGTGATCGTGAAGCCGGGCGGGACCGGCAGGCCGAGGTTCGTCATCTCGGCCAGGTTGGCCCCCTTGCCGCCGAGCAGATCCTTGAGATCCTTGTTGCCCTCGGCGAAGTCGTAGACGTACTTCTGCTCGACCGAATCGTGCGCTGCCACCAGAGCCCTCCCACGCGCGCCATTGACACTTAACGAAGGTTCAGTTCGGACATACCCCGGTAGTGACCACCGGTAATCCCGGCTCGTCAGCGTCGGTGGGCCGAAGGCTAGGCGAACTTCGCGAAACCTGGGAGCGTTCGGTGACTTTCGGCACAACGGTCACCACAATCCGCGTTCGTACGGGTTTTTGGGAACGCTTCCACGAGCACGATCACGCAATTCCGCTTCCTCTCGTACTCTTGACGTCACTGCGTCTCGCGGATCCTCACCTTTGCCATATCCCGCGCGAATACACCCCTCGGAGCTGTCGCCGTGCCGACCACCCCCACCGCCCCGGAGACCGGTCCGGAGCCGACCGCCACCCGTCCTGCCAGCACGTCTTCCGGTGACGTACCCGCGATGTCGCCGTCCGGCGCGGCGGCCCCCGCCGGCGTCGCGGCATCCGCCGATGCGGGACCGTCGGCCGACGTCGCGGCGGATGCAGGGCTGCCCGGCGTGCCGGCACCCGCCGCCGAGTTGGCGCGGGTCGCCGCGAGCCGGGCCGACGGCGCGCTCGCCGCAGCGGCGCCGGTCCGTCTCGACGACGTGGTGCCGGCGCCCGAGCGGGTGGTCCCGGACCCGGCGGCGGACTTCACCCTGAGCGCGGACGCGGTGCTGCGGGTCAGTCCCGCCGGCCGGGACGTGGCCGAACAGCTCGCCGCCTGGCTGCGCCCGGCCACCGGCTTCCCGCTCCCGGTCGCCGACGCCCCCGAGGGCGGCCCGCTGACGCTCACGCTGTCGCCGGCGGCTCCCGGTCCCGAGGCGGCGACAGGCTCCGGCGAGCCGGACGGCGCAGCCCTCGGCGACGAGGGCTACCGGCTCGACGTGACCGCCGACGGCGTGCGGATCACCGCCGTCAACCCGGCCGGGCTGTTCCACGGGGCGCAGACGCTGCGGCAGCTGCTACCCGCGCCGATCGAGAGCCCGACCGCTGTCGCCGCGCGCTGGGCGGTGCCCGGCGGCACCATCGTCGACCGGCCGCGCTTCCCCTACCGGGGCGCCATGCTCGACGTCGCCCGCCACTTCTTCGGCGTCGAGGACGTCCTGCGGGTGGTCGACCACCTGGCCCGCTACAAGCTCAACCACCTGCACCTGCACCTCACCGACGACCAGGGCTGGCGGATCGCGGTCGACTCCTGGCCCCGGCTCGCCGAGGTCGGCGGCGCGACCGAGGTCGGCGGCGGCCCGGGCGGCTGGTACACCCGTGACGACTACCGCCGCATCGTCGCGTACGCCGCCCGCCGCCACGTGACAGTGGTGCCCGAGATCGACCTGCCGGGCCACACCAACGCGGCGCTCGTCGCGTACCCCGAACTGGCACCCGGCAAGATCGGGCCGCCGCCGTACACCGGCACCGAGGTCGGGTTCAGCTACGTCGACCCCGCCGACGAGCGGACGTACGACTTCGTCGCGGACGTGGTCGGCGAGGTGGCCGCGCTGACGCCCGGGCCGTGGCTGCACCTCGGCGGCGACGAGGCGTTCAAGGTGCCGGCCGACAGCTACCGCGCCTTCGTGGCGCGGGCGCAGCGGCTGGTCGCCGCCACCGGCAAGACCGTCGTCGGCTGGCACCAGCTCGCCCCGGCCGAGCACGTCGACGGGCGCGTCCTGCAGTGGTGGGGCACGAACGGCGACGACCCGGAGACCGCCGACGCGGTACGCCGGGGCGCTCGGCTGATCCTCTCCCCCGGCAACCACGCGTACCTGGACATGAAGTACGCCCCGGACACCCCGATCGGGCACGACTGGGCCGGTCTGATCGACGTACGCCGGGCGTACGAGTGGGATCCGGGCACCCATGTTCGGGGCGTACCGGCAGAGGCCGTGCTGGGCGTGGAGGCGCCGCTCTGGACCGAGTCGGTCTCGACGCCGGCCGAGGTCGAGTACATGCTCTTCCCGCGCCTGCCCGCCGTCGCCGAACTGGGCTGGTCGCCGCGCGAGACGCACGACTGGTCCCGGTTCCGCAGCCGGCTCGCCGGCCACGGCCCACGCTGGGCGGCTGCCGGCATCACTTTCCACCCCTCCCCCGAGATTCCCTGGCCCTCAACCGCCCCCCACATCCCCACCCAGCCCACCCCCACCCCCACCCCAACCACCACCCCCTAACCGCCCCCGGCCCCGCCGACCCCAAGCCGATCGATCATGAAGTAGACGGCGACAAACCAGGCACCACCAACTTCATGATCGACGCCCCATCCCAGAAACCGACATTCGGCACCATCACGACTCACCCCCATCGGTCCGGTGATCAAGGATTTTGTGTCCGTTCGAGGCCGCGCGCCGGGCACAAACTCCTTGATCACCGGGGTGGGGGGAGGGAGGGAGCCCTTGGGGCGGCGGGGGCGGAGCCCGGGGCAGCCTCGACGGGGTTGGTGTCCGGAATCGGGGTGGTCGGGTCACCGGTCGGGTGGAATCGGGGGTGGGTGCGGGGCGTTGTACATGGCAGACCGCGCCGCACCCGCCGACCGCCCCGCCCTCGGTCCGGGAATCAGGCCGGGACGCCGGTCGTTACATCACCGGGCCGTCGAGCAGGCCGACGGATCCCGCCGCCGGAGCAGGCCGACAGCGCCTGTCGAGCAGTAAGACCGGGCGACGCGCGCCGGGAATGACCCCGGGTCCCCGGTCGTTACATCCCCGAGCCGCCGGAGCAGGCCGTCCCCCTGGCCGCCCGAGCGAGCCACCGGCCCGACGCACATACCGGGCCACCTGATCTCTATTCGCGGCATCCCCCATTGCCGCGTACCCCCGACAGAGAGGCAACTGATCATGGCTACCACTCTGCTGCGCAAGACCGTTCTGACCGCTGCCGGCATCGTCGCCACCGCTGGTGGCATCGCCGGCCCCGCCATCGCCGCCCAGGCCACCCCGGCCGAGCGCGCCGCCCAGGTCGTCACCACCGACCGCAAGCACGGCGAGCGGGAGCTGGACGTGCGCTACGAAGCCCAGCCCAACTTCTACTTCTGCGGCCCGGCCGCCGCCCGTAACGCGCTGAGCGTGCAGGGCAAGAACATCGACGTGCACGCCATGGCCAAGGAGATGGGCACCACCGAGTCCGGCACCGACTCCATCAACGACATCACCCCGGTGCTGAACAAGGAGACCGGTAAGGACGTCTACAAGTCCACCGAGATCCCCGTGGACAAGGCCCGCGACCGCGACAAGGTCGACAAGCTGCGTGCCGACGTGGTCAAGACCGTCGACGACGGCCGCGCCGTGGTCGCCAACATCGCCGGCACCGCCACCGACACCGACGGCAACACCCACTCCTTCGAGGGCGGCCACTACATCAGCGTCGTGGGCTACCGCGACAACGGGAAGGTCGTGACGATCGCCGACTCGGCCAACCCGAACCAGGCCTCCTACCGAATGGACGTCGACGAGCTCGCCCGCTGGATCGCCAGCCGCGGCTACAGCTCCTGACCGAACGACATGACGAAGGGCCCGACCCCAACGGGGGTCGGGCCCTTCGTCATATCCGGGTCAGCCGCCGGAGTCGTCCAGCTCGGCGCCGTCCGGCGGGGTGTCGTCGTCGCGGCTGGCCAGCCACCCGTCGGGCAGGAACACCTTGCCCGGGGAGTTGGTGCGGCCACGCGGCTGGCCGAGGTTCTCCACCGGGAACGGTACGGCCGGGTCGAGCTTGCCGAGCAGGTCGTCCAGCTGCGCCAGGCTCTCGATCATGGCAAGTGAGCGGCGCAGCTCGCTGCCGATCGGGAAGCCCTTCAGGTACCAGGCGACGTGCTTGCGGAAGTCGGTGCAGCCGTCCCGCTCGCCCCGGGCCGGGTTCCGGGCGCCCGCCACGAACTGCTCCACCAGCAGCTCGGCGTGCCGCCGCATGGTCACCGCCACCTCGCCGAGGCTCGGTAGCCGCCGCCCGGCACTGCCGTTGAACGCGGCCTCCAGGTCGGCGAACAGCCACGGCCGGCCCAGGCAGCCACGCCCGATCACCACGCCGTCCACGCCGGTGTGCGCGACCATCCGCAGCGCGTCGTCGGCCTCCCAGATGTCGCCGTTGCCGAGCACCGGCACGTCGAGCGCCGACTTGAGCGTGGCGATGGCGTCCCAGTCGGCGGTGCCGGAGTAGCGCTGCGCGGCCGTACGCCCGTGCAGGGCGACCGCCGCGACGCCCGCGTCCTGGGCCGCCAGCCCCGCCTCGACGTACGTCAGATGGTCGTCGTCGATGCCCTTGCGCATCTTGACGGTGACCGGCACCCCGGCGGGTGACGCGGCGTCCACCGCGGCCTTGACCAGCCGGGCGAACAGCCGGCGGCGCCACGGCAGGGCCGAGCCGCCGCCACGGCGGGTCACCTTGGGCACCGGGCAGCCGAAGTTCAGGTCGATGTGGTCGGCGAGATCGCGCTCGACCACGATCCGCACGGCGGCGGCGGTGATCTCCGGGTCGGTGCCGTAGAGCTGGAGGCTGCGGGGGTGCTCCTCGGCGCCGAAGGCGATCATGCGCAGCGTCTTCGGGTTCCGCTCGACGAGCGCGCGGGTGGTGATCATCTCGCAGACGTAGATGCCGCCGCCCTGCTCACGGCAGAGCCGGCGGAAGCCGACGTTTGTGATCCCGGCCATCGGCGCGAGCACCACCGGCGGCCACACCTGGTGCGGGCTGATGGTCAGCGCGGGCAGCGTCGGAGCAGTCACCGCACAAGTGTAAGGAAGGGCCCCCTCTTAACGTCTCCGGTAGAGCACGGGCCCCTTTTTAACAGGGCGCATATCACAGCCGGCCCGTCCGGCGGGCGTTCTCCACAACCGGGGCGGCTGTCCACAGGCCGGGCGCACGGGCAGGAGGAGCAGCGGTCGAGCCCGCAGGCTGCCGGGCATGCGCGAACAGCCACCCGAACTCAGCGACCTGGCCGAGCGCCAGCAGCAGATCGTCACGCGGACGCAGCTGCTCGGCGTCGGATACGACGACATGTACCTGTACCGGCAGACCCGGCGCGGCCTGTGGCAGCGCGTGCTGCCGGCCACGTACGCACTCGTCACCGGCACCCTCACCGACGAGCAACGGCGCATCTCAGCGGCGCTCTACGCGGGCGCCGACGCGCAGCTCACCGGCCTGGCCGCCCTGGTCTGGTACGGCTTCCGGCACAGTCCGCGCAGCACTGACGTACACCTGGTCCTGCCGCACCACGTGCGGCGCCGCTCGGCCGGTCACGCGGTGATCGCGCGGGCTCTGGAGCTTGATCCGCGGGCCCGGCGGACCGCGCTGTACCCGGTGTGCTCACCGGCCCGGGCGGTCGTGGACGCCGCCCGCGACCTGCGCCAGCTGCGGCCGGTACGGGCGACGGTGGCGGAGGCCGTGCAGCGCGGTTTCACCGACCTGGACAGCCTGGACGCGGAGATCCGCCGGGCCCGGCGCAGCCGCACCGCCCTGATCCGGAAGGCATTCGCGGAGATCACCGACGGGGCCCGCTCCGCGCCGGAGACGGAGCTGCGGGAGTGTCTGGGCGGCAGCGGCGTGCTCGGCCGGATCCTGTGGAACCCGCGGCTGTCGGCGGCCGACGGCACCCGCCTGCCGACGCCGGACGGCTACCTCGCCGACTGCGCGGTGGCGCTGGAGGTCGACTCGCGAGAGTACCACCTCAGCCCGGCCGACTGGGCGCGGACGCTGGACCGGCACAACGAGCTGAGCCGTTACGGGGTGCTCATCCTGCACTTCACGCCGGCGCAGATCCGCAGGGAGCCGGGCCGCGTGCGGCGCACGGTGGAGGACGCGTACGCGGCCCGGCGCGGGCTGGGCGCCGGGACCGGCGTACGGGCGGAGCCGATCTCCCCCGGATGAGGGGTGTTAAGAAGGGGCCCCTTCTCTACGCGAGGCGTTAAGAAGGGGCCCTTCCTTACACGCGGTCAGCAGCCGGGGAGGCGCTCGATCAGGTAGCGCTCGACCTGGTCCAGCGAAACCCGCTCCTGGGCCATGGTGTCGCGGTTGCGGACGGTCACCGCGTTGTCGTCGAGCGTGTCGAAGTCGACGGTGACGCAGAACGGTGTGCCGATCTCGTCCTGCCGGCGGTAGCGGCGGCCGATCGCCTGCGAGTCGTCGAACTCGACCACCCAGCGCTTGCGCAGGTCGGTGGCGAGCTGCTTGGCCTTCGGCGACAGCGCCTCGTTGCGCGACAGCGGCAGCACGGCGACCTTGACCGGGGCCAGCCGCGGATCGAAGCGCATGACGGTGCGCTTGTCCACGCCGCCCTTGGTGTTCGGCGCCTCGTCCTCGTCGTACGCCTCCAGCAGGAACGCCAGCACCGCGCGGGTGAGGCCGGCGGCCGGCTCGATCACGTACGGCATCCAGCGCTCGCCCTTGCCCTGGTCGAAGTACGACAGGTCGACGCCGGAGTGCTTGCTGTGCGTGGACAGGTCGAAGTCGGTGCGGTTGGCGATGCCCTCCAGCTCGGCGAACTCGCTGCCGCCGAACCGGAACCGGTACTCGATGTCGACGGTGCGCTTCGAGTAGTGGGAGAGCTTCTCCTTGGGGTGCTCGTAGAAGCGCAGGTTCTCCTCGGACAGGCCGAGGTCGAGGTACCAGTTCCAGCGCTCCTGAAGCCAGTACTCGTGCCACTGCTCGTCGGTGCCCGGCTCGACGAAGAACTCCATTTCCATCTGCTCGAACTCGCGGGTCCGGAAGATGAAGTTGCCGGGGGTGATCTCGTTGCGGAACGACTTGCCGGTCTGCGCGATGCCGAACGGCGGCTTCTTGCGGGCGACCGTCTCGACGTTCTTGTAGTTGACGAAGATGCCCTGGGCGGTCTCCGGGCGCAGGTAGTGCATGCCCTCGTCGCTCTCCACCGGGCCCAGGTAGGTCTTCATCAGGCCGTTGAACATCTTCGGCTCGGTGAAGGTGCCCTTGTTGCCGCAGTTGGGGCAGTTCAGCTCCGTCAGCGAGGTCAGCGGCTTGCCGTGCTTGGCCTCGTACGCCTCTTCCAGGTGGTCGGCCCGGAACCGCTTGTGGCAGGACTGGCACTCGGTGAGCGGGTCGACGAACTCGGCGATGTGGCCGCTGGCCTCCCAGACCTTGCGGGCCAGGATGACCGCCGAGTCGAGGCCGACGACGTCGTCGCGTTGCTGCACCATGGTCCGCCACCACTGCCGGCGGACGTTCTCCTTCAGCTCGACGCCGAGCGGACCGTAGTCCCACGCCGACCGGGTGCCCCCGTAGATCTCGCTTGAGGGAAAGACGAAGCCCCGGCGCTTGGCGAGGCTGGTGACGGCGTCGATACGGTCGGCTGGCATGTTTCCTCCTACGCCGGCTGGCGGTCGGCGCGGTTGAGATGGATGGAACCGGGCTGTTCGGGACAACGGTACGACCGTGTCCGTCCCGAGCCCAGCAGAATACCGGGGGCCGGTCAGCTCACCCCGCAGACCTCCACGCCGCCCGACTGCTGGTCCGGCGCGAGTGTCACGGTCTGCGCCTCCCGCCGGCCGCCGGCGAGCGTGACGTCCACCGGCACGGTGAGCGTGGCGAGGTCGACCTCGCCCACCCGGTAGCCGGAGATCTGCGGCTCGGCGGCGACCCGCCGCTCGAACTCGCGCCGGGGCTCCTGCCTCCGGATGTCCTCGCAGAGCGTGTCGTACGCCTTCGACCACTCCCGGGCCACGAGCGCCTGGTAGTAGTCGTTCGTGACCGCCCGGCCCTGCTCGCCGATCGCCTGGGCGTTGCTCACCGCCAGGCCGACCACCGCCGCGCCGCCTCCACCGCAGCAGATCAGCACCGCCAGCGCGCCCGCGCCGAGGCCGAGCCAGAGCCGGGTCCGCCCGCCCTCTGTGGGCGGGGCGGCGAACGGCGGCGCGACGCCGGGCCCCTGCGGCGGCGCGGGCACCCCGGGGTCCGCCGGCGGCGCGGGCGGAACTGCTGGCGGGGGTGGCGCGGCCGGTCCGGGAGCGGTCATACGCGCCAGGGTAGTGCCCCGGCACTCAGCGGTACGGACCTGCGGCACGATCGCTGGCGACGACGACGATCTCCCCCTCGGGAGCAGCGCTGGCGAGCGTCTCGTACGCCGACGGCTCGTCCACCGATCGGGCGAGCAACGGCACGGCGGTGACCTTGACGTCGAAGCCGCCCAGCGCCCGCCGGTACGCCCCGACCGACTCCCACTCGGTGACCAGGAGCCAGTGGTCCGGGTCGTCGAGGGCGCGCAGCAGTTCGCCGCGCAGGTAGCCGGGGCGGGCGGCGAGCGCGGCCAGCGCGGCGTGCGCCTCCCGGGTGAACTCGTCCACCGTTTCGGCTTCCACCACGAACCGGTTGGTGACCAGCACGGCGTTCCTCCTCGTAGAGTTTGTGGCATGCAGCGTACGCAGAGTCCCGTGCTGTCCCGGTTGGCACGGCTCAACCCGACGGCGGTGTTCCTGGCCGTGCTGGCCCTGGTGCTTGTCGGCCTCTTCGCGCCCGGCCCGGCGGGCGGCGTCCTGCTGCTCGTGCTGGCCGGCGGGCTGGTCTGGCTGATGTCCGTCACCTGGCCGGTGCAGGCCCCGGCGACCCGGCTGCTCCGGCTGGTGATGCTCACCTTGTTGATCGCGGTGGCGCTGGCGAAGCTCATGGTCGGCTGACCGGAGAAGCCGAGCTGACCTGCGCTGACATGCAATCATGCGTTTTTGACAATAGTTTTCGTTGTCGCGGACAGTTGAGCCCATGACCGTTCGCGCACCTCGCCGTACCCTGATCGCCGCCGCCACCGCCCTGCTCGCCACCGCCGGCCTGACCGCCTGCGCGGACGGCACGGGCGGCGCGAGCGAGCCGGGCCGGGTGGGCGTGGTGGCCGCGTTCTACCCGCTCCAGTTCCTGGCCGAGCGGATCGGCGGCGACACGGTCGCGGTCAGCAACCTGACCAAGCCCGGCGCCGAGCCGCACGACCTGGAACTCAACCCGCGGCAGGTCGGCCAGATCGTCGACGCCGACGTGGTCGTCTACCTCGGCGGCTTCCAGCCGGCGGTGGACGAGGCGGTGGAGCAGAACGGGGGTGACCGCGCGTTCGACGTGGCGGGCGTCACGCCGCTGCGGGACGCCGCCGGCGGGCACGACCACGACCACGACGGCGAGGCCGGGCACTCCGACGAGGGCGGCGGCAAGGACCCGCACGTCTGGCTCGACCCGACCCGGCTCGCCACCATCGGCGACAGGCTCGCCGAGCGCCTCGGCAAGGCCGACCCGGACCACGCCGCCGACTACACCGCCCGCGCCGGCGCGCTGCGCACCGAGCTGACGAAGCTGGACACCGAGTACGCCGACGGCCTGCGCACCTGCCAGCGCCGGGAGGTGGTGACCAGCCACGCCGCGTTCGGTTACCTGACCGAGCGCTACGGGCTGGAGCAGATCGGCATCAGCGGGCTCACTCCGGAGACCGAGCCGTCCCCGCAGCGGCTCACCGAGGTCGCGAAGGAGGCCCGGGAGCACCAGGCCGGGACGATCTTCTTCGAGAGCCGGGTCAGCCCGAAGGTCGCCGAGACCATCGCGCGCGAGGTCGGGGCGAAGACCGCGATGCTGGACCCGCTGGAGGGCCCGCCCGCCGAGGGCGACTACCTCTCCGCGATGCGCGCCAACCTGCAGACCCTGCGAACCGCTCTGGACTGCTCATGACCCCACCCGTGATCGAGATCGCGCACGCCACGGTCGGCTACGACGGCCGCCCGGTGCTGCGTGACGTCTCGTTGACAGTGACCTCCGGAGAGGTGGTCGCCGTGCTCGGCGCCAACGGCTCCGGCAAGTCGACGCTCGTGCGCGCCGCGCTCGGCCTGGTGCCGGTCGGTGCCGGGTCGGTCACCCTCTTCGGCACGCCGCAGCGCCGCTTCCGGCAGTGGCACCGCATCGGGTACGTGCCGCAGCGGCTCGGCGCGGGCAGCGGAGTACCAGCGACGGTGCGCGAGGTGGTGGCGTCCGGGCGGCTGGCCCGCCGGGGCGTACTGCGGCCCGCCGGGCGCGCGGACCGGGAGGCGGTGACGGCGGCGCTGGACGCGGTCGGGCTCGCCGACCGGGCCGGTGACCCGGTGTCCACGCTCTCCGGCGGCCAGCAGCAGCGCACCCTGATCGCCCGCGCCCTGGCCGGCGGGCCGGAGCTGCTGGTGCTCGACGAGCCGACCGCCGGGGTGGACGCGGCCAGCCAGGAGGCGTTCGCCGAGGCGCTGCGCGGGTTCCGCGACGGCGGCGGCACGGTGCTGCTCGTCGCCCACGAGCTGGGCCCGTTGCGCCCGCTGATCAGCCGGGCCGTGGTGGTGCACCAGGGCGGGATCGCCCACGACGGCGCGGTGCCGGAGCCGGCCGGCCACCACGCCGACCCGGACCACGAGCACGTGCACCCGCACTGCGACGAGGAGCCCGCCCGGCTCTGGACAGGCATCTGAGATGGGTCTCTTCCAGTACGACTTCATGCTCCGCGCCCTGGTCGGCGCGCTGATCATCGGGCTGGCCGCCCCGGCGCTCGGCATCTACCTGGTGCAGCGCCGGCTGGCGTTGATCGGCGACGGGCTCGGGCACGTGGCGCTCACCGGCGTCGGCGCGGGACTGCTGCTCAACCGCTCCCCCGTGCTGGTGGCGGTGATCGCGGCGACGCTCGGCGCGATCGTGATCGAGCTGGTCCGCGCGTACGGGCGCACCTCCGGCGACCTCGCGCTGGCGTTGCTGTTCTACGGCGGCATCGCCGGTGGCGTGATGCTGGTCGGGCTCTCCGACGCCAGCAGCGGGTCGCTCAACGCGTACCTGTTCGGGTCGCTGACCACCACCTCGCCGGGCGACCTGGTCACCATCGGCGTGCTCGGCGCGGTGCTGCTGGTGACCATGCTGGTGCTGCGCCCGGCGCTGTTCGCGGTCTGCCACGACGAGGAGTACGCGCGTGTGTCCGGCCTGCCGGTGCGGACGCTGAACCTGGTCATCGCCGTCGGCACCGCGGTCACCGTGACCATCGCCATGCGGGCGGTCGGGGTGCTGCTGATCAGCGCGCTCATGGTCGTGCCGGTGGCCACCGCGCAGCAGGTGACCCGGGGCTTCCGGTCCACCATGACGGCGGCCATGGCGCTGGGCGTGTTCGCCGCCGGCACCGGCGTCTGGGTGGCGGCGACCGCCAACACGGCGCCCGGCGCCTCGGTGGTGATCGTGGCGATCGGCTCGTTCCTGCTGGTGGCGATCGCCGCGGCCGGTCTGCGGGCGGTGCGGCGGCGGGTGCGGGCCGACCGGTCCACGCCGCCGCCCGAGCCGGCCGAGCACGAGGTGCTGCTGGGATGAGACCCTGCCCGCCGGCGCAGCTGGGATTGGTTACCGTTACAGGGTGACCGGCACGAACGGGTACGACGCCTTCGAGGGTGCGGGTGACCTGCTGCGCGCGCTCTCCGCCCCGATCCGGCTCGCGATCGTCAGCGAGCTGGCCGAGGGGGAGCGCTGCGTGCACGAGCTGGTCGAGAAGCTCGGCGCCCCGCAGCCGCTGGTCTCCCAGCACCTGCGGGTGCTGCGCGGCGCGGGGGTGGTGCGCGGGTCGCGGCGCGGCCGGGAGATCGCGTACGCGCTCGTCGACGACCACGTGGCCCACATCGTCAGGGACGCGGTCAGTCACGCCGGCGAAGGGTCGCACTGAGCGGGAAATCGGCCAGGTGCCGACGCGCCCGTGTCGTGGGACGCTGTCCGGCGTGAAGATCTACGCCGACCGTTTTCCCACCGCCGTCCGCCAGTTCCTCACCGACCTGCTCGTTGTCGTCTGGGTGTACGCGGCGATCCGCTTCGCGCTGTGGCTGCACGACGTGGTCGAGAAGCTCGCCGTACCCGGGCAGAAGCTGGAGGGGGCCGGCGGTGGACTCGCCGACAACCTGGCCGACGCCGGCGGCAAGGTCGGCCGGGTGCCGATCGTCGGTGACGAGCTGACCGCGCCGTTCACCCGGGCCGCCGACGCCGCCCGCGCGGTCGCCGAGGCGGGCCGCGACCAGCAGGAGCTGGTCGGGCAGCTCGCGCTCGGGCTGACCGTCGCGGTGCTGGTGTTCCCGCTCGGCCTGGTGCTGTTCGGCTGGCTGCCGCTGCGCCTGCGCTGGATGCGCCGGGCCGGCGCGGCCAAGGCCCTGGCCGGCGTGCCGGCCGGCCGGGACCTGCTGGCGCTGCGCGCGCTGGCCGGTCAGCCGCTGTCGAAGCTGACCCGGATCGCGCCCGACGTCGCCGAGGCGTGGCGGCGCGGCGACGACGCGACAGTCGACGCGCTCGCCGCGCTGGAGCTGCGCGAACTGGGGCTGCGCGGCGGCCGGTGAGGTGTGCCGCGCGGTCCGCGCACCCGGTCGGCCGCACCCCGGCGGCCGACCGGGCGGCACGGCCGCCGGGCGGTCCGGTCAGCCGATGGGCGGGATGCGGCGGCGGACGTCCGGCCCGGTGGACGGGCCGGGTTCCCAGCGGGCCACCCAGGGCAGGTCGGCCGGCGGGGTGACCACGCCCTCCTCCAGCGAGGCGTACCGGCCGGCGACGATCCGCTTGGCTGCGGCCACGTCGACCGAGTCGGTGTTCGACCACAGGCCGGTGAACAGCTCGTCGACGCGCAGCCGCGCCTGCCGGCAGAACAGGTCGGCCAGCTCGACGTTCTCCGGGTGCGCGTCGCGCTCGGCGTAGGCCCGGACGCAGACCGCGCTCATCGCGAACAGCTCCGCGCCGATGTCCACCACCCGGCCGAGGAACGCCTGCTTGCGCTCCATCTTCCCCTGCCAGCGGGACATCGCGTAGAACGTCGACCGGGCCAGCTTGCGGGAGGTCCGCTCGACGTGGCGCAGGTGCCCGGCCAGCGGCCCGAACTCCTGGTACGCCCCGGGCGTCTGCCCCTTGCCGACGGCCAGCGTGGGCAGCCACTTCGCGTAGAAGGCGCCGGCCCGCGCGCCCGCCTTGGCCTTGCGGCCCAGCCCGGCGTCGGGATCGATGATGTCGCCCGCCACCGACAGGTGCGCGTCGACCGCCTCGCGGGCGATCAGCAGGTGCATGATCTCGGTGGAGCCCTCGAAGATCCGGTTGATCCGCAGGTCGCGCAGGAGCTGCTCGACGGCGGCCGGCCGTTCCCCACGGGCGGCCAGCGAGTCGGCCGTCTCGTAGCCGCGGCCACCGCGGATCTGGATCAGCTCGTCGGCGATCCGCCAGGCCATCTCGCTGGCGTAGAGCTTGACCAGCGCCGCCTCGATCCGGATGTCGTTGCGGTCGTCGTCGGCGAGCATGCAGGACAGGTCGAGCATCGACTCCATGCCGTACGTGGTGGCGGCGATGAAGGACAGCTTCTTCGCCACCGCCTCGTGCTCGCCCACCGGGCGGCCCCACTGGACCCGGTCCGCCGCCCACTCCCGGGCCACGTTCAGCGCCCACTTGCCGGCGCCGACGCACATGGCCGGCAGCGAGAGCCGGCCGGTGTTCAACGTGGTCAGTGCGATCTTCAGGCCCTTGCCCTCACCGCCGATCACATTCTCCTTCGGCACGAAGACGTCGTGGAACCGGGTGAGGCTGTTCTCCAGGCCACGCAGCCCGACGAAGGAGTTGCGCCGCTCGACTGTGATGCCGTCGCTGTCGCCCTCCACCACGAACGCGGTGATGCCGCCGCGCCGCCCCTCGCCGGCCGGCACCCGGGCCATCACCACGAGCAGGGTGGCGAGTGTGCCGTTCGTGGCCCAGAGCTTCACCCCGTTGAGCCGGTAGCCGGTGCCGTCGGCGGTGGGCTCGGCGGTGGTGGCGAGCCGGGCCGGGTCGGAGCCGACGTCCGGCTCGGTGAGCAGGAACGCGGAGACCTCACCGGCGGCGAGCCGGGGCAGGAACCGTTCCTTCTGCTCGGGCGTGCCGAACATCTTCAGCGGCTGCGGCACGCCGATCGACTGGTGTGCGGAGAGAAGCGCGCTGACCGCCGGGTTCACCGAACCGACGAGCATCAGCGCCCGGCAGTAGTGCAGGTTGCTCAGCCCGAGCCCGCCGTGCTTGCGGTCGATCTTCATGCCGAACGTGCCCAGCCCGGCCAGGCCGTGGAACACCTCGTCGGGGATGTGGGCGTCCCGCTCGATCGCCTCGCCGTCCACCTCGGACGTCAGGTACGCGCGCAGCGCGCCGAGGAACTCGTCCGCGCGGGCCACCTCGGCCGGGTCGGGGCGGGGCCACGGGTCGATCAGGTCGAGCCGGAACCGGCCGAGGAACAGCTCCTTGCCGAAGCTGGGCCGGTCCCAGGCCGATTCGCGGGCCGCCTCGGCGACCTGGCGGGCCTCCTTCTCGGAGACCCGGCCCGCCTCGGTGGGCAGCGGCCCCGCGCCGTCGGGTGACTCGGGCCGGCTGTTGTGTGTCGTGGTCACGGCTGCCTCCTCGTCGGTCCGGCTGCGTCGACGCGTTCGACGAAAACGACGCTACCCCCGGGTGTTACCCAGGGGTAGCGCCGCGTGCACGTCCGATTTGGCGGACGGTCAGCCGCCGGTGAGCGTCTGCGGGTCGTCGTCCTCGTCGTCGATGTCGTCCTCACCCCAGTTGCGACGGCTGAACGGAAGGATCGCCCAGAAGATCAGGAACCAGAGGCCGGTGAGCGCGCTGAGCAGGAACGCGATCGGCCGGTCGAGTACGAAGTCGGAGACCAGCAGGACCGAGCTGACCATCGCGATGAGCATGAAGAACAGGCCGCCGGTGGCCATCCGGTGGGCGAAGCGGACCAGTTCCGGCTTGCGTCCCTGGCGGAACAGCGCCCGGTGGAACGCCACCGGAGAGATGATCATGGCGGCGGACGCGGCGGCGGTCAGCAGCGCCAGGATGTAGATGTCGCGCTGGAACTCGGTGGTCCGGTCGAACCCGGCACTGAACGGCAGCGTCAGCAGGAAGGCGAACAGGATCTGCACGCCGGTCTGCGCGACCCGCAGCTCCTGCAACAGGTCGGCGAAGTTGCGCTGCCAGCGTTGCTTCTCGGATTCCTTCGACACTCGCGGACCTCCCCGGGAGACGGCACGGCCGGCGGGAAACGCCCACCGGCGCACCGCCTGTGCCCCGTACGGATGATCACGAAACCGGCTCAGGAACCCCTGCGGATCCGGCCTGCGTACCGGGCTTCCAGTTCGGCGTTGTGCTCGTCGCCGCCGGTGATGTTCGCGGACAGGTAGACCGGCGGGCGCTGCCCCGCCGCGACCAGCCGGGCCACCACCTCGGCGACGATCTGCTGGGCGAGCAGCGCGGCGGTGATCGAGGAGACCGCGCCGACCGCGCCGCCACCGGGCAGCGGCAGCGTGGCGTCGCCGTACGGGGCGCCGTTGTCCAGCACCACGTCGGCGAAGTCGGCCAGCTTACGGCCGGACGGGTGCCGCGAGGTCATCCGGGCCGAGTGCCGCGCCGAGGTGATCGCCACCAGGCCGTGCCCGCGTTCCTTCACGATGGACGCGAACTCGACCATCGCCCCGTTCACGCCCGAGTTCGAGGCGAGCACGAACACGTCCTGCGGCCGGATCGGCGCCAGCTCGTAGAGGCGGTGCGCCACCGCCGGGTCGCGTTCCAGCTTCGGACTGAGCACGTCGGCCGGGTCGCCGCCGACAAGCACCAGGTCACGCAACGCGATCCGGTTGGTGGGCACCAGCCCGCCGGCCCGCCCGGCGATCTCCATGGCCAGCGCCTCGGAGTGCCCGGTGCCGAACGCGTGCACCACCCCGTCGGCGCTCACCGCCGCCGCGATCAGGTCGGCCGCGGCGGCCACGTTGCGTCGCTGCTCGGCGGCAACCCGGCCGATGGTCTCGGTCACCACCGCCAGGTACGCCTCGGCGCTCACCGTCATGCTTCCTCCGTTTCCGCACACCGGGCGAGGATCGCCTCGGCCAGCGGGCCGGGCGCCTCGTCCGGGATCCAGTGGCTGACCCCGGACAGCGTCACGAACCGGTAGTCGCCGGTGACGTGCGCGGCGCAGGCCTGCGCCGCCGTCCGGCCGATCGCCACGTCCTTGTCGCTCCAGACGAACGTGGTGGGCACCCCGACCGGGGCGACCGCCTTCATGTCCGCCCCGGTCATCGCGCGATACCAGTTCAGCGCCGCCGTCAACGCCTCCGGCTCGCGCATCCGCTCGGCGTACCGGGCCACCGCGCCGGCGTCGCCCACCCCGCTGAGCAGCCTGCGCAGCGCGGTGGCGTTCAGGGCCAGGAGCACCTTCTCCGCCGTACCCGGCTTGCGGAACAACGTGATGTAGGCGGACTTGACCTTCTGCCGCGGGTCGGTGGCGAGCGCGTGCCCCATCGCGGCCGGGTGCGGCACCGACACCGCGGTCAGCGTCCGCACCCGCTCCGGGTGCGCCGCCGCCAGGCCCCACGCGACGATCGCGCCCCAGTCGTGGCCGACCAGGTGCGCGCGGCTCACCCCTAGTGCGTCGAGGACCGCCGCCGCGTCGGCCACCAGCTCCGGAATCCGGTACGCCCCGACGTCCGCCGGCCGAGCGCCGGGCGAGTAGCCGCGCTGGTCGAGCGCGTACGTGCGCAGCCCGGCGGCGTGCAGCGCGGGCGTGACCGCGTCCCACTCGCCGGAGTGCTGCGGGAAGCCGTGCAGCAGCAGGACCGGGTCACCGCCCTCGGGGCCGCCGGCGCGTACCTCGAACGTCAGTCCCCGCGCATCCACCAGCATGATCGCCACCATACCGACACTCGCCCTGCTGGGCCGGGGGCAGTCGTCGGTGCTAGCGTCTGCGACGAGACAACTTTACATCCGACAGGGGAGCGCACAGCGCTGAGAGTGCGGGCCGGTGCCCGCAGACCCTCGAACCTGATCTGGGTAATGCCAGCGCAGGGAGTTCGGTCGACCTCCAGCCGCGTCGCCGTCCGGTGACCACCGGGCGCGGCGTGCGTCTTCTCCTGGTTCACCTCGACGAACTGGGAGCCAACCGTGAACCACACCGACAGCAACCGCTGGCGTACCGTCGACATCGTCGTCGCCTCGGTCATCGCCGTCGCCTTCGGCGTCGTGTTCTGGGCCTGGGGCCTGCTCTGGAGCGCCACCGACGCGGCGTTCGCGTTCTTCCCGCCGGCCCAGGCCGTGCTCTACGGCGTGTGGCTGATCCCGGCGGTGCTCGCCGGCCTGATCATCCGCAAGCCGGGCGCCGCCCTGTACTGCGAGACGGTGGCCGCGATCGTCTCCGCCCTGCTGGGCAGCCAGTGGGCGGGGATCGTGATCCTCCAGGGCCTGATGCAGGGCATCGGTGCCGAGCTGGCCTTCGCGGCGTTCCGGTACCGCTCGTTCAAGCTGCCGGTGGCGGTGCTGGCCGGTGCGATGACCGGCCTCGGTGCGGCCATCTTCGACTTCGTCTACTGGAACAAGGCGCTCGACTTCGCCTCCTACCGCCTCCCGTACGCGCTGATCACGATCGTCAGCGCCACGATCGTCGCCGGCTTCGGCGCGCACATCCTCACCCGCGCCCTGGCCAACACCGGCGTCCTGGACCGCTTCCCCGCCGGCCGCGACCGAGCCCTGGTCTGACGGCTCGCACCACCCCACCCACCCCGGTGATCAAGGAGTTCGCGTCCGCCGGGCACGGTTTTCCGGACGCGAACTCCTTGATCACGCAGGCTGGGGCGGGAGAGGGGTGGTGGGGGGGTGAGCGGGGTGGTGCTGCGGGGGTTCGGGTGGCGGCACGGGGGACGTCGGCGCTGGGCTCTCCGTGGGGTGGATCTGCGGGTGGAGAGCGGCGAGCGGGTGCTGCTGCTCGGGCCCTCCGGGGCCGGTAAGAGCACCCTGCTGGCCGCGCTGGCCGGGCTGCTGCCGGAGGACTCCGGCGAGCAGGAGGGCACCGTCGAGATCGACGGGCTCGATCCGCGTAAGGCCCGCGAGCGCGTCGGCATCCTGTTCCAGGACCCGCAGACCCAGCTCGTGATGGCCCGCTCCGGCGACGACGTCGCGTTCGGGCTGGAGAACCGCGGCGTACCGGCCGACGAGATCTGGGCCCGCGTCGACGAGGCGCTGCACCGGGCCGGCTTCCCGTACCCCCGGGACCGCCCGACCGCCGCGCTCAGCGGCGGCGAGCAGCAGCGGCTGGCGCTGGCCGGCACGCTCGCGCTGCGCCCCGGCCTGCTGCTGCTCGACGAGCCCACCGCCAACCTCGACCCGGCCGGCGCCGCCCTGATCCGTCGGGCCGTCGCGGACGCGCTCGACCCGGACACCACGATGATCCTGGTCGAGCACCGGGTCACCGAGGCGTTGCCGCTCGTCGACCGGGTCGTGGTGCTCGAACCCGGCGGCGGGGTGCGCGCCGACGGGCCACCCGACGTGGTCTTCGCCGCGCACGGCGACACGCTGGCCGCCGCCGGGGTCTGGGTACCCGGCCACGTCGCGCCACCCCGGCACGCGGCCGCGCCGCCCGGCGACGTGTTGCTCACCGCGGAGCGGCTCGGCCTGCCGCCCCGGCTGAACCCCACCGACCTCCGGGTACGCGCCAGCGAGGCGCTCGCCGTCCTCGGCCCCAACGGTGCGGGCAAGTCGACGCTGGCGCTGCTCCTGGGCGGCCTGCTGAGACCCGGAACGGGCGCGGTCACCGCGTCGGCGGAACTGGCCGGGCGGGACGCGCGCACTCCCCCGCACCGCTGGCGGGCGCCCGCGCTGGTACGCCGGATCGGGTCGGTGTTCCAAGACCCGGAGCACCAGTTCGTCACCGCCACCGTCCGCGACGAGCTGGCGCTCGGCCCGCGCCGCACCGGGCAGCCCGAGACGGCGGTGACCGCCACCGTGGACGAGTTGCTGCACCGGCTGCGGCTGGACCGGCTGGCCGGCGCCAACCCGTACACCCTCTCCGGTGGTGAGGCGCGGCGGCTGAGCGTGGCGACGGCCCTGGCCACCGCGCCCCGCCTGCTGATCTGCGACGAGCCGACGTTCGGCCAGGACCGGCGCACCTGGCTGGAGCTGGTCGACCTGCTGGCCGGGCTGCGCGACGCCGGGCACGGTGTGGTCGCGGTGACCCACGACGCGGACTTCGTGGCCGCGCTGGCCGACCGCACGCTCACAGTGGACCGCTCCTCCGCCGGGGTGGTCCCGTGATCGACCTCGAACCGGTCGCCGCGCCCGGTGCGGCGCTGGCCCGGCGCAACCCGGTGGCCAAGCTGGCCGCCGCGCTGGTCTTCACAGTCATCCTGGTGGCGACGCTCGACCCGGTCGCCCCGGCCGTCGCCATCGCCGTCGAACTCGCGGTGCTGCCGCTGTTCGGCGTCCGCTACCGGGTGCTCGCCCGGCGGGCCTGGCCGCTGCTCGCCGGTGCCGTCGGCATCCTGGTCACGCTGGTGCTCTTCGCCGCCGACCGCTCCGGCCGGGTGCTCGTCGAGGCCGGCCCGGTCCTGGTCACCGAGGGCGTGCTCGTCACGGCGCTGGGCCTGGTGCTGCGGATGCTCGCCGTGGCGCTGCCCGGCGTCGTCGTGTTCGCCACCACCGACCCCACCGACCTGGCCGACGCGCTGATCCAGAACGCGAAGGCGCCCGCCCGGTTCGCCATCGGGGCGCTGGCCGCCTTCCGGATGGTGCCGCTGCTGGAGCAGGAGTGGCGGATGATCAGCATGGCCCGGCGGGCCCGCGGCGTGGACGCCGGCCGCAACCCGCTGGCCAAGCTGCGGCTGTTCGCGTCCACCGCGTTCACGCTGCTGGTCGGCGCGATCCGGCGGGGTACGCGGCTCGCCGTGGCGATGGACGCCCGTGGCTTCGACGCGGGTACCCCGCGCACTGTGGCACGCCCGCAGCGCTTCACCGCCGCCGACGCGCTGTTGGTCGCAGGCGCCGCCGCCCTGGCTGCCGCCGCCCTGGCCACAAGCATCGCCCTGGGCACCTTCCGCCCCTTGATCGGCTGACCCCTCCCCTATCCGCGCCGTTGACCATGAAGTTGACGGCACCGGTTGCCGGGTTTATCGCCGCCAACCTCATGATCAACCGGGCCGGGCGAGATGTTGGTACGGAATGGCCCCTACGAGGGTCGGGGACGCTCGGGCAGGCCCTGGACGGGCCTGCCCGGTGGACGGCTGACCGGGAACGGGACTGTCGATCAGCTGCGGCGGAAGGCGTAGAACCGGGTCTGGCCGGCGCGCTGGCTGCGCCCGGTGAACCGGGCCTGCCGCCCTGCCGGTGGACCCGACCTGGGCGGCGTCGCGGATGCGCCTGGCAGGACCGGGGTCTCCAGAGACTCCGAGGGCGACACCGCCGGCACAGCCGGGACTGGCGACACCGCATCCGGAGACACGGTCGGTGCCGCCAGCTCGGTCGGGAGTACCACCGCGGGCGGCGACGCGGTGAGCGCGTCGAGCTTCGGCGGGGTCACCTGCGGCGCGGACGGCTTACGGGACTTCTTCGGGTTGCGCTTCGCGGGCATTCGCGGGCCTCCTGTCGTACGGACGCGCCGACCGGGACGCGCCGAGCGGGGGCTCCGGTGCGTTCCGATCACGACGGACACCGCGACCGACGGTGGCGGGGAAGGAATGCGGACGCCCGGAGCAGGACGGGTCCACGGGCACTGACGGCGGTGGACCGGGCTCGGAGGTGGGACGTCACTTACGCATGCGGCAACGCTATCCCGTCGCCCGGACGTCCCGCACCCGAATTACCGGAAAGCGAGGCGTGAACGCGCCGCAGACGCACGGCCACCCACCGGTCACGCCCTGTCGACGTCCCCGCCCACTCTCCCGACGACCGCGATACGGTCGCAGCACAGCAGTGCAGACGAGAGGTGGCGGTACGCATGGCAGAGCAGGCGACGGCGCAGATCGGGGTCACCGGTCTGGCGGTGATGGGCCGCAACCTGGCCCGGAACCTGGCCCGCAACGGCTTCGCCGTGGCGGTGCACAACCGGTCGCCGGAGCGCACCCGCAGCCTGGTCGCCGAGCACGGCGACGAGGGCACGTTCGTGCCGTCGGAGTCGCTCGCGGACTTCGTCGCCTCGCTGGAGCGGCCCCGCGCGGTGATCGTGATGGTCAAGGCCGGCGCACCCACCGACGCGGTGATCGACGAGCTGGTGCCGCTGCTGGAGGAGGGGGACATCGTCGTCGACTGCGGCAACGCGCACTTCGCCGACACCCGCCGCAGGGAGGAGGCGCTACGCGAGCACGGCCTGCACTTCGTCGGCACCGGCGTGTCCGGCGGCGAGGAGGGCGCGCTGCTCGGGCCGAGCATCATGCCCGGCGGTTCGGCCGAGTCGTACCGCAAGCTCGGGCCGATCTTCGAGCGGATCGCCGCGCAGGTGGACGGCGAGCCCTGCTGCCGGCACATCGGGCCGGACGGCGCGGGCCACTTCGTGAAGATGGTGCACAACGGCATCGAGTACGCCGACATGCAGCTCATCGCCGAGGCGTACGACCTGCTGCGGGCCGGGCTGTCGGCGAGCCCGGCGGAGATCGCGGAGATCTTCCGGGAGTGGAACGGCGGCGAGCTGGGGTCGTTCCTCATCGAGATCACCGCCGACGTGCTCGGCCACACCGACGCGGCCACCGGCCAGGCGTTCGTGGACGTGGTGCTCGACCAGGCCGAGCAGAAGGGCACCGGCCGCTGGACCGTGCAGAGCGCGCTCGACCTCGGCATCCCGATCACCGGCATCGCCGAGACCACGTTCGCCAGGTCGCTGTCCGGCCACGCCGACCAGCGCGAGGCCGCCCGCCGGGTGTTCGCCGACGCGGGTGACAAGTGGCAGGTGGACGACCGGGAGACCTTCGTCGAGGACGTGCGCCGCGCGCTGCTGGCCAGCAAGATCGTCGCGTACGCGCAGGGCTTCGACCACATCCGGGCCGGCAGCCGGGAGTACGACTGGGACATCGACCTGGGCGGCACCGCCACCATCTGGCGGGGCGGCTGCATCATCCGGGCCGGTTTCCTGGACCGGATCCGGGAGGCGTACGACGCGGAGCCGGACCTGTCGACGCTGCTCGTCGCGCCGTGGTTCGCCGAGCGGGTCAGCGACGGCGTACCGGCCTGGCGACGGGTGGTGGCCGACGCGGCCCGGGCGGGCGTGCCGGCCCCGGCCTTCGGGTCGTCGCTGGCCTACTTCGACGCGCTGCGGGCGCAGCGGCTGCCGGCCGCGCTGATCCAGGGCCTGCGGGACAACTTCGGCGCGCACACCTACCACCGGGTGGACCGGGACGGCTCGTTCCACACCCGCTGGGCGGGCGACCGCTCCGAAGTGCGGGCGTGAGCCGGGCAGGCAGCCTCGCGGCGCGCCTGCGCCGACCGTAGAGCGGAAACGCCCCGCGCCCGGCGGGAAGGCCGGATGCGGGGCGTTACGGTCGGGCCGGGCGTCGCGGTCAGAAGAACCGGCGACGCTTGGCCTTCTGCGGCCGGACCAGGTCGGCGCCCTTGGTCAGCAGACGGCTCACCCCGGACGGGCCGCGACGGGCCTCCAGGGTGTGGCTGAGCCGGCGCGCGCCGGCCGCCGCCAGCGGCACGGCGACCGCCATGACCGCCCACTGCGCGATCCGCTTCTGAATCATGTGGTTCACCTCCGCGTTTGCTGTCTGGAGGTATCGGTACCCAGCTCGGCGCGTCGGTAAGCGTGACGTCAGACGCCCGGGGCGACCGGGTTGGGCAGTGCGCCGCCGAAGCGGCGGTCGCGCTGGGCGTACAGCTCGCAGGCGTACCAGAGGTGGCGGCGGTCGAAGTCGGGCCAGAGCGTGTCCAGGTAGACCAGTTCGGCGTACGCGGTCTGCCAGAGCAGGAAGTTGGAGATGCGCTGCTCGCCGGAGGGGCGCAGGAACAGGTCGACCTCGGGCACCTCGGGGTGGTAGAGGTAACGCGCGATCGTCTTCTCGTTCACCTTGGCCGGGTCGAGCTTGCCGGCCGCCACGTCGCGCGCGATCCCGGCGGCGGCGTCGGCGATCTCGGCCTGGCCGCCGTAGTTGACGCAGAACTGCAGCGTCAGCGTCGAGTTGCCGCGGGACATCTCCTCGGCGGTCTGCAACTCGGAGATGACGCTCTTCCACAGCCGGCCCGCGCGACCCGACCAGACCACCCGTACGCCCAGGTCGACCAGCTGGTCGCGGCGGCGGCGGATGACGTCGCGGTTGAAGCCCATCAGGAAGCGGACCTCGTCCGGCGAGCGCCGCCAGTTCTCGGTGGAGAACGCGTACGCCGACAGGTAGGGGATCCCCATCTCGATCGCGCCCTCGACGGCGTCGAACAGGCTGTGCTCGCCCTGCTCGTGCCCCTTCGTGCGGGGCAGCCCGCGCTCCTTGGCCCAGCGGCCGTTGCCGTCCATCACGATGGCGACGTGCCGGGGCACCGCGGCGGGCGGCAGCGCCGGCGGGCGCGCGCCGGAGGGGTGCGGGGTCGGCGGCACCGGCTCGCGGCGGGTCGCCCTCGTCGATCGGATCACTCGGTCATCTCCCTGTTCACTCCGGCGACGGGCCCGGCGCCGGAGCGCGGCGACGGGACCACATCCGGACCCGCGCCGCCGGGCGGCGGGACCGCGCCGGACGCCGGGGCGCCCCGGTCGACCAGCGGCAGCGAGCGTAGCGCGCGCTCCAGATGCCACTGGAGGTGCGCCGCGACCAGCCCGCTGCACTCCCGGCGTACGCCGGTCTCGGCGGCGTCGGCGTACCCCCAGTCGCCGGAGGTCAGCGCGGACATCAGCGCCAGCGTGGCGGGCGCGGGGTGGGCGGCGCCGGGGGGCCGGCAGTCCGGGCAGACCGCGCCGCCGGCCGGTACGGAGAACGCGCGGTGCCGGCCCGGCTCGCCGCAGACCGCGCAGGCGGCGAGCGCCGGCGCCCAGCCGGCGAACGCCATGCCGCGCAGCAGGTACGCGTCGAGCACGAGCGTGGTGGCGTGCTCGCCGCGGGCCAGCGACTTCATCGCGCCGAGGGTGAGCTGGAACAGCCGCAGCGAGGGCTCCCGCTCGACCGGGGTGAGCCGCTCGGCGGTCTCGGCTATCGCGCTGGCCGCCGTGTAGCGGGGGTAGTCGCCGAGGAAGCGCTTGCCGTACAGCTCGATCGCCTCGACCTGGCTGACGGTGTGCAGCGAGCTGCCCTGGTTGCCCTTGGGGTCACCGGCGAGCTGGAGGTCGACGTGCCCGAACGGCTCCAGCCGCGCGCCGAAGCGGCTCGTGGTGCGCCGCACGCCCCGGGCCACCGCGCGCAACCGGCCGTGCCGGCGGGTGAACAGGGTGATGATCCGGTCGGACTCGCCCAGCTTCTGCACACGCAGCACCACCGCGTCGTCGCGGTAGAGCTGTCGGCGGTACCCGGCCATCAGGCCATTCTCCCTCCGGGTGCGATCTCAGGGTCGGCTCGGGGTGGACCGTCGGGCGATCCCCGATGTGCCGGGCGTCCGGCCGGTCCTAGTGTGCTGGCCATGGCTTCGCTCCGCACCGCACCCCGGCTGCGTGGCGTGGTGGCCGCCACCGCGGCCACCACGCTCATCGTGCTCGCCGGGTGTGACACGCTCTCGTTCCGCCGGCTCGACTACGACCACACCGAGCGGACGAAGATCACGAAGATCACCGTGGACGACGACGGTGCCGGCGACGTGGTGGTCCGGGCCAACGGCCCCGCCGACCAGGTACGCGTCAAGCGCGTGGTCCGCTACCAGGGCGACGAGCCGACCAGCCGGTACGAGATCAAGGGCGACGAACTCGTCCTGCCCACCGACTGCGGGCACCGGTGCAGCATCTCCTGGGAGGTGACAGCGCCGCCCGGCGTGGTGGTACGCGGCGGCACCGGCTCCGGCAACGTCGACCTCACCGACGTCGGCGCGGTCGACTTCACGCTCAGCTCCGGCGACCTGACCGTCAGGGGCGCCACCGGCGAGGTCCGGGCGTCCACCACGTCGGGCAACATGCGGGTCGTCGAGGCGGCCGGCCCGGTGCGGCTGCGGGCCCGCTCCGGCGACATCGAGGCCCGCCGGCTCGCCTCCGCCGCCGACGTGGAGACCACCTCCGGCAACATCGTCGTCGAACTGGACCAGCCGGCTCCGGCCCGGCTGCACGCCACCAGCGGAGACGTCGACCTGGCCGTGCCGGCCGGCCGCTACCGGGTACGCGCCACCGCCACCTCCGGCGACACCGACGTGCGCGTCACCGACGACCCGACCGCGTCGATCCAGCTCGAAGCGTCCGCCACCAGCGGCAACGTCACGGTCAGCACGCGCTGAGCCGACGGCGTCCGGCCGGGTGACTGCATCCACGCACCCCCGACACCCCCACTCCCCAAACTGGCTTCGCGTGACGGCCCCGGCCGGAACCCCACGTTCCCGGAAGTTGACCAAGGAGTTGGTGTCCCCTCAGGCAGGCCAAGACGACCCAAACCCCTTGATCACCGGGGCGCCCGAGGCGGGACGAAACCAGTACGGGGAAGTGGCTAGGTCCACGCACCCCGGACACCCCCATTCCCCCGAACTGGTGCCGCGACCCCGCCCTCACCTCGGCGATCATGAGGTTGGCGGCGACAAATCGGGCACGAACTGCCGCCAACCTCATGATCAACGGGG
Organism: Micromonospora sp. NPDC049203; assembly: GCF_043197215.1. NCBI lineage: Bacteria > Bacillati > Actinomycetota > Actinomycetes > Micromonosporales > Micromonosporaceae > Micromonospora > Micromonospora sp. NPDC049203. The sequence goes on along the minus strand of NZ_JBICSV010000007.1, from coordinate 73,211 downwards.
ACAGGCGGCCGGGCGGTCGCGGACGTCGTGAGGACCGGGGCCGTACCCGGTGGTGGCTCAGCCGGGCCCGTCCCGCCGGGACGCCGGGGCGCTGTCCCGGCCGGGGCGCACGGGGGCCTCGGCCGGGCGGCGCGGTGCCGGGACCCGGGCCCCGGCGCTCACCAGCGCGTCCTCCGCACCGGCGGGGGCCGGGCTGGCCGGAGCGGCCGCCGCCCGGTCGGCCACCGTCCGCCGCGCCTTGCCGGGAAGCAGTTCGGGGGTACGCCGGGCCGCCACGTCCTCGACCCAGCCGACCATCAGCGTCACCACGCCGACGAGGGCGAAGACCAGCCCCACCCGCAGCCACAGGCCCACCGGGTCGCGCGGCGACCAGCCGACCAGGCCGACCAGCGGGGTGAGCGCCACCACGAACGGCATGTGCCACAGGTAGATCGTCAGCGCGCGCCGGTTCACCACCGTCACCGCCCGGCCGAACGCCGGCACCCGGTCGACCCAGCTCACCCCGACCGGCGCCCGGCCGATCGCCACCAGGATGAACGCGGCCGACCAGAGCGCGTTACCAAGCGGGATGTCGTTGATGTCGTATCCGCGCGGGCCCTGGTGGGTGAGGATCCAGGCCAGCCCGGCGGCGCCGACCACAGCGGCCACCGGCAGCAGCACCCGGTTGCGCATCCGGCGCAGCAGCCCGTCGTGGTGGGCGAAGCCCAGCAGCCAGGCGCCGAAGTAGAGGCCGAACTCGCGCAGCACCGTGTGCGGGTTCGCCAGGACGCCGGCCTCGATCGCGATCAGCAGCAGGTACGGCGCGGCGAGCGTGGGCAGCGGTGCCCGGCGGAACAGCCAGAGCACCAGCGGTGAGGCGAGCACGAACCACAGGTAGTCGCGCAGGTACCAGATCGGGCTGAGCGCCAGCCCACCCCAGTAGTTGGCCGGCGGGTCACTGATCGGGAAGAGCCAGAGGAACACCTTCGGGCTGAACGTCAGCCCGGTGAGCAGCATGGCCGGTACGAAGACCGCGGCGACCACCCACAGCGACGGCAGGAGGCGGCGCAGCCGGCGGCCGACCGCGCGCACCCCGTTGCGGTCGAGTGACGCCGCCATCAGCGACCCGGCCAGGGCGAACATCACCGACATGGCCGGGAACACCAGCGTGAGCGTGGCGTAGCCGGTGACGTGGTAGGTGACGACGCGCAGGATGGCCAGGAAGCGGAGCAGGTCCAGGTAGCGGTTTCGCATCAGCTCGCGGCGGGGTCCGGGGGCAGAGACAATGCTCCCTACCCTGCTCCGGGACCCTGTGAAACAGCCAAGAACACCTATGGAAAGTGAGATGTCCCATAGGTCTGGCTGATCCTGATCACCTACCGCCAAGCCGTGGCCGGCCGCCGGTCAGAAGCCGAGCTTGCGCAACTGCTTCGGGTCGCGCTGCCAGTCCTTCGCCACGCGTACGTGCAGGTCGAGGTAGACCCGGGTGCCGAGCAACTCCTCGATCTGCCGCCGGGCGGTGGTGCCCACATGCTTGAGCCGGCTGCCCCGGTGCCCGATCACGATGGCCTTCTGGCTCGACCGCTCCACGTACACGTCGGCGTAGATCTTGGTGAGGTTGCCCTCCGGGATCATCTCCTCGACCACCACGGCGATGGAGTGCGGCAGCTCGTCGCGGACGCCCTCCAGCGCCGCCTCGCGGACCAGCTCCGCCACCAGCACCTGCTCCGGGTCGTCGGTGAGCATGTCGTCCGGGTAGAGCTGCGGTGACGACGGCAGATAACCGGTCATCACGTCGACGAGCGTGTCGACCTGGTGGCCGGAGACCGCGCTGACCGGCACCACGTCGGCGAACTCACCCAGCTCGCTCACCGCGAGCAACTGCTCGGCCAGCCGCTTCTTGTCGACCAGGTCGGTCTTGGTGACCACCGCCAGCACCGTGGCCTTGAGGCTGGCCAGCTCGCCGGTGATGAATCGGTCGCCCCGGCCGACCGGCTCGTTCGCCGGGACGCACAGGCCGATCACGTCGACCTCGCTCCAGGTCTCCCGTACCAGGTCGTTGAGGCGTTCGCCGAGCAGCGTCCGGGGCCGGTGCAGGCCCGGGGTGTCGACCAGCACGAGCTGCGAGTCCGGCCGGTGCAGCACCGCCCGGATGATGTGCCGGGTGGTCTGCGGCTTGTTCGAGGTGATCGCGATCTTGGTGCCGACGATCGCGTTGGTGAGCGTCGACTTGCCAGCGTTCGGCCGCCCGACGAAACAGGCGAAACCGGCCCGGTAGGGACGTGCCTCGGGCGTTGTCACTCGACCACCGTGCCGAGGACGGTGCCGTCCGGCGCGGCCACGTGGATCGGCGCGTCGGCGGACAGGTCCCGCACGGCGGCGTGCCCTGCCCCGTCCAGCGTCGACGCCTCGGTCACCACCACGGCGGCCTCCAGCCGGCTCGCGCCCGCCGCCACCGCCGAGGCCACCGCGAGCTGGAGCGCGGTCAGCGTCAGCGACGGCAGCGCCACGCTCGCCGCCGCGTACGTCCGGCCGTCCTGGTCGCGGACCGCGGCGCCCTCCACGGCCGCCACCCGGCTCCGCGCGCCCCGGGCCAGGACGACCAGCTTGGCGTCCTCGGCGCTCAGCTCGGCCGGATCGGCGGGGGTGGGCAGGGCAGCCGGTACGGCGGGTGTCTCAGGCATCGGCGGGTTGCCTCTCCTCGGAACGGTTGTTGTCGCCACGGGAATCGGGCGGCTCACTTCGGTTGGTGCCCTCCGGGGCGTCGCCCCGGTCGACCCGGCTCACCAGGACCGTGTCTATCCGGTTGCGCCGGCCGGTCGTGCCCTCGGCCACCAGCCGCAGGCCGGCCACCTCGGCCTCGGCGCCCGGGATGGGCACCCGGCCCAGCGCCTGGGCGAGCAGGCCACCGACCGTCTCCACCTCGTCGGTGGGCAGGTCGGTGTCGAACAGCTCGCCCAGATTCTCCACCGGCAGCCGCGCGGTCACCCGCACGGCCCCGTCCGGCAGGTGCTCGACCGGCGGGCGTTCGACATCGTACTCGTCGGTGATCTCCCCGACGATCTCCTCCAGGATGTCCTCGATGGTGACCAGCCCGCCGGTGCCGCCGTACTCGTCGACCACGATGACCAGGTGGTTACGGGCCGCCTGCATCTCCGAGAGCAGGTCGTCCACCGGCTTGGACTCCGGCACGAACGTGGCCGGGCGCATCAGCTCGGCCACCGGCATCTGCCGGGCGGCCTGGTCGCCCTGCACCCGCCGGATCAGGTCCTTGAGGTAGAGCACACCGAGCACGTCGTCGACGTTCTCGCCGATCACCGGGATGCGGGAGAACCCGGAGCGCAGGAACAACGCCAGCGCCTGCGCGAGCGTCTTGCGTTCCTCGATCCACACCATCTCGGTACGCGGCACCATCACCTCGCGGGCGATGGTGTCGCCGAGCGCGAAGACCGAGTGGATCATCTGGCGCTCGCCGTGCTCCACCACCCCGCGCTGCTCGGCCAGGTCGACCAGCTCACGCAGCTCCACCTGGGTCGCGAACGGCCCCTCGCGGAAACCCTTGCCGGGAGTGACCGCGTTGCCGATCAGGATCAGCAGCGACGCCAGCGGGTTGAGCGCGCGGCCCAGCCACCGCACCAGCGGCGCGACCGCCCGGCCGACCGCGTAGGCGTGCTGGCGGCCGAGCGTACGAGGGCCGACCCCGACCGCCACGAAGCTCACCACCGTCATCGCGCCCGCCGTCACCAGCGCCGCCCGCCAGCCCGCGCCGAACGTGTCGACGGCCACCAGCGCGACGAGCGTGGTGGCGGTCAGCTCGGCCAGCAGCCGCAGCAGGAGCAGCAGGTTCAGGTGGCGGACCACGTCACCGGCGACCACCTGGAGGGCGCGAGCGCCGCGCGCGCCGTCCCTGGTCAGTTCGGCGGCGCGGGCCGGCGAGACCGCTGCCAGCGCCGCCTCGGTCATCGCGATCAGGCCGGCGAGCACCACCAGCCCGGCGGCGAAGAACAGCAGCTGGAGATCGGGCAGACCGGCGGGGGCCCGGACCGCCGCCAAGGCGTCCATCACCGCGACCGGGTCGACCGCCAGCTGGCCAGCAGCCGGGCCTGGAGACCGAACATCTCCCGCTCCTCCTCGGGCTCGGCGTGGTCGTAACCGAGCAGGTGCAGCACGCCGTGCACGGTGAGCAGGTGCAGCTCGTCGGCCGCCGAGTGCCCGGCCGCGGCGGCCTGCTTGGCCGCCACCCCCGGGCAGAGCACGATGTCGCCGAGCAGGGCCGGCTCACCGCCGGCCGGGGTGCTCTCACCCGGGCCGTGGTCGACGCTGCCCTCGTCCATGGGGAAGGCGAGCACGTCGGTCGGGCCGTCGCCGCCCATCCAGCGGTGGTTCAGCTCCGACATGTATTCGATGTCGACGAGCAGCACGGACAGCTCGGCGAGGGGGTTGACCCCCATCTCGTCGAGGGCGTGCCGCGCGACGGCGAGCACGGCGTCGGTGTCGACGTCGACACCCGACTCGTTGGCGATCTCGATGGACAACTGTCTTCCTCTGGTGGTTAGCGGCGCCGGCCCGGCCGGCTGCCCTGGGCCGTCCGGCCCGGCACGGCGTGCACGCTCTGCGCCTGCTGGTTCTCCCGCTCGGCGTCCCAGCGGGCGTACGCGTCGACGATGTCGCCCACCAGCTTGTGGCGCACCACGTCGGAGCTGGAGAGCTGGGCGAAGTGCACGTCCTCGACGTTGTTCAGGATCTCCCGGACCACCCGCAGGCCGCTGGTCGTCCCGCCGGGAAGGTCCACCTGGGTGACGTCGCCGGTGACGACGATCTTGGAGCCGAAGCCGAGCCGGGTGAGGAACATCTTCATCTGCTCGGGCGTGGTGTTCTGCGCCTCGTCCAGGATGATGAACGCGTCGTTGAGCGTGTTGTGAGTCACCAGGAAGTCGTCGGTGACGTAGAGCGAGTCCTCCGCCGCGACCTGGATGCACATCGTCTCCCGCACCCCTGCCGGGATGATCGAGTCGATGAACCGCATCGGTCGGCCACCGCCGTGCTCGTCGTAGAGCCGGCGCTTGCGCGACAGGCGGAACGGCGCGACACCGGCGGGCAGCCGGATCTCCACGACATAGGCGTCGGACCGGTACGGAACCGGCCGGCCTTTCGCCAGACCGGGCTTGCGTCCCTCGGCGGGACGAACCCGTGCCGTGGCCACCCCTCCGAGCGACTCGACCAGGTGGACCACGTCGTCGCACAACCGGGGAGACGTGGTCGAGTACTGCACACGGCACGTGCGTCCGGCCTGGGTGACCGGCCCGCCGTCGGTGTCCAGCAGCCCTTGCAGGACCGCCAGCCGGACGCCGACGCTGTTGTTCTTGTAGACCTCGGGGACGAACTTCGTGCCCGAGGTGGCCCCGGCCAGCCCCAGTTCGCGGACGGCCACCGTCACCGGGTTCGCCACGATCACGCCGCCGCGGTGCCCGTTGACGTGCCGGAGGACGTAGTCGTAGTCACCCTTGCGAACCAGTTGGATGTCGACGAGCGCATCCTCCAGCGCGGTCGCCAGCTCCGGGTCGGCAGTGCGGAAGGCCGGCGTGGCGCGGGACGAGATCGTGCCGTCGCCGAGCAGCAGCCCGAGCGCGTACGGGTCGAGCGGAACCGCCCGCGGCTCCATCTGCACCGGCGCGACGAGCGGGAGTTCGTAGCGACGGGTGTGGCCTCGCCACTCCTTGCCGATCATCTCCTGCGTCTCGATCGTGCGCCGCCGGCCGCGACGTTTGTCGTCCGGCGTGGCTACGGTCCACAGGTGCTCGCCGCAGCAGAGCGTGGACGCGCCGTCCTGGGTGGTGACCCGGTAGACCTGCTTCTGGCCTTGGGGGTAGATGCCGATCACCGGCGTGGGCGTCCCGTTCGAGCCGATGACCAGGTCACCGACCTGGAGCGAGCCGAACGGCCGGAAGCCCTCCGGGGTCAGCACCCGGGCGTCGTAGGGCTGGGCCCGCCCGCGCATGTATGCCAGCGGCGCCACCTCGATCGTGCCGGCGGCCATCAGCTTCGGGATGGTCTCCGGGTCGAGCATGTCGTGCAGCGCGTCGTAGAGCGGGCGCAGGTAGGGGTCGATCTTCTCGTTCAGGGTCCCGGGCAGGAAGCCCAGCCGCTCCCCCGCCTCGACCGCCGGCCGGGTCAGGATGATCCGGTTGACCTGCTTGGCCTGGAGCGCCTGCACGGCCTTCGCCATGGCCAGGTACGTCTTGCCGGTACCCGCCGGGCCGATGCCGAAGACGATGGTGTGTGCGTCGATCGCGTCGACGTACTTCTTCTGGCCCAGCGTCTTGGGACGGATGGTGCGGCCGCGCCGGGAGAGGATGTTGAGCGTCAGCACTTCGGCGGGCCGCTCGGTGCCGCCCTGCTCGAGCATGCCGACGGTACGCCGTACCGCGTCTGTGGTCAGGGTCTCGCCTTTCTCGATCAGTTCGAGCAGCTCACTGAAGAGGCGCTCGGCGAGGGCGTTGTCGGCCGGGGCGCCGGTGATGGTGATCTCGTTGCCGCGGACGTGGACGTCGCTGTCGATCGAGCGCTCGACGAGCCGCAGGATCTCGTCGCCCGCGCCGAGCAGGTTCACCATGATCTTCTGGTCTCCGACCGTGATCCTGGTCTGCACACGCGGCGTGCCGGGAGGTGGGGTGCCGGTCATAGGTCGGGCCGTCGGGCCCTGCGCCACCTGCTCTCCGCTACTCGGCGCCGGGCCCTGCTGGCACGGCGTACGGTTACCTCCATCGTATCGGGTCGGCACCGTACGCACCGCGCCCATTTCGGGTGCCCGGCGGTCAGCCGCCGGCGCGGAAGTCGTACCCGTCGAAGGTCTCCTGGGCGCGGGTGAAGCGGTAGGTCGCCCAGTGCATCCGGACCACCACGCCCCGTTCGTCGCGGGTCAGCCGCAGCAGCTCCCCCGCCTCGCGGCCGGAGACCGTGCGGAACACGTCCGGCCGGTCCGGCAGCGGCGCGAACACGGCGGGCGGCCTCCCGGCCGGGTCGTCCGCGCCCCGCGCCCGCAGCGTCCCGTCGTGCCAGGAGAAGACGTACTCGAAGCCCTCGCCCCACCAGCGGCCCAGCACGCCGCGCAGGTGGGCCGGGGCGGGCGGGCCGGGACGCCACGGCTCGATCTCCGCCGGGTCGTGCTCGGCGGCGGCGGCGAGCAGCCGGTGTGCCAGGTCGAACACCTCCACGCCGGTGCCGGACGAGCCGAGCACCGCGGCACCCATCGCCCCGGCGGTGCCCTGCCCGCCGCGCCGCCCGTAGACGGCGGCGAGGAATCCGGGCATCGCGCCGTCGTGGCCGACGTGGGTCACCCGCTCCGGCTGCGGGATCAGGATCAGCCCCAGCCCGAAGCCGGCCGACCAGACCGACTCGTCGGTGGGGGTGAGCGGCCAGCGCATCTCCTCGACCGTCGTCGCGGCGAGCACCGCGCCGTCCGGGTCCACCGCCGCCGGGTCGGCCAGGAACGCGGCCCAGCGGGCCATGTCCGTCGCGGTGCTCCAGAGCTGCGCGGCGAGGGCCACCGCGCCGAAGTCGGTGGGCGGTTCCGGGTGGGCCTCGTCGGAGTACGCGTCGACCAGGAACCCGGTGGCGGCGCGCCCGGTCGGCTGCGGGCCGGTGGCGGTCAGCCCGAGCGGGGTGAGCACCCGGTCGGCCAGCACCTCCGCCCAGGTGCCGCCGCGCAGCCGGGCGACAGTCTCGCCGAGCAGCGCCAGGCCGAGGTTGGAGTAGTGGAAGCGGCGACCGGCGGGCAGCACCCGCTCGACCCGGGCCAGGCCGGCCAGCAGCTCGTCGACGGCCGGGGCGCGCAGGCTGTCCCACACGTCGCCGTGCGGCTCGCGTTGCAGGCCGGCGGTGTGCGACAGCAGCCGGCGTACTGTCGCGTCGCCGTGCGCGGGCAGGTCGAGGTGCCGCCCGATCGGGTCGTCGAGGTCGAGCAGGCCGTCGTCGCGGCACTGCATGACCAGCGCCGCGGTGAAGGTCTTGGTGACCGAGCCGATCCGGAACACCGTCTCCGGCCCGAGCGCGGTGTCGTTGCCGGTGTCGCCGACGGCGCACGTCCACAGCGGCCGGTCGGCCCGGTGCAGGGCGGCCGAAACCGCCGGGATCCGCCCGGTGGCCTGGGCCTGGCGGACCATCCGGCCGAGCCGGTCGGACACGTCGGTCATCGGCAGAGCATCGGGCCGAGTGGCGCGCCGCCGAGCAGGTGGGCGTGCACGTGGAAGACCTCCTGGCCGCCGTACGGGCCGGTGTTGAACATCAGCCGGAACCCGTCCACGGTCAGGCCCTCCTCCTCGGCCACCACGGCGGCGGTCTGGAGCACCTCGCCGGCCAGCTCGGGTGCGCCCTGGGCCAGCGTGGCCACGTCCGCGTAGTGCTCCTTCGGGATCACCAGCACGTGGGTGGGCGCCTTCGGGTCGATGTCGCGGAAGGCCAGCGTGGTGGCGGTCTCGCGGACGATGGTGGCCGGGATCTCCCCGGCGACGATCCGGCAGAAGAGGCAGTCCATCGCAGCAGTGTAAGGAGAGGGCGCAGAGCGCGGCGGGGGCACCGCCGGACGGACCGGCCCGGTGCGGCAGGATGGCCGCCATGACGGGACGGGCGGTGCTGGTGACGGGGGCCTCGCGGGGCATCGGGCGGGCGGTGGCGCGGGCGTTCGCCGCGAGCGGGGACCGGGTGGCGATCCACCACCGGGACTCGGCCGAGCTGGCCGGGCGGCTGCGCGCCGAACTGCCCGGTGACGGGCACGTCGTGGTCCGCGCGGACATGGCCGACCCCGACGCGGTACGCGCCATGGTGGACGAGGCGGCCCAGCGGCTCGGCGGCCTCGACGTGCTGGTGAACAACGCCGGCGTGTTCGGGCCGGCCGATCCCCCGCACCCGGTCTTCGAGAGCAGCTACGAGCAGTGGCGGGCACGGTGGCGGGAGGTGCTGGACACCAACCTGGTCGGCGCCGCGAACGCCGCCTGGTGCGCCGCGCAGCACATGCGCGAACGCGGGGGCCGGATCGTGAACGTGTCGTCCCGGGGCGCGTTCCGGGGCGAGCCGGCCAACCCGGCGTACGGGGCCAGCAAGGCGGGGATGAACGCGATGGCCCAGTCGCTGGCGGTGGCGCTGGCGCCGTACGGCATCGGGGTGGCCTGCGTGGCACCCGGTTTCGTCGAGACCGACATGACGAACGAGCACCTGAAGGCCGAGCGGGGCGAGGCGGTACGCGCCCAGTCCCCGTTCCACCGGGTCGCCCGGCCGGAGGAGATCGCCGGGGCGGTGCACTGGCTGGCGAGCCCCGAGGCCGAGTGGGCGGCAGGCACGATCATCGACCTGAACGGCGCCTCCTACCTCCGCTCCTGACCCACCCCGACCCCGGCGGTCTTGCACTTTCAGCCCCGGCAAAACATCACAAAAGAGACGCCACGCGGGCCGAACCTGCAAGATCGACGCGTGCGGGGAGAACGCCGGGGGGGGGTTACCAGTGGGTCAGGCGGGTGGCCAGGACTGTCAGGGCGGCCACGCCTGCTGTGGACGTGCGCAGGACCGTCGGGCCCAGGCGGACCGGGCGGGCACCCGCGTCGGTGAAGGTGGCCAGCTCGTGATCGGCGATGCCGCCCTCCGGCCCGACCACGAGCACGATCTCGCCGGCCGTCGGCAGGTCGACTGTGGTCAGCCGGTCCCGGGCGCCCTCGTGCAGCACGAACGCGCCGGCCGCACCGGCGATCCGGCGGGCCACCGAGGCGGTGGACTCGTCAGGTGCGCCGGCCACCACCGGCAGCCACGGGCGGCGGGCCTGCTTGGCCGCCTCCCGGGCGGTCGCGACCCACTTCTGCCGGGCCCGTTCGCCCCGTTCGCCGCGCCACTGCGCCACCGAGCGGGACGCCGCCCAGGGCACGATCTCGTCCACCCCGACCTCGGTCATCGCCTGCACGGCGAGTTCGCCCCGGTCGCCCTTGGCGATGCCCTGCACCACGACCAGCCGGGGCACCGGCGCGTCCGCGTACCCCCGGCTGGTGACCCGCAGGTCGAGCGTCCCGCGGCCGACGGCGGTGACCACGGCGGCGGCGGTGCCGCCCCGGCCGTCGGCGAGCAGCAGTTCCTCACCGACGCGCAGCCGCTGCACGGTGGCCGCGTGGTGGCCCTCCGGGCCGTCCAGCGTCAGCGTGTCAGCGGTGGGCAGCGCCTCGACCAGGAACAGCGGGGCGGACACCTCAGGCGTGCCCGTTGAAGGCGTCGCGCATCCGGGAGAAGAAGCCGCCCTGCTTGGTCAGCTCGGCGACCTCCTCGCCGCGCGTCTTGGCGAAGTCGCGCAGCATCCGCTCCTGGTCGGCGTCGAGCTTGGTCGGGGTACGCACGTCCAGGTGCACGTAGAGGTCACCCCGGCCGGTGCCGCGCAGGTGCGGTACGCCCCGGGCGCGCAGCCGCAGCGTGCTGCCGGGCTGGGTGCCGGGCTTGACGTCGACGGCTTCCTCGCTGTCCAGCGTCTTGATGGTCAGCCGGGTGCCGAGCGCGGCGGCGGTCATCGGGACGGTGACCCGGCAGTGCAGGTCGTCGCCCTTGCGGGAGTAGACGTCGTGCGGCCGCTCGTGGATCTCGACGTAGAGGTCACCAGCGGTGCCGCCACCCGGGCCGACCTCGCCCTGCTGGGCGAGCCGGATCCGCATGCCGTCCTCGACCCCGGCCGGGATCTTGACGGTCAGCGAGCGGCGGGTACGCACCCGGCCGTCACCGGCGCACGTCGGGCAGGGGTGCGGGATGGTGGTGCCGTAGCCCTGGCAGACGGTGCACGGCCGGGCGGAGACCACCTGGCCGAGGAAGGTCCGCTGCACCGACTGCACCTCGCCCCGGCCACCGCACGCCTCGCAGGTCGCCAGGTGGGTGCCGGCGGCGGTGCCGGCGCCGGAGCAGGTGGTGCAGAGCACAGCGGTGTCGACGGTGATCGGCGCCTCGACACCGAACGCGGTCTCGTTGAGATCCAGTTCCAGGCGCAGGATCGCGTCCGCGCCGGGGCGGGTACGCGGACGCGGCCCCCGGCTGCCGCCCGCGGCGCCGCCGAAGAACGCGTCCATGATGTCCTGGAAGCCGACGAACGGACCGGCGCCGCCGGGCCCGCCCGGACCGCCCATGCCACCGCCGCCCGGGGCGAGCGGGTCGCCACCCAGGTCGACGATCTGCCGCTTCCGGTCGTCCGAGAGGACCTCGTACGCGGCGTTGATGTCCTTGAACTTCTCCTGGGCCTCCGGGTCCGGATTGACGTCCGGGTGGAACTGCCGCGCCAGCTTGCGGTAGGCGCGCTTGATCTCGTCGTCGGAGGCGTCCCGGCTCACGCCGAGAATGCCGTAGTAGTCCCTGGCCACTGCGTTAGGTGTCCTCATGTTCGTCTCGCGTCGCTCCGGTCGTCGGCCGGAACCGGCCGTCGGCCCTGACTGGTCAGTTCTGGGCCAGCAGTTCGCCCACGTAGCGTGCCACGGCTCTCACCATGGCGATATTGCCGGGGTAGTCCATCCGGGTCGGCCCGAGCACGCCGAGACCACCGACGATCGTGCTGCCCGGTCCGTAGCCGGTGCTGACCACCGAGGCGGCCCGCAGGTTGTCGAATTCGTTCTCGTCGCCGATGAGCACCCGGGTGGTGCTCGGCTCCGTCTCGCCGATCAGCTTGAGCAGTACGACCTCTTCTTCGAGCGCCTCCAGGATGGGCCGCAGCGAACCCTGGAAGTCGAGCAGGCCACCCCGGGTGAGGTTGGCCTGCCCGGCCAGCGCGAGGCGTTCCTCGTGCCGTTCCACGAGGGTTTCCAGCAGCACTGTGGAGAGCGTCGTCATGGCCGGGCGCAGATGCGGCGCGGACTCCTCGACGAGCGCCTGCACCAGCGGCGGCGTCTCGGCGAGCTGGCAGCCGACGAGTTTCTCGTTCACCAGCCGGCGCAGGTCGGTCACGTCGTCGGCGGGCACCGGGGCGGGCAGCTCGACCAGCCGCTGCTCGACCCGGCCGGTGTCGGCGATCATGACGACCATCAGCCGGGTGGTGGAGATCGGCACCAGCTCCAGGTGGCGCACCTTGGAGCGGGCCAGGCTCGGGTACTGCACCACGGCGACCTGCCGGGTGAGCTGCGCGAGCAGCCGGACCGTGCGGTGCACCACGTCGTCCAGGTCGACGGCGCCGACGAGGAAGCGCTCGATCGCCCGACGCTCGGCCGGGCTCAGCGGCTTGACCCGGGAGAGCCGGTCGACGAAGAGGCGGTAGCCGCGGTCGGTGGGCACCCGGCCGGCGCTGGTGTGCGGCTGCCGGATGTAGCCCTCCTCCTCCAGCACCGCCATGTCGTTGCGCACGGTGGCCGGCGAGACACCGAGCTGGTGCCGTTCGACGAGGGCCTTGCTGCCGACCGGCTCCTGCGTGGCGACGTAGTCCTCGACGATCGCGCGCAGCACGGCGAGTTTGCGGTCGTCGAGACCCATGTCCCACCTCCTGACGCAGCTCGGTCGGGCCGGCGCGCGACATCCGCCGGGCGGCTGGCACTCGACTGTAGCGAGTGCCAGTCTACGTCGGCACCCCCGCCGACGCGACGAGCGCCTGACGGACCCGCGGTGCGGCCCGCCACACGGCCCGGCCCGATCGGCCCGAACAGCCGGTCATCGTCGGTCTGTGTCGCTCTGGTGCGAGTTGACCCGTGCACCTACCGTGGCGACCATGACTGAACCTCCTCGCCCACCGGGGGCAGGGGACTACGGACCCCAGCCCGACCCGTCGGCGCCATACGGCTCGTCGCCGGGCAGCGAACCGCCCACCGCTCCACTGTCCGGGGCTCCGGGTGCCGGCGGCTATCCCCCGCCCGGCGACTATCCGCCTCCGGGCGGCTACCCCCCGCCGGGCGGCACGCCCGGCTACGGCGCCGGCTACCCCGCCGGTGGCGGCTACGGCCCCGCCGGATACGCGAACAGCGACGAGAAGACGTGGGCCCTGGTGGCGCACTTCGGCGGCGCGGCCGGTGTCATCGTCGGCGGCGGCCTGCTCGGCTGGGTCGCCCCGCTGATCGCGATGATGACCCGGGGTCAGCAGTCGCCGACCGTCCGCGCCCACGCGGTCTCGGCGCTGAACTTCCAGATCACCTGGACCATCGCCAGCGTGCTCGCCTGGGTGATCACGGTCATCACCTGCGGGATCCTGTTCTTCGTCCCGATGCTGGTCTGGCTGGTGCCGCTGATCTTCGGGATCATCGGCGGGGTCAAGGCCAACGAGGGCGTGCTCTACCGCTATCCGATGACCTACAACTTCGTCAAGTGACACCGCCGGCCGGCCGAGGGGGCGGCCGGCCGGTGCCGGTCACGGCAGCAGGTCGCGTACCACCGCGTCGGCCAGCAGCCGGCCGCGCAGCGTCAGCACCACAAGCCCTCGCGCGTACGCCCCGGCGTCGAGCAGCCCGGCGTCCCGGGCCCGCTCGGCGCCCGTCCGGCCGGCGGCGCCCAGCACGTCCAGCGGCAGCCCGGAGGCGAGCCGCACCCGCAGCATCACGTCCTCCATGTGCTGTTCGTCCGGGCTGAGCTGTTCCCGGGCCAGTGCGGGCGAGGCGCCCTCGGCCAGCCGCGCCGCGTACGCGCTCGGGTGCTTGACGTTCCACCAGCGCACGCCGCCGACGTGGCTGTGCGCCCCCGGGCCCAGGCCCCACCAGTCGGCGCCGGTCCAGTAGAGCAGGTTGTGCCGGCACCGGGCCGCCGCCGAGCGGGCCCAGTTCGACACCTCGTACCAGGAGAATCCGGCCGCGCCGAGCGCCTCCTCCGCGGCCAGGTAACGGTCCGCCGCCACGTCGTCGGAGGGGTACGGCAGCTCGCCCCGGCGCATCCGCGCGGCCAGCCGGGTGCCGTCCTCCACGATCAGGGCGTACGCGCTGACGTGGTCCACCCCGGCGTCGACCACCTGGGCCAGCGAGGTGGCGAAGTCCTCTGCTGTCTCGCCCGGCGTGCCGTAGATCAGGTCCAGGTTGACGTGCTCGAACCCGGCGTCGCGGGCCTCCAGCGCGGCGGCGGCGGCCCGGCCCGCGCTGTGCCGCCGGTCGAGCACCGCGAGCACCCCCGGCGCGGCGGACTGCATGCCCAGCGAGATCCGGGTGTAGCCGGCCGCCCGCAGCGTCTTGAGCGACTCCGGGCTCACCGACTCGGGGTTGGCCTCGGTGGTCACCTCGGCGTCGGCGGCCAGCCCCCAGACGCGGTCGATGCCGTCGAGGATCCGGGCCAGGTCGTCGGCGGGCAGCAGGGTCGGCGTGCCGCCGCCGACGAACACGGTGTCCACCCGCTGCGGCGGCGAGTCGCCCAGCACCCGGGCGGCCAGCGCCAGTTCGGCCAGCACGGAGTCGGCGTACGTCTCCCGGCTCGCCCCGCCGCCCAGCTCCGCGGCGGTGTACGTGTTGAAGTCGCAGTAACCGCACCGGCTGGCGCAGAACGGGACGTGGACGTACACGCCGAAGCCGCGCGCGCCGACGGCGCGACGGGCGGTGGCGGGCAGCGATCCGTCGCGCGGGACGGGTTCGCCTTCTGGAAGGACGCCGGGCATGGCCACTAGTGTGCCCGGCATGACCTCTCCGGACGCTCTCGTGCGAGTCGCCACGGCCCGTGGGGTGACCACCCTCACCCTGGACAGCCCGCACAATCGCAACGCGCTCTCCACGCCCCTGATGACCCAGCTGCTGGCCGGGCTGGCCGACGCGGTCGCCGACGACGCGGTACGCGCGATCGTGCTCGGCCACACCGGCCCGGTCTTCTGCTCCGGCGCCGACCTGAAGGAGACCGCCGCCGCGTACGCCAGCGGCACCGTGCCCGCCGGGATGCTCGGCGACGTGCTGGTGGCGGTGCGGGAATGCCCGAAGCCGGTGGTGGCGAAGGTGGCCGGCCCGGCCCGGGCCGGTGGGCTGGGCCTGATCGCCGCCGCCGACCTGGCGGTCTGCGCGCGGGAGGCGACGTTCGCGTTCACCGAGGTGCGGATCGGGGTGATCCCGGCGGTGATCTCGGCGACCGTGCTGCCCCGGCTGGGTCAGCGCGCCGCCGCCGAGCTGTACCTGACCGGCGACACGTTCGACGGCCGCCGCGCCGCCGAGATCGGCCTGGTCACCGCCGCGGTGCCGGCCGACGAGCTGGACGCCGCAGTCGCGCGCTACTGCGACTCGCTCGTCAGGGGCGCGCCCGGGGCACTGGCCGGGGCGAAGGAGCTGCTGCGCCGGCCCGCCGGGCCTGACCTGCGGGCCGAGATCGCCGAGTTGGCCGCGCTGTCCACCGGGTACTTCCTCTCCGACGAGGGGCGCGAGGGCGTGATGGCGTTCCGGGAGAAGCGTCCCGCCGCCTGGGTGCCCGCCGGCGACTGAGCCGTACGGCGGGCCCCGGGTGAGCCGACCTGGGGCCCGCCGGTCGGCCGAGGCCCGCGCCGGCGGATGGGACGTACGCTTGTCGGACTGTCGGGACAGGGGGTGCGGGTGCGGACGCGAGGGGCGATCGTGGCGGCCGGTGTGGCGGTGTGCGTGCTGGCACTGCTCGCGGTCTATGTCGTGACCAAGCAGTTCGGCGAGCACCTGCGGCTGCCGCTGGCCAGCCGGACCTGCACGGTCAAGGCGGACGGCGAGGTGGTGCTCGGCGCCGACCAGATGGCGAACGCGGCCACCATCGCGGCCATCGGGATGCAACGCCGGATGCCCGAGCGGGCGGTGGTGGTGGCGCTGGCGACCGCGTACCAGGAGTCGCACCTGCGCAACATCGCGCACGGCGACCGCGACTCGCTCGGCCTGTTCCAGCAGCGCCCGAGCCAGGGCTGGGGCACCCCGGAGCAGGTGCAGGACCCGCGGTACTCGGCGAACAAGTTCTACGCCGCGCTGAAGAAGGTCAAGGGCTGGGAGCGGATGCGGGTCACCGACGCCGCCCAGCGGGTGCAGCGGTCGGCGTTCCCCGAGGCGTACGAGAAGTGGGCGGACGAGTCGGAGGTCCTCACCCGGGCGCTGCTCGGCCACGCGACCGGCGCGGTGGCCTGCACCGTCTCCTCACCGCCGACGATGCGCGGCCCGGCCGCCGCCAGCGCCGTGCTGGAGAGCCTGTCGCTGGACTGGGGGCTGCCCCGGCTGCCCACGGCGACGGACCTGACCGCGCTCACCGTGCCGGCCGGTGACGACCGCAACGGCTGGCGGTACGCGCACTGGCTGGTCTCGCACGCCGACGACCACGGCGTGAAGAAGGTCCGCTTCGGCAACCTGGAGTGGACCGCCGAGCAGGGCTCCTGGGCCCGGGTGAAGGGCGACCCGGCCACCGAGGTGCGCGCCGAGGTGTTCGCCGCCTGACCGGCGCCGGATCGCCCCGGCGCTCAGCCCTTCACCGCTCCGGCGACCAGGCCGGAGACCATCCGGCGCTGCACCAGCAGGAAGAACACGATCACCGGCAGGGTGAACAGCGTGGACGCGGCCATCACCGAGCCCCAGGCGGTGTCGTCGCGGCCGAAGAAGAACGTCATGGCCACCGGCAGGGTGTACTTCTGCTGGTCGTTGATGAAGGTCAACGCGAAGATCAGCTCGTTCCAGGCGGTGATGAACGAGAAGATGCTGGTGGCGACCAGGCCGGGCGCGACGAGCGGGAACAGCACCTTGCGGAACGTCTGGGCCCGGCTGGCCCCGTCGATGGCGGCGGCCTCCTCCAGTTCCTTCGGCACCGCCGCGACGAAGCCGCGCAGCATCCAGACCGCGAACGGCAGTGAGAAACCGAGGTACGTGAGGATCAGGCTGGGCAGCGTGTTGTAGAGGCCGAGCCGCTGGATCATCAGGAACAGCGGGATGACAAGCGCCTCCAGCGGGATCATCTGCACCACCAGCAGCATGATCAGGAACGTGGTGCGCAGCTTGAACCGGAACCGGGCCACGGCGGTCGCCGCGAGCAGCGCGACCAGCCCGCTGAGCAGCACCGTCGCCAGCGCGACGAGCGCGCTGTTGAGGAAGAAGTCGGCGAACGTCACGCCCGGGATGAGGTTGCCGGTGAGGATCTCCCGGTAGTGCTCCAGCGTCGGCTCCGCCGGCACCGGCCGGGGCGTGGACGAGAAGATCTCCCGGTTGGGCTTCAGCGAGGTCGCCACCATCCAGTAGACCGGGAACGCGGCGAAGAGCGCGACCAGCAGGCCCGCGCCGTTGAGGGCGATCTTCTTCATCATTCGTCCTCCTGCCGCAGCACCATGCGGACGTACAGGGCGGTCACCACGAGCAGGATCACGGTGAGGATGACCGCGATGGCCGAGCCGAGGCCGTACTTGGGCGGCGGCGAGAACGCCTCCGCGTACGAGTAGATCGACAGCATGAACGTCGACCGGTCCTGGGTGCCGCCGGCCAGCACGAACTGCTGGGTGAAGACCTTGAAGTCCCAGATCGTGGAGAGCACCACGAGGATGCCGAAGACCGGCCGCAGGACCGGGAACGTGACCGACCAGAACACCTTCCACGGCCCGGCGCCGTCGACCCGGGCCGCCTCCTGCAACTCCGTCGGCACGCTCTTGAGCCCGGCCAGCACGCTCACCGCAATGAACGGGAACGAGTGCCAGACCACCACCAGCGTCAGGATGGCGAAGAACAGCAGCGGGTCGTTGAACCAGCCGTACCCGGTCCAGTCGCTGCGCCCGAACAGGGCCGTGGAGAGCCCGTCGGGGAGCTTGTTGAACAGCCAGGTGACCAGGCCACTCGTGTCGTCGAAGATCCACTTCCAGACGATCGTGCCGGTCAGCGCCGGGGTGGCCCAGGCGAGCATCACGCAGCTCGCCACGAACGTGGCCATCTTCTTGCCCAGGCGGTTGAGCAGCAGCCCGACCAGGGTGCCGAGGATCATCGTGAGCGCCACGTTGGCGAGCGCGAACAGCACCGTGTTGCGCAGCACCGTACGGAAGAACGGGTCGCCGAGGATCTGCGCGTAGTTGGCCAGGCCGACCCACGGCCACTCGCGGTCGCCGCGCAGCTGCCGGACGCTGTCCAGCTTGTGGAAGGACATCCACACGACCTGGCCGAGCGGCCAGAGCAGCAACACGGCGATGATCGCCAGGCAGGGCAGCAGGAGCAGGTACGGAAGGTGGTCCACCCGGCGACGGCGCCGCCGCGCGGGGGTCTCCCGCGCGGCGGCCTCGCCGGTGGCCTTGGTCAGCGTGGTCACTTGGCGTTGAGGATGCTTTCGATCTCGGTGGCCGCGTCGGCGGTGGCCTTCTCGACCGTCTTCTGGCCCTTGATGACCGAGCTGTTCATCGCCTGGGTCACCGTCTTGGTCCGGCTGACCTCGACCCACTTCGGGGTGAGCGGGGTCAGCTTGGTGTTCTGGATGGCGGTGGCGAACGCGGCCATCACCTTGTCGTTGGCGTAGTCGCCGCTGCTCACCAGATCCTGGTAGACCGGGAAGAAGCCGAGGCTGCTGGCGAACTCCTTGTCCTTCTGCTTGCTCAGCAGCACGGTCATGTAGTCCCAGGCCAGCGCCGCCCGCTTACTGTCCTTCCAGATGGCGATGTCGGAGCCGCCGGCGAACGCCGGGGCGGCCTTGCCGTCCGGGCCGGGGATCGGGAACGTGCCCCACACCTTCTCGATGTCGGGGTTGTCCTTCTTCATCGCGCCGCCCTGCCAGCTACCGGCGAACGCCATGGCGGCCTTGCCGGTGGCGAACTGGGTACGGGCGTCGACCTCGTTCCACCCGGCGGCGGCCGGCGGGGCGACCTTGTGCACGGTCACCAGGTCGGTCCAGAACTTGACCGCCTTCTGCGCCTCGGGGGTGTTGTAGCCGGACTTCCAGCTGTCGCCCTCCTTGGTGGCGATCTCCGCGCCGGCACCCCAGAGGAAGGAGTAGAACGGCAGCTCGGAGTTGCCGGGCAGGGCGATGCCATAGGTGCCGGGCTTCTTGGCCTGCACGGCCTTCGCGGCGGCGACCATCTCCTCCCAGTTCGTCGGCGGCTTCACGCCGGCCTCGGCGAACCAGTCGGTGCGGTAGTAGACGGCGCGTACGCCGGCGTACCACGGCACGCCGTACTGCTTGCCGTCCAGCTGGGCGTTCTTGACCAGGTCGGGCAGGATGTCCTTGCCCTCGGACCAGCCGTTGAACTTGTCCGAGACATCGGCCAGGGCCTCCTGCGCGGCCCAGCCCTGGGTCTCGGTGTTACCCAGCTCGGTGACGTCCGGGCCCTCGCCGCCGGCCAGCGCGGCCTGGAACTTCTTCGGCGCTTCGAGCCAGGGGATGTACTGCACCACGACGTCGGTCTCGGGGTGCTTCTTCTTGAACTCCGCCTCGACGCCGTCGAGGAACGTGGTCTGGGCGTCGCCGCCCTCACCCATCATCCACACAGTGAGCTTGCTGTTGTCGGCGGCGCTGTCGTCGTCGCCGGAGCCACCGCACGCGGTCAGCACCAACGCGGCCGACGCCACGATGGCGGTGACCGGAGCCAGCCGCTTCCACCTGTTCACGCCATATCTCCCTCAGGGCCGTTTGGCACTAACCTTCTCCGCCGCACCTTAGTAGGAAAATTTCCTTTACAACAGGGGGTGTGCGTGACGGAGGGCACAGGCGACCGTATCGCAGCCGGAGCCCGGCCGACATCGATGCCGACCGGGCTGTTCGGAGCCCCCGCATACGCCGACGGGCGCCCGGCCGGTGAGGCCGGGCGCCCGTCGAGGCGCGGGGTGCGGGGTCAGTAGCGCGAGACGCCGCGGCGACGGCCGACGCCGGCCACCAGGGCCACGCCGATCGCGGCGAACAGCACCTGCAGCATCAGCTCGCGCCAGTCGATACCGGCGGTCTCGGCGAAGCCGGAGGCCCGGGCCACGATCGTGCCCAGAAGCGCGGCGCCGACACCGATCAGCATGTGCAGCCAGATCGGCATGTTCTGACGGCCCGGCACGACCAGCCGGCCCAGCGCGCCGACGATCAGACCAACGACCAGCGCCGTGATGATGCCCCAAACGGTGAGCTCCATGGTCGCCCTCCTCCTTAAGATCGGGTCACACATTCCTGTGTGGTTACTGTCGTGATCGCTAAGTTCCCGACCGCCCGGAAATCCAAACCGACTCCGGTGACGAATTGTTCAGACGTACCCTGACCTGCCACTTCGCCCCGAAACCCGGCGCGGCGGGCGGGCCCGGCGCACCGACAGGGTTCAATGCGCCGAATGCGCCGACGGGCGCCCGGCCGGTGCGGCCGGGCGCCCGTCGAGGCGCGTGGTGCGTCGATCAGTAACGCGAGACGCTGCGGCGGCGGCCGACGCCGGCCACCAGGGCCACACCGATGGCGGCGAGCACGACCTGCACGGCCAGCTCGGCCCAGTCGATGCCGGCGGTCTGCGTGGCGATGCCGAGCGCGCGGGCCAGGACGGTACCCAGCAGCGCGGCGCCGACGCCGATCACCATGTGCAGCCACATCGGCATGTTCTGCCGGCCCGGCACGACCAGCCGGCCCAGCGCGCCGACGATCAGACCCACGACGAGCGCGGTGATGATGCCCCAGACGGTGAACTCCACGGTCGGTCCTCCTAAACGATTTCGCACGTTCTGTGCGTTTGCTGTCGTGCCCGCTAAGTGCCCGACGCATCGAAAACCGAAACCGGCCGCATCGACCGCCGCTCCCCCGGCCTGGCCGAATCCGCAGGTGGGAGCGCTGCCACAAGCTGAAAATTCCCTGGGTACGCGACCGGCCGGCACCCTCGCAGGAGAGGACGCCGGCCGGTTCGTGGGCTCTGACGGCTACTTCTTGCCGGCGGGCTTGCCGTCGCCGGAGTCGGACGACAGCGCCGCGATGAACGCCTCCTGGGGGACCTCCACCCGGCCCACCATCTTCATCCGCTTCTTGCCCTCCTTCTGCTTCTCCAGCAGCTTGCGCTTACGGCTGATGTCACCGCCGTAGCACTTGGCGAGCACGTCCTTGCGGATCGCGCGGATGGTCTCCCGGGCGATCACCCGGCTGCCGATCGCCGCCTGGATCGGCACCTCGAACTGCTGGCGCGGGATCAGCGTGCGCAGCTTCGCCGCGATCGTCGTCCCGTACGTGTACGCCTTGTCCTTGTGCACGATCGCGCTGAACGCGTCGACCGGCTCGCCGTGCAGCAGGATGTCCACCTTCACCAGGTCGGACGCCTGCTCGCCGGAGGGCTCGTAGTCGAGCGAGGCATAGCCCTTGGTACGGCTCTTGAGCTGGTCGAAGAAGTCGAAGATGATCTCGGCCAGCGGCAGCGTGTAACGCAGCTCCACCCGGTCGGCGGAGAGGTAGTCCATGCCGAGCAGGCTGCCCCGGCGGCCCTGGCACAGCTCCATCACCGCGCCGACGTAGTCGTTCGGGGTCAGCACCGTGGCCCGCACCGTCGGCTCGTACACCTCGGCGATCTTGCCGGTCGGGTACTCGCTCGGGTTGGTGACCACGATCTCCTCGCCGTCCTCCTGGATGGCGCGGTAGACCACGTTCGGGGCGGTGGAGATGAGGTCGAGGTTGAACTCGCGCTCCAGCCGCTCCCGGATGATCTCCAGGTGCAGCAGGCCGAGGAAGCCGCAGCGGAAGCCGAAGCCCAGCGCGCCGGAGGTCTCCGGCTCGTAGACCAGCGCGGCGTCGTTGAGCTTGAGCTTGTCCAGCGCCTCGCGCAGGTTCGGGTAGTCCGAGCCGTCGATCGGGTAGAGCCCCGAGTAGACCATCGGCTTCGGGTCCTTGTAGCCGCCGAGGGCCTCCTTGGCCGGATTGCCGTTGATGGTGACCGTGTCACCGACCCGGGACTGGCGCACGTCCTTCACGCCGGTGATCAGGTAACCCACCTCGCCGACGCCGAGCGCGTCGGCCTTGACCATCTCCGGCGAGATGACGCCGATCTCCAGCAGCTCGTGCACCGCGCCGGTGGACATCATCTTGATCCGGTCCCGGGCCGAGATCCGGCCGTCGATCACCCGGACGTACGTGACCACGCCCCGGTAGACGTCGTACACCGAGTCGAAGATCATCGCGCGGGCCGGTGACTGGGCCTCACCCACCGGCGGCACGAACTGCCGGACGATCTCGTCCAGCAGGTAGGGCACACCGTCGCCGGTCTTGCCGGAGACCCGGATGCAGTCCGACGGGTCGCCGCCGATCAGGTGGGCCAGCTCCTCGGCGTACTTCTCGGGCTGGGCGGCCGGCAGATCGATCTTGTTGAGCACCGGAATGATGCGCAGGTCGTTCTCGAGCGCCAGGTAGAGGTTCGCCAGGGTCTGCGCCTCGATGCCCTGCGCGGCGTCGACGAGCAGGAGCGCGCCCTCGCAGGCGGCCAGCGAACGGGACACCTCGTAGGTGAAGTCGACGTGCCCCGGGGTGTCGATCATGTTGAGCACGGCGGCCTCGCCGGCCCGGTCGCCCTCACGGATCGTCCACGGCATCCGCACGGCCTGGCTCTTGATGGTGATGCCGCGCTCGCGCTCGATGTCCATCCGGTCCAGGTACTGCGCGCGCATCTGCCGGGGGTCGACCACACCGGTGAGCTGCAACATCCGGTCGGCCAGGGTCGACTTCCCGTGGTCGATGTGGGCGATGATGCAGAAGTTCCGGATGCGCGCCGGGTCGGTGGCACCAGGAGCGTTCGCGCCGGGATCGAGCGTCGGTGGCACAGCGGTCCGTTCTGGTCGGCTGACGTGAGCGGGCCGGCGCGCCGCCGGCCCGCTCCATGGTCCCACGTCCTCCGGGACGCGCCCGGACTCCCCCTTCACTCCACGGCTATTCCACAGGTGGCTCGACGAACAGGGCGGCCAGCCTCGGCAGCCGGCGGCGGGCCTCCTCCTCGTCGTCGAAGTCCCAGAAGTCGTTCAGGTCGGGCACCGGGACCGGGTCGCGCTCGGCCGGCAGGTCGGACGCGGTGGCCTTCCGGTACGCGTCCCACGGCACCGCCAGCATCTGCTCGCACTCGAACTCCTCGCCGCTGAGCGCGGCGGCCCGCACCTGCGGCAGCCCGGCCAGCGCGTCCGGGTCGCCGACCGCCTTGGCGAACACCGTCCGCCCCTGCGTCATCAGCCAGCCCCGGAAGTACTCGAAGCCGTCGTCCGAGGCGCCCCCGTTGATCAGGTAGGCCGCACCCCACAGGTCGACCTTGTAGGAGGCGGCGAGCACCCGCCGCTGGTGGTGGGCGTAGCCGACGATCTCCTCCGGGTCGCGCTCGGCCAGCAGCGCGACCGCCCGGGCGGCCACCGCGTCGGGCTCTCCCCCGGCACCGGCGCGGGCGTCGTCGATCAACTGCCAGAACTCGTCGGTCCTCATGGTGGGCAGTCTGGCAGAGCCCACCGACGCACCGGCCCGACGCGCGCCGCCGGTGCGGCAGCATGGTGCGGTGCGCGCGATCTCCCTACCGCCGGTTCCGTACGGGTCGACAGCCGTCCGGCCCGGCTGGCCCGACCTGCCGGCCGGGCTGCGCGACGCGCTGGCCGCCCGGATCGGCGGTCCACCGGCGGCGGTACGGGTGGCGGCCGGCGGGTTCACCAGCGGCTTCACCGCCGTGCTGACCGGCCCCGCCGGGGAGCGCGTGTTCGTCAAGGCGGCGGCGCTGCACGGGCAACGGCACCTGGTCGACTGGTACGCCCACGAGGCGGCGGTCCTGGCCCGGCTCCCGGCCGGGCTGCCGGTGCCCCGGCCGCGCTGGGCCCTCACCGAGTCCGGCTGGTACGCGCTCGCGCTCGACGCGATCGACGGGCACACCCCCCGGTTGCCCTGGGCGCCGGCCGAGCTGGACGCCGCCCTCGCCACGTACGCCGAAGTGGCCGCCGCGCTCGCCGACCCGCCCGCGGAGCTGGCCGCGCTCCGGCTCCCCCGCCTCGCCGACCTGGCCCGCGACGACATCCTCTGGTGGGGCGAGGTGACCGCCGGGCGCGAGCCGCTGCCCGAGCCGGCCGCCGGCGCCCCGCTGGCCGAGCTGGTCGCGCTGGAGTCGCGCCTGCCCACGTACGCCGACGCCGCCCCCGGGCTCGCCCACGGCGACCTGCGGGTGGACAACCTCCTGATCGGCCCCGAGGGACGGGCCTGGCTGTGCGACTGGCCCTGGCTCTGCCACGGACCGGCCTGGTTCGACCTGGCCGGGCTGCTGCTCACCGCGTACGCCAGCGGCCTGGACGCGGACGCCGCGTTCGCCGGTCACCCGGCGGCGGCCGGAGCGCCCGGCGACGCGCTGGACGTGACGCTCGCCGCGCTGGCCGGCTACTACCTGACCGGCGCCGCGGCCGGGCCGCCGAACGGCTCCCCGCACCTGCGCGCCCACCAGCGCTGGAGCGGGGAGCAGGCGCTCGGCTGGCTGGCCGAGCGGCGGGGCTGGTCCTGGGCTCGTCCCACCTCTTGATCCACACCGCTTCGCCGGGAGGGCGGGGACGTCTCCCGCGCCCAGCCCGGGAACCGGTCCGGCCTGGCGTGATCCCTGGCCGCGAGGGCAGGATGGTGGCGGTGCCGGAAGGGCCGGGCGGAGGCGTTTTGGCTCGTCCGGGGCCGACCTGGTAGCCTGGCTTTTCGCGCGGCGATGACGCATGCTCGTCGTGCGCGAAAGCAGACCAACCCGAGCTATCAAGACGAGGCTGTCGCGTGGCGAACATCAAGTCCCAGATCAAGCGCAACCGGCAGAACGAGAAGCGCCGGCTGCGTAACAAGTCGGTCAAGTCGTCGCTGAAGACCGCCATCCGGAAGTTCCACGAGGCTGCCGAGGCGGGCGACACCGAGAAGGCCACCGTGCTCATGCGTGAGGCCACCCGCAAGCTGGACAAGGCTGCCAGCAAGGGTGTCATCCACTTGAACCAGGCGGCCAACCGGAAGTCGGCGATCGCCAAGCGCGTCGCCTCGTTCTCCGCCTGACCAGCGCTACAGATCACACCGGAAGCCCCGGGGCCATCGTGCCCACGGGGCTTCCGGCCGTCCGCCCTCCCCTGATCGCGCCGGCACACCAGCGCGAGATCTTGGTACGAGGTGGCCCCCACAGGGGCCGTTTCGTACCAAGATCTGCGGCGTGCTCACGGGCGACGCGTGCTACCGCTCGCCTGGGTGGTGGAACGTCGACTGTTGCGGGTGGTGGTAGCGGACGCCCCGGGAGCCGGCGACCGGCATCGCGCGGGCGCTGGCCGGCACCCGGGCCCGCCCGATCACCGGCTCCATCTGCCGGCGGAAGCGGTCCCGCTCCTGCTCCGGCACCTGCGCCGCGGTGCGGACGACCACCTCGGCCACCACGTCGTTGAGCTTGACCATTGCGGCCACCGCGATCGGCAGCACCACCACCGCCCACCAGCTCACCAGCTCCGCGAGCGCGAGCAGGACGGCCAGCGCCATCGCGCCCTCGAAGAAGAGGAAACAGAGCACCCCACCCGGGTTGATGAAGCGCAGTCCGAGCACCCGGGCGTAGAGCGGTCGGTACCGCTCCTCGTCCGTGGCCACCGTCGACCACGCTCGGGTCACCGGGCGCCGCCCTGCCGGGCCGCGGCCACCGAGAACACGGCCCGCTCCAGCGCGTACGCGCGGTCGTCGGCGCCGCCCTTCACCGCCGCGTTGCACTCGGCGGCCACCCGCATCGCCTCGACCAGACCCTCCGGCGTCCAGCCCCGGGCGCGTACCTGAGCCTTCTCGATCTTCCACGCCGGCATGCCGAGCGTCTTGGCCAGTTGGAACGCGTTACCCCGGCCGGCGGCGGCGACCCGGGCCACGGTCCGTACGCCGTCGGCCAGCGCGTCGGCGATCGGCACCGGGTCGACGCCGACGTGCAGCGCCCACCGCAGCGCCTCCAGCGCGCCTGGCACGTCACCGACCATCGTCGCGTCGGCGACGGTGAAGCCGGTCACCTCGGCCCGGCCCCGGTAGTACCGGGCGACCGTGTCGGCGCCGATGCGCCCGTCGGTGTCGGCGACCAGTTGCGAGCAGGCGGCGGCCAGCTCGCGCATGTCGTTGCCGACTGCGGCGACCAGGGCGTCGGCCGCGTCGGGCGAGCACTTGCCGCCGATGCGGCGGATCTCGTCCCGCACGAAGGCGGCCCGCTCCCGGTCGCCCTTGAGCTTGACCGCCGGCACCACTGTGGCACCCGCCGCACGCAGGCCGTCGGCGAACGCCTTGCCCTTGGCCCCGCCCAGGTGCAGCACCACCAGTTGCACGTCCGGGTCGGGGTTCTTCGCGTACGCCAGCAGCGCGGTGGACAGGTCCTTGCGGGCGTCCTGGCCGGAGCGGAGCACGAGCACCCGGCGACCGCCGAACAGCGACGGGCTGAGCATCTCGGCGATCTCGCCGACAGTGAGCGTGCCGGCCTGGTATTCCCGCACGTCCACGTCGGGGTCGACCTCGCGGGCCCGGGCGACGGCTTCGGTGACCGCTCGCGTGGCGAGCAGCTCCTCGTCGCCGAGGACGAGCACAATAGGAGGCAGGTCGGCGGGGGTCACGTCGCCCATACTCGCACGCCCTCCGACCCTGCCGGGCCCGCTCATCGGGGACTGTGACGGCACAGCCCGCACACAGCGCAAATCCAGACATTTGCCTTGATCTACCGCCTACCGCCACAAGATCCCCGTTCATCGTGACGGTTCGGACTCGCGGCCGCGCCTCACCACCACGAGACCGTCGCCCGCCCGGACCGCGGCGACGTCCCCGTCGACGTCGGTGCGCAGCACCCGGGCGCCACCCCGGGTCAGCCGGTCCAGCAGCCCCGCGTTCGGATGCCCGTAGTCGTTGTCGACGCCTACGCACACCAGCGCCACCGCCGGACGCACCGCGGCCAGGAACTCCGGCGCCTGGTACGCCGACCCGTGGTGGGCGACCTTCAGCACGTCCGCCCGGATCGCGGCGGCCGGCGTCGTCTCCAGCATCGCCCGCTGCTCCTCGGTCTCGGCGTCACCGGTGAGCAGGATCCGTACCCCGCCCACTGTGGCGGCCAGCACCAGCGAGTTGTTGTTCGGATCGGACCGGCTGCCCCGCAGCGGATACGGCGGACCGACAGCTGCCAGGTCCACCGCACCCGCCCGCCACCGCCAGCCCGCCCGCACCGAGGCGAGCGGCGCACCGGCCCGGCGGGCCGCCTCGCGTACCTGGGCGGCGCCGTAGGGCGGCTCGGACCAGGACGGACCCACCACCGCGCCCACCCGCCGGCCCCGGAACACTCCGGCCACGCCGCCGACGTGGTCGACGTGGAAGTGACTGACCACCAGCAGCGGCACCTCGCGTACGCCAAGGCGGCGCAGGCAGGCGTCCACGCCGGACGGCTCCGGGCCGGCGTCGACCACGACGGCCCGGCCGGGGGCGACCGGCAGCACCACGGCGTCCCCCTGCCCCACCGCGCACGCCACCACCACCCAGCCGCGCGGCGGCCAGCCGGAGGCGAGCAGCCGGATCGGCACCGCACCGAGCACCACAGCGACCGCGACGACAGCGATCAGCCGCCGCGCCCGGCGTCGCCGGAAGCCGAGCAGCAGCGCCACGCTCACCGCCGCCAGCAGCAGGGCGCCGGCCACCCCGCCCGCCCACGGGAGGTTCCCGGCGGGCAGGTCCGCCCCGTATGCGGCGACCGCCACCAGCCAGCGCGCCGGCCAGCTCGCCAGCCAGGCCAGGAACTCCGCGCCGCCCGGCCACAGCGGTGACAGCACCGCCGCCAGCACCCCGAGCACGGTGGCCGGCGCGACGGCGGGCACCGCGAGCAGGTTCGCCGGCACCGCCACCAGGCTCACCGTCGCGGACAGCCCGGCGATGACCGGGCCGCAGGCCAGTTGCGCGGCGGCCGGCACCGCGAGCGCCTCGGCCAGCCCGGCCGGTACGCCCCGGCGCCGCAGCGCGTCCCGCCACCCGGGCGCGAGCAGCAGCAGTCCCCCGGTGGCACACACCGACAACGCGAAGCCCGGGTCGCCGGCGAGGTCCGGGTCGTACAGGATCAGGCCGGTGACAGCGGTGGCGAGCGCCGGCAGCGCCGACCGGGACCGCCCGGCGGCGAGCGCGGCGAGCCCGATCGCGCCCATCGCGGCGGCGCGCACCACGCTCGGCGACGGCCGCACCAGGATGACGAACCCGACGAGCGCGAGTACGCAGAGCACGGCGGCGGTACGCGGGCCGGCGCGGGCCCAGCGGGCCAGCAGCAGCACCGCCCCGACGACGATCGCCACGTTCGACCCGGACACGGCGTTGAGGTGGGTCATCCCGGTGGCCCGGAAGTCCTCCTCCACCTCCGGCAGCAGCCGGCTGGTGTCGCCCACCACCAGGCCGGGCAGCAGCCCGCCCGGCGCGTCGGGTAGCGGCTCGCAGGCCCGTTGCAGCCCGGTCCGCAGCACGCCCGCGGCCCGTTGCGGCCACGACGCCGCGCCGCGCGGCGTGGGCGGGCCGGTGGTGGAGAGCACGGCGGCGGTCAGGTCGCCGCCGCGCGGCGCGGACAGCCGTCCCCGGCTGGTGACCCGCTGCCCGGGGAGCAGTGGACGCCAGGCCGGGTCGGTGGCGAGCACCAGGGCGCGTACCGGGCCGGTGACGCGCGCGCCGTCGGGCCCGGTGAGCCGGATCAGATCCACGCGGACCAGCAGCATCGGTTGCCGCCCGGGCGCACCGCGTACCGGGCGGGGATCGTCGCGCAGCACCAGCTCGGCGGTGACCTGGGCACGGTCGGCGATGAGCGCGCGGACCGGAGCGGCGTCGCGGACCACGACGCGGGCGCCGGTGGCCGCCGCCCCGCAGAGCACGCCGAGCAGCACGGCGACCGCGATCCAGCCGTAGCGGCGGGCCGCCACACCCGGCCGGCCCAGCACACCTCCCAGGTGCAGGCCCGCGAGCAGGGCGAGCGTGGCGGCGACGGCGGCCACCCACACCGTCACCCCGAGGCTGAGGTGCAGCCCGGCCAGCGCGGCGAGCCACGCCGCCACCGCCAGCCCGGCCAGCCGCAGGTCGGGAGCGTCGCGACCCGCCGACTCCCCGTCGACGGTGAAGGAGCTCGCGGGAATGCCTCGGCCGCGCTCGCCGCTCGCCGCGGCGCCGGATCGCGCCCGCTCCATACCCGTCACGCGGGCACCGGCTCGTTCGGTGGTGCCCGCACCGGCGAAGTTGGGGCGATCCAGGTCCGAGGACGGCTGGCGCCGGCCGTTCACACCGTCACCAGTTCCTTGAGCTGCTCGTACCGGGCGTCGCCGATGCCGTCGACCTGGCGCAGGTCGGACACGGACCGGAACCCGCCGTTGCGGTCCCGGTGGTCGAGGATCCGCTGGGCGAGCACCGGACCGACGCCCGGCAGCGCGTCGAGCTGGGCCAGGGTGGCGGTGTTCAGGTTGACCGGTCCGGCCGGTGCCGCCGGGCCGCCCGGCGCTCCACCGCCGCCCGCCGCCGGGCCGGGCGCGGCCTGGCCGGGCGGGGCGGTGACGCCGACCAGGATCAGCTCCCCGTCGGTGACCTTGCGGGCGGGATTGAGCAGGGCGGTGTCGACGCCGGGCAACGCACCGCCCGCCGCCTCGATCGCGTCGGCGACTCGCGCGCCGGCCGGGAGACGGACCAGGCCGGGCCGCCGGACCTTCCCGGCCAAAGCGACCACCACCTGACCGGATGAGCCCGCGGGCACGGGTGCCCCGGAAACCGCTTCGGTCACCGGCGCCTCGGCGGACGCCGCGACCGGCTGGACGGCTTCGGCGCTCGGACGCGAGCGCCACGCCCAGACGGCTGCCGCCACGACCACCACTGCCGCCACCGCCGCGAGCGCGCGGACGCCCCGGCGACCGGGATCGAACGCACCGGGGCCGGGCAGCCGGGACAGGCCGCGCCCGGTCGCCGGGGCGTCGTGGATTCCGTCGTCGTCCGGATCGCCGGAGGCCGGCTCCGTCCCGAACGGATGCTCCCGCCCGCTGTCGTGCTCCGGGAAGCCACGGCGCAGGCCGAAACCCGGCTCGATCCCGCCCGGCGCACGCCCGGGCCGAGCAGGGAGATCGGGCCAGGCGCCGCCGGGGGCGGACCCGGAGCCGGCCCCGGCCGCGAAGAAGACCGGCCCGGCCGCCTCGGGCCCGGGCTCGAAGACCCGCCCGGCTTCCTCGGGCCCGGGCTCGAAGAACGGCCCGGCTTCCCCGGGCCCAGGCTCGAAGAACGGCCCGGCTTCCTCGGGTCCGGGCTCGCGGCCGGGCCCGGGCTCGCGGTCGGGTCCGGACGGGGACAGCCCCGGCCGCCGCGAGGACCGCTCCGCCCGGCCCGACCCGCCCACGCGGTCGGCGGGGATCGGCGGAACACCAGCGGCGTCCGCGAACCCGAACAGCCGGGCGAGCCGCCGCCGTACCGTCGTCTCCTCGTCGTCTGGCACGGCTCGGGACGGTACGGCGATCGTTCGTCCCGCATCGGCCGGTGAACGCTCACCTGTGGACGACCGATGCGCTGTGGACAGGCACCCGATCAAGCAGTGGCCGTGCTAGGCACGGCGCCCGGCAGATCAGCGGGTCACGCCGGCCGTGCCTCCGGGTCCAGCCCGAGCGCGGCCCGTCCACCGTCGACCGGCACCGTAGCGCCGTTGACGAACGAGGCGCGTTCGGAGAGCAGGAACGCGACCACCTCGGCCACCTCGTCGGTGCGGCCGATCCGGCCGACCGGGTGCAGCCGGGCCATCTCCGCGTCGACGTGCGCCGCCTCCACCGGGGTCGAGTCCGGCCAGGTAGGCGGCGTGCCGTTCGGTGTGGACGGAGCCGAGCGCCACCGCGTTGGCGCGGATCCCCCGGGGACCGTAGTCGACTGCCAGCGCCCGGGTCAGCCCTTCCAGCGCGGCCTTCGCCGTCGCGTACGGCAGCGCACCGGGCACCGCCCGGCGTGCCTGGTGGGAGGAGACGTTGACGATCGCGCCGCCGGTGCGGGCGGCCAGGAACCGGCGTACGGCGGTGCCGGCCCCGGCCACGGCGGGGCGCAGGTTGAGCGCGATCAGGTCGACGACCTCGCTCGCGGGCGCGCGGTGCAGGTCGGCGTCGCGGAAGACGGCGGCGTTGTTGACCCAGCCGCCCAGCGGCGCGTGCGCCTCGGCGCGGTCGGCGGCCCGGTCGGTGACCGCCTCGTCGCCGGCGTCGCCGGTCACCGCGTGCAGCCGGTCGGCGAGCGGATGCCGGGCCAGCCAGTCCAGCGCGCTGGTGTCCCGCTCGACCACGACCACGGTTCCGCCGTCGGCGGCGAGCCGTTCCACGACGGCCCGCCCGACGCCGCGCCCGCCGCCGGTGACGACGTACGACAGTGGGCTCATCCGGCCACCCTAGGGCGTGCGGCGGTGGATCACCACGCATGCCAGCCCCGGCCCGGCGTGGGCGGCGACCACCGCTCCGGCCTCGGTGACGTACGTGTCGTGCAGGCGGTCGCCCAGCCGCTCGGTCAGCGCGGTCAGCAGATGTTCGGCCCGCTGCGGCGCGGCGAGGTGGTGCACCGCGAGGTCCACCTCGGCGTCGTCTGCCGCCTCGACGGCGAGGTCGACCAGGCGCGCCACACCCCGGCTGGCGGTACGGACCTTGTCCTTGACCACGATCGCGCCGTCCGGCATGTGCATGATCGGCTTGACCGAGAGGGCGGTGCCGAGCAGTGCCTCGGCCGCGTTGATCCGGCCGCCCCGCCGCAGGAACTCCAGCGTGTCGACGTAGAAGTAGATGGTGGTCCGGGCGACGGCGTCCAGCGCCGCGTCGCGTACCCCGGTCAGGTCGGCGCCCCGCGCGGCGGCCGCGGCGGCCGCGAGCGCCGGGAAGCCGAGGCCCATGCCTGTGGATCGGCTGTCGACCACGGTGACCTTGTCGTCGCCGACCTCGGCGGCGGCCAGCCGGGCGGCCTCGACCGTGCCGGACAGCTCGGCGGACAGGTGCACGGACACCACGCCGTCGGCGCCCTCGGCGAGCAGCCTGCGGTAGACCTGCGCGAACTGTTCCGGCGCGGGCCGGGACGTGCTCACCGAGACCCGCCGCGCGCCCAGCGCGCGGGTGGCGTCGGCGGGCGAGGTCTCGACGCCCTCCAGCCCTTCCGCGCCGTTGAGCACGACGGTCAGCGGGACGACCGTGAGGCCGCGGGCGCGGGCCAGGTCGGGGGGCAGGTAGGCGGTGGAGTCGGTGACGACCGCGACGGGCATGCCCGGCACGCTAGCCGATGGCGCTGTGACGTGCCGGGGCCGGAGGTGTCAGAACGCGTCGGTGAGCGCCGGCTGGGTGATCAGGCCGACGTTGTGCGCGCGCAGGTGCCAGCCCCGGACGTCGTCGTGGCGCAGCTCGGACCAGTGGCAGTTGGCCAGCGAGCCGAGGCTGCGCAGCACCGCGTGGTCCCAGCCGAGCAGGTGCCCGACGCCCTGCCGGGCGCCGCCGCCGTGCGTGGTCACCACGACGGTGCCGCCGGTGGCCAGATCGGCCGCGTCCTGGAATCCGGCGCCGAGCCGGGCGCCCAGGTCGTCCAGGGGTTCGATGCCGGCGCCGGGGTCCGGGTCGCCGGCCCGCCAGCGCGCGTACTCGTCGGGGAACCGCTCGGCCACCTCGGTCAGGGTGAGGCCCTGCCACTGGCCGAAGTGCCGTTCGCGCAGCCGGGCGTCGGAGCGGACCGGCAGCCCGGTCAGCGCCGCCAGCGCGGCGGCGGTGTCGGCGGCCCGGCGCAGGTCGCTGGCGACGATCGCGTCCGGGCGCAGCGCGGCGAGCACCGGCGCGGCGGCCCGGGCCTGCTCCCGGCCGAGGTCGTTGAGCGGTACGTCGGTCTGGCCCTGGACGCGGTTGCCGGCGTTCCAGTCGGTGTTGCCGTGCCGCCAGATGATCAGGCGGGTCATTCGGCGGTGGCGGTGGCGGTGGCGGTGGCGGTGCCGGCGGCCGAGTCGGCCAGGTCGCGATCGGTGAACGGGATCTGCGGGCAGTCCTTCCAGAGCCGGTCCAGCGCGTAGAACTCGCGCTCCTCGGTGTGCTGGACGTGCACCACGATGTCGACGTAGTCGAGCAGCACCCAGCGGCCACCGCGCTCGCCCTCGCGGCGCACCGGCTTGGCCTTCTCCGGCAGCTCCAGCAGGCGCTCCTCGATGGCGTCGACGATGGCGAGCACCTGACGCTCGTTCGGAGCGGCGGCCAGCAGGAACGCGTCGGTGATCGCGAGCTGGTCGCCCACGTCGATGATGACGATGTCCTGTGCCTTCTTGTCGGCCGCGGCCTGGGCGGCGGCCATCGCCAGCTCGTGCGCGCGTTCGGAAACTGTCACCGTTCTCCTTCGATCAACAGTGCGACCCTCCAAGCGTCTCACACCCGGCGGTGTGGCGACTCGTCAGTTCTGGTCGATTTCAGGCATGGACCGGGACGGAACGGGGCGAATCACCGCTGGTAAAGACGCCGTTTCGCGATGTACTGCACCACACCGTCGGGCACCAGGTACCACACCGGCTCGCCCCGTGCGACGCGCGCACGGCAGTCGGTCGACGAGATCGCCATCGCCGGCACCTGCACCAGGCTCACCGAGTCGGCCGGCAGGTGCTTGTCGGTGAGTTCGAAACCGGGCCGGGTCACGCCGATGAAGTGGGCCAGTTCGAGCGCCTCGTCCAGGTCCTTCCAGGAGAGGATGCGCTCCAGGGCGTCCGCGCCGGTGATGAAGAACAGCTGGGCCTTCGGGCCGTACTCGGCGTGCAGGTCGCGCAGCGTGTCGACGGTGTAGGTGGGGCCGCCCCGGTCGATGTCGACCCGGCTCACCTGGAAACGCGGGTTGGAGGCGGTGGCGATCACCGTCATGAGATAGCGGTCCTCGGCCGGGGTGACCGCTTCCTCCGCCTTCTGCCACGGTTGCCCGGTCGGCACGAAGACGACCTCGTCCAGGCCGAACCGGTCGGCCACCTCGCTCGCCGCTACCAGGTGCCCGTGGTGGATCGGGTCGAACGTGCCGCCCATGATGCCGATCCGCCGGATGTCTTCCTCCACCCAGCGATCGTAGGCCGCGTCTCGGACGGGCCCGGGCGGGGTCGGCCACGCCGGGCGGGTGCGCCCCCCGCCCGGCGTGCCCGGTCAGGCCGACGCGGCGGCCACCGCCGTCCGCGCCACGAGCGCCCGGCGCATGTCGTCGTCCAGGTCGGTCACCCACCGCCGCAGACCGGGCGTGAGGTCGTCGCGGGCCAGCAGCGCCGCGGCCATCTCCCGGGTGGGCTGCGACACGGCGTAACGGGGGTACGCGGCGACAGTGACCGCGTCGGCCACCCAGGCGGTACGCAGACGCGCCGCCGCCGGCATATCGGTGAAGTAGCGCTCCACGTACCCGGCGGTCAGCTCGGGCTGCTCGGGCTGCCAGAAGCCCTCGGCGGTCGCCTCGACCAGCCGGTTCGACAGCTCGGTGCTGCGCGTGACGATCTCCCAGGCGGCCCGTTTCGCGTCGGCGTCGGGCAGCGCGGCCCGGCACGCGGCGGCCTGCTCGGCGCCGGTGGCGCTGCGGTCGCCGTCGGCCTCGGCGTCGATCTCCGGCGCCCCGGCCGCGCCGAGCACCACGAGCCGGCGAAGCACCGCCCACCGCAGGTCGGCGTCGACCGCGAGCCCTGGCGGCACGTCCTTGCCGGCGAGCCAGCCGGTCAGCATGGCCGTGTCGGTGGTGGCACCGATCAGGCCCCGCGCCGCCGCCAGTTGCAGGGAGCCGCCCGCGGGCGCCGAGTCGAGCAGCGCCGCGCAGGCGGTCGCCACCCGCAGCAGCGCCGCGTCCCGGGCGAGCGGGTCGAGGTAGCGGTCGATCAGCCGGCGGCTGAGCAGCAGCACGTCCTCGACGATCGTCACTTCGGTCTCGGCGGGTAGCGCCGCCGCGATCAGCCCGGCGAGCGCGCCGGCCGGCCGTTCCCCGTCGGTGACCGCGTCCAGCGTCTCGGCCCAGAGCAGCGCCCGGGCCAGCGAATCGTCGAGCCCCGGCAGCAGCAGCGGCACCGCGTCCGCCGAGGCCGGGTCGAGCCGGATCTTGGCGAACGTCAGGTCACCGGCGTTCGGCAGCACGAGCCCGGTGGCAGGCCGCCCGACCAGCTCGGGCAGCGGCGTACGACCGCCGTCGGCGTCGGGGTCGAGGTCGACCTCGAACCGGTACGCCGGACCGTCGGCGGTGTGGTGGGCCACCCCGATGCGGTGCGGCCGCAGCACCGGGTGGCTCGCCGGGGCGGTCTGCACGATCGCCACATCGGTCCACCGGCCGTCGGCGTCCACGGCGGTGTCGACCCGCAGCGTGTTCACCTGCGCGCGGCGCAGCCAGCGTTCCGCCCAGCCGTCCAGGTCGCGGCCGCTCGCCGCGCCCAGGGCGGCCAGCAGGTCGGCGAGCGTGGCGTTGCCGAACCGGTGCGCGGCGAAGTGCGCGTTCAGCCCGGCCAGGAACGCCTCGTCACCGAGCCAGGCGACGAGCTGGCGCAGCACGCTGGCGCCCTTGGCGTACGAGATGCCGTCGAAGTTGAGCAGCGCCTGCGCGGCGTCTGCCACCTCCTCCGGCGCCACCGGGTGGGTGGAGGGGCGCTGGTCGGCGGTGTAGCCCCAGGCCTTGCGGTGGCTCGCGAACGTGGTCCACGCCCGGTCGAACCGGGTCGCCTCGGCGGTGACCCGGGTGCCGAGGTATTCGGCGAAGGACTCGTTGAGCCACAGGTCGTCCCACCAGCTCATGGTGACCAGGTCACCGAACCACATGTGCGCCATCTCGTGGGCGATGGTGGTGGCGCGCAGCTCCCGCTGGGTGTCGGTGACGGCGGAGCGGAAGACGTAGTCGTCGCGGATCGTGACCAGGCCCGGGTTCTCCATCGCGCCGGCGTTGAACTCGGGCACGAACGCCTGGTCGTACTTGCCGAACGGGTAGCGCTCGGCGAAGAGCTGGTGGAAGCGGTCGAGGCACTGCCGGGTGACGGTGAGGATCTCGTCGGCGTCGGCGTCCAGGTGGGCGGCGAGCGAACGCCGGCAGTAGAGGCCGAGCGGGATGCCGTCGTGCTCGGCGCGCAGCACGTGCCAGGGCCCGGCGATCAGCGAGACGAAGTAGGTGGCCAGGGGTTCGGTGGTGGCGAAGTCCCAACGCCCCGGTGCGGGCCGGTCGGCCAGCGGCCCGTTGGCGGCGACAGTCCACTCCGGCGGCGCGGTGACGGTCAGCGTCACAGGGGCCTTCAGGTCGGGCTGGTCGAACGCGGCGAAGACGCGCGGCCCGTCGTCCAGGAACGACAGCGCGTAGAGGTAGGTCTCGCCGTCTGCCGGGTCGACGAAACGGTGCAGCCCCTCGCCGGTGTTGGAGTAGGCCATCTCGGCCTCGACGGTGAGCGTGTTGTCCTCGGCCAGGCCGGTCAGCGGCAGCCGGTCGCCGGCCAGCAGGGCCGGGTCGAGGTCGTTGCCGTTGAGGCGGACGGCGAGGAGTCGGCGCGGCTTGACGTCGACGAAGGTCTCGGCGCCGGGGGTGGCCCGGAACCGGATGGTGACGGCGGAGCGGAACCGCTCGGCGTCGCCGGTCAGGTCGAGGTCCACATCGTAGGACTCGACGGTGATCGACGCGCGGCGCGCGGTCGCCTCTGCACGGGTGAGGCTCGGCATCCGCTTATCCTGCCCGATGTGGTCCGCTCGGGCCGTCTCGTTACGCGTGGCGATGGAGGAACAGCGATGGGTCAGCACCCCAAGGGCGATTTCGACCTCTCCCGGGCGGTTTGGCAGCGGGCTGAGGGCGACACCTCCGAGGGAGCGGTCGAAGTGGCATTCGTCGACGACCTGATCGGTATGCGCAACTCCGCCGAGCCGGACGGGCCGGTGCTGGTCTTCACCCAGGCCGAGTGGGACGCGTTCGTCGCGGGCGCCCAGGACGGCGAGTTCGACCTGGACTGAGCGCGGCTCAGTCACCGTCGCCCCAGCCGAGGCCGCCCGGACCGGGCGCGTGGTGGAAGCCGGGGTGGCCGGCCACGTCCGCACAGCCCTCGCCGTCGGGGCCGAGGGCGTCGCAGAACAGCCGCTCGGCGCGGTGCCAGGCGTCCGCCGGGGACAACGCCGCCGCGCCGAGCGCCAGCTCCGGGCGGAGCAGGCCGAGGGCTTCGGCGTACGCCACCGCGTGCTCCCGCGCGACGGCGGGATCGGCGGCGGCGAAGCCCAGGTGCACTGTGAAGTGGCGCGGCGGGCGGGGCGCGGAGCGCCGGGGCGCGCCGATCAGCGGCCCGCCGCCGCGGTCGCCGCGCAGCCGGGCCGTCGCCTCGCGGTGCCGTCGTACCGCCCTGTCGTCACGCATCGGTGTCCTCCCCCGTCTCCGGTGACCGCGCCGCCGGACGTCGCGCCGGCGGCGGCGGGCCGGTCGCCGCCGGTCCGCGACACCGAGACAACCAGCTTTTCCGCGCCCGGGGAGGGGCCAGCACGCGTCCGTGTCGCCGGCCCCTCCCTCAACGGGCCGGAGCTGCTGGAATGGAGGGTTCGGCCGCGCCGGCCCGGGTAGGTAGGCAGGGCCGCCGAACCGCGTCAGGAGCAGCTGAGATGAGCACCATGCCGAGCGACCGGAGCCCGGACAGCACGCTCGCGTTCCTCCGTGAGGGCTACCGCTTCGTCGGCGCCCGCTGCGACCGCCTCGGCACCGATGTCTTCCAGACCCGGCTGCTGCTGGAGCCGACGATCTGCCTGCGCGGCCGGGAGGCCGCCGAGTTGTTCTACGACGAGGAGCGGTTCGTCCGGCGCGGCGCGATGCCGATGCGCGGGCAGCGCACGCTCACCGGCGTCGGTGGTGTGCAGGGCCTCGACGGCGAGGCGCACCGGGTCCGCAAGGCGATGTTCATGTCGATCATGACGCCGGCCGCGATCCGCCGCCTCGGGGAGGTCTTCGACGAGCAGTGGCGGGCCCGGATCCCGGTCTGGGCGCGGGGCGGGCCGGTGGTGCTCTACGACGAGGTGGGCCGGATCCTGACCCGTACGGTCTGGGCCTGGGCCGGGGTGCCGCTGGCCGAGGCCGACGTGCCGCGCCGGACCGCCGAGATGCACGCCATGATCGAGTCACCGGCCGCGCTGGGCCCCCGGCACTGGCGCGGGCGGCTCGGCCGCCGGCACGCGCAACGCTGGGCCGGCGAGCTGATCGAGCGGGTACGCGCGGGCGCGGTGCCCGCACCCGAGGGCAGCGCGCTGGCGGTCGTGGCCGGGCACCGGGACGAGCGGGGCCTGCCGCTGCCGCGCCGGATCGCCGCCGTGGAGCTGCTGAACGTGCTGCGCCCCACCGTCGCGGTGGACCGGTACGTGGTCTTCGCCGCGCTGGCGCTGCACGACCACCCGCACTGGCGGGACCGGCTGTCCGGCGACGACGACGCGACCGAGCAGTTCGTGCAGGAGGTACGCCGCTACTACCCGTTCTTCCCGGTCACCGCGGCCCGGGTGCGCCGCTCGTTCCAGTGGCGGGGGTACACGTTCCCGCAGGGCCGGCGGGTGCTGCTCGACCTGTACGGCACCAACCACCACCCCGACGTGTGGCCCGAGCCGGAGCAGTTCCGCCCGGAGCGGTTCACCGGCTGGCGCGACGACCCGTTCGGCCTGATCCCGCAGGGCGGCGGTGACCACTTCACCGGCCACCGCTGCGCCGGTGAGTGGATCACCATCGAGCTGATGAAGCGGGCCGTGACGAACCTGACCGGGGCGATGAGCTACCGCGTACCGCCCCAGGACCTGGCGCTCGACCTCGGTTCGATGCCGGCGTTGCCGCCCGCCGGACTGGTGCTCGACGGGGTACGCCCGGCCGACGGGGCACACCCGGCCGACGGGGTACGCCCGCTGCGCTGAACGGGCGCACCCCTCACTCGGTCAGGCGGCCTGCGGGTGCAGCACGCTACGCAGGCAGCCGTCCTCCTTCTTCTCGAAGATCTCGTAGCCCCGGGCGCCCTGTTCCAGCGACATCGGGTGGGTCGCCAGGTAGCCGGGGTCGATCTCGCCGGCCGCGACCCGGTCCAGCAGCATCGGGATGTAGCGCTGGGCGTGCATCTGCCCCATCCGCAGCACCAGTGCCTTGTTCATGGCCGCGCCGAGCGGGAACTTGTCCACCAGGCCGCCGTACACGCCGACGATGCTCACCGTGCCGCCCTTGCGAGCCGCCATGATCGCCTGACGGACCGAGGTGGGCCGGTCGGTCTGCGCGCGTACCGTCTGCTTGGCCTTGTCGTACGCGTACGCCGGGCCGACGTCGTGCGACTCCATGCCGACGGCCTCGATGCAGGCGTCCGGGCCGCGCCCGGCGGTCATCTCCCGCAGCGCCTCCAGCACGTCGGTCTCGGCGTAGTTGATCGTCTCCACGCCGAGCCGCTGCGCGGCGGTGGCGAGCCGTTCCGGCAGCCGGTCGATGACCACGACGCGCTCGGCGCCGAGGATCTGCGCGGACCGGGCGGCCATCTGGCCGACGCCGCCGGCGCCCCAGACGGCCACCACCTCGCCGCCCTTGAGGTCACAGAAGTCGGCGGCCATCCAGCCGGTCGGCATCGCGTCGGAGGCGAAGACGACCGAGTCGTCCGGCACCCCGTCGGGCACCGTGAACGCGCCGACGTCGCCGAACGGCACCCGGATGTACTCGGCGTGGCTGCCGGAGTAGCCGCCCGCCGCGTGCGAGTAGCCGAGGATGCCGGCGGGCGAGTGGCCCCACAGCTTCTCGGTGAAGACCGGCTGCGGGTTGGAGTTGTCGCAGAGCGAGAACTGCTCGGTGCGGCAGTACCAGCACGAGCCGCAGGCCACCACGGATCCGACCACCACCCGGTCACCGACGGAGATCCGCCGCACGTCCGGGCCGGTCTCGACCACCTCGCCCATGAACTCGTGGCCGAGGATGTCGCCCTCGCGCATGGCCGGCAGGTAACCGTTGATCAGGTGCAGGTCGGAGCCGCAGACACTGCTCGCGCGCACCTTGACGATGATGTCGCCGCCGGACCTGATGGTCGGCTCCGGCACGTCCCGCACCGCCAGCTTGCCCACGCCCTCCCAGCACAGCGCCCTCACGGTCGTCCTCCCGCCGTCAGCCTCTCGCGTACCTTGTCCGTCGCCCGTTCCTGCCGGGGGTTGCGCCCGGACGGGTCGTGCCGGGTGTCCAGCACCTGCCCGGTCTCGATCAGCGACTTGATCCGGCGCAGCGCGGTACGCAGCCCCAGGTCCGGGTCGTCGCCGCCGGCCAGGCCGACCGCCCGCCGGATCGGCCCGGAGCGCCACCGCAGCTCGGCCCGGATCTCGGTGCCCCGGTCCTGCGGGGCGGCGACCAGCTCGACCCGGCCGCGCTGGGCGACCGGCCCGTCGGTGACCCGCCAGCTCAGCCGGCCCGGCCCGTCGACGGTGATCTCGGCCCGCCACTCGGTGCCGCCGCCGGCCGGGTCGACCGCCACGCAGCGCCACCGGTTCGCGTCGAGCTGCTCCAGCGTGGCCCACTCGGCCAGCCCTCGGTCGAGCCGTTCCCGGTCGGTCCAGAAGCCGATCACCTCGTCGACCGGCCGGTTCACGGTGATCCCCCGGTGCACCACGTACCAGCCGTCCTCCCGGTCGGGCTGGTGCCGGTGCCGCCGCCGCGCCACCGTCCGGGTGACTCCGAGCGCCGTCACGGCGGCGGCGCCGGCCAGCGCCCATCTCGTCGCGTTGCTGGGCATCACGTCTCCTTCCGACTCGGTCCGTCCGTATCCGGCTGCGCTACCCGACGCAGCACGCCCGAAACGGTTTCAGCGACCGCATTCCGGGCAAGTCGCGTCACCCGACACGAGGGAGGCGACGTGACCCGACCGACCGCCGCGTACCGCGACGAGGGCGCCGCGTCCGCGCCGGTCCGGCTTCCGATGGCGTACGTCCTGCCGCTGCGCGCCCACGACGACAGCGGCCTGGACGAGCTGACCGGGTACCTGCGCGAGCTGAGCCGGTCTGTCGACGTGGTGGTGGTCGACGGATCGGCGCCGGAGCTGTTCGCCCGGCACGCCGCCGCCTGGCGCGGGCTCGTGCGGCACGTGCCGCCGGACCCGGCGCTGCGCGGGCGCAACGGCAAGGCGCTCGGCGTGCTCACCGGCGTCGCGCTGGCCCGGCACGAGCACGTGGTGATCGCCGACGACGACGTCCGGTACGACCGGCCCGCCCTGTGCGCGGTGCACCAGATGCTGGACGGGGTGGACCTGGTCCGGCCGCAGAACCACTTCGACCCGCTGCCCTGGCACGCCTGGTGGGACACCGGCCGGACGCTGCTGGCCCGCGTGTTCGGCGGCGACTGGCCGGGCACCCTGGGAGTGCGGCGGAGCACGTTCCTGGCGATGGGCGGCTACGACCCCGACGTGCTCTTCGAAAACCTGGAGCTGGCCCGGACCGTGCGGGCGTACGGCGGCAGCACCGCCACCCCGGCCTGGCTGTACGTGCGGCGGCTACCGCCCTCCGCCGCGCACTTCCTCGGGCAGCGGGTGCGCCAGGCGTACGACGAGACGGCCCGGCCGGTGTGGCTGCTGGCCGCGCTGGCGGTGCTGCCGGCGACGGCGGTCGCGATCGCCGCCCGCCGGCCCGGGCTGCTGCTGCGGGCCGGGCTGGCGACGGTCGCGGTGGCGGAGCTGGGCCGGCGCCGGGCCGGCGGCGCCCGGGTCTTCCCGGCGTACACCGGCCTCGCCGCGCCCGCCTGGGTGCTGGAGCGTGGCCTGTGCGCCTGGCTGGCGGTGGGCCGGCGGCTGCGCGGCGGGGTGCCCTACGCGGGCGCCCGGCTGCGGACGGCGGCCAACCCCACACGCGCCCTGCGCCGGCGGATGACGCGGCGCCGCCCCGACGATCTGGTGCTCTGGGTGCAGGCCGGGGCACTGCCCCCGCCGCTGCGCGCCGAGGTGTAAGGAAGGGCCCCTTCTTATCGCCTGGCGATAAGAAGGGGCCCTTCCTTACCGAGGGCGCGGACTTCAGGACCGCACCTGCTCGGCGCTGTGCCGGACGTCCTGCGCGGCGGCGCGGCCGT
Organism: Micromonospora sp. NPDC049203; assembly: GCF_043197215.1. NCBI lineage: Bacteria > Bacillati > Actinomycetota > Actinomycetes > Micromonosporales > Micromonosporaceae > Micromonospora > Micromonospora sp. NPDC049203. The sequence continues at coordinate 31,445 of NZ_JBICSV010000007.1, read as the reverse complement.
CGTCCTTGACCGCGTACGCGGCGTCCTGCGCGGTCGCCTTCACCGACTCGGCGGCGTGCTGCGCGGGCTCGCGCAGCTCCTCCTTCAGCTCACCGGCGACCTCGCCAAGCTTCTCCTTGACCACGCCACCGTGCTCGGCGGCCTTCTCCTTGACCTGCGCGGCGACCTGCTGCTCGCGGCGGGTGGCCGGAATCAGCGAGGAGACCAGCATGCCGACGCCGAAGGCGATCACGCCGGCGGCGATCGGGTTGCCCTCGGACTTGCGCCGCACCACCTGCGGCGCCCGGTGGGCGGCGTCACTCACCGTGGCGGCGGCGGACTGCGCCTTGTCGCCCACCGTGGAGGCCATCGAGGAGGCGTGGTCGCCCACCGAGTGGGCGGCGTGGCCGGTGCTGTGGCCGAGGTCCGAAGCGGTTCCCATCACCTTGTCCTTCACGTTCGTCAGCGCGCTGCGTACGCGCTGCTTGCGGTCGTCGACGATGCGGCTCGGGCTGACCTTGTACGCCAGGGCGTCCACGTCCGAGCTGAGGTTGTTGCGAGTGGCTTCGATCTCACGGCGGATCTGCTCGGGATCGGTGCTCATCGGGTGACTCCCTCCGGGTGCGGCTTGAGCGCGTCGGGGATGCGCTGCACACTGTCGTTCGTCTGCTTCAGGCCGCGGATCCGCTCGGCGTTCTTCTTGCCCATCGAGTACAGGACCGCCGCGACAGCGGCCCAGATCACGGCCACGATCAGCGCGGCCAGCCCGGAGTCCATGACGTTGTCGAGGAACTGCCAGATCGCGATCGAGACGAAGAGCGCCACCATGTAGCCGCCGAAGCCGGCGCCGCCGAACAGTCCGGCGGCCTTGCCCGCCTTCTTGCCCTCCTGGCGGATCTCGGCCTTGGCGAGCTCGACCTCCTGGCGCATCAGCGTGGACAGGTCGGTGGTGACCTGACGCATCAGGTCACCGAGCGAGCTGCCGCGCACCTCGTCGGCGTGGGGCGGTGCGCCCGCCGCCTGATAGCCGGGGTCCTGCGTGGGTACGGTCATGCCGTCGCCTCCCTTCTGCCGGTGCGGCCGGTCACGGGCGGGGAGCACCGGTGGACGGGACACCAGGCAGCGGGTCGGTGCGCTCCGGCGGCGGCAGCGGCTGACCGGTGCCACCCGCCGGGTCGGCCCAGGTGTTCGGGGCGCCGCCGGCCGGGTAGGTCGCGCCCGGCGCGGAGTAGCCCGGGTCCGGCTCGGCGTAGCTGCCCGGCGTCGGGTCGAGGTAGCCGCCCGGCGGCACCTGGCCCGGCACCTCGCGCGCGGTCGGGATGACGGCGGTGCGGTCCGGGTCGTACGCCGGCCGCGCCGTGCTGTCGTCGCCGATCGCGGCGATGTTGCGGGTGAGCCGCCCGGCGACCACGCCGAGCAGCGCCGCGCCGACGAGGAACGTGCCCGGGTTGCGGCGGGCGTAGCTCTTCACCTCGTTGAGCAGGTCGCCCGGCTCGCGCTGCTCCAGCCAGCCGGCCACGCCGTGCACCCGCTCGGCCGCCTGGTGGGCCAGCTCGGTGACCGGCCCGGAGCCGCCGCCCTGCTGCGCCATGGTGCGCATCTCGTCGGCGAGCGAGCGCAGCCCGCTGGCGGCGCGCTGCTGCTGCTGGCCGGCCTGGGCGGTGACCTGGCTGCGGGTCTCGCCGTAGAGGTCGCGGGCCTGCCGCTTGGCCTCGCCCACCACCTCCCGGCCCTGCTCCTTGGCGGTCTGCGCGACAGCGCCGCCCGCGTTCGCGGCGTCGGAGCCGACCTGGCGGGCCTGATCACGTACGCCGCCACCACCGTTCGTCGACTGGTACGTGGCCGAACTGGGGGAAAGATCCTGAGTCATGGTGTCCCTTCCGCTCGTGTGTTTCCCAGCGGTTGTCTTCGGGGGGTACGCGGATCGTTTCCGCGTGACAATCGCCCTACCCCAGGTCGACGACTCCATGCCTGATTCGTGAATTCTCTGCGGGACCGGCCCGCCCCGGTCAGAGAATGGGATGCCTGCCCACCCGGGCGGCGACGCGTCCCACGGGGGTGACAGGGATGGCACGTGACCTGCGCGAACACGCGCCCGCCCGGCCTGCGGTGCAGAAGGTCGCCCTCGCGGCGGCGGCCCTCTTCGCGCTCATCGGCGTGCTCGGCTTCGTGCCCGGCATCACCACCCACTACGGCGAGTTGACGTTCGCCGGGCACCACTCCGGGGCGAAGCTGCTCGGGGTGTTCCAGGTGTCGGTGCTGCACAACCTGCTGCACCTGCTGTTCGGGCTGGTCGGGCTGGTGATGGCCCGGCGGCTGGCCGGGGCACGGGTGTTCCTGGCCGGTGGCGGCACGCTCTACCTGGTGCTGTGGCTGTACGGCTTCGCCGTCGACAGGGACACCGCCGCGAACTTCGTGCCGGTGAACGACGCCGACAACTGGCTGCACCTGTTCCTCGGCTTCGGCATGCTCGCCGCCGGCCTGCTGCTCAACGACAATCTCGGCACCGGCAGCCCGGTCGAGGCCCCGTTCGACCGCCCCTGACCAGGCGCGACACGCCGGGCCGGCGTTTGCCCGGGTACCGCCGGGGGCAGGAGGGCAGCGACGAGGAGGTTCGGGCGATGCCACGGTGGTTGCGCGACAACATGCTCTCGGTGGCCATGCTCGGCGCGTTCCTCGTCTTCCTGCTGCTGCAGAGCGTGTTCGGCTGGCAGGTGCACAACGAGGAACTGAGCCGGTACGGCGCCGAGCCGCTGAGCTGGTGGGCCTATCTGGGCACCGGGCACTTCGCCGAGGCGGTGTTCGAGAACTGGGAGTCGGAGTTCCTCCAGATGGGCGGCTACGTGCTGCTCACCGCGTACCTGGTGCAGAAGGGCTCGGCCGAGTCGAAGCCGGTGGACCAGACGGACCGGCCGGAGGACAACCGCGACCACGCCGGCCCGCACGCGCCGTGGCCGGTACGCGTGGGCGGGCTGCCGCTCGTGGTCTACCGCAACAGCCTCGCCATCGCACTCCTGATGATCTTCGGGGGCGCGTTCCTGGGGCACCTGTTCGGCGGCGTGGCCACCTACAACCGGGAGCAGGCGCTGGAGAGTGGCGCCGCCCCGATCAGCGCCTGGCAGTTCCTCGGCACCAGCGACTTCTGGTTCCAGTCCATGCAGAACTGGCAGAGCGAGTTCCTCGCCGTCGGCGTGCTGATCCTGCTCAGCATCGTGCTGCGCCAGCACGCCAGCCCGGAGTCCAAGCCGGTCACCGCGCCGCACGCGCAGACCAGCGCCTGAGCGTCAGGCCGCGACCGGCAGCCGCTTGGCGAAGCAGACGCTGTACGGGTTGTCCACGTACTCGCCGTAGACCGGGATCGGCTCGTAACCACTGGACCGGTAGAGCCCGATCGCGGCCGGCAGGTAGGTGCCCGTCTCCAGGCACACCGTGCGGTGACCCTGCCGGAACGCCAGTTCCTCCAGCGCCACGAGCAGCTGCCGGGCGATGCCCCGCCCCCGGTACGCCGGCCGCACGTACATCCGCTTCAGCTCGCCGGTGCCGGCGTCGAGCGCCTGGAGTCCGCCGCAGCCGACCGCCCGGCCGCCGACGACAGCGGCCAGGTAGTGGATGTCGGTGTGCACGACTGTGACCTGCCCGTCCAGGCCGCCGTCCGCGTCGCGCAGCTCACGCTGCTGGGCGACGACGAGCGCGGCGATCTCCGGATCGGTGACGGGACGGGACTCGATCAACATGTCCGTACGCTAGATCGGCCGGATTTCGCGCAGGTTTCCCGCCACCGACCCGCAAACGGCTACTCGGCGTCCGCTTCCGCGGCGGACGCGGCCTCGATCTCGTCCTCCGGCCGGACCCGGCGGGCCTTGCGGGCCGCCAGCCGGTCGGACGCCGACGGACGGTTCGACTTCTCCTCCAGCCGGACGTCGGTGCCCCGGTTACCGGGTACGAAGTCGACACCGGCGTAGAGCGTCGGCTGCCAGTCGAACTCCCGGTCGCCGATGCGCACCAGGTCGCCGGCCTGGGCGCCGGCCTTGGCGAGCTTCTCCTCGACGCCGAGGCGGGCCAGCCGGTCGGCCAGGTAACCCACCGCCTCGTCGTTGTCGAAGTTGGTCTGCTTCACCCAGCGCTCCGGGCGGCTGCCGCGCACCGTGTACGAGCCGTCGTCCTCGGCCTCGATGGTGAAGCCGGCGTCGTCGACCGCCTTCGGGCGGATCACGATCCGGGTCGGCTCGGCCGGCGGGGCGGCGCGGCGGCCCTGGTCGACCAGCTCCGCCATCGCGTACGTCAGCTCGCGCAGGCCCTCCCGGGTGGCGGTGGAGACGTCGAACACGCGCAGCCCGCGCGCCTCCAGGTCGGGGCGGACGATGTCGGCGAGGTCCTTGCCGTCCGGCACGTCGACCTTGTTGAGCGCGACCAGCCGGGGCCGGTCGGCGAGCCCGCCGTACTGGGACAGCTCGGACTCGATGGCGTCGATGTCGGCGAGCGGGTCGCGGCCGGGCTCCAGCGTCGCGGTGTCGATCACGTGCACCAGCACGGCACAGCGCTCGACGTGGCGGAGGAACTCCAGGCCCAGGCCCTTGCCGCTGGCCGCGCCGGGGATCAGGCCGGGCACGTCGGCGACGGTGAAGGTGTGGTTGTCCACCCGGACCACGCCCAGGTTCGGCACCAGCGTGGTGAACGGGTAGTCGGCGATCTTCGGCTTGGCCGCCGAGATCACCGAGATCAGCGACGACTTGCCGGCGGACGGAAAGCCGACCAGGCCCACGTCGGCGACGCTCTTGAGCTCCAGCACGACGTCCAGCCGGTCGCCGGGCTCACCCAGCTCGGCGAAGCCGGGCGCCTTGCGGCGGGCGTTGGCCAGCGAGGCGTTGCCGCGCCCGCCCCGTCCACCCCGGGCCGCCTCGAACGTGGTGCCGACGCCGACCAGGTCGGCCAGCACCTCGCCGTCGAGGCTCTGCACAACTGTGCCGTTCGGCACCTTGATGAGCAGGTCGCGGCCGTTGGCGCCGTCCCGGTTCGAGCCGGCGCCGCCCTTGCCGTTCTCGGCCTTCAGGTGCGGCCGGAAGTGGAAGTCGAGCAGCGTGGTGACCTGCGGGTCGACCACCAGCGACACGCTGCCGCCGTGGCCGCCGTTACCGCCGTCGGGCCCACCGAACGGCTTGAACTTCTCCCGGTGGATCGAGACACAGCCGTGCCCGCCGTCGCCGGCCTGCATGTGCAGGACGACCCGGTCAACGAACGTCGTCACGACGCCAATCCTTCCAGCGGGGTCCGCCCCGCACGGGGAAAAGCGAAGCGGGCCGGGACTCGAGGTCCGCGGCCCGCAACGCTTTGAGAACTACTGCTGCGGCACGATGCTGACGGTCTTGCGACCGCGCTTGGTGCCGAACTGCACCGAACCGGCGGCCAGCGCGAACAGCGTGTCGTCGCCGCCACGGCCGACCAGGTCACCGGGGTGGAACTTGGTGCCACGCTGACGGATGAGGATCTCACCCGCGCTGACGACCTGACCACCGAAGCGCTTCACGCCGAGCCGCTGGGCCGCGGAGTCACGGCCGTTACGCGAGCTGGACGCACCCTTTTTGTGAGCCATTGGAGGACGACCTACTTCCCGCTGGAGATGCCGGTCACCTTGACCTGGGTCAGCGGCTGGCGGTGACCCTGGCGCTTGTGGTAGCCGGTCTTGTTCTTGAACTTGTGGATCCGGATCTTCGGGCCCTTGGTGTGCGCGGCGATCTCGCCGGACACCGCGACCTTGGCGAGCTTCGCCGCGTCGGTCACCAGGTCGTCACCGTCGACGAGGAGCACCGCGGTGAGCTTCACCGCGTCGCCGGGGGCACCGGCGAGCTTCTCGACCTCGATCACGTCGCCCTCGGCGACCTTGTACTGCTTGCCGCCGGTCTTGACGATCGCGTACATCGGAGGCGGACTCCCTGTCGTTGAGGCTACTGGCGTCTATTCCACCGCTGTCGGCTGTCACACCGTTCACGGTCGTTCCCACGGCGTCTCGCCGGGAGCCGTGACACCGGCAGCGCGGGCACGCGGGAACTCAGCACACCAAAGTGCGCCGCAGGCAAGCGTACGGCATACCCGGCCCGCCCCCCAAACCGGGCCCGCGGTCCGCGTCCTCACGGCCGACCGACGGACACGACAGAACCCCCGAATCCGCCCATAGGGCGCGGATTCGGGGGTTCTGTTCGAGCAGATCAGCGCCTCACGGCCGGGTACGCCGCCGGGCACCGCCGCGCCGCGCCCGCCGGCGCGGGGCGCCGCTGTCGTCGTCGTTGTCGCCGTCACCGATCGCGTCCGGGTCGTCGGCGGCGGCCAGCCGGGCCGAGTCGCCCTCCTGGCTGTCCGCGACCGCCGAGGCGGCGGGCGTGTCCGTCTCGAACCGGGACAGGTCGTAGCCCTGGGTGTCGTAGTAGTCGTCGTCGTTCTCGACCACCTCGGCGACGGTCCGCTCCGGGGCGACGGTCCGCTCCGGGGCGGCCGGGACGGCCGGTGCCTCGTCGGCGGCCTGCGGCGACGCGGCAGGCTGTTCCGGCGCGGCCTCCGCCGCGGCGGTCTTGCGACCCCGGCGGCGGCCCTTCTCCTCGGCCGGCGCGGCGACCGCCGAGGCGACCGCCTTGACCTTCTCCCCCGCACCGCCGCGCGGCTTCTCCGGCACCGGCTCCGTGTGAATGATCACGCCCCGGCCCTTGCAGCACTCGCAGGTCTCGCTGAACGCCTCCAGCAGGCCCGCACCGATGCGCTTGCGGGTCATCTGCACCAGGCCGAGCGAGGTGATCTCGGTGACCTGGTGCTTGGTGCGGTCCCGGCCGAGGCACTCGGTGAGCCGGCGCAGCACCAGTTCCCGGTTCGACTCCAGCACCATGTCGATGAAGTCGATCACCACGATGCCGCCGATGTCGCGCAGCCGCAGCTGGCGCACGATCTCCTCGGCCGCCTCCAGGTTGTTGCGGGTGACCGTCTCCTCCAGGTTGCCCCCGGAGCCGGTGTACTTGCCGGTGTTGACGTCGATGACAGTCATCGCCTCGGTGCGGTCGATCACCAGCGAGCCGCCGGAGGGGAGGAAGACCTTCCGGTCCAGCCCCTTGAGGATCTGCTCGTCGATCCGGTACTCGGCGAACACGTCCACCACCCCGGCGTGCCGGCGCAGCCGCTCCACCAGGTCCGGGGAGACGTGCGACAGGTACGACTCGACCATGCCGTACGCGGACTCGCCCTCGATGACCAGCTCGCGGAAGTCCTCGTTGAAGAGATCCCGGACCACGCGGATGACCAGGTCCGGCTCCTCGTAGAGCAGCACCGGCGCGCCACCCTCGGTCGCCTTGGCCTGGATGTCCTCCCACTGCGCCTGCAGCCGCTTGACGTCACGGGCCAGCTCGTCCTCGCTGGCGCCCTCGGCCGCGGTCCGGACGATCACCCCGGCGCCGTCCGGCACCAGCTTCTTCAGCACGTCGCGCAGCCGCTTGCGCTCGGTGTCGGGCAGCTTGCGGCTGATCCCCGAGGCGTTGCCGTTCGGCACGTAGACCAGGTGCCGGCCGGAGAGCGCGATGTGGCTGGTCAGCCGCGCGCCCTTGTGCCCGATCGGGTCCTTGGTGACCTGCACCAGCACCGAGTCACCGGAGCGCAGCGCCTGCTCGATCGAGCGGGCCCGGCCCTCCAGGCCGGTGGCGTCCCAGTTGACCTCACCGGCGTACAGGACCGCGTTGCGTCCGCGCCCGATGTCGACGAAGGCCGCCTCCATGCTCGGCAGGACGTTCTGGACCTTGCCCAGGTAGACGTTGCCGGCCATGGTGCCGGACGAGTTGCGCGTGACGTAGTGCTCGACCAGCACGCCGTCCTCGAGCACGGCGATCTGGGTACGGTCACCGCGCTGGCGGACCACCATCACCCGGTCCACCGCCTCGCGGCGGGCCAGGAACTCCGACTCGCTCAGGATCGGCGGCCGCGTACGCCGCTGCTCGCGGCCGTCCCGGCGGCGCTGCCGCTTGGCCTCCAGCCGGGTCGAGCCGGAGACACCCTGCACCTCGTCGACCGGCTTGCGCGGCTCGCGGATCTTGACCACGGTCGGTACGCCGTCCTCGGCGGCGGTGTCCGCCTCCCCGGCGCCCCGGCGGCGGCGACGGCGACGGCGACGGGTCATCCCCTCGCCCTCGGCCTCCTCGTCCTCCGCGGGCTCCTCGGCCTCACCCTCGGCGGTCTCGGCCGCGCCGGACTCGTCGACATCCTCGTCGTCGGCCTCGTCCGCGCCGCCCTTGCCCCGGCCGCGACCACGGCGGCCCCGGCGGCGGCGACGCCGGGCGGCGGCCGTCTCGTCGTCCTCGTCCGCCTCGTCCGCCTCGGCGGACTCCTCGGCCTCGGTGACCGGCTCCTCCTCGACGGCCTCCGGCTCGACCTCGGCCTCGACCGGCTCGACCTCACGGCGGCCACGACGGCGGCGCCGGGTGGTCTCGACCGCTTCCTCGATCGGCTCCTCAGCGGCCGGGTAGGTCACCTGGACGGCCGGCGCCTCGTCGGGCTGCGGCGCCATGAACAGGACGGTCGGCGCGGAGAGCGCGGCACGACGCCGGCGGCCGGTGGCAGGCGGCGTCTCCGCCGGCTCCTCGTCCGCACGCGGTACCGCGGCGCCCGTCGACACCACGCCCGTCGCGTCCGCCGGGCCGCCGCCGCGAGCCAGGTCGACCTCCTGGGTACGCGTCGACGCGGCGCTCGTGGTCTCGCCCTCGGCGTCCTCGTCCTCGACGGGCTCGCCGATGGCGGCCGTGCCGCTGATGGCGGCCGTGCTCGCCGTGCCCTCGGTGCTCGCCGTACCGCGGGTGCTCGCCTTGCGGCTGCGGGTGGTGCGCCGGCCGGTGGTGGGCTGCCCGGCAGCCGCGGCGGCCTCCCCGCCGACGGCCTCGCCCGTGGCGGGCCGGTCGACGCCGGCCTCGCCGCCGTCGATGTCGGCGCGTCCCTCGGCGATCAGGTCGCCACCGGGCGCGGAGACCGGCCCGTCGATCACCGCGTCCGCGGGCGCCTGCCCAGCGGCGGTCTCGTCCGGCGCCACGGTCTCGGCGGCCGGCGGCGGGGCCTTGCGACGGCGGGTCCGGGTCACCTTGACCGGCGGCACGACCTCCTCCGAGGCGGCCTCCACCCCGGCTGCGGCCACCGGCTCCTCGACCGCCTTCGCCGGTGTCGCCTTACGACGCCGCCGGGTGGTCTTCGGCGCGGTGTCCAACTCGCCGGCCACCGGCGCGAACACCTCGGCCTGCGGCGACTCGCCGCTGCCGGTCACCGTCGTGGACGCCTCGACCGGCGCGTCGGTCTGCTCCGGCTGGTTCAACGGGGCGGCCTTGCGGCGGCTGGCCCGCTTGCGGGCCGGCGGCTTGGTCTCGGCCACGCCCTCCGCGACAGCGCCGTCGGCGCTGCCGGAGGCGGCACCCTCGGCACCGGCGGAGGCCGCGCTCGCGGCGCCGCCGGAGGCGGTGGTGGCACTGTCGGCGGTCGTCCCGGCCGGCTGCGCGCCGGTCCGTTCGCCGCCCTCGGGCTCGTTCTCGAGCATGGACGTTCTCCAGTTCTGGCCGCCCCGGGCGCGGGTGAGCGCTGCCACGCAGGGTTGCCGCAAAGGTGTTTCCGCCGGGCGCGCAGACGCGCGACCGCCGAAGTCTGCCTGCCAGAGCGTTGACCGACGGTCAGCGCTCTCCGATGGTTGCCCCGTCGCGATCCGCGTCCAACGGATCGACGATCTCGCCCTGCGCGGTCAACGTGCCCTGCGCCAGCCGGATCACCTTCGGGGTGACCGGCGGCTCCAGGGCGGCCACCGCGCGGAGGCCGGACAGGACGTCATCGGGCCGAACGGACGGGGTGACCTGCCGCACGACCAGTTCGAGTATCGCACACGGTACGGCCGCCGCCCCGGAAGGCGTCTCAGCCGGAGCCACGACATCGATCGACGCCACTGCCGCACGGGCGTCGAACGTACGCCGCCCCTGCTTGGTCATCCGCTCGACCTGGATCTCCTCGGCGGCGGTGAAGGCCGCCACGGCCTCCGCCAGCACCTTCGGGTCGACCTCGGGCAGCTCGATACGCCAGTACGACGCCTCGATCCGGTCGGCCAGGCTGCCGCCGGTGGCCTCCACCGCGTCGAGTACGTCGAGGCCGGGCGAGAGCGCGGCGTCGAGGGCCTCGCGCAGCCGCGCCGGGTCGACGGGCTCACGGAGCCCGATCTCCAGGTATTCGGCCTCACTCGCCACGCCCGTCGGGGCGGCCGAGGCGTACGAGATCTTCGGATGTGGGGTGAAGCCCTGGGAGAAGGCGATCGGCACGCCGGCCCGGCGCAGCGCGCGCTCGAAGGCCCGGGCGAAGTCCCGGTGCGAGGTGAACCGCAGCGGCCCACGCTTGGCGTACCGGATACGGACCCGCTGGACGACGGGGGCCTGGCCGCCCTCGGGTTGAGGCTTTCTGGCGATCGTGAGCTCCTCGGCTGTGCCTGCGTATCGGTCTCATCCTGACGCAGCGCTCACCGCGCCCCACACCCGGGGCCACCCCACCCACCCCAAACCCACCCAAACTCGCCCCACCCTCGCCCCAGCCCACCCCACCCCGCCCTGGACCCCGCCTCGTCGATCATGAAGTTAGCGGCGGAGTCGATCTCCGATTGCGCCGTCAACTTCATGATCGACGAGCTCAGGGGCCCGGCCGGGCGTCCGGGCGCGGGCGTGCGGGGGCGGCTCTCCGGGGGCGGTGAGGGGTGGTGTGCGGGATCCGTACCCGCGGTGGGTCAGGAACGGTCGTCGTCACCGGGTGGGGCGTACGGGCTCCGGCCGGGTGGAGTGTGGTGGGCCTGACCGTGGGGCGGGTAGGTGCCCGCGCCGGGCGGCGGGTACGCACCGGGCTGGGGGTGTCCGCCCGGCTGCGGGTAGGCGCCGGGCGGGCCGTAGCCGGGCGGCTGGGCGGTCACGTGACCGGCGGGCACCGGCGGGCCCTGCCCGTTCATCCGGTCCAGTTCCTCGTCCGGGATCGAGCCGGCCCGGGCCAGTTCGCGCCGGTGACGGCGGCGGTTCCAGATCAGGAACACCACGAGCGCCAGCAGCACGACGAGCGCCACGGCGATGCCGATGCCGATCACCATCACCTGCTGGTCGGTGGGGCCGCCCCGGTCGCCGTACTTCGTCACGTCGAAGTTGTCGTCCTCGGCGGCGGCCGGTGGCGCGGACGCGCTCGGCGCGGCGTCCCCGAGCAGTGGGTTCGCCGACACCGACGGCACGTCGGCGGTGAGTGCCGCGACCGGGTCGATCCGGCCGAAGCCGAACCGGGGATCCCGGCCGGGAGGGCCGGCGTCCCGAGCGGTGCGGATGATCCGGTTGATCACGTCGGGCGCGGAGAGGTCGCGGTGCTTCGACCGGATCAGCGCCGCGACGCCGGAGACGATGGCGGCGGCGTCGGAGGTGCCGTCCCCCCAGCCGTAGCCCCGGTCCGGGCCGATGTTGTAGACCTCGTCGCCGGGTGCGGCGATCACCGCCTCCGGGCCCTGGGCCGATCCGGACCAGAAGCCTCCACCCCGGACCGTGCCGGTCACCGCGATCACGCCGGGAATGTTTGCGGGTGAGGCGACGTCCGGGCCGGACTGCCGGATGTTGCCGGCGGCGGCCACCACGACCACGTCGCGCTCCAGCGCGTACCGGATCGCGGCCGCCTCGCCCTCGTCCACGGCCCCACCACCGCCGTACGACAGGTTGAGCACCTTCGCCCCGCCGTCGACTGCCATCCGGATGCCGGTCGCGGAGTCGTCCGGGGTGGCCGCCGCGCCGACGGGCTTGCGGATGGGCAGGATCCGGGCGTCGGGCGCGATGCCGACCACCCCGGCGCCGTTGGCCGCGATGATCCCGGCCATGTGGGTGCCGTGGCCGTCCGGGTCGCTCCGGCCGTCGCCCGAGCCGCGGGTGCTGCCCCCGGCCAGGAGCTGACCCCGCATGTCGGGGTGCCCGGCGTCGACACCGGTGTCCAGCACGCCGACGACGACGCCCCGCCCGGTGGAGATCTGATGTGCCCTGTCGATCCGCAGCTCGTCCAGATACCACTGCTCGGCACGGCGCGGAGCGGCGACCGCCGGCTGGACGGCGCCCAGCAGCATCAGTCCGGCAAGCAGACCGGCCGCCACCGGCCGAAGCGCGCCGACGTGCACCTTCATCCGTCCGTCCTCATCGCAGGATGCCCGGGGACGCACCGTCACCGGCACCCCACGGATCGTCGTCCTCAGTCAACCACGACGAGTGCCCTGCCGCGTCACCCCCGTGCCCGGCGCCGCCGTGACCGCCCATCATTCCGCCGCCCATCATCCCGGCGCCGGCCATCCCGCCACGCGTACCGGCCGCGCCGCCCGGCCCCGCTCCGGCCGCGGCCTTCAGCGCGCTGGCCGCGCTGGTCAGCGGCGGAACCTTGCCGTTACCGCCACCGACCATGCCGGGCAGGCCGCCCATGGCCAGGCCGCCGGCCGCACCGATCCCACCGCCGCCGATCCCACCGGCCGAACCCAGACCGGCGCCGCCGCCACCGCCACCGAAGCCGCCGCCACCAGCGCTCAGTCCGCCCCCGCCGAGACCGAGCGTGGCCGGTCCGCCCGCGGTGACCGTGCCGGGCCCGCCCGCGCCCGCCAGGCCGCTGCCGTACTCCGGGGTGCCCGAGCCCGGGGCACCACCGAGCTCGGGGGGCCCGCCGATGGTCGGCGGGGTGTAGGAACCGCCGCCGGGGACGCCGCTGCCGGGCCCACCGGGGGGCGGCGTGTACGAACCACCACCGGGCGTGCCGCCACCGATGCCGGTGCTGCCGATCGACGGCATCGGGCCGCCACCGCCGCCTCCGGGCATCCCGCCGCCCGGCATCCCGCCGCCACCCGGCAGGCCACCGCCGGGCACACCCGTCGGGGGGACCCGCGGGTCCCCCCGGTAGCCGTCGTCCAGCTCTTCCCGGGTGGGACGGGGTACGGCCAGCTTGGGACGCTCGGCATCCACCGCGGCGGGAAGCGGCGACATCGCCGCGTTGGCCGCCTTCTGGTTGTCGTTGTACCAGTTGTCGAGGTGCGACTTGGTGTCCCACCAGCCGCCACGCTTCTGGTCGTTGGCGTTGCCGTCGATCTTCATGGTGGCTTCGAGGTCGTCGGCCTTGTCGCGGAACGCGCCGTCGGCGTACAGCGCCTGGTTCGCCTGGAAGTCGCTGCGCAGGGCGGCGAGGAAGCCGGACTGGCTCTCACCGTCGCGCGCGTCGTCCAGCTCGGTGCCGCCGGGCAGGCTCCACTCGTTCCAGCCGAAGTTGTCCATCAGCGGGATCGGGATGCTGGCCACCGTCTTGCGGATGTCACTCTCGATCCGCGACAGCGCCCCGCTGACGTTGCTGGCGTGCGTGATCAGATCCTCGATGTCCTTGCCGATCTCGGACAGGTGCTCGCGGTACGCGTCGCCGCCGCTGCCCTTCCAGCCGGCGAGCATCCCGGGCAGGCCGCCGGTGTGCGGGCGCTCCTGGCCGGCCGCGATCGGGCCGACGAACGACCGGCCGGCGAGGGAGTCGCGCAGGTGGCCGAGAGCGGTGGAGAGGTTGCTCCACCCCGAGCCGACCAGGCCGACGGTGTACGGATCCGCTGACAGCGTCACCTCGCGGACACAGCGTTCCCAGGTGGCTCCAGCCATGACCGTCTCCTCTCTCTCAGGCCGGGTACGGGTAGGTGGGCGGCTCTGCCGCGGCCGGCGGCTCCGCCGCCGACTCCAGCAGCCGTTCGATGTCCTTGCCGTTGGCGGCGTTGCGCTCCTCGGCGTCGCGGAACGCCTTGGCGATCTCCTCGGTGCCCTTCTTCAGACCGGCCAGCTTCGCGGAGAGGCCCTTGAGGTGGCTCTCCATGTTGGCCGTGGAGCGTTCCAGCGCCTGCCACTGCAGGCGGGCGTCGCTGAAGGCGCCGAACGGGGTGCCGTTGGCCACGATCTGCGGGCTGTTGCTGTCGCCCTGCATGTTCAGCTTGATGCGCTCCATCTCCCAGGAGATGGTGTCCTCGACGTACTGCTTGAGGCGCTCGATGTATTCGGCCGCCGCATCCAGGTCCTCGACGCTGACGTGCAGATCGCCGGTGTCCGGCGGATTGATGCCCATGCTGCCTGTCCTCCCCGCTGCCGGCCCCGGCCGGTCCACTACGGACGCAGCGTATCGAGGATGGACCAGTCGGGGCACCCCCACCCCGCGTCGCGCGGTGGCCACCGGCAGAGACGACGGAGCGCGGGCACCCGGTGGGGTGCCCGCGCTCCGGTCGGGTGCCGGCGGCCTCAGCCCTGGGCGGTGGCGGGCAGCTTGAGACCGTTGACCGGGGTGAGTGGCAGCAGCTTGCGGCCGGTCGGGCCGATCTGGATCTCGGTGTCCATGGACGGGCAGACGCCGCAGTCGAAGCAGGGCGTCCAGCGGCAGTCGTCCTGCTCGTACTCCGACAGCGAGTCCTGCCAGTCCTGCCAGAGCCAGTCCTTGTCCAGGCCGGAGTCGAGGTGGTCCCAGGGCAGGACCTCCAGCTCCTCGCGCTCCCGGGTGGTGTACCAGTCGAGGTCCACCCCGTACGCCGGCAGCACCTCGGCGGCGGCGTCGACCCAGCGCTGGTACGAGAAGTGCTCGCTCCAGCCGTCGAACCGGCCGCCGTTCTCCCAGACCTTGCGGATCACCGCGCCGACCCGGCGGTCACCCCGGGACAGCAGGCCCTCGATCAGCGACGGCTCGCCGTCGTGGTAGCGGAAGCCGATCGCCCGGCCCAGCGACCGGTCGCTGTTGATCGCCTGCTTGAGCAGCTTGAGCCGGCCGTCGATGACCTCCGGCCGCTCCATCGAGGCCCACTGGAACGGGGTGTGCGGCTTCGGCACGAACCCGCCGATGGAGACCGTGCAGCGGATGTCCTTGGATCCGGTGGCCGCGCGGCCGGCCCGGATCACCTCGTGCGCCATGTCGGCGATCTCCAGGACGTCCTCGTCGGTCTCGGTGGGCAGGCCGCACATGAAGTAGAGCTTCACCTGGCGCCAGCCGTTGGAGTACGCGGTGACCACGGTGCGGATGAGGTCTTCCTTCGACACCATCTTGTTGATCACCTTGCGGATCCGCTCCGACCCGCCCTCCGGGGCGAACGTCAGACCGGTCCGCCGCCCGTTGCGGGACAGCTCCTGGGCCAGGTCGATGTTGAACGCGTCCACCCGGGTCGAGGGCAGCGACAGCGAGACGTTGGTGCCGGCGTACTGCTCGGCCAGGCCGGAGCACATGTCGCCGATCTCCGAGTGGTCGGCCGACGACAGCGACAGCAGGCCCACCTCGTGGAAGCCGGAGAACTCCAGCCCCTCCTTGACCATCTGGCCGACGGTGGTGATCGAGCGCTCCCGCACCGGTCGGGTGATCATGCCGGCCTGGCAGAACCGGCAGCCCCGGGTGCAACCGCGGAAGATCTCCACCGCGTACCGCTCGTGCACGGTCTCGGCGAGCGGGACCAGGGGCTTCTTCGGGTACGGCCAGGCGTCCAGGTCCATCGTCGTGCGCTTGTGCACGCGGAACGGCACGTCCGGGCGGTTCGGCACGACCCGCTGGATCCGGCCGTCCGGCAGGTAGTCGACGTCGTAGAAGCGCGGCACGTAGACGCTCTCGGTGCGGGCCAGCCGCAGCAGCAGCTCGTCCCGGCCGCCCGGGGAGCCCTCCGCCTTCCACTCCCGGACGATGGCGGTGATCTCCAGCACCGCCTCCTCGCCGTCGCCGAGCACCGCGGCGTCGACGAAGTCGGCGATCGGCTCCGGGTTGAACGCGGCGTGCCCGCCGGCCACGATCACCGGGTCGGCGTCGGTGCGGTCGGCGGCGAGCAGCGGGATGCCGGCCAGGTCGATCGCGGTGAGCAGGTTGGTGTAGCCCAGCTCGGTGGAGAACGAGACGCCGAACACGTCGAAGTCACGCACCGGACGGTGGGCGTCGACGGTGAACTGCGGCACGCCGTGGGCGCGCATCAGCTTCTCCAGGTCGGGCCAGACCGCGTAGGTGCGCTCGGCCAGCACGTCGGGCAGCTCGTTGAGCACCTCGTACAGGATCTGCACGCCCTGGTTGGGCAGACCCACCTCGTACGCGTCCGGGTACATCAGCGCCCAGCGGACGGTGGCCGCGTCCCAGTCCTTGACCACCGCTCCCAGCTCTCCACCCACGTACTGGATGGGCTTTGTCACCTGCGGCAGCAACGGCTCCAGCCGAGGCCAGACCGAGTTGGCGGCGGCGGGACGCGGGGTCGTGGACGGGGCACTCATGATGCCCAAGCGTACGCGGTGCCCCCGCCCTCCCCCGCCCTCCGCCCCGCCGCCACCCGCCCGCGCCCGGCTCCGCCGCGTTGATCAAGGAGTTTGCGTGCTGTTCCGCGCTCCTGACGGACACGAACTCCTTGATCACCGGCGTGGGGACTAGATCACCGGTGCGAGAGGGCGGGATTCGTGGTGGGTGGCGGGACGGTACTAACCTCGCAACGGGCGCGAGAGGAGATAGCCGCGATGCCGCAGCCGCAGCCGGCGGCGGGCCGGCCGGCCGACGGGGCCGAGATGCCGTCCGTCACCGAGCCGGCGACCGCCGTCGACACCGAGGACGCCACCGGCGCCTCGGCTCCGGCGTCTCCGTCCGCCGGCACGCCGGAGACCGCCGACGACCGGACCCCCGACAGGGCACCGGCCGAACGGCCGTCGGACGCCGCCGCCGACCAGACCCCCGCCGGGGCACCAGTCGACCGCTCGTCCGACGCCGACAGCAGGCCGCACGACGGTACGCCCGACCGCCGGCCGTCCGCCGCGTCCGGCGAGCAGCCGCGCGGTGCCGAGCCCGGTGACCGGCCGTCGGGCGACCACTCCGACGACTCGCCTCCGGACGTCCCGACCGCCCAGAGTCCGGCGACCTCGACCCTCGACCCGCAGTCCACGCCCGCGCCGACCGCGGCACCACAGGCCGGGACGACGGCGCAGACCGAAGCGGCGGCAGATTCCCCAGGCCCCGCCGAACCGACAGTGCGGGCCGAACCGACAGCGCAGGCCGAACCGACGGCGCGGGCCGAAGCCGCGCGGCAGGACGAACGAGCCGAACCGGCGGGGAGCCACGCGGACCCTGCCGGCACCGCCCTACTCGACGACGCCACCCCGCACCCGCCCGCCGACGCGGCGACCAGCGACGCGGCGACCGGCGACGCGGCGACCGGCGACGCGGCGACCGGCGACGCTCCCGCCGGGACGCCGAGTGACACGGCCGAGGCACCGACCGCCGGGGCAGGATCGCCCGCACCGGTCACCCGGGCTCGGGGATCGGCACCGGTTCCGGGCCGCACCACGCCCGTACCCACTCCCCGGACCGGGCGCCGGCCGGATCCGACCCGGATCGACCTCGCGCCGCAGCCGCCCCGGGCCACCACCGCCCCGGACCCCACGAAGGTCGAGAACGCCGCCCGGGCCGCGAGCACGCCGGATCCCACACGGGTGGAGACGACCCCGGACCCGACCCGGGTCGAGGCGCCCGCGCCCCGCTGGAGTGGTTCCGCCGCCGTCCCGCCACCGCCGCCACGCCGGCCCGCCTGGGGGGAGTCCGCCGAGCCCACGCCGGTGCCGCCGCTCGCGTCGCCGGAACACGCCACACCTGTCGACCCGTGGGCGGGGGTGGACACCACCGGCTGGGAGCTGCACGCCCCGGAGCTGCCGCCCCTGACACCGACGCTGCCGTACACCGCGCCCTGGGCCGCGCCGAACCCGCACCCGGCCCACCCGGCCCCACCCGCGGCGCCACCGGCCCACCCGGCGCATTCCGCCCCGCAGCCGGCACCGCCCGCGGCCCATCCCGCGCCGCCCGCCGCCCGCCCGGTGTCGCCGCCGCCCGGCGCGCCGTACCCCGGACCGGCCCGGCCGGTCTCGCCGCCGCCCAGCGCGCCCTACCCGGGACCGGCCCGGCCGGTCTCGCCGCCGCGCCACCCCGCACCGCCGGCCGCCCGTCCGATGCCACCGGCCGCGCCGGTCGCGCCGCCGGCGAAGCCCGGACGGCCGCCGAAGCAGCGCCGGGGCAAGGCCGGACCGCCGGTCGCGCCGCCGCCCGGCTGGCAGCAGCCGCCCAAGCGGACCCGTCGCCGGCGCCGCTGGCCCTGGGTGCTGCTGCTCTCCATCGCCTGCTGCTGCGGACTGCCGCTCTGGTGGTTCCTGCCGATCTCCAGCCAGTACCCGGCCAGCGCCAGCCTTCCGGACCAGATCGACTCGATGCAGCTACGCCAGGACGAGAGCAGCCGGGCCGTCGCCGAGGAGCTGAAAGCCCGGGTACGCGAGTCGAACCTGCTCGCCGAGGACACGTTCGCCGGCATCTACACCACCAGCGACGGCAAGCGGGTGACGTTGTTCGGCAGCACCGGCCTGCGGTTCAGTCCGGAGTCGGACGCCAAGTCGGAACTCGACCGCCTCGCCGGGGACTACGCCCTGCAGGAGTCGGTGGTGGTGGACACCGGCGTGCGGGGACGCCACGAGCGCTGCGCGGTCGGCCGGGCGGACGGCGACTCGGTGGTGGTCTGCGTCTCGGCCGACCACGGCAGCCTCACCACCGGGGTGTTCACCCGGCTGTCGGTGGACGACAGTGGGCGGCTGCTGAACGACCTGCGCCAGCGCGTGGTGGTGCCGAAGTCCTGACCGCTCAGGCGGTCTGCTCGCCGCCGGCCTGGTCGCCCGTGGCCTGGTCGGCGCGCTTCGGCGCGTACCGCGGGACGTACACCTGGCCGCTGAGCTTCTGGATCTCGGCCATCATCTCGTCGGTCATCACGCGCAGCGACGTGCGGTCGTCGGAGCGGCCGGTGAAGTCCAGCGGCTTGCCGAACTTCATGGTGATCTTGGCGCGGCCCGGACGCGGGATCCGCGTACCGATCGGCTGGGCCTTGTCGGTGCCGGTCACGCCGACCGGGATGACCGGCACGCCCGCGGCGATCGCCAGCCGGACGGTGCCGGTACGCCCGCGGTAGAGCCGCCCGTCCGGGGAGCGGGTGCCCTCCGGGTAGACGGCGACCAGGTCACCGGCCTTGAGCACCGGGATCGCCGCGTCGAACGCGGTGAGCGCGGCCCGCCCACCGGCCCGCTCGACCGGGATCGCGCCCAGCCCGGTGAGCACGAACTTGGAGAAGCCGCCCTTGAGCCCGGTGCCGTTGAAGTACTCCGACTTGGCCCAGAACGCCAGGTGGCGGGGCACCACGGTGCCGAGGAGCAGTTCGTCGGCGACGGAGAGGTGGTTGCTGGCGAAGATCGCGCCGCCGGTCGCCGGGATGTGCTCCAAACCCTCCACGTGCGGACGGAAGGCCAACCGGAGCGCGGGTGCCACGGTGAGCTTGCCGATGGTGTAGAGCAGGGGCACGGGTCCTCCGGCGGTCGTACGTGAAACAGGCGCTGTCACGGTAGCCGACGCGGCCGTCCGCCACCGAGCGGGTGGCCCGCAGTCCACTCGCTGGGGCCGGGCCCTCCTCCACCCGAGGGGGTGCAGGAGGGCCCGGTCCGCTCACACCTTGCGGACCGTCACCGTCACGCGCTCGCCCTCGCCCGCCTCACCGGCGAAGCCGTCGAGGCCCTCGGCGAAGTCGACGCTGTCGGCCAGCACCTCCCGGGCCACGAAATCGGTGTACGCGGCGACCGCCGCGCGTACCTCCTCCGAGGCGGAGACGGCCACCGTGATCCGGTCCGAGACGTCCAGGTCGGCGTCGCGGCGGGCCTGCTGCACGACGCGGACCACGTCCCGGGCCAGCCCTTCGGCGGCGAGTTCCGGCGTGACCTCGGTGTCCAGCACGACCACTCCCTCACCGCCTGGTAGCGGCGCGGAGTGCTCGGCGTCGGCGGCGACCAGGCGCAGCTCGTACTCGCCCTCGGCGAGCGTGACCCCGGCGGCGACCGGGGCACCGTCGCGCAGCTCCCACTCCCCCGCCTTGACCGCCTTGATCACCTGCTGGACGGCCTTGCCGACACGCGGGCCGAGCGCCCGCGGCACCACGGTGAGCACCTGCTGGCAGTACGCGGACACCTCGTCGGTGAGCACGACCTCCTTGACGTTCACCTCGTCGGCGACCAGGTCGGCGAAGGGCCGCAGCTGGTCGGCGACCGGCGACGCCACGGTGAGCTTCGCCAGCGGCAGCCGCACCCGCAGGCCCTTTGCCTTGCGCAGGGACAGCGCCGCCGAGGCGACCGCCCGGACGTTGTCCATCGCGGAGACCAGTTCGTGGTCGGCCGGGAACTGCGCCGCCTGCGGCCAGTCGGTCAGGTGCACCGACCGCTCGCCGGTCAGCCCCCGCCAGATCTCCTCGGCGGTCAGCGGCGCCAGCGGCGCCACCACCCGGCACAGCGTCTCCAGCACGGTCCACAGCGTGTCGAACGCGTCCGCGTCGCCGGCCCAGAACCGGTCCCGGGACCGGCGCACGTACCAGTTGGTGAGCGCGTCCAGGTAGGACCGCACGGTGGCGCAGGCGCCGGAGATGTCGTACGCGTCCATCTGCGCGCCGATGGTCGCGACCAGCTCGTTCGTCTTCGCCAGCACGTACCTGTCGAGCACGTTCGCCGAGTCGGTACGACGACGCGCGGTGTGGCCGTCGGCGTTGGCGTAGAGCGAGAAGAAGTACCAGACGTTCCACAGCGGCAGCAGCACCTGGCGCACCGCGTCCCGGATGCCCGCCTCGGTGACCGCCATGTCGCCGCCGCGCAGCACCGGCGAGGACATCAGCATCCACCGCATCGCGTCCGACCCGTAGGCGTCGAAGACGTGGTAGACGTCCGGGTAGTTGCGCAGGCTCTTGGACATCTTGCGCCCGTCCGAGCCGAGCAGGATGCCGTGGCTCAGGCAGTTGCGGAACGCCGGCCTGTCGAACAGCGCGGTGGCCAGCACGTGCATGGTGTAGAACCAGCCGCGGGTCTGCCCGATGTACTCGACGATGAAGTCGCCCGGGTAGTGGTGCTCGAACCACTCGCGGTTCTCGAACGGGTAGTGCACCTGGGCGAACGGCATCGAGCCGGACTCGAACCAGCAGTCAAGCACCTCCGGCACCCGGCGCATCATCGACTTGCCCGTCGGGTCGTCCGGGTTGGGGCGGACCAGGTCGTCCACCGCCGGCCGGTGCAGGTCGGTCAGGCGTACGCCGAAGTCACGCTCGATGTCGGCGAGCGAGCCGTACACGTCGACGCGCGGGTAGTTCGGGTCGTCGGAGCGCCACACCGGGATCGGCGAGCCCCAGAACCGGTTCCGGCTGATCGACCAGTCCCGGGCGTTCGCGAGCCACTTGCCGAACGAGCCGTCCTTGATGTGGCCGGGGGTCCAGTTGATCTGCTGGTTCAGCTCGACCATCCGGTCCTTGAACGTCGTCACCGCGACGAACCACGACGACACCGCCTTGTAGACCAGCGGGGTGTCGCAGCGCCAGCAGTGCGGGTAGGAGTGGGTGTACGTGTCCTGCCGCAGCACCACCCCCCGCTCCTTCAGCTCCCGGATCACCGGCTTGTTCACGTCGAAGACCTGCTCGCCCTGGTACGGCGGCACCAGCGCGGTGAACCGCGTGTGGTCATCCACCGTCACGACGGTGGGGATGCCGGCGGCGTTGCAGGTGTTCTGGTCGTCCTCGCCGAAGGCGGGGGCCAGGTGGACGATCCCGGTGCCGTCCTCGGTGGTGACGAAGTCCGCGCCGAGCACCTGGTAGGCGTTCGGGCCGGCCGGCTCGACGAGGAAGTCGTACAGCGGCGTGTAGCGGCGTCCGACCAGGTCGCGGCCGTACACGGTGCCGACCTGCTCGTACCCCTCGAGTTCCTTGGCGTACGCGCCGAGGCGCGCGGCACCGACGACGTAGCGCTCGCCGTCGCGTTCCAGCAGCGCGTACTCGATGTCGGGGCCGACGGCGAGCGCCAGGTTCGACGGCAGGGTCCACGGCGTGGTCGTCCAGACGCCCAGCTTGACCGGCCCGCGCAGCGGCTCCGGCGCGTTCTCGTCGGCGGTCAGCTCGAACCAGACGGTGAGCGTCGGGTCGTGCCGGTCCCGGTAGACGTCGTCCATCCGGGTCTCGGTGTTCGACAGCGGCGTCTCGCACCGCCAGCAGTACGCGAGCACCCGGAAGCCCTCGTAGACCAGCCCCTTGTCGTGCAGGGTCTTGAAGGCCCACATGACGCTTTCCATGTAGTCCAGGTCGAGCGTCTTGTAGTCGTTGGCGAAGTCGACCCAGCGGGCCTGCCGGGTGACGTACCGCTCCCAGTCGTGGGTGAACTCCAGCACCGAGGTGCGGCAGGCGTCGTTGAACCGGGCCACGCCGAGGTCCAGGATCTCCGCCTTGGTGGTGATGCCGAGCTGCTTCTCGGCCACCACCTCGGCGGGCAGGCCGTGGCAGTCCCAGCCGAACCGGCGCTCGACGCGCCGCCCGCGCATGGTCTGGTAGCGCGGCACCACGTCCTTGACGTAGCCGGTGAACAGGTGCCCGTAGTGCGGCAGGCCGTTGGCGAACGGCGGGCCGTCGTAGAAGACGTACTCGTTCTCGCCGTCGCGGCCGGCGTCGCGGGCCTCCACCGACGCCTCGAAGGTCTTGTCGGCCGTCCAGTGCTCCAGCACCCGGCGCTCGACCGCGGGCAGGTCCGGGCTTGCCGGGACACCGGCGCCGGTCGGGTCGTGCAACGGATAGGCCATCGCCTGTCGCTCTCCCTCAGCAGCTCACTCGTCTGTGGTCTGCGAGGACGAGCCGAATCCGGTACGCCGTGAACGGCGTACCGGGCGTGGCCCGCGGTACCACCCCGCTTGGCGGCCGAGGTGCGACCGCCCGCTCGTTGGCCGGCTGTGACGGGCCGTCCCGTCCGGTTCTACTGAGCCGGTGACCCGGCCGTTCTTCCGGAGGCTCACCGGTGATGGCCGGGTCGTCGCCTGTGGGTTGAAGCGTACTCGACCTCCCACCCGCCGCGCCGCCGAGTATCGCCCGCCCCACCTCTCCCCCGGCGATCATGAGGTTGACGGCGACATCCGAGATCGACATCGCCGCCAACCTCATGATCAACGGAGTCGGCCGGGGGTCAGCGGCGCGACGGGGCCGTGAGAGTGGTGGTCCAGAGGGAGGCGCCGGAGCGGTCCCGCAGGTGCACCGTCAGGGCCGCCGACGGGCCGTCGATCGACACCTCGCCGAAGTGCTGGAAGCCCTCGGCCGGGGAGGTGTTGGCGCGCGGCGGCGCGTGCACGAAGACCGCCTTCGGGCCGAACGTGCCGTCGAGCGCGTTCGGGCCGAACGCACCGGCGTGCGCGGGGCCGGAGACGAACTCCCAGAGCGGGCTGAAGTCGCCGACCGCCGCCCGCGCGCGCCGGGCGCGCCGAGCAGCGCGCCGCCGGCGACTCCGGCACCGGCGACCAGGCCGGCGCGGAGCAGGGTACGTCGATCGAAGTGCGTCATGGGTTCTCCCGGTCTCGGCAGTGTCGCCAGCCCGGTCTACCGGCCGCAGGGGGCCGGGAACTCCGGTCGAGGTGACCGGCATGTCAACGCCCGCTGTCCAGCGCCCGATCATGACCACCGTCACACCGCCGTCCCGTCACACCGCGCCCGCGCCACCTCGTCCTGTCCGCGTACCCAACCTCGAGGAGGCGGCGATGAGCCGGATGGACATGGTGGCGGTGGCACCGGAGGCGTACCAGGCCGTGCTGGGCCTGGAGAAGTACGTCCGGGCGAACGTGGACCACACCGTGCTGGAGCTGGTGAAGCTGCGGGCGTCGATGCGCAACGGCTGCGCGTTCTGCGTCGACATGCACAGCCGGGACGCGCTGGCGGCCGGTGAGGACAGCCGCCGGCTGTTCGCTGTGGCGGCGTGGCGCGAGGCGCCGTTCTTCGACGAGCGGGAGCGGGCCGCGCTGGCCCTCACCGACGCGGTGACCCGGCTCGGCGAGCACGGCGTGCCGGACGAGGTCTGGGACGCCGCGGCGAAGGTGTGGTCGGAGAAGGAACTGGCGGACCTGGTGATGGCGATCGCCACCATCAACGTGTGGAACCGGATCGCGGTGACCTGCCAGACCCAGCCGCCCGCCCTGGCCTGAGGGCGGCCCTGGTCTGACGGCGGCCTGTGTCTGAATGCGGACACACGACGGCCCCGGTCCCGCGAAGACGCGGGGCCGGGGCCGTCGGCGGGTCGGTCAGGCCAGCTCGGGGAACCAGAGCGCGATCTCGCGCTTGGCGCTGTCCGCCGAGTCGGAGGCGTGCACCAGGTTCTCCCGGTTCGACAGCGACAGGTCGCCGCGGATGGTGCCGGCGGCGGCCTTGCGGCCGTCGGTGCTGCCGATCATCGCGCGCACCACCTCGATCACCTGGTCGCCGGAGAGCACGAGCGCCACCAGCGGTCCGCTGGTCATGAACGTCTTCAGCGGCGGGTAGAACGGCTTGTCGACGTGCTCGGCGTAGTGCTGGTCGGCGAAGTCGCCGTCCATGGTCCGGCTCACCATCGCGTCGATCCGCAGGCCCTTGCGCTCGAAGCGGGACAGGATCTCGCCCACCAGACCCCGGCGCACCGCGTCGGGCTTGATCAGTACGAGCGTCCGCTCGTCCGGGCTGCTGCTGGACACGCTGGTTGCCTCCTGTGCGCTCAACGGGGTTCGGCTGGGTACGGTCAGCGTAGCGACCCGGTCCCGACGCCGGCGCGGCGGCTGCGTCTTCCCTGGCCCGCCGCGGCGGCCTAGCCTGACCATGGAACCCCTGGGAGGTCCACTGTGGCGAATGGCGGGAACCGCACGATCGCGCCGGTACGCAAACTGATCGGCGTGGTGCTGGGCACCGTCGCCACCTTCGTGACGGTGTTCGGGCTCGGCATGACGAGCTGGGCCATCGTGGCCCTCGGCGTCGCCCTGCTCGTGCTGGCGATCGCCCTGGCCACGGTGCGCGGCGGCGGTCGCACCTGGGTGATCGGCCTGGGGCACGTGCACAGCGCCTCCGAGCCACCCACCCAGTACGCGTTCGGCCGGTGCGAGCTGCAACTCGTCATCGACGCGCCGGGGCTGCCGCCCCGCTCCAAGAAGATCATCGAGCCTCGGGTGCCGGTCGCCAAGTGGCCCTCGCTGGGCCAGGCGCTGCCGGTCCGGGTGGCGCTCGACGACCAGCGGCACGTACGCGTGCTCTGGGACGAGGTGCCCACGCACACGGAGAGCGCCGCCGCCGTCGCCGATATGCCGCCCGAGTACGCCCCCGAGCCGGACCCGCTGGACGAGCCGCTGATCGCGCAGGAGGCGCCGCCGTGGGCCGGGCGCGCGCCGGAGGACGACTTCCGCGACGACTACCCGCCCGCGCCGGACCCGTACCTGGACGACGTCCCGCCCCGGGCCGAGGAACGCGAGCCGGTGGTGCTGCACCAGAGCCCTGGCGGCCCGGTGGTGCTGGAGGGGCAGCTCGTCGAACGGGCCGCCACCACCGGCCCGCTCCCCCGCCGTGCCCCCGCGCCCCGCGCACCGGCCGAGGAGCCGGCCGACACGGTGCGTGTCGACACGGTGCTCGCCGACCCCGGACCGGCGGTCGACCCTGAACCGGCAGCCGACGCCGGACCGGTAGCCGACCCCGCGCCGGCAGCTGACACCCTGCCCGACCCGATCGACGTGCCGCTGGACGATCCCTCGGACTCTCCTCGGCGCTCCGACGTGCCGCCGACCGCCGAGGAACTGGACGAGGCGATCTTCGGCTCGGCCGAGCCGGACGATCTGGCCAGCCCGATCAGTGGCGTCGGCATCACGCTGCTCGTCGCCGACCTGGACCGGTCCCTCGACTTCTACCGCGAACTGGGCTTCGACGAACTGGACCGGGGCGAGGGCAACGCCGTGCTCTCCTCCGGCCCGACCCGGCTGGTGCTGCGCCGGGTGACCGGTGCCGCCCCGATCAGCCGCCGGCTGGTGCACGTCAACCTGGAGGTGGACGACATCCAGGGGGCGTACGAGCGGCTGCGCGACTCCGGCGTCCGGTTCACGTACGCCCCGCGCGTGGTCAACCGGGGCACCAAGCTGGAGGTGTGGGCGGCGGCGTTCCGCGACCCCGACGGCCACGGCGTGGCCCTGACCCAGTGGCGCACGCTCGCCGACGCCTGAGCCGTACCCGGCGGCCGTCCTCAGCCGAGGATGACCCGCCGCACGTGCAGCGCGTACGCCCACACCAGCGCGAACATCACCCCGAGCGCGAACAGCGACCAGTGCAGCAGCCCGGAGAGCAGCAGCAGACCCTGGAGCACGGTGCCGGCGTGCCACGCCCACGGGCGGCGCATCATGCCGGCCAGCACCACGCAGGCGACCGCCAGCGCCACGATCGCGCCGATCGCCGCGCCGCTCAGGTCACCGCCGACCACCCGGATCGGCTGGATGGCCAGCAGCAGCACCAGCGCCTCCAGCGACATCGTGCCGGCGCCCAGCCCGCGTACCGCCTTGTCCGGGTTCCGTAGCCCGGACCGCCGCCCGCCGTCCGGCGCCCGGTCCTCCGCCGCGTCGCCAGCCGGCTGCTGCGGACCCGTCGCCTGCTCCGGACCCGTCGGCTGCTCAGCGCCGGCCGGGCGCTGCTGCGGGCCGGTCATCGCTTGAGCAGCCGGCGGGCGTCGGCCACTGTCACCACCGATCCGGTGATCAGCACGCCCACCCCGGACAGTTCGCCCGGCACGTCCGCCTCGGCCTCCGCCACGGCCGCCTCGATGGCGTCGGGCATCTCCCGGGTCGCCTGCACCCGCTCCGGCCCGAAGATCTCCCGCGCCAGCGCGGCCAGCTCGTCCACCGGCATCGCCCGGGCCGAGCTGTTCTCCGCCACCACGATCGAGTCGAGCACCGGTTCGAGCAGTTCCAGCAGGCTCGCCGCGTCCTTGTCGCCGAGCACCGCCAGCACGCCGACGAGCTTGCTGAACGCGAACTCCTCCTGCACGGCGGCGACCGTGGCAGCCATCCCGTGCGGGTTGTGCGCGCCGTCGAGCAGCACCGTCGGGGCGGTACGCACCCGCTCCAGCCGGCCCGGCGAACTGGTGGCGGCGAAGCCCTCACGGACCGCCTCGATGTCGAGCTGCCGCCGGGCCCCGGCGCCCAGGAACGCCTCCACGGCGGCGAGCGCCACCGCCGCGTTCTGCGCCTGGTGCGCGCCGTGCAGCGGGATGAAGATCTCCTCGTACACCCCGCCCAGGCCCTGGATGGTCAGCACCTGGCCGCCGACGGCCACCGCGCGGCGCAGCACGCCGAACTCGGCGCCCTCCCGCGCGACGGTGGCGTTCACCTCGGCGCAGCGTTCCAGGATCGGCCGGGCCGCATCCTCCTCCTGCGCCGCCGCGATGACTGTGGCGCCGGGGTGGATGATGCCCGCCTTGTGCAGCGCGATGTCCTCGATCGTGTCGCCGAGCCACTCGGTGTGGTCCAGCCCGATCGGGGTGATCACGGCGACGCCGGCCTGGATGACGTTCGTCGCGTCCTCCGCGCCGCCGAGCCCGACCTCCACCACCGCCACGTCGACCGGAGCGTCGGCGAACGTGGCGAACGCCAGCGCCGTGGTCATGTCGAAGTAGGTCAGCGGCTCGGCGAACCGCTGGTCGACCAGCTCGGCCAGCGGCGCGATCTCGCGGTACGTGGACACGAACCGCTCCTCGCTCACCGATTCGCCGTCCAGGCTGATCCGCTCCCGGACGGTCTCCAGGTGCGGGCTCGTGTAGCGGCCGGTGTGCAGCCCGAACGCCCGCAGCAGCGAGTCGATCATCCGGGCCGTCGAGGTCTTGCCGTTGGTTCCGGTCAGGTGGATCGACGGGTACGCCCGCTGCGGGCTGCCCAGCAGGTCGAGCAGGGTCTCGATCTTCTCCAGCTCGAAGTGCATCCGGGTGAAGCCGCGCGCGTTGAGCGCGGCCTCCACCTCGGCGAACTCGGTGCGGTCGCTCATGCGGCACCACTTTCCGTTCGCGACTGCGGGGCTCGCGCCCCCGGCTCTCTCCTCGCGCTCACGAGGGCAGCGCCTCCAGGGCGGCGTCGATCCGGACCAGGTCCGCCTCGGCCACCGCCAGCCGTTCGCGGATCTTCGCCACCACCGGTTCGGGCGCCTTGCCGACGAACGCCGGATTGTCCAGCTTCGCCCGCGCCTGGGTGGCCTCCTTCTCGGCCGCCGCCCGGTCCTTGGTGAGCCGGGCGCGCTCGGCGGCCACGTCGATCGAGCCGCGGGTGTCGAGCGCGACGCTCACCGCACCGGGCATGGCGAGCGTGGCGCTGGCCTGGAAGCCGTCGCCGGGCGCGTCGAGCCGGGCCAGCGAGCGCACCAGCGGCTCGTGCGCCGCGATGCCCGCGCCGGCCAGGCCGTCGAGCCGCGCCGCGACCCGCTGGGTCGGCCGCAGCCCCTGGTCGGAGCGGAACCGCCGGACCTCGGTCACCACCCGCTGAAGCGTGGCGACCTCGCCCTCCGCGGCGTCGTCGATCAGGGTACGGTCGGCGACCGGCCAGGACGCCGTCAGCACGGTCTCGCCGCCGCTGAGCGCGGACCACAGCTCGTCGGTGACGAACGGGATGACCGGGTGCAGCAGCCGCAGGAGCTGGTCCAGCACGTGTCCGAGCACCCGGCGGGTGGTGTCGGCAGCCGGCCCACCCTCGGCGAGCACCGGCTTGCTCAGCTCCACGTACCAGTCGCAGACGTCGTCCCAGGCGAAGTGGTAGAGCAGGTCACAGACCTTGGCGAACTCGTACGCCTCGAACTGCTCGTCCACCTCGGCCGTGACGTGCGCCAGCCGGGACAGGATCCACCTGTCGACGGTGGATAGGCCTGCGGCGTCCGGCAGCGGGCCGTCGGTGTGCGCGCCGTTCAGGAGCGCGAAGCGGGTGGCGTTCCAGAGCTTGTTGCAGAAGTTGCGGGAGCCCTGGCACCACTCCTCGCTGACCGGCACGTCCTGACCGGGGTTCGCGCCCCGGGCCAGCGTGAACCGGGTCGCGTCGGCGCCGAAGCGGTCGATCCAGTCCAGCGGGTCCACCACGTTGCCGAACGACTTCGACATCTTCTTGCCGTGCTCGTCGCGGACCATGCCGTGCAGCGCCACCACGTCGAACGGCTGCACGCCGTCCATCGCGTACAGGCCGAACATCATCATCCGGGCGACCCAGAAGAACAGGATGTCGTAGCCGGTGACGAGCACGCTGGTCGGGTAGAACTTCGC
Source organism: Micromonospora sp. NPDC049203 (assembly GCF_043197215.1). Lineage (NCBI taxonomy): Bacteria > Bacillati > Actinomycetota > Actinomycetes > Micromonosporales > Micromonosporaceae > Micromonospora > Micromonospora sp. NPDC049203. The sequence goes on along the minus strand of NZ_JBICSV010000007.1, from coordinate 2,334 downwards.
CAGGTCGGGGGTGCGCTCGGGCCAGCCGAGCGTGGAGAACGGCCACAGGCCGCTGGAGAACCAGGTGTCCAGGACGTCCTCGTCCTGCCGCCAGCCCTCGCCGGTCGGCGGCTCCTCGTCCGGGCCGACGCAGACGATCTCGCCGTCCGGGCCGTACCAGACGGGGATGCGGTGGCCCCACCACAGCTGGCGGGAGATGCACCAGTCGTGCATGTTGTCGACCCAGGCGAAGTAACGCTTGGCCAGCTCGGCCGGCTCGATCTTCACCCGGCCGTCGCGCACCGCGTCACCGGCCGCCTTCGCCAGCGGCGCGGTGTTGACGAACCACTGCAACGACAGGCGCGGCTCGACAGTCGTCTTGCACCGCGAGCAGTGCCCCACCGCGTGCAGGTACGGCCGCTTCTCGGCCACGATCCGGCCCTGCTCGCGCAGCGCCGCGACGATCGCCAGCCGGGCCTCGTACCGGTCCAGGCCCTGGAACGGGCCGGGCGCGGTGATGACGCCGCGCTCGTCCATGATCGTCAGCGAGGGCAGGTCGTGCCGCTGGCCGATCTCGAAGTCGTTCGGGTCGTGCGCCGGGGTCACCTTGACCATGCCGGTCCCGAAGCTCGGGTCGACGTGCTCGTCGGCGACGATCGGGATGCGCCGGTCGGTGAGCGGAAGCTCCACCTCGGTGCCGATCAGGTGCCGGTAGCGCTCGTCGTCGGGGTGCACCGCCACCGCCGTGTCGCCGAGCATCGTCTCCGCGCGGGTGGTCGCCACCACGACCTCGTCGCCGTAGCGGATCGACACCAGCTCGCCCTCGTCGTCGGTGTGCTCCACCTCGATGTCGGACAGCGCGGTGAGGCAACGCGGGCACCAGTTGATGATCCGGTTGGCCCGGTAGATGAGCCCGTCGTCGAAGAGCTTCTTGAACATGGTCTGCACGGCCCGGGACAGGCCCTCGTCCATGGTGAAGCGCTCACGGTCCCAGTCGACCGCGTCGCCGAGCCGGCGCATCTGGCCGAGGATCGCGCCGCCGGACTCGGCCTTCCACTGCCAGACCCGCTCGACGAACTTCTCCCGTCCGAGGTCGTGGCGGGACAGCCCTTCCCCGGCGAGCTGCCGCTCGACCAGGTTCTGGGTGGCGATACCGGCGTGGTCCATGCCCGGCAGCCAGAGCGCCTCGTACCCCTGCATCTTCTTGCGCCGGGTGAGCGCGTCCATGAGGGTGTGCTCGAACGCGTGCCCCATGTGCAGCGACCCGGTGACGTTCGGCGGCGGGATGACGATGGTGAACGGCGGCTTCTCGCTGTCCGCCGACGCCCGGAAGTGGCCGCCGGCTACCCACTGCTCGTACCGTCGCTGCTCTACCTCGCCGGGCTGGTACTGGCCGGCGAGGGTCGGGGCGTCGGGGCGTCGGGCATCCAGTCTCTCGGTCACTCTGAAAGTCTACGGAGCGCTTTCGGGGACCCGACGTGCACCACCTGTGATTCGCGTACGGTGGCGGTCATGTCCGATGCGCATCTCACGGAGCGCGCGGTCGACGGGGGTTCCGATCCGTTCGAGCTGACCGAAGAGCCGATCGAGCTGAGCCGCCGCGACCCCGCGCAGGAGTCCGAACGCCGTCCGTTCTCGCGGCGCCGGAAGATCGTCCTTGCCGCCCTGGTCGCGGCCGGCCTGGCCGGTGCCGGCGCCTTCGGAGTGGGCGGCTGGCGCGTGCTCCAGCAGAAGGACACGACCCTCGGCCAGCCCGCCGAGGTGGCCGGGCTGGTGCGGGACGACAGTGAGCGGGCCCGCAGCACCGCTGAGTACCTGCGCGACGGGCTGGCCGCCGACATCGAGCTGGACCGCGGCTTCGGGGCTGTCTACTCCGACCGGGGAGACGTCAAGCGCTCGGTGCTCCTGTTCGGCGGCACCACGCTGCTGTGGCAGCCCGAACGCGACCTGGACACCCTGTTCGGGCTGATGGCGGACGAGACCGGCCGGGTGGCCGGGTTGCGCGAGGTGGACGCCGGCCGCCTGGGCGGCGTGATGAAGTGCGGTACGACCACCGGCGACGGTGGCGACTTCGCGGTGTGCGGCTGGGCCGACCACGGCAGCGTCGTAATGGGGATGTTCCCGGGCCGCCGGATCGACGACGCGGCAGCGCTGTTCCGCGACATCCGCGAGTCCGTCCAGAGCCGCTGACCCCGCTCATCCGAGGGCCGGCTCCGGCCGGCTTTCCGGGACTCAACGCAATTCAGGGCCACCCCGCACGGGGGTGGCCCTGAATTGAAAGATTGTCCGGCGGTGTCCTACTCTCCCACACCCTCCCGAGTGCAGTACCATCGGCGCTGGAGGGCTTAGCTTCCG
>NZ_JBICSV010000006.1:0-430183 GCF_043197215.1 Micromonospora sp. NPDC049203 | reverse complement strand
ACGACATCTACGTCGCCCTGTCCACCGGCACCACATTCAGCCCCTCCACCAAATGGCACGACTACTTCGGCCTCACCGGCGAAACCACACTCTGAAGCCGTCCAACCGCTGACGACGCCGGGCCCGGCTCGGGGCCTTCCGCTGACCGGCCGGGACCGCCGGTCGCCGCGTACCCGGCCCGTGATCGTCCGATCCGGGCCGGGCGCGGCCTATCGCTTGACCAGGCCGCGCAGCGCCGCGAGCACCGACCGGTGGCTGACCTCGGCGTAGATCTTCTTGTCCGGGCCGTACAGGACCACATACGGACACTGCTGGTCGTCACCACCCATGGCCTTGTCCAGCAGCCGCCGGCCGGTCGCCACCTCGTACACCCGCAGGCGGTAGGTCGCCTTCAGCAGCGTCAGCGTGTCCGGCTTCGGGTCGTCGTAGCGGCACTTGCGGATCGTCGCGCCGATGCTCGTGCGGTCCAGGCAGGCGACCATCTGCACGGTCTTCGGGTCCTCCGACGCCCAGGTCCGTTCCACCCGCTTCGACAGGCCCTCGTCGTAGTAGTAGACCCGGTCGTGCCGGCGGTCCGTGCCCAGGTCGGTGCCGACGAGCAGCGCCACCGGATGCGGCGCGGCGCCGGTGCGCTTCGGCGACTGCGGGTAGTAGAGGACGCCGTCGCACACGTTGTTCAGGTCGGAAATCTGCCCGGCCGGGTAGTCGCTGGGCTGCGGTCCCCGCGCCGGTGGCTCGGCGTCCTCGGTCGCCCCGGGCGTGGGGGTCGCGCCGCCGGGTGACCGCCACGGGTCCGCGAACGGCTCGGCCGGCTCGCGTTCGGCCGACTGACGCCCGGTGGACCGCAGCAGGAGGACCCCGCCGACCAGGCCCGAGCAGAGCACGAGAAGCAGGACGCTCAGCGCCGAGACGGCGACGACCAGCCCGCGGTTGCGGCCGCCGGGAGCCGACGGCCCCGGCGGGTACGCCCCGAACGGCGCCGCCTGCCCGAACGGCGCCGTCGGCACGGCCGGTCCGAACGATGCTGCCGGTGTGGCCGGCCCGAACGGCGCTGTCGGCGTGCCTGGTCCGGACGGCCGCCGTGGGCGGCGGCGCGCCCGCGACCGGCGGCGGTCCGGCGGTGGGACCGCCGTCCGGCGGCGTCCACGCAGGCTCCTCGCCCGGCTGCCCGTCTGTCGTCGAATCCCGGTCGGCCCCCGTGCCGGATATGCGCATTCCCCCGTCGAACCCGTGCGGATCGCGCAACTTATCAGGATCGGCGCGCCGGAGATGCCCGTGCTAGGTGGTTGCGCTACCTAGATAGCGGCGCTACCGTCATCGTCCGTGAACGTCGCATCGGGACACTGCGGAGCGGGATGAACCAGGAACGGCGGGCGCAGTGGCTGCGCGGCGTGCTCGACCTCTGCGTGCTCGCGCTGCTGAGCCGGGGCGAGTCCTACGGCTACGAACTGTCCCAGGCGTTGCGGGCCCACGGGCTGGGCGCCGTGCAGGGCGGCACCCTCTACCCGGTGCTGCTGCGGTTGCAGCGCTCCGGCCTGCTCACCGCGCACTGGCGGGAGGGCGGGACCGGCCCTGCGAGGAAGTACTACCGGATCAGCCCGGCCGGCAGCGCGGTCCTGCGCGAGGCCGTGACCGACTGGAGCGCCTTCGCGTCGAGCGTGGGCGGGATACTGAGGGAGGAGCCGAAGCGGTGAACCACAACCTCTGGCTCGCCGCCCTGACTGGCGAGCTGCGCCGGCACGGGGTGGGGCCCGATCTGACCGGCCACGTCGTCGCCGAGGCGGCCACCCATCTGCTCGACAGCGGGGAGTCGCCGCTGCGGGTCTTCGGCGCGCCGGAGACGTACGCCCGGGCGGTCGTCGACAGTCTCGGCGGTCCCGACGTGCGGCCGCCGCGCCGCCGGCCCGGACCGGTGCGGCTCGCCGCCCGGGGCATCACCAAGCGCTACCGGGGACGGACCGTCCTGGACCGGGTGGACCTCACCGTCGGGGCGGGCCAGATCGCGGCGGTGGTCGGTGCCAACGGCGCCGGCAAGAGCACCTTCCTGCGGATCTGCGCCGGCCTGTTGAGCCCGGACGAGGGCACCGTCGAGGTGCACGGCTCGCTCGGCTACTGCCCGCAGGACGGCGGCACCGCCGAGTTCCTCAGCTCCGACGAGCACTTCGTGCTGATCGGCGCCGGCCGAGGGCTGGGCCGCACGGCCGCCCGGCGGGCAGGTCGCGCGGAGGCGGCCGGGCTGGAGTGGACGCCGCCGCGACGCACCCAGGCGCGGCACCTCTCCGGCGGCACGCGGCAGAAGCTCAACCTGGTGCTGGCCCGGCTCGGCGAGCCGGAGGTGCTGCTGCTCGACGAGCCCTACCAGGGCTTCGACAGGGGGACGTACCTCGACTTCTGGCACGAGGTGTGGCGCTGGCGCGACGCGGGCAAGGCCGTCGTGGTCGTCACCCACCTGCTCAACCAGCTCGACCGGGTCGACATCGTCCTCGACCTGACCGGAGGGCGGGACGCGTGAGCCGGACTCTCGTGGTGGCTGAGGCCGCCCTGCGCGAGCTGCTGCGCCGCCGTACCGTGCTGGTCATCCTGCTGCTGATGCCGCTGGCCTTCTACCTGAGCCGCCGCGGCGACTTTCTCGGGCAGTCGATCCGCTTCGTCTGTCTCGGCCTGGCCTGGGCGCTCAGCACCGCCGCGCTGTTCGCGGGCAGCGCGGCGCGCGGCATCGAACCGCGCCTGCGGCTGTCCGGCTACGGCAGCCGGCACCTGGTGCTCGGCCGGCTGCTCGCCCTCTGGACGGTCGGCGTGCTGCTCTCCACCCCGTACTTCCTGCTCGTCCTGGCCGACCAGCGCGACGTCCGGTACGGTGCGATCGCCCTGATCATGGCGCTGACCGTGTTCGTGTCGGTGCCGTTCGGCCTGCTGCTGAGCGCCGTGCTGCCGCGCGAGCTGGAGGGCACGCTGGTGCTGCTGACAGTGGTCGGTCTGCAGATGGTGATGAACCCCGAGGGCAGCGCCACCCGGGCGTTGCCGTTCTGGTTCAGCCGGGAGATCGCCACGTACGCAGTGGACCACACCGACGGCGGCTACCTCACCCGCGGCCTCATCCACGGGCTGGCCTTCGGTGTCGCGCTCACGCTGCTGGTCGTGGTGGCCGCCGCGGTGCGGTTGCGGCAGCGCCGGCATCTGCGCCTGGCCACCTGACCGGTGGGGGCGGCGGACCGGACCGGGCCGCCCGGCGTGGCAGGATCGGTGAGTGCAGATCGGGTTGCTCGGGCCGTTCCAGGTCACCGTGGACGGCTGCGTCCCGGCCGACGTGCCGGGCGCACGGCTGCGCGCGCTGCTCGCCGCCCTCGCGCTCCATCCCGGCCGGGTGGTCCCGAAGCCGGCGCTGGTCGACTGGATCTGGGGCGAGCAGCCGCCCGCCGACGCCGCGAACGCGCTGCAACGGCTGGTGTCGCGGCTACGCAAGGCGCTTGCGGCGGGCGCCGTCGACGGGCTGCCGGACGGTTACCGCCTCGTCGTCGAGCCCGACGCGGTCGACGCCGTGCGATTCGAACGCCTCGTCCGCCGGGCCCGCGACGGCGACGGGCCACAGCGGGTACGGCTGCTGCGTGAGGCGCTGGGCCTGTGGCGTGGCGACGCGCTGCGCGACGTCGGGCTGCCCGGCAGCCCGGCGCTCGACGCGGCGGCCACCCGGCTGGAACGGCTGCGCCTGGCCGCCACCGAGGACCGGTACGACGCGGAGATCGGACTCGGCCGGGAGGCGGACCTGATCCCCGAGCTGGCCGACCTGGTGGCCGCCCATCCGGTACGCGAGCGGCTCGCCATGGCGCTGATGCGCGCGCTGGTCGCGGCCGGCCGGGACACCGAGGCGCTGCTGGTCTACCGGCGCACCGCCGACGCGCTCGCCGACGCGCTGGGCGCCGACCCGTCGCCGGAGCTGTCGGCGCTGCACGTCGCCCTGCTGCGCGGCGAGACGGTACGCCGGGAGGACACCCGCCGCACCAACCTGCGCGCCGAGCTGACCAGCTTCGTCGGCCGGGACGCCGACCTCGCCGCGGTCGGTGCGCTGGTCACCGAGCACCGGCTCACCACGCTCACCGGTCCGGGCGGCTCCGGGAAGACCCGGCTGGCCACCGAGACCGGGCGCCGGCTGACGGGCGACCTGCCGGACGGGGTGTGGCTTGTGGAGTTCGCCGCCGTCAGCGCCGACGGGGACGTCGTGCAGGCGGCGATCTCCGGGCTCGGCCTGCGGGACGCGCTGCTCGGCGACGCGGCGAGCGCGGAACCGGTCCACCGGCTCGTCGCGGCGATCCGGGACCGGGACATGCTGCTGATCCTGGACAACTGCGAACACGTCGTCGAGCAGGCGGCGGCGCTGGCCCACCGGCTGCTCGGCGAGTGCCGCCGGCTGCGGATCCTGGCCACCAGCCGGGAACCGCTCGGCATCACCGGCGAGGCGTTGTGGCCGGTCGTGCCGCTGGGCCTGCCAGGCGGCGACGCCCCGATCGCCGAGGTCGAGTCGTCGCCCGCCGTACGTCTGCTGCGGGACCGAGCCGCCGCCGTCCGCCGCGACCTGGCGTTCGACGAACACACGTCGGCGACGATGGCGCGGATCTGCCGCGCGCTCGACGGCATGCCGCTGGCAATCGAGCTGGCCGCGGCACGGCTGCGCGGCATGTCCGTCGACCAGCTCGCCACCCGGCTCGACGACCGGTTCCGGCTGCTCACCGGCGGCAGCCGGACCGCGCTGCCCCGGCACCGGACGCTGCGCGCGATGGTCGACTGGAGCTGGGAGCTGCTCAGCGACGCCGAACGCGCGGTCCTGCGCCGGCTGGCGGTGTTCTCCGGCGGGGCGAGCCCGGACGCGGCCGAGCGGGTCTGCGCCGGTGGCGCCGTCGCGCCGGGCGACGTGCTCGACCTGCTCACCGCGCTGACCGAGAAGTCGCTGCTGGTCGCCGCCGCCGGCGACGTCGCGCCGCGTTACCGCATGCTCGGCACGATCAAGGAGTACGCCGCGCAGCGGCTCGCCGAGGCGGGGGAGGCGGATGCCGTGCGCCGCGCGCACCTGGCGTACTTCACCGAACTGGCCGAGACCGCCGAACCGCGGCTGCGCCGCGCCGACCAGCTCACCTGGCTCGCCCGGCTCGACGCCGAGCACGACAACATCACCGCCGCGATGCGCGGCGCGCTGTCGGCCGGTGAGGGGCCCGAGGCGATGCGGCTCTCGGCCGGCGCCGGCTGGTACTGGTGGCTCGGCGGCCACCGCACCGAGGGCATGGAACTGATCGCCGCGGCCACCGAGGCGCCGGGTGAGGTGCCCGACGACGTCCGCGCCGTGGTGTACGGACTCGTGGTGTTGTTCCTCAGTTCCGGGCCGGGCGACGCGCAGCACGCGGCCGAGTGGATCCACAAGGCGTACCGGTTGAGCGACGAGGGCCGCGGCAGCCACCCGGAGCTGGCCCTGGTCGTGCCGATGGAGCGCATGCTGCGGGAACCGGACGCGCTGCTGCCCGCCTGGGAGTCGCTGCTCGACCACGATGATCCGTGGGTACGCGCGCTGGCCCGGCTGCACCTGGGCAAGCTGCGGGTCATCCTCGGCATCGAGGCGGCGCAGGCGGAGGCGTGCCTGCGGCAGGCGCTCGCCGAGTTCCGGGCGGTCGGCGAACGCTTCGGGATCTCGTTCGCGCTCAGCGAGCTGGCCGAGCTGATCGCCGTACGCGGTGACGTCGCCGCCGCCTGCGACCACTACGAGCAGGCAGTCGCGGCGGTCACCGAGGTCGGCGCCGTCGAGGACGTGATCCGGATGCGGGCGCGGCTGGCCTGGCTGTACCGGCTGGGCGGCGACGAGGCGGCGAGCGCCGACGCCGTGGCCGAGGCGCGACGGCTGGCTGCGGGGGTCGCCTGGCCGGGCGCGCTGGCCGAACTGGCGCTGGCCGAGGCGTACCTGGCCCGCCACGACGGTGACGCGGACGAGGCGTACGCGCGACTGCGGGCCGTGTCGGCGCTGCTCGGCGACGAGGCGGAGCTGGCGAGCGTCCGGGCGGGCACCCAGGATCTGCTGGGCTACCTGGCCGAGGACGTCGAGCAGTCGCGTACCCATCGGGCGGCGGCGTGCCGGGCGGCGCGCGAGGGTGGCTACGCGCCGCTGACCGCGCAGGTGCTCGTCGGTGTCGCGGACCTGGCGTTGCGGCTGGACCGGCCGGGCCAGGCGGCGCGGCTGCTCGGCGCCGCCACCGAGGTACGCGGGCAGCCCGACCGCGCCCACCCCGACGTGCCCCGGATCGAGGCGGCGGCGCGCGACCGCCTCGGCGACGTGGGGTTCGCCGAGGCGGTCGCACAGGGCCGGGAGACCGGCTGGGAGCGGCTGGCCGGGGTCACGCTCGCTTCGTGAACGTGGACCGCGCCCACAGGTAGCCGACCACCGCGATGCCGGCGCACCAGGCGAGCGCGGGGATCACGTCGCCGGCCGACGGCGCGCCATCGAGCAGGCCGCGCAGCGTCTCGATGATCGGCGTGAACGGCTGGTACTCGGCGATCTGCCGCAGACCCGGCCCCATCTTGTCGGCGGGCACGATCGCGCTGCTGAAGAACGGCAGCAGGACCAGCGGCACGGAGGCCATGCCCGCCGACTCCGGCGACCTGGCGAACAGGCCCAGCGCGACGGTGAACCAGCTGACCGCGACGCTGAGCAGCACCACCACGCCGGCCACGCCGAGCCAGTGCGGCGGTCCGGCGGCCGGGCGGAAGCCGAGCAGGAACGCCACCCCGACCAGGGCCGCGACCGCGAGGACGTTCGTCAGCACGGTGGCGACGACGTGGCCGGTCAGCACCGCGCCCCGGGAGACGTGCATGACCTTGAACCGGTTGATGATGCCCTTTGTCATGTCGGAGTTCACCGACGTCGCGGTGCCGCCCAGGCCGTAGCAGACCGCCATCAGCATCAGGCCCGGCGTCGCGTAGTCGACGTAGTCGACGCCGACGGAGAACGCGTCGCCGAGCATGTACACGAACATCAGCATCACGATGATCGGCATCAGCACCGCGTTGAACACCGAGGTCGGGTTGCGGCGCAGGTGCGTCAGGTTGCGGCGCAGCATGACGACCGAGTGGTTCCTGCTCATTTGGCCGCCACCTCCGGGGTGCGGCCGGTCAGGGCCAGGAAGACGTCGTCGAGGTCGGGGGTCTGCACGGACAGGTCGTCGGCGCTGATCGCGTGCGCGTCGAGCCGGTCGAGCAGGGCGCGCAGCGCCGTGGTCCCGCCGTCGGTGGGCACGCGCAGCGCCAGCGCCTCCTCGTCGCGTACCGCCTCGGGCAGCACCAGCGCCGCCGCGTCGAGTTCGGCGACGCTGCCGAACCGCAACCGCACGTGCGTGCCGGGGATCCGGCGCTTCAGCTCCTCCGGCGTGCCCTGGGCGACCAGCCGGCCCTGGTCGAGCACCGCGATCCGGTCGGCGAGGCGGTCGGCCTCGTCCAGGTACTGGGTGGTGAGGAAGACCGTCACGCCACCTGCGACCAGCTCCCTGATGATCGACCACATGGTGCGGCGGCTGCGCGGGTCCAGCCCCGTCGTCGGCTCGTCCAGGAAGATGATCCGCGGCTCGCCGACCAGCGTCATCGCCAGGTCCAGCTTGCGGCGCATGCCCCCGGAGTACGTCGACACCAGCTTCCCGGCGGCCTCGACCAGGTCGAACCGTTCCAGCAACTCGGCGACGACCCGTTTGCCGGTCACCCGGTTGCGCGGGCCGAGGTCGACCATCAGTTGCAGGTTCTCCCGACCGGTGAGCAGTTCGTCCACCGCCGCGAACTGCCCGGTGACCCCGATCGCCGCGCGGACCGCCCTGGCCTCGGTGACCACGTCGTGCCCGGCGACCCGCACCGACCCGGCGTCGGCGCGGATCAGGGTGGTCAGGATGTTGACGGCGGTCGTCTTGCCGGCCCCGTTCGGGCCGAGCAGGCAGAAGATCGTGCCGGCCGGGACGTCCAGGTCGACGCCGTCGAGCACCACCTTGTCCTTGTACGCCTTACGCAGCCCGGAGACCGCTATCGCTGAACTCGTCATGCGACCACCATGGGCGGCCGTACCGCCACCGCCCTGACACGGCGCTGACACGGCCGCTGTCAGCTTGTCGGTGGGGCGGCGTACGGTCCCGCCGTGGATCGGGAGACGTTCTGGGAGATCGTGGAGCGGGCACGTCGCGCCGCAGGGCGTGAGACGGCTACCGCCGAGGGGGCCGACGCGGTGGCCCGGCACCTGGTCGCGGAGCTGTCGGTGCTGAGCCCGGCGGCAATTGTGAGCTTCGAGCAGGCGTACGACAACGTGAATTCGGAGGGGTGGCGCTGGGACCTGTGGGCGGCCGCCTACCTGATGCGCGGCGGCTGCTCGGACGACGGTTTCGACTACTTCCGCGGCTGGCTGGTCGCGCAGGGGCGGGCGGTCTGGGAGCGGGCTGTCGCCGATCCCGACTCACTCGCCGGGGCCGGCGTCGACCCGGACGACGACGCGGTCGAGTGTGAGGCGGTGCTGAGCGTGGCGCGCTACGCCTACGCCCAGGCGACCGGCGCCGGCACCGACGCGTTCTGGGAGGCGCTCGACGCCGCCGACCGGGCTGCTCCCGGCCCGTCACCGGCCGACCCGGCCGGGGAGGACTTCGACTTCGACGACGACGAGCAGATGCGCGCCCGCCTGCCGCGCCTGACCGCGATCTACCGGCCGGTGGAATGAGGTCCACGACCCGCCGCCGACCCGATCCGGCTTAACCGCTGGTCCGTCGCGGGCCGGGTGGGCGAGCATGGTCGGCATGGCCGGATCGACGGGTGCGAGGCTGCCGCTGCAGGGCGGGCTGCCACCCGGCGCGGCGCTGACCGGCGCGGTGCTGGAGATCGCCTGCGACGAGTCCGGTTTCTCCGGCACCAACCTGCTCGACCCGGCCACCCCGGTGATCGTCCACGCCGGCGTCGACCTGAGCCGCGACGAGGCGGCCGAGCTGATCAGTGGGCTGCGGTCCGGGTTCCGGTTCTCGCCCGACGAGGTCAAGTCGCGGCAGTTCCTGCGCCGCCGCGAAGCCGCCGAGGCGGTGCGGTGGTTCCTGTCGGCGCTGCGCGGCCGGGCGTACGTGCACCTGGTCGACAAGGAGTTCTTCCTCGCCACCCGGGTCGTCGACCTGCTGCTGGCCGAGCCGTCGTACACGGCGGGCACCCGCCTCACCGGTGACCGGCGTCCGGCCGCTGCGGCGCTGCACCGGGCCGGGCGGGCGGCCGGGCCCGGCTGGGCGGCCTTCCTCGCCGCCGTCGTCGAGATGCTGCGCACCAAGCGGCGGGACCGCGCGGACGACCGGAGCGTCGAGCGGTTCTTCGCCGCCCGGGACGCGCTGCGGCGCCACGTCGGCGACGCGCAGGCCGGCGCGGTCCTCGACGCGCTCGACCCGGCCCGGGTAGCCGCCGTGCGGGCCCGGTTGTACGCGGGCGACCGGACGATCCCGCCGCCGCTGGAGCCGCTGCTGCCGGCGCTGGCCGAGACCGTCCTGCACTGGAGCGTCGGCCGGCGGCGGGTGCTGGTGATCCACGACGAGCAGAGCGCGCTCACCGAGGACCGGCTGCGCCGCCTCCAGGCGGCGCTGGCCGCCGGCGATCCGGCCCACCCGTCACCGCTGGCCGGGCTGGTGATGACCGACTCGCGCGACGACCCGCGCGTCCAGGCCGCCGACCTGCTCGCCGGGGTGGCCCGCCGGATGCCCGGCACCCCCGGCGACGGGCCGCTGCGCCCGCTGCTGTCCCCGCCCGCCGGGCCCGACCCGAACGCCGTCGGCGTGACGAGAGAACAGGAGCCCGCGTGATCCTCGACGGCGTGACGCCGCGCCCCGGACTGCACTGCGAGACCACCACGCTCGGCGTGCTGACCCGGCACGCGGGCCTGGACCTGTCCGAGCCGATGCTGTTCGGCCTCGGCGAAGGGCTCGGCTTCGTCTACTGGGACGCCAAGGGCATGGACGTGCCGTTCCTCGGCGGGCGCACGAAGCCGCTGTGCGTGACCCGGGCCGCCGCCGGCCGCCTCGGCCTGGACCTGCGGGTACGGGAGACGACGTCGGCGGCCAGGGCGTGGCGCGACGTCACCGACGCGCTGGACGCCGGGCAGCCGGTCGGCCTGCAACTGGACTCGTACCACCTCGACTACTTCACCACGAAGGTCCACTTCGGCGGGCACACGGTCGCGATGTACGGCTACGACGACACCCACGCCCACCTGGTCGACACCGCCCAGCAGGGCGGCGTGGTGACCACCACGCTGGGCAGCCTCGCCCGGGCCCGCGCCGCGCGTGGGCCGATGACCGCGCGCCACCTGTCGTACACGCTCACCGCTCCCGGCGGCCCGCCGGACCTGGACGCCGCCGTCCGCGCGGCGGTACGGGCCAACGCCGTGGCGTTCCTCGATCCGCCGATCGCCAACCTCGGCCACCGGGGGATCGCGACCGCCGCCGCCCGGGTGCCCCGCTGGCTGGCCCGCGCCGCCGATCCGGCACGCGACCTGCCGCTGGCCGCGACGCTGATGGAACGCGGCGGCACCGGCGGCGCGTTGTTCCGCGCCCTGTACCGGGACTTCCTCGCCGAGGCCGCCACCGTCACCGGCGACACCCGCCTGCGGCGGGCACAGCTGATGTACGCCGACATCGCGCCGCTGTGGACCGCCGTCGCCGACCACATCGCCACCGCCGGGCGCACCGGCGACGCCGTCCACCTGACCCGCGCGTCGGCGGTCCTCGCCGACCTGGCCGTCCGCGAGCGCGAGGCGATGACGGTGCTGGCCGCGCTCGACGCCGGGTAGGCGTCAGCTCATGTCGAGCGTGTACGCGGCCTCCCGCACGTCGGCGTCCGGGTGACGGCGCAACCCGGTCAGTAGGTCCCGCCACGGCGTCTTCCAGCCGAACTCCGAGCCGTGCCCGACGAGCGCCACCGCGAACAGCCCGCCGGCCAGGTCGCCGCGCCCGGCGAGGTGGACGACGGTGTCGGCCAGGACCGCCGGTTCCAGCCGCTGCCGCAGGTCGAGCAGGCGCGCGCCCACGCGCTCGGCGGTGCGCACCGCGACCAGCGGGCGGCCCGCGCAGAGCGCGGCGACCTCGTCCAGGCCGTCGAGGCGGCCGAGGCCGACGAGTAGCCTCGTGGCCGTACCCAGGAAGGAGTCCTGGCCGGCGAGCCACCGCGCCGCCTCGACCAGCCCGGCCCGGTCGGCGCCGGCGGGTCGGCTGGCGGACCACAGGGCCGCGCCCTCCGCGAGCGACTCGACGCGCCGCCGGGCCGGCCGGTCGGTCACCGGGCCGCCCGGGTCGTCGTCGGCCGCGTCCCGCTCCACCAGGCGGGTCAGCGCGGCCCGGAACGCCGCGTCGCCGCCGGCCCGTAGCAGGTTCGCCACCCCGATGCTCGGCGTCGTCTCGTCCGGGTCGGTGAGTCGATCCACGACCAGGTCGGTGACGCCGGTCAGCCACGGCCACCACCCGCCGAGCACGCCGAACGCGGCGCTGCGGACCTCCCGGTCGTCGGCCCGGCACGCCGCCGCGATCAGGTCGGCGTAGGCGCGGCGGTGGCGCTCCGAGATGCCGGACGGGAACGCGCCGAGCACCGCCCGCCGCTCCTCGCGGCTGGCGTGCACCGCCGCCCGCAGTACCGCCCAGGTCGCCTCGGACCCCAGCCGCTGCCGGGCGGCGGAGACGATCGCCGCCCGCACGTCGCGGTGCGTGTCCGGATCGGCGTACGCCTCGCCGAGCGTCGCCATCACGCCGGTGTGGGCGTAGCGGGCCAGGAGCCGGGCGGCCTCCTTGCGGCTGGTGACCTTCGCGGCGCCGGTGAGCACCCCGCCCAGCAGCTCGGCCAGGCGAGCCGGCGGGACGTACCGGGCGGCCCGTCCGGCCGCGTACAGCGCGACGCGTGCCCGGTCGCCGTCGGCGTACCGCAGCAGCACCGGGAACGCCTCGTCCGGCCGGTCGGTCCGGACCAGCGCGCCGAGCGCCGCCTCGGCGATCGGCACCTCGGACGCGTCGAGGTGGCGCAGCACCAGCTCGCGTCCGGCCGGACCGGCCCCGGCGGCGGCCCGGATCGCCGCCGCCCGCCGCCAGACCCGTTGCCCGGGGTCGGCGACGACGCGGGCCTGAAGCGCCACGAAGCGCTCCTGCTGGCGGGGGAGCCAGCGCTGGGCGTACGGCGCGGTGTCGGGCACCCACCGCAGGCCGCGTTCCACGAACCGGCCGCGCGGGGGGCGGTCCAGCACCCGGTCGAGCAGGTCGGTGCGGGACGCGCAGACGATCGTCCACACCTCGTGCAGCGCCACCGCCGACGCGTCCACGGCGAGCACCTCGGCGACGCGCCGCGAGCGGGTACGCGGGTCGGCGAGCCAGAGCCCGGCCGCCGCACGGGCCACCGGGGGCAGGGTGTCCGGCCCGACCGCCCGGCGCAGCAGGTCCTGTAGCTCGGGCAGCCGCCAGGCCCGCCGGCCGAGCGCTTCGGTGAGCGCGAACAGCAGTCCGTACCGGCCGCGCGCCATGCCGTCCTCGATCCGGCCGCGCAGCCGGTCGAACACCACCTGCTCCTGGCCGTGGCGCAGGACCGTGTCGAGCCGGCGCAGCACCGGCACGTTCGCGTCGCTGCTCACCTTGTCGATGGTGAGAAGCGCCCACTCGGCAAGCTCCGGCACGTCCACGTGAAGCGTGAGGACGTCGACGGCGAGCCGGCTCAACGCGGTCGTGGTGGTCGCCGAGGTGTCCCGCGCGTCGACCGCGTCGGTGGTGAGCCCGGTCAGCCCGCCCGCGTTCATCGCGGTGAGCAGCGGCGCCACGGTGGCCAGGGCGGTGAGCGCGGCGGCGCGTACCGGGTCCTGCTCGTTGCGCAGCCGGCCGAGGCGGACCACCACCTGGGCCACCGTCCGCGGGTCACGGGAACGGCGCGCGGCCGCCACCAGCAGCCGCCAGCCGTCCGCCCGTTCGTCCGCGTCGCCCGAGCGCAGCGCCGCGCTCGCCGACGCGGACGCCTGCGGCCACGGCAGGTACGCGCTCCAGAACCGCACCTGCTCCTCCCGCTCGCGGACCGACGGCAGGGCCAGCACCCGGGCCGCCTCGCGTGCCCGCACCGGTGCCGGCAGCGCCTCCATCACCTCGCCGCCGGGCCGCAGTGCCGTGGTGTCGGTGTCCGCCAGCGCGCCGTCGTACAGGTCGGCGCGGCGGCTCGGCGCGACGGCGCGCAGCAACGCGGCGAACGCCCGGTCGTGCTCGCGCAGCCGGGCGGCCAGCGGGATCAGCTCGCCGGTGGGCAGCGCGGCGAGGCGGCCCAGCAGCGCCCGGGGCAGCGCGGTGCCGGCCAGCCAGGCCGCGCGGCCGGGCGAGGTGAGCAGGCGTACGACCCGACGGGCGTCGTGTGCGGCGAGCCGCCCGTACGCGACGAGCGCGCCGGGCAGCGAGTACTCCGGCGCGTATCCGTCGAGCAGGTCCAGCGCCCGGCCGGGATCGCCGCGCAGCACCGCGCCGGCGACCTCGGTCCAGATCCGCCCGCGCGACTCCGGCGGGGCCGCGGCCAGCCGTTCAGCGGTGCGCGCCAGCACGATGTCGCTGTGCCACCGCATCAGCCGTTCCGGGTTCAGCGCGTGTTCCAGGTCGGGCAGCAGCGCCCGTACCGTCTCCGGGCCGCAGGCGGGCAGCAGCGCGGCCGCCTCCTGGTCACCGAGGCGTTCGCGTACCCCGGTGATCAGCGCGTCGGCGACGGCCGGCGCCGGGCGGCGGCGTAGCCCCCGGTAGACCCGGCGCCGCGCGTTCGCCGGCCGGTCGGTCAGGTCGACGGGTGTCACGCCGGCCCGCACTGTCGCGTTGAGCGCGGTGGCGCCGATCGAGGGCTCCGGGTCGTGCATCGCGGCCAGGACAGCCTCGGTGTCCTGGGTGGCCAGCGCGGCGAGCAGCGCGAGACGCCGCTCGTAGGGGCCCTGCCGGCGCAGGTCGGCGCAGACCTGCGCACGGTCGGGCGCGGTGCGTGCCCACGCCACGAGGCGTCGCGTCCGGTCGCGGTGGGACAGCGGATCGAGTGACGTCAGCAGAGCGCGGGTGGCCTTGAGCACGGCGCCCATTGTGCCGGTGGGCGGGTGCGCGCGGGTGCCCCCTCACACCATTCCGCAATTCCTATGGAAATTGTAGATTTTCAGCGTTCTCCCAGGTGGCCGGGATTGACATCAAAAGGACCGTCGGGGATATTCCTAGCGGCGCGTCGGGGCGCGGGGCGAGCAGGCGGAGTCTGCGGATTTCACCTGCGTGACGTGCGCAAAGTTGTCGTGCTGCCCCTGCCCTGCCGGGGTCCGGATGAGGTTGGACAATGATTAAACGGGCCGTCGAATTCGCCAAGCACAATTCGCCGAATTCCATGCGCGTCGCGGCCCGGCGGGCACAGATGGAAGCGCGCAACGCCCGCATGCGACTCACCGTGCCGGTGGTGGAACGCAGCGAATTCGCCAACATCTTCCACTGCACCGTCCGCAAGACCGGCAGCCAGTGGATCAAGGCGTTGTTCAGCGACCCGGCCGTCTACCGCCACTGCGGGCTGCTGCCGTACGACCCGCGCTTCTACGCCGGCGGGGCCACCGCGCCGGTGCCGGCCGGCCGCGTCGGCCTGGCCATCTTCCTCTCCCACAAGCGGTTCGAGGCGGTGCCCAAGGCCGGCGGCTACCGCGCGTTCTTCGTGATCCGCGATCCCCGCGACGTGGTCGTGTCCAGCTACTTCTCGCTGCGCAACTCGCACGCCCCGATGGGCGACATCCCGCAGGCGCGCAAGGCCCTCCAGGACCTGCCGAAGAAGGAGGGCATGCTCTACGTCATCGACCGGCTGCGCGACAAGAAGCAGTTCGGGCAGATGCGGTCCTGGGCGGTCGCGCCGAGCGCCGAGACGTTCCGGCTGTTCCGCTACGAGGATCTGACCGGCGAGCGGCAGGCCGACGAGGTCGACCAGCTCATGCGGCACTGCGGGATCACGCTGCCGCGCCCGGAGCTGGAGGCGCTGCTGGCCCGCTACAGCTTCAGCAAGATGAAGAAGGCCAAGGAGACCCCGGGGCGGATCTCCCACTACCGCAAGGGCGCGTCCGGCGACTGGCGCAACCACTTCGACGACGACATCTACGCCGCGTACACGAAGGCGGCCGGTGACCTCGCGGAGATCCTCGGCTACCCCGCCCGGGACGAGACCCCCGCCCGCTGACCAGCGCCGTATGCTCCTGCCGTGGAGCTGCGGTTCACCACGCGGGCGTCCGACTCGGCCTGGATCGACACCGTGTGGACCTGCGCCAGCGATCGGGTCGACGAGATGACCTCGGTGGCGACCCCGTGCTGGGGGCTCGTGTTCTGGCAGCGTGACGGGCACTCCTACGCGGCCGTCTCCGGCCCCGAGACCGCTACCGGCACCGCGCCGGTGCCCGAGGGCGCCACCTTCGTCGGCATCGAGTTCGCGGTGGGCACCTCGCTACGGACCGTACCCACGCCCGAGCTGGTGGACGGCGGCGCCGAGCTGCCCGACGTGAGCCGCCGGACGTTCCGGCTCGACGGCGGCCGGTGGGCCACGCCCGGCCCGGACGACGCCGAGGCGCTCGTGGCACGGCTGGTCCGCGCCGGTGTGGTGGTCCGCGACCCGCTGGTCACCGAGACGCTGCGCGGCGGCAGTCCACCGGCGTCACCGCGTACCCTCGAACGCCGGTTCCGGGCGGCGACCGGGCTGACCCGGGGCGCGGTGCGGCAGATCGACCGCGCGCGCCGGGCCGCCGTGCTGCTGGCCGCCGGCGGCCCACCCGCCGACGCGGTCACCACCTTCGGGTACGTGGACGAACCGCACCTGGCCCGCGCGCTGCGCCGGTACGTCGGACGGACGGCCGGTGAGCTGCGCGCGGGCGCCGGTGGGGCGATCGCGCTGGACCCGGCTCAGCGGGTCACGTCGTAGATCAGCTTGACGACGCCGTTGGGGTAGGTGGCCGAGTCGCTCAGCCGCAGCGTCTGCCGGTCCCGGTCCGCCTGGCTGAACAGGCCCTTGCCGGCGCCGAGCAGCACCGGGAAGACGAGCAGGTGGTACCTGTCGATCAGGTCCGCCTCGGCGAGACGGCGGGCGAGTTCGGCGCTGCCGTGGATGAAGACGTCGCCGCCGTCGCCCTGCTTGAGCGCGGCCACGTCGGCGGTGCCGCGCAGGATCGTCAGCGGTCCCCAGCCGTCGATCAGCGCGTCCTCGGGCAGGCTTGACGACACCACGTACTTCGGCAGGTCCCGGTAGGCGGCGTGGTCGTCGGAGTCGCGCCAGGTCGGCGCGAACGCCTCGTAGCTGCGTCGCCCGAACATCAGCGCCGTGGTCTGCGCCAGCTCCTCGCCCTTGAGCGAGAACGCCTCCGGCAGGAACTCGATGTCCTTGACGACCCAGCCGCCGCTGCGGTGGTCCTCGCCCGGGCCGCCGCCCGGGGAGTCCACCACGCCGTCGAGCGACATGAATCCGGTGTAGACGAGATCACGCATGCGGCAATGCTAGGAACGGCCGCCACCTGCCGTCTTGTACGGAACCGACACGCCTCAGCAGCCGCACGACGCGCCGGCCGGGGCGGTGAGGGCGTCGGCGGGCCGCCGCACGAGCCCCGCCTCGGTGCGTACCGGGAAGCCCTCCCGCACCCAGTACTCGTACCCGCCGATCATCTCCTTGACCGGACGGCCGAGCCGGGCGAACTCCATCGCCGCGCGGGTGGCGCCGTCGCAGCCCGGCCCCCAGCAGTAGGTGACCACTGTGGCGTCCGGCGGGACCAGCTCGCCGGCCCGGCCGGCGATCTCCGCGGTGGGCAGGTGCACCGCGCCGGGGATGTGCCCCTGCCGCCACGCCGGAAGGGCGCGCGAGTCGACCACGACCAGGCCGGGGACGCCCGCCTCCAGGTCGGCGTGCACGTCGCTCACGTCGGCCTCGAAGGCGAGCCGGGCCGTGAAGTGGGCGAGGGCGTCGGCGGGGCGGGCCGGGGGAATGCGCAGGACGTTCGACATGGCACTCATCGTGGTGGCCGCCGACCGGCCGCTCCAGTGGCGCGAGCGACACCGCTCGCTAAGATCCCGCCATGAACCGCGCCACCGTGTCGGTGCTCGCGTACGAGGGCATGTCGGTGTTCGAGACCGGCATCGTCACCGAGGTCTTCGGCCTGCCCCGCCCGGAGTTCGACGTGCCCTGGTACGAGCTGACCGTCTGCGCGGAGGACCCCGGCGCGGTACGGCTGGTCGGCGGCGCCACCCTGCACAGCGGCCACGGCCTCGACGCGTTCGCCGCCGCCGGCACGCTGATCGTGCCGGGCGTCGCCGACGTGCACGCCGACCCGTCGCCAGCCCTCACCGGCGCGCTCCGGGCGGCCCACCGGCGCGGCGCCCGGATCGTGTCGATCTGCTCGGGCGCGTTCGCCCTGGCCGGCGCGGGCCTGCTCGACGGCCGGCGGGCCACCACCCACTGGCGGTACGCCGACCTGCTCGCCCGGCGGCACCCGGCGGTACGCGTCGACCCGGACGTGCTCTACGTCGACGACGGGGACATCCTCACCAGCGCGGGCAGCGCTGCCGGTCTCGACCTCTGCGTCCACCTGGTGCGCCGCGACCACGGCCCGACCATCGCCAACGCGGTCGCCCGCCGGCTTGTCGTACCGCCACACCGCGAGGGCGGCCAGGCGCAGTTCATCGAGGCGCGGTGCCCGGCGACCCGGAGGACGACCGGCTCGCCGCGAGCATGTCCTGGGCACTGGCGAACCTGAACACCCCGATCACCGTGGACCGGCTGGCGGGGCGGGCGCACATGTCGTCCCGCACCTACCTGCGGCACTTCGCGCGGGCCACCGGCACCACCCCGATCCGGTGGCTCGTCGAGCGGCGCGTCCAGGCCAGCCTGCCGCTGCTGGAGACGACAAACGCGCCGATCGAGGAGGTCGCCGCGACTGTGGGGTTCGAGACGGCGGTGACGTTCCGGCACCACTTCGCCGCCGCGATGCGGACCTCGCCGTCTGCGTACCGCCGGACCTTCACCAGGACGTCCGGCGCTCACGCCCCGGGCAGCGGGACGACGTAGGAGTCGACGCGGGCGATGAGCCCGTCCCGGAACGTGAACAGGTCGTTGAAGGCGAACCGGAACGGCCCGTGCTCGACGCTGACGCCCCGGCCCTCGCCGGTGACCACGACGACCGGCCCGTCCTCGTGCACGCGCTCGACGTCGAGGCGCGGGCTGCCGCTGAACGCCGGGTTCTCGATCTCGCCGTCGAACTCCGCCCGGCCCCGGGTGGTGCGGTGGCCGTGGATGACCCACTCCACGTCCTCGGTGAGCGTGGCGAGGATCCGCTCGTGGTCGCTCGCCCGGAAGCCGTCGAAGTATTCGGCGACCAGGTCACGCTGGCTTGCTCGGGTCACTGCTGTCTCCTTCGTCGTGGGGCGCGAGGTGGGCGGCGAGGGCGTCGAGGATCGAGGCGAGCCCGTCGGCCGCCTGGTCGGTGCGCAACTCGGGCGGGAGTTCGCGCTGGTGCACGGTGAGATCGGTGCCGTACCCGGCGGGCCGCAGCGTGACTGTGGTGCGCAGGCCGGTGACCGGCTCGTCGAACACCAGCTCGCGCGGCCTGTCGACGCTCACGTAGACGAACCGCAGCCGTCCGGTCCGGCCGTCCGGCGCGTGCGTGTCCAGCGCGAACTCCCCGCCCGGTCGCAGGTCGACGACCACCGACGCCGCCGGCACCGTGGCGTGCGAGCCGCCCCAGAACGCCGCGATGCCGGCCGGCGAGGTGAACGCCTCCCACACCCGGTCCGGCACGGCGGGCAGGTGGCGGCGGGCGATCAGCTCGTCGCCGTGCCGTTCGGTACGGGCTCTCACCGGGCCGCCTCCGGGCCGGAGAGGTGCGTCTCCAGCGCGTCGAGACGGTCGTCCCAGGCGCGGCGCTGCTCGTCGATCCACGAGCCGAGCCGGGTGAGCCGGTCGACGCGCAGCCGGCACGGCCGCCGCGTGCCCTCCCGTCGCTGCTCGACCAGGCCGCAGCGGCGCAGCACGCCGACGTGATGGGAGATGGCCTGCGGCGTCAGGTCGAATGGCTGGGCCAGCTCGCCCACTGTGGCCTCACCCCGGGCGAGACGGGTCACCAGGGCCCGGCGGACCGGGTCGCCGAGAGCGGCGAAGGCGAGGTCGAGGTCCGGTTCTGAGCGCATACCCGAACGCTATCGCAAACACTCCTTTGCGCAAACACCCATTTGCGGGAAGCAACGGGGCCGATGGCACCCGTGACGTTCCACCGACCGCCGCACCGGCCCGCCGAACACCTGCCGACCTGCCGGAACCCGGCAGCGGGGCCGGGCGTTGGGGGAGTGGCGATGCTGTTTCGGGTGACGCCGCATCGGGAACGTCGTCGGGACGGGGCACGGGACGGAGGTCGACGTGAGGACACCGAGTCGCCGGAGGCGGATGCTTGGCGTACCCCTGCTCGTCGCCACGCTGCTCGCCGGCGCCTGCGGCGACGGCGGCGGGAACGACGGCGGCGGCGCGAGCACGACCTCGACGCCGGCCGCGGGCCCGACGTCCGCCACACCGTCGGCGTCACAGCCGCGCGGCGGGCCCGTGACGATCCCGACGTCCGCGTTCGCCGACCTGCCGCCGGAGCTGCGCAAGACCCCCGCGCAGCCGACCGAGGTCGCCGACGCGCTGCCCGAGCTGTGCGACAAGGAGTTCCGCAGCGGCGGGCGGTCGGTCACCGCGAGCGCCGCGATGATGAGCACCTACAAGCAGCCCAAGGATCCGCCGGAGAACGTCCCCTACGGCACGCTGCACCAGACCGTCTTCGCCTTCGAGGGCACCGGCGCGGCCGACTACCTGCGCCGGGTCCGGGGAGCGGTGGCGGACTGCCTGTCGTTCCCGGCCGCGGGCGGCAGCGTCACAGTCACGTCCCGGCCGATGGCGGGGGCCGGGGACGAGGCCCTGCTGGTCACCGTGAGCCGGCCGGCGACCGGCCCGGACGGCAGCCTGGCCAAGGGCCGGGCCACCAGCCAGATCGTCGTCATCCGGGTCGCCGACGCGGTCACTGTCGTGCACGACCAGGGCTGGGAGGGCACCAGCGCCGACCCCGGCCTGGCCGACGACATCGCCCGGTCCGCGTTTCGCGGCCTCGACTCCTGGCAGCGCTAGCGACGGCGGCGTGCCACCCGGCGTACGAGCGGGTACGCGACGCCGCCGGACAGCAGCCAGGGCGCGGCGGCGAGCAGCAGCCCGGCGCGATCAGGACACGGCGGCCCGCACCAGCTCGGTCAGCCTCTTCTCCACCTCCGGGCTCCACCGCAGCAGCGCGAACGACGCCGGCCACATGTCGCCGTCGTCGAGGTTCGCCGCCTCCTGGAAGCCCACTGTCGAATAGCGGTACTTGAACTTCCCCGCGTCCTGGAAGAACACGACGATCTTGCCGGCGGCGTTCGCGTACGCGGGCATGCCGTACCAGGTCTTCGGGGACAGCTCCGGCGCGGCGGACGTGATCGTCATGTGCACGCGCTCGGCCAGCTCGCGGTCCTCCGGCGCCATCTGCGCGATGCGGTCGAGCACCGCCTGAAGGTCGTCGGCCTTCTTGGCGCCCTTCTTCCCCTCGGCACGCAGCTCGGCGGCGCGCTCCTTCATCGCGGCGCGCTCCTCGGCGCTGAATCCGTCGGACATCTCGGTTCCCCCTCGTGGCTCGCGGTCCGCGTGGCGCCGACCGCCTGACGACAACGCTATGGCGTAGCGCTGACCGGGCGCTTCTCGATTCCTGATCACCTGCCGGGACCACGGCGACCGGGCGCGGCACCTACCATCGCCGCCATGGCGACCCGGCTCGTACAGATCAACATGAAGGCCCACGACGAGGTGGCGCTCGGCGGCTTCTGGGCGAAGGTGCTCGGCTGGGAGACGTCCAGCGAGGCCCCCGGCGTGACGAACCTCGAACCCGAGGGCCTCACGTACCCGGACCCCCGCGTCCTCTACGTCGACCTCGTCGTCTCCACCGAGCCCAAGACGGCGAAGAACCGTGTCCACGTCGACCTCGCGACCACCTCGGCCGCGCACCACGCCCAGCTGGTCGCGCGCCTGACCGCCCTCGGCGCCACCCCCGCCGACGTGGGCCAGGGTGACGTGCCGTGGACGGTCCTGGCCGACCCGGAGGGCAACGAGTTCTGCGTACGGGAGCCGGACGCGCGGTACGCCGGCACCGGGCCGATCGGCGCGGTGGTGGTCGACTGCGCCGACCCGCGAGCCATGGCCGGCTTCTGGGGCCGGGCCACCGACTGGACGGTGCACGAGGTCACCGACCGGGAGGCGGTGCTGCGCTCGGCGAAGGGCGTCGGACCGTACCTGCGGTTCGTCCGCACCGCCGACGCGAAGACCGGATGGAACCGCGTCCACCTCGATGTCCGCCCGTACCCGTCGGACGACCTGGACGCCGAGACCGCGCGCCTGCGGTCGCTCGGCGCCAGCGACGCGGACCTGGGCGGGGCCGACCCCCACTGGCGGGTGCTCGTCGACCCGGAGGGCAACGAGTTCTGCGTGCTCACCCCGGGCTGACCGGCCACGGCACCGGGCGGGCGGGTGCGACAGCCCGCCCGGGCGCCGGTCAGGCCGTCCGCTCCGGCCGGAACTCGTGCACCACCTCGATCGGTCCGACGATGTGCCGGTTGAACTCGTCCAGTTCCTCGGCCGGCACCCACAGCTCCAGGATGTCCCGGCCGCCGGCCTGCCGCACCGGGTAGCGGGCGGCGAACGCGCTGTCGACGTGGAAGCGCGTCACGTAGCCGACGCCGGAGGCCGCCACGTTCCAGTCCCGGGCGATCATCACGGCGTACTGCTCGTTGAGCACCGGATAGAAGATCGGCTGGTCCGGCAGCCGAGGCGGCCAGGCCCGCCAGCCGGAGGCGCGGACGAGGTCGAGTTCCCGTGGGCCGGTCGGCCGCCACATCGTCGTCGTCTCCGTCATCGCGTACCCCCTTCTGCTCCGGTCGTGGCACGGTACCGACGGCGTGCCGCGACCGGCCATCGGGTTTCGGCAGCAGAATCGACAGCGGGTGCGATGAGTTCGCGCCGCCCCGGCGGTCCAACCGTCGACATCCTGGACAGACAGGCAAGGAGCACCGCGATGGCCACTGTGATCTCCACGCTGTTCATCTCGGCCGACGGCGTCGCCGAGATCGACCCCGACTGGCACTTCCCGTACTTCGACGACAACATGGGCCGCGCCGTCACCGAGGACTACGACACCTCCGACGTGCTGCTGATCGGGCGCGAGACGTACGACAGCTTCGCCGGCGCCTGGCCGGACCGGGAAGCCGCCGGCGGTGAGGACGCGCCGTTCGCCAAGCAGCTCGGCGACATGCGCAAGGTGGTCGTCTCGCGCCAGCCGCTGGAATTCTCCTGGCGCAACTCCGAGGTGATCCAGGGTGATCTGATCGACGCCGTGCGGGCGCTCAAGGCCGACACCGGCATCAAGGGCATCCTCATCCCCGGGTCGATCTCGGTGGTGCGGCAGCTGCTCGCCGCCGGCCTGGTGGACGAACTGCGGCTGCTGGTGCACCCGGTCGCCGCCCGCAAGGGCCGCCGGCTGTTCGACGAGGGCGATGCGCCGTACCACCTGCGGGTGGCCGCGACCGAGGCGTACCCGACCGGCGTGCTCCGGGTGATCTACACCCCGGCCCCGGCGCCGGGCGCCGTCGGCTACGACGACATCAAGGACCAGGTGCCGGCCGGCAGCTGACGTGCACGGGACGGCGGCCGGTCGGTCCGTCGTGAAAGGATCCGCCGGTGCGTCGCGCCACGCTGCTGCTGATCCTCGCGACGGTGTGCGCCGTCGCCCACGTCGTCGGCGTCCTGACGGCCGCTCCGCTCTGGCGCGGCGCCGAGGTGCTGAGCCTGGCGCTGCTGCTGGCGTACGCCGTCGCCGCCGGACTGCCGCCCCCGCGCTGGGCGGTGCCGGTGGCGCTCGCGCCGCTGATCGTGGACGCGGTCCGCACCATGCCGGCCGATCCGGGCTCCGCGGACACCGGCTGGATGGTCTACGGCGGCGACAGGGTCTTCGACAGTACGGCCGACGGCACCGCCCTGTTCGCCTGGTACGCCATCACACCCACCCGGACGCTGCCACAGCCCGTGCCGGCCCTCGTGGCGGTGGTCGAGCTGGCCGCGTACCTGCTGCTCGTCGCCGGCCTGACCGGCGCGGACCGCGCCGCACCGGCGGTGCCCGCGCGGGCGGAGTCCGGCTGACGTCAGGCGGCCGGCACCAGCTCGATCAGCGGCTCCCCGGTCACGGCTGCGCCTCGTCGTCGTCCTCGTCCTCGCCCTCCTCGTCCGCGTCGTCGAGCAGGCCCTGCCGGTGCAGGAACGCATACCACCCGTCGTCGTCGGTGACCAGCTCGGCGTAGCCGGGACCGAGCACGTAGTAGTGCACGAACGAGTCGAGGCCGGGTGCCAGCTCCTCGAACGCGTCGGCCATGAACCACTCGGTGCCGGTCGGCGGGAAGTACCACACCGAGCCGGTCGCACGCTCCAGGAAGATCGGCTCGTCACGGCACGTGGCGAAGACCAGCCAGTCATTCTTGTCCCGGGAGACGGGGGAGAAGCCGGGCGCGTGGTCGAGGAAGTACCGCACGTCGGCGAGCCGGTCGACCGAGACCAGCTCGAACGCGCCGGCCCGCAGGCCGTCGGCGGCCAGCAGCAGCTCACGCAGGGCCGCCGGCAGCTCCGCCGGCACGTCACCCGCGTCGGCCGGGGCGCCGATTCGCGCGTACGCGAGAGAGGCCGGCTCGTCGGCGGTCAGGTCGGCGCGGAGTTCGTCGAGAAGTCGCGCGAGTTCGGAGGGCATTCCACTACCTCTCTTCTGATCGAGGTCCGTCCGGGATCTGCGCCATCATGGCGTCATGACGAAGGCGGACGTGGTGGTGGCCGGCGGTGGCGTGATCGGGATGACGACAGCGCTCACGCTCCAGGGGCGCGGCGCGCGGGTCACCGTGCTGACCGCCCACGACCCGGCCGACACGGTGTCGGCGGTGGCCGCCGCGGTCTGGTACCCGAGCCACACGCAGGAGGATCCCCGGGTGCTGCGCTGGGCCCGCGACACCCACGCCGAGCTGCGCCGCCAGGCGGCCGACGGCGTGCCGGGAGTGGTCGACCGGCCCACCCGGATGTGGCTGCGCCACCCCTACACCGGGCCGCCCTGGTGGGCCGACGCCTGCGGCGACCTGACGGCCGAGCCGGCGGAGCCGCCGTACACCGCGCTGCTGCGGTTCACCGCCCCGTCGGTGGAGATGACCCCGTACCTCGCCTGGCTGCGGGAGCGCCTGGAGGCGGGCGGCGGCCAGGTCGTCCGCCGCGCGCTGGGCACGCTCGCCGAGGCGTACGAGTTCGCGCCGGTCGTGGTGAACGCGACCGGCCTGGCCGCCGGACAGCTCGCCGCCGACCCGGCCGTGTACCCGGCGCGCGGGCACGTCCTGCTGGTGGCCAACCCCGGCCTGGACGTCTCGGTACGCGACGAGGACGACCCGGCCGGCGTCACGTACGTGCATCCGCGCCGGCACGACGTGGTGCTCGGCGGCACCTACGACGAGGGGGTCGCACACACCGGCCCCGACCCGGAGGAGGCGGCGGCGATCCGGCGCCGGTGCGTGGCGCTGGTGCCGCAGCTCGCTGAGGCGCCGGTGCTGGGGGAGCGGATCGGTCTGCGGCCGGTCCGGCGCGGCGGCCCCCGGGTCGAGGTGGACCCGGCGGACGGGCGGCTGGTGCACGCGTACGGGCACGGCGGTGCGGGGGTGACGCTGTCGTGGGGCTGCGCCGCCGAGGTGGCCGATCTCGCCCTTGCCGCCGCCTGACGCCGGAGCCGCCCGAGCAGCGCTCCAACGGCGCGGCGTCGACCGGTCAGGAATCGAGAAGCCCCGGGCGGGTGCCCGGACCTAGCGTTTCCGGTACGGGCCACCCCGCCGGGGAGGCCATCGCCCGGAGGTCGTCACCCATGGACACGCGCATCCGTCAGCTGCACCGCTGGTTCTCCGTCGCCTTCACCGTGACCGTCGTGGTCACGTTCGTGGCGCTGGCGCAGAAGGACCCGATCGTGTGGGTCTCCTACGTGCCGCTGCTGCCGCTCGCCCTGCTCCTGATCAGCGGTCTCTACCTGTTCGCGCTGCCGTACCTGCGGCGTCGCCGTACCGCCGCGCGTACGCGCTGACCTGGGGGATTACCGGGGCCGGTCCGCGGGCAACACTGGCGGATGGATCAGAAGGTGATGGTGTTCGCCCCGGCGCCGCTGTTGACGGTGACGATCGAGCAGCAGGGCGACGCGCCCGAGCTGCATCTGCACCCCGGTGGGCAGGGGGTGTGGCAGACCCGGATGATCGCCGCGCTCGGCGTGCCGGTCACGATGTGTGTGGGCCTGGGCGGCGAGGTCGGCGACGCGGTCCGCAAGCTGCTCGAAGACGAGGACGTCACGGTACGGGTGGTGCGGCGGGAGTCCGGCACCGGCTGGTACGTGCACGACCGACGCGACGGCGAGCGGACCGAGATCGCCGAGCACCCGGGCGCGCCCATGGTGCGGCACGACATCGACGAGCTGTACACGGTGACGCTCACCGAAGGGCTGCGCGCGCCGGTCAGCGTGCTCAGCGGGCCGGCCGACCCGCAGGTGGTGGACCCGGACATCTACCGCCGGCTCGCCGCCGACCTGAGCGCCAACGGTGGGACGGTGGTGGCGGACCTGTCCGGGCCGTACCTGGAGGCGGTGCTCGACGGCGGCGTGACGGTGCTGAAGGTCAGCCACGAGGAACTGCTCGACGACGGCCTGGCCAAGGACGACAGCGTGGACGCGCTGCGCGACGCCGGCCGCCGGTGCCAGGAACGCGGCGCGCGGACGGTGCTGATCAGCCGGGCCGGGGAGCCCGCGCTGGCGCTGCCGGAGGACGGCGAGCCGCTGCTGGTGCACGCGCCGCCGCTGGAACTGGCCGACCACCGGGGCGCCGGTGACTCGATGACCGCCGGGGTGGCGGCGGTGCTGGCCCGGGGCGGTGACCTGCGGGAGGCGCTGCACGTCGGCGCCGCCGCCGGCGCGCTCAACGTGACCCGGCACGGGCTCGGCACCGGCCGGGCCGAGGCGGTACGCGAACTGGCCGGCCGGGTACGGCTGACCCCGCTGGACGGTGGCGACGATGACGGCTGACCGGCGACCCCGGGTGCTGGTGACGAACGACGACGGCGTGTACGCCCCCGGCATCCGCGCGCTGGCCCGGTCCGCGTACGAACGCGGGCTGGACGTGGTGGTCGCCGCGCCGCAGCACGAGGCGAGCGGGATGAGCGCGGCGCTGTCCGCGGTGACCGAGGACGGACGGCTGGTGTTCCGCGAGACCGAGCTGGACGGGCTGCCCGGCGTGCCCGCGTACGCGGTGGCCGCCTCCCCGGCGTACGTCGCGGTGCTGGCCGGGCTCGGCGTGTTCGGGCCGGTGCCGGACCTGCTGCTGTCCGGCATCAACCGGGGCGCCAACGCGGGCCACGCGGTGCTGCACTCCGGCACCGTCGGCGCGGCGCTGACCGCCGGGAACAACGGCATCCGCGCGCTCGCCGTGTCGCTCGACGTGCTCACCCCGGCGGCGGCGAGCGCCGGGAGCGGCGGCGCGGCGATCGCGGTGCTGGACAGCGTGGACGACGAGTCCCGCCACTGGTCGAGCGCCGCCGAGCTGGCCGGGAGGCTGCTGCCCTGGCTGGCCGGCGCGGAGCCGGGCACGGTGCTCAACCTCAACGTGCCCGACCTGCCGGCCGATCAGGTGGCCGGGCTGCGCCAGGCGACCCTGGCGCCGTTCGGGCAGGTGCAGGTGTCGGTCGCCGAGCGCGGCGAGGGCTTCGTGCGTACGGCGGTGGAGGAGAACGCCGTCCGCGCGGTCCCCGGCACCGACATCGCCTGGCTGGCCGACGGGTACGCCGCGGTGACAGCGATCCGGGCGCTCGGCCACCTGCCCGATGTGGAGCTGCCGGTCGACGGCTGAGGACGGGTCCGCCCCGCCACCGTCGTACGGGTGGCGGGGCGGAGAGCGTCACTCGCCGGCCGCGCGCCTGCGGTCGGCCTCGGCGTCGGCGGCGCCCACGGGAACGCCGTCGCCGTCCCGGTCGGCCCGGGACAGATCCACGTCGGCGCCGGCCCGGGCGGCGTCCGCCGCCGCGTCGTCGGCGCCGACGACCTCGCCGCCGTCGGCCTGCCCGTCGTCGGGGACCAGCTGCCCGGCGGTGGCCAGCCCGATCGGTGCGTACCTGGGGTCGGTCATCTCGTCCTCCTCACCGGTGTTCCTTGAGTAGCGGTACCCTGGGACGGAGGGCAGCACACGTGCGGCGTCAGCGTCTCCGGTCGAGGAAGTCCAGGGTGACGGCGGCGAACAGCGGCGACTGGTCGATGTCGTAGTGGGTCAGGCCGGGCAGGATCGCCAGCGCGTGCCCGCCCGCCGGGCGTCCCTCGCCCGCCCAGCCGCCGTCGCGCCGGCCGCCGTCGAGCAGCCCGAACACCTCGACGAAGTGGCTCGGCGGGGCCATGTCCGCGTCGGCGGCCACCACGAGCGTCGGCACCCGCAGGGCCCGCACCTGCTCGGTGAGGTCGAAGTCCTGCCGCATCGCCTCGCCGATCTTGTCGAGCAGCCGGGGGAAGTCCGCCGGCCGCGGCGCGACCCGCTGGTACAGCTCGTACATCGGGGTCTCCTTCATGAACTCGGCGGCCCCGGCACCGACCTGGCCCTGCTGCGCCAGCATCTCCGGATACACCGCGTCGCGGCGGATGTGCGCGGACGCGGCGACCAGCCGGCCGACCTTCTCGGGGTGCCGGAAACCGACGTGCAGGGCGACCCCGCCGCCGAGCGAGAAGCCGACCACGTCCGGCCGGTCCAGCCCGAGGTGGTCGATCAGCGCGGCGACGTCGTCGGCCATCAGCGCCATGTCGAGCGGGCGGTCCACGTCGGCGGTGCGGCCGTGCCCCTGGAGGTCCACCAGGGTCACCTGGTGCCGCGCGGTGAGCGCGGGCAGGATCGGCGCGAACATCTCACCCGAGGTGAGGCCGCCGTGCAGCAGGATCATCGGCCGGCCGGCGCCGTGCGTCTCGTAGTACAGGTGGACGCCGTTGACGTCGGCGTACCGCCCGGGGGCGTGGGTCTCGTCGCGCTGCGCTGTTGTCATCGGTGCTCCTCGGATGTGGTGACCTGACGGCTGGTGGACCGGGAGGGCGGCACGGAATCATCGGTGCGGGATCGAACGTGCTCGCATCGACGCTGCATGTGGGCTAGGTTCGGCGAGGTGAGCGAGGTGGCGAGCGTTCCCGTCGAGGCGCAACTCGAGGCGTACCGGTCGGAGTTGACCGGCTACTGCTACCGGATGCTGGGTTCGGCCTTCGAGGCCGAGGACGCGGTGCAGGACACATTCGTCCGGGCCTGGCGCAATTTCGACAAGTTCGAGGGGCGGTCCGCCCTGCGGACCTGGCTCTACCGGATCGCCACGAACGTCTGCCTCACCATGTCCACGAGCGCGCAGCGCCGGATCCGGCCGATGGACCTCGGTCCGGCGGGCGTCGGCACCGCCACCCATCCCGGCGAGCCGCGCCCGGAGCAGATCTGGTTCGGTCCGGCGCCCGACGACCGGGTGCTGCCCGAGGTCGCCGACCCGGCCGAGGTGGTCGCCGGCCGGGAGTCGGTCCGGCTGGCGTTCGTCGCGGCGTTGCAGCACCTGCCGCCGAAGCAGCGGGCCGTGCTGATCCTGCGCGAGGTGCTGGCCTGGTCGGCCCAGGAGACCGCCGAACTGCTGGACACGTCGGTGGCGAGCGTCAACAGCGCGCTGCAACGGGCGCGCGCCACGATCGCCTCGGCCGACACCGAGACCGAGGTGCGCCGTCCGCTCGACAGCGAGCAGCAGGCGCTGCTCGCCCGCTACGTGCGGGCCTTCGAGGCGTACGACCTGGCGGCGCTCACCGCGTTGCTGCACGAGGACGCGACGCTGTCGATGCCGCCGCTGCCGCTGTGGCTGCGCGGCTCCGCGCACATCGCCGCGTGGATGGCCGGCACTGGCAGCGGCTGCCGCGGTTCCCGACTGGTGCCGACGGCCGCCAACGGGATGCCCGCGTTCGGCCAGTACCGGTGCGACCCCGACGGCTCAGGTCACGTGCCGTGGGCGTTGATCGTGATCGGCGTCTCCGGGGGGCGGATCACGTCGCTCAACAACTTCCACGACGTCGACCGGCTGTTCCCGCTGTTCGGGCTGCCCGCCCGGCTGGAGGAGGGCGCCGGCCAGCCCGAGCAGGCCGGCCAGTTCGCGTAGGCCCGCGCACGCGCCGCGTACCTCGAGCCGCCAGCCGAGCCGCCGGGCGGTCAGGCGCAGCCGCGCCAGCACCTCGACCGTGACGAGGTCGGGTGCGGTCACCGCGGACACGTCGCACACCACCACGCCCCGGTCGCGGTCGCGCAGCGCCTCGGCCAGTTCGGCGCAGCGGGCCGTGATCTCCGCGCGGGTCGGCGTCCCGTCGGCCAGGCGGAGCAGGTGGGTGATCACAGGCGTTGGACCGCCGTACGTCCCCGCTCTCATCGGTACGCGCGCGTCGGCGCGATTTGCCTCGACCGCCTTGTCGCACGCAGTTACATAGACGTTAACTGCTATACCAATCATCGGTGCTCGGCTATATGATCCCGGTAGTTCACCCCGAAGCCTCACGAAACCGCAGCTCCCGCACCCCTCGGGTCGAACTCCGCAAGCCAGGTGCCCCCGCGACGTCTGCCTGGCGACCGCCCGGCGTTGCGGTTCAGCCTGCCGGAAAGGTGGGAACGGATGACAGGGCTTCCGTCCTTGGTCATCGGCATCGCGACCTCGTCGGCCGAGCGCCGGCAGCTCGCCCAACTGCTCGGCGGCACTGAGTCGTTCCTGATCGTGTCCAGCGCCCATCAGGCCCGCCGCTTCCTCGACCTGGTACGCCGGCCCGCGCTCACCGTCGTGCCGCACCCGCCCGTGGGTGACGAAGCGCCGGCCGAGCCGCCCCGGCGGGAGCTCGCTGTCGACTCCGACCGGCGGGTGCTGCGCTGGCGGGAGCGGGAGATCGGGTTGACGCCGCTGGAGCACGACCTGCTGGTCTGCCTCACCGGCACGCCCGGCCAGGTGTGGACGTACGCCCGGCTGCACCGCGCGGTCTGGGGCAACGACCACCTCGGGCGGCGCTCGGACATGCACTCGGTGGTCCGCCGCCTCCGCCGCAAGCTGGGCCGCCTCGACGCTCCCGCCGAGATCCACGCCGTGCGAGGCGTAGGTCTGCGCCTCACTCCCTGACCCCCGCCCGGCCTCGCCGTCGATCTTGCACTTGCGGCCACTCGGGCGGGGCTTTCGTGTGCTTCGCCGGGGCGGAAAGTGCAAGATCGACGAGAGTGTGGAACGGCCCGCCCGGCGCGTGCGCCGGGCGGGCCGTTCCTGTCGGGTGCGGGGTCAGCAGCGGGTGGGGGAGAGGGTGAAGTCCTCCACCGTGGGCGTGCTGCTGTTGATCTTCGTCTGGCGCGTCTGGGGCTTCCAGCCGTCCTTGGCGACGATCAACGTCAACGGGTTGTTGCGCCGGTCCATCCAGTAGGCGTACCGGCCCTGCGCGTCGGTGGTGAAGGTGTACGAGCTCGCCCAGGAGTCGACCTGCACCGTCACGCCCGCCAGCGGTGCGGTGGCGCCCTGGCAGCTCTTGCCGGAGACCGTGCCGGACAGCTTGCCCCAGGTGGTCGGCGGCTGCGCGATCATGGTCACCGCCACCGGCTCCACCGTGTACGGGGTGTCCTCCTTGATCGCCACCGACGCCGAGTACGTGCCCGGCTGGTCGACGTTCGCCGTCATCGTGACGGTGACGGTGACCTTCTCACCGGGCGCCAGCGTGACCTTCGACTTGTCGACGGTCAGCCAGCTCACGTCGGCGGCGGCCTCCGAGCACTCGGAGAAGCCGGGCAGGACCTCGCTGTCCTTGGTGGCTGTGAAGCTGCCCGACGAGCCGCCGATCTTGTAGAACCCGCACGCCGCGCCGCCCCGGTAGCGGGCGGTGTTGGCGTTGGGCAGGTTCGCCCACGAGTTGGTCGCCGGGTCGAACGCGAAGCCGGCGTTGGTGATGGCGCCGCCCTGCGACCCGCCGACGACCAGGAGCTTGCCGTTCGCCACCGCGTACGAGGAGGCCCAGCTGTCGGCCGGCGCGTCCGGGATGGCGGTCCAGGCGTTCGCGGACGGGTCGAAGGCGTACCCGACCTTCTGCGACGTGGTGCCGTCGTTGCCGCCGGTGCAGTAGACGGTGCCGTCGATCCCGCCGCAGGACAGGAACGCCACCGACTTCGGGTACGCGGGCAGCGTCTCCCAGCTGTCCGCGCCGGGGTCGTAGCGGACCACCGAGTTGGACATCGGCGTGCAGCTGGCAGTGGTGCAGCCGCCGATCGCGTACAGCTTGCCACCCGCGACCGCCTGGCCGGCCGCCGAGCGCGGCGCCGGGTTGTCGGCCTTGCGGCTCCAGGTGTTCGCCGCCGGGTCGTACGAGAAGGTTCCGGCGTCCGGACCGGCGGCGCCCCAGCCGCCGGTGGCGATGATCTTGCCGTCGACCACGCCGACCGTCATGGCGTTACGCGCGCCGGGCAGGTCGGCGATCCCGGTCCACGCCTGGGCGATCGGGTCGTACCGGTAGTTCTTGGCGCTCGACGCGGTGCCGTCGCCACCGGCGATGGAGTAGACCTTGCCGTCGACGCTGACGACCCGGTTGTCCATCACGTTCGACGGGTAGCCCGGGATGGCGGTCCACGGGTCCGCCTGCGGGGCCGCCGCCGCGATCACGGTGGACGACTTGCCGGACGAGCGGGCGGCGAACGACGTCGCGGCGGTCAGCCGCTGGACCGGCGCGCCGGTCGAGCCGAGCAGCGCCTGCTGGGACAACTGGGAACCGTCGGCCCGTTGCAGCACGAACCCGCCGTCACGCTCGCTGAACTCGGCGGTCACCGGCGCCCCGCCGGTGTTCGTCACGGTGAAGGTCTTGCTGACCTTCCCGCTCGGCATCCGGACCGTGCCGGTGATCGAGGTCGGCTTCACCGACAGCCGGCCGGCGGCGAGCTGGAAGTTGGCCGCCGTGGCCCAGTCCTCCTCGACCGCCACCTGCTTGGTCTGGCTCACGTAGTTGCCGGCGCTGGCGGTGAACGGGTGCGTCCCGGTCAGCGACGAGAACATCCAGTAGAAGCCGTCGGGCAGCTCGGTGTCGTCCGGCGTGGCCACCGTGGTGGCCTTCTCCGCCGGGCGGTCCTTGCTGGTCACCGTGGCGCCGTTGACGTAGCTGTTGTCGTTCTTGTCCCGGACGTGGCCGAGGACCAGGCCGCCCTTGACCGGCTTGCAGACGAGCTTGCTGCCGATGAGGACGTTGTCGACCTGCCACCACCATTCCCAGCTGGCCTCGTAGTAGTGGAAGCGCACCCGCACCTGCGACTGGCCGGCCGCCTGCGGGATCGGCACCTCGGTCACCCGGGGCCCGCGCACGTCGGCGGCCTGCCGCAGCACGTTGCTCCACGTGGTGCCGCCGTCCAGGCTCAGGTCGACGTCCGCGCGGTCGCTGTTGAGCCAGTTGTAGTCCTGGTTGAACCGGATCACCGGCGTGGTCACGCCGGTCAGGTCGACCACCGGGCTGACCAGCGACGTGTCCTGCCGCCCGCCGCTGCCGTAGTTGTCGCTGTCGATGATGGCGAAGTTGCCGCTGCCGCCGGTCAGGTTGCCGCGCTCACCGGCGTCGGTGAACTCCCAGACCTGGCCGGTGCCGGCGTTGTCCACCACGGTCCAGCCGTCCGGGGTGCCGGTGCCGTCGAACGTCTCGTACTCGCCGTCGGAGCTGACCGTGTAGCCGGGGGCGGTGGTGCACGCCTCCGGGTTCGCCTGCACCGCGATGTTCGCGGTCACGTTGGCGGACCCGACGGTGACCTCCTTGGTGGTGGTCAGATAGCCGGCGTACTGCGGCTCGACAGTGAGCCGGTACGTCGCCCCGGCCGGCAGCGACAGGCTGAAGCGGCCGGTCGTCGGCGTGGTGTAGTCGGAGATCGGCGTGCCCTCGACGCTGACCTTCGCGTACAGCGGCCAGCCGTGCCCGGAACCGTCGGTGACCTGCCCGCTGACCGTGACGCTCGGTACCGCGCTGAGCGCCACGTCGAGCGTGGTGGTCGTGTTCGCGGTGATCGTCGCCGGCAGCGTGCGGGTCGCGTACCCGAAGGCCGAGACGGCCACCTGGTAGTCGCCGGCCGGCAGGAGCGAGGAGTACGTCCCGTCCGCGCCGGTGATGAGCGTGCGGTCCGCCGCGCCGGTCAGGGTGACGCTCGCGCCGGCGATGGCCGCGCCGGTGGCGGCGTCGGTGACCTTGCCGGCCAGCGTGCCGTTGTCGCCGATCGGGGCGGCCGCGAGCAGCGCGAGCGCGTCCAGGCGACCCTCACCGTAGACGTTGTTGTCGTCGGTGGTGCCGCCGCACTGGGCGTCGCCCTTGTCGATGGCCGCGTCGTCGAGCAGCGCGCGGGTCGCCGTGACGTCGCCGACCAGCGTGGGCGCCGCTGACCAGAGCAGCGCGATCGCGCCGGCCAGGTGCGGCGCCGCCATCGAGGTGCCGCTGATGCTGGCGTACGAGTTGGTCGGCACGCTGGAGCGCACGTTCACGCCCGGCGCCGAGATGTTCGGCTTGATCTCGCCGTTCTGCCCGGTGCCCCGGGACGAGAAACTGGCGATGTTGTTGTTGACGTCGTACGCGCCGGCCGAGTAGTTGCTCGCCAGGCTGCCCGGCGAGCCGCTGGTCTGGCAGGACGGGCCGTTGTTGCCGTTGGACCAGACGCCGAAGATGCCGGACGCGGCCCAGGCGTTCGTGACGTCCTCCATGAACGGCTCGTTCGACGGCGTCCTGGTGCCCCACGAGTTGTTGATGATGTTCGGCCGCTTGCTGGCGTCCGGGTTCTGCCCGTTGAGGTCGGTGGGCTCCAGCATCCACTGGCCGGAGGAGACCAGCGCGTCGTCGGACGGGCAGCACCCGTTCGCGGCGATCCACTTGACCTCGGGGGCGACACCGATCTGGTTGGCCCCGTCGGCACCGGCCATGGTGCCCATGGTGTGCGTGCCGTGGCCGTCGGAGTCGCACGGCGCGGTGGCGCACTCTCCTGCGGCGTCGAACCAGTTGTAGTCGTGGTCGAAGGTGCCGTCACCGTTGTTGCCGCGGTAGGCGTTCACCAGCGCCGGGTGGTCGAACTGGACGCCGCTGTCGATGCTGGCCACGGTGATGCCGGCGCCCTTGACGCCGTACTGGGACCAGACGTCGTCGGCGTTGATGTTGGCGATGCCCCACTCCAGGGCGTTCGCCGACTTCTCGTCGGTGCCCGGGGTGGTCTCCGGCAGCTTGTACTCCACCGGCGCGTACAGGCCGTCCACCTCGGAGTGGGCGGCGAAGTTCTGTGCCATGGTCAGCGAGCCGCCGGTGACCTTGATGGCGTTCGTCGCCCAGAAGGTCTGGTACTTCGTACCCGAGCGGTCCAGCTCGGCGCGGATCTTCGACTGGCTGTCGGCTGCGGTCTTCTTCAGCGCCGCCGCGACGGCGGCCCCGCGCTCGTTCCAGTCCTTGATCGCGGCGGCCTTGCCCAGGTCCGCCTTGGCGCCGAAGTGGATCCAGAAGTCGCCCTCGCTCTTGCCCTGGAGCTGACGGGTGAGTTCGGGACGGATCTTGTCGCCGGCCGACGCGCCGGCGCCGGTGCCGGCCTGGGCCCCCGTGCCGGTAGCGGCCAGCGCGGTGGCGGCGAGCACCAGGGCGGCGCCCGCGCTCACCAGCCGCCGGGCCGGGCCCCATCTGTGTGGACGTCTCAGCATCGGTGCTGCCTCCTACTCCGATGACCCGCTGATGATCGAGCCATGGCAGAAGGGCCAGGAGACGGACTCTCCCGACTGGTCGCACCGGTGTTGCAAGAACCCCCCAGGCCCCCTAGGCGCCGTGCGGGTCTGCGCCGGACGCCTGAGTGGACACTATGATCGACAGTAAGGAACGATCAATGACCGTACGTGAGCAACATGTCACCAACAGGTCCCCGCGTCGGGCGGCTTGTTGACAGTTTCTGTCACGGTGGGGCGCGGTGACGACTGACGGCACGAACACGGCTGACTCCGGCACCGACCCGCCGGAGCGGCCCTTCTCGCTCGTCATCGGCGTGACGTCGTCGCCGGCCGAGCGGCTGCGGCTGACCGAGCTGCTGGACGGCGTCGCGCCTCTTCTGATGGTCACCGATCTGGACGAGCTACGCGAGTTGATCATGACGGATGCGCCGGCCCCGGCCGACGTGCCGGCTCGGGCCGTACCCCCGGACGAGCCCGCGCCGGACGGCGCGCTGGTGATCGACGCCGCCCTCTCGACCGCCAGGTGGGGTGACCGCGAGACCGCCCTGACCCGGCTGGAGCGTGACCTGCTGACCTGCCTCACCGCCGAGCCGGTACGGGTGTGGAGCTACGCCGAGCTGCACCGGGCGGTCTGGCGCGACGCGCCGACGCACGGCCGCGCCGACGTGCAGTCCCTGGTGAAGCGGTTGCGCCGTAAGCTCGACGGGCTGGGCACCGGCGTCACCATCGCGGCGGTACGCGGCGTCGGCCTGCGGCTGACCGACCACCGCCAACCCCGGGTACGGGGCGACTGACCGTCCGTCCACGGGGCGCTCTGAGCCCGCCGCAACGGTGATGTCGCGGACCCGACGGCGCGCACGGCCGGACGGTGACAGCCGGTGACCCGATCGGTGGAGGCCCCCCGCCGGTGTGGCCGGAATTGATGGCGACCGGTCGATTACCGGTGCGGCGTGTATCGCGAGAAGTCTTTGCCTCCTACGGTGACGTCCGGCACGCGGACGGAGGGGACCCGGGAATCACCCGGGAGGGCCGTCCCGGCGGACAGGGAGAGTTGACTCGATGCGAGTTTGGCTTCGCGCGGTGGCGGTGGTCGCCGCCGGCGCGGTCGTGGTGGCGGGAGTACCGGCGCTGGCCGGCACCGTCGTCGTGCGGGACGCCGGCGTGGCCGGACACGCCGGCGCCCAGGCGACGGGCAGCAGCGCCGCGCTCGGCGCCGCGCGTACGACCGCGACCCGTGCGCTGGTCACCCCCGGGGACACCCGGCTGATGCCGACCACGCCCCGCACCGACACGCCGCGGATCACCAACGGCGAGATTACCGACATCGAGGTGATCGGCAACCGCGTCTTCATCGCCGGCACGTTCACCTCGATCGCTAACGTCGGCGGTTCCGCGATCACGCAGCGGTCGCTGGCGTCGTACAACCTGGACACCGGCAAGGTGGACACCGGGTTCAAGCCGGTCATCGACGGCGCGGTCGCCGCCGTGGAGGCGTCGCCGGACGGCTCGTCGCTCTACATCGCCGGCTCCTTCAACACGATCAACGGCGTGACCAAGCGCAAGATCGCCCGGCTGAACCCGACCACCGGCGCGCCGGTCGCCGCGTTCACCGCCACCGCCAACGCGCGGGCCACCGCGCTCGCGGTCAGCGGCAACGCGGTCTACGTCGGCGGCCAGTTCGCCACCGTCAACGGGGTCAGCCGCAGCGGCCTGGCCGCGCTCAACCCCACCACCGGCGCCGTCGACACCGGCTTCAACCTGCCGCTCACCGGCGGCATCGGCGTCGGCGGCATGCTCACCGTGCAGCAGCTCAAGCTCACCCACGACCGCGGCAAGCTGCTCGTCGTGCACACCGGCCGCCAGATCGCCGGCCAGGACCGCTACGGCGTGGCGCTCATCGGTACGGCCAGCAAGGCGCTGCTGCCGTGGCGTACCCGGCTGTGGGAGGACAACCTCTCCTTCGTCGGCGGCATCCAGCGCGTCTTCGCCGGTGACATCGCGCCGGACGACTCGTACTTCGTGGTCACCAGCGGCTCCGGCGGCGACCGTCCGCCGATCAACGACACCGCCATCGCGTACCCGCTGACCGGAAACGACAACGTCGAACCGCTCTGGATCTCCCGGCACTTCGACAGCATCTACTCGGTGGCGATCACCGACACCGCCGTCTACGTCGGCGGCCACTTCAGCTGGCAGGAGTCGCCCACCTCGAACGTGCCGTGGCCCGGCCTGGACAACGTCGGCTACGGCACCGGCCAGGGGCTCAGCGGCTACGGTCTCGGCGACCAGGTGGTGCGCCGCGACCACATCGGCGCGCTGGACCCGCTCACCGGCACCGCGCTGGAGTGGAACCCCGGCTCCAACTCGTACGAGGGCGAGAAGGCGATGCTCGCCACCTCGCGCGGCCTGCTCGTCGGCGGCGACGGCAACGTCAAGGGCGGCAAGACCACCGGCCGGGTGGCCTTCTTCGACCTCTCCAAGGAGCCCAAGCCGGCGGCGCTGGACACCACGGTCACCACGCCGATCGAGGGCGCGGTGAAGCCGGCCGGCGAGTCGTTCACCATCAGCGGCCAGGCGCTCGCCCCGGCCGGCGTGGCCCGCGTCCAGCTGGAGATCCAGGACCGCACCAGCGGCAAGTACCTCCAGGCCGACCTGACCACCTGGGGCGCGTTCAAGGCGATCAACACGACTGTCGCCGCGCCGAACGCCACCTCCACCACGTGGAGCCTGCCGGTGACGCTGCCCGCCGGGGTCTACCAGTTGCAGGCCAAGACGTTCGACCGCAACGGCGCCGGCGACACCACGAAGGCGGTCAAGAAGATCGAGGCGTTCCGCTTCGACGACCTGCCCCCGACGACCCGGATCAGCTCGCCTTCGGCCGGCCTGGTCGCCACGCAGACGTTCGTGGCCTCCGGCACCGCCACCGACGACAAGGGCGTCAACTCGCTGATCTACTCGTTCCGCACCCCGGACAACAGGTACCTCCAGGACGACGGCACCGTTGCCGCCGTCTACAACACCTTCCGCGGCGAGCCGGACGTGATCGGCGCGAAGTCCGCCACCTGGCAGTACGAGGTCACGCTGCCGACCGAGGGCCAGTGGAAGATGACCGCCACCGCCGTCGACACGAGCGGGCAGAGCGACCTGCGCGGTGACACCCGCGACTGGACCGTCTCGGCCACCGGCGTACCGCCGACAGTGGCGATCACCTCGCCTGTGGCGATGACCCCGCCGGGCAACCCGGCGCCGTTCACCGTCGCGCCCGGCGGCACCGTCACGTTCGCCGGCACGGCGCGCGACGACGACGCCCTGAAGTCGGTCGAGATCTACCTGCGCAACAACACCACCCGTGAGGCGCTCGCCAGCGACGGCACGTGGGGCGCCGACTCGGTCGCCGGCTACCACCGGATCTCGCCGACCAACCTCGACGCCGCGACGTTCGACTGGTCGTTCACCACGGTGCCGCTCACCCCCGGTGTCTACGACTTCCGGGTACGGGCGACGGACAAGCTCGGCCTCACCACGTCCAGCACCAACATGGGCCGGCTCACCGTCACCGCGCAGGTGCCCGGCGACGCCTTCCCGAACGGGCTGCTCAGCTTCACCGGCACCAACCAGGACATCGACCAGCTGCACCTGGACCTGGCCGGCACGGCGACCGACGACAAGGGCGTCCGGGCGGTCCGGATCGCGCTGCGCGACCTGGACACCGGCCGGTACGTGCAGCCCAACGGCACCATGGCCGCCGCGTTCGCCACAGTCGACGCCACGCTCGCCTCGCCGGGCGCGACCAGCACGCCGTTCACGCTCTCGATCGACCTGCCCACGCGGGGCACGTACAGCGTGGAGGCGTGGGCCGTGGACACCGCCGGTCAGCAGGACAACTCGACAAGCGGCGCGACCGCTCGCTACCTGGTCTACCCGGGTGACACCGACCCGACGCTGGAGCCGAGCATCACGCCGGTCGAGGGTCAGGCGTACACCGGCGGCCGGATCGTGATCACCGGCCGGGCGGTGGACGACGGCGGGATGCAGAAGGTCGAGGTGCAGATCGGCAACAGCGCCGGTCAGGGCATGAACTCGGCCGGCACGTTCGGCCGCGCGGGCGCGCCGACCAGCTGGCCGTGGATCGCCACGTTCCTCACCAGCCCGGGATCGCCGGGGTCCAACTTCGCGTACACGTCGCCGGTGATCCCGGCCGGCACGTACACGGTGACGATCCGAGGCATGGACAACAGGGGGCAGTACCAGCAGCCGCCCCGTACCGTCACGGTGACCGTCACCGACTGACCGGACGGCCTCGCGGGCCGGTCCGCGCCGGGAGTCCCGGCGCGGACCGGCCCGTGCCCGTCTCAGGGACGGATCAGGCACATCCCGGCGGCGGCCGGCCGGTCCATGGTGGCCAGCGCATCCGGCGCCTCGGCCAGGTCGATGACGCGGGTGACCAGCTCGGCCGGGCGCAGCACCCCGGCGGTGACCAGGCGCAACATCTCCGGGTACGCGTGCGCCGGCATGCCGTGGCTGCCCCGCAGCTCCAGCTCGTACGCGATCACCAGGTCCATCGGCAGCGCGGGCCGGCCCTGCGCGGCGGGCAGCAGCCCGACCTGCACGTGCCGGCCGCGCCGGCGCAGCCCTTCGATCGACGCGACGCAGGTGGCGTGACTGCCCAGCGCGTCCAGCGAGAGATGGGCGCCCCCGCCGGTGGCCTCCCGGATCGCGGCGGCCACCTCGCCCGGGCCCTCGAACGCGCTCGCGTCCAGGCAGACCGCGGCACCGCTGCGGTGGGCCAGCTCCAGCGCGGCGGGTGATACGTCCACCGCCACCACCCGCGCCCCGCTCGCCGCCGCGACCATGACGGCGGACAGGCCGACGCCGCCGCAGCCGTGCACCGCCACCCACTCGCCCGCCGCGACCCGGCCCTGCGCGACGACGGCCCGGAACGCGGTGGCGAACCGGCAGCCGAGCGCGGCGGCGGCCGCCTCGTCCAGCTCGTCCGGCAGCCGGACCAGGTTGACGTCGGCGTGCCGCACCGCGACCAGCTCGGCGAACGAGCCCCATCCGGTGAAGCCCGGCTGGGTCTGCCGCTCGCAGACCTGCTGGTCGCCGGCCAGGCACGAGGGGCACCGCCCGCACGCGCAGACGAACGGCGCGGTCACCCGGTCGCCGGGCCGCCAGCCGCGTACGTGCGCGCCTGTGGCCACGACGACGCCGGCGAACTCGTGCCCCGGCACGTGTGGCACGCGGATGTCCGGGTCGTGGCCCTGCCAGCCGTGCCAGTCGCTGCGGCACAGGCCGGTCGCGCCGACCCGGACGACCACCCCGTCCGGCGCAGGCACCGGATCGTCCACCTCCCGGACCTCCGGCCGCACCCCGAACCGCTCGAACACCACAGCGCGCATACCCCCGATCCTCACACCCGCCCCCTCCCGCCCTCCGCACCCCTCCCGCCCCTCGCCCTCGCCCTCGCCCCGGCTCCCGGTCCCCTGCTCTCGGCGATCTTGCACTGGCTGCCCCGCCGATGTCGTGAATGTCCTGTCTGCCCGGGCAGAAAGCGCAAGATCGCCGGAGCGGGGCCGGTCCCCGCCTGTCGCGTCTCCCATCACCTGGGAACCCTGATCCGTATCCCGGGAGCGCCGTAGATCTTGGTACGAAAAGGCCCCCATAGGGGCCAATTCGTACCAAGATCTACCGGTCGCTCGGTCGCCGGTGAGGGATGGGTCTCATGCTGGTGATCAAGGAGTTTGTGTCCTCGTCAGGGCGGTGTCAGCCGCAAACTCCTTGATCACCGGGGGAGACAGGGGAGGGAGGGGAGGGAGGGGGAGTGGGGCTATAGGCGGCGGCCCTGGGATGTGTGGGCGGTGATGCCGTCCAGGGGGGTGCCGGGGGTGAGGGTCGTCGGGTCGAACCAGAAGATCACCACCTGGGGGTCCTCGCTCCACCGGACCAGCTTCGCCTCGACCTGGTGGCCGTCGACCGTCCCGACGATGCGCGCCGCCGGGCCGACGAAGTAGCCGAACGTCGGCACCGGCGCGTCGGCGGGCAC
Organism: Micromonospora sp. NPDC049203; assembly: GCF_043197215.1. Taxonomy (NCBI): domain Bacteria; kingdom Bacillati; phylum Actinomycetota; class Actinomycetes; order Micromonosporales; family Micromonosporaceae; genus Micromonospora; species Micromonospora sp. NPDC049203. The sequence continues at coordinate 389,265 of NZ_JBICSV010000006.1, read as the reverse complement.
CCGCTGCTGGTCGTACCCGATCTCGTGGAACCCCGGCCGGCGGTCGCTGCCGGACACGTCGTTGACCAGGAAGTCGGAGGTCAGGCGACCGTCCGGGGTGCGCCGGCCGGCGACCAGGCCGATCGTCACGCCGGGCACTCGCGGCAACTCGACCGGGACCATGAAGAACACGCGCTCGTCGGCGCCGTACCGGATGCCGCTGCCGACGACGGTCCCGAGCGGTCGCGGTGGGGCCTCGGTCGGTGCCGGCACGGCGGCCGGCGTGGGCGGGGGAGTGCCGGCGGACGCGGTGGCGACCGGCTCCCCGGCCGGGGCGTGCGGCGGGCCGGGCCGCGGCGCCACGACGTCGACGCCGACGGCCACCGCGATCACCGCCACCGTCGCCGCGACCCCGGCGCCGATCCGGCGGCGTCGGCGCAGCCGGCGTCCCCGGCGCATGATGTCCGTGATGTCCAGGCCGTCGGCCCGCTCGGTGGCCCGCATCGCGCGGCGCAGCTCGTCCATCTCGGTCACCGGCACGTCTCCTGCGGTCGCGGCGCGGACAGACCGGCGGTACGCAGCTTCTCCAGCGCCCGGGACGCGGTGCTCTTGACGGTGCCGACCGACACGTCGAGTTCGTTTGCCACCTGGGCCTCCGGCAGGTCGAAGTAGTGACGTAGGACGACGACGGCGCGTTCGCGCGCGGTGAGCGTGGCGAGCGCGGTGACCAGCCACCGCCGGGTCGCCACCTCCTCGGCCAGGTCACCGCCGCGCCGCTCCGGCAGGTCGTCGCTCGGATATTCGCGGATCGGCCGTCGCCAGCTGTCGATGAGGTGGTTCACCAGCACCGACCGGGCGTATCCGTACGGGTCGCCGTTGCGGATCCGGGACCAGGACGCGTACGTGCGCACCAGCGCGGTCTGCGCGGCGTCCTCGGCGTGGTGGTGGTTGCCGGTCATGAGGAAGGCGGCGTGCGTCAGCCGCGCGGACGACGCCCGCGCGAACTCGACGAACTCCGCGTCACCCCGGGCCATGCCGGCCTTCTGCGCCTCTCACCCCGGTAGTGACGGGCGGGACGGGCAAAAGGTTGAGTCCCCGCCGGACCAACTTCGGCGACTGGTCACCCGTCCTCATCCCTGCGCCCGAGACCAGGCGCCGAGGGGAGACGAGATGACCAGGACCGTGGACCGGACGCGCGGCGGCGCCGCCGTGATCGTGCTGGCGGTGTCGCTGGCCGGCTGCGCGCCGGCGGCGGCCGACCAGCCCGCCGCCGCGCCGCCCGGACCGCCCGCCGCCACACCGGCCGTGACGACGCCGGCGGCGGCACCCGTCCGCCCCCGGCCGGCACCGATCGGCTATCCCGCCCACGGCGGCGGCGGTTGGCGGTTCGCCGCCGCCGAGCCGGCGACCTCCGGGGGTACGGGCCGGCTGCTGCGCTACCGGGTGGCGGTGGAACGGGACGTGACCGGTCTGTCGGCGGCCGAGTTCGCTTCGCAGGTCACCGCCATTCTCACCGGATCGGGTGGCTGGACCACCGACGGACAGCTCACCCTGCGCCGGGTCGGCGCACGCGGGCCCGCCGACTTCACCGTCCACCTCGCCACCCCGGGTACGCGCGACGACCTGTGCGGGGACGGGCCGGACGGGTACACGTCCTGCCGTAACGGGAGCCGGGTGGTGGTGAACGTGGCCCGCTGGGTGCGTGGCGCACCCGCCTACGGCAGCGACCTCGCCGCGTACCGGCGGTACGTGGTCAACCACGAGGTCGGTCACCGCCTGGGCCACGGGCACGAACGCTGCCCGGGGCGGGGCCGTCCGGCGCCGGTGATGCAGCAGCAGACGCTCGGCCTGCACGGGTGCACCCCGAACCCGCTGCCGTTCCTGCGTGGCGAGCGGTACGCGGGACCGTCCGGCGCGTACGCCGACCGGGTGCCCCCGCCCGAGGGCGGCCGGCCGGGCTGACCGGCGGGCGCCCCGCGCATCGCCCGGCCAGGGGGCCGGGCAGCGGCCGGGCGATGCGGGGTGGTCCCATTCGGGGCTCAAAACAGCGTGGCCGGGCCGACCGGCTCCGGTTCCGGCAGCGGCGCGAGGCCGGGCACCCGCGCGCGGACCTGGTCGTGGAAGCGGCGGGCCAGCTCGGGGGCGTCCGCGTTGTCCGGCGTGTGCACGAACACGGTCGGTGAGCGGCCCTCGCGCAGCCAGCCGGTGACCACGTCCAGCCACGGTTGCCAGCCCTCGACGGTCTGGGCCGGGTCGTCGCGGCCCAGGTAGCGCACGATCGGCCGGTCGGTCAGCGCCCGGGTACGCAGCGGGAGGCGCGGTTTGCGCGTCCACGCCTCCCGTTCCGCGTCGCTCGTCGGCGGCGTGCGGAAGAACGCCGTGGTGTCGAACGGGATCCACTCGGCGCCGGCCCGGTGCAGCGTCGCCTCCAGCGCGCGTACCGCACCGGGCTCGGTGAAGAAGGCGCTGTGGCGGACCTCGACGGCGTACCTGTGGGTGGTGGGCAGTGTGCGCAGGAACCGGTCGAGGTCGGGCACGTCGCCGGGGCCGAACGAGCCGGGCAACTGGATCCAGAGCGTGTCCGCCCGGGGGCCCAGCGGCTCGATCGCGTGCAGGAACGCCCGCAGTTCCACCTCGCCGCCGGTGAGCCGGCGCTCGTGGGTGACCACCTTCGGCAGCTTCGGCAGGAAACGGAAGCCCGGGTCGGTCTGCTCGGCCCAGGACGCCACCGTCTCCCGGGCCGGGGTCGCGTAGAACGTGGTGTTGCCCTCCACCGCGTCGCACCACCCGGCGTACGCGCGCAGCCGCTCGTGCGCGGGCAGCGGGTGCGGCAGGAAACGGCCGGACCAGGACCTGTGTGTCCACATGGCGCAGCCGACGTGCAGGCGCGCCCCGGTCACCGGTAGGGCCAGTTCGTCGATCCGCCGCGCAGCCGCGCCTCCCGGTTCCACTTGCGGGTGAGGTACAGCGCGAGGCAGCCGAGACCGGCGAACACCGGCGCGAGCAGCATGAGCAGCAGTCCGGTACCGAGCCGGAAACCGTCACTCTTGATGCCCTTGGCGGTGGTCAGCGCGAACGTCTCCGCACCGTCACCGGTGCAGCTCACGAAGTCGGTGTCCATCCAGGTGACCCCGCCGGTGACCAGCACCGGCGTGAACCGGCGCGGGTCACCGCGGTCGCGCATCACCGCCGCGGTCCCCTCGGGCCGGGCCCCGGTCAGCTCCCTGCTCCGCTGCTCGCCGGTGGAGTAGACCCGGCTCTTCGTGGTGCACCGGACGGTGGCCGGGTCCACTGTGGCCGGGGTGGCGAGGATCAGGATGTTGCCGGGACGTACGCCGGTGTCACTGACCTTGATCTCCGCGCCGGGAGCGAACTCGGCGTCGGCGGAGAAGGCCGACGCGGCCGCGAACGGGCCCGTCTGGGTCAGCAGCGCGAGGCCGAGGAACCCGGCCAGCAGGAATCCGCCCGCGCCGACGAAGATCCACATGGCGACCACGGCGCGGAAGCGCTGCACGAGCGGGTTCACTGGACGCGGTCCATGTCGCAGGCGCCGTCGACGACCTGCCCGGGGTCGGAGGAGTACGCGCTGTACTTGGCGTCCGGCACGGACAGCTGCACGCAGAGCGCCGACGCGTCGTTGTTCGTGACGAACGTGACGACGCCGACGCCGTCGTAGTCCCCGATCGGCAGATCGCTCACGCCCCGGGGGAACCGCCCGGTGTCCTGCTTGATCGACACGGCGTCGCTCATCGCGTCCCGGAGGTAGGTCTCGGGATCGGTGCCGGCGTCCCCGCCGCAGGAGGCGACCGAGAGCGCCAGTGTCGCCAGCGCCGCCACCGGGCCGGTCCTTCTCCGTCGCATCCGTCCTCCTCGCGCGCCTCACGTCGGCGGGCCCGGCTACCGTGGGCCCGCCCGCTTGCCGCGCCCACGGTAGCCGGGCCGGTCAGACGCCTCGGATCGGGTCGAGGTCACCAGTTGCGCCGGACCGGCCCGGCGCGGGGTCACGGGCGTTCCACCCGCACCGGGTCGCCGCGCACGAGGTCGTCGTGGACCCGCCAGCGGGCGTCGGCGCCGGCCCGGCGGGCCGCCTCGTCGGCGGCGGCGATCCGCTGCCGCAGCAGCTCGACGGCGATGCGCCGGTTGAGGTGCAGGTGCCGTTCGGTGTCCACCACCACGGTCCGGCCCGACGGGCGGTGCGTGGCCCGTACGGCGGTGCTCGCCTTGTTGCGGTGCTGACCGCCGGGCCCGCCGGTGCGGCACGGCACGAACTCGACGTCGGCCTCGTGAAACGGCGTGACCACCACGTCGGTCCGGCAGGACTGCGCGGTGACGTACCAGTTCTTGCGGCCGTGACCCGTCCGGTACGGGCTGGGCGCCTGCCAGCAGAGCGTGCCGGTCCACCCGGCCGCGAACGCCTCCGCCCCGGCGCCGGTGATCAACAGGAGCACCGACCGGTAGGTGCCCGTCCGGTCGCCGGGCACCGTCTCGACCCGCTCGCTACGCAGGCCCCGCCGGGCCGCCTCGCCCTCCAGGCGGGACAGCAGCCGGGCCAGCGCCCACGCGCACTCGGCGGGCCCGCGCCCGGCGGACAGCAGCAGCGCGGTCACCGGCGGCCCTTCCGGCGCTCGTCGCGGCGGCCCACGTCCGGCGTCTTGTAGGTGACAAGCGGAACCGTCGTGGTGACGGGCGTGGCGAGGTCGTGCGCCACCAGGTCGCCGATCACCTGCTCGATGCGCTTGTAGGCGGTGGGCGCCTCCTCGAACAGCAACTGCCGGTCGCCGCACACCACTACCGAGCCCACAGGCGTACGCCGCAGTTCCTCGACGGTGTGCTTGACCCGGCCCCGGCGCAGCGCGTCGGCGCGGGACATCTTGCGCCCGGCGCCGTGCGCCACCGAGTAGCCGGCGTCCGCCCCGGCGTGCGCGGCCACCAGGTAGGAGGGCGTGCCCCGGGTGCCGGCGATCAGCACGTCCCGGCCGTCGCCCGGGGCCGCGCCTTTGCGGTGCAGGTAGCGCCCGTCGCGGATCTCGACGAGGTTGTGGCACTGGTCGACGACCGGCTCGGTGGGTTCCGCGCCGAGGGCGTACGCCACCCGCGCGGCCAGCAGCCGCCGGTTGAGCGAACCCCACCGCACCGCGGCGTCGTGCCGGGCCAGGTAGGCGTCCGGGTCGGGCGCGGGACCGGCGCCGTGCGCCTCGGTGTGCTCGCGCAGGATCCGCTCGCCCAGCCCGCGTGACCCGGAGTGGACCACGAGCACCAGGTCACCGGCCTCCAGCCCGAGCCGCGCGGCGTGCTCCGCCGCGAGGATCGGCCCGACGCGGGCCAGCTCGACGAAGTGGTTGCCGCGCCCGACAGTGCCGAGCCCGTCGAGGTGACCAGCCGGCACGTCATCGTCCAGCACCGACCAGGCCGGGTCGTCGGCGTCCCGGTCCGGGTCGAGTGCCCGGTCCAGGTCGGGGAACCGGGCCGCGAGCCGTTCCGGCACGGCCCGGCGCAGCGCGATCGGGAACACCGCGATGCCGCACCCGATGTCGGAGCCGACCAGGAACGGGTAGAGCACAGTCGAGGACATCGCGGCGCCGATCGGCGCGCCCTTGCCGGGGTGCAGGTCGGGCATGGCGGCGACATGCGCCATGCCGTCCAGGGCGGCGACCTGACGGCACTGGTCGAGCGCGGCGGACTCGATCCAGCTGCCGGGGGAGGAGAAGACGGAGACGGTGGCGGGCACGACGGCCCGCCCGGAGGGGTACGCGGACACAGACGCTCGTTTCTGCGGAAGAAGAGAGGCGGGAACGGCAGGCGGCGAGGGCCTGCGAGCTGGGTGCGGTCCGTCAGAACGTCATGCGCCCAGCCTCGCGGAGGCGGCACCGGGGCGGCAACCGACTTTCGGCCCGCGACGCGTTCGCGTCGACATCGCCGCACCCGCTCCATAGACTCCGGTCGTTCTGGTACCACGAGTCCAGGGAGGACCACCGTGTCGAGCGAAACCCGAACGCACGCTGCCTTACCCCTGCTGGCCCGCCTCGCCGGGGTGAGCGTTGCCGCCGCGACGATCGTCGCCGCCGCAGGTGTCGCCGCGACCGCCGCGCCGCCGGCCGATCCCGCGCCCACGAAGGGGCCGTGCGCGTACACGCCCACGCCGGACGAGCCGGCCGCCCGTCCGGTGCCGCTGCCGCCGGACCCGCGCCGGACGCCGGACCGGGGCACCGTGCGGGTAACGCTGCGCACCAACCAGGGGCCGATCGGGCTGACGCTGGACCGCGAACAGGCGCCGTGCACCGTGCAGAGCTTCCTGCACCTGGTCCGCAAGCGCTTCTACGACCGGACGCCCTGCCACCGGCTCACCGCGTACCCGACGCTGACAGTGCTCCAGTGCGGCGACCCGTCCGGCACCGGCGAGGGCGGCCCGGGCTACCGGTACCGCGACGAGCTGCCCACCGACCTGCCGCCCGCGCCGACCGACCCGACGGGCGTACGCCGCCTGTACGCGCGGGGCACCCTCGCCATGGCCAACGCCGGCCCGGACACCAACGGCAGCCAGTTCTTCCTGGTCCAGGCCGACTCGGCGCTGCGCCCCAACTACACCGTGTTCGGCCAGGTCGACGCGGCCGGGCTGGCCACGCTGGACCGGATCTCGGCCGGCGGCATCGCGCCCACGCCGGAGGACCCGGCTCCGGTCGACGGCGCCCCGGCGGTGCCGGTGGAGATCTGCCGCGCCAAGCAGGGGCGCTGACGCGACGGCCCGGCGGGACGGCCGTCCAGGCCGCCCGCCGGGCCCGCGCCGTCGCCGGTAACCTGCGGCGATGACGCATGAGCGGGAGATCACCGAGCCGGTCGACCTGTGCCGCCCGGACGGGCGGCTGAACCCGGACGCGGTCGGCTGGAGCCGCCGGCCGCTGCACCGGGCGAACCTGCGCGGCTGGGGCCGGGCCAAGCGGTGGGAGCACTGGGGCGTGGTCACCCCGACGCACATCCTCGGCCTGGTCGCGTCGTCGCTTGACTACGCCGGGGTGCAGAGCCTCTACCTGCTCGACCGGGCCACCGGGCGGGAGACCACTGCGGAGGCGGTGGTGCCGCTGGCCCGGGGCACCGCGTTGCCGCCGGTCAGCGGCGCCGGACCGGTCCGGGCCCGGGGCGGGAAGCTCACCATCGCCGTCGACCAGGGCCCGGACGGCAGTACGGTGCGAGCCACCGCGCCCGGCATCGAGGTGGACCTGACAGTGCCGCTGCCGCCGGGGCACCAGTCACTGGGCGTGGTGGTGCCGTGGAGCAGCCGGCGGTTCCAGTACACGGTCAAGGACATCGGGCGGCCGGTGCACGGCACGATCACCGTGGACGGCACCGCCTATCCGGTGGGGGAGGGGTCGTACGCGGCGCTCGACCACGGCCGGGGCAAGTGGCGGTACGCGGTGCGGTGGAACTGGGCGGCAGGCAGCGGCCCGGGCCGGGCGATCCAGCTCGGCGGGAAGTGGACCGACGGCACCGGCTCGACCGAGAACGCGGTCTTCGTGGACGGGCGGCTGCACAAGATCGGCGCGGACCTGACCTGGGCGTACGACAGGACCGACTGGCTGCGGCCGTGGCGGATCACCGGCGACCGGGTCGACGTCACGTTCCACCCGTTCCACGAGCGGGTGGCGCGTACCAATCTGCTCGTGCTGGCCGGGGAGACGCACCAGTGTTTCGGGCACTTCACCGGCTGGGCGGCGACCGACGACGGCGAGCGCGTGGACCTCGACGGCCTGGTCGGCTGGGCCGAGGAGGCCCGCAACCGCTGGTGACGTCACCCGGGGCGGACAGCGAGGTGGGGCGGTCCCGTCCGGGACCGCCCCACGCACGACTCGGGATCAGGCCACCGAGGCCGGGAACCGCTCCCAGACCCGGTGCGCCGCCATCAGCCGCTGCACCTCGGCGAGCACCTCGGCGCCGGAGCCGCCGGTCACCACGCCCGGCGTGCCGGTGACACCGGCCTGGTTCAGCACCTCTGCGCCCGCGCCCCAGGCGCCGATCACCTTGGCGTGCCGCCAGGCCTCCTCGACCAGCAGCAACACCCGCGGGTCGACGGTCAGGGAGCCCGAAGCGCCGGCCTTGGCGTCGCGGGCCGGCAGCGCGTCCGGCGCCGGGGCCGGTGCGCCGGCCAGCAGCACCGCGTCGAACTCGACCGAGCGGCCGGTGGCGAACGTGCGCTGCACCGGCAGCCCGTCGACGGTGCCGCCGTGCGCGGCGATCAGCAGCGGCACCATGCCGGCGGCGAACACCTCCCGGCGTACCTCGTGCACGTCGCCCAGGTCGGCCTGGGCGTCGACGACGATGCCGACCATCCGGCCGTCGGCCGGCCACTCCCGGCCCACCTGGGACAGCGCCGGGCTGGGCTGCACCTCCGCGAGCGGCACCGTGGGCTGCGGCACGGGCAGGCCCAGGCCGATCGCCACCTGCTCGCACAGAACCGGGTCGACGTTTGCCAGGCACTGGAGCTGCCGCTCCTTGATCGCCTGGTGGTAGCACTTGCCCAGCTCGAACGTGTACGCCCGGATGATGTGCTCCTTCTCCACCGGCGACATGCTCTGCCAGAACAGGCGTACCTGGCTGTAGTGGTCGTCGAAGGAGGCCGGCGCGGCGCGTACCTTCGGCGCCTCGGCCACAGTCACCGGCGTGTCCACGAACGCGTGCTCGCGGTCGCCGGCCGGGAACGGGTTGCCGCCGTCGAGCGAGTTCGGCCGGTACGGCGCCACACCGGCGTGCACCGCGTGCTGGTGGAAGCCGTCACGCAGCATGTCGTTGACGTCGGCGTGCGGCCGGTTGATCGGGATCTGGGTGAAGTTCGGCCCGCCCAGGCGGGTGAGCTGCGTGTCCACGTACGAGAAGAGGCGGCCCTGCAACAGCGGGTCGTTCGTCACGTCGATGCCCGGCGGCAGGTGCCCGACGTGGAACGCCACCTGCTCGACCTCGGCGAAGAAGTTGCGCGGCGTCTTGTTCAGGGTGAGCTTGCCGATCGGCTGCACCGGCGCCAGCTCCTCCGGCACGATCTTCGTCGGGTCGAGCAGGTCGATCCCGGCGAACGTCTCCTCCGGCGTGTCCGGGAAGACCTGGATGCCCAGCTCCCACTCCGGGTACGCGCCGGCCTCGATCGCGTCGTACAGGTCGCGGCGGTGGTAGTCGGGGTCGAGGCCGCCGATGAGCTGCGCCTCCTCCCAGGTCAGGGAGTGCACGCCGAGCTTCGGCTTCCAGTGGAACTTGACCAGCACCGTCGCGCCGGCCTCGTCGACCATGCGGAACGTGTGCACGCCGAAGCCCTCCATGGTCCGGTAGGACCGCGGGATGCCCCGGTCGGACATGTTCCAGATGGTGTGGTGCTGCGCCTCGGTGTGCAGCGAGACGAAGTCCCAGAACGTGTCGTGCGCGCTCTGCGCCTGCGGGATCTCCCGATCCGGGTGCGGCTTGCCGGCGTGGATGACGTCCGGAAACTTGATCGCGTCCTGGATGAAGAACACCGGCATGTTGTTGCCGACCAGGTCGAACGTGCCCTCGTCGGTGTAGAACTTGGTGGCGAAGCCGCGGGTGTCGCGGACCGTGTCCGCCGAGCCGCGCGAACCCAGCACTGTGGAGAAGCGGACAAAGACCGGCGTCTCGCGGCCCTTCTTCAGGAACCCGGCCCGGGTCACCTCCTCGGCGGCGCCGTACGCCACGAACGTGCCGTGCGCGCCCGCGCCCCGGGCGTGCACCACCCGCTCCGGGATCCGCTCGTGGTCGAAGTGGGTGATCTTCTCCCGCAGGTGGTGGTCCTGGAGCAGGACCGGACCGCGCGGACCGGCCTTGAGCGAGTGGTCCGTGTCCCGCAGCCGGGCCCCGTTGGCCGTGGTGAGGTACGCGCCCTGCTGCCCCTTGGCGATCTTCGGCACCCCGGTCTCGGCGCCGGTCGGGGTCCGGGTGTCCGGCGCGCCCTGCTCGGCCTTGGGCGGCAGCGGCCCGTGCGGGGTGGTCGGCTCCTCCAGCGGTGGTGGCGCGCTGCCGGGGGCGCCCGGCACGTCCGGAGTCAGCGCGTCGCCGACCTTCTCGACGGCGGCTTCGACGACACCCTTGACGATCTGGGCGGGCTTGCTGGATTCCATCAGGACCTGTCCTCCTACGGCTAAATGTCCAGGCCCCTTCCGCCGTACCCCAGGTCAGGGCGGGCAAACCGGAACAATCGCAGGATCGCTGGTCAGGGTAGGTGCGGCACGGCCACGGCGGTGAGCAGCAGCCCGCCGGAGGCCAGCCAGCGTCCGTCCAGCACCTCCAGCGGGGGCCCACCGTCGGCGCGGGTGCCGTCGACCAGGATCCGGACGGTGAACCGGCCGGACCGGTCGAACGTCAGCTCCGCCTCCTCGAACCCGAGCCAGCGCCCGGTCAGCGGATACCACGCCTTGTAGACCGACTCCTTGGCGCTGAACAGCAGCCGGTCCCAGTGCGTCGCCGGGTCGGCGGCGCGCAGCGCGGCCAGCCGCTCCGGCTCGCCCGCCGTGAGGACCGCGCCGGCCACCCCGTCGGGCAGCGGCTCGTGCGGTTCCGCGTCGATGCCCAGCCCGGCCAGCGCGCCGGACGGGGCCACCGCCGCCGCCCGGTAACCGGAGCAGTGGGTGATGCTGCCCACCACCCCGGCCGGCCACACCGGCTCCCGCCGGGGACCGGGACGGATCGGCGCCGGGGCGTACCCCAGGCGGGCCAGCGCCTCCCGCGCGCAGCGGCGGGCCGTGACGAACTCCTGGCGGCGGCCGGACACCGCGCGCGCGATCAGGTCCTCCTCACCCGGGTACGGCGCCTCGCCCGGCACGTCGGTGAACGCCTCGACGGCCAGCGCCCCGGCCGGCAGCAACGCCTCGATCATCCGAGGATCCGCTTCATCGGCGCCGGCTCGCCACCGCGCCGCCGCCACTCACGTGGGTAGCCCAGCGACACCTCCTCGAACCGCACCCCGTCGTAGTGCGTGGTGCGCGGGATGTGCAGGTGGCCGTAGACCGCGACGGCGGCGCGGTGGCGCACGTGCCAGTCGGCGGTGCGGTCGGTGCCGCACCACTGGGCGAACTCGGGGAACCAGAGCACGTCGGTGGGCTGGCGTACCAGCGGCCAGTGGCTGACCAGCACGGTGGGCAGCGCCGGGTCGGTGGCCTCCAGCCGCCGCCGGGTCGCCTCCAGCCGCGCCCAGCACCAGGACTCCCGGTCCGGGTACGGGTCGGGGTGCAGCAGCATCTCGTCGGTGCACACCACGCCCGCGTCGTACGCCTTGCGCAGCGACTCCTCCTTGGTGCCGGTGCCGGGGGCGCGGAACGAGTAGTCGTAGAGCAGGAACAGCGGCGCCACGGTGACCGGCCCGTCCGCGCCCCGCCAGACCGGGTAGTCGTCCTCCGGGGTCAGCACGCCCAGCTCGCGACACATCGCCACGAGCGCGTCGTAGCGGGCCACGCCGCGCAACGTCACCGGGTCGTTCGGGTGGGTCCACAGCTCGTGGTTGCCCGGCGCCCACACCACAGTGGCGAACCGGTCGCGCAGCAGCCGCAGCGTCCGCTCGATGTCGGCGAAGACCTCGCCGACGTCGCCGGCCACGATCAGCCAGTCGTCCGCCGTCTCCGGCCGCAGGCCGTCCACCACCGCGCGGTTCTCCGCGTACGACACGTGGAGGTCACTGACCGCGTACAGCCCACCCGTCACCCGGCCGATCTTGCCAGTGGCGCCGCCGGATGACCAGGCTCGCCGGCCGAGGTGTCAGCCGACCTTCGCGGTCACCTCGTCGAGTGCGCGCAGCACCTCCCGGGTCACGCCCGGCTCGGCGGCGGAGTGCCCGGCGTCGGGCACGATCCGCAGTGTCGCCTCCGGCCAGCGCCGGGCCAGGTCGTACGCGGTGACCGGCGGGCAGCACAGGTCGTAGCGGCCATTGACGATCACGGCGGGCAGGTGCCGGATCCGGTCCACGCCGTCGAGCAACTGGCCCTCGGCGAGGAAGCCGCCGTGCACCGCGTAGTGCGACAGGATCCGGGCCACCGGCAGCGCCTGGTCGTCGGCGGTGAAGTGGGCGAGCAGCTCGGGGTCGGGCCGCAGCGAGGAGTTGACCGCCTCCCACCGCCCCCAGGCCCGCGCGTACTCCCGGGCCCGCGTCTCGTCCGGGCCGTGCAACCGCCCGTGGTACGCGGCCAGCACGTCGCCGCGCTCGGCGGGCGGGATCGGCGCGACGAACCGCTCCCACTCCTCGGGCTGGAGGTGACGCAGCCCGCCCTGGTAGAACCAGTCGCGTTCGCTGCGCCGCAGCAGCAGCACGCCGCGCAGGACCAGGCCGGTCACCCGCTCCGGGTGCGTCTGGGCGTACGCCAGGCCGAGCGTGGTGCCCCACGACCCGCCGAACACCAGCCAGGAGCCGACGCCCAGCCGTTGCCGGATGATCTCCAGGTCGGCCACCAGGTGCCAGGTGGTGTTGGCGCGCACCTCGCCGTGCGGGGTGCTGCGGCCGGCGCCACGCTGGTCGAACAGCACGGCCCGGTGACGGGCGGGGTCGAAGAACCGGCGGGCCGCCGGCACCAGGCCGCCGCCGGGGCCACCGTGCAGGAACACCACGGGTACGCCGTCCGGCCGCCCGACCTCCTCCACGTACAGGACGTGGCCGTCACCGACCGGTATGCGGTGGGTGGCGTACGGCTCGACGGGTGGGTGCAGGCCGGTCATGCCCGGTCATTGTGCCCGTCGCGGGCGCCCCGGGTGGCCCCGGTCAGCAGGCGACGTTGCCGCCGAGGTTGTCCAGCAGCGCGTCGGCGACCCAGCCGGAGACGCCTGTGGTGACGTCGCGCAGGTAGGTCCACGTGTAGGTGGTGTGGCCGTTCGCGCTGACCCGGTCGCCGCTGGCGAAGCAGTGGAAGTCGACGGTGTGGCTGAGCTGGCCGTAACCCAGGGAGGCGCAGGTGGTGTGCGGGCCGGTCCGGATGTTGACGTTCGTGGCGTTGAAGAGCTGGCCGAACTTGCTGTCCACGTTGGAGTGCGAGTGGCTGCATCCGGCGCTCGCCGGTGCGGCCGTGCCGGCCACCGCGGCGCACGCCGAGGTGACGGTAAGGACGACGGCGGCACCGATGGAGGAGATTTTCCGCATACCCGTCAACTCCCGCAGAAGGATCTAGATGTACCGGCGGATCGATCCAAATATTTGCATAGAGCAAGGTCGATGAGCAAGGTGCGTGCCGCCGCGCCCGCACCCGGACCGGCGGCACGCGTCGCTCAGGCGGTGGCCGGTACGCCGTTGTCCGTACCGCTGGTCTCCGCCTCGGACGCCCCGCGCGGAGCCGGCGTGCGGACCGCGAACGCGTCGAAGCTCGGGCCGTCCAGCCGCTCGACGAACGGCTCCACGGCCGGCGGCTCCGACCGGTCCCGCTCGACCCCGTCCGGCTCGGCCCGCCCGTCCGAGGCCCGGGGCGCCGCCTCGGCCGGGACCGGGGCCGCCGGCCGCGCCGGCACCTGCGGGTACTCGGCGGTCTCGCCGCCGCCCGCCGCGGCGGCCATGACCGCCGCCGCGGCCAGATCGGCGACCCGCTTGGCCTCCCGCTGCACCCGGGCCCGGGTCTCCTTGGCGTGCTGCTCGGCCAGGTCCGCCGCGCGCCGCGCCTCGTCGAGCCGCTTGCTCTCCGCGCTCAGCTCCCGGCGTACGCCGACCAGCCGCTCCTCCAGCTCCCCGCCGGTGCGCTCGATGGCGGCGATCTCCCGGCGGGTGTCCTCCAGTTGCCGGGAGGCCGTCTCCAGCTCCGCCTTGAGCTGGGTCAGCGACTCCTGACGCTGCTGGATGTCCCGCTGCACACCGGCGAGCTGCTCCTGGTGCGCCGCGGTCTCCTCGTCGGCCCGCTCGCGGACCTCGGTGGCGTACTGCTGCGCCTCGGCGACCAGCGCGGCGATGTCCTTCTCCGCGGCGGCGGCCCGGTCGGCCAGCTCCTGCTCGGCGGCGGCCCGCCGCTCGTCCAGCTCCTTGGCCATGGTGGCCTGCCACTGGGCCAGCTCCTGCTGGGCCTTGCTGCGGTTGGCCTGGACCTCCTGCTGGATCTGCGTCCGCGCGGCCTTCACCAGCGCCTCGGACGCCGACCGCGCCTGCTCGACCTGCTGGGCGCTCTGCTCGCTGATCCGCTTCGCCTCCTGCTGGGCCCGGTCGTGCACGGCCTGGCCCTCGACGCGCAGCTTCTCCGCCAGCTCCCGCACCGCGGTCAGCTCCGCCTGCGCGACGGTCCGCCGTTCCTCGTCCACCCGCTCCTGCTCGGCCCGGCGGGCGGCCAGCTCCTCGTCCAGCTCACGCCGCTCCCGGGCGGCCTGCTCCTGCGCCGCGACGAGCAGCTTCTCCGCCTGGCCCTGGACCTCCTCCGCGCGCCGGGTGGCCACCTCGGTGATCTGGCCGGCCTGCTTCTCCGCCAGGTCCAGGATCTGGTCCACCATCGGGCCCAGGTCGCGGAAGGACGCCCGGTCCACCGGCGCCGGACGGTCGCGCAGCTCCCCCGCCTCGGCCTGCGCCCGCTGCACCTGCGCGGTCAGGTCACGCACCTGCGCGTACGCCCGGTCCCGTGCGGCGGTCAGCGCGCTCACCTCGGCGTCGACCTGCTCGACGTACCGATCCACCTGACGTTTGTCGTAGCCGCGCAACGCGGGATCGAATCGCGGTCGCGCGGACAGGTCGTCGTGGGGTGCGAACGGCTCGGCACCGTTTGACATGCGCCATCCTCCGTCGGTTCGCCAGCGCCAGGCCGGCGGATGACCGCCCCGCAGGGCACGATGAGGCGCTACGGTACCGCGTCCGCGCGCGGGGCTCGCCCCGCCCCGCCCCCTGCCCGCCGACCGGCGGCGCGGTCAGACCGGGAAGTGCGGGTTCCCCGCCGTCAGGCGGATGGTGAAGCCCTCCGCGTCCCTGTGGTACGTCACGTGGTCGCAACTCTGGTGGCTGATCCACAGCCCCAGCCCGCCGTCGGAACCGTCGCCGGCCGGCAACAGCCCGGCGTACGGGTCCTTGGGGCCGGTACCTCGATCGTGGACGGTCACCACGATCCGGTCCGGCGCGCGCCACAGCCGCAGGCACACCGGCGGCTCGCCGTGGCGCAGCGCGTTGCTCACCACCTCGCTGACGGCGATGACCAGGCCGTCGAGACCGTCGGGCGGCAGCAGGCCACGGTCGGCCGCGCGCACCTCGGCGCGGGCGCGGGCCGGCGTCGGATCGGTCAGCTCGACCAGCGGCGCGCTCCGCTGCACCGGATCCGCCGGCGCCGGACGGAACTCGGTCAGGTAACTCGTCGGCTCGGTGTAGAGACCGGCCGCCTCGTGCCCGCCGTCCGGCCGCGCCACCAGGGGATGGGTACGCGCCACATCGGCGAGCACGTGCGCGGGCGTGCTCCGGCGGTCGTAGGCGCAGATGCCCCAGAGCGGGAAGTCGTCGTAGGCGTGGTTGATCGCCGACTCGTAGCGGGCCCACCAGTCCCAGGTCGCGCCGAGCAGCACCGGAGGCAGCTCGCCGACCATCCGGATCTGCGCCGCCCCCGCCGCCACGTACGACGCGAGCAGTTCCCGGTAGGAGCGCAGCGCGACGCTGGGCCGGGCGTAGAGGTCGCCGACCGGCAGGAACGTGACCTCGGTGCCCGGCGGCAGCGCCCGGCGCACCAGCTCGGCGTTGCGCTCGTCCAGGTTCACCGCCGTCGGCTCGCCGGCCGCGATCCCGTCCAGCAGGAACGGCAGCGCCACCGTCAGCAGCTCCTCGTCGGAGTCGTAGACGAACGCCTCGTGGAAGTAGCCCACGTGGCCGGAGGCCGCGCCGCTCCTCATCGGACCACCTCCACCCGTACCTCGGACAGGCCGAGCAGGTCGGCCAGCCGCGCGGGGGCCCGGCTCGGCGTGCGCAGCACCGCTACGGCGTCGTGCCGGCGGGCGTGGTCGCGCAGGTGCAGCAGGCTGCGGTGGTCGACGAAGCGCAGGTCGGCGGCGTCGAAGACGACCCGGCCCGCCACCGGGTGCGGGTCGGCCCGCTCCAGCGCGGCGGCGAAGTCCACGTGGTTGGACGGGTCCAGCTCGCCGGCCAGCGCCACCGTCGAGTCCCCGCCGCCTGCGTGCAGCCGGAACAGCACGTCGGCGTTCGTCTGCGGGTGCAGACAGGCCAGCTCGGCGATCGCCGAGGCGCCCAGTTGCCGGCGGTCGTAGGCGCAGACCGCCGACATCGGCCGGTGCCGCATCCAGTGGTCGATCCGGTGCTCGTAGCGGGCGAAGGCGTCCCGCTGGGCGGGGGTGCGGACCAGGCTGGTCGCCTCGGCCAGCACCCGCAGGCCGGTGTGCCCGGCGGCCAGCGCCTCGTTGGTGGCCCGCACGTACGCCCGGACCTGCCGGTCGGGGTCGACGATCTCGTCGTGCCGGTACGCCTCGCCGACCGGGACCAGCCGCAGCGCGTCCCGCCGGCGCGCGGCCTCGACCCCCGGCACCGAGGCCAGCCAGCCGGTGACAGTGGCGCGATCCTCCGGCCAGACCACCCAGACCTGCTCACCGGCGGCCAGACCGGCGCTCACCTGCTCGACCGCCAGCGCGCGTAGCGCGGCCGGGTCGTCGTAGGCGAGGCAACCGTGGGTGTAGCCCGGGTACGACACGCCCCCGCTGGTCACCGACTCCGCCCCATGGGCCCAGTCTATGCCCAGCCCAGCGGGGGCCCGCGCCAGGTGTTGCCCGCTGGGCCGGGGCGGCGTCAGGGCAGGGGGTGGGAGATGTCGCGGGCGTGGTCGGCCACCGCCGCGCCGACCACCGTCGCGGTCAGCGGCAGCACCTCCAGGCACCGGCGCACCGCCGCGCCCATCAGCGGGTTCGGCACGCGCATGGACAGCGTGCAGTGCGGCACCCAGCGGCCCGGCCGGTAGTGCTCCACGACCTCGACGCCGGCCCGCGCCAGCCGCTCGTGCACGGCGGCGTGGTGCGCCAGCAGCTCGGCCGTCGGCGCCGGCCCGAGCCAGAGCACCCGCCCGACGAACTGCCCGGCGTGCTGGAACTCCAGCCGCAGCGGCGCGGCCACCACGGTTCCGGACAGCGCCTCGGCCACGCGGTGCGGGTCCAGGCGGGGCGCGACGGCCAGCGAGACGTGCGGTCGGTGCCGCTGCGCCAGCAGGGACCGCATGCTCGGCACCCCGTCGGACTCCAGCAGGTCCCACAGCACCCGGATGCGCCGGGTGGCGTCGGTGTCCAGATACAGCTCCAGCGCCGCGACCACGCGCTCACCCTAGATGCGGGGCCCGCGCCGAGGTTTGCCGGGCACGCTGGGCGGTACTGCCCGGGGGACGACAGCGAACGGCAGGGGGGTGAGGGACGCGTGGACGCGACGGACGTGCTGACCGAGGCGTACGGGCGGCTGCCCGATCTGGTCGCCGGGGCGCTCGACGGGCTCGACGCGGCCCAGCTGCGGCGGGCGCCGGCCGACGGGGCGAACCCGGTCGGCTGGCTGGTGTGGCACCTGACCCGGATCCAGGACGACCACGTCGCCGACGTGATGGGTGAGCCGCAGCTCTGGGCCACCGGCGACTGGGCGGCGCGGTGCGGCCTGCCGCCCGACCCGGCCGACACCGGCTACGGGCACGGCCCGGAGCAGATCGCCGCGGTACGCCCGGAGGACGGCGGCGTGCTGCTGGGCTACCACCGGGCAGTGGTGGACCGGAGCCTCGGATACCTGCGCGGGCTGCGCCCGGCCGACCTGGACCGGGTGGTCGACGAGAACTGGGATCCGCCAGTGACGCTCGGGGTGCGGCTGGTGAGCGTGCTCGACGACGATCTCCAGCACGTCGGTCAGGCCGCGTACGTGCGAGGGCTCATCCTGCGCTGAGCGCGGCGCTGTCCCGTCTCACCCGGTCCGGGTGAGTTCGCCTCACCCGGAGAGCGGGGAGGCTGCGGGACGGGCGGCGCCGGCCGCGACCACCGACGAGGAGGGCCCGATGAGCGTCTCGGTCGTGGAACACCTGACCCGGGGGACCGCCGGCCGGCACCCGGAGCTGCCCGAGACCACCTCCGGCACCATCCGCCTGGACCTGCGCGACGACGGCACCACCGAGCACTGGTACCTGACCGTCGACCGGCAGGACGTCCGGGTGGACCGCCTGGCCGAGGAGGCGGACCTGGTGGTCGGCGCGGACCGGGAGGTGTTCGACCAGCTCGCGGCGGGCCGCCTGCACCCGTTCGCCGCGATGCTGCGCAACGACCTCGTCGCGCGGGGCGAATTCAAGCTGCTGATGACGCTGCGCCGGATCTTCCCCGGCCCGCCGGACGCCCGGGATCCCGGCGCCGCGGACGGCGGGCGGACGGCGGTCCGATGAGGCAGGAGCTGGTCCACGTCCTCGCCGGTAACGCCTTCGCGTTGAGCGACGCGCAGGGTGACATGGAACGCGACCCGTGTGCCCCGATCGGCCTGTTCTCGTTCGACACCCGGTTCCTGTCCCACTGGGTGCTCACCGTCGACGGGGAACGGCTGCACGCGCTCTCCCGCGACGACCTGACCTACTTCGAGACCCGCTTCGTGCTGGTGCCCGGCGCGGCCAGCCACTACGTGGACGCCGACGTCTCGGTGATCCGGCACCGCTCGATCGACGAGGCGTACCACGAGAGCCTCACGGTGTTGAACCACTCGGCCGAACCCGCCGAGTACACGGTGCGGATGGAGATGGCGGCCGACTTCGCCGACACCTCCGAGATCCTGCGCCCCGGCCCGCGCCGCCCGACAGTCATCACCGACCCGGACGGGCGGCGACTGCGGATCCGGTACGAGCGCGGGCGGTTCGCCCGGGAGACGTGCGTCTCCAGCACCGCCCCGGCGGAGGTCGACCCGCGCGGGATGACCTTCCGGATCCGCGTCGAGCCGCAGGGGAAGTGGCACGTCGACCTGCACGTCGCCATGGTCATCCAGGGCGCCGGGGGGCGGGACCTGCGGGCCGGCATCGAGTCGCACCGGCAGCACGTCCGGCAGGACATGCGTGACGACCTCGGGCGGTGGCTGGACCGGGCGCCGCACCTGGTCGCCGACCGGCCCGCGCTCACCGCCGTGTACCGGCAGGCGCTGACCGATCTGGCCGCCCTGCGCTACATGCCGCTGGCCTACACCGAACGGGTGCCGGTCGGCGGGATGCCCTGGGCGATGACGCTGTACGGGCGCGACGCGCTGATCACCTGCCTGCAGACGCTTCCGTTCACGCCCGAACTCGCCCCGGGCACCCTGCACCTGCTGGCCATGTTGCAGGGTGGCCGGCTCGACGACCGGCACGAGGAGGAGCCCGGGAAGATCGTCGCCGAGTTGCGGTACGGCGAGGCGGCCGCGTTCGACGAGCAGCCCACCGCTGTCTACTACGGCGCCGCCGACACCACGCCGCTGTTCGTGATCCTGCTCGACGAGTACGAGCGCTGGACCGGCGACACCGACCTGGTGCACGAGCTGCGGCACCCGGCCCGGATGGCGCTGGACTGGCTGACCCGGTACGCCGACCAGTGCGGCGACGGCTACCTGCGTTACCGGCCGCGCAACACCGACAGCGGGGTCGCCAACCAGACCTGGCGCAACACGCCCTCAGCCGTCGTCGACCGGCACGGCGTGGAGCCGCCGTACCCGCGCGCCACATCTGAGCTCCAGGGGTACGCGTACGACGCGCGGATCCGGGGCGCGCGTCTGGCCCGGGAGTTCTGGGGCGACCCGGGCTACGCCGAGCGCCTGGAGGCCGACGCGGCGCGGCTGCGGGAGCGGTTCGATCGCGACTTCTGGCTGCCGCAGCGGGGCTACTACGCGCTGGCGCTGACCCCGGACGGCGAGCCGGTCGACGCGCTCACCTCACATCTGGGGCACCTGCTGTGGAGCGGCATCGTGGCGCCGGAGCGGGCCGACGCGGTGGCCGGGCACCTGTGCGGGCCGGACCTGTTCTCCGGCTGGGGCGTGCGCACCTACGCGCAGGGGCAGCGGCCGTACAACCCGGTCGGCGCGCACCTCGGCGCCGTCTGGCCCTGGGACAACGCGATGGTCGCGGCGGGCCTGCGGCGGTACGGCTACGACGAGGAGGCGGCCGACATCGCCGCGGGTGTGTTCGCGATCGCGGAGACGCTCGGCGGCTCGGTCCCGGAGGCGATCGCCGGCTATCCCCGTGCGGTGACCAAGTACCCGGTCCAGTTGCCGGAGGCCGGGCGGCCGCAGTCGTGGGCGTCGGGCGCGCTGCTGATGCTGTTGTCGACCATGCTGGGGTTGCGCCCGTGCGGGGAGAACCTGCTGGTGAACCCGGCCGTCCCGGCGGGTTTCGGGCGTATCGAGTTGCTCGACGTGCCGGGCCGCTGGGGGCGGGCCGACTCGTACGGCCGGGAACGCGGCGCGGGGCGGCGGATGCGCGCGGGCCTGCCGGCCGCCTGACCGGGGTGCCGCTCAGCCCGTGCCGCTGGTCTCCCGCTCGGTCACCGCTGGCGCCGGCTCCGCCGCTTCGGCACGGCCGGCCCGGGCGAGCAGCCGGTCCACGCCCACCAACAGCAGGCCCAGCAGCCAGAACACCGCGGCGAACCCGGCCGCGCTGACCGCCACCCCGTCGTAGCCAAGCTCGCCCGCGTCGATGAACGGGTACGGGTAGCTGTCCACGATCAGGCCGCGTACCAGCGCGAACCCCAGGTACCCGACCGGGAACGCCAGCCACCAGGCGGCGTGCCGGGGGCGCAGCCGGCCGCGCCTGTCGAACAGCGCCCAGTCGGCGACCGCCAGCAGCGGCACCACCGTGTGCAGCAACTGGTTGCCCCACCACTCGCCCGGTTGCCGGTCCGGCTGGGTCATGGCGAACGGGCTGGCCGGATTCGCCAGCACCAGGTGGTAGACGGTGCCGGTGATGGTGATGTAGAGGGTCACCGCTGCCTTGAGGACACTCGGTGGCTCCGGCTGGTCGCGCAGCGCACGCCAGGCGGCGTACCCGGCGAGGAGGCCGGCCGCCACGTTGCTCTGGATGGTGAAGTACGGCAGCAGCCCGGTCACCGTGGCGGGGCCCAGGGCGGTGAGCACGACGCCGGCCAGCACGGCGAGCACCACTGCGAGGCGGAGGAGGATCGCCGGTAGGCGACGCCGGGGGGTCACCGGGGCAAGTTATCAGCCGGTACGCCGCCCGGGCCGGGTGCCGGCGGGCGGGCCGGCGTGCTCGGGGACGTCCATCCGCGGCGGCCCGCCGGACGGATGCCCCGCAGGCGCGGACCTGCCGCCGCCCCGTGTGCCGGCCCGGCCCGGCGGATCGTCGCCGGCGAGCAGCCCGGCGCAGTAGTCCGGCACGCGGTCGCGGCCCCCGGCGGCGGCGACGAGGTCGGTGAAGGCGGGCGCGGCCAGGGCGCGGCCCCGTTCCTTCTCGGCCAGGGCCCGGTACGCGACGCACAGGCCGGACGGTGCGGACGGCTGCGGGGTCCGGGGCGCCGGCGTGCCGGCCGGTGGGCCCGGACGGGCCGGCGGCGTGGGCGGCGCGGGCACGCCCGGCGGCACCGGCGGGCGTGCGGCGGGCCGCGGGTCACCGGTCGCGGCGATCGCGACGCCGCTGGTGAGGCACGCGGCGAGCGCGGACACGGCCACCCGGGCGGCGAGCCGGACGCGGCGGCGGCGACGCACCCGACGGGCCGCGTGGAACGCCGCGACCGCTGCCGCCTCGCCGTCGAGTTCGCCCGGGCCGGGCGCGGCCCGGACCGCGGCCAGCACGGCGACCAGGCCCGGGGGAGCGGACGGCGCGTCGCCGGAACGGCCGGCGAGCAACCGCTCGACGGTTTCCTGGTCCAGACCGGATGCGTCCATCTCGTCACCCTCAGCGCCGTCACCCGGCCGGGTGTCACACTCCGTACGCCGCGGACGCGGTGAGGCCGTTCACCCGCCCCCGGTCACGGCGGGTCAGGCATCTCCGGTTGCCGATGTCCGACGGTAGCGGTGAACTGAACTACATGGGTGTCATCAAGGTGGGCACGTCCTCGTGGGCGGACCAGATGCTGATCCGCTCCGGCTGGTATCCGCGCGGGGTCAACACCCCCGCCGGCCGGCTGGGCTGGTATGCCGAGCGGTTCGGACTGGTCGAGGTGGACACGTCGTACTACGCGGTGCCGGTGCCGGAGACCACGGCGGGGTGGGCGGCCGCCACCCCGGACGGGTTCACCTTCGACGTCAAGGCGTTCCGCCTTTTCACCGGCCACCACACGCCGGTCGACGCGCTGCCCCGCGACCTGCGTCCGGCGGGCGGCCCGAGCCGGATCCGCTGGCGCGACCTGCCCGCCGGGGCGTACGACGAGTTGTGGGACCGGTTCCACGCGGCGCTGGCGCCGCTCGCGGCGGCCGACCGGCTCGGCGCCGTGCTGTTGCAGTTCCCGCCGTGGCTGGCGCGGAGCGAGGCGGCCCGGCGGCGGATCCTGGACGCCGCGCGGCGCTGCCGTCCCTGGCCGGTCACCGTCGAGCTGCGGCACTCGTCGTGGTTCGACGGGGACGCGATGGCCGACACCGTGACGTTCCTGCGCGAACACGACCTCGGGTACGCCTGCGTGGACATGCCGCAGGGGCACGTCTCCTCGGTGCCGCCGGTCCTGGTCGCCACCACCGACCTGGCCGTGATCCGGTTCCACGGGCACAGCACCGCCTGGGAGAGCGGGGACAAGCAGGAGCGGTTCCGCTACGCGTACGGCGAGCGGGAGCTGCGGCACTGGTCGGTGCTGCTGCGCGAGCTGGCCGACCAGTGCGCCGAGCTGCACGTTCTGATGAACAACTGCTGCGGCGACCAGGCCCAGCGCGACGCCGCCCGCCTGGCCGACCTGCTCGGCGTCGCGCCCGCCGCCGCGCGCGCCTGACGTTTCCCCGGCCGTCGTCCGGGTACCGCCGGGGGCATGGACGACCGCGAGGGGGGATCTGTGGAGAAGCGGCACGGCGAGGACGAGCGGGACCCGCGAGCGACCCGGGAGGCCGAGGAGGCGCACGGCGGCAGCATGGCGCCGGGCCTTGTCGACGACACCGGGCACCCGGTGGCCGAGTCACCGGTGCCGGACAACGAGCCGTCGGCGCCGGGCCGGCCGGGTGAGGACGGCACCGGCTCCTGAACTCTCAGGGGCGCGTCTCCGGGCGCATCCCGGTCGCCTCCTCCAGCGCGTTGTCGCCGAGGTCGCCGTCCGCGCTGTCGTCCGGGAACGTCCGCCCGGACGGGGCCGGATCCGGCGGCGCGCCCGGTCCGGCCTCGGGCGTCCGGGTCGGTTCCACTGAGCCGAGCCCGTGCCGGCCGGCCCTCGGCCCGCCCGGCCGGACCCCGGCCGCCCGTCGTTCACCGAGCCGCCCCTCGGGCACCGCGGTCTCCTCGCTGCCCTCGTTCATCGGGTCGTCGTCGCCGGCGCCCCACGGCGGGTCGGCGTCGAAGCCGTCGGTGGTGCCCCACGGCGCGGCCGACTCCGGTCCGCGCCCGTCGCCCCCACCCGGCCGGTCCCTGCTGGTCATGGTCACCTCACCTGGCTGCTGATGTCCGCGCCGTCCGCCCGGGGACGGCCCTGTCCCGCGCCGGTACACCGCGCGGCCGGTGACCCACCCCGATGTGGGTCACCGGCCGCGCGGTGGTCAACGGGCCGCCCCGACCAGATGACGTCCGGCCGCGCCCACGGCGGCCACCTTGCCGATGTTCTTCGGCGCGGCCATCAGCCCGCCCGCGCGGTCCAGCATGCCCCGGAACACCTGGCCCGGTTTCTGCTGTTCGCCCATGTACGCCGACACCACGACGAGCGCGCCGGTCAGCGCCGGCACCGCCCACTGGAGCAGCTTCATCTGCCGCTGACTGGCGGCGACGTTCGCCGGGGTGTGGTGGCTGGGTTCGGTGGTCCCCTCGACCGGCGGCCCGCCGGCCTTCTCCAGCCGCATGCCGACCAGCCGGCTGTAGCCGGTCACCGCCAGCGCGCCGACGGTCAGCGCGGTCTTGACCGCGCTCATCTTCCCCACGCCCGCCTGGCGGGCCATCCGCGGGCTCTCGGTGACCAGTTCGCCGACCGCGCCGGCCAGGTGCGCGCCGATCGCCGCCGCGTTGACAGGTGTCCACCGCGCCCACCCGGCCGAGGCCACCGGCAGCCGCTCGGTCGTGTCGTTGATCCGCGCCGCCGCGCCGTTGACGCCGAGCGCCCCCATCAGGGAACCGCCGAACCAGGCCGCCAGGCCCAGGTCGTGCATCGAGCGCAGCGTGGTGTGCCGTTCTGACATCAGATCCCCCTCCGCCGTGTTCGGGCGGTGCGGCATACCCACGATCGGGCGACTCACGCCCGGGCGTGGCTCACCGGCGGGGAAGCGTGCCGGCGTGGCTCAGCGCCGGGGGAGTGTGTCCGCGAACGCGGCGATCCGGGCGGCCAGCGGCGCCGACGCGCGTACCCAGGTGAAGTGGTCCAGCGGCGCGCCCGCCTCGGCCACCGTGTAGCGGTGCCGCGTCACCGGCGCGCCGGTCAGCTTCTCGCACAGGTGGTCGAGCGTCTCGTGCGGCGTGTACTGGTCGTCGTCGACGCTCACCGCGAGCACCGGCGTGCGGATCCGCCGCACGGCGGCCTCCGAGTCCACCCCGTCCAGCGCCGGGAACCGGCCGGTGCGGGCGGTGTGCGCCCAGTCCCGGATCACGCCGGCGGCCTGCCGGCCGCCGAAGCCCCAGCCCGGCCAGACGCCGAGCAGCCGGGCCGTCGCCGCGATCGCCTGGGTGTACGGCAGCACGCCCCACCCGCGCAGGCCCGGGTACCGCCGCCACCACGGCAGCCCCACCGCCACCAGGGCCAGCCCGTCCACCCGCTCGGCGTCGTGCAGCGCCTGGTGCAGCACCGCGACCTGGCCGCCGAGGGAGTGCCCGAGCAGCACCCGGGTCCGGCCGTCGAGCCGGGGCTTGAGCGCGTCGAGCACGGCACCGATGTCGGTGGACATCTCCTGGTAGCCGTAGCGGCAGGCGCGCGACGGCGCGGGCGTGCTCTCGCCGGTGCCGCGCAGGTCGGCCACGATCACCGCGAGCCCGGCGTCGCGCAGCGCGGCGGCGAACGGCCGGTAGTAGCGGGCGCGCACGCCCATGGCGGGCCAGATCAGCACCACCGGGGCGCCGGGCGGACCGGCCGGCTCCGGATAGACCTGCACACCGATGCGCGCGCCGTCGACGTCCACGTACTCCTGGGTGTAGTCCCCGCTCACCCGGACAAGCGTACGGCCCGAACCTACCGCCGGGTAGGAAGGGGTGGCCGGAGCCGTTGCACCGGCGCGCGCCGCGCGTAGTCGACCCGCAGCCCGTCCCACGGGTCGGCCAGCCCCAGCTCGGGCTGCTCCCACGCGGAGAACGGCACCGGTCGTCTGCCGTGCTTGCGGCGGCTGAACCGTTCCTCTTCGGCGGCGGCCACGACCCGGCCGTCGACCACCAGGGCCGCGGCCGGGTCGTGAAAGATCGCGTTGATGCCGAGGACACGCATGGGTGGACCCGTATCCTCGGGATCCGCCCCTCACCAGTAGATCATCGACTTCTCCGCCAGCCCGCCGCCTCCGCTGTGGAGGCTCGATGCCCTGGCCGGGGCGTCGACGCGGGTCCCCGGACCGAGAAACGGTCAGCCCGGCAGCATCCCGGGGCCGAACACCTCGTACGCGATCCGCTCGGCCGGCACGCCCCGGCGCAGGAGGTTGCCCCGGACCAGGTTCATGAACGCGATCGGACCGCAGAGGTGCACGGCCACCCCGGCGGGCAGCGGGAGCCGGTCCGGGTCGATCAGCCCGCTGGACACCTCCGCCTTCAGCCCGGGCAGCTCTGCCCCGGCGGCGTCGAGATACCAGAGGTGGACGGCCAGGTTCGGCAGCCGCCGCTGGAGCGCCGGCAGTTCCGCGCGCAGCGCGTGCGCCTCGGCGTGCCGGTCGGCGTGCGCCAGCGTCACCTGGCGCCCGGGGTTCCGGTCCGCCAGGTGGGCCAGCGCCGCCATCGCCGGGGTGAGCCCGATACCGGCGCTGACCAGCAGCAGCGGCCCGTCGCCGGCGGTGGCGTCGACCTCACCGAACGCCGGGCTGAGCCGCAGCGTGTCGCCGACGGCCACCCGGTCGTGCAGGTGACCGGAGACCATGCCGTCGGGAGCGCCGGCCTCACCGCGTACCCGCTTCACGGTGATCCGCCACGTCTCGGCGCCGGGGCGGCCGGAGAGGCTGTACTGGCGGATCTGCTGTCCCCGGCCGCCGTCCAGGTCGACGGCGACCGAGACGTACCGCCCGGGGGTGAAGCCGGGCGCGGCGCCGCCGCCGGCCGGCGCGAGGGTGAGCGAGACGACGTCGGCGCTCTCCCGGGTCCGGCCGGTCACCCGCCACTCCCGCCACACCGGCGCGGCCTCGGGCACGCCGGCGCCGGCGTAGAGCCGCGCCTCGCGGGCGATCAGCTCGCAGGCCAGCAGCCAGTAGACCTCGTCCCAGGCGGCGGCCACCTCCGCGGTGACGGCGTCGCCGAGCACCTCGCCGACGGCGGCGAGCAGGTGCCGGCCGACGATCGGGTACTGGGTGGCGGTGATGCCGAGCGAGGCGTGCTTGTGCGCGATCCGGTCCAGGACCGGCCCCCACGGCAGGCCGGCCTCGCCGGTCAGGTGCGCCGCGTACGCGACCACTGCCGAGGCGAGGGCGGCCTTCTGCGCCCCGGTGGCCTGGTTGCCCCGGTTGAACAGGTTCAGCAGTTCCGGGTGGGCGTCGAACATCCGCTGGTAGAAGCGGCCGGTGATGGCCTCGCCGTGCGCCCGCACGACGGGCAGGGTGGCGGTCACGACAGCCGCTGAGGATTCCGAGAGCACTACCGAATCTCCTTCCGGGACTCGAACAGGTCGATCCCCACGAAACAGGTATCTGGAAGTCCTCTTTAGGGTCGAAGGTCCCGGGAGCGTGGTGGCATGGGTCACCGTGAATCTGCTTGTGTCGCTGACGGCACCGAATGGCTAGGGTCGGTGCGTGAGGCTCAACCGGTCGACCGACATGGCGCTGCGGATCGCCATGCTCACCGCCGCGTCCCCGGTCCGGGCCACCGTCGACGAGCTCGCCACCCGGCTCGAGCTGCCCCGCAGCCACGTCGCCAAGGTGGTGCAGCGGCTGCAACGCATCGGCGTCCTGGTGACCATCCGGGGCCGCTCCGGCGGAGTGGCCTTCGCCGAGCACGCCGGCGACCTCACCGTCGGCCAGGTCGTCCGCGCCTTCGAGGGCGACGGCGAGGTGGTCGACTGCGCACAGCCGGTCTGCCCGCTGGTCGCGGAGTGCCGGCTGCGCGGCGAGCTGCGCCGCGCGCAGGCCGCCTTCCTCGCCGTGCTCGACGGGGTACGCCTCGGCGCCCTGGTGGACGGCGCCGCCGGCCCGATCCTGCTCAGCCTCGGCACCCCACCGGTGGTCCGCTGATGGCCGTCTCCCATCCGATCTTCTCCCGGCTGTTCGCCCGCGCCAGCGTCGCCATGGACCAGGCCGGTATGGCCCGCCACCGGGCCCGCCTCGTCGCCGGGCTGCACGGCCGCGTGGTCGAGGTCGGCGCCGGCAACGGGCGCAACCTCGCGCACTACCCGTCCCGGGTGACCCGGGTGCTCGCCGTCGAGCCGGAACCGCGCCTGCGTGCCCTGGCCCGCGCCGCCGCCCCCGGCGCCCCGGTGCCGGTGACGGTGGCCGCCGGGCTGGCCGAGGCGTTGCCGGTCGCCGACGGCGCCGCCGACGCGGTGGTGCTGTCGCTCGTGCTCTGCTCGGTGCCGGACCAGGCGGTCGCGTTGGCCGAGGCGCGCCGGGTGCTGCGGCCCGGGGGCGAGCTGCGCTTCTACGAACATGTGGTGGCGCAGACACCGGGCCTGCGCCGGGCCCAGCGCCTGGCCGACGCGACACTGTGGCCGCTGTTCTGCGCCGGCTGCCACACCGCCCGGGACACGGTGGCCGCGATCCGGGCCGCCGGGTTCACGGTGACCGAGCTGGACCGCTTCCGTTTCCCGCCGACCGGGCTGCCCGCACCGGCGTCGCCGCACGTCCTCGGCGCCGCGATCCGGGCCTGAGGCCGGCCGGCGTCCCGCGCCGCGGAACGCCGGCCGACGCTTCTCAGCTCACACTCACCGTGCCGTCCGGGGCGCGGACGCAGGCGACGGTACGGGCGCCGGTCGCCGCCGCACCGGCCAGGCACCGGCCGAGCACCTTGTGCCCGGCGGCGTTCGGGTGCCACGACTCCTGGCAGGTCTGGAAGTACGTGCCGCAGGCGTTGGCGATGCGCTGGATGTCCAGCTTGTCGTAGCCGGACAGGCTGGTGACGAACGTGCCGGTCGGGCCGTCCATCAGCCGGATCGGCGTGGCCAGGGCGTTGCCCGGGCTACCGGTCGACTCGCAGAGCCGGGCGCCGTCGAAGGCGCGCTGCACGTTCAGGTAGACCAGGTCGTCCTGCGGGAACTCGGCGGCGAGCGTGCCGCGTACCGAGCCGACGAGCGTGCCGAGCCCCTGGGAGAAGCGGTGTCCGGGCGCCAGGCTGGCCCGGTGGATCGGGCAGCCGGCCGCGTACCGCTCGGCGCCCAGCGCGCGGAACTTGTCCCGGGTGTCGTCGCGGCTGTCCTCGGTCCAGTAGCTCTGGTCCAGCTCGAACGGCAGCGGGTTCGTGTAGTCCTGGAACACCACCCGGTGCTGCCCGTCGGCGTCGATCTGGTCCAGCGTGGTGAGCAGTTGCCGCAGCGCCGTGGTGGTCTCCGCGGTGGCGGCGGCGAACTGCGCGGCGGTGCCCAGGTCGGCGTCCGTGCACGGCTTCTGCTCCACCGGCCCGCCCAGGTACGCCCAGAACTCCCACCAGCCGGTCCACGCGTCGGCGATGAACCGGTTGGCGCACTTCTCCGCCACGCTGCCGAAGGTGAACGAGCTGTTGTTCGAGCCGAGGCCGACCAGCACCAGGTCGATGTCGTGGGTCCGCGCCACCGACCGGAGCTGGTCGAGCTGGGCGGCCACCTGCCGTCCCTTGGTCCGGGTGGCGGAGGCGTTCGCGATGTCGTACGGCTGGCCGCCCGAGCAGGCCAGGTTGAACCGCGCGGAGATGCCGGGCAGGTCGGCCTGGAACAGCGAGGCGTTCGGCGAGCGGTGGCAGAAGTAGGCGTTGGCGTTGGCGGCGGACCAGCCGGGGAAGCCCTGGGCCACCCCGTTGACGTCCACCACCGGCGCGTATGCCCCGGCACCCTCACCGCTGATGAAGCTGTCACCCAGCGCCACCGCGGCGGTGGGCAGCGCGGCGGTGGGCAGCGCGGCGGTGGCCTGCCGGGCGGGCGCCGCGGCGGCGGGTGACGCCACCGTGGCGAGCGCCAGCGCCGCCGCGAGCACGGAACGACGGAACACGGACATGCCCGACCTCCCAGAACATCGAAATGTGAAAGATTCTTTGGGGTGGCGATCAGATCACGCGCGTGTGACGGACGTCAATGCCCCGACATCCGCCGCCCCTCGTCGGGAAGACATCCGGCGCCCGGGTCGTTGTGCCGCCTGGACGCTCCGCCCGTCCCACCGGGCCGCCCTACGCGGCCCCGGCGCGGACCCGGCGGCGAGGCCGATCGCGCAACGCACCGCCCCGGTGCCGCCGACCTGTCGGGGCACCCGGCTAGGCTCGCTGCGGCGCGCCGCGCCCGGCGATCATCGTGGGGGGATCACACGGTGAACGGCACCACACCGCCGAGACCTGGGAGTACGACCAGTTGACCGCACAGCCTGAGACCCTCTACGGGGCCGACGACCTGACGCATCTGGAGGGCCTCGACGCCGTCCGGAAGCGCCCCGGCATGTACATCGGCTCGACCGACAGCCGTGGCGTGGGTCACCTCGTCAACGAGATCCTCGACAACTCCACCGACGAGGGTGTCGCCGGTCACGCCACGAAGGTCGACGTGATCCTGCACGCCGACGGCTCGGTCCAGGTCGACGACGACGGCCGTGGCATCCCCACCGACGTGCACGCCAAGTCCGGCATCTCCGGCGTCGAGCTGGTGCTCACCCGCCTGCACGCGGGCGGCAAGTTCGGCGGCTCCGGCTACAAGACCTCCGGCGGCCTGCACGGCGTCGGCGCGTCGGCGGTAAACGCGCTGTCCCGCCGCTTCGACGTCACCGTCCGGCGCGGCGGCAAGGTCCACGCCATGTCGTTCCGCCACGGCGTGCCGGGCGTCTTCGACGGCGACGGCCCGGACGCGCCGTTCACACCCGGCCCCGGCCTCCAGATCGTCGGCGCGATGAAGCGCGGCCAGCGCACCGGCACCTCGATCCGCTGGTGGCACGACCCCCGCTACTTCGAGACCGGCGCCGCGCTCGACACCGAGGCGGTCCGGCTCAAGCTGCGCAACACCGCCTTCCTCGTCCCCGGCGTGGCCTACCGGCTGCGCGACGAGACCGGCGAGGAGCCCGTCGAGGAGCGCTTCCACTTCCCCGACGGGCTCACCGACATGGTGGAATACCTCGCCCCGGCCGGCGACCGGCCGGTCTCCGGCACGCTGCTGGTCACCGGCGAGGGCACCTACCGGGAGAACGCCGCCGACGCCAACGGCGTCATGCAGTCCAACGTGCAGCGCCGCGCCGAGGTCGAGGTGGCGTTCCGCTGGGGCACCGGCTACGAGCGCACCGTCGAGTGCTTCACGAACACCATCCGCAACGCCCACGGCGGCACCCACCGCAAGGGCTTCGAGCGGGCGCTGGCCCGTACCCTCGCCGAGGCCGCCCGCAACGCCCGCGGCCTGCTCAAGCCCAAGGAGGACGCGCCCACGCTGGACGACGTCCTGGAGGGCATGACCGCCGTGGTGCACGTGCGCATCCCGGAGCCGCAGTTCACCTCGCAGACCAAGGACGAGCTGTCCACCGCCGGGATCACCAAGGTGCTCCAGGGCCTGGTCGAGGCGCACCTCAAGAGCTGGCTGGACGACCGCCGCACCAAGGCCGAGGCCCGGACGGTGCTCCAGAAGATCGTCGACGCGGCCCGGGTCCGGCTCACCCAGAAGCAGCAGAAGGACGCCGCCCGCCGCAAGACCGCGCTGGAGGGCGCGGCCATGCCGGCCAAGCTCGTCGACTGCCGGGCCGCGGGCATCGAGAGAAGTGAACTGTTCATCGTGGAGGGCGACAGCGCCCTCGGGACGGGGCGCCTCGCGCGGTCCTCCGAATACCAGGCGCTGCTACCGATCCGCGGCAAGATCCTCAACGTGCAGAAGGCCAGCCTCCAGCAGGTGCTGGACAACGCCGAGTGTGCCGCGATCGTGCAGGTGCTCGGCGCCGGCTCCGGCCGGACGTTCGACCTGTCCACCCTGCGGTACGGCCGGGTCCTCATCATGGCCGACGCGGACGTCGACGGCGCGCACATCCGTACCCTGCTGATCACGCTGTTCGCCCGCTACATGCGGCCGCTGATCGAGGCCGGGCGGCTCTACGCGGCGATGCCGCCCCTGCACAAGATCACCACCAAGGGGCGCAACCCGCAGACCGTCTACACCTATACCCAGGCCGAGATGGAGGCGACGGTCCGCAAGCTGGAGAAGGCCGGCAAGCAGATCGTCACGCCGATCCCGCGCTTCAAGGGCCTCGGTGAGATGGACGCCGACGAGTTGTGGGAGACCACGATGAATCCGGCCACCCGGGCGGTCCGCCGGATCACGCTGGACGACGTCGAGGCCGCCGAGCGGATCCTCGAACTGCTGATGGGGGAGAAGGTCGAGCCCCGCCGCAACTGGCTGATCGACTCCGCCGACCGCGTCGACCGCGACGCCATCGACGCCTGACCAACGGGTTCGTCTCGGAAGGAAACGCACACCATGGCACGCCGCAAGGACGACCGCGCGAAGGCGGACCTGGCCGCCTTCGACCAGGCCGGCGCCCGCGTCTTCGACAACCCGCTGGTCACCGAGGTCTCGGACTCCTACCTGGAGTACGCGTTCTCGGTCATCCACTCCCGCGCCCTGCCCGACGCGCGCGACGGGCTCAAGCCGGTGCACCGGCGCATCCTGTGGTCGATGTACGAGCAGGGCCACCGGCCGGACCGCAGCCACGTCAAGAGCGCCCGGATCGTCGGCGACTGCTTCGTCGCGGGGACGCTCGTGTCGACACCGACCGGTCTTCGGCCGATCGAGTCGATCGAGGTCGGCGACACGGTGCTCGACGGCGACGGAGTCGCCACTCCGGTCGTGGCGGCCTACCGAAACCCGCAGTCGGAGCTGGTTCGGGTCACCTGGGACAACGGGCACACCATGTCGGTCACGCCGGGTCAGCGTTTTCGCGTGGTCGACGAGGACCTGTCCGTTCGTTGGGTAGAGGCGTCCGAACTCACCGGGCACCTCACGCTCGCGTACGGCGGTGCCCGCAGGAAAGCCGCCGCCCCCGGCGGCACTCCCTACGACTACGTCCGTGGGCTGGTGGTGGCGGAGGGCTTCGCCGTCGACCGGGCTCGCTCGGCTGACGGTCGTGTGCGAGTGCACATGTGTGACGTCGAACCGCTCGACGTCGCACATGGTTGGGCGATCGCCAACGGGCTCAACGTCAGCCGAGGCAAGAGGACGGCGACTGATCCGCGGCACCGCGATCAGCACATCGTCACGTTCGCGAGGCACGAGGGCCTGCTCGAAGCGGGGGGACCGCTGAGCAGTGCCAAGCGTGTGCCGAGTGATGTCCTCGAGAACCGCTCGGCATGGGCCCCCTTCCTTGCCGGATTCTTCGACGGTGACGGTTATGTCCGCAAGCGCTTCCGGGAGATCGTCTTCGTCAGTACCAGCGAGACGCTCGTGCGGCAGATCAACTCCATGCTGGCCGACCTGGGCTTGCACGGGCACTACTGGACCAGCGCACGAGACGGCTTTCAACGCCTTCTCGGCCTGTCCTTCAGCGGGCGTGATGCCGCCGCTCTGGCCGAGATGCTGCTGCCCTGGGTGCGGATCGGTTACAAGATCGCAGGTCTGGAAAAGGTGGTGGACCTGACCTATCAGTACGGCGGCAAGCAGGGCAACGACCGGCTGCCGTACGCGCGGGTGATCAAGGAATTCGCCGACGCCCACCAGGGGGGCGGTTGGTTCCGGGACGAGGCCGGCAAGGCGTTCCGATCATCACTTTCGGGCGCGGGTAGCCAGATCCGTTACGGCAAGGACCGTAACGGCGTGCCGCTGTCGGAGCGTTCATTCCCGCTCTGGCGTGCCGAGCGGGATGGATGGATCCGAAAACTCCGGCGCATCGGGTCTCCGCTCGCGAGACGGCTCGAGGCACTTTCGGGCCGATCCTTCCTACGGGTGATGTCGGTCGAGCGGATTCCTGCCGACACCACGTACGATATCCAGGTCGGCTCCGACGAACACGCGTTCGTCGCGGAGGGCCGCGTGGTGCACAACTGTATGGGCAAGTACCACCCGCACGGCGACACCGCCATCTACGACGCGATGGTGCGGCTGGCGCAGGACTTCTCGCTCAACGTCCCGCTCATCGACGGGCACGGCAACTTCGGCAGCCCGGACGACGGCCCGGCCGCGGCGCGATACACCGAGGCCCGGATGTCCCGGGAGGCGATGCTGCTCGTCGGCGAGCTGGGTGAGGACACCGTCGACGTCGAGCCGAACTACGACGGCTCGCTGACCCAGCCCACGGTGCTGCCGGCGGCGTTCCCGAACCTGCTCGTCAACGGCGCGTCCGGCATCGCGGTCGGCATGGCGACGAACATGATCCCGCACAACCTCGGCGAGGTGGTCCAGGCCGCCCGCTGGCTGATCAACCACCCGGACGCCACACTCGACAAGCTCATGGAGTTCGTGCCCGGCCCCGACCTGCCGACCGGCGGGCTGCTGCTCGGCCTGGACGAGGTGCGCCGCGCGTACGAGACCGGGCGCGGTGTGGTGCGCATGCGCGGGCGGGTGGAGATCGGCCCGCTGGAGGGCAGCCGCGGCCGGCAGGCCATCACCGTTACCGAGCTGCCGTACGGCGTCGGCGCCGAGAAGGTCATTGCGGCCATCACCAACGAGGTGAACAAGACCAAGCGGCTGACCGGCATCGCCGACGTCAAGGACCTCACCGACCGGGAGAACGGCACCCGGCTCGTGGTGGAGTGCAAGGTCGGCGTGAACCCGCAGGCGCTGCTGGCCGACCTCTATCGGCTCACCCCGCTGGAGCAGTCCTTCGGCGTGAACAACCTGGTCCTCGTCGACGGCCAGCCCCGCACGCTCGGGCTCAAGGAGCTGCTCGACGTGTTCCTGGCGCACCGCTACGAGGTGGTGACCCGGCGCAGCGCGTACCGCAAGCGCAAGCGGGAGGAGCGCCTGCACCTGGTCGACGGTCTGCTGATCGCCCTGCTCGACATCGACCGGGTGGTCAAGCTGATCCGCGCCAGCGAGGACGCCCAGGCCGCCAAGGACGGCCTGATGCAGAAGTTCAAGCTCTCCGAGATCCAGGCGAGCTACATCCTGGACACTCCGCTGCGCCGGCTGACGAAGTACGACCGGCTGGAGCTGGAGGCCGAGCAGGAGAAGCTGCGCGGCGAGATCGCCGAGTTGTCGAAGATCCTGGACGACCCGAAGGTGCTGCGGAAGGTGGTCTCCGACGAGCTGGCCGCCGTGGTGAAGCAGTTCGGCGCGCCGCGGCGCACCACGCTGGTCGACGGCGACCTCAAGGAGGTGCTCGCCGCCTCGGTGCCCGCCGGTCCGCTGGAGGTCGCCGACGACCCGTGCCAGGTCATCCTCTCCGCCACCGGGCTGGTGGCACGGACCGCGGCCGAGTCGGAGGAGGCCGCCGAGGCGCGCCGGCGCAGCGGCCGGGTCAAGCACGACGCGGTACGCGCGATCGTGCACTCCACCGCCCGGGGCCGCGTGCTGCTGGTGACCAGCGCCGGGCGCGCGTTCAAGATCGACGTGTTGCCGTTGCCGGTGCTGCCGGAGCAGTCCGGCACGGTGTCGCTGCGCGGCGGCATGTCGGCGGCGGAACTGGTGCCGCTGGAGCCGGGCGAGACGGTCGTCGGGCTCGCCCCGCTGGGGCCGTCCGCGCAGGGCTCGCCCGGTCTGGCGCTCGGCACCCGGGCGGGGGTGGTGAAGGTGTGCGCCCCGGACTGGCCGGTCCGCTCCGACGAGTTCGAGGTGATCTCGCTGCGCGACGGCGACGAGGTGGTCGGCGCGACCTGGCTGACCGACGGCGCCGAGACGCTGGCGTTCGTCTCCTCGGAGGCGTCGCTGCTGCGCTTCGCCGCATCTGTGGTACGCCCGCAGGGGCTCAAGGGCGGGGGCATGGCCGGCATCAACCTGCCAGGCGACGCGCGGGTGGTCTTCTTCGGCGCGATTCGCACCGACGACGCGGCGCACGGTGAGCCGATGGTGGTCACCTCGACCGGCGCGACGGTGAAGGTGACGCCGTTCAAGGCGTACCCGGCGAAGGGAAGGGCGACCGGCGGCGTGCGAGCGCAGCGGTTCCTCAAGGGTGAGGAGGACCTGTCGGTGGCCTGGATCGGTCCGCGGCCGGTGGGTGCGACAGCCACCGGCGACCCGGTGGAACTGCCCCCGGCCGACCCGCGCCGCGACGGTTCCGGTTTCGCCGTGATGCTGGGCCCGACGGTCGTCGGCCACCACCTCGACCGAGACTGACGGCAGCGGCGGGCGGCGCACCCCGCCCGCCTCTCGCCTAGCCTCGGTTGATCAAGGACTCCTTGATCAACGGGCGGGGAGAGGGCGACCGGGTTGCCGGAGCGCCCCGAAATTCGCCAGCGCCCGGAGAGCTGCCACCGGGCCGCCCGCTCCGGTGATCAGGAGTTTGGGGACGAACGGAAGCGGAAGAAGGCCGCAAGTTTGTGGGTCTTCCGCGCCTCTTGACGTCCGCAAACTCCTTGATCACCGGAGTGGGGCGTCCGAGGGCGTTCTGGCGGTCGGGCGCCCGCCCGCACGGTCGATCATGAAGTTGGCGGCGACAAAACGGATACCGGGTGCCGTCAACCTCATGATCAACGGGGCGAGGGGGCGGGTCAGAGTTCGGGTTCGGGGGACTGACGGGACTCGGGGGTGGTGCCGCGCAGACGGGCGATCAGGCGCATGCCGTGGTAGACGACCAGGGCGGCGGCGGTGCCCAGCGCGATGCCGTTGAACGACAGGTCGCCCGCTGTCAGCGTGTAGTTGGCGGCACCGATGATCACCGCTACCGCGGCGGTGAACAGGTTGATCGGGTCGTGGAAGTCGGTCCGGCTCTCGATCCAGATGCGGGCGCCCAGGATGGCGATCAGGCCGTACAGGGCGGTGGTGGCGCCACCGAGCACGCCCGCCGGCACGGTCAGGATCAGCGCGCCGAACTTCGGGCAGAGCCCGAGCAGGATCGCCGTGCCGCCGGCCACCCAGTACGCGGCGGTGGAGTAGACGCGGGTCGCCGCCATCACGCCGATGTTCTCCGCGTACGTGGTGGTGCCGGAACCACCACCGGAGCCGGCCAGCACCGTGGCGACGCCGTCGCCGAGCAGCGCCCGGCCCATGTCCCGGTCCAGGTTGCGCCCGGTCATCGCGGCGACCGCCTTGACGTGCCCGGCGTTCTCCGCGATCAGCACCAGGATCACCGGGATGACCAGCACGACGGCGCGTACGTCGAAGCTCGGCGTGTGGAACTCGGGGAAACCGATCCAGGCCGCCTGGCGCAGGCCGCTGACCGCCTGCTGGTCGAGGTTGCCGGTCAGCGCGGCGAGCACCCAGCCGACCACCACGCCGATGAGGATCGACAGCCGCGCCACGAAGCCGCGGAACAGCACCGTGGTGAGCAGGATCGCGACGAGCGTCACCACGGCGATCAGCGGCTGCGCCTTCACGCCGGTGCCGGAGCCGCCGCCGTCCCAGGCCACCGGCGCGAGGTTGAGGCCGATCAGCATGACGATCGCGCCGGTGACGACAGGCGGCATGAGGGCGTCGATCCAGCGGGAGCCGGCCACCTGCACCACCACGCCGACGATCGCCAGCGCGACGCCGGCGACCACGATGCCGCCGAGGGCCGCGCCGATGCCGCCGTCGGTCTTCGCCGCCAGCACCGGCGCGATGAACGCGAACGACGAGCCGAGGTACGACGGCAGCCGGTTGCCGGTGATCAGCAGGAACAGCAGCGTGCCGATGCCGGAGAAGAGCAGCGTGGTGGCGGGCGGGAAGCCGGTGATCAGCGGGACGGTGAAGGTGGCGCCGAACATGGCGACCACGTGCTGCACGCCGACGCCGACGGTGCGCGGCCAGGAGAGCCGTTCGTCGGGCTGGACCACGTCGCCGGGGCGTACCTGGCGGCCGTCGCCGTGCAGTGTCCACGGGGACCAGCGGGAAGTGGGGGACTGGGTCATCGCGCGCCCTTCGCGTCATCGGGTGACGGGGGCGTGATCGACCCTGAGAGTTGTTTCTAGCAGGTGCCCTGCGGGGTCGTGGGCCCGGCCCGGGCTCAGGCGACGCCGGTGGGACGGAACTGGACGCTGACCCGGGGGCCGACCGGGCGGGTGGTCTTCGGCACCGCGTGTTCCCAGGTGCGCTGGCAGGAGCCGCCCATGACCACGAGGTCGCCGTGGCCGAGCGGGAACCGCAGGCTGCCGCCGCCTCCGCCGCGCGGGCGCAGCAGCAGCGCGCGGGGGGAGCCGAACGAGACGATCGCCACCATGGTGTCGGTGTGCGCGGAGCGGCCGAGGGTGTCGCCGTGCCAGGCCACGCTGTCGCGCCCGTCGCGGTAGAGGCACATGCCGGCGGTGACGAACGGCTCGCCCAGCTCGGGCGCGTAGTGCCGGGTGAGCGCGTCGCGGGCGGCGGTGAGCACCGGGTGCGGCAGCGGCCGGCCGGCGGCGTACCAGCAGAGCAGCCGGGGCACGTCGACCTCGGTGTCGTACATCGTGCGGCGTTCGGCCCGCCAGGGCACGTCGTGGCGCAGCGTGTCGAGCACCGCGTCGGAGCCGCGCACCCAGCCGGGCAGGTGGTCGACCCAGGCGCCCCGGCTCAGCTCGTGCCGGCGCAGCGCCCCGGCGAGCGGGCCCA
Organism: Micromonospora sp. NPDC049203; assembly: GCF_043197215.1. Taxonomy (NCBI): domain Bacteria; kingdom Bacillati; phylum Actinomycetota; class Actinomycetes; order Micromonosporales; family Micromonosporaceae; genus Micromonospora; species Micromonospora sp. NPDC049203. Next base: position 351,366 of record NZ_JBICSV010000006.1, on the reverse strand, counting down.
GAGCCGGGCCCTGCTCGGCCAGGTCGAGCATCGAGGGCTGGTACGCGTCGGACACGCAGCCGATCGTACCGTGCCCTCGAACAGGCGTACGACGGTCAGCGCCGCAGCATCCGGCGGACCTTGCCCGGGACGGCCTGCTTGATCCGCTCCCGGAGCTGCTGCGACCGCAGCGCGTCGATGGTGCCGGTGAGCTTGGCGTTCTCGTCGCGCAGCCGCTCGATGCGGGTCAGCAGCTCGGCCGGCGGGGTGGTGGCGGCGGGCCGGACGGCCGGGGGGAACACCGTCTCGCTGACCTGGCGGTCGAAGCGCGCGGCGCTGTCGCCGTCGGCGAACGAGGTGCCGAGGTCGTGCTTGCGCAGGAACGCGGTGATCGTCTCGAAGCGGGCCTTGTGGCCGTCGTTGAGCGCGCTGTAGTCGGCCTCCGCGTAGAGGTCGGCGGCGTCGACGTCGGCCGGCACGTCCCGCATGATCCGGTGCGGGATGCCGAAGTAGCGGGCCAGTTCCAGGGTGCGCGAGTCGTGGGCGAACAGGTAGCCGGGCGTGCCGGCGACGAGCGCGCTGATGGTGCCGTGGATGCGGGTGCCGAACGCGAAGTCGTAGCCGGACAGGTGCGAGAACCAGGTCCACGGGTCGACGAACATGCGCACCTTGTCCTCGGCGAACAGCGGGTGCGAGGTGTGCAGCGGGATGTCGCTGCTCTGGCCCCGGTGCTCGGGCGCGTCGCCGTAGAGCAGGGTGCCGAGTGTCCGCAGGTCCTGCGGCACGTAGCAGAGGTTCGGGTAGCGCTCCTGGTGGCGGCGGACCACCGGGGCCATCGACCGGACGTACGGGGAGATGTTGAGCGCGATCTTCGACTCGGCGGTCAGCTCCGGGCGGGTCTTCTCCAGGTGGAACGAGTCGCCGTGCAGGAACATCGACGGGCAGCCGATCTGCTCCACCGCGGAGAAGCCCAGCGCGTTGAGGTAGCTCTCGGTCACCTCGCCGCGCACGCCGATGCTGTGCGACCGGTCCAGCACGGCCTTGCAGAACGCGCGCACCGGCTCGTCGATCGGCCGCAGGTACTCGCGGTCGCCGTCGACGTTCGTCTGCACGCCGACGCCGAGCACCACCACCGGGATCTTCAGTCGCTCGATCAGCCGGGTCAGTGGCGTCAGGCGGTGCACGAAGCTGCGGCGGAACGCGTTCGCCAGCGGAACCACGAAGACGTCGTACCGCTCGTTGATCTCGTCGGCCAGGCGCGGGTCGGCCGGGTTGCGGGTCGGCGTGATCTCGGCCGTGGAGGTGGCGAGCAGCTTGTGCGCGGCGTGGCTGAAGACCAGGTTGCCGCTGTTGTCCCCGATCCAGTTGCCGGCGAACGTCTCCTCCGGTGTGAGGACGTCGAACGCGCCCTTGCGGGCGCGGAGCAGGATCCGCTGGTGCATCCGGTTCGCTCACCTTCCGTACGGCACGGCGTGCGGCGGGAGCCGGGTGGGCGCCCGCGCGTGCAGGAGGGGAAATCCTATCCGCCGCCCCTGGGCGACCGGCTGGACGTCGGCTCGCCGGGAACGTCCCGGTTCCCCGGGGTAGGGTGCCCGGAATGACCAGCGCGCCGACCGTCACCCGTGCCCCACGACTGCCGTCGCTGACCGGATTGCGGTGGGTAGCCGCGCTGCTGGTCTTCGCCTTCCACGCCGGCACCATGGGGATCATCGCCGAGCCGCACCTGAAGCCGGTGATGGACAAGGCGTTCAGCCTCGGCCTCTCCGGTGTGGAGTTCTTCTTCATCCTCAGCGGGTTCGTGCTGGTCTGGTCGTACCGGGACGGGGAACGCGCGTGGACGTTCCTGCGCCGGCGGCTCGCCAAGATCTACCCGAACCACGTGGTGACGTTCGTGGCGGCGCTGGCGATCGCGGCCTGGTTCGCCGACCCGGTCGTGCCCTGGGCGGCGATCGGCAACTTCTTCCTGGTCCAGGCGTGGATCCCGCTGGGCGGCTACTTCTACAGCGTCAACAACGTGAGCTGGTCGCTCTCCTGTGAGCTGGCGTTCTACCTGTGCCTGCCGCTCGTGGTGCCGTGGCTGCGCCGGGCCCGTACCGGGGCGCTGCGGACCGTGCTGGTCGCGGCGCCGCTGCTCATCCTGGCGCTGTGGCCCGGCCAGCACCTGGTGCCGGAGGAGCAGCGGTGGTGGTTCACCCAGATCTTCCCGGTGACCCGGTCGCTGGAGTTCTGGATGGGGGTGGCCGCCGCCGAGCTGATGCGCCGGCACCGCTGGCGCGGACCCAACCTCGCCGCCGCCACCGGCATCTTCGTCGCCACCTGGGTGGTCGCCGCGATGTGGATCCCGGCCGAGTTCTGGGCCGCCCTGCTCGCCGTGGCGTACCTGCTGGTCATCGCCGCCGCGGCGGACGCCGACGTGCGCGGCCGGTCCACCCCGTGGCGGTCCCGGGCGATGGTCTGGCTCGGTGAGGTCTCGTTCGCCTTCTACCTGGTCCACGTGCTGGTCATGGTCACCGTGCTGCGGCTGACCGGGCACTGGGGGACCGGGCTGCCCGGCTGGCGCGGCCCGCTCGCGGTGCTCGGTTTCCTGGTGGTCACGCTCGCGCTGGCCGCCGCGCTGCACCGCTGGGTGGAGGTGCCGATGATGCGCCTGCTCGGCCCGTCCCGCCGGGCCCGCGCGGCGTCGCGCGCACCGGCCGTGCCGGCTCCGCGCGGGCCCGCCGCCACCCCGGCCGCCGACGGCGGCGCGACGTCCGGGACCGGTCCGGCCGAGGGCGTCGAGTACGCCGGGCGGCGTCGCCCGGACTGACACGCGCACACGTCGGCCGGTTGATCCGCGACACGCCGTGCGGCGGTGCGTTGGTGGGGGATCGGCGGTAATTTGTACCCGTGCTTCCGATCGCGCTCACCTGCCCCGTGTGGTGGGTGGCGCGCTGGGCCGCCCGGATGTTCGCCAGTCTCGCCGTGGTCGTCGCCTGCTCGTTCGGCGCCGCCGCGCTGCCGTCCGGTGTCGCCGCCGCTCCGGCTCCGGCGGTCGCCGTCCCGGCGTACCCGGCCGTGGGCGCCTCGGCTGCCGCACGGCCGGAGGCCGACCGCGTGGCCGAGTGGCACGCCCGTCCCGCCGGTGGCCCGGCACCCGCCGCCCGGGTGGCGGTCCCGGGTGACCCGCAGCCGGTCCCGGCCGGCCGGACCGCCGCGCCGGCCGGCCCGCGGGCACCGCCCGCCCGCTGATCCACCCACGGGCCGCGCCCGTTCACCGCACCCACCGCACGTCATCCCCGCACCCGCCACGGCGGCCCAACGGCGCCCGGCGAGGTCGTGCGGGTCCTCCCGCCAGGTCCTTCCCGTGAGGTGCCGACCATGTCGCAGACCGCTCTGTACCACTTCCTCACCTCCGTGCCCGAGGCCGCCGCCATCTGGTCCTTCCTGCTGCTGCTCGCCCTCGGCCTGCTCGCCGCGCTCGTGGCCCGGCCCGACCGCGACGCCGCGCCGGAGGCCGCCGCCGAACCGGCCGACGCCGCCCGCCGCGACGACCTGATCCGGTACGCCGAGGAGGTGGCGGTGGCCGCCGCCGGGGCCGCCCAGACCGCCCGGCGCCGCCGGGAGCAGTGGCTGGCCGCGCAGGACGAGGCGGACCGGGCGTGGACCGCGTACGACGAGGCGGACGCCGCCGCCCGACGCCTGGCCGGCACCGCCGCGCTGGCCGCCCCGCGCACACCCCGAACCCCCGCGGAGTACGCGACCCGGGAGCGCTGGCTGCGCCACGCCGCCATGACGGCGCACTGGCGGGGCGACCTGAGCGCCCGCCAGCTCGCCGACGTGCTGGCCCGCCGCAACGGCTGGGATCCGCGCCGGCACCCGGCCGACCAGGAGATCGTGCTGGCCCGCATCGTCCGGGACGGGCGCCGGGCCGGGTGGGAGAGCGCCGCCGCGCGGGAGCGGCAGTCCTGGCGGGACGCGGAACTGGCCGCCGAGGCCGCCCGTACGCTCGCCGCCGAGGCGTACGCGGCCACCGCGGCGCTGTGGCCCGCCCCGGCGTACCGGAGCGCCGCGACGAACCCGCTGCCGGTGCCCGCGCCGGTGCGGCGTGCCAGGTGGCGTCCGGCCCGGGTGGGCTGAGACGGGCGTCTCGACCGAATCGTTACCCGCGATGTTTGCGGGCCCGGGGACCCGGGCCGTCGAATCGGGCGCCGGGCGCAGAACGGGCCATCGAGTCACGCGACTGCGGGCCGGCTGCTCGCAGTCTGTCCGCTTTCCGCCGCCGGGTGACGTGAAAACCGCTTGTCCCATCGAGTGAAGTCAGTAACCGGCTGTTCCGAAATCCGTTACCGCAGATCACGTTTACGCAGGTCGGGACGTTTGGCAGGGGGCAATACCGGCCGGTAGTGTCGGCGCGTCGATGCGGTAACCGATCGCCGACGGCGACGCCGCACCGACCCGCCTAATCGTGTCTCACGAACCGGGGACCCATAAGCAACATCGGGGTGAATCCGCGGGCCCACGGCCCGTGGTAGGGCGTACTTCCCGCCCGAATCCGTCAGCTAACCCGGTCGGCGGTCACGGAAGGAGTACCGACCTCGTGCCCACCCCCCGATCGTCCCCCCGCCTCCACGGCAACGCGGTGCCCGCGCTCGCCTGACGCGCGACCGCAACCGCCCCCCTGGGCGCCCGGCGTCACGGGCGTTCCCGATCCCCCGGCCATCCGGCCCCGCCAGCACGCGTGAGTTCCTCCGCGTGCCGGGCCGGCGTGCGCCGCTCACGCCCCGTGGAGGATTTCGTGAAGCACCACCTGAAGCGTCAGCTACGACGGATCGTCACCGAACGCCCGTACCAGATCATCGCCGGATCGGCCGCCGCGCTCGTGCTGGCCGCCGGTGCCGGCACCGTCGCCACCGCCGGTGACGACGCGCCGGTCCAGGAGAACACCGCATCGGTCGCCGAACTCGGCGCCGCCCGCCTCGGCGAGCAGCCCGCCAGCCGCGGCGAGGCCCGGATCGCCGTCCCGCAGGCGTCGCCTAGTGCCTCGGCCGCGCCGAGCGCGTCGCCCAGCGCGTCGGCGTCGGCGAAGGCGTCGGCGGACCCGGACACCACGGCGAAGGCGAAGCCGAAGCCGCCGTCGAGCAGGTCGCTCGACTACGACTACCAGGCGCAGACCAACTACTTCTACTGCGGCCCGGCCGCCGTGCGCAACGCGCTCAGCGCCGCCGGCATCGAGCGCAGCCAGGACGCGCTCGCCGGTCCGCTCGGCACCACCGAGATGGGCACCAACTCGGCCGAGGACACCACCCGGGTGCTCAACCAGCAGGTCAAGGGCAACCCGTACCGGACCCGCATGATTCCCGCCGGCTCCGCCAGCCCGGCTCAGATGGACCGGCTCCAGGCCGACGTGGTCGAGGCGATCAGCAACGGCCGCGCGGTCGTGGCGAACGTCGCCGGCACCGTCACCGACACCAACGGCGGCTGGCACTCGTTCCCCGGTGGCCACTACGTCGCGGTGGTGGGCTACAAGAACGACGGCCGGATGGTGCGGATCGCCGACTCGGCCGACCCGTCGCTGCCGTCGTACTGGGTCACCACGATCGACCTGGCGCACTGGATCGCCAGCCGCGGCTACTCCGCCTGACCCGTCCGCAAACCCGAAGGCCGGCACCCCCCGGGGGTGCCGGCCTTCCCCGTCCCACCTTCCGCCCTCGTTGATCTTGCACTTTCGGCCCTTCCACAGCGGGGTAAAACGGGCATCGGCGGGGCCGCAACTGCAAGATCGACGGGCGGGGGTGAGGGCGGGGCGGGACCGAGGTGGGGTGGGTTCGGTGTCGCGGGGGCGGGGCGGGCGGTGGCAGACTGCGCCAATGGGCGATACGACGGGTGACCGGCATCTGGTTCTCCTGCACGGCATGGGCGCCACCGGTGAGGTGTGGCTGCCCTGGGCGCCGCTGCTGGAGCGCCGCTGGCCCGGCCGCTGGCTCGCCAGCGATCTGGCCGGTCACGGCTGGTCGCCGCCGCTGCACGGCTACTCGTTCGAGGCCCTGGCCCAACGCGTGGCCGACGGGCTCGGCCCGGTCCGGCTCGGCCCCGACGACCGGCTCGTGCTGCTGGGGCACTCGCTCGGCGGGGTGGTGGCGCTGGCGCTCGCCGCCCGGCAGCGGGGTCTTCCGATCGACGCGGTGGTGGGCCTCGGCATCAAGGCGGTCTGGTCCCCGGCCGAGCTGGCGAAGTCGGCGGAGCTGGCCGCCCGGCCGGTCACCTGGTTCGCCACCCGCGACGAGGCGGCCCGGCGCTACCTGCGGGTATCAGGGCTGGCCGGACTGTTCGCCCCGGACCATCCCGTGGTGGAGGCGGGGCTGCGGCGGGAGGACGGCCGCTGGCGGCTCGCCATGGACCCGGCCGCGTTCGCGGTCGGGGAGCCCCGGCTGCCGGCGCTGCTGGCCGCCACCGACGTGCCGGTGCTGCTGGCCCGGGGCGAGCTGGACCCGATGGTGACCGACGCGCAGCTCAAGGAACTGGGCGTGCCGGTTGCCACGCTGCCGGGGCTGGGCCACAACGCGCACGTCGAGGACCCGGCGGCGGTGCTCGCCCTGCTCGACCCGTACCTCTGACCTGGCCTACACCACGGCGCGCGGCGCCGGGACCGCCCAGTCGGGTTCCAGCTCCCGGCGGGCGGCGGCGAGGAACGCCTCGGCGTAGGCGTCGGCGGGGAAGTCGCCCAGGTAGCGCGTCCGCGCGGCCCAGCGCTGCGCGGCCTTCGGGTCGGCGTCGAGCAGGTCGGTGAGCACCTCGTCCACGTTCGACATGTCCCGCCGCAGCACGTAGCCGGACGCCGCGAGCGGGAACCGCTCGACGAAGTGCTCGCCGTCGGCGCCGGTGTCGGTGACCGCGTACGGCTTGCCGGAGTAGAGCCAGTCGGAGATGACCCCGGAGACGTCGGAGACCAGCGCGTCGGCGCGGTTGACGCACTCGGTCAGCGTCAGCTCGCGGGCCGCTGCGGCACCCCACAGGTGCGGCCGGCCGGTCTTCGCCCGGTCGGCGGCGAGCAGTTCGGTGAGCCGGGCGAGCTGACGGGCCGAGGCCGGGTTCTTGCCGGTGTATGGGTGGGCGCGCAGGATCACCGCCACCTCGCGGTCGATCAGCCGGCGGATCAACGTCTCGGCCACCGGCAGCGAGCAGTAGTTGGCGTCGGCGTGGTGCCCGGTCCAGGTCGGGGTGTAGAGCACAGTGGGGTGCGCCGACGGGGTGACCGGCTCCCGGCGTACCTCGATCGCCTCGACCTGGGGACGGCCGACCACGACGAACTTGTCGGCGGGGATCTCCACGCCGGCGCGGGCGTACCTGTCGACAGCCGCCTGCCCGGCCACGAAGATCTTGTCGAAGATGGCCGAGACCGGGTTGGCGCTGGGGGCCTTGTCGCTGTCGCCGTGGTGCAGCTGCACGTGGGTGAGCTGGTTGAACCGGATCAGGTGGGCGTTCTTCGCGCCGTGGTTGACGTAGAACGCCACGCGCAGGCTCGGCGCCAGCGCCTCGTCCAGCGCCTTCAGCGTGGGGCAGAGGACCACCGGGGCGCGGGTGGCGGCGGCCACCGCGGGCAGGAGCTCCGGCTCGCGCAGCACCACCACGAACGGGCGCCCGATCCGTTCCAGGTACGGCAGCCACATGGTGACCTGATATTCCGAGCCGGGCGGCGCGGAGAAGTGCAGCACGAACTCGGGCTGGTGGCGGCGCAGCGCCCGGCCGACCGGGCCACCGCCGGCGGGCGGCCGGAACCGCCGCCGGGCGAGGTCCAGCGCGACCGCCCCGCACCCGGCGCCCACCAGCAGTGCGGCGGCCAGCGCCGTCCAGGCCGGCAGCGCCAGGACGGCGGCGAGCGCCACCACGGCGAGCAGCACCAGCAGCGCGTCGCCGAGCCGGGCCGCGACCACAGGTGTCCAGGTGCGGACCGGGAGGTTGGCCGCGCGGAGCTCCAGCGCGCCGGCCTGCCGCAGCGGCCCGACCAGCAGCACCAGCCCGAGCAGCACCAGCGCGGTGGCGGCCAGCACCGGGTCGAAACCGTCGTCGAGACGGCGGGCGTAGCCGACCAGGATGCCGGCGGCGACGAGCACCGTCTCGGCGAGGCCGTCGGCCGACGGCCGGACCCGGCGCTCCCACGCGGTCGCGGCGAGCGCCGCGACGGCCAGGGCCAGGCCCCAGCCGGTGGCCCCGGTGAGTGCCACGACGAGGAAGGCCAGCACCGCCAGCCCGGTGGTCAGCACCCGGGCGAGCAGCTTGCGGACCAGGTCACCACGCATCTGGTACGTCCCGTCGGATTCAGGCGTCGGCGGACAGCTCGGACCGATCCGGGCCCGGCTGGGCCGGTACCGCGGCGGCCTGCTCGCCCGGGGCCCGGCGCACGTCGACCACCTGGCCGGTCAGGTCGGAGATCAGCACGTCCAGGGACGCCTGCGCGACCGCCTCGGAGGAGAGCAGGGTGTGCTCCGGCTCCTCGCCGAACGCCCGCGTCCGCATCGGGGTGGCGGTGCGCTCCGGGTTGACGCAGTTGACCCGTACGCCGAACTCGGCCCACTCGTCGGCGAGCGCCTGGGTCAGGTTGACCAGCGCGGCCTTGGTGGCCGAGTAGAGCGCGTAGCGGGCCCGGCCCCGGGTGTACGAGCTGGACGTGTAGAGCAGCAGCTGGCCCTTTGTCTGCTGCAGGTACGGCAGCGACTGGCGTGCGATGGTGACCGGGCCGACGAAGTTGACGTGCAGGAGACGGTCCATCGTCTCCTCATCCATCTCGGCCAGTGCGCCCTTTTCCAGGATGCCGGCGGTGACCACCACGTGGTCGATCCGGCCGGTCGCCTCGAACGCGGTCTTCAGCGCGGCGGCCACGTCCTCGGCGCGCTCGACGTGCGTGCCGGTGGTGGAGCGGCTGAACGGGAAGACCTGGGCGCCGTAGCCCCGGGCCAGCTCGGCCAGGTCGTGGCCGATGCCGTAGCTGCCGCCGAAGACCACGATGGTCCGGCCGGTCAGCTCCTCGGCGTAGCTGCGGTGGTCGGTCAGCCGGGGCGCCTGGGCGGCGGCGAGCTGGAACAGCTTGTCGGCCAGGTGCACGTCGACCGGGTGGGTGACCTTGATGTTCTCGTCCGAGCCGTCGATCACCTTGATCGGTGTGCCGGGCAGGTAGCGCAGCACCACGCCGCAGTCGTCGGTGGCGGCGAAGTCGGGGTCGCCCTCGGCGCGGCGGTACGCCTCGCGGATGGTGCCGGAGCGGAACGCCTGCGGGGTCTGGCCGCGGCGCAGCCGGGAGCGGACCGGAATGTCGGTGATGCACTCGTCCGCGTCGACCTGGATGATCGTGTCGGCGGACGGGATGGCCACGTCGACGGCCGAGTACGTCCAGAGCGCGTTCACGCACTCCCGCACGATCCGGGCGCTGACCAGCGGGCGGACCGCGTCGTGGAAGAGGATGTTGACGTCGCCCTCGCCGACCGCGTCGAGCGCGATGCGGGTGGTGTCGTTGCGGGTCTCGCCGCCCTCGATCACCTTGGTGACCTTGCGGAAACCGGCGTCGGCGACGATGCGCCGCGCGTCGTCGACGTGCCCGGTGGCCATCAGCACGATGATCTCGTCGATCTCCGGCGCGGCCTCGAAGACGGCCAGGGTGTGCTCGATGATCGGCTTACCGGCGATCTTGAGGAGCTGCTTCGGGATGCCCAGCCCGAGGCGCGTGCCGGTCCCCCCGGCGAGGATCACGGCCACCGTACGTGCGGGGCGCCAGGGTGCCGGGCTCGCCGGCGTGGCGTCCGGTGCGGTGGTGTGGTCCTGCGTCATTGCCGTACCTCACTCTGGGTGAAAGGGGATGGATCCGAGAACCTTAACGCGGACGCCGGAGCGCACCGCCGCGGGCGGAACCCGGTGCGGTGCGCTCCGGGGCGCTACTTCTGGTTCTCGTACGCGTCGCAGACCTCCTTGGTGGGACCGTCCATCTTCAGGACGCCGCTCTCCAGCCAGATGGTCCGCTCACAGGTGTCCCGGATCGAGCCGATCGAGTGGCTGACCAGGAAGACCGTGCCGGCGCTGTCGCGCAGCTCGCGGACCCGTTGCTCGCTGCGGACCCGGAACTTGCGGTCGCCGGTGGCCAGCGCCTCGTCGATGAGCAGCACGTCGTGCTTCTTCGCCGAGGAGATCGCGAAGCGCAGCCGCGCGCCCATGCCGGAGGAGTAGGTGCGCATCGGCAGCGAGGCGAAGTCGCCGCGCTCGTTGATCCCGGAGAACTCGATGATCTCCGGGGCGATCCGCTTGACCTCCTCCGGCGGCATGCCCATGGCCAGGCAGCCGAGCACCACGTTGCGCTCGCCGGACAGGTCGTTGAGCAGCGCGGCGTTCACGCCGAGCAGCGACGGCTGGCCCTTCGTGTAGACCGCGCCGCGGGCCGGCGGGAGCAGCCCGGCGATGGCCCGCAGCAGCGTGGACTTGCCGGAGCCGTTGCTGCCGATCAGGCCGATCGCCTCACCCTCGTACGCGGTGAAGCTCACGCCCTTGACCGCGTGCACCTCGCGGATGTTCGGCGCCTTGGTGCGGGAGACGATCCGCTTGAGCGCGGAGACCGGGGTGGTGCCGCCGCTCGCGCCCTTGTGGATCCGGTAGATCACGTGCACGTCGTCCACCACCACAGTGGGGACGCGGCCCGAGTCGGTCACCGGGCCGGCGTTCAGCGGCAGGGTCTGCTCAGCCACGGCCGTACTCCTTCTCTCCGCGCCAGAAGTAGACGAATCCGCCGGCGCCCATCACGACCGCCCAGAACAGGCCGAGCGCCCACAGCTTCAGCGGCGAGCTGATCAGGTTCGCCTGGTGCGAGTCGAGCAGCGCGTAACGGGCCAGCTCGATGAAGACCAGCGGCGGGTTCCACTCCAGGACGTTCGCCGCCCAGCCCGGCAGGTGCTGGCGGATGAGCGACACCGGGTAGAGCACGCCGGAGGCGTACAGCCAGGTGCGCATCACGAACGGCATGATCTGCTTGAGGTCGGTGGCCTTGGAGCCGAGGCGGGCCATGACCATGCTCAGCCCGACGTTGAAGATCGTCTGGAGCAGCAGCATCGGCGCGATCAGCACCCAGCGCAGGGTGATCGGCTCGCCGGTGATCAGCACGATGACGGCGAGCACCACCATCGACATGAGCAGCTGCTGGAGCTGCACCAGGGTCACCGTGATCGGCAGCGCCGCCCGGGGGAACTGCAGCGCCCGGATCAGGCCCAGGTTGCCGGTGATCGCGCTGACGCCGTTCGTCGCCGCCGTCTGGGTGAAGATGAAGATGAAGATGCCCGTGCACAGGTACGCGATGAAGTTCGGCACGTTCCGGTGCTGGGCCAGGATCACGCCGAAGATCAGGAAGTAGACGGCCGCGTTGGTGAGCGGTGTCAGCACCTGCCAGAGCTGGCCGAGCTGGGTGTTGCTCAGCGAGGAGGCGACCTTCGCCCGCGAGTACGCGGTCATGAAGTGCCGGTACGCCCACAGCCGCCGGGCGTACTCGCCCAGGGCTGGTCGTTCCCCGGCCACCCGTAGTCCGTACCGCTGGGCCAGTTGGGCCCGGGTCAGTCCGGATTCGGGGTCGGCCACCGCGGTGTTGGCCATGTTCAGGCGCTCCGATCTTTCGTGCTGATGGGGAGCAGTGCGGTGAAAGAGATCCAGCGTGGCCGGGCGGGAGGAGCCGCCTCGCTGCTGCATGGAAGGTAGTCCACCGAACGTCGGGACGCAACCGTACCGTCGTTGCGCTACATTGTTCCACGTGACGACCGAGAAGAGGCGTGCCCCGGCCGGCGCGGCGGTGCTGCGTGGCGAGATCACCAGCGCCATCCGCGCGGCGGTGATGCAGGAGTTGGCCGAGGTCGGCTACGGTCGCCTCTCCATCGAGGCGGTGGCCCGCCGCGCCGGTGTGAGCAAGACCGCTATCTACCGCCGCTGGCGTTCCAAGCTCGATCTGGTGCTGGACATGGTCTCGGCGGTGGCGGGCCGGAACATCCCGCTGCTGGACACCGGCAGCCTCCTCGGTGACCTGGAGATCCTGCTGCACGTGATGGCGCGCGCGTTGCGCCACCGGCTGGCCGCCCAGATCATCCCGGACCTGCTGGCCGAGGCCGCCCGCAACCCGCAGATCGCGGAGAAGTTGCAGGCCGCCCTGGACGACTACCAGCAGGCGGTGGGCCGGATCCTGATCGGCCGGGCGGTCGAGCGCGGCGAGCTGTCCCCGGCCACCGACCGTCGCGCCGCTGTCGATCTGATCGTCGGTCCGGTCTACTGGCGGATGGCGATCTCCCGGGCCCCGCTGGAGCCGGTCGAGGTGCCCCGGATGGCGGCCGCGATCGTCGCCGCCCTGCGGGTAGCATGCGTGGAGCCTGCGCGCGACGAGGTGGAAGTGTGAGCCCCGGGCCGCCCCCGGAGGTCCGTCGCCGATCATGAACAGAAGGTCACAACCAGTCGGACAATCAGTGCGAACGGCTGGTTTCCCCGACAGAGCGGTACCATCCCCCGAAATGTCTCCCATGAACCACGCGTCGACAGGAGGAAGCCCCATGGCCGGGCCGCATCCAGAGTTCATTCCCCCCGCACGGCCGATCATCGGCGAAGCCGAGATCGAGGCGGCCGTCCGGGTGCTGCGGAGCGGCCGGGTCGTGCAGGGGCCCGAGGTCGCGGCGTTCGAGGAGGAGTTCGGCGACCTGGTCGGCGGCCGGCACTGCATCGCCGTCAACTCCGGCACCTCCGCGCTCCAGCTCACGCTGATGGCACTCGGCTTCGGCCCGGGCGACGAGATCATCGTCCCCTCGTTCTCGTTCGCCGCCAGCGGCAACGCGGTCCGGCTGGTCGGCGCCGACCCGGTCTTCGTGGACATCGAGCCGGGCAGCTTCTGTGTGGACCCGGAGGCGGTCGCCGCCGCGGTCACGCCGAAGACCGTCGCGATCATGCCGGTGCACCTCTACGGCCACCCGGCCGCGATGGACCGGATCATGGCGATCGCGCAGCAGCACGGCCTCGCAGTGGTCGAGGACGCCGCCCAGGCGCACGGCGCCGAGCGCAACGGCACCCCGGTCGGCGCGTTCGGCACCGCCGGCTGCTTCAGCTTCTACCCGACGAAGAACATGCACTCCCTCGAGGGCGGCATGATCAGCACCGCCGACGCCGAGCTGGCCCGTACCCTGCGGCTGCTGCGCAACCAGGGCATGGAGCAGCGGTACGCCAACGAGATCGTCGGCGCCAACATGCGCATGACGGACGTGGCCGCCGCCATCGGCCGGGTGCAGCTCACCCAGCTCGCCGAGTGGACCGAGCAGCGCCGCGCCAACGCCAAGTTCCTCGACTCGGCGATCACCGGCATGATCACCCCGCCGGTCGCCGACGGCGCCAAGCACGTCTACCACCAGTACACGGTGCGGGTGCGGGGCAACCGCGACGCCGCCCAGGCCCGCCTCACCGAGCTGGGCATCGGCAACGCGGTCTACTACCCGACCCCGATCCACCGGCTCAAGCCGTACCTCGGCGCCGACGGCAATCCCGGCCCGTGGGACCTGCCGGAGACCGAGCGGGCCGCCGCCGAGGTGGTCTCGCTGCCGGTGCACCCGTCGCTGAGCCAGGCCGACCTGGAGCGGATCGCCGAGGGCGCGAACCTGGCCGGCGGTGCCCGATGAGTGAAGGTGAAGGTCGCAAGCTGCGGGCCGGTCTGATCGGCCTCGGCGCGATGGGCCGCAACCACGCCCGCGTACTGTCCAACCTGGACGGTGTCGAGCTGGTCGGCGTGGTCGACCCGGCCGGCGACGTGACCGGCACGCTGCGCGCGCCGGTCGTACCCGAGCTGAGCGACCTGCTCGCCCTCGGTGTCGACTACGCCGTGGTGGCCTGCCCGACGGCGCTGCACGAGCCGATCGGCATGGAGCTGGCCGCCAACGGCGTCTGCGCGCTGATCGAGAAGCCGCTGGCCCAGTCCGTCGAGGCCGCCACCCGGCTGGTCGAGGCGTTCGAGAACGCCGGCCTGGTCGCGGGCGTCGGGCACATCGAGCGCTACAACCCGGCGCTGCAGAGCCTGCGCACCCGCCTGGAGGCCGGTGAGCTGGGCGAGGTGTTCCAGGTCGTGACCCGGCGCCAGGGCCCGTTCCCGCACCGGATCGCCGACGTCGGCGTGGTGATGGACCTGGCCACCCACGACATCGACCTGACCGCCTGGGTGACCGGCCAGCAGTACAGCTCGGTCGCCGCCCGCACCGTCTCGCGCAGCGGCCGGCTGCACGAGGACATGGTCGCCGTGGTCGGCCAGCTCGCCGACGGCACGATGGTCAACCACCTGGTGAACTGGCTCAGCCCGCTCAAGGAGCGGTCCACTGTGGTCACCGGTGACAAGGGCTGCTTCGTGGCCGACACGCTCACCGCCGACCTGACGTTCTACGCCAACGCCGCCATCGACACCGAGTGGGAGGCGCTGCGCGCCTTCCGCGGTGTGGCAGAGGGCGACATGGTCCGCTTCGCCATCCCGAAGCGGGAGCCGCTGCTGGTCGAGCACGAGCGCTTCCGGGACGCGGTGGAGGGCAAGCAGAGCGACATCGTCACGCTGCGGCAGGGCCTGCGTACCGTGCAGGTCGCCGCCGCCCTGCTGGAGTCCTCCGCCGACGGCAAGGTCGTGTCCGTCGCGGCCAGCGGCAGCGACGCGGAGCCGGCACTGCGATGAGCCCGGCGCCGGTGCGGCGGACGGTCTCGGCGGTACGGCGGCGGATCCCCCGGCGGTGGCGCATCGCGCTCCGCCGGGCCGCCGCCGGCACGCGGCCCTGGCAGACCCCTTCGGTACGCGAACTGTGTGAACTTCCCGCCGGCACGCCGCTGCTGGTGCACGCCGGCGGGATCACACGCGACCGGGCGCTGGACGGCGTGCTGCGCGCCCTGGCCCGGTTGCCCGAGGTCCACCTGGCGCTGGCCTGTGACGGGGCGGAGCGGGCGGCGGCACAGGACCTGATCCGCCGGGCCGGCAAGGCCCGGCGCCGGGTCCACGTGGTGCCGCGTCCGCGCACCGTGACGGCCGCGTTCCTCGCCTCCGCGGACGTGGCGGTGTTCGGGTTCGACCCGGACGCCGGCCTCGGCCTGCTGGACACCTTCCGCACCGCCGGGCTACCAGTGGTAGCGGCCGACAGCCGGGCGGTCCGCGAGCACCTGGCCCGGCACGGCGTCGGCGATCTCTTCGCCCCCGGCTCGCTGCCCTCCTTCACCAAGGCGGTGGAACGGGCCCGGCAGCGCGGCGGCGATGAGCCGCCGGAGCCGCCGGTCGCGCCGATCGAGGCCGGCACGCCCGGCCCGTGGCGTCCGCTCGGCACCGGGCCGATCCGGTTGGGGCTGGGCACGGCGAACTATGCCGGGCAGCTCTCCGCCCTGGCGGTGGCGATCACCACCGCGCGCGCCGACGTCGGCGTCGAACTGGTGATGGCCAAGCCGCCGGCCACCTACCGCTACCCGGCCGACCGCTACCTGAACTACCCCGGCGAGCACCGGCTCGACGTACAGGCCGCGCAGGCCGAGCGGGTGCTCGGCTGGTACACCCACCTGATCGTGGACGCGTTCCGCCCGGTGCTCGGCCGGGCCAACGGCGACGACATCTCGGCGGACCTGCCCGCGCTGCGCCGGGCCCGGCTCAAGGTCGCGCTGCTGGCGCACGGCAGTGAGATCCGCCACCCCGGCGCGCACCTGGAACGGCACCCCGAGTCCGCGTTCCGGGACGCGCCGGAGGACCTGATCGGGCAGCTCACCACGGTGACCGAACGGAACCGGCGCACCGCCGAGGAGAGCGGCCTGCCGTTCTTCGTGACCACCCCCGACCTGCTGGACGACGTGCCGTTCGCCACCTGGGCGCCGCTGATCGTCGACGTGGACGCCTGGGCCTGCGACCGCCCGGTGCTGGAACGCGCCCGGCCGGTGGTGCTGCACGCGCCGTCGAAACGGTGGACAAAGGGCACCGACCGGCTCCTGCCCCGGTTGCGGGAGCTGCACGACCGACGGATCATCGAACTGCGCCTGGTGGAAGGGCTACCGCACCACGAGATGCGTCGCCAGGTGCAGGAGTGCGACATCGTGGTCGACCAGCTGGTGATGGGCAGCTACGGCACCTTCTCCTGTGAGGGGATGGCTGCCGGCAAGGTAGTGGTGGCGTACCTCAGCGAGGGCCCGCACCGGGCCGCCGGAGTCGCGCCGCCGATCGCCAACGCCACGCCCGCCACGCTCGTCAAGACCATCGAGTCGCTGCTCGACGACAGGCCCGCCGCGGTCGCCCTGGCCGCGGAGGGCGCACGTTACGTCCGTGACCACCACGACGGGCGACGCACCGCCGAGGTCTTCGACGCGTTCCTGCGGTGACCGCCCACCCACCACCCCACGCCCGCCCCGTCAACGAGGAGAAACACCCGATGCAAGCTGGCGCTCACAGCGATGCCCGACCGACCCGGGGCCGGGTGGTGATGCTGGTCGACAACGGCGTCCACGGCGACTCCCGGGTGCAGAAGGCGGCGCGGTCGGCCGCCGACGCCGGCTGGGAGGTCTTCCTCCTCGGCATCCGTAACGCCCGCTCCGACGTCGACACCTGGCGCATCGGCGACGCCGAGGTGCGGCTGCTGCGCGTGCCCAAGCCGCTGCACCGGCTGCCCCGCGAGTACAGCCGGTCGCTGCGCCGGCCGCTGGCGTACGCGAACACCACCAAGGCCGCCTACCGGGTCCAGGAGATCAAGGCCTGGCAGGCCGACCTGTACGAGCGCCGCGTCCGGGCCCAGGCGCTGGGCGGCGGGCTGCCGGCCACCGTGGGCCGGGCGGCCCAGCTGCCGGCCCGCGCCGCCGCCACCGCGCTCGCCCGCTGGGTGCGGTTCCGCAGCGGCGAGACCCGCCGGCTGCGCAAGTCGCAGGCCGATCCGGAGGCGCTGTTCAGCCGCCTGCCCGTGCGGTTCTGGCAGGGGCTGATGGGCGACCGGTCCTGGCGCCGGCTGGACCCGGGCCTGTGGGACTTCGAGATCGCCTTCCGCAAGACGCTCGACGAGCTCAAGCCGGACATCATCCACGCCAACGACTTCCGGATGCTCGGCATCGGCGCGCGCGCGACCCTGCGGGCCCGGGCCGCCGGGCGGCGGACCAAGCTGGTCTGGGACGCCCACGAGTTCGTCGGCGGCATCACCGGCCGGGCCGACAACCCGCGCTGGCTGCCGGCCCAGATCGCCTACACGGCCGAGTACGCCGCCTACCCGGACGCGGTGGTGACCGTCTCCGACACGCTTGCCGACCTGCTCCAGGAGACCCACGGCCTGTCCGACCGGCCGGCCGTGGTGCTCAACGCGCCGATGGCGCCGCCGGCCGAGGCCGACGGCGACGTGCCGGACCTGCGGGCCCTGTGCGGCGTGGACGCCCGTACGCCGGTGCTCGTCTACTCCGGTGCGGTGAACCCGAGCCGGGGCTGCCAGATCATGGTGGAGGCGCTGCCGGAGCTGCCCGGCGTGCACGTCGCGTTCGTGACCATGAACCCGAACGGCGACAACCAGTTCTCCGAGGCGCTGCGGGAGCGTGCCGCCGAACTCGGCGTCGCGGACCGCGTGCACCTGCTGCCGTACGTGGCGCACTGGCAGGTGGTGCCGTTCCTGTCCGGCGCGGACGCCGGTGTCATCCCGATCCACCACAAGCCCAACCACGAGCTGGCGCTGATCACCAAGTTCCTGGAGTACTCGCACGCCCGGCTGCCGATCGTGGTCAGTGACGTGAAGACCATGGCGCAGACCGCGCGGGCCACCGGGCAGGGTGAGGTGTTCACCGCCGAGGACCGGGCCGACTACGTCCGCGCGGTCCGGGCCGTGCTCGACGACCCGGAGCGCTACCGGGCCGCCTACGACAAGCCCGGCCTGCTGGAGGGCTGGACGTGGGAGGCGCAGGCCCGGATCCTCGACGAGGTGTACGCCTCGCTGCTGGGCGCGTCGACGGGCGGGACGCGTCCGCCGTCGTCGCGGCGCCCCGAGGACGAGCGGGAGTACGCCGCCACGACGCGCTGACCCCCGGCACAAACGGCCGGCCCCCCACAGGGGGAGCCGGCCGATCTCCGTCGTAAGCCGGTTCAGCCGGCGGTGGCCGGCGGCTCCAGCAGCAGCCGGTCGAAGTCCTTCTGCGTCACCGACCAGTCCCAGGTGCTCAGCACGTGCGACGCCGCGGCCCGGCCCGCCTCCCGCCAGACCTCCTCGGTGGCGGTGAGGGCCAGGATCCGCTCGGCGGCCTCCTGCGGCGTGCCCACCACCCAGTCGCTCGGGAACAGGCTCCGGGCGCTGTGCGGACGGCCGGCGAAGAACGGCCAGTCCCGCACCACCGGCACCGCGCCGCTGGCCGCGCCCTCGACGAGCGCACAGTGGAAACTCTCCCGCAGCGAGGTGCTGAGGATGACCCCGACGTCGGTGAGCGCGCCCGGCACGTCCGAGGTGCGGCCGGTCCGCACCACCGCGCCGGACGGCTCCAGCTCGGCCAGTTCGGCGTCGAGTTCCCGCACGTAGTCGGAGATCGCCGGGCTGAGTTCCGGGTTGAGGTCGTCGCCGACCAGCTTGAGGCGGTACCGCTCGTCGCGGCGGCGCAGCTCGCGCAGCACCGCCAGGGCCCAGCGCGGGTCCTTCGCCAGCGAGCTGAGCCCGACCAGCCCGAGGGTGAACCGGCTGTCCGCGGAGACCTTCGGCGCCACGTACCGGTGCAGGTCCATCGCGTTGCTGATCATGTGCGTCCGGGGCCCCTGCGGGGCGCGCAGCCGAGGCACGGCGGCCAGTGCCAGGTCGCGCAGGTGCTCAGAGACGAACACCACGTCGTCCACACGCGACCAGTCGGTCAGGTGCGGCCACCAGCTGAACGCCTCGAAGCTGTGCAGCCGGACGATCACCCGGGTGGTGCCCGGGTCGATCATCGTCAGCATGGCGGCGCCGAGGTTGCACCAGTCCACGAAGACCGTGTCCGCCCACTCCAGGTGAGGGCCCCACGCCTCCTGGACCTCGCCGGCCCGCTTCGAGGCCCCGGCGAGCATGTGGAGCGTCACGTTGGTGCGGCCGTTGCTGAGCACCGGGAGGATGGACTCCTCCATCAGGTTCAGCCGGCGGACCTCCACCCCGGGCATCGCCTCGTAGCGCTCCAGGATCGGCCCGAGGAAGTTGTCGTTCAGCCCGGTGAAGAAGAGCATCCGGTGCGGCCGGCCGGCCGGCGGGAACGCCGCCGGGCTCTGCCGGCCGCGCGGCGTCGCCATCGCCTTCCCGGCCTCGCTGTTGTGCAGCGGCGCGAGGAACTTCTCCGGATCCTCGGCCAGCGGCGAGGTGGTGCCGTCGAACTGCACGATCCGGTGGAACATCAGGTTGAACGCGCGCAGCACGTGCGGTGCGGCCTTGCCCGGGTTGCGCTTCTTGAGGAAGCCGTCGGCCAGCTTGAGCTGCCCCCGCACCACTGTCATCAGGTGCTCGGGCACCTTGCCCTGGCTCAGTTCCGCGTCCACGATCGGGCCGAGGAGCTGGCCCTTCGTCGCCGGGCTCGTGAGCCGGCCCTGCGCCGCTAGCGCCAGCCGCTTCGCGCTGGCGCCGTGCCCGGTCTTGAGCATGGTGCCGGTGACCCGACGGGCGATCTTGCCGCGGTGCCGTTCCGGCAGGCCGGGCGCGGTGACGGCGCCCTGCCAGAACCAGCGCACCGGGCCGAGCTTCATGGCCCGCTTGCCGGTGCTGATCTCGAACACCCGCTTCGCCAGGTCGACGGTCTGGCTGCGGGTGGCGCTCGCCAGCACGCTCGGGGCCGGGCCGACGGTGTTCAGCCGAGGACGGCGGTAGCGGGCCGGGTCGGCGGACCGCTTCTCCACCGCGCGCAGCGCCGGCGCGATGCCGTAGACGGCGTCGGCCCGCCGGTACCGCTGCGCGAGCTGCCAGACGGTGTGCAGTGCCTGCGCGTCCAGCGCGACCAGGACGTCGGCCCGCTTGGCGTGCCGGCGTACCCACGGGTCGCGCTGGGCGCGCAGCCACGGGCGCCGGGCCGGGGCCGCCCGCTTGACCATCCGGCCGAACCGGGGGCCCAGCTCCTTGGCGGTGGGCAGCAGGTGCACCTCGGCCAGCTCGGTGGCCGCCGGGATCTTCTCCACCGGGTCGAAGGTGGTGGCCACCCGTACGGTGACGCCCTTGTCGCGGAACTGCTGGAGCGCGTCGGTCAGGACCGCCACCCGTCCGGGGACGGTGCCCATAACCATCAGGACCTCGATCATGACCTACCTTCTCGGGCCAGGACGCGCGCGCCGGCGGGGGCGGGCTGTGCGGTGCCGGCCGGACCGCCGGCGCCCAGCACCAGGTCGGTCACCTCCCGGACGGCGGGGATGAGCTGCTCCTCGCGGGCGTACTGCCGCGCCTCGGCGCGGGCCTTCTCCCGTTCGGGCGCGTCGGCGGTACGTGCCATCGCGGCGGCCCGCCGGAAGGCGCCGGCCAGCTCGGCCGGGTCCAGCCCGACCGCGCCGGTCCAGAGCGGGTAGGTGGAGAGCACGGTGGAGGCGTCGTGGTCGGCCTCGTGGGCGGAGACCACCGGCAGGCCGGTGGCCATGTACTCGTACACCTTGCCGGACGTCATGTACCGGCCGCCGGTCACCATCAGCACCACCGCGTCCCAGCGGGAGTAGAGGTCGACCACCTCGGCCTTGGGCACCGAGCCGCCGACCAGCACGCCGTCGACGGCGGCGGCCCTGAGCAGCTCCGCGTGCGCGTTGTCGCCGCGCGCCCAGGCGGCGCCGATGTGGCCCCGTACCTCGAAGCGGGCGTCGGCCAGCGCCGGGTCCTCCGCGCGCGCCGTGCGCCAGCCCTCCAGCACGGCGCTCAGCAGCGGTACGGGAAGGTTCAGCGCGCCGAGGTAGCCGAAGGTCAGCGGCCGGTCCGGCGGGGCGGGGCGGACCTGGGCCGGGATGCTCGCCGCGTCGTAGCCGTTGCGCACGACGCGCATCTTGTGCGCCAGCTCCGGATAGCGCTCGCGGTACCAGCGGGAGATCGGCTCGTTGACGTTCCAGATGGCGACGGCGTTGGTGAGCAGCTTGATCTCCCACTGCCCGGAGACCGACTCGCGGGTGAACGCCTCACCGTTGTTGATCACGTCGACCGACCAGCCGTCGCGGAAGTCCACGACGTACGGCACCCGGTGCGTCTCCCACAGCTTCCAGGTCGCGGAGAGGTTGACGTACGGCGCGCAGGTGGTCACCAGCAGGTCGACGTGCCGCTCCTTGTGGATGCGGAGCAGGGCCTTCTCCAGCGCCGGACGCCAGCCGCCGAAGACCGGCTCGGGGAAGATCTTCAGGTTCTGCTTGCGCAGCTCGGCCAGGTAGTCCAGGTGCGCCAGGGCACGCTGCTCGGTGAACGAGCGGATGTCGGTCTCGAGGTCGTCGCGGAACAGCGGCAGCTTCACCACGCGCACGTTGGGGTCCACGCCCTGGGAGAGGGTGTGGTCGAGTCCGTACTCCCGTTCCCAGGCCTCGTCGGCGATGGTGACCGCGGTCACGTCCCAGCCCGCGGCGGCGAACTGGTTGGCGGTCTCCCGCATGCGGTAGGCGCAGCTCTTGGCCGCCGGTGGGAAGCCGATCGCGAGGTAGACCATGTGCGGCCGGGACCCGGACCGTCGCGGCCGGGGGAGTTTCAACGAGTCCCAGAGAGTTCGCCCGTTGTTCATCGATTCCGATCCTGGGGAGGTGGGGAGATGCCGTGTCACGGCCTGGACGGCTCGGCCGGACGCGGCGCCTGCTGTGCCCGGTGGCCGGTAACGACCGCCGGAGCGCCTGCGGACACTACAATAACGCCGTCGCGTGCGCCGGGCCCGCCGCCGCTCGGCCGCCACCCCGGGCGCCGTGCCCCGGATCACCGCACCTCCGCCGGGTGGCCCGGCCGGCCGGACACGCCGTCTCGGCCGGTCCTCGACCGCGGCCTCCGCTTTCGTAGACTCCTCAGCCATGACCGCGCCTGCGCCCGACACCCGCGACCGTGAGCCCGCCCCCACCGGCGGCGACGGGTCCGCGGCCGACGACTCGTCCGATCCGGGGTCGTCCACCCCGCGCCCGACGACGACCACGGCCCCGGAGCAGCCGGAGCAGCCGGAGCCGGACACGGCGGCCGAAAAGCGGCGCGGCGGCCGGTGGCGGCGGGCCGACGCGCTCGTGGCGCTGGTCTACCTCGCCGGGGCGTTCTGGGTCACCGCCCGGGGCTGGCGCGACTACGACGGCCGGCTGCTCGGCAGCCGCCCGAACGACCAGGGCTTCAACGAGTGGATGCTGGCGTACGCGGCGCACGCTGTCACCAACCTGGAGAACCCGTTCTTCACCACGCTGCAGAACGCCCCGGCCGGCGTGAACCTGATGACGAACGTCGGGATGCAACTGCCCGGCCTGGTGCTCACCCCGTTCACCCTGCTGTTCGGCGCGTCCTTCTCCTATCTGCTGTTCATCACGCTGAACCTGGCCGGCACCGGGTACGCCTGGTACCACGTGTTGTCCCGGCACGTCGTCGGCTCCCGGGCGGCCGCGTTCGTCGGCGGGCTGTTCTGCGCCTTCGCGCCCGCGCTGATCTCGCACAGCAACGGCCACCCGCACATCACCGCGCAGTGGCTGGTGCCGTTCATCGTCTGGCGGGTGGTCGCGCTGTCGCGGGGCGAGCGGGTGATCCGCGACGGCCTGATCCTGGGCGGGCTGGTGGTCGCCCAGTTCTTCATCAGCCTGGAGATCCTCTTCCTGACCGCGCTCGGCTGCCTGATGCTGGTCCTGGCCTACCTCGCGTTCCGGCCCCGCGACGCGGTGCGCCGGCTGCGCCCGCTGCTGTCCGGCCTGGCGATCACCGGCGTGCTGGTGTCGGCCGCGGCGGCGTACCCGCTGTGGATGCAGTTCGCCGGTCCGCAGCACCGGGTCGGCCACCCCGGCACCCCGGACATCTACGCCCTGAAGCTCGGCTCGTTCGTCCAGTTCGCCACCAAGTCGCTCGCCGGTGGCCCGACCAGCGCGATCGGCTGGGCGCCGAACACCACCGAGCAGGCCAGCTTCTACGGCTGGTCCCTGGTGGTGCTCGCGGCCGGTGTGCTCTGGTGGCTGCGCCGGGAGACCACGGGCCGGGTGCTCGGCGCCGTCGCAGTGGTCTCGGCGCTGTTCTCCGTCGGCACCACCTGGACCGTCGGCACCCGCCGCACCGACGTCCCCGCACCGTTCGCCCTGGTGCAGGACCTGCCCGTGTTCGACTCCGTGGTGGTGTCCCGGTTCGCGCTGATCACCACGGTGGCGCTCGGCGTGCTGCTCGCGGTCGCCGGTGACCGGCTCGCCGCCCGCCGCACCGAACCCGCCGGCCGGCTGGCCGCCCGCGTCGGGGCCGTCGCGGTGGCCGCCGCGCTGCTGCCGATCATGCCGATGCCGCTCGATGCCAAGGGCCGCACTCCGGTGCCGGACTTCGTCACTGCCGGCACCTGGCGGGACCACGTGGCCCCCGGCCGCACGCTGGTCCCCGTGCCGGTGAACGGCATGACGTCGCTGTACTGGAGTTCCGCGGCGGTGGCCGGCTTCGCCGTCCCCGAGGGCTACTTCCTCGCCCCGGTCTCCGCCACCGACAACACCGGCCGCTGGGGCGTGGACCCGCAGCCCACGGCGAAGCTGCTCACCGCCGTCTCGCTCGGCGAGCGGGACACCGCGGTCGGCCCGGCCGACGTCGACCAGGCGCGCGCCGACGTCCGCTACTGGAAGGCCGACGCGGTGGTGCTGCCGGACCGGGGCGCCCGCCGCCACGACAACCTGAAGACCGTGCTGGACGCGCTGTACGGACCGGGGGAGCGGGTCGCGGACGTCTGGGTGTGGGACGTCCGGCCGTTCACCCGCTGACCGGTCAGGGCGACTTCGTCCAGATCATCAGCAGGTAGCCGCCGAAGTAGGCGGAGAACGCGACGAGTGTCGCCAGCACCGTGGCGGCCCGGGCCCATCCGGCCCGGGCCAGGCCCACGGCGGCGGGCAGCAGCAACGGGAACGCCGGCAGCAGGAACCGCGCCTTGGAGTGGTAGTAGCCGGCCGCGCCGAGCGTGGTGACGAGCATCAGGCCGCTGTAGAGCAGCAGCTGCCACGGCTGCCGGTCGATCGCGCTCAGCACGAAGAACATGATCGACAGCAGCGCCACCACGGTGACCACCAGCAGCGGCAGCGCCGCCATCTGGACCAGCGCCTGCTGCCCGCGGTCGACCGTGTAGACGCCGAAGTCGAACGTGGTGCCCCAGCCGGCGGACTGGATGTGGAACCAGCCGTCCAGCCGGCCGGTCCGGTCGCCCACCCAGGCCAGGTAGCCCAGCCAGCCGGCCGGGGCGAGCAGCAGCGCCGCCCACGGCCGCCAGCCGTCGCGCCGCCTGACGATCGCCAGCAGCGCGGCCAGCCCCACCACCGGGATCAGCGACGAGGCGGTGGGCCGGGTCAGGCCGGCGAACAGGCACACCACCCCGGCGGTGACCCAGTGCCGGCGCAGCAGCGCGTACAGCGTCCACGCGGCCAGCGCGGTGAACAGGCTCTCGCTGTAGCCCATCGACTCCACGACGGCGTGCGGCACGGCGCCCCAGAGCGCGGCGAGCAGGATGCCGGTACGCCGGTCGTGCAGGTGCGCGCCGATCGCGTACAGCCCCCAGGCGGCGGCCAGCGCGGCCAGCCACGCCACGATCAGGGCCGACTCGCGCGGGCTGAACGGGGAGACCCGCTCCAGGGCCGCGGTCAGGCCCGGGTAGAGCGGGAAGAACGCCATGTTGCTCTGGGTCTTCTCGTACGCGTCGTAGCCGTGCTGGACGATCCCCGCGTACCAGTTGCCGTCGGCCCGGGTGAGCCGCTCGACCGGGGACTCGCCCAGGTTGCGGGCCCACAGGTAGACGACGAGCAGGCCGATCAGCCGGATCACCGCGAACACCGCCAGCGCGGGTGCCGCGTCCCGGGCGGCGTCGCGCAGCCGCCGGACGGGGCCGGGCCGGACGCGTTCGGCTGTGGCCGGCCCGGTCGGCGGGGCTGGCGCGGGCCGGCTGGGTTCCTCGGTGGTCACCACGTCCATTGTGCGGTCCCGTTCGCGCTGAGCTGGGGTTGTCCGAGGGCCCGCGTGGCGCGGCCGGCGACCCGGCGAACGACCCGCAGCGGGCGCCGGCCGTTGAACAGGATGGAGGGTAGCAACCGGTCCGGCAGATCGTGGGGTACCGGCGGCGGTGGG
The DNA here is from genome assembly GCF_043197215.1 of Micromonospora sp. NPDC049203. Taxonomy (NCBI): domain Bacteria; kingdom Bacillati; phylum Actinomycetota; class Actinomycetes; order Micromonosporales; family Micromonosporaceae; genus Micromonospora; species Micromonospora sp. NPDC049203. The sequence goes on along the minus strand of NZ_JBICSV010000006.1, from coordinate 326,194 downwards.
CGTTCGCGTCGCGACCGCTGTCGTAGACTCGCTCGGGTCCGCGGGCGCGGTGCTGGCGACGACGAAACGAGCAGGAATGGGATCTGACGGCACGACCGCAGCGGCGGGCACCCGGGGACGGGTCGTGATGCTGGTGGACAACGGGGTCATCGGGGACTCCCGGGTGCAGAAGGCGGCCCGCTCCGCCGCCGACGCGGGCTGGGACGTCGTGCTGCTCGGCCGGGCGCCGGCCGGTCAGCCGCAGAGCTGGCGGCTCGGCGCCGCCGAGGTACGCCTCGTGCCGATGCCCGAGCCGCTGGCCCGCCGCCGGCACGAGTTCCGCCGGGCCTGGCTGCGGCACCCGCTTGCCTATCCGCCCAGCGGCATCGCGGCGCACCGTACCCAGGCGGTCAAGGCCTGGCGCGCGGACCTGACGGTACGCCGGGCGGCGCTCACCGTCGCGGCCCGCGAGTCCGGTGCGGGCCGGCCCGGCGGGCTGCCCTGGGCCGCGTTGCGCGCCGAGGAGAAGCTGTCCGGGCTGACCCGCAAGTGGGTCGGGTTCCGCAACCGTCAGCTCACCCGGGCCCGCAAGGGCCGCAAGCTGGACGGTCCCTGGGACCGCGCGTACACGCTGTTCTGGCGGAGGCTGCGCGGCGACGGCGCGTGGCGGCGCCTGGAGCCGGGCCTGTGGGACTACGAGCTGGCCTACGGCCCGGTCGTCGACGAGCTGGCGCCGGACCTGATCCACGCCAACGACTTCCGGATGCTCGGCGTCGGCGCCCGCGCGAAGGTCCGGGCCGCCGCGAAGGGCCGGCGGATCGCGCTGCTCTGGGACGCCCACGAATATCTGCCCGGCGTGCAGCCGTGGCGCGACAACGCCCGCTGGCTGCCCGGCAACGTGGCGCACGAGCGGGAGTACGTGCCGTACGCCGACGCCACCATGACCGTCTCCGGCGGCCTGGCCGACCTGCTGCGCACCGAGCACGGGCTGGCCGAACGGCCGGCGGTCGTGCTGAACGCCCCGGCGGTGGACGAGCTGCCCGCCGACGCGGCCGAGCCGGCGCCGGACATCCGCGCCCGCTGCGGGCTCGGCCCGGACACCCCGCTACTGGTCTACAGCGGGGTGGCCGCCGCCAAGCGCGGCCTCGGGGTGATGGTCGAGGCGCTGCCCCGGCTGCCCGGAGCGCACGTCGCGCTCGTGGTGAACAAGCCCGACTCGGCGTACGTCCGGGGCCTGGTCACCCGGGCCGGCGAGCTGGACGCGGCGGACCGGCTGCACGTGCTGCCCTACGTGCCGCACCACCAGGTGGTCCGCTACCTCAGCGGCGCCCAGGTCGGCGTCATCCCGATCCAGCACTGGCCGAACCACGAGATCGCGCTGATCACCAAGTTCTTCGAGTATTCACACGCCCGCCTGCCGCTTGTCGTCTCCGACGTGCGCACCATGGCCGAGACTGTCCGGGAGACCGGTCAGGGCGAGGTGTTCCGCGCCGAGGACGTGGCCGACTTCGTCCGCGCGGTCACCGCGGTGCTCGCCGACCCGCAGCGCTACCGTGCCGCGTACGACCGGCCGGGCCTGCTGGCCGGCTGGACCTGGGAGGCGCAGGCGCGGGTGCTCGACGAGGTCTACGCCCGGCTGCTGCCCGGCGCGCCGCCCCGTCCGGCGTCGCCGTCGCCCGCCCCGGTGCGACCGGCACAGGTGGAGGTGGGGGCGTGAGCGGGCCGGACGTGACAGTGGTGGTGGCGGTCTACAACACCATGCCCTACCTGACCGCCTGCCTCGACTCGCTCGTCGGGCAGACCATCGGCCTGGACCGGCTGGAGGTCGTCGCCGTCGACGACGGCTCCACCGACGGCAGCGGCGCGGAACTGGACCGCTACGCCGAGCGGTACCCGGGCACGGTCCGGGTGCTGCACCAGGCCAACTCCGGCGGCCCGGCGGCGCCGAGCAACCTGGCGCTCGACCACGCCCGCGGCCGGTACGTCTTCTTCATCGGCTCGGACGACCACCTCGGCCCGGAGGCGCTGGAGCGCCTCGTCGACGCCGCCGACCGGTGGGACTCCGACGTGGTGCTGGGCCGGATGGTCGGCACCAACAAGCGGTACGTGCACCAGGCCGTCTACGCCACCACCCAGGAGCGGCTCGACCTGTTCGACAGCGACCTGCCGTGGTCGCTGTCGAACACCAAGCTGTTCCGGCGGGAGCTGGTCGAGCGGTACGGCCTGCGGTTCCGCACGGACATGCCGATGGGCAGCGACCAGCCGTTCACGCTGGAGGCGTGCTTCCGGGCGAAGAAGGTGTCGGTTCTCGGCGACTACGAGTACTACTACGCGGTCAAGCGGGACAACGCCCAGAACATCACCTACGCCAGCCGGTTCTCCGAGCGGCTGCGCTGCGCCGAGGAGCTCGTCGGTTTCGTCGCCGGCCTGATCGAGCCCGGCGCGCGGCGCGACGCGGTGCTGGTGCGCCACTTCACCTGGGAGGTGGCGAAGCTGCTGCGCGAGGAGTTCCTCACCCTCGACCCGCAGGAGCAGCGGCACGTCCACGACCGGGTCCGCAAGCTCGCCGAGGCGTACCTGACCGACGGCGTGACCGCCCGGATGGCGCCGGAGGAGCGGCTGCGGGTGGCGGTGGCGCGCGACGGCGACCTCGACGCCCTGCGCACGTTGATCGAGCAGCAGTCGGACCGGTCCCTGCCCGATGTCGTCGTCGAGGGTGACAGCTGGTACGCCGACCACGTCGGCTTCCGCGACCCGGCGTTCGGCTATCCGGACGACTGGTACGACGTGACCGGCCGGGTCGCCGCGCTGCTGGCCAGGCTGACCGCGACCGGGCTGGCCTGGGGGCGCGACGCCGCCGGTGCCCGGGCCCTGGTGATCACCGCGCGCAGCCGCCGGGCCGAGCTGGCCGAGCTGAGCGCGGACGCGCTGCGCGTCAGTGTGGGCGATCTGACGGGTGTCACGTCGGTGGAGTCCGCCGGGCCCGGTACCGTCGTACGGACGGATTTCGCGGTGGACCGGTTGCTGGCGGTCGTCGCGGCGGCCGGCGAGCGTCGTATCGTACGCGCCGAGGTCTCCGCCCTGGGCGGGACGGGCTCGGCGCCGCTGCGCGCCGACCGCCCGGTCGGCGCACCCCGGCTGGTGGTCCGGCGCGGAGTCCGGTGGCACCTCGTCACGCCCACCACGAACCACAAGGGCCAGGTGATCGTCGCGATCACGCCGGTGACCCCCGGTCGGTTCCTTGCCCGCCTGCGCCGAATCTGGCCCTCTGGAGGAAAGTAGTTCATGAACATCTGCGTCGTCGCGCTCGGCAAGATCGGTCTTCCCCTGGCCGTGCAGTTCGCGTCGAAGGGGCACCGGGTGATCGGCGCCGACGTCTCCGAGCGGGTCGTCCAGCTGGTCAACGACGGTGCCGTGCCCTTCCCGGGTGAGGCCGACCTGGACGTCAAGCTCAAGGAGGCGGTGGCCGCCGGCCTGCTGTCGGCCACCACCGACACCGCCACCGCGGTCGCCGAGTCGGAGGCGGTCGTCGTGGTCGTGCCGCTGTTCGTGGACGCCGAGGGCGTGCCGGACTTCGGCTGGATGGACGACGCCACCCGGGCCATCGCCCGTGGGCTGAAGCCGGGCACGCTGGTCAGCTACGAGACCACGCTGCCGGTCGGCACCACCCGTAACCGGTGGGCGTCGATGCTCGCCGAGGGCTCCGGCCTGACCCCCGGCGCCGACTTCCACCTGGTGTTCAGCCCGGAGCGGGTGCTCACCGGCCGGGTCTTCGCCGACCTGCGCCGCTACCCGAAGCTGGTCGGCGGCATCGACGAGGCGTCGGCCGCGCACGGCGTCCGGTTCTACGAGGCGGTGCTCGACTTCGACGAGCGCCCCGACCTGGACCGCCCCAACGGCGTCTGGGACCTCGGCTCGGCCGAGGCGTCCGAGCTGGCCAAGCTCGCCGAGACGACCTACCGGGACGTGAACATCGGCCTGGCGAACCAGTTCGCCCGCTTCGCCGACACCGTCGGCGTGGACGTCACCAAGGTCATCGAGGCGTGCAACACGCAGCCGTACAGCCACATCCACTCGCCCGGCATCGCGGTCGGTGGCCACTGCATCCCGATCTACCCGCGGATGTACCTGTGGAACGACCCGGCCGCGACAGTGGTCCGCTCGGCCCGCGAGGCAAACGCGGCCATGCCGGAGTACGCGGTCGACCTGCTCGCCGCCGCGTACGGCGACCTGACCGGGGTGGGCGTGCTGGTGCTGGGCGCCGCCTACCGGGGTGGCGTGAAGGAGACCGCGTTCTCCGGTGTCTTCCCGACCGTGGAGGCGCTGCGCCGCCGGGGTGCGGTGCCGTACGTCTCCGACCCGATGTACACGAACGAGGAACTGGTCGCGCACGGCCTGCCCGGCTACGACGGCGAGCCGCTCGGCGCCGCCGTCATCCAGGCCGACCACGCGGAGTACCGCACCCTCGCCCCGGCCGACCTGCCGGGCGTGACGGTGCTCGTCGACGGCCGCCGGGTCACCGACCCGGCGCGCTGGACCGGCGTGCGCCGGGTGGTCATCGGGGGCTGACCCCAGAGGCTCCACGGGCCCCGGCCGTCGCGGACGGCCGGGGCCCGTCGCGTGCCGCCGTCGCAATCACGCCGTGCGGAGTTCATCTGCCGGACACCCCGGCAATACTTGTGTCATGTGATCCGTTTAGGGTCGCAGCCGTCGGAAATCGACCCGGACCGGCATCGGTGGGGCAGACAGGGAGCGTGTCGTTGTTCAGCAGAGTACGCAGCCAGCAGGGTCTCGCCGCGGTCGGCGCGACGCTTCTCGGCTACGCGGTCATGGTCCTCGCCGGAGTCCTCGGCCTGGTGGTCCCGTACGCGGTGGCCGCGGTGGTCGCCGTCGCCGGTGAGCTGGCCCTGGCCGGGCGGCACACCGGGACCGCCACGCTGCTCGACAAGGCCGGTCTCGGCACCACCTTCCGGCGGCTGGTCCGGGATCTGTCGGTGGTCCTGCTGGTGGTCGCCACGGTGCGCCCCGGCGTGGCCGGCACCGTCGCCGTCCTGCTGCTGCCCGCCGCGCTGTGGACGGTCGCGGTCGCCACCGGCGCGGTGACCAAGGTGATCGACGGCCGGGTCGACCCGCCGGCGTACACCCGCAACATCGACCTCGGCGCGCTGCGGCGGGTCCCGGTGCCGCCGGCCTGGGCGCGGCGGCTGGCCGGGTTGCGGATGCCGCTGCTGAACGTGCTGCTGGTGCCGGCCGCGGTGCTCGCCGCCGCGCTGGACCGGGTCGCCCCGGTCGTGGTCACCGGCCTGGTCACGCTCGCCGCCGGCCTGGTCACCGCCGCGGTGCTGGCGCTCACCGCGCTGCGCGGCCGGGGCAAGGCCCCGGGTGTGCTGCCCGCCGTGCACGACTGGATGGCCCGGGAACGGCCCGAGGTGGCGCTCTACTTCGCCGGCCCGGCCAAGGACGTCTACCAGGCCAACATGTGGCTCGCGCCGGTGGAGGCGACCGGCCGCCGCGCGGTCGTGCTGCTGCGCGCCGCGGACGCGTTCGGGCAGCTCGCCGACACCCGGCTGCCGGTGATCTGCGTGCCGGCCGGCGTCGACTTCATGAACCTGGACCTGAGCTCGCTGCGCGTGGCGCTGTACGCCGCGAACGTCGGCGCCAACATCCACCTGCTGCGGGAGCCGGGCGTGAAGCACGTCTTCGTCGGCCACGGCGACAGCGACAAGCAGGCCAGCGTGAACCCGTACAGCAAGGTGTACGACGAGGTCTGGGTGGCCGGTCCGGCCGGGCGGGAACGGTACGCGCGGGCCGACGTCGGCGTGCTGGACCGCGACATCGTGGAGATCGGCCGGCCGCAGCTGGCCGGGGTGCACACGTTCGGCTCCGGCGCCGCCGACCACCGTTTCACTGTGCTGTACGCGCCGACCTGGGAGGGCTGGCTCGACGACGACCCGTACCACACCTCGCTGGTGCTGATGGGGGAGCGGATCGTGTCCGGCCTGCTCGCCGCCGGGGACGTGCGGGTGATCTACAAGCCGCACCCGCTGACCGGGACGCGCTCGCCGAAGGCCCGCGCCGCGCACGAGCGGATCGTGTCCCGGATCAGCGCGGCCGGCGGCGAGACCGAGCCGTCCGCACTGGACGGCGCCGCGCACCTGGTGGTCACCGGCCGCACGCCGGGGCTGTTCGACTGCTTCAACGTCACCGACCTGCTGGTCAGTGACGTGTCCAGCGTGGTCTCCGACTTCGTGCAGAGCGAGCGGCCGTACGTGGTGGCCAACCCGGCCGGCCTGCCCGAGGACGAGTTCCGGCGGCAGTTCCCGACCGCGCGGGCGGCGTACCTGCTCTCGGCGGACTGCGGCGAGCTGACGAAGATCCTCGACGTGACCCGGGCCGGCGACGACCCGATGACCGGGGCGCGGCGGGAGCTGAAGGAGTACCTGCTCGGCCCGGCCGGGTCGAACCCGATGGACCGGTTCCGGGACGAGATCGGCCGGCTCTGCGGCTGAGGCGTACCGGCTACGGGGCGACGACCGGCGCGGTCGCCGCCCCGTACCGCGTTCAGCCCTGGTGCGGCGGGTTGTCGACGTCGCGGGAGACGACCTCGCCCTTGGCGTCGACCCAGCCCTTCGGGCGGGCCGGGTTGCCGGCCACCAGCTGGTACGGCTTGACGTCGCGGGTCACCACCGAGCCGGCGGCGATCATCGCGTACTCGCCGACCTCGATGCCGCACACGAGCGTGGCGTTCGCGCCGATCGACGCGCCCCGGCGGACCAGCGTCGGGGTGATCGTCCAGTCCGGGTTCTGCGCGCGGGGGCGGAAGTCGTTCGTGAACACCGCGCACGGGCCCACGAACACCTCGTCCTCGATGGTCACGCCCTGGTAGACCGAGACGTTGTTCTGGATCTTCACCAGGTCGCCGACGGTGACGCCCGCGTCGACGTAGACGTTGCGGCCGATCACGCAGCCGGCGCCGACCTGGGCGCTGGACCGGATGTGCGCCAGGTGCCAGACCTTCGTGCCGTCGCCGACCTGGGCGCCGTCCTCCACGTCGGCCGTCGGGTGGACGAAGACGGAGGCGGACCGGTCGTTGCTGTCAGTCATCTCAACTCGCATCATGCAGGGCGCGTCGCGCCGACGGGCGGGCTCGACGCAGCATAACGAGCGCTCACCCGAGCAGTTCGGCCACCGCGTCGGCGGCCGGCCGGTCGGCCGGCAGCGGGTGCGCGGCGACCACCGCGTCCACCGGCAGCGCGGCGTACAGGTGCGGGAACCGCGCGCCGCCTCGGGACACCTCCCAGCGCAGCGCGTCGCCGAGCCGGGACTCGTCCACCGCGAGCACGGTCAGGCCGGTGACCCCGGCGAAGAACCTCCGCGCGGTCTCCACCACCTGGTCGGCGGCGGACAGGTGCACGTAGCCGTCCTGCCGGTCCATCGCGGTGCCGGCGAACCGCCCGTCGGCCCGTGCCCGCGCCCACTCGTCGTCGGTGAGAATCTTGTAGATCACCACCGCAGCCTAGAGCGGCCTCGCGTCCCGGCGGCGCGTCTGCCACCATTCGCAGGGCAACACGTCGAGCGGAGGGAGGCACGGGTGCGGATCCTCCTGGTCGAGGACGACCGCCGGGTCGCCGCGGCGTTGTCGTCGGCGCTGACCCGGCGCGGCTACCAGGTGGAACACGCCGCCACGGTGGCCGCCGCGCTCTCCGCCGCCCCCTGCGACCTGGTGCTGCTCGACCTGGGTCTGCCCGACGGCGACGGCACCGAACTGTGCCGCGAGCTGCGGCGGCGCAGCAGCCGGCTCGGCATCATCGCGGTGACCGCGCGCGGCGAGGAACGCGACCGGGTGCTGGGGCTGCGACTGGGCGCCGACGACTACGTGGTGAAGCCGTTCTCCATGGTGGAGTTGCAGGCGCGGATCGAGGCGGTGCTGCGGCGGGCCGCCCACACCGCGCCGCAGCGCAACCTGATCGAGGCCGGGGCGGTCCGCATCGACGTGGGCGGCCGGACGGTGAACGTGGCCGGCCGGGACGTCACGCTGACCCGCAAGGAGTTCGACATCCTGCTGTCCCTGGCCCGCCAGCCCGGGGTGGCGGTGCCGCGCGAGCGGATCCTGCTCGACGTGTGGGGCACCACCTGGGCCGACCGGCACACCGTCGAGGTGCACGTCGGGTCCTTGCGCGGCAAGCTCGGCGACCCGACGCTGGTGGAGACCGTACGCGGGGTCGGCTACCGGCTCCGCGACGCGTGAGGAGGGGCCCGTGCGCCGCCGGCTGGTGATCAGCTACCTGCTGTTGATGGTGCTGGTCCTGCTCGCCCTGGAGACGCCGCTGGCGGCCACCCTCGCGACCCGGGAGACCGACCGGGTACGCGCCGACCGCCTCGCCGACGCCACCCGCTTCGCCTCGCTGGCCGGACCGGCGTTGCGCGGTGGCGGTTCCGGCCCGCTGGACGGGGAACTGGCCGCCTACGACGCGCTGTACGGCATCGGTGCGGCGGTGGTGGACCGGGAACGGCGCACCGTTGTCGCCTCGACCGGCTGGAAGCCGGACGAGGGCGCCGGCCCGGCGCTCGACACCGCGCTCTCCGGACAGCAGTTCAGCGGCCCGGAGTCGGTGTGGCCCTGGGACAGCGGGCCGGTGGTGACGGCCGTACCGATCAACGACGGCGGCGAGGTGCTCGGCGCCGTGGTCACGACCAGCCCGGCGGACGGCGTGCGCCGCTCCGTCACCGTGTGGTGGCTGCTGCTGGCCGGCATCGGGCTGCTGGCGGTGCTGGCCTGCGTCTCGACCGCGTTCGGGCTGGCCGGCTGGGTGCTGCGCCCGGTCACCGAGCTGGACGCGGTCACCCACGAGATCGCCGAGGGCCGCCGCGCCGCGCGGGTCCGCCCCCGGGTCGGCCCGCCCGAACTGCGCCGGCTGGCGACCAGCTTCAACCACATGGCCGACGCGGTGTCCGACGTGATGGACCGGCAGCGCGCCTTCGTCGCGCACGCCAGCCACCAGCTGCGCAACCCGCTCACCGCGCTGCGCCTGCGGGTGGAGGAACTGGGTCCCAGCCTCACCGACCCGGACGGACGCGCCGAGCACCAGCTGGCGCTGGAGGAGACCGACCGGCTCGCCACCGTGCTCGACGCGCTGCTCACCCTGGCGCGTGCGGAGCGGGAGGAGAACCAGCGGGTCACTGTGGACGCCACCGCCACGGCCGCCTCCCGGGTGGCGGCCTGGCTGCCGCTGGCCCGGCACCGCGAGGTCGCACTGCGCCTCGACGCGACAGACGCGCCGGTGTACGCCTGGACCGTGCCGACCGCGATCGACCAGGCGCTGGACGCCCTGATCGACAACGCGGTGAAGTTCAGCGGCGCCGGGGGAGAGGTGACGGTGACCGTACGCGCCGACGGCGGCGGGACGGTGCTGACCGTCGGCGACACCGGCCCGGGCATGACGGCGAGCCAGCTCGACCAGGCCACCGAGCGGTTCTGGCGGGCGCCGGACGCGCAGAACGTGGACGGCGTGGGTCTCGGCCTGACCATCGCGGCGGTGCTCGTGGACGCCTCCGACGGCCGGCTCACCATGCGTCAGGGCGAGCCTCGGGGCCTCGTCGCCGAGCTGTGGTTCCCGGCGCCCGCCCCCGGCCCGCCCGAGGTCGTCGCCCCGCCCGAGGTCGCCGGCCCGCCCGAGGCCGTCGGGCCGCCGGAGGCCGTCGGGCCGGTCTGGCGCTGACCCGTCGTCAGGGCTTCGCGTCGCGATACCACTGCGCCGCGCCCGGGTGCAGTGGCAGCGGGGTGGTGACGATGGCCGACCGGGGGCTCATCCGTCCGGCCGCCGGGTGGGCTGCGGCCAGCTCCTGCCGGCGGTCCATCAGCAGCCGGGTCACCTCCCGCACCAGCGCGGCGGGCAGGCCGGCGCGGACGATCAGGTAGTTCGGGTTCGCCACGGTGCTGACCGGGTCGGCCCGGTACACCGAACGCGGCACGTCCCGGGTCACGTAGACCTGCCCGTACGCACGGCGCAGCGGCTCGGTCCAGGCGCCCAGGTCGACGATCCGCAGCGAGGTCCGCTGGGCCAGGTCGGCGACGCCGCGCACGGGTAGCCCGCCGGAGAAGAAGAACGCGTCGATCCGTCCCTCGCGCAGGGCCGCCACCGAGTCGTCCAGCCCCAGGTGCTCCTGGCGTATCCGGTCGCCGTCGAGCTGGGCCACCGCCAGCAGGCGGGTCGCGGTGATCTCCGTGCCGGAGCCGTCGGCGCCCACCGACACCCGCCGGCCGCGCAGGTCGCCGAGCGTGCGGATCGGCCCGCCGGCGCGGGTGACCAGGTGCAGCAGGTCGTCGTAGACCCGGGCCACAGCCAGCACCGACGGGTGCTCGGGCTCGCGCGGCGGCAGCACGTCGGCCTGGGTGAAGCCCAGTTCCGCCTCCCCGCCGCCGACCAGCCGGACGTTCTGCGCCGAGGCGGCGGTTACCACCACCTCGGCCCGCACGCCTGGTAGCTCCCGGTTGAGCAGCGCCGCGAGCGACTGGCCGAAGGCGTGGTAGACGGCGGTGGGGCTGCCGGTCGCGATCCGGATGCGGGTCGGCTCGGACGGCTCGTCCCGGCACGCGGTGAGCCCGGTGACGAGCAGGAGCACCAGCACGAGCGGGGCGGCGGCGCGCACAGGCCAGTGTCGGCTCACGGGCTGCACTCTGCGCCGTGCACCCGTCGCCGCGCAAGCCCGGACCGTGCACCTGCCGCCCGGGAGCCCGGACCGGGCCGGTCAGTTCGCCGGGGCCAGCTCCGCGCTCTCGGTGATCCGGTCCCGGTGCTCGCCGTTCGCCACCACCACGAGGAAGCAGCCCGAGCCGGGCCGCAGCGCCGCCGGCACGTCCAGCAGCGCCGCCCCGCGTACCAGCACCGCCGCCAGGTCGCGGTCGGCGAGCCGGATGCCGAGGCAGTGCCGGCGTACGTGCCGGCCGCCGGCGAGCAGTGCCGCCCGCCAGGCCGCCGCGGCCAGCCGGGGCCGCCACAGCCGCCGCGCCGCCGAGGCGCCGGGGAACGGCCCGCCGAGCAGCTCCCGGCGGCCCTGCCGCCAGCCCGTGGCCAGCAGATTCGCGTACGCCGCCCGGTGCTGCTGCGGCACCGAGAGCCGGTGCAGCTCGTAACGGCGGCGCAGGCCACCGGTGGTCAGCTCGTGCTCCACCGGCACGTCGAGGCGGCCCAGGAGCTGCCGCATCCGCTGTGCCGCGTCCTCGCGGTTGAACTCGGCGATCCCGGCCCGGTGCGATCCGGAGTCGAGCCGGCGCACGCCGGCGGCCGGTGGCGGGGTGCAGCGCACCATGCAGGCGATCTCGAAGGCGTCGGTCAGGGTCAGCCAGTCCAGCGGCGGTGGCGACGGGCTCGGGCGGTCGAGCAGCGTGGTGAGCATCGGCGCGGCTCCTCGGTCAGATTCGGGGTGCCTCTACCGTGGCCCCCCAGCGCCGGACCGGGAACCGCTGCGCCCGAGCCTTGAGCAAAATTTGCGGGAAGCGCGCGCCTCAGAGTTCGGTGACCACGAGGTCGACCTGCCGGGGGCGGCCGGCCGCCCGGGGCGCCTCCTCGACCGTGTACTTCAGCTCCCGCAGCGCCCCCACCAGCGCGTCGGCGGTGCGCGGCCGGGCGTCGGCCAGCAGCAGATCCCGCACCAGCCGGCCCTTCGTGGCCTTGTTGAAGTGGCTCACCACCGACCGGGTGGGCGTGCCGTCCACGGTGCGTTCGTGCAGCACCCGCACCGTCACCGTGCGTTCGGCGAGCGCGCCGCGCGGCGTCCAGGTGGCCGCGTACGCGCCGGAGCGCAGGTCCAGCACCGGGCCGCGTCCGGCGGCGGGCTCCAGCACCGGGCCGAGCGCCTCCCGCCAGTACGCCGACAGCGCACCGAGCCCCGGCAGCCGCGCCCCGATCGGGCAGCGGTACGGCGGGATCCGGTCGGCGAGCCGCACCGCGCCCCAGAGCCCGGAGCTGATCAGCACCTGGCGGCGGGCCGCCCGTTGCGCGTCGGGGGGCAGCGTGTCCAGGCCGAGCGCCTCGTAGAGCACCCCGGTGTAGAGCCGTCCGGCCGGTGCGGTGGCCGCCTTCCGCAGCCGGGCGTTGCGCCGCAGCTCGCCGCGCTGCCCCTCGGTCAGGCCCAGCGCGGTCCGGGCCGCCGCCTCGTCCGGCCCGGCGCACAGGTCGACGAGCGCGGTCAGGACCGCCTCCCGGGCCGGGTTCAGCTCGGTCAGGGACAGCCGGGACAGGTCCAGCCGGCGGCCCGTGCCGGCCTCGGCCTTCCCCTCCGACGGGGGCAGCAGGATGAGCACCGGCACAGCGTACGGGCCGGGTTCAGCGCCACGGCCGCACGGCACGGTCGGGGTGGTACACGCGACTGCCGCCCACCTCGGCGACCACCGCCGCGTCGGCCCGGTCGCCCAGCAGCCGCCGCAGCGTGCGCTCGGCCGGGGAGCCGGCCGTCACCACGTACCCGGGCCGCTGGGCGCGCGCCACCCGCCGCCAGTACGCCGGATAGCGGTTCTGCCCCGGCGTGAGCGCGCCGTCGAGCACCCCGCACGCGACAGTCTCCCCGGTGTTGAAGATCAGCCGGTTGCAGGTCCAGTAGTCGCCGTACACCTCGCGCAGCCCGGCCCTCTCCACCGTGTCGGCGAGGCGGCGGGCGGTGCGCTCCTCGTCCCGCACCGCCGGCACACCGGCCAGGAACGCCACGGTGCCGGCCAGCGTGGCGGCGGTCAGCCCGGCCAGCACCACAGTCGCCGTGACGCCGCCGATCCGGGCGGCCCGTCCGGCGGTGGCCCGCAGCGCGTGCGCGGCGGCCAGCCAGAGCGGCCACAGCACGGCCGGCAGCGAGATCTGGAGCACCGACAGGTAGCGGGCGTTGCCGAGCGGGTCGGTCGCGGCGAGCGGGCTGCGCACGTACGCCAGGAGCGTCAGCGCCGCGCCCGCGACGAGGCCGAGGATCGCCGCGGCCCGGACCCGCGCGGCATGGTCGGCGGCCCGGCGGTACGCGCGCAGGCCGAGCGCGGCGGCGGCCACCAGCAGCACCGGGTAGAGCAGGCCGAACCACTGCGCCCAGCGTGCGCAGCCGTCCATCGGGCACATGCCGGACGCCAGCGGCACCCCCTCCAGCAGCCCGCCGCGCAGCCGTTCGGCCAGCGGCGGCGCGACCCCCTCCTTGGTGCTGATCTCGCGGAACACCGACAGCGAGTCCTGTCCGGGCGGCGCGACGAGGTTGTCCTTGATCACCGGGGCGATCCCGGCCAGGAAGCCCACGACCAGCAGCACGCCCGGCCAGCCGATCAGGTCCCGGGGCACCGCCACCGCCAGCACCACCGCCGCCACCAGCAGGTACGGCGCGATCAGCCAGTCCGACCAGAGCGCCAGCCCGGCGAGCAGCCCGAACGCGCCGGTGGCCAGCCAGTGGTGCCGGATCCGCCGGTCACCGAGCGCGACCGCGATCAGCAGCATCGCCAGCACGGCCGGCTTGACCTCGGGACGGCCGCCGACCGCCGTGAGCTGGTCGCGGACCACGCGTTCCGAGCCGAGCGCCAGCAGACCCACCACGGCGACGGCGAGCCAGGGGGAGAACAGGCGGCGGGTCAGCCGGTACGCCAGCCACAGGAAGACCGCGAAGAGCGCGAGCAGCGGCAGCCGCAGCAGCGGCCAGGCCGGCCCGCCCCAGCCCACGAGCGGCGCGGCCAGGTACGACTCCAGCATGCCCATGTAGCGCTGGCCGTAGAGGAAGACCGGCCGTTCACCGCGCCCGGCGATGTGCAGCGCGGCCAGGCCGAACGTGGCCTCGTCGCTGTTGGACGCGGGCACCGTGAGCAGCGTCAGCACCAGCCGGTAGCCGACCCCCGCGGCGCCGAGCAGCAGCGCCACCAGCGCCGGCGCGTCCGGACGCGGTCGCACCGGGTCCCGCTTCGTCGTCGACACGACAAACGCCCCCGTCGTCGTCCCGACCGCAGTCTGTCACGGCGGCGGCCGGCGCCGGGCCGGATCGGCGTGGATCACTCGCGTGGCCCGGCCGGGCCGGTTGTGGCACTGTTGCCGTGTGCCGCCCACACCACCGGACCAGTTGGCCGTTCCGCAACTGCACCGCGCCGCGCGCTTCGAGGACGCCGTGCACGGCCTGGTGGAGCGCCGGTTGCGGCGCACTGGGTGGCAGCCCAACATCATCGCGTACGCGGGCTACGGCGCCCCGGGCTGGGCGCGCGTGCTCTGCCGGGTGCTGCTCGGGCGTCCGGACACCCGGCGGCGGGGCCGGCTGGACAAGGTGCGGGGCTGGCGCAGCTTCGCCACGCTGCCCGCCAAGCACATCACTGTGACGATCGAGGCCGACGGCGTGCGCCAGGAGGTGACAGCCGACCGCAGCGGCTTCGTCGACACCGTGATCGAGGGCGACTTCACCCCCGGCTGGGGCTGCGTACGCCTCAGCGTCGCCGACGCCGAGCCGGTGGAGGCGCTGGTCCGCATCCTCGACCCGGCCGTCCGCTTCGGCATCCTCTCCGACATCGACGACACGGTCATGGTGACCGCGCTGCCCCGGCCGCTGCTCGCCGCGTGGAACACGTTCGTGCTGGACGAGCACGCCCGCACCGCGGTGCCGGGCATGGCGGTGCTGTACGAGCGGCTGGCCACCGCCCACCCGGGCGCGCCGGTCTTCTACCTGTCCACCGGCGCCTGGAACGTCGCGCCGACGCTCACCCGGTTCCTGTCCCGGCACCTCTACCCGGCCGGGCCGCTGCTGCTCACCGACTGGGGTCCGACGGCGGACAGGTGGTTCCGCAGCGGCCGGGAGCACAAGCGGGCCACACTGGCCCGGCTGTCCCGGGAGTTTCCCGAGGTGCGCTGGCTGCTGATCGGCGACGACGGGCAGCACGACCCGGAGATCTACCGGGAGTTCGCCGCCGCCCACCCGGACAACGTGGCGGGGGTGGCGATCCGGCGGCTGTCGCCGACCCAGTCGGTGCTGGCCGGCAGCCTGCCCGCCCCGGCCGGACGGTCGTCGTCGGGCCCGATCGGCCAGAAGTGGCTCAGCGCCCCCGACGGCGCCGGCCTGTGGAAGCTGCTGCGCGAAGCCGACCTGGTCTGACCGCTCACAGCGTCGATCATGAGGTTGACGACCTTGTGGAGATCCACAACTGCGTCAACCTCATGATCAACTCGGGCGGAGCCAGAGCACGCCGAGCGGGGGGACGCGCAGGGAGACCGAGGCGGGCAGGCCGTGCCAGGGGATGTTCTCGGCGTGCACCTCGCCCAGGTTGCCGACACCCGATCCGCCGTAGTGGTGGGCGTCGGTGTTCAGCGCCTCGGCCCACGTACCGGCGGCGGGCAGGCCGATCCGGTAGTCCTCAAGCGGCAGCGCGGAGAAGTTCGTCACGCACACCAGCGTCTGCCCGTCCGGGGCGATCCGGATGAACGACACCGTGTTGTTGGCGACGTCGTCTCCGGCGATCCAGCGGAAACCGGCCGGGTCGGTGTCCTGCGCCCAGAGCGCCGGACTCGCCCGGTAGACCCGGTTCAGGTCGGCCACCAGGCGCTGCACGCCGGCGCGGGCCGGGTCGTGGGTGAGGTACCAGTCGAGGCCGCGCTCCTCGCTCCACTCCCTGTCGTCGGCCAGCTCGCAGCCCATGAAGAGCAGTTGCTTGCCCGGGTGCGCCCACATGTACGCCAGCAGCGCCCGTACCGTCGCCAGCCGCTGCCAGGTGTCGCCGGGCATCTTGCCGGTCAGCGAGCCCTTGCCGTGCACCACCTCGTCGTGGCTGATCGGCAGCACGTAGTTCTCGCTCCACGCGTACGCCAGGGAGAACGTGAGCTGATGGTGGTGGTGCTGCCGGTAGATCGGGTCCTTCGAGGTGTAGAGCAGGGTGTCGTGCATCCAGCCCATGTTCCACTTGAACCCGAACCCGAGCCCGCCCTCGGAGGTCGGCTTCGTGACCCCGGGCCAGGCGGTGGACTCCTCGGCGATCATCAGCACGCCCGGGTGGTGCCGGTAGACGGTGGCGTTCACCTCCTGGAGGAACGCGATGGCCTCCAGGTTCTCCCGGCCGCCGTGCACGTTCGGCGCCCACTGCCCGTCGGAGCGGGAGTAGTCCAGGTAGAGCATCGAGGCGACCGCGTCCACGCGCAGCCCGTCGATGTGGAACTCGTCGAGCCAGTAGAGCGCGTTGGCGACCAGGAAGTTGCGCACCTCGTTGCGGCCGAAGTCGAAGACGTACGTGCCCCAGTCGGGGTGCTCGCCGCGACGCGGGTCGGGGTGCTCGTACAGCGGGGTGCCGTCGAAACGCGCGAGGGCCCACTCGTCCTTGGGGAAGTGCGCCGGCACCCAGTCCAGGAGCACCCCGATGCCGGCGGCGTGCAGCCGGTCCACCAGGTGGCGGAAGTCGTCCGGGTCGCCGAACCGGGCGGTCGGCGCGTAGTAGCCGGTGACCTGGTAGCCCCACGAGCCGCCGAACGGGTGCTCCATCACCGGCAGGAACTCCACATGGGTGAAGCCCATCTCCAGCACGTACGCGGTGAGCTGCTCGGCCAGCTCCCGGTAGCCGAGGCCGGGCCGCCAGGAGCCCAGGTGCACCTCGTACACGCTCATCGGCTCCTGGTGCGGGGCCTGCCGGGACCGGCGCGCGAGCCAGTCCGCGTCGCCCCACTCGTACCGTGACCGGTGCACCACCGACGCGGTGGCCGGCGGCACCTCGGTGCGCGCGGCCATCGGGTCGGCCTTGTCCCGCCACCGGCCGTCGGCGCCCAGGACGCGGTACTTGTAGCGCGCGCCCACCGGCATGCCCGGCACGAAGATCTCCCACACACCGCTGGAGCCGAGCGACCGCATCGGCCAGCCGTCGTCCGGCGCCCAGCCGGTCACGTCGCCGACGAGCCGCACGGCACGCGCGTTCGGCGCCCAGACGGTGAACGCGACGCCCTCGTCGAAGACCCGGGCGCCGAGCGCCGCCCAGAGCCGCTCGTGCCGGCCCTCGCCGATCAGGTGCAGGTCGAGGTCGCCGAGGGTGGGCGGATAACGGTACGGGTCGTCGTGCGTCGTGCCGTCCACCTCGACCCGGTAGTCGAGCACCTCGCCGGGGACCACAGCCTCGAAGACACCGGCGTCGTGCACCCGCTTCATCGGGTGCCGGTCGCCGTCGACGAGCACCGTCACCTCGCCCGCGCCCCGGCGCAGCGTCCGGATCGTGGTGCTCCCGTCGGCGGGATGCGCGCCGAGCACGGCGTGCGGGTCGTGTACCTCGCCGGCGATCAACTGGTCCATCGGGTGTCGTCCTTGTCGGCCGGTGCGGTCGGGGCGGTGCCGCCGGAGAGGTCGGCGGGTACGTCTTCGACTGTGAGGTCGGGCGCGGCCGGGTGCTCCGGCTCGGCGGGGGCCGGTGCGGCCGGGCGGCGCACGGTGAGCACGTGCGCCGGTTGCAGGTACGGGTCCAGGCGCACGGCGTTGCGCTGCCCCCAGTCGTACTCGGCACCGGTCAGCTCGTCGCGCACCGTGAACCGCTCGTGCCAGTCCAGCCCGAGCGCCGGCATGTCGAGCGTGGTGTTGCCCCACTGCACCGCGCGGGAGTCGAACGAGCACACCACGATCACCGTGTTGCCGGTGGCCGGGTCGTGCTTCGACCAGCACAGCAGCGCCGGGTTGTCGATGTCGTGGAACCGCAGGTTGCGCAGCTGGTGCAGGGCGGGGTTGTCCCGGCGTACCCGGTTCAGCGTGGTGATGAACGGCGCCAGCGACCGGCCCTGCGCCAGCGCGGCGTCCCAGTCCCGGGGCCGCAGCTCGTACTTCTCGTTGTCCAGGTATTCCTCCGCGCCGGGCCGCGCCACGTGCTCGAACAGCTCGAACCCCGCGTACATGCCCCAGGAGGGGGACAGCAGCGCCGCCAGCACCGCCCGGATCTTGAACATCGGCGGGCCGCCGTGCTGCAACGACGAGTGCAGGATGTCCGGCGTGTTCGGCCAGAAGTTCGGCCGCATCCAGTCGACCGAGGCGACCAGTTCCTCGCAGTACTCCCGCATCTCGGCCGCCGTCGTGCGCCAGGTGAAATAGGTGTACGACTGGGTGAAACCGATCTTGCCCAGCCCGTGCATGATCGCCGGCCGGGTGAACGCCTCGGCCAGGAACAGCACGTCCGGGTCGGCCTTCTTGACCTCGGCGATCAGCCAGTGCCAGAAGTCGAACGGCTTGGTGTGCGGGTTGTCCACCCGGAAGATCCGCACGCCCTCGCCGACCCAGTGCAGCACCACCCGCAGCACCTCGGCCCGGATGCCCTCGGGGTCGTTGTCGAAGTTCAGCGGGTAGATGTCCTGGTATTTCTTCGGCGGGTTCTCCGCGTACGCGATGCTGCCGTCGGCCCGGGTGGTGAACCACTCCGGGTGCTCGGTGACCCACGGGTGATCCGGCGCGCACTGCAACGCCAGGTCCATCGCCACCTCCAGCCCCTGCTCGGCGGCGGCGGCGACGAAGTCGCGGAAGTCCGCCGGCGTACCCAGGTCGGGGTGGATGGCGTCGTGGCCGCCCTCGGCCGCGCCGATCGCCCACGGCGAGCCGACGTCGTCCGGCCCGGCGGCGAGCGCGTTGTTGCGGCCCTTGCGGTTGACCCGGCCGATCGGGTGGATCGGCGGCAGGTAGAGCACGTCGAAGCCCATCGCCGCGACGCCCGGCAGCCGCTGCGTCGCGGTGGCGAACGTGCCGGAACGCGCGGGCGCGTCCGCTGTCGCCGCTGTCGCGCCCTCGGAACGGGGGAAGAACTCGTACCAGGCGGAGAAGAGCGCCCGGGGCCGGTCCACCCACAGCGTGCGCTCCTCGCCGGTGGTGACCAGCTCGCGCACCGGGTGTTCCCACAGCAGGTCGGCCAGATCCAGCGCCGCGCTCACCCGCCGCGGCAGCTCCAGCCCGTCGTCGGTCAGCGCCCGCGCGGCCTCGCGTACGCGCTCACGGTCGCCCTTCGGCACCAGGTCGAGCGCGGCGGTCAGCACGCGTGCGCCCTCGGCCAGGTCGTTCGCCAGCTCGGCCGCGCCCTGACCGGCGGCGAGCTTCTTGGTGACCGCGTTCTGCCAGGTGAGGTACGGGTCCTGAAACGCCTCGACGGCGAAGCGCCACAGGCCCACCGCGTCCGGGCGGATGGTGGCGTGCCAGCGGTCCTGGCCGGGCTCGCCCGGGCGCATCCGGGTGAACGGGCGGGCCGCGCCGTCCGGGCCGAGCCAGACCACGTTGCACCCGAGCGCGTCGTGGCCCTCGCGGTAGGCCCGCGCCGACACCGGCACGACCTCGCCGACCACTGCCTTGGCCGGGTAGCGACCGCAGGAGACGACGGGGGAGACGTCTTCGATCGGGAACCGTCCAGTCACCCGCTCAACCTACTGCGCGAGATCCTTTCGCGCTCGGTTGCGCGCTGCTTCCACGGCGACGCGCCCACCCGGGTGGGCGGGCCTGCCGGGTCAGCGCCGGGCCCGCCACGCCTTGGCACGCCGCATGTAGCGCAGCACCCCGCCCGGCCCGGTGGAGACGGGCCAGTCGTCGGTGCGGAAGTAGGCGTCCGAGCCGCCGTCCAGGAAGATCACCGAACCGCAGAGGAAGTCGGCGGCCGGCGACAGCATGAACGCCACCCACTCGCCGACGTCCGCCGGCCTGCCGCGCCCGCCGATCGGCACCGGCAGCCCCTCGACCGCCTCCTTCTCGCCCCGGGCCATCTGCTCCTCCAGCAGCGGGGTGGCGATGATGCCGGGGGCCAGGACGTTCACCCGGATGCCGGCGCCGGCCCACTCCGGCGAGATCGCGGCGCGGCGTGCCCACCGCGTCACCGCCAGCTTCGAGCTCGCGTACGCGAACGGCGCCGAGCGCTTGCCGAAGCGCCCCACCACGCGCAGCGCCCGGCCGGCGTCTCGGTCGAGCAGGGCCCGCACGGCGCGCTCCGGCACCATCGGGGTGAGCGTGACGGAGTTCGAGCCGAACACCACGACCTTGCTGTTGCCGGCGGCGGCCAGCGTCGGTCGCCACGCCTCGAGCAGCTCCACCACGCCGAAGAAGTTGACCTGCTGCACGAGCCGGTCCCGGCCGGGGATGCCGCCGAGCCCGGCGGCGCAGACCGCCCCGTCGAGCCGCCCTCCGGCGCGCTCCAGCACCTCGGTGGCCGCCGCCGCGCGTCCGGCCGGCGTGGAGAGGTCGGCGACGACCTCCACGTCCCGCAGGTCCACGCCGACGACTGTGTGCCCGTCGCGCCGCAGCCGCTCGGCGGACGCCCGGCCCATGCCCGAGGCCGCGCCGGTCACCGCATACGTACCCATGTCGGTTCCTCTCCGCTTCGCCGACGGCCGGTCCGGGTCGGCCCCGTGCGTCCTGCCGGATGCTGGCACGCCGGGCGGCCCCGGGTGCGGCGATCGCGGCAAACCGTGCCTATTTCGCCGTCCGGCGACCCTCGGCCTGGTCGGCGGGGAGCTTGCCCGCCGCGTGCCGCCCGACGATGTAGCCGTAGACCAGGCCCTGGCCGATGGTCGCCCCGGCCCCCGGGTAGGTGCGGCCGAAGGCGTTGGCGGCGGCGTTGCCGATCGCGTACAGCCCGGGGACCGGGGTCCCCTCGTCGGACAGCGCCCGGCCGAGGCCGTCAGCCCGGATCCCACCGCAGGTCCCGAGGTCGGACAGGACGACCCGGACGGCGTACAGGGTGCCGGCCAGGGGCCGCAGGTTCGGGTTCGGCGTCATCGTCGGGTCGCCGTAGTAGCGGTCGTACGCGCTGGCGCCACGCGCGAAGTCCTCGTCGACGCCGGCGGCGGCGAGCTGGTTGAACCGCGCCAGGGTGGCGCTCAACGCGTCGGCGTCCACGTCCATCGACCGGGCGAGGTCACCCGGGGTGCCCGCGCGGTGCGCGACGCCCGCCGCGTACCAGGACTTCGGCAGCGGGGCGCGGGGGAACTGCGTGCCGGCGAAGACGTAGCTGTTGCGGTACCGCTGGTCGAAGACCAGCCACATGGCCGGCAGCGCCGCGCGCTCGCGGGCGAGGCCGAGCACCCGCTGCCCGAACGTCATGTAGTCGCAGGACTCGTTGACGAACCGGCGGCCCGTGCCGTCCACCATGAGCGACCCGGGCAGGGAACGCTCGGCGAGGAGCACCGACGGCGCGGCGTCGCCGACCGGCGCGACGGCGGGGAACCACCACGCCTGCTCCATCAGGTCGGTGCCGGCGCCCGCCTCCTGCGCGGCGCGGATCCCGTCGCCGGTGTTGCTGTCCGCGCCGAGGCTCCAGTCGCCCAGGTCGCGGTGGTGGTGGGCGTGCCGCAGCGGCAGGTTGTGGTCGAAGCCGCCGGTGGCGAGCACGACACCCCGCTCGGCCCGTACGGCGAACGTCGTCTCCCCGTGGCGCAGCTCGGCCCCGACGACCCGGTTCCCCTCGACCAGGAGCCGCTCCAGCGACGTCTCGGTCCAGACCGGGATGCCGGCGCGGCGGACGCCGGCGAAGAGGCCGGCGGCGATGGCCTGGCCGCCGGCGGCGTACTCGCGCCCGAGCGCGAGGCCGCCGAGGCCCTGGGCGAGGCGGGTCACGATGCGGGGCAGCGCGCGAACCGGGGTCTTCGCCATCAGGTTGAGCCACTTGTAGTCCGCACCGGTGACCGGCATGGGCACTGGTGCGGAGAGGACGGCGGGACGCAGCCGCGCGCGGTCGGCGCCGAGGACCTTCAGGTCGAGCGGGCGGCACTCGCAGCTCCGGCCGGCGGCGGTGCCGCCGGGCAGCTCCGGGTGGTAGTCGGAGTAGCCGCGGGCCCAGAGGAACCGCATCGGGGTGGTCCGCGTGAGCATCTCGATCGTGGCGGTGCCGTGCTGGAGGAAGCTGCGCCAGCGCTGTTCGGGCGCGGAGCCGTCCACGACGGCCTCCAGGTACGCCGCGCCGCGCTCGGGCGTGTCCCCGGAGCCCTCGGCGGCCAGCACGGGATTGGCGGGGATCCAGAAGGCGCCGCCGGAGCGCGCCGTGGAGCCGCCGACCCAGCGCGACTTCTCCACGACCACGACGGAGAGGCCGGCCTCGTGGGCGCTGAGCGCGGCGGCGAGGCCGGTGCCGGAGCCGATCACGACGAGGTCGACGGAGGTCGGCCGGGGCTGCCGGGGTACGGACATCGGGGAACTCCTTGCTACGGGGCGACGACGGGCCGGGTACCGGCGGCGACGAGCGCCGTCGTCCCCTCGGCGTCCAGGGGGCAGTGGGTGCCGGTGAAGATGCTGGCGGCGCAGAGGTTGCAGTGGGTGCAGCGCGACCGGGTGGCGGCGTCGCGGCTGATCTTGTTGATCAGATCCGGCTCCCGGAGCAGGGCGCGGGCCATCGCGACGTACTCGAAGCCGTCGCTCATGGCCGTGCGCATCCCGTCGAGGTCGGTGACGCCGCCGAGCAGGATCAGCGGCATGGACAGCTCCCGGCGGAACTGGAGCGCGAGGTCGCGGAAGTAGAGCGGCTGGTAGGGGTAGTCGCGGAACAGGAACCGGCCGAACATCTTCATGCCGAGCCGTAGCAGCGGCGGCTGGGGCGCGGCCATCGCCGCGAGCGGGATGTCGCCCCGGAACAGGAACATCGGGTTGAGCAGCGAGGACCCGCCGGTGAGCTCCAGGGCGTCCAGGTGCCCGTCGGTCTGCAGCATCCGGGCGAACGGGATCGACTCGTCGAGATCGAAACCGCCGCGTACGCCGTCGCTCATGTTCATCTTGGCGATGACGGCCACGTCGTCGCCGACGGCCTCCTTGACGGCGGCCAGGATCCGGCGCGGGAACTCGGCGCGGTTGGCCAGCGCACCGCCGAATTCGTCCCGGCGTCGGTTGAGCTTCGGCGACAGGAACGATCCGGCGAGGTAGGTGTGGCCCAGGTGCACCTCGACGGCGTCGAAGCCCACCTCGCGCGCCGCCGCGGCGGCGCTGCCGTGTGCGGCCACGATGCGGCGGATGTCGTCGTGCGTCGCGGCGCGGTCGAAGCCCATCGCCAGGGGGTTGAACCGCGCCGACGAGGCGAGCGAGGGCAGCCCGTTCGAGCGGGAGTTCGCCACCGGCCCGGCGTGCCCGATCTGGGCGCTGACCTTGGCGCCGGTGGCGTGCACCGCCTCGGTCAGCCGCCGCAGCCCGGGCAACGCCTCGGGCCGCCAGTAGACCTGCCCCCGTTCGGTGCGCCCCTCGGGCGCGACGGCGAGGTAGGCGACAGTCGTCATGCCGACGCCGCCGCGGCCCACAGCGGTGTGGTACTCGATCAGGCGGTCGGTGACCAGGGCGTCCGGGGTCGCCCCCTCGAAGGTGGCGGACTTGATGACCCGGTTACGCAGGCGAACCGGACCGAGGGTGGCGGGGGCGAGCGGGTCGGGAGTCGGGCGCGTGGCGGTCACGGGGCTTCCTCGGGTGGGGTGATGCGGATGTCCAGCCGACGCAGCAGGGCGTCGACGGCGTGGGCGGGCGAGCCGTCGGGGCCGCCGTGGGCCCAGTCGTACAGCGCGGCCTGGGCCGCCTCGCGGTACGCGGCGGCGACGGCGTGGCAGATCGCCCTCGGCGCTCCCGGTTGACGCCGGGCGATCTCCCGGGCGAGGGCCTCGGTCCAGGGCGCGTAGGCGCGGCCGGAGGCTTCCGCCAGCTCGGGTTCCTCGGCGACGACCCGCATCCAGTACCCGCCCGCGCTGAGCACGAGCGCGTCGTCGGAGACGGAGGCCACCACGGCGGCGCGCAGCGCGTCCGACAGCGGGATGTCGAGGGGCAGCGTGTGGAACGTCTCGGTCAGCCGCCGGGTGGCGGCGGGCACCCCCACCCAGGCGAGGGCGGCCTTGGACGGGAAGTGCCGCATCAGGGTGCGGGCGCTGACCCCGGTGGCCGCGGAGATGTCGTCCCAGCCGGTGGCGCCGTAGCCCTTCTCCGCCCAGAGCCGCAGGGCCGCGGTGCCGACCGCTTCGGGATCGAGCACCGTGGGCCGGCCACGTCGGCGCCGCGCGGGCGGGTTGTCCGAGGCCATGCGGCAAGTGAAGCATTTTTGTCGGGAAGCGTCAATAATCGGCGACCGCCCGGCGACGTGACCGCGCGCTCCGCCTCTAGCCCGTCCGCTGCGCGACGAACACGAACTCCCGATCAGGGCGATCAGGCGCCTGCCGCACATCGAGCACCCGGTATCCGGCGGCGGTCAGGCTCGACTCGACCTCGTCGCGGTCGCGGAACCGCAGCGTCGAGTCCGACGTGACCACCGCCCCGTCGGACAGGAACCGGTAGGTGAAGCGGAAGGACACGAACGGCAGGTCGATCGCGGTTACTCGAAAACGCCGTTCCACCCGCCCGACGCCCGGGACGGATCGGATGACCGGGCCGGTGTCCGTCGCCCACTCCTCCCAGGCGCGACGGTCGGGACGCCGGGTCTCGAAGACGAGATGCCCCTGCGGTCGGAGCGCGGCGTGGATGCTCTGGAGCGTCCGTCCCCAGTCGGCGTCGGTCAGGAAGACCTGCGCCACGTTCCCGGTCATCGTGGCCAGGTCGGCGCTGAGCGCGGGCAGCGCCGTGGCGTCGCCGTGGATCCAGTGGACCGCGCCGGCCCCGTCCTTGGCCCGCGCGACGTCGAGGGACGCCCCGGCCGGGTCGACGCCGACGACCGCGTACCCGTGCCGGGCCAGCAGGACCGCCAGCGACCCGGTCCCGCAGCCCACGTCGAGCACCGTGCGCGCGCCCAGCTCACTGGCGAGCGCGAGGTAGGCGGCCAGGTCGTCCCGGTCGAGGTCGAAGGCGTCGTAGACCGGCGCGAGACGCGGATGGGCGAAGATCGCATCGGGCATCCGGCGACCCTACCGACGCGGCGCTCGTCCTCCACGCGGTGCGTCGCGATTGCTCGTGCCGGCCGACACCTGTTAAGAAGGGGCCCTTCCTCTACCGGAGGCGTTAACAGGGGGCCCTTCCTTACCCGCCCACCGAGCGGTACACCTCGAGCGTCTGACGGGCGATCGCGTCCCAGGAGAAGTGCTCCACCGCCCGCCGCCGCCCCGCCGCGCCGAACGCCGCGATCCGCCGCGGGTCGGCCAGCAGCTCGTTCATGCTCGCGGCCAGGTCGGCCACGAAACGCTCCGGGTCCAGCGGGGTGCCGGAGCCGTCGCCGGCCTGCTCGATCGGCACCAGCAGCCCGGTCTCGCCGTCGGCCACCACCTCGGGGATGCCGCCGGTGGCGGTCGCCACCACAGCCGTCTCGCAGGCCATCGCCTCCAGGTTGACGATGCCCATCGGCTCGTAGACGGACGGGCAGGCGAAGACCGTGGCGTGGGTGAGCACCTGGATCACCTCGTGCTTGGGCAGCATCGCCGCCACCCAGATCACCCCGGACCGGGTGGCCCGCAGCTCCGCCACGAGACCCTCCACCTCGGCGGCGATCTCCGGGGTGTCCGGCGCGCCGGCGAGCAGCACGAGCTGGGTGTCGGCGGGCAGTTCCCGGGCGGCCCGCAGCAGGTACGGCAGGCCCTTCTGCCGGGTGATCCGCCCGACGTAGACGACGCTGGGCCGCGCCGGGTCGATGCCGAGCCGGTCGAGCACGTCGGTGCCGGGGTCCGGGGCGTACTGCGCGGTGTCGATGCCGTTGTAGACCACGCGTACCCGGTCGGGGTTCACCGCCGGATACGCGGTCAGCACGTCGCGGCGCATTCCCGCGCTCACCGCGATGATCGCGTCGGCCGACTCGAACGCGGTCCGCTCGCACCAGGAGGAGAGCGCGTACCCGCCGCCGAGCTGCTCGGCCTTCCACGGCCGCAGCGGCTCCAGGCTGTGCGCGGTCACCACGTGCGGCACCCCGTGCAGCAGCTTCGCGGTGTGCCCGGCCAGGTTCGCGTACCAGGTGTGGCTGTGCACCACGTCGGTGCCGGCGGTCCCGGCGGCCATCTCCAGGTCGACGCCCATGACCCGCAGCGCGGCGTTCGCGCCGGCGAGCGCGGCCGGCTCGGCGTACGCGGTGACGCCCTTCTCGTCGCGCGGCGCGCCGAAGCAGTGCACCCGCACGTCGGCGAGCCGGCGCAGCTCGCGGGCGAGGTATTCCACGTGCACCCCGGCACCGCCGTACACCTCCGGCGGGTACTCGCGGGTGAGCAGGTCGACGCGCATCGGTGCCATGCCCGCACCCTAGTGCAGAGCGGGGTGTCCCACGCGGTGCGCAAGTGTGGGCGTCCGAGTGGTGAAGTCGGGTCCAGGTCGTTAGCGTCTGAGCATGGCTGCCAAGGTGCTCGCGATCGTCCTGGCCGGCGGGGAGGGCAAGCGCCTGATGCCCCTGACCACCGACCGGGCGAAGCCCGCCGTCCCCTTCGGCGGGATGTACCGCATGGTCGATTTCGTCCTGTCGAATCTGGCGAACGCCGGCTTCCTCAAGATCGTCGTGTTGACCCAGTACAAGTCCCACTCCCTGGACCGGCACATCACCAAGACCTGGCGGATGTCGACGCTGCTGGGCAACTACGTCACGCCGGTGCCCGCGCAGCAGCGCCGCGGCCCGTGGTGGTTCGCCGGCTCGGCCGACGCGATCTACCAGAGCTTCAACCTGATCAACGACGAGCAGCCGGACTACGTGATCGTCTTCGGCGCCGACCACATCTACCGGATGGATCCCCGGCAGATGGTCGAGGACCACATCGCCTCCGGCGCCGGCGTGACGGTGGCCGGCATCCGGCAGCCGCTGTCGACCGCCGACCAGTTCGGCGTGATCGAGGTCGGCGAGGACGGCAAGCGGATCCGCGCGTTCCGGGAGAAGCCCACCGACGCGGTCGGGCTGCCCGACGCGCCGGACGAGATCTACGCCTCGATGGGCAACTACGTGTTCACCACCCGCGCGCTGTGCGAGGCGGTCGAGCGCGACGCGGCGGACAAGACCAGCAAGCACGACATGGGCGGCAGCATCATCCCGATGCTCGTCGAGCGTGGTGAGGCGAACGTCTACGACTTCAAGGACAACGAGGTGCCCGGCAGCACCGACCGCGACCGCGGCTACTGGCGGGACGTGGGGACGCTCGACTCGTTCTACGACGCGCACATGGACCTGATCAACGTGCACCCGGTGTTCAACCTCTACAACTTCGAGTGGCCCATCTACACCGAGCAGCCGCCGTACCCGCCGGCCAAGTTCGTGCACGCCTGGGGCGAGCGGGTGGGCCGCGCGGTCAGCTCGATGGTCTCGCCCGGCTCGGTGATCTCCGGCTCGCTGGTGGAGAACTCGATCGTGGCGCCGAAGGTGAAGGTGCACTCCTGGGCGCACGTCGACGGCGCCGTGCTGATGGAGGGCGTCCAGATCGGCCGCCACGCGGTCGTCCGGCGCGCGATCCTGGACAAGAACGTCCACGTCCCGGAGGGCGCCGAGATCGGTGTCGACCTGGAGAAGGACCGCCAGCGCTACACCGTGTCCGACAACGGCATCGTCGTCATCGGCAAGGGCCAGCGCGTCGAGCCCTGAGCAGTCCCCACCGCAACACCCGAGGAGGATCCCGCAGTGGCCCACCCCCGTGCCGGCCAGCCCGCCCAGCCCGCCGACCTGGTCGACGTGCCCCGGCTGGTCACCGCCTACTACGCCGAGCACCCGGACCCGGACGACCCGGCGCAGCAGGTCTCCTTCGGCACCTCCGGGCACCGCGGGTCCAGCCTGCGCAACGCCTTCAACTCCGACCACATCCTCGCCGTCACCCAGGCGCTCTGCGACTACCGGCGCGAACAGGGCCTGGACGGGCCACTGTTCCTCGGCCGGGACACCCACGCGCTCTCCGCGCCCGCCGAGGCCGACGCGCTGGAGGTGCTCGCCGCCAACGACGTGACGGTGCTGCGCGACAGCCGCGACGGCTACACCCCGACGCCCGCCGTCTCGCACGCCATCCTCACCCACAACCGGGGGCGCACCAGCGGCCTCGCCGACGGCATCGTCATCACCCCGTCGCACAACCCGCCGTCCGACGGCGGGTTCAAGTACAACCCCACCCACGGCGGGCCCGCCGACACCGACGCCACCACGTGGATCCAGGACCGCGCGAACGCCATCCTCGCCGCCGGGCTCAAGGAGGTGAAACGCATCCCGTACGCGCGGGCGCGCGCCGCCGGCACCACCGGGGAGTACGACTTCCTCGCCCGGTACGTCGACGACCTGCCCGCCGTGCTGGACATCGACGCGATCCGCGACGCCGGGGTGCGCATCGGCGCGGACCCGATGGGCGGGGCGAGCGTGGCGTACTGGGGGGAGATCGCCGAGCGGCACCGCCTCGACCTGACCGTGATCAACCCGCTCGTGGACCCGACGTGGCGGTTCATGACGCTCGACGGCGACGGCAAGATCCGGATGGACTGCTCGTCGCCGAACGCGATGGCCTCGCTGATCGCCGCCCGGGACGACTACGCGGTCTCCACCGGCAACGACGCCGACGCCGACCGGCACGGCATCGTCACGCCCGACGGCGGCCTGATGAACCCCAACCATTACCTGGCCGTGGCGATCGGCCACCTGTTCCGTACCCGGGAGCGGTGGGGCCCGGCCGCGGCCGTGGGCAAGACGCTCGTCTCCTCCTCGATGATCGACCGGGTGGCGGCCGACCTGGGCCGCCGGCTGCTGGAGGTGCCGGTCGGGTTCAAGTGGTTCGTGCCCGGCCTGCTCGACGGCAGCGTCGGCTTCGGCGGCGAGGAGAGCGCCGGCGCGTCGTTCCTGCGCCGCGACGGCAGTACCTGGACCACCGACAAGGACGGCATCCTGCTCTGCCTGCTCGCGGCCGAGATCATCGCCACCACCGGCCGTACGCCCAGCGAGCACTGGGCCGAGCTGGCCGACCGCTTCGGCGCGCCCGCGTACGCCCGGATCGACGCCCCGGCCGACCGGGCGCAGAAGGCAGTGCTCGCGAAGCTCTCGCCGGAGCAGGTCACCGCCACCGAGCTGGCCGGTGAGCCGATCGCCGCGATCCTCACCACCGCACCCGGCAACGGCGCCGCGATCGGCGGGCTCAAGGTGACCACCGAGTCGGGCTGGTTCGCCGCCCGGCCGTCCGGCACCGAGGACGTCTACAAGATCTACGCCGAGTCGTTCCAGGGCCCGGAGCACCTGGCCCGGATCCAGGAGGAGGCCAAGGCGCTGGTCGACGGCGTGCTCGCCACCGCCTGACCGCTCGCGGGGACGTCAGAAGTTCCGCCCGGGCGGTTTCTGCCGGAAATCCACCTTTAGGGGTGATAGGCGTCCTATGGTGTGGCCATGTCGGTCGTCCCGCGTCCCCCACCTCTGCCCGGTTCCGCGTCGCCCGCCTCCGACAGTCGAGACCCGGTTGCTCCGCCGGATGTCCACGTCCGTCCGGCAGTCGTCGGTGACGCCGCCTGGCTGGCCTCGGTCAGCCAGGCGTCGTTCGCCGGTCACCTGCACGACTACCTGACGTCGGCCCAGCCCGGCGTCGCCCGGTTCTGGGAGGTCGTGCTGGCGCATCCGGCGTCGTTCCCCGGCCGCTGTTTCCTCGTGGCCGAGACCGACGGCGGCGAGCGGCTGGGCTTCGCCGACCTGACGCTCGTCGACCCGGGACTCGCCCACCTCTCCTACATCTGCGTGGTCCGGGCCGCGCGCGGCCGCGGCGTCGCCCGTGCGCTGTTGCGGGCGTACCTCGATCGCCATCCCGGCGTACGGGGAATGCGGCTGGACGTCTTCGCGGACAACGCCCCCGCCCGGGCGCTGTACGACCGGCTCGGCTTCACCATCGAGTCCACGAGCACGTGGTGGGTCACCGACGTCGCGGCCGACCGATCCGCTCCGTCCGGCGGTGTGCGGCTCGACGGTCTGCACGCCGCCCGCGCCTGGTTCGACACCTACGGCTTCGGCGAGCTCACGGCCGTCGCCGGGGATTGCGGCGTGCGATTCGGTCGTCCGAGCGCCCGGGTGCTGCGCTGCTTCGACGTCGCGACGCTTCGGCAGCCGGCCGTCGTCGCCGCCGTGCTGCGCGAGTTCCCCGAGATCGATCGCGTGCTGGTCATGGCGCCGGGCGACGTCCCGCCACCCTGTGCCCTCGGTGACCTGCGCGCCGTCAACCGCTCGCTGAGGATGTCCACACCCGAGATCCGCACCCGACTGGAGCTCACGTGACGAAGACGATCGCCAAGACCGCCACCGACCCGGGTGCATTCCGCACCCCGAGCCTGTTCTACGGAGCGGCCCGGGAGGGGATGCGGGACCTTCTCGCGCAGCCCGAGGTGTGGCGAGGCGAGCAACGCGGCATCCTGTTGCCGTCGTTCATCGGCTGGTCGGCGCACGAAGGAAGCGGCGTCTTCGACCCGGTGACCGAACTCGGCCTCGACCCCGGCTTCTACGACCTGACCCCGGACCTCGCGGTGGACCTGGCGTCGCTGGAGGCCCGGCTCGCCGAGCGCCGGTACGACGTGGTCGTGGTCATCCACTACTTCGGCCGTACCGAGCGGGCGGTCGGGCGGATCCGCAACCTGACCGATCGGTACGGGGCGCTGCTGCTGGAGGACCTCGCGCACGCCTGGTTCACCCACGCGCTCGGTGGTCCGGCCGGGCGCACCGGGGAGGTGTCGCTCTACTCCCTGCACAAGATGCTGCCGATGCCGGGCGCGCGCGGCGGGATGGTGACCTACCGCAACCCCGACCGGCTCACCGGGCAGCGCGAGACCGCGCCGGAGCTGGCGCGGTACGTGATCGACCACGACACGTTGGGCATCGCCCGACAGCGCCGGGAGAACTTCCGTGCCCTCACCGCTCTGCTCGGCACCCTGCCGGAGCGGGGTGACGCCTTCGAGCTGATGTGGCCCGAACTCGACGAGGACGACGCGCCGCAGACCCTGCCGGTGCGGATCCTCGGGGCCGGACGCGAGAACCGCGACCACGTCTACGCCGAGATGAACCGCGCGGGATTCGGCATGGTCAGCCTCTACCACACGCTCATCGAGCACCTGCGTGACCACCCGACGACGGCGCACCTCGCGCGGCACATCATCAACTTCCCGGTGCACCAGGACGTCGCTCCGGACGACTACCCCGACCTGGTCGCCGCCTTCCGCCGGGCCCTGGACCCGCTTCCCGGCCACCGCACCGTGGTGGCGCCCGGGTTCGGGGGCGACGAGGCGGCGCAGGGCGCTGCCGTCAGCGCGGCGGGGGCAGCTTCCGGCGGTTGAGTTGCTCCCGTAGCCCTTCCGGGAGGAGCTCGCGTAGCTGTTCGGGCAGCAACGGCAGATCGAGCAGGCTCAGTTTGAGCTGGTTGCGTTCCTGGTAGCGGCGCGGGTCCAGACGGACGACGCGACCGGCGTCGCGGACGTACCGGACGTGGATCGAACCCTCAGTCGCCGCCTGACGGATCAGCAACCCGTCCATCTCCACCGCCACCGGCGCGGAATCCGGCCGTAGCTCCAGGTGCACGGTCTCGTGGGCGGAGAGCAGAACCGAACGGGAGATCCCGGCCATCGGCGCGGAGGGTGTCACCACCATCGCCTCGGTCGCGGGCGAGATCAGCGGGCCACCGGCGGCGTAGCTGTAGGCGGTCGAGCCGGTGGGCGTGCTCACCACCAACGCGTCGCACCGGTAGTAGCCGTAGCGCTGACCGTCGACCGCCAGGGTGGCGGTGACGAAGCCCGCCCCGGGCTGCCGGACCAGGGCGATGTCGTTGAACGCCACCACGTCGTCACCGCAGACGTCGCAGGCCAGACACGCGTGCGACTCGATTGTGAAATCGCGCGCCACCAGCCGTTCCAGCGCCCGGGGCAGGTCGGGCGGTTCCACCTCCACCAGGAAGCCCAGCCGCCCCAGGTGTACGCCGAGCACCGGCCTCGGGTCGCGGACCGCCATCCGCAGCGCACCCAGCATGGTGCCGTCGCCGCCGATGCTGATCAGCGCGTCGCAGTGTGCGGCCAGGTCGCCGTCGGGCACCGCTTCCACCGAGGCCGGCACCCGGTGCCGGTCCTCGCACCTGACGGCCAGGGTCTTGCGGTGCTGGGCCGCCCACCGTGCGATCGTCTCCACCACCTCGGAGACGTCCCGGGTGGGATGCAGCACCAGCCCGAACACATAGCCCGCCACCCCTACAGCTCATCACAACGGTGGGCGGGCCGTCCGGCGTACCGGAAGGCGCTCGGGCGGCGAAGTGTGTCCGAACAGGCAACCTTCCGTACCCGTGCTCGGCTCCGGCTCGTTGGACGCGAGGTGGAACGGGGGACGAGTGGAGCGTCGATGCGAGTCATGATCATGGCGGGTGCCCGACTGCGGCATCGGCCGGACCCTGAGGTGCGCAGCCCGCGCAGCCGGACGCCGAGGTGCGCGGTGAGGAGCCGGAGGTGACGGTGGCGCACGGCACGGACCGGTCGGCCGCCGGCGTGATCAACCGCCCCGGGCCGCCGTTCGAAGCGGGCCCGCGGGTGCGGTCCGGCTCAGGTGTCGGATCCTCCGTGGTGCGTGCCGCGATCGTGGTGGCGTTGCTCAACTTCGACCAGT
This sequence comes from Micromonospora sp. NPDC049203, assembly GCF_043197215.1. Taxonomy (NCBI): domain Bacteria; kingdom Bacillati; phylum Actinomycetota; class Actinomycetes; order Micromonosporales; family Micromonosporaceae; genus Micromonospora; species Micromonospora sp. NPDC049203. The sequence goes on along the minus strand of NZ_JBICSV010000006.1, from coordinate 293,811 downwards.
TCCCGCGCCTGATCGCCCGGGGGTTCGTGGTGACCGCCGTGCTGCTGGCGGTGCCGTTGATCCTCCACGAGGTCCTTCGTCCGGCCTCCCGGGCCCGCGTCGTGGTGTTCGGGGTTCTGGTGCTCTTCGGAGTGCTCGCGCTACCGGGGATCATCCGCTCACCGGAATCCGAGTACGGCCAGCAGAAGTTCTTCCTGCTGGTGACCCTGACGATGGCCGCCGCCCTGGCGGTCGCGGTGCTGCGCGGACCGCGGGACGTCGAGATGTTCGCCGTCGTGTTCGTCGTGTCGGGCCTGGTGCTCGCGGTCGCGGCCCTGACGGGGGACTCGGAGGGCGGGCGGGCGAGTGGGTTCGGCTCCAACCCGATCTGGCTGGCCCGAGCCGTCGGGGCCGCGCTCGTGGCCCTCACCTGGCTCTACCTGCGCAGGCGTCTGTCGGCCTGGCCGGCGGCTCTCCTGGCCGTGATACTCCTCCTCGGCCTGGTCGCGACCGGGTCCCGGGGGCCGCTGCTGGCCACTGTCGTAGCCATGTTCTTCCTCGTCCTGGCCGGACTGCGGCTGAAGATCCGGCAGGTTCGCCGTGAGTGGGTCGGCCTGACCCTGATGGGTGCCCTGGTGCTGGTCGTCGCCGCCTTGCCCGCACTGCTGCCGCCCCGGGTGTACGCCCTCGTGGTCGACCCGAGCGAGGAGCTGTTCGGGAGCGCGCGCGCAACCATGCGCGAGGCCACCATGCCGATCATCGCCGAGAACCCGGGCGGAATCGGTTACGGCAACTGGGGCGACTACTCCGGCATGGTCGCCTACAGGTATCCGCACAACCTCTGGCTCGAACTACCGGCCGAGGCGGGGTGGCTGGTGGGAGGCGTCTTCGTCCTGGCCGTCCTCGCCGTGGCGGCCGGACTCTGGGTGGTCAGCAGACGTGAGCCCGCAGCGGGGCTCGTCCTCGGCCTGCTGGCGTTCTACGCGGTGGCGGTGTCGGCCTCCGGCGACATCAACGGGGATCGACCGCTCTTCGTCGTGCTGGCTCTCGGCGTGCTCCTGCTCGCCGGAGCGCGGGCACGGGCTGCCGGGGGGCGGCCGGGCGCGGCCGGGGCCCGGCGGCGGGCCCGTGCCGAGGGATGGGGGCCGATGTCCCCGGCCCGCCTGCCGAGCGGGGGCGGGCTCCGGGAAGACACCGGCCGGGCGCGGGCTCTCGGTTGACCTGGCGCCGTTCCCGGTGGCCCGCCATGTCGGGGGCCCGGCGCGGCGTGCTCAGCATCGCCGCCGGGTCGGCGGGCGGCCAGGTGCTGGCGCTGGCGGCCGCTCCGCTCCTGGCCAGGATCTACCGTCCGGCCGATTTCGGTCTCTTCGCCGTGGTCTCCGCGTTGGCGGTGACCATCGGCACGGTGGCCGCGCTCCGGTGGGAGATGGCGATCCCGATCCCCGAGCGGGAGAGTGACGCCCGCGCGTTGGTGACCCTGGGCCTCGCTGCGGCCTGCGGGACGGGCGCCGTCGGGGCGCTGCTGGTGCTGCTCCTGCGTGACGAGGTGGCCCGGTGGTTCGACCAGCCCGATCTTGCGTCCTGGCTGTGGGTGGTTCCGCCCACCGCCGCGGCGATGGGCACGGTTCTGGTGCTCAACCAGTTCGCCGTGCGACACCGCCGGTACGGCATGATCGGCCGGCGCAACCTGTTCCAGGCCGTGGGCGTCGTAGCCACGCAGCTCGTGGCCGGCGTGGCGGGCCTGCGGTCCGGCGGCTTGGCGCTCGGGTTCGGTTTCGGGCAGGTGGTTGCCGCCGGGGTCCTGCTCGGGGGCGCGCGCCGGCGCGGCGTGCGGTTCCGGGGCCTCGCGGCTGTGGCCCGGAGATACCGCCGGTTCCCCGTTCTCATGGCGCCGTCCGGACTCCTCAACATCCTCGGTACTCAGCTGCCGGTCCTGCTCATCGCCTCCTGGTACGGCAGCACGGTCGCCGGCTGGCTGGGCCTGACCCAACGGGTGATCGCGATGCCGATCGCGTTGGTGTCCTCCGCCGTCGCCCAGGTCTACCTGGCCGAGATCGCGCGGGCCGCCCGGGAGCGTGCCGTGGACGGGCGACGGATCTTCCTCGGCGCCACGCGGAGACTGGCGATGATCGCTGTGCCCGGCGCGGTGGCCGTCGTGCTCGCCGCGCCGTCGGCGTTCTCCCTGATCTTCGGGCCCCAGTGGCACCGCAGCGCCGACTACGCACAGGCGCTGGCCGTCTTCATGGCGGCTCAGTTCGTCGCGTCACCGCTCTCCCAGACGCTTGTCGTGTTCGAACGTCAGGGTCTCCAACTCGCCTGGGACGCGGGCCGTGTCCTGGTGATCGCGGGCGCTGTCTCCGCCGTGGCGCTGGCCCACGGATCCGCGCTGGTCGCCGTCTGGGCGTTCGGTCTCTCCGGAGCTGTCACGTACGGCGTCGGCTGGCTCATGTCGTTGCGTGTGGTGACGGTGGCGACCCGGGCCGCGAGACGTGCCGCCTCGTCACCCCGGCTCGTTCCACAGAGCTGATGGACAGCGGAACAGCATCTCGACCCTGTGCGGCGTCGTTGATGCATCTGTCAGTCAGGAAAGGAGTGTGCCCAGATGCGGGGCTCGTACCACGGGCGGCCGGGGTGCCGGCCATGACCGATCGAGAACGGAAACCGGGGTCGGCGTTGCGCTTGCTGATCGTCTCCTACTACTTCCCGCCGGCGGAGTCGGTCGGCGCCCGCCGGCCCGGCGCCCTCGCCGCCTTCGCGCTCCAGCAGGGCTGGGACGTCCGGGTGCTGACCACCGTCGCCGCCGGGCCGGGGGACGAGCCGGCCCTGGTGCCCGAGGAGCGCGTGATCCGCGCCGAGCCGTCGCCCCGGCTTCCCCGGGTCAGGCGGATCGAGGCCGTGCCGGCCGACGGCGAAGTCGCCCGGCCGGTGCCGCGACTGACCAGGCTGAGGGCGAAGGCCAACCGTTCGCTCGTCCGTGCCGGCCTGGAGCTGCTCGTCCCCGACCCGCAGCTCAACTGGGTCCGGCCGGCCATCCGTGCCTTCCGCCGGTCCGCCGGCGACTGGCGTCCCGACGTCGTCCTGGTGTCAGCTCCGCCGTTCTCCGGGTTCCTGGTGGCGGCCGCGATCGCCAACCGGCTGCGGGTGCCCTGGGTCGCGGACTACCGCGATCTCTGGTCCGTGGGCAACGAGTACTGGGTGCGTTCGGCGCCGCGACGGGCGGTGGACGAGAAGCTGGAACGTCGCCTCCTGCGGTCGGTGACGGCCTGTGTGACCGTGTCGGAGCCGCTGGCGGAGACGGTCCGCCGTACGTTCGGGGTGGACACGCATGTGGTCATGAACGGCATCGACCGGCGGCCCCCGCCCGCCGGATCAGTCGATGCCGTTCCCGTCGGCGGCGGCCGGGCGACTCTCACACTGGCACACACCGGGTACGTCTACCCGGGGCGTCGGGATCCCGGCCCCCTGCTGGAGGCGATCGCGCTGCTGGGCGACGAGGCCAGCCGGGTGCACGTGACGTTCGCCGGCGAGGACCACGGGATCGTCGACGTCGCGGCCGGACGGGCCGGCGTGCGTGATTCGGTCACCAACCTCGGTTACGTCCCGCCGGAGAAGTCATGGCGGATCCAGGCGGACGCGGATGCGCTCGTCCTGCTCATGTGGAACGACCCGCGGGACGCCGGCACGGTGACCGGCAAGATATTCGACTACCTCCAGGCCCGGCGCCCCATCCTCCTCCTCGGGTACGAGGGTGGGGTGGCGGCGAAACTCCTGCGGGACCGGGGCGCCGGGGTGGTGTGCAACGACCCCGCTGCGATCGCGGCACGGCTGCGGGAGTGGCTCGCCGTGAAGGAGCGGACCGGACGGCTGCCAGCGGTGCCGGCCGCCGCGATGGACGGCCTGTTCCGCGAGGACCAGCTCGGCTCCTACCTGGACATCCTCCGCGACGCCGCCGGGAGGCCGCACCACACGCGCCGCCCGCGGTCACGCTGAGCCCGGCCCGCCACCGATCGATCCCCGTGCCCGCACGGCGCGGGGACCGATCGTGTGCTCGTCGTCGGCCGCGGCGGAGACGGCACCGGTACGTGGACCGGGCCGCACTGCGGGGCACAGGGCCGATGCGGGCGCCTCAGCGGACGCCGGTGAGGCGCCGTTCCTGGTCGAGGTCGAGCATCCGCGCCGACGGGTCGACCGCCACGCCGGAGGCGCGCAGGACCTTGCCCGCCGTCCGCGCGAGGATGCGCAGATCGAGCCAGAGGGACCAGTCGAGAACGTAGCGGACGTCGAGTTCCAGGCGCTCGGTCCAGGCCAGGTCGTTGCGGCCGTTCACCTGCGCGAGCCCGGTGATGCCCGGCCGGACCTCGAAACGCGTTCGCTCCCGGTCGGTGTACCAGGGGTCGTAGCGCAGCAGCAGCGGCCGGGGGCCGACCAGGCTCAGGTCGCCCCGCAGCACGTTGACCATCTGCGGCAGCTCGTCGATGCTCAACCGTCGCAGCGTTCGACCGACGCCCCGGCAGCGGACCCCGTCGGGCAGCAGCCGGCCCTCCGCGTCGCGGTCGTCGGACATCGTCCTGAGCTTGAGGACCCGGATGCGGCGCTCGTACCGGCCGGTGCGTTCCTGCCGGAAGAAGACCGGGCTGCCGAACTGGGCCAGGACGAGCAGCGCGGCGACGGCCACCACCGGTGCGGTCACCACCAGGACGACGAGCGCCACGGTGATGTCGACCAGCCGCTTGAGCCGCAGCTCGATCGTCCGCCGGGCGGGGCTCACCGGGAGTGCGCCTTCCCGGCGGCCGGCGGCGCGTACTCGCCGGGTGGTCCGCCGACGCCGGCGGCGTGCTCGATGACCTCGGCCATCCGCACCGCGGAGATCCGGTTGTCGAAGTGCCGGTGCGACCGTTCGCGGGCGCGTACGCCGCGCTCGGCGAGACGCCCGGACCGGAACTCGTCGTATGCGTGCTCGATGGCCCGCGCCAGGGCGGCCGGGTCGTCCCGGGGGACCACCCACCCGCAGCTCTCGTCCACCGTCTCCGGCAGCCCGCCGGCGTCACTGACGATGCTGGGTACGTCCAGCAGCGCCGCCTCGGGCGGCGCGCCGTGCCCCTCGCTCAGCGACGGGCTCACGCTGAGATCGGCCGCCCGGTAGTAGGGCCGCACGTCGTCGGCGGTGTCGATCCAGCGGACGGAGTGGTCGTCGGCGACCCCGAACCGGCGGATCAGCTCCTGCCGGTGCTCCTCCCCGGCCTGGTCCGAGCCGTCCCCGACGAGCATCAGCACCGCCTCGGGGTGCCGGGAGCGGATCTCCTGCCACGCCGCGAGCAGGACGTCGTGGCCCTTGAACGCGCGGTCCCGGTGGGCGGCGAGCCTCCGCGGGGGATAGACGTACGCCACCATGATCACGACGAACTGGTCCGGGCTCAGCCCGAGATCCGCCCGGCACTTCGCCCGTGCCTCCGCACGCGTCGCCGCCGTGTCGTCCGGCAGGTCGGCGGTCGCCCAGGCCAGGTTGAGCCCGCTGGTCACGGCCGGCCGGCGCGACGCCGGCACGCCCAGTTCGCCGTAGAGGCGCGAGGTGTAGCGGGTGCCGCAGATGATCGTGCGGTCCAGGCGCCAGAGCAGCCGCTCGACCATCCGGACCGCCCGTGACTCCAGGAACGCGGGGCCGGCGACGAACTGCACCCGGGCCAGGGGCAGGCCGACGGTCGCGAGCCGCGCGCCCAGCGTGGCCGCGTACAGGTGGTGGTAGAGCACCTGGGGCCGCAGGCGGCGGACGAGCCGGCGCAGCCGCCACAGCTCGGACAGCGTGGTGAGGCTGGGCCGGAAGCGGAACGAGAACGGCGACGCCACCGTCCGGATCCCGGCCTCGGCCAGGCGCGTGTTCAGCCGCCCACCGGGCGGGCAGATCACCACCACCTCGTGGCCGCGATCCCGCAGGGCGCACGCCTGCGGGACGGTCCAGAGCCCGCCGTAGTTCGTCTTGACGATGACGGCGACGCGCAGTGCCGGTCGGCCGGTCGGGTCGTGGACGGCAGCACCGGACCGGGGAGCAGGCTTCACGGGTTCGCCTCCGAGCGTTCGGACCCCGTCACGAGTAGTACGAGGCTTATAGTCGCTTTGGCGTTAAGAACGATGCTCGCGGCATTTAGTAACCAAAGCTCCTGTTTTTCGTTGCTCCTGCGGAAGAGATGCGCGACCGGTGGGAGCAGAAGTGGAATTCGTCGTCACGGAGGGTGCCGATTCCAAGGGGTCCAACCTGACGGGTGCCCTCGGGGGAACGGGCTCGGCCGGCGAGGCGGGGGGTGCGGCATGCACGCGGTGATCATGGCCGGTGGTCGGGGGACGCGGCTTCGTCCGTACACCACGGCGCTGCCGAAGCCGCTGGTGCCCATCGGTGACAGCTACGCGATCCTGGAGATCGTCCTGCACCAGCTCGCGGCGGCCGGGTTCGGCGGTGTCACGCTCGCGGTCAACCACCTCGGGTCGCTGATCCGCGCCTTCGTGGGCGACGGCCGGCGGTTCGGCCTGCGGGTCGACTACACCGAGGAACGGGTGCCGCTGTCGACCGTCGGCCCGCTGTTCGGGCTCCGTGACCGCCTGCCCGAGCACTTCCTGGTCATGAACGGCGACATCCTCACCGACCTCGACTACGGGGACCTGCTGCGGGCCCACGTCGCCGGTGGCGCGCCGCTGACGGTGGCGACCTTCCGCCGTCAGGTCAAGGTGGACTTCGGGGTGCTCGCCGTGTCCGACGGCCGGGTGGTCGAGTTCGCCGAGAAGCCCACCCTCGACTATCGGGTGAGCATGGGGGTCTACGGCCTGGCGGCCAAGACCGTGGCGTCCTACCCCGCCGGCATGCCGCTCGGTTTCGACCAGCTCATGACGAGTCTCATCGAGCAGGGGCAGTACCCGGCCGACTACCCCTTCGACGGCTACTGGCTCGACATCGGCCGTCCCGAGGACTACGACGAGGCCAACCGGACCTTCGAGGCACAGCGGGACATCCTCCTGCCCGCCGGCCTCAGGGAACTGCCGTGACGAGCGTTCTGCTCTTCGGCGCCAACGGCTTCGTCGGCCGTCACGTCCATGCCGCTCTCGCCGCCGAGCACGACGTCACCTCTCCCCGTCGCGCCGAGTGTGACCTGATCACCGCCACCGTGGGTGAGCTGGGCGCGCTGATCGGGGCGCACCGGCCCGTCGCGGTGGTGAACTGCACCGGCCTGCTCTCCGGAACCGATCACGACATGGTCGCGGCCCACACCCTGGTCACCGCCAAGCTCGTCGAGGCCGTGGCGACCGCCGCGCCCCAGGCCCGGCTGATCCGGCTCGGCAGCGCCGGCGAGTACGGGATCGTTCCCGACGGCATGGCGGTGCCCGAGACGTGGCCGGGCGCGCCGGTGAGCGCGTACGGCCTGAGTCACCTGGCCGCCACCCGGCTGATGGAACTCGCCGTCGCGGCGAACCGCCTGGACGGCGTCGTACTCCGGGTGTTCAACCCCATCGGTGCCGGTCTGTCGCGGGACAACGTCCTGGGCCGGGCGGTACGTCTGCTGCGGGCCGGACTGGCACGCGGCGCCTCGGAGATCGCCCTGGGACCGCTCGGCGCGTACCGGGACTTCGTGGACGTCCGGGACGTCGCTCGCGCCGTGGCCACAGTCGTGGCGGCACCGGCGGTGCCGCATCCCGTCCTCAACGTCGGCTCCGGCCGGGCGGTGCGGGTGCGGACGGTGATCAGGGAGCTGGCCGCGGTGGCCGGATTCACCGGCGGGGTCGCTGAGGCGGCACCCGCCGAGGACGGCCACCGCTCCGCGGGCGTGACCTGGATGTGTGCGGACATCTCGCGAGCCCGGCGGCTCGGCTGGAGTCCTGCCCACGAAATGACCGACACGGTGAAGGCCATCTGGGCCGAGGCGTCCGACCTCGACCGGACCGCACTGCCGAAGGAGTAGAGGTTGTATCAGCGAATAGGGGTCGTCGGGCTCGGCTACGTCGGCGTGACGCTGGCTGCCGCGTTGGCTGCCAAGGGGTACGAGGTCCACGGCGTGGACACCCAGCCCCGGGTTCGGGAGTCCCTGCGCGCCGGGCGGGTCCATGTGTTCGAGCCGGGCATCGAGGAGGTGTTCGCGGCGCACGTCGGGCGGTCCCTGCTCATCGAGGAGGAACTACCGGGCGACCTCGACGCCGTGGTCCTGTGCGTCTCGACCCCGGTGGACGGGACCACCCGTCGTGGCCGCCTGGAGAACCTCGCCGCCGCGGCCGAGACGGTCGCCCGGCGCTGCCGGCCGGAAACCCTGGTGGTGGTCCGGAGCACGGTGCCCGTCGGAGTCAGCCGGCGGGTCGTGCTGCCGCCGCTGGCCCGGGCGTGGGGCCGGGTACGCCTGGTCATGGCGCCGGAACGCACCATCCAGGGACAGGCCCTGCGTGAGCTGGTCGACCTGCCGCAGGTGGTCGGGGGGCTGGACGCCGCCAGTCTGGAAGCGGGGCTGGAGTTCTTCGGCGGGCTCGCCCGGGAGCTGGTGCCGGTCTCCAGCCTGGAGGCGGCGGAGCTGGTGAAGCTGGCGAACAACTGCCACACCGACCTGATCTATTCGTTCGGCAACGAGCTCGCGCTCGTCGCGGAGACCCATCAGCTGGATCCGTTGGAGGTGATCCGGGCGGCGAACGTGAACTATCCGCGCCCTGACCTCAGCAAGCCCGGATACGTCGGCGGGGGCTGTCTGTCAAAGGATCCGTACCTGATGGTCGAGAGCGCGGGGCAACGGACACCGCTCCTGGTCAACGCGGCCCGGCAGCTGAACGAAGAACTGCCGGTCCACGTCGCCGAGAACATGGTCGAGCTGATCCGGCAGACGTGCCCCCGGCTCGCGGGAGCCCGGCTGGCGGTGCTCGGATGGGCCTACAAGGGATGGCCGCCCACCGACGACATGCGGGGTACGCCGATCGCCGCGATGATGCCGATCTTCCAGGCCGCCGGGCTGGAGGTGGTCGGTCACGACCCGATGGTCAGTGGTGACGTCATCCGCCGGTACGGCGGCGAGCCGACCAGCCTCGACAAGGCGTTCGGTGAGGCCGACGCGGTGCTGGTCCTCACCGACCATCCCGACTACCGGTCGTTGCCGGTCGGCGCCCTGCTCGCGGGGACGACCGTCAAGGTGCTGTTCGACTCGTGGCGCGTCCTCGACGAGGGCGAGGTCCGGGCCGCCGGCATCCGGTACGCCGGTATCGGCTACCGGACTCCGAAGGCCGACGCCACGGCGGTGACCGCCTGATGCGCGCGCTCGTGCTCGGCGGGGCGGGCTTCATCGGCCTCCACCTGGTGGAGCGACTCAGTGCCGAGGGTTGCCAGGTCACTGTCGTCGACGACTTCTCGCGCGGTTCCGACGACGAACGGATGGCCGCTCTGCGGGCCCGTCCCGGTGTCGACGTCGTCTCCGCCGACCTGACGCGGCCCGAGGCCTGGGCACGGCTCCAGCCCGACGTCGACCAGGTGTATCTGCTGGCCGCGGTGGTGGGCGTGCGGAACGTCGAGGCGGACCCCGGCCGGGTGCTGCGGGTCAACACGCTCACCGTGGCCCATCTCGTGAACTGGCTGCGGCCGGGGCCGAAGGTCTTCTTCAGCTCGACGAGCGAGATCTACGCCGGTGGCGTCGATGCCGGCGTGGTGCCGGTGCCCACCCCGGAAGACGTCCCGATCATGGTGGCCGACGTGGCGTCTCCCCGGATGTCGTACGCGATCAGCAAGCTCGCGGGCGAGGCCATGCTGCTGCACCACGCCCGGGCCACGGGCGTGCCGGTGGTCATCGGCCGCTTCCACAACGTGTACGGGCCCCGGATGGGCGCCGACCACGTCGTTCCGGAGATGGCGTTGCGGGCGATGGAGGGTGAGAACCCGTTCCGGGTGTGGGGGGCCGACCAGTACCGCGCGTTCTGCTATGTCGACGACGCGATCGAGGCGGTCGTGCGACTGATGGACGCCGCCGTCGAGGGCCCGGAGGTCGTGCACATCGGGAACGACAGGGAGCAGACGAACATCGCCGATCTCGCTCGGCTCGTGCTCGACGTGGTGGGCGTCTCGGCCACGCTGCGACCCATGCCGGCCCCGGACCGGTCCGTGCGACGCCGGTGCCCCGATCTGGGCAGGCTGCGGCGGCTGACCGGCTTCGAACCGACCGTCTCCCTCACCGAGGGGGTAGGCCGGACCGTCGACTGGTACCGGGGCTGGCGGCAGACGATCGCCATGCCCGGGCAGCTGACGGCGGCACGCGACCGCACGCCCGTCTGACTCGGCGGCAGGAGGGCCGGCACCCGTAACGGGTGCCGGCCCTCCTGCCGTCATGACCGAGCCGTCAGGCCGGCCGGTTCTCGTGCCGGACGGACTCCGCGGCGGGAGCGGCAGGTTGCGGCAGCCTCGGCCCGCCCGACATGAGACCGCGGGCCGCTCGGTAGAACTCCGTACGCCGCGGGACGAGCCTGTCCTCGGCGAACTCCCGGGCGACCGCGAGGTTGCGCCGCGACGCGGCTACCATCCCCTCCCGGTCCGCCAGGGTGCGACGGAGGACCCTGGCCAGGTCGTCGGCGTCACCGGCGGTGAACAGCATCTCCGGGGGGAGCAGTTCGGGGATGCCGCCGGCCGTGGAGCCGATGGCGGGCAACGCGCGGGCCATGGCCTCGATCAGAGCCCGGGGGAGACCTTCGGTCCGGGACGGCATCACGAAGAGGTCTGCGCTGTCGAGCCGGTGCCGCAGCGCCTCGACTGTGGGAATCCACCCGGCGAAGGTGATCCGGTCGCGTACCCCCAGGCGGGTGGCGAGTTCCTCCAGCGCGGGCTGGTAGCGGCCGGGACCGACGTGGACGTGCCGCACCTCCGGTGTCGACGGCCCCAACAGCGAGATCGCCTCGATCAGCGTGTCGATGCCCTTGTACAGCTGCTCCAGCGAGCCGACCGACATGAGGGTGAGCGACCCGGAGGGCGGCCGATGAGTGCGGGGCTCCGGCACGTAGGCGGCGGGCGGCAGGTTGACCGAACTGATGCCGGTCGAGAGCGCCCCGGGCCGGGTCGGGTACCGGGACTGCAGCGTCCGGCTCGTCTCGTACGACACGGCCACCGCGGACCCGCACTGCCGCTTGAGGTTGCGTGTGGTCCACGCGCGCAGGAACGGCCGCAGCGGGTGTTCCACCACGCCGGGGGCGAAGACGGCGTACGGGTCGCCGATGACCTCCATCGCGTAGGGGAGACCGCGTCGCGTGATGTGCCGGTGCATGTGGGTGGCGATCGTCGACGGCGTCCTCAGCAACACCGCCTCCGCGTCGGCGGCGATCCTGCGCACGGCCCGGTCGATCCGGGGCATCTGCCGTACGTACTGTCGCGGCCCCTGGTAGTAGGGGATGGGCGCCACCGTCACCCGGTCGCCGTCGACGCGGAGGGCGTTCGGCGGAATCTCCGCCACGTCCCGGGCCCGAGCCACGACCCGCACCTCGTCGAAGGCCTCCAGATAGCGGGACCAGAGCGCGTAGTCGGTGCCGAAGGTGACCCAGAAGCGGTTGTCCGGGGTGCGGACGTAACGGCATTCCTCGGTGATGGTCAGCCTCACGTGTCAGTGTCCTTCCGATGGCTGGTGGTGCGGTGACGCGGACGGCCACTGGGCCGTCCCCGGAGGCCGACGGGTGCCGCCGGCCTCCCGCCTCACGGGTTGAGCAGGAACCGGCCGATGGCGTCGTCGATCAACTGGGCCTCGGCCTCGGTGGTGGCGGAGCCGCTGGGCAGCGCGAGCCCCTGGGCGAAGAGGCGCTCGGCGGCGCCGGTGACGATGTGCCGTGCGTCCCGGAACACCGGTTGGAGATGCATCGGCTTCCACACCGGTCGTGTCTCGATGCCGTGCCCTGCCAGGTGTGCGGCCAGATCGGAAGCGTGCCAGCCGGCTTCCCGCGGGTCGACCACGATGACCGTCAGCCAGTAGTTGGCGTCGCCGTCGGCGTCGTTGAGCAGGCGCACACCGGGGCTCGCGGCGAAGAGCTTCGCGTATCGCTCCCGGGCCTGGCGGCGCTGGGCGATCATGCGGTCCAGCCGGCGCAACTGCGCCCTGCCCAACGCGGCGAGCAGGTTGCTCAGCCGGTAGTTGTAGCCGACCTCGGTGTGCTCGTAGTGGACGGCCGGCTGGCGGGCCTGCGTCGCGAGGTACCGGCAGCGCGCGACGAGTTCCTGGTCGTCGGAGACGAGCATGCCACCGCCGGACGTGGTGAGTATCTTGTTGCCGTTGAACGAGAAGGCGGCGGCCACGCCGAACGACCCGGCGGGCTGCCCCGCGTGGGCGGCGCCCAGCGCCTCCGCGGCATCCGCGACGACCGGCACTCCCGCCTCGGCGCAGACCGGCAGCATGGACGTGTAGTCGGCGCAGGCGCCGAACAGGTCGACAGGCACCACGGCGGCCACGTCGGCGCCCTCGGCGCGCAGCCGGCTCAGCGTCTCGGCCAGCAGCGCGACGTCGATGTTGCCCGTGTTCGGGTCGCAGTCCACGAAGACCGGTTCCGCCCCGGTGTACGTCACCGCGTTGGCGGTGGCGGCGAAGGTGAGGGTCGGTACCACGACCACCCTGCCCGCCCGGGCTCCGGTGCAGAGCAGCGCGAGGTGCAGCGCCGCCGTGCCGGAGCTGACCGCGACCGCGTGGCGTCTCCCGCTCCGCTGCGCGATCTCCTGTTCGAACGCGTCGAGCTCCGGTCCCGTCGGCGCCACCCAGCCGGACCGCAGTGCCGACAGGAGGTACGACTCCTCCAGAGGGCCGACGTCCGGGGGAGAAAGGAAGATCCGATAGCCCATGACGCTCCAATGCATTTGTGCGGCGTCACCGATGATTCCCCATGGACACCTCCGTCGGATGATTCTTGCGCCAATTCATATAATTGCTTGCGAGGGCGTAACCGATTCCGTCGGAAATCGTTTATCGGGCAGTCCGCCGCCTTATCCGATAGCATCCGCCGGTGCTGCACTTGCGACTGATCGCGCCGTCCGATCGATCGGCGGCCGTGGCCGACCTCCTCGCTGCCGATCCCGGTGTCACTCACCTCGCGGTCCTCCCGGGCGCGGCCCGGCAGCCACCCGGCGACCTGATCCTCTGTGACGTGGTGCGGGAGAGCGCGGACGGGGTGCTGCGGGGCCTTCAGGAACTGGGTGTCGAGCAGAACGGTGGCGTCTCCGCCACCGACGTGGAGCTGACCCTGTCCGCAGCGGCCGAGAAGGCCGCCGAAACAGTGCCGGGCAGCGGAACCGATGCGGTGGTCTGGGACGAGATCGCCGCGCAGACCGGCGAGCAGACCCAGCTCTCCGGCACCTACCTGGCACTGATCATCGTCGCCACCGTCATCGCCGGCATCGGCGTCCTCCTGGACCAGCCCATCCTGGTGGTCGGCGCGATGGTGGTCGGCCCGGAGTTCGGGCCGTTGGCCGCTCTGTGCGTGGCCCTGCTGCGGCGTGACGGCCGGACGGTCCGTTCCGCCCTCCGTGCGCTGGTGGTCGGCTTCGTCGTGGCGATGGTGGTCACTGTGCTCAGCACCTGGGCACTGACGGCCGCGGGCCTGGTCGGCCGGGAGATGCTCGTCGCCGAGCGGCCCCTGACCGACTTCATCTGGCGCCCGGATGCGCTCTCCTGGGTGGTCGGGATGCTCGCCGGGATCGCCGGAATGCTCTCACTGACGTCGAAGAAATCCGGCTCCCTGGTCGGTGTCCTGATCTCCGTCACCACGGTGCCGGCGGCGGCGAACGTCGCGGTCGCGCTCGCCTACGGTGTGTGGCACGAGGCGGCCGGCTCCGCTCTCCAACTCGTGATCAACCTGGGTGCCATAGTGCTCGCCGGTCTGCTCACCCTGGGCGTCCAGCGGTTCTGGTGGGGACGGTACATCCGCCCGGCCGGAACGTCCCGGGTGCCCGGCCGCCGTCGTCCGCCGGCTGGTGAGGCGGTGCCTCCGGCACCGCAGCCGGGTCCACCGTCCGGGCAGCGGGACGCCTCGCGCTGACGGTCAGCGGCTGCCGGGCAGCGCACACCGGTACTCGGGGAAGAAGTCCGGAGACGCCGACCAGGCCGCGTCCCGCCGCGTCCCCTCCTGCCGGTGCGCCGCGCACAACCGCCGGTACACCGGTTCGTCGAGCACGCGGGTACCGAGGTGGAACGGCACCAGCCCGTGCGGGGCGAAGGCCCGCTTGTAGCGGAAGATCCCGTCGTCGGGGGCATACCCGCCGCCGAGGACGAACCGGATCCGGCCCTGGGCGCGTCCCCACCGGCAGATCTCGAACTTGAGCAGGTCGTTCGGGCGCAGGTCGAACGCGGCCTGCTCGGTGCCGCCGAGGTAGGAGTAGAGACTCAGCGCACTCGACAGCACCAGCTCGGTGGAGACGACCCGCCCGTCGTGCAGTGCGTGGAAGAACGCGAACTGCCCGGGCAGTTCGTCGATGATCGTCTGGAAGAAGTCACGCGGGAAGTAGTAGCCGCTCGTCGCCGCCCGCCGGTCCATGGTGCCCTGGTAGATCCGCAGGAAGTCGTCGAGCCGTGCGCCGTCGAGGTCGACCTCGACAGTCACCCCGTTCCGACGGGCCTTGTTGACGTTCTTGCGCACCTTGTGGTCGAACTCGCGCCACATGTCCTCGTCGCTGGTGCGCAGGTCGCGGACGACGTTGACGAGCCTCTCCCGGACCGGGCCGGGCGAGGGCAGCCGCTCGTCGTCGAAGAGCGTGAGCCGGGTGACCTCGGACACCACGTTGCGGCGGGCGCAGAACACGTCGAAGGACTCCCAGAACCTCTTCGCGTCGAGTTCGTCGGCACCCTCCTGGAAGGCGCCGCCGTAGCCGTACGGGCTGGTGACGTCGTGATACCGGCCCGGCGGCACGTCCAGGTGCGGCGCGTCGACCGGGCGGAGCAGGAACGGGTAGAGGATGAAACCGCGCCCGGTGCGGGCGTACGCGGCCAACGGCTGGTCCTCCGGGCCCGCGAAGAGCCTGAGGTAGGCCGGATGGGCGAAGACCTCCCGGCGGCTCCAGGTCTGGTGGAGGGCGGTCCAGCGTTCGCTGTCCGACGTGCTGCGGGCGTCCAGGATCTCAATTCGCATCGTCGTCACTGCTGGTCAAACGACAGCGGGCCGGTGAGGTGTCGACGGCGGCGGCGTCCGCCGCCGACTACCCCCAGGAGTCCCCGGCGGCGAGCCGTCGCCGCAGCGCGTCACGCAGCGGAACGGACTCGCCGTCGCGGCCGCCCCTGCCCAGCACCAGGGGCGGCGGGTCCGGTTGTGGATCCACTCCGAACAGCCGGGCGCGCAGGCTCGCGGGCACGGTGAGCAGATGGAAACGACCGTCCCGATCCACCGCCCGGGTGTGGGCCCGGTCGATGTACCAGCCGCTGATCCGGGTGCGGTAACGCGTTCGCCCGTCGTAGGAGCGGGCGGAGAGCCGGGTGGTGCGGAGCCCGAGGCGGATCGCCTCGGCGGCGAACGACGCCACCAGTGCCGCCGCCTCGGCCTGGTCCGCGGCGCGCTGCCGGGCCTCGGCCTCGGCGTGTGCCCGCACCGCGCGGCGCTGCCGCTCGCGCCACTGGAGGTCGTCGTCCGCCACGTCGCTTCCCCTGCCTCTCAGGCCAGGCCGGCGCGTCGCAGGGCCTCCGCCATGGCGTCGTTCACCGGCGCCGCCGATCCGCCACCTCGTCCCTGCCGCGGCGACTGACCGCCGCGCGGGCCGCCCCGCTCGCCCTGGCCGCCGCGCTGCCCGCCGCCGTCGCCGCGCTGCCCGCTGCCGCGCCGGCCGCCGCGCTGCTCGCCGCCCGGACCGCCGGTCGCGGGACGGCCACCGGCCGGCGCCTCGTCGTCGAGCCGCAGCGTCAGCGAGATCCGCTTGCGCGGCACGTCCACGTCGAGCACCCGGACCTTGACCACGTCACCGGACTTCACCACGTCGCGCGGGTCCTTGACGAACGTGTGCGACATGGCCGAGACGTGCACCAGGCCGTCCTGGTGCACGCCCACGTCGACGAACGCGCCGAACGCGGCCACGTTCGTCACCACGCCCTCCAGCACCATGCCCGGCGTCAGGTCGCTGATCTTCTCGACGCCCTCGACGAAGGTAGCGGTGCGGAACTCCGGGCGCGGGTCGCGGCCGGGCTTCTCCAGCTCGGCCAGGATGTCGGTGACGGTGGGCAGGCCGAACGTCTCGTCGACGAAGTCGGTCGCGCGCAGGCCGCGCAGGATGGCCGACTTCCCGATCAGGCCGCGCAGGTCCTGCCCTGTGGAGGAGAGGATGCGGCGCACCACCGGATACGCCTCGGGGTGCACGCTGGAGGAGTCCAGCGGGTCGTCCCCGCCGGGGATGCGCAGGAAGCCGGCGCACTGCTCGAACGCCTTCGGCCCGAGCCTCGGCACCTTCTTCAGCTCGGCCCGGGTGCGGAACGGCCCGTTCGCGTCGCGGTGCAGCACGATGTTCTCGGCCAGCCCCGCACCGATGCCGGAGACGCGGGTGAGCAGCGGCGCGGAGGCGGTGTTGACGTCCACGCCGACGGCGTTGACGCAGTCCTCGACCACCGCGTCGAGCGAGCGGGACAGCTTCACCTCGGACAGGTCGTGCTGGTACTGGCCGACACCGATCGACCGAGGGTCGATCTTCACCAGCTCGGCCAGCGGGTCCTGGAGGCGGCGGGCGATCGACACCGCGCCGCGCAGCGAGACGTCCAGACCGGGCAGCTCCTGCGAGGCGTACGCGGAGGCGGAGTAGACCGACGCGCCGGCCTCGGAGACGACCACCTTCGTCAGCTTCAGCTCCGGGTGCTGCTTGATCAGGTCACCGGCGAGCTTGTCGGTCTCCCGGCTGGCGGTGCCGTTGCCGATGGCGATCAGCTCGACGCCGTGCGCGGCGGCGAGCGTGGCGAGCGTGTGCAGCGAGGCGTCCCACTGCCGGCGCGGCTCGTGCGGATAGATCGTGTCGGTGGCGACCACCTTGCCGGTCGCGTCGACCACCGCCACCTTCACGCCGGTACGCAGGCCCGGGTCGAGGCCCATCGTCGCCCGCGTGCCGGCCGGTGCGGCCAGCAGCAGGTCACGCAGGTTGGTGGCGAAGACCCGCACGGCCTCCTCCTCGGCCGCCTGCCACAGCCGCATCCGCAGGTCCGCGCCGAGGTGGATCAGGATCCGGGTACGCCAGGCCCAGCGCACCGTGTCGGCCAGCCACTTGTCGGCGGGCCGTCCCTGGTCGCTGACGCCGAACCGGCCGGCGACGGCCGCCTCGTAGCGGCTGGGACCCGGGGTCGCGTCGGTGTCCCCCTCGGCCTCCGGGTCCATGGTCAGCTCCAGCACGCCCTCCTTCTCGCCGCGGAACATGGCGAGGATGCGGTGCGAGGGCAGCTTCGGGTACGGCTCGGCGAAGTCGAAGTAGTCGGCGAACTTCGCCCCGGTGGTCTCCTGGCCGTCGCGTACCCGGGAGACCAGCCGGCCCCGCGACCACATCTGCTCGCGCAGCGTGCCGATCAGGTCGGCGTCCTCGGCGAAGCGCTCGATCAGGATGGCCCGTGCCCCGTCCAGGGCGGCCGCCGCGTCCGCGACGCCCTTGTCCGGGTCGGTGAACCCGGCGGCGACCGTCTTCGGGTCCTGCGCCGGGTCGGCCAGCAACGTGTCCGCGAGCGGCTCCAGCCCGGCCTCGCGGGCGATCTGCGCCCTCGTGCGCCGCTTCGGCTTGTACGGCAGGTAGATGTCCTCCAGGCGGGACTTCGAGTCGGCGGCGAGGATCTGCGCCTCCAGCGCCTCGTCGAGCTTGCCCTGGCCCCGGATCGACTCCAGCACCGCCGCGCGCCGCTCGTCCAGCTCACGCAGGTAGCGCAGCCGCTCCTCCAGCGTGCGCAGCTGCGCGTCGTCGAGCAGGCCGGTGGCCTCCTTGCGGTAGCGGGCGATGAACGGCACTGTGGCGCCGCCGTCGAGCAGCTCGACTGCCGCCCGCACCTGACGTTCGGCGACGCCGAGTTCCTCGGCGATCCGCTGGTGCACTGACTGGGTCACGATTGTCATCCGCCTTCTCGGGTGGTTTCCGCCCTGCATTGTGCCGTTCGCCTCCGACCGGCTGTGCCCGGCCCGCCGCCGGCTGCGCTAGCGTGGCGATCATGGAGGCACCTGCGGATCCGCGGGCCCGGCGGCTGTTCGGCGGCAGCGCCCGGGCGCTCGGCGACCTGGCCGCCGGCCCGTTCCGGGCCGACCGGGACCGGATCGTCGGGTCGCCGTTCTTCGCCCGGCTGAACGGCGTCACCCAGGTGATCAGCCCTGGTGGTTCCGGGCTGCTGGTGCACAACCGGCTCACCCACAGCCTGAAGGTGGCCCAGGTGGCCCGGGCGATCGCGGAGCGGCTGACGGCCGACCCGGCGCACCGGGACCTGCTGGACAGGCTCGGCGGCTGCGACCCGGAGGTGGTGGAGGCCGCCGCGCTCGCGCACGACCTCGGGCACCCGCCGTTCGGGCATCTGGGGGAGCGGGTGCTCGACCGGCTGGCCCGGCAGCGCCTCGGGCTGGCCGACGGTTTCGAGGGCAACGCCCAGTCGTACCGGATCGTCACCAGCACCGAGATCCGCGGCGCGGCGACCACCGGGCTGGACCTGACCGCGGCGGTCCGGGCGGCCATGCTGAAGTACCCGTGGACCCGGCTGGACCATCCCGACCCGCACCCGCGTCACCTGGACCCGGCGCCCCGGGGCGCGGCGGCACCGCCGGAGGATCCGGAGAGCGGGTCGGTGAAGTTCGGCGCGTACCGCACCGAGCTGGACGACCTGCGGCAGGCGCGGGAGCCGTTCGCCGGGCGGATCCCGGACTGGCAGCAGACCCCCGAGGCGTCGGTGATGGACACCGCCGACGACATCGCGTACGCGATCCACGACGTGGAGGACTTCTACCGCGTCGGGGTGCTCCAGCAGGGCGCGGTGGCGGCCGAGCTGATGGCGTGGCAGCGCGAGTGCGGGCACCTGCGGTCGATCACCGCGTCGGCGCTGGAGGGGGCGGGCCGGCGGCCGGGCGCGGCGATCGAGCGGCTGCGCCGGCAGCTGCACCGCAAGGACGACTGGATCGCCGACGACGAGGCGTTCGCCGCCGCCGTCGAGCACGTCCGCGAGGAACTGGTGGAGGGGCTGCTGGCGCTGCCGTTCGACGGCTCGATCGAGGCGGAGCAGTACGTGGCCCGGTTCTCCGCCCGCTGGTCCACCCGTTTCGTGGAGGCCATCACGGTGACGCCGGACCCGGGGGTCCGCTCCGGGTACGTGCTGCTGGACAAGGCGCAGTGGCACGAGGTGCAGGTGCTCAAGTTCGTGCACCACCGGTTCGTGCTGGCCCGCCCGGACCTGGCCCTGCACCAGCGTGGCCAGGCCCGGCTGCTGGGCACGCTGGTGGAGGCGCTCTGGGAGTGGCTGCTGGACCCGGAGGAGGAGTCCCGGCTGCCGCGCCGGCTGCACGACCTGGTGGAGCTGGCCGAGGCGGAGCTGCACCCGCGTACCCCGGACCGGATCGGCCGGGCCCGGGGGCGGGCGATCATCGACTTCGTCGCGCAGCTCACCGACGGTCAGGCGGTGGCGATGCTCGACGCGCTGTCCGGCCGCTCCGGCGCGCTCTGGACGGACGCCTTCGTGCTCTGAGACGGCTCGGAGCACGAGGGCGACCGCGCCACCCGGGGACCGTGCCGGGTCAGGCGACCGCCTGCCACCAGCCGTCCACCGCGGGCGGCTCGTCCACCACGACCCGCTCGCCGGGGCGCGGCACTGCGAGCCGGACGTCGCGCGCCTTCGCCTCGGCCCAGAGCCGGTCCACCGGCTCGGACCAGTCGTGCAGGGCCAGGTTGAACGTGCCCCAGTGCACCGGCACCAGCAGCCCGCCGCGTACGTCGAGGTGGGCGGCGACCGCCTCCTCCGGGAACATGTGGATGTGCGGCCACGCCCTGTCGTACGCGCCGATCTGCATGAGCGTCAGGTCGAACGGGCCGTGCTCGGCGCCGATCGCGGCGTACCCGTCGAAGTAGCCGGAGTCGCCGGTGTAGAAGACCTTCCGGTGTGTGCCGGTGATCGTCCAGGAACTCCAGAGCGTGCCGTCGCGGCGCAGCCCGCGCCCGGAGAAGTGCTGCGCGGCGGTGGCGGTGAGCGTCAGCCCGCCGGCCCGGTGGCTGTCGGACCAGTCCAGCTCGACGATGCGGTGCTCGGGTACGCCCCAGCGGGCCAGGTGCGCGCCGACGCCGAGCGGCACCACGAACGGCGCGGACTGGAGGTCGGCGAGCGTGCGGACGGTCTCCATGTCCAGGTGGTCGTAGTGGTCGTGCGAGATCAGCACCGCGTCCAGCGGGGGCAGCTCGGTCAGGCGGACCGGCGGCTCGTGGATGCGGCGCGGGCCGACCAGCCCGGACGGGGAGCACCTGTCGCTCCACACCGGGTCGAGCAGCACCCGGTGCCCCTCGATCTCGACGAGCGTGGAGGCGTGGCCGTACCAGACGACGTTCAGTTCGCGGGCCGGGTCACCGGCCGGCGCGGAGGCCGGGCGCAGCAGCGGCACCGGGCTGCCCGGCCGCCGCTTCTGCTTGCCGAAGACCAGCTCACGGAGCAGGTTGCGGCCGGGGTCGGCGACCATCGTGGCGCTGGCGCCGGCCGGGTTGTGGAACGTGCCGTCGCGGAAGCGCGGTGACCGGGCCGCCCGTTCCGCCCGGGCGCCGGTGAGCCGCCCGCCGAGCTGGGCCGGTACGTCCCGCGCCGCCCAGGCCAGCCCGGCGACGGCGGCCAGCCCGGCGAGCTTCCACACCCGCCCGCCGCGCGTCCGGTCCGGTTCCCGCCCCGTTGCTTCCCGCATGCTCGTCCCTCCGACGTGTCCCGTCGTACACGGTAGCCACCAGCGCGCCGGTCCGCCCGCGCGACTATCCGCGACGGCTGTCAGTGCGGCCGGCGGCGTACCGCGGACGCCACGGTGGCCGCCCGTCCGCCGACCGCGCGGACCATCTGCGACACGTCGGGCAGCCATCCGCCCCGGACCGTCTCTCCGGCCGGGCTCGGCGTGAACACGATGCCCTGGTGCGCGGCGACCGGCTGCCGGGTCAGCCCGGCCAGGCGCATCAGCGGCCCGACCAGCACGTCGTACACGCCGGGCAGGGCGGTGAAGCCGAACCGCATGATCACGTTGAGCCGTCCCACCGAGACCTCCCGGCGCGGCCGGTCGAGGCATCCGGCGATGGCCCGGGCCACCCGTTCGGGCGAGGCGATCGGGGGCGGCGGCCGGCCGATCCGGCCCAGGTAGTTGGCCGCCTGCCGGTAGACGGGCGTGTCGACGCTGCCCGGGTTGACCAGGCAGATCGCGATGCCGGGCGTCTCCCGCGCCTCCTGCTGGAGCGTGCGGGCCAGCCCTTGCAGACCCCACTTGGCCGCCACGTAGCCGCTCATGTAGGGCGCGGTGATGTGCCCGAGCACCGAGCCGGTGAGCACGAGCGTGCCGCCGCCGGAGTCCCGGAAGCGGCGCAGCGCCTCCCGGGCCACCGCGGCGGCGGCCAGCAGGTCGGTGCGGACGACCTGCTCGAACACCTCGGCCGGGGTCTCGTCGAAGCGGCCGTAGGCCATCACCGCGGCGGTGTGCACCCAGGCGTCGACGCGGCCGTACTCGGCCCGCGCCGCGTCCGCGAGCGCGGCCACCGCGCCGGGCTCGGTCACGTCCATCGGTACGGCGATCGCCCGCGCGCCCGCCGCCCGGCACTCGTCGCGTACCTCGTCGAGCGTGGCGGGGGAGCGGGCCGCGAGGACCAGCCGGTCCCCGCGGCCCGCCAGCTCCCGGGCGGTCGCCCGGCCGATCCCGCTGGTCGCGCCGGTGACGACCACCGTCCGGGTCACGGCGCGAGCACGACCTTGACGCAGCCGTCCTCCTTCTTCTGGAACATCTCGTACGCCCGCGGCGCGTCGGCCAGCGGCAGCCGGTGGGTCCGCAGGTCCTCCACGCCCAGCGGGTCGTCGTCGCGCTCCAGCAGCGGGATGATCTCGTCGACCCAGCGCCGCACGTGGCACTGGCCCATGCGCAACTGGATGCCCCGGTCGAACATCTCCATCAGCGGCATCGGGTCCTGCTCGCCGCCGTACACGCCGGAGATCGACACGGTGCCGCCGCGCCGCACGGCCTTGAGCGCGGCGTGCAGCACGACGAGCCGGTCCACGCCGGCCTTGTCGGTCATCGCCTGGGCCAGCTTGTCCGGCAGCAGCCCGGCTGCGGTCTGGGCCATCTTGCCCAGCGGCGCGCCGTGCGCCTCCATGCCGACGGCGTCGATCACCGCGTCCGGGCCGCGCCCGTCGGCCAGGTCGATGAGCGCGCCGGGCACGTCGTCGAGCTGGCTGACGTCGAGCACCTCGATGCCGTGGCGGCGGGCCATCTCCAGCCGCTCGGGGACCAGGTCGAGGCCGATCACCCGGCCGGCGCCCAGGTGGCGGCCGATCCGGGCGCTGAACTGGCCGACCGGGCCGAGCCCGAACACGGCCAGGGTGCCGCCGGGCGGGACGTCGGCGTACTTCACCGCCTGCCAGGCGGTGGGCAGGATGTCGGACAGGTAGAGCCAGCGCTCGTCCGGGCCGCTGTCCGGGATCGTGATCGGGCCGAACTGGGCCTGCGGGACGCGCAGGTACTCGGCCTGGCCGCCGGGGATCGAGCCGTACAGCGAGGTGTAGCCGAACAGCGACGCGCCCTTGCCCTGGCTGGTCACCTGGGTGGTCTCGCACTGCGCGTAGAGCTGCCGCTCGCACATCCAGCACGAGCCGCAGGAGATGTTGAACGGGACGACCACCCGGTCGCCCTTCTTGAGCCGGGTCACGCCGGGCCCGACCTCCTCGACGATGCCCATCGGCTCGTGCCCGAGGATGTCGCCGGGCTTGAGGTACGGCCCGAGCACCTCGTACAGGTGCAGGTCGGAACCGCAGATGGCGGTCGAGGTGATCCGGACGATCGCGTCGGTCGGCTCCTCGATCCGGGGGTCCGGGACGTCCTCGACGCGAACGTCCCGCTTGCCGTGCCAGGTCAGTGCCTTCATGCCTGTATGTCCCCTCTCCGGTGCCGTCCATCGGACTGCTACCCGGCAGAGGGCCGTTGAATCGGCGGCGCCGGTCACCGTGGCGTGAGGCCGACCGGCACGGCGATCGTGCTGGTGCTGGCGGCGATGCCGGCCAGTGCGCCGATGTCGAGGCGGCGGCCCGCGCGGTCGGTGACGGCGCCGGCCGCGAGCCGCAGGCAGCCCACGGGCGTGCCGAGCGTCGCCGACGCGGCCTCCAGCAGTCGCCGCCGGGCCACCGCCACGGCGACCCGGACGGGGGTACGGGCGGGGACCGCCGGATGCGGTGTGCCACGCGTCCGGCCCCCTGCCGGCCGGGCCGGTGGCACCCGCACCCGCCGACGCGGCACGGCCAGCCCGTCGGCGATCAGCTCGGCCGCCGGGACGTCGCCGCGGTAACCGGCCCGATCCGGCGGCAGCGTGAACGTCACGGTCCCGTCCGGGCCGACCTCGACGGCGACAAGTGCCGCCCCGGGCAGGGCCGCCGCCGTCATGATCTCGCCGAGGCCGAGCAGCCCGGCCATGCCCGGCGACGGCGTCCGGGCGGCGGCCGGATACCCCGTGCTGAGTTCGGCCGCTGCCACCAGCACCGGTGCGGCCAGCACGTACCCCAGGAACGGGCGGAGGGGCGCGGTCATGGTGCGCACCGCGACCCGGCGGTCAGAACTCGCGGTTGCCGAGCGGGATCTCGATGTTTATCGACTGCCCCTCGGACAGGAACAGCAGCGCGAGCTTGCGCAGGAACTCGTCGAACAGCCAGTAGCACTCCGGCGCGAGCGGGAACGGCAGCAGCGCCTCCCGGACCGCGATGAACGGGCCCCAACTCGTCCGCAGCAGCGTGTCCCAGAGCAGGTCGCGGGGGATCTCCAGCCAGTTGGCGATCTGGTTGCCGAGCAGGAACCGGGTGAACGAGCCGAGGATGGGCTTGCTGAGCAGCCCGGCGTCGATCTCCCTGCCGAGGCCGAGCAGGATGTCGGCGAGCGCGTTGCCCTCGCGGGTGGGCGCGAGGATCGGGTCGAGGACCTCGCTGGCCTGGGAGTTCGCCTCGCTCCAGGTGGCCGGGATGTACTCGTCCCGGATGCCGAGCATGTGCGCGGCCACCTGCCACAGGTGCAGGAAGGCCGCCGACTCGGCGGCCGGGATCGGCACCCGCCAGTCGGTCAGTTTCCGCATGACTGTGGTCGGCAGGCTGTGCCAGGTGACCATCATGTCCCGCTGACTGATCGGGATGTCCTCGGGCGCGACGTCGGCCCAGTCGGGTGACTGCGGCAGGAGGTGCCGTACGCCCGCGTGCGCCAGCCGGGTCTTGACCGCGGTCACGATCATCGAGCCGTCGGGCTGGTACGCGTTGGCGGTGCCGATGTCGTACCCGAGCTTGGCGGTCTTGGAGATGCGGTCCTTCATGTCCGCGCCGCCCTTGGAGTAGTAGACGGCGCGCGCCTCCTTCGGGATGACGGTGCTCATCATGCCGCTGGCCAGGCCGTAGAGCACGCCGAGGTAGAGACCGCGCTTCTCGTTGAAGCGCACCGCGGTGGCCAGCTTGCCCTGGTCCACCCAGGACGGCAGCACGCGTGCGCGTTCGATGAACGCGCGGACGTCCGCCGGGAGGCCGACCGGCAGCGGCTGGCCGTTCCTCGTCCACGTCCGCAGCAGTTGGTTGACAAGTGGCGCCTCGCCCCGGTCCAGGAGGGAGGCGACGAGCGGGTCGGCCTCCTCGTCCCACACCCAGCGCGGGTCCACGCCCGCCCCGGCGCCGGCCACTGATCCCGTCGGGGACCAGGTCCACGCCGACCGGGCCTGTGCCGGCGCGGCGACGCTCAGCGCGCCGAGCGCGCCCAGTGCCCCACCGGCCTTCAACATCTTGCGCCTGCTTACCGGTTCCACGTCCACTCCTCGGGGTCGAGGCCGCTGATACGGTGAAACAATTGTTGCGCCCGTGTATCACATGAGAGCACGTGGTAACGGTGTCCACAAGGCTCGCGACGACAACTGTCGATGGTTTGCGATGAGGGGAGTCCACTGTGGCGCTGGTCGAGGGGATGCTGTCGGGCAAGGTGGCGTGGGTGACCGGCGCCAGTCAGGGCGTCGGCGCGGCGATCGCCGAAGGGCTGGCCCGGGCCGGCGCGTCGGTGATCCTCCAGTCCCGGCGGCCGGATGCGCTGGACGAGGTGCGGGACCGGATCGCGGCCGGTGGCGGCACGGCGGAGGTGGTCGCCGGTGACGTCGCCGACGAGTCGGCCGCGAACGCCGTGGTGGCCCTGGCCCGGCGGCGCTGGGGGCGGCTCGACGTCCTGGTCAACAACGCCGGCATCAGCCCGGCGCTGCATCGCAGCGAGCGGCTCGGCCTCGGTGACTGGCAGCAGGTGATCGACACCAACCTGTCCGGGGTGTTCGTCTGCGCCCGCGCGGCCGGCGCGGTCATGGTCGGGCAGGGCGCGGGCAGCATCGTCAACATGTCCTCCGTGCACGGTCAGGTCGGCTTCCCGCGCCTGGCCGCGTACAGCGCCAGCAAGGGCGGCGTCGAGCAGCTCACCCGCACGCTGGCGCTGGAGTGGGCAGCGGCGGGCGTACGCGTCAACGCGGTGGCGCCCGGCTACCTGGAGACCCCGATGACCGAAGGGCTGCGCGGCCACGAGCAGTGGTCGAAGCGGCTGCGCGACCGCATCCCGATGGGCCGGTTCGGCCGCCCCGAGGAGGTCGTCGGCGCGGTGCTGTTCCTCGCCTCGGATGCGGCGAGCTACGTCACCGGCAGCGTGTTGCACGTGGACGGTGGCTTTACCGCGCAGTGAGCGTGGGCCGTCTGGTTAGTCCGCGTTCGGCACCGGCGTCTCGCCGCAATGCGATATCACGCCGGATCACGGCCACTCCTTCCCAGGAAGTTAACCCTCGTTTACAGTGCTGCCATCGGCTGCGGAACCCGCGCGGGCACCACGGCGAGGGGTGCGGCCAGCCCTGCCACCACCAGGCCCGGTTGCGTGTGAAGGAGTAGCCCATGGACCCCTCCGACGTCCTCGCCGAGAACTGCGCCAAGAAAGCCGCCGACCTGACCGTCCCGGCACTGCTGCACCGCAACGCCACCGAGTACGCCGACCGGCCCGCGCTCACCACGCTCGGCCGCGACGACACCCGCACCTGGGCGCAGCTGCGCGACGAGGTCGCCGAGATGTCCGCCGGCCTGGCCGAGACCGGCCTGGAGGCCGGGCGGCACATGCTGATCATGATGTCCAGCCGTACCGAGCACTGGCTGGTCGACCTCGCCGCGGTCCACGTGGGCGCGGTGCCGTCCACGATCTACCCGACGCTCAGCGCCGAGCAGATGCGCTACCTGGCCCGGCACAGCGCCGCCCAGGTGCTCGTCCTGGAGGGCCCGGCCGAGCTGGAGCGCTGGCGGCCGATCCTGCCCGACCTGCCGGACCTGCTGCGGGTGGTGCTGGTGGACGAGCCGGGCGAACCGGCCGCCGACGTGGTGCCGCTGTCGCGCGTGCGTACCCTCGGGCGGGCCGCCCGCGAGGCGGACCCGGACGCCTTCGAGCGGCGCTGGCGCACGATCCGGCCCGAGCAGCCGGTGACGCTGCTCTACACCTCCGGCACGACTGGTAACCCGAAGGGCGTCGTGCTCAGCCACCACAACGTGATCTACCAGGCGGTGGCGCTGGACGCGATGGTGTCCGTCCCCGACCACGCGCCGACGGTGGCCTACCTGCCGCTCGCGCACATCGCCGAACGGTTCCTCGGCATCTACAACGCGATCTACCGCGCCGGGCACGTCACCATCTGCCCCGACGCCACGCAACTCGTCGCGGCGCTGCGCACCGTCGGCCCCGCCTCGTTCTTCGGGGTGCCGCGGGTCTGGGAGAAGATGGCCGCCGGGGTCCAGGCGCACCTGGCCGGCGCCGAGCCCGCGGTCCGCGCCGCGGTCGCCGCCGCGAGTGCGGTGACGCTGGAGGCGTACGAACTGCGCGCGGCCGGAGAGGCGGTGCCGGACGAGCTGGCCGCCCGGGTGGCGCAGGCCCGCGACACCGTGCTGCGGCCGTTGCAGGCCACCCTCGGCCTGCACAACATGGTCTGGCCCGGCAGCGGCGCCGCCCCGATCCCGGTGGACGTGCTGCGGTTCCTCGCCGGGCTCGGCGTCGACGTGCTTGAGGTGTGGGGGCTGACCGAGACGACCGGCACCGCCACCCTCAACACCCCGGACCGCTTCCGCACCGGGAGCGTCGGCCGCCCCAACGTGGGCATGGAGGTGCGCCTCGCCGACGACGGCGAGGTCCTCGTCCGGGGTCCGCTGGTCTGCTCCGGCTACCTGCGCGAGGACGGCGGCGTCGAGCCGGTCGTGGACGCGGACGGCTGGCTGGCCACCGGCGACGTCGGGACGCTCGACGCCGACGGCTTCCTCACCATCACCGACCGCAAGAAGGAACTCATCATCACCTCCAGCGGGAAGAACATCTCGCCGGCGCAGATCGAGAACCTGCTGCGGGCGCACCCGCTCATCGGTCAGGCGGTGGCGATCGGCGACCGGCGGCCGTACGTCACGGCGCTGATCGTGCTGGACGAGGAGGTCGCGCCGCAGTGGGCGCGCGCGCACGGCATCGCCGACCCGCAGCTGCCGGCGTTGGCGTCGGACCCGGTGCTGCTGGCCGAGATCCAGGCCGCCGTGGACGCGGCGAACGCGCGGCTCGCCCGGCCCGAGCAGGTCAAGACGTTCCGGGTGCTGCCGTCGGCGTGGACGCCGGAGTCGGGCGAGCTGACCCCGACGCTGAAGCTACGGCGCCGGGTCATCGTCGACAGGTACGGCGACCGGATCGACGACCTCTACCGGCCGGGCGACGCGGCGGCCGAGCCCGTCACGCAGTAGCGCCGGGTCCATGCCGGGCGGGGGTGGCGGCGCGCCGAGGTCGGCGGGCCGGTACCCCCGCGGGTAGCCGGGATAGGTGCGGTTGCGCGGCGCGCGGGTCAGCCGGCTCACGGTCCGCGCGGGCAGCCGCCGCACCACGGCGGCCCGGGCGCGCAGCACGCCGTCGACCAGCGCGGGCAGCGGTCGCGGGGCGGCCGGGAGCCCGAAGGCGGACCGCATCTCGGCCGGCAGCAGCGCGCGCACCCCGAGCCGCGCGGCCGGGCGCAGCGGCGCCGGGTACCAGGACGCGAACAGATCCAGCGTGTACGCCGCGACCCGCTCGTTGCTCGGCGTACAGCGGAACGTCTCCCGCTCGTACGCGTCCTTGAACGCGCGGAACGCGGCGAAGTCCGCCGGGACGTCGCGGATGCCCATGCGCGTGCCGACCGCGCGGTAGTAGTGGAACGCGGCCAGCCGCTCGTGCTCGTGCAGCGGGCGCCAGCCGTAGCGGTCCAGCCAGTCGATCGGCTCGTAGACGAACGTGGACAGCACGTAGCGCATGTCGTCGTCGGAGATCGCGTACCGGCCGTGCGCCCGGTTGACCACCCGCAGCGCCTCCCGGCCGCGCGGCGAGTCGTAGCCGTGCTCCAGCAGCTCGGCCATCAGCAGCGCGGTGTCGTCGTAGCGCTGCTGCGCGCGCAGCCGGAACTCGCCTGTCGCGTCCAGCAGCGCGGAGATGCTCGGCACGCAGAACGTGCGCAGCAGCGCCAGTTCCAGCGCGCGCTGGTAGTCGAAGGGGAACTCGTACCCGGCGGAGAGCCGGTAGATCTCGTGATGGTCGCGGACCGGATCGAGCGTCTCGATCCGCCGCAACCAGCGGTACCGCCCGTCACGAGCCATCGCCACCACCCCCACCGTCCACCCTTGCCGATGCAGTCAAGCTCCTCTATGTTAATAGAAAATCACATCCCCGGATAACTCGAAACCTGCTTGTGCGCACCTCGCGGGCCGGTGTTCAGGGCGATGTCCGGTCGAAACCGGGAAGTGGTGCTAATGGAGAATCTCAGTAGACGAAGCGTCCTGACGCTCGGCGCCGCACTGGGACTGGTAGCGGTGGCGGACGCCCCGAAGGCGTGGGCGTGGTCGTCGTCCGGCTCGATCGCCGGGACCGACACGGTCACCGATCCGTGGGACGTCTGGGACGACGACACCGACCCGCTCGTCGCCTCGATGCTGGACGCCGGTCAGATCCCGGCGGTGAACACCGCGTTCGCGTCCTGGATCCGCAACGGCGACGCGCTGCCCGCCGGCCTGCCCCCGGCGCTCACCACCTACCTGCGGCGGGTCAACACGCTGCCCTCCTGGGCCGACCAGGCCAAGCTGGACCGCGCCGCCCAGTTCAACAAGCGCATGAGCATGTACCTGTTCCTGCTCTACGGCCTGGGCAGCGGGATCATGAGCACGGTGATCCCGCGCGAGGCCCGCAACGTCTACTGGTCCGAGGGCGGCGCGGACATGAAGTCGCGCGCCGCGAAGACCTTCACCTACGGCTACGACCTGAGCGCCCCCGACGCGTTCAAGGCCACCGGCAGCTTCGTGGTGACCTCGCACAAGACGCGGCTCACCCACGCGGCGGTGCGGCACCTGCTGCCGCAGTCCGCGCCGTGGCGCGGCGTCACCGACCACCCGATCCCGATCAGCAACGGCGACATCCTCATCACCTTCCACAGCCTCGGCACGTACGTGCACCGCAAGCTGCTCGACTGGCGTCGCTGGGGCCTGCGGATGTCGGCCGCGGAGGAGGAGGCCTACCTGCACATGTGGCAGGTCGCGCTGCACCTGCTCGGCGTCCGCGACGAGTTCATCCCGAACAGCTGGGCCGCCGCCGAGGAGCAGTCCCGGTACGCGCTGTCCCCGCTCCTCGCGCCGACGCCCGAGGGCATCGACCTGGCCGACATCCTGCTGAACCTGACGTCCTCGGTGGACCTCGGCGTCACCCGGGGATTCCAGCGGGAGTTCGCGCGCTACGTGCTCACCGACCGGATCGGCGACTGGTTGCGGCTGCCGCGCGACTACATCTCCCGGGGCGTGATCGAGGCCGGCTGGCCCACGTACGTGATGTTCCGCGAAGGGCTCTCGCCGCTCATGCCGGAGACGTTCGGCCTGTTCGACAGGTTCATCCGCGGGCTGGCGATGCTGTTCCTCAACAACGGCTCGTCCGCGTCGCACACCCCGATCACGATCCCGGTGATGAACCGGCCGGGCACCTGAGCGGATGCGGCCTCACAGCGTCAGGGCGCCGGTGACCAGCGCGGTGACCGCGTCCCGGTGACCGGGCGAGTCCTGCCAGCGCAGGGCCCGCCCGGCCTCCACCGCCACGCCGAACCCGGCGTGCACGAGCAGCCGGGCATGCCGCCGGTCCAGGTCCGGCCGGACCGCCCGCAACTGCTGCTCCCAGACCGCGATGTGCTCGCGCTGGGCGAGGATCAGCGGACGCCGTACGTCGGCGGGCAGGCCGGCCACCTCGGCCTCGGCCACGCTGTTGAGGGTGTTGTGCTCGAAGCAGTAGGCCACGTACGCCGCCGCCAGCGCGACCACGGCCTGCCGCGGGTCGGCCGCCCGCTGGAGACTGCGGTCGACCGCCTGGGCGAGCAGTTCCGCCGCCTGGAGGCAGGCGGCCACCAGGATGTCCACCTTGCCGGGGTAGTGGCGGTAGATCGCGGACGGGGCGAGCCCCACCGCCTGGGCGATCTGCGCGTTCGTGACGGTGGCGAAGCCGTCCCGGGCGAACAGCGGCACGGCCGCGGCCAGGATCTGCGCGCGCCGGGTGCGGGGCACCGGCTGGGCGGGCAGCTCCACCAGCCGCGCGGTCCCGGCGGCTGTCGTCGGATCGGTGGCGACCACCCGCATCGCTGACCGCAGCACCAGGTCCTCGATCCGGCGCTGGGCGATCGAGGTGTGGTGCATGGTCACCGAGCCGATCACACCGAGCGCCGCCACCGCCCGCAGGCGCTCGTCGGGCAGCGGGTACTCCCGCCGTACCGTCTCGGTCACCCGGCCCACGACGTGGCCGAACTTCGCGCGGAGCAGGTGGCGGTCCGCGCGGCCGAGGTAGCGGGCCTCCCACCGGTAGAGGCCGCCGGAGGAGCGGTGCGCGACGGTGACCCGGGTGAGGGCCAGCAGCACGTCGGCCAGCGCCGCGTCCGGCGGCCACTCGTCGACGGCCCCGACCAGGTTGTCCACCATGACGTTCGCGCACTCGGCGAACAACGCGTACTTGTTCGGGAAGTGCCGGTACAGCGCGGGCGCGCTGATCCCGACCGCCGCGGCGATCTCCTCCATGGACGCGCCGTGGTAGCCGCGCTCGCTGAACACCTGCCCGGCCGACTCCACGATGACCTGCCTGCGGTTGCGTGGCCGGGTGGCCGCGGCCGGCCCGGTGGTCACCGGACCGTCCGGGCGGACGCGGACGGGCACAGGACCATAGGTGTCAGTCAACCACAGGGCCTCACGCCGCCCGGGCGGTCGCTGGACGCCGGTCAGGCGTGCAGGACGGCGAGCGCGAGCCGGGCGGTCTGGTCGTCGTAGCCCGCCGTGCGGTCGAAGCGGCCGAGCCGCCCGACGTCGGTGACCACGTTCAGCGCGGCGTGCACGAGCACCCGGGCGTCGCCGGCCGGCAGCTCCGGTCGTACCGCCCGGACCAGGCCCACCCACTCCTCGACGTGCAGCCGCTGCGCGCCGCGCAACTGGTGACGGTCCCGCTCCGGCAGGTTGTTGTTCTCCGCCAGGTACACCGCGACCAGGTCGCTCTGGCCGAACGCGAAGTCGACGTACGCGCGCACCACCCGGTGCAGCGCGTCGGCCGGGTCGCTCGCCTCGGCGATGGCCGCCGTGGTGGCACCGGTCAGCCGGTCGGTGGCCCGGTAGTAGGCGGCCGCGAGCAGGTCGGCCTTGCCGGGGAAGTAGCGGTACACGCTGGATGCCTGCATGCCCGCGGCGCGGCCGATGTCCTCCACCGCGACGGCGTGGTAGCCGTGCCTGTGGAACAGCCGCATCGCCTCGATCAGCAGCAGCTCGCGGCGCGACGCCGGGCGGACCGGCCCGGTGGCGGGGGAGTCCTCCACCCCGGTGCGCCGCCGGGGCGGCACCGTGGGCGCGTCGGTCCGCAGCAGCGTCCGGGCGACGCGGGTGAGCAGGTGCTCGGTGTCGGCACCGGCCGTCCGGTACGTGGTCACGCTGCCGAACGCGCTCAGCGCCGCGTTCACCAGCAGATCGGCCTGCGCGGCGGTCAGCTCGGGGCGCAGCTCGCGCAACGGCGCGGCGACGCGGCCGATGAGCGTGGCCATCGACGCGGCGAACTCCTGCCGGTGCTCGGGCGTCAGGTAGCGGCCCTCCCACTGGTACAGCCCGGCCACCCGCCGCCTGCTCACCGTGACCTCGGCGAGCGCGCGCAGCAGTTCGTCGAGCAGCCCGTCCGCGTCGTTCGCCGCCGGCTCCTCGGTCGCGGCGAGCAGGGCGCCGACGACCTCCCGGGTGGCGTGCACGAGGATCGCGTACTTGTTAGGGAAGTGCCGGTAGACGGCCGGCCCGCTGATGCCGACGGCGGCGGCGATCTCGTCGACCGAGACCCCGTGGTAGCCCCGCTCGCAGAACAGCTCGGCCCCGGCGAGCGCGATGCGGGCCTTGCGGTCCTTGGGCCGCCGGACCGGTGCCGGGACGGTGTCGCCTGCTGCTCGTCGCACCGCTACAGGTTAGCGCCCCCTCGCGTCCGTCAGGTGGTGCCCCACGCGCTTCCCGTCGCGGAGGCCGGAGCCGGACAGCGCGGAACGCTTCTTGACAAGGAGCCGCAGCCTCAAGAAAAGTTAGGCGAAATTCGCATGCGGGTGAGCGATGAGGAGCTTGGCATGACGACCGATGCGTTCATCTACGACGCGTTGCGCACGCCGCGCGGGCGGGGCAAGCCGACCGGATCGCTGCACGGGGTGAAGCCGGTTTCGCTCGTCACCGGCCTGATCGGGGAGATCCTGCGGCGGATGCCCGGCCTCGATCCGGCGCTGATCGACGACCTCGTGCTCGGGGTGGTGTCGCCGCTCGGCGACCAGGGCGCCGACATCGCCCGGACCGCCGCCGTCGCCGCCGGCCTGCCCGACACGGTGGCCGGCGTGCAGCTCAACCGCTTCTGCGCCTCCGGCCTGGAGGCGGTGAACATCGCCGCGCAGAAGGTGCGCTCCGGCTGGGAGGATCTCGTCCTCGCCGGTGGTGTCGAGTCGATGTCCCGGGTGCCGATGGGCTCCGACGGCGGGGCGTGGGCGCTCGACCCGGAGGTCAACTTCACCACCGGTTTCGTGCCGCAGGGCATCAGCGCCGACCTCATCGCCACCATCGCCGGCTTCGACCGGGAGACGGTGGACGCGTACGCGCTCCAGTCGCAGGCGCGGGCCGCCAAGGCGTGGGCCAACGGCTACTTCGCCCGGTCCGTGGTGCCGGTCCGCGACCGCAACGGGCTGACCGTGCTGGACCGGGACGAGCACATCCGGGCCGACTCGACGGCGGAGAGCCTCGGCGCGCTGCGCCCCTCGTTCGCCGAGATCGGCGAGAAGGCCGGCTTCGACGCTGTCGCGTTGCAGAAGTACCACTGGGTCGAGCGCATCGAGCACGTCCACACGGCGGGCAACTCCTCCGGCATCGTGGACGGCGCGGCGCTCGTCGCGATCGGCAGCGAGGCGGCCGGTGCCGCCGCCGGTCTCACCCCGCGCGCCCGCGTGGTGGCCACCGCGCTCAGCGGCGCCGACCCCACCATCATGCTCACCGGCCCGGCCCCGGCCGCCCGCAAGGCGCTGGCGAAGGCCGGTCTCGGCGTGGACGACCTGGACCTGGTCGAGATCAACGAGGCGTTCGCCGCCGTGGTCCTGCGGTTCGTCGCCG
Source organism: Micromonospora sp. NPDC049203 (assembly GCF_043197215.1). Classification (NCBI taxonomy): domain Bacteria; kingdom Bacillati; phylum Actinomycetota; class Actinomycetes; order Micromonosporales; family Micromonosporaceae; genus Micromonospora; species Micromonospora sp. NPDC049203. The sequence continues at coordinate 260,032 of NZ_JBICSV010000006.1, read as the reverse complement.
ACCTGGGCCTGAACCCGGACATCGTCAACGCCAACGGCGGGGCGATCGCGATGGGCCACCCGCTGGGCGCGACCGGCGCCATGATCCTCGGCACGCTCGTCGACGAACTGGAGCGACGCGGCGGCCGCTACGGGCTGGCCACGCTCTGCGCGGGCGGCGGCATGGGCATCGCGACCGTGATCGAACGAATCTGAGGAGCACGAATGGCAAACACCATCCGGTGGGAGCACGGCGACGACGGCATCGTGCTGCTCACCCTCGACCATCCCGGCCGCTCGGCGAACGTGATGAACGCGGAGTTCGGCGCGAGCCTCACCGCCACTGTGGACCGGCTCGAAGCCGAGCGCGACCGGATCACCGGCGTGATCCTCACCTCGGCCAAGAAGACCTTCTTCGCCGGTGGCGACCTGGAGACCCTGGTGCGGCTGACCCCGGCCGACGCCGAGGCGTCAGCCGCCGACGCGGCCGCGCTCAAGCACGCCGTACGCCGGCTGGAGACACTCGGCCGGCCGGTCGTCGCCGCGATCAACGGCTCGGCCCTCGGCGGCGGACTGGAACTGGCGCTGGGCTGCCACCACCGCATCGTGCTCGACGACCCGGCCGTCGAGATCGGCTTCCCGGAGGTCACGCTCGGCCTGCTGCCCGGCTGCGGCGGCGTGGTGCGCACCGTCCGGCTGCTCGGCGTCACCGCCGCGCTTACCGACTGGCTGCTGCGCGGCCAGCGCCGCCGCCCGCAGGACGCGCTCGCGCACGGGCTGGTCGACGAACTCGCCGCCGACCGGGACGCCCTGATGGCCGCCGCCCGCGAGTGGATCGCCGCGAACCCGGACGCGACCCAGCCGTACGACCGCAAGGGCTACCGGATGCCCGGCGGCACCCCGTCCAGCCCGGGACTCGCGATGCAGTTGCCGGCCATGCCCGCGCTGCTGCGCAAGCAGCTCAAGGGCGCGCCCTACCCGGCGCCCCGCAACATCCTCGCCGCCGCCGTCGAGGGCGCCCAGGTCGACCTGGACACCGCGTTCACGATCGAGGGGCGGTACTTCACCGAGCTGGCCACCGGCCAGATCGCCAAGAACATGATCAAGGCGCTCTTCTTCGACCTCCAGACCGCCCGGTCCCGCACCGCCGGAGGCGACCACCAGCCGGTACGCAGCGTCGCCGTCGTCGGCGCGGGCATGATGGGCGCCGCCATCGCGTACGTCTGCGCCCGCGCCGGGATGCGGGTGGTGCTCAAGGACGTCACCGCCGAGGGGGCAGCGCGGGGCAAGGCGTACTCGGCGAGCCTGCTCGACAAGGCGGTCGCCGGGGGCCGCTCCACGCCGGAGAAGCGGGACGAGATCCTGGGCCGCATCCACGCCACCGCCGACCTCGCCGACCTGGCGGGTGTCGACCTCGCCATCGAGGCGGTCTTCGAGGACCCGGCGCTCAAGCACAAGGTGTACGCCGAGATCGAACAGGTCGCGCCGGACGCGCTCATCGCCTCCAACACCTCCACGCTGCCCATCACGCTGCTCGCCGAGGGCGTCAGCCGGCCGGAGGAGTTCGTCGGGCTGCACTTCTTCTCCCCGGTGGACAAGATGCCGCTGGTCGAGGTGATCCGCGGGGAGCGGACGAGCGAGGCCACGCTGGGCCGCGCGCTGGGTGTCGTCCGCCAGTTGCGCAAGACGCCGATCGTGGTCAACGACAGCCGGGGCTTCTTCACCAGCCGGGTCATCGGGACGTTCACCAACGAGGGCGTGGCGATGCTCGCCGAGGGCATCCCGGCGGCGACCATCGAGCAGGCAAGCAGCCAGGCCGGCTATCCCGCGCCGGTGCTCGCGCTGATGGACGAGTTGACCCTCACCCTGCCCCGGAAGATCCGCCTGGAGACGGCCGCCGCGACAGTGGCGGCCGGGGGCACGTGGCAGCCGCACGCCGCCGACGCGGTGATCGACGCGATGATCGACGGGTGCGGCCGGACCGGACGCTCCGGCGGCGCCGGCTTCTACGACTACCGCGACGGCAGGCGGGCCGGGCTCTGGCCGGGGCTGCGGGAACTGTTCGGCGGCACGAACCTGGACACGCCGTTCGAGGACCTCAAGGAGCGAATGCTCTTCATCGAGGCGATCGAGTCGGTGCGGTGCCTGGACTCCGGCGTGCTGACCTCGGTGGCCGACGCCAACGTCGGCTCGATCCTGGGCATCGGCTATCCGAGCTGGACCGGCGGCGTCCTGCAGTACGTCAACCAGTACGACGGCGGGCTGCCGGGCTTCGTGGCCCGCGCCCGGGTGCTCGCCGAGCGTTACGGCGAGCGGTTCGACCCGCCGCCACTGCTGGTCGCCATGGCCGAGCGGGGCGAGCGGTTCGAGTAGACGACGACGCGGCCCGGCCGGTGTGGGGCGAACCCACCGGCCGGGCCGGGTCGCGTCAGAGCATCCGGTCGGACAGTCCGTACGTCTTGGCGATGATCTCGCGCTGGATCTCGCTCGCGCCGCCGTAGACTGTGGACACGATCGCCGAGCGGACCAGGCGCTCCATGTCGAACTCGGTGGTGTAGCCGTAGCCGCCCATCATCTGCATCGCGTCCAGCGCGACGCGCCGGGCCGTCTCGGTGGCCTTGAGCTTCGCCATCGAGGTCTCCCGGGGCAGCACCGTGTCCGGCGCCTTGTCGACCTTGGCGGCGGTGTCGTAGACCAGCAGCCGGGCGCACTCGATCTCGGTGGCCAGGTCGGCCAGGCGGTGCCGGATCACCTGGAACGATCCGATCGGCCGGCGGAACTGGCGGCGGTCCTTCACGTACGCCACCACGTCGTCGAACGCCCGCCGGGCGATGCCGAGCACCACGCTGGCGAGGATCAGCCGTTCCATGTTGAGCCCGGCCATCAGCTGCCGCCAGCCGTGGTCGACCCGGCCGACCACCGCGTCGGCGGGCAGCACGCAGTCGGTGAAGTAGAGGTCGTTCACCTCCCGGCCGCCCATGGTGTCGATGCCGGAGACGGTCAGGCCGGGCGCGCGGGCCGGGACCAGGAACATGGTCAGGCCGTGGTGGTCGCCGGCCCGGCCCGAGGTGCGCGCGACGAGCAGGATGTGCTCGGCCAGGTGGGCGTTGGAGCACCACGTCTTCTGACCGTTCACCACCCACCCGTCCCCGCGCCGTTCGGCACGGCAGCTCAGGTTCGCAACGTCCGAGCCGGCCTCGGGCTCGGACATCGCCACCGCCTCGACCACGCCGCGCGCCACCCCGCTGAGGATCAGCTTCTTCTGCTCCGGTGTGCCGAACCGCTGGTAGGTGGCGGCGACGATGATCGAGGTGGTGAAGCCGCCGATCGGCGCCATCGCCCGGCTGGTCTCCTCCAGGAACAGGCACAGCTCGGTCGTGCCGGCGCCGCCGCCGTCGAACTCCTCCGGCAGCGACAGGCCCAGCCAGCCGAGGTCGGCCATCTTCCGGTACAGCTCCGGGCTGTGCGGTTCCCGCCCGCCGTTCGTGAGGTTCTGCCGCTGCTCGCGGGTGCCCACCTCGCGGCGGCAGAAGTCGCGCACCGCCTCGACAAGTGACAGTTGCTCGTCGGTCCACTCCACAGCGGTACCTCCAGCGCATCGTGAGGGATTGACAGCAAGGCTAGACTATCGAATATCAAATGTCAGGAGGCTGCCGATGACGTCCCTCGTTGAGCACCCTCGCCGGCTGCGCGTCGTCGACCCGGTGACAGGTGAGCACCGCGCCGACTACGACATCGCCGACGACGCCGCAGTACGCGCCGCCGTGGCGCGGGCCCGCGAGGCGGCCGGCTGGTGGTCCGGCCTGGACGCCAAGCAGCGCCGCCGGCACCTGCTTGCGTACAAGGCGGCGGTCGCGGGCGGCATCGAGGAACTGGCCTGCCTCGTCCGGAGCGAGACCGGCAAGAGCCTCGCCGGGGCCCAGCTCGAGGTGATGCTCGCCGTCGAGCACCTGGACTGGGCGGCCCGGCACGCCGGGCGGGTGCTCAAGCGACGGTCCGTCTCCTCCGGCCTGCTCGCGTTCAACCAGGCCGCCTCCGTGGAGTACGTGCCGTACGGCGTGGTCGGCGTGATCGGGCCGTGGAACTACCCCGTCTACACGCCGATGGGCGCGGTGTCGCACGCGCTCGCGGCCGGCAACGCGGTGGTGTTCAAGCCCAGCGAGTTCACCCCGGGCGTCGGGGTGTGGCTGGCCGAGCGCTGGCACGAGCTGCTTCCCGACCACCCGGTCCTCCAGGTCGTCACCGGCGACGGCACGACCGGCGCCGCGCTGTGCCGCGCGTCGGTCGACAAGATCGCGTTCACCGGGTCGGCGGCGACCGGCCGGTCGGTCATGGCCGCCTGCGCCGAGAGCCTGACACCCGTGGTGATCGAGGGCGGCGGCAAGGACGCGCTGATCGTCACCGCCGACGCCGACCTCGACGCGGCCGCGCGGGCGGCGGTCTTCGGCGGCCTGGGCAACGCCGGGCAGACGTGTGCCGGCGTCGAGCGCGTCTACGTCGAACGGTCCGTCTGCGAGCCGTTCCTGGCCACGCTCACCGAGCTGGCGCGGCAGGTCCGGCCGGGCCCCGAGCCGGACGCGCCGTACGGGCCGATGACCACGCCCACCCAGCCCGAGGTCGTGCGGCGTCACGTCACCGACGCCCTCGACCGGGGTGGCCGGGCGGTGGTCGGTGACGCGGACTCGGTCCGGCCGCCGTTCGTGGAGCCGGTCGTGCTGACCGACGTGCCGGAGGACAGCGCCGCCGTCACCGAGGAGACGTTCGGCCCGGTGCTGGTGGTCAACCCGGTCGCCGACGCCGACGAGGCGGTCCGCCGCACGAACGCGACCAGCTACGGGCTCTCCGGCTCGATCTTCACCCGCGACCGCCGCCGTGGCCTGGCGCTCGCCGGGCGGCTGCGGGCCGGCGCGGTGTCGGTCAATTCGGTCCTGGGGTACGCGGGCGTGCCCTCACTGCCGTTCGGCGGCGTGGGCGACTCGGGGTTCGGCCGGGTCCACGGCGTGGACGGCCTGCGCGAGTTCGCCCGGGCGCGGTCGGTGACGTGGCAGCGGTTCCGGCCGCCGATCGAGGTGATGACGCTCCAGCCGTCCGCGTCGGCCATGAAGCGCTCGCTGGCGATGTTCGCGTGGCGTCATGGCCGCCGGTGACGGCTCACCCGTTCCACACGCCCAGCCCGTCCAGGTGCTTGACCAGCCGTTCCGCGCCGTCGGTGAAGTGCCGGGCCATGACCGGCCGGACGGCCTCCGGGTCGCCCGCGGCGAGCGCGTCGAGCAGCGCCTCGTGATCGGCGACCATGCCGGCCCGCCACTGGGCGTCGGCGGCGTAGAACCGCGACGGCGTGTAGCGGGTCACGGTGCGCAGCAGCCACGACAGCTTGCGCGCGTCGGCGAGCCGGTTGATCCGGCGGTGGAACTCGTATTCGAGCTGCTCGACCCGGCTGACCTGCCGGGCCTGGGCGGCGCGGCGCAGCCGCTCGTGCTGCTGCCGCAGGTCGTCGAGCTGCTCGGGGGTGATGCTGACGGCGACCCGGGCGGCCAGCTCACCGGCGATGTGGCCCTGGAGGCTGAACACGTCGATGATGTCCTGCCTCGACAGCGGCGCCACCACGTGCCCGCGGCGCGGTTGCAGCTCGACCATGTCCTCCGCGCGCAGCATCAGCAGCGCCTCGCGTACCGGAGTGATGCTCAGCCCGGTCTCCTGGGCGACCTCTTCGAGCCGGATGCGTTCGCCCGGGCGCAGCTGGCCCGACATGATCCGGTCGCGCAGCAGGCTCGCCACGGTCTCGGAGAGCTGGGGTTGGGAGACGTTCTGGATCCTGCCGCGGTCCGCCACCAGTTGAGGGTATCAAATGTCAAATGTCACAACCGGGACGCCGGCCGGCGCCGGACTGCGGGCCGCCACCAGGGGTGGTGTGCGCACCATCTGGTTCGACCGGCCCGACCGGCGCAACGCGATGACGCTGGAGATGTTCCGCGACTACTACGCGGCCCTGGTGACTGCGGACGCCGACCCGGAGGTGCGGGCGGTGGTGGTGACCGGCTCCGGCGACTGGTTCTGTGCCGGCGCCGACCCGGAGGCGCTCGCCGCGCTGCTGGACGAGCGCAACCGTGACCTGCTCGCCGGTGAGTTCGGGTTCCCGCCGCACCTGCCGTTGACGCTCGGCACGCCGATCGTCGCCGCGATGAACGGCGGCGCGGCGGGCCTGGGCCTGGTCCACGCTCTCTACGCCGACGTGCGGTTCCTGGCGGCGCGGGCGCGCCTGTCCACCTCGTTCAGCCGGCTCGGTCTCGTCGCCGAGTACGGCAGCGCCTGGCTGCTGCCCCGGCTGGTCGGCGTCGGCGCCGCGCTGGACCTGCTGGTGTCCGGCCGCAAGGTCGACGCGGTGGAGGCGCTGCGGATCGGACTTGTGCAACGCGTGCTCCCGCGCGACGAGGTGCTGGCCGAGGCCCAAGCCTATGCCGCCGAACTGGCCGAGCACTGCTCACCGGCGTCCATGGCGGTGATCCGGCGGCAGGTGTTCGGCGGCCTGGAGACCGGCGTGGGCGAGGCCGCCGCCGACGCGATCCGGCTCATGGTCGAGTCCCTGGCCGGCCCCGACTTCGGCGAGGCCCTGCTCAGCCGGGCCCAGGGGCGCCCGCCCCGCTTCGCCCCACGGGCCGGCGCGTGAGCGGCCCGCTCGCCGGCGTCCGGGTCGTGGAACTGGCCGGCATCGGGCCCGGCCCGTTCGCCGCCATGCTGCTCGCCGACCTCGGCGCCGACGTGGTGCGCGTCGACCGGCCGGAACCCGGCGCGTTCGCGGCCGGTGACCCCGGACAGAACCTGCTCAACCGGGGCAAGCGCTCGATAGTGGTGGACCTGAAGCACCCCGCCGGCGCCGAGGTGGTCCTCGCGCTGGCCGGCCGGGCCGCGATCCTGATCGAGGGCTGGCGTCCCGGTGTGGCCGAGCGGCTCGGCGTCGGACCGCAGGACGCGCTCGCCCGCAACCCGACCCTGGTCTACGGGCGGATGACCGGCTGGGGCCAGGACGGGCCGCTGGCCCGCGCCGCCGGCCACGACATCGGCTACATCGCCGTCGCCGGGGCGCTGCACCCGATCGGCCGGGCCGGCGGGCCGCCGCAGATCCCGCTCAATCTGGTCGGCGACTTCGGCGGCGGCTCGCTCTACCTGGTCGTCGGCCTCCTGGCGGCGCTGCACGTGGCCGGTGCCACCGGCCGGGGCCAGGTCGTCGACGCCGCCATCGTGGACGGCGCGGCCCACCTCACCACCCCGTTCGCCGGGCTGCTCGCGCAGGGCGCCTGGCGAGCCGAGCGGGGCCGCAACCTGCTCGACGGCGGCGCCCCGTTCTACGACGTGTACGCCACCGCCGACGGCGGGCACATGGCGGTGGGCGCGCTGGAGCCCCAGTTCTACGCCGAACTGCTGCGGCTGCTCGGGCTCGCAGGCGCGGACCTGCCGGCACAGCACGACGTGGCGGGCTGGCCGGTGCTGCGCGCCCGCTTCGCCGAGGTGTTCGCCGGCCGTACCCGCGACGAGTGGACCGCCGTGTTCGACGGCACCGACGCCTGCGTCGCACCGGTGCTGTCGCTGGCCGAGGCGCCGGGCCACTCGCACCTGCTCGCGCGCGGCACGTACGAGGAGCACTTCGGCGTCCGGCAGCCGGCCGTGGCGCCCCGCCTGTCCGGCACACCGGGCCGGGTCGGCGGCCCGCCGCCCGCGCCGGGCGCGGACACCGGGCCCGTGCTCACCGACTGGGGGCTGGGCGCACACCTACCGCGGTGGCGGGACGACGGCGTCGTCCGCCAGGGACAGGGAGTTCACTGATGCGTATCGGGACGACACTGGCGTACGCCGCCGATCCCCGCAGCGGCGCGGACGACGTGGCCGCCTGGGAACAGGACGGCCTGGACGTGGCCTGGGTGTCCGAGGCGTACGGCTTCGACGCGCCCACGGTGATGGGTTACCTGGCCGCCCGGACGAGCCGGATGCGCATCGGCTCGGCGATCCTGCCGATCTTCTCGCGTACCCCGGCTCTGCTGGCACAGACCGCGGCGGGCCTGGACGCCATGTCCGGTGGCCGGGCCATCCTCGGCCTCGGCGCGTCCGGACCGCAGGTGATCGAGGGCTGGCACGGCGTCGCCTACGACAGGCCGCTGGCCCGCACCCGCGAGGTGATCGAGATCTGCCGGCGGGTGTGGCGGCGGGAGACGCTGACGAACGACGGTCTCTACCCGCTGCCGTTGCCGCCCGGCGAGGGCACCGGGCTGGGCAAGCCGCTGAAGATGCTCACCCACCCGGTACGCGACCGCATCCCGATCCACGTGGCGAGTCTCGGCGACCGGAACGTCCGGATGACCGCCGAGATCGCCGACGGGTGGCTGCCGTTCCTCTACGACCCGCGGCGCGCGGGCGACGTCTGGGGCGCCGCGCTGGCGGCCGGCCGGGCGAAACGCTCCGCCGACCTCGGGCCGCTGGAGGTGGTGGCCGGCGGGCCGCTGGCCATCGGCCCGGACGTGACCGGGCTGCGCGACCTCGCCCGGCCGCTGATCGCCCTGTACGTGGGCGGGATGGGCGCCAGGGGCCGCAACTTCTACCACGACCTGCTGTGCCGCTATGGCTACGAAGCCGAGGCGGACCGCGTCCAGGACCTCTACCTGGCGGGCCGCAAGGCCGAGGCCGCCGCCGCGGTGCCGGCGGAACTGCTGGAACGCACCAGCCTGATCGGGCCGGAGAGCTACGTGCGCGACCGGGTCCAGGAGTACCGCGACGCGGGCGTGACCATCCTCAACGTGGCACCGCTGGGCGAGGACCCCCGGCGTCTCGTCGCCGCCGTCGCGGACATGGCCCGGTAGCGCGGGGAGGAGCTGACACATGGACCGCGCGATCTTCACCGCCGACCACCTCGCGTTCGCCGAACTGGTGCGCGCGTTCATCGACAAGGAGATCACCCCGTACCACGAGCGCTGGGAGGCAGACGGCATCGTCGACCGCGCCGTGTGGCGGGCCGCCGGGGCAGCCGGGCTGCTCGGGTTCTTCGTCGACGAGCGGTACGGCGGCGCCGGGGTCACCGACCGGCGGTTCCACGCCGTCCTGACCGAGGAACTCGCCCGGGCGGGCGCTAGCGGTCCGGCGTTCGGCCTGCACAACGACATCATCGGCCCGTACCTGACCGACCTGACCACCGAGGAGCAGAAACAGCGCTGGCTGCCGGGCTTCTGCTCCGGCGAGATCGTCACCGCCGTCGCCATGTCCGAGCCGGGCGCCGGCAGCGACCTTCAGGGCATCACCACCACGGCGGTACGCGACGGCGACGACTACGTCCTCAACGGGCAGAAGACGTTCATCAGCAACGGCATCCTGGCCGACCTGGTGATCGTGGTGGCCCGTACCGACCCCGGCGCCGGGCGGCGGGGGATCAGCCTGCTCGTGGTCGAGCGCGGCATGCCCGGCTTCGAGCGTGGGCGCAACCTCGACAAGCTCGGGCAGAAGGCGCAGGACACCGCCGAGCTGTTCTTCGCCGACGTCCGCGTACCGGTGGCCAACCTGCTCGGCGTCGAGGGCGAGGGCTTCGCCTACCTGATGCGCAACCTGCCCCTGGAACGGTTGTCGATAGCCGTCGCGGCGCTCGCCGGCGCCGAGACGGTGTTCGCGCAGACGCTGGACTACTGCAGGCAGCGCCGGGCGTTCGGCCGTCCCATCGGCAGTTTCCAGCACAACCGGTTCGTGCTCGCCGAACTCGCCACCGAGCTGCGCCTGGGCCGGGTCTTCGTCGACAACTGCCTGGTCGCGCCGGACCTGAGCGCGGAGACGGCGGCGATGGCGAAGTGGTGGTGCACCGAGTTGCAGCAGCGCGTCGTGGACCGGTGCCTCCAGCTGCACGGCGGGTACGGCTACATGCGCGAGTACCCGGTGGCCCGCGCCTACCTGGACGCCCGCGTGCAGACCATCTACGGCGGCACCACCGAGATCATGAAGGAGGTGATCGGCCGGTCACTCGGCCTCTGAGCCGGGCTCCAGCATGGGTACGAGGAACCGGCGGGCCATCTCCCGCAGCGCGTCGGCGTCGTCCAGGTCGATGACGTGGCTCGGGGTCAGCAGGAAGGAGCAGGACAACCGGGTCATCAGCTCGGCCACCACCTCCACGTCGACTGTGGCGGCGATGGTGCCGGCGCGCTGCTCGCGGCGCAGTTGCCCGGCGACGAACCGCTGCACGGTGGCCAGCGTCCGCCCGCCGTCGCTGATCATCGAGGGGATGAGCACGTCGGGTTCGACGCTCATCAGCCCGCCGATCAGCGGGTTGCGACGGATCGCGTCCAGCGCGCTGACGAAGCCCAGCACCACCCGGTCGCCGACGGTGGCCGCCTGCTGGATGTCGACCAGGAAGCGGTCGAAGTAGCGCCGGAACTCGCGGCGGACGACCTGCTCGACCAGCCGGTCCTTGGTGGCGAACCGGCGGTACGCGGTGATCCGGGAGACACCCGCCCGGCGGGCCACGTCCTCCATCGTGGAGCGGCGGATGCCCATCCGGCAGAACTGCTCGTAGGCCGCGTCGAGGATCCGGGTCGCCACCTCGTCGGTGTCGTCGGCGCTCTGCAACGCCTCGGTGAAGGCGCGTTCCAGCAGCGACTCCGGCGGGCCGGCCGGTCCGCCGTGACCCGCCTCGGGGGAGGACGCCTGCGCCGCAGCGGTCCGGGCCATGGGTGCCCTCCCGGGAGAGACGGTGACGCGGTTGGCGCTTCACCGTACCAATCGCCGGGGCGTACCCCCGCGCGAGCGCGACCGCCGCGCCCGGCGGATGCGGGGCGCGGCGGTCGCGTCTGTCGTGCGGTGTCCGGTCAGGAGCCGGAGCGCTTGGCGGTCGCCTTCAGGTAGTCCCGGTTGAGGCGGCCGATGGTGTTCAGCGGGATGCCCTTCGGGCAGGCTGCCGCGCACTCGCCGATGTTGGTGCAGCCGCCGAAGCCGGCCTCGTCGTGCGCGTCCACCATGCCGATCACCCGGGTGTAGCGCTCCGGCTGGCCCTGCGGCAGCAGCGAGAGCTGGGTGATCTTCGCGGCGGTGAACAGCATGCCGGAGCCGTTCGGGCAGGCCGCCACGCAGGCGCCGCAGCCGATGCAGGCCGCCGACTCGAACGCCGCGTCCGCGTCGGCCTTCGGCACCGGCACCGAGTGCGCCTCCGGGGCGCTGCCGGTCGGCGCGGTGACGTAACCGCCGGCCGCGATGATCTGGTCGAACGCGTTGCGGTTGACCACCAGGTCCTTGACGACCGGGAAGGCCCGGGCCCGCCACGGCTCGATGTCGATCGTGTCGCCGTCGGAGAACTGCCGCATGTGCAGCTGGCAGGCGGTGGTGCCGCGCTGCGGGCCGTGCGCCTCACCGTTGATCATGAGGCTGCACATGCCGCAGATGCCCTCGCGGCAGTCGTGGTCGAACGCGACCGGCTCCTCGCCGTCGAGGATCAGCCGCTCGTTCAGCACGTCGAGCATCTCCAGGAAGGACATGTCCGGCGACACGTCCCGCACCGGGTAGGTGACCATCCGACCCTTGTCCTCGGGGCCGGTCTGGCGCCAGATGCGCAGGGTCAGGTTCACTTGTAGCTCCGCTGCGTGGGGTGGACGTATTCGAAGGTCAGGTCTTCCTTGTGCAGCACGGGCTCACCGGTGCCGGTGTACTCCCAGGCCGCCACGTAGGCGAACCGCTCGTCGTCGCGCTGCGCCTCGCCGTCCGGGGTCTGGTGCTCGGCCCGGAAGTGGCCGCCGCAGGACTCCTCGCGGTGCAGCGCGTCGATGCACATCAGCTCGGCCAGCTCGAAGAAGTCGGCCACCCGGCCGGCCTTCTCCAGCGACTGGTTCAGGCCCTCGCCGTCACCAGGCACGCGCACCCGCTGCCAGAACTGCTCGCGCAGCGCGCGGATCTCGTCGATCGCCTTGCGCAGCCCGGCCTCGGAGCGCTCCATGCCGCAGTGCTCCCACATGATCTGGCCCAGCTCGCGGTGGAACGAGTCGACGGTGCGGTCGCCGTTGATCGCCAGCAGCCGCTTGATCCGGTCCTCGACGTCGGTACGCGCCGCGACCGCCTCGGGGTGGCTCGCGTCGACCTTCTCCAGCGGGCCGGAGGAGGCCAGGTAGTTGGCGAGCGTGTTCGGCAGCACGAAGTAGCCGTCCGCCAGGCCCTGCATCAGCGCCGAGGCGCCGAGCCGGTTCGCGCCGTGGTCGGAGAAGTTGGCCTCACCGATCACGAACAGCCCGGGGATCGACGACTGGAGGTCGTAGTCGACCCAGAGGCCGCCCATCGTGTAGTGCACGGCGGGGTAGATCCGCATCGGGACCTCGTACGGGTCCTCGCCGGTGATCCGCTCGTACATCTCGAAGAGGTTGCCGTACTTGGCCTCGATGGCCTGGCGGCCCAGCCGGTTGATCGCGTCGGCGAAGTCGAGGTAGACGCCGAGGCCGGTCGGGCCCACGCCACGTCCCTCGTCGCAGACGTTCTTCGCGGCGCGGGAGGCGATGTCGCGGGGGACCAGGTTGCCGAAGGACGGGTAGATCCGCTCCAGGTAGTAGTCCCGCTCGTCCTCGGGGATCTCCCGAGGGCTGCGCTGGTCGCCCTTGGCCTTGGGCACCCACACCCGGCCGTCGTTACGAAGCGACTCGCTCATCAGGGTCAGCTTCGACTGGTGGTCGCCGGAGACCGGGATGCAGGTCGGGTGGATCTGCGTGTAGCAGGGGTTGGCGAAGTACGCGCCCTTGCGGTGTGCCCGCCAGGAGGCGGTGACGTTGCAGCCCTTGGCGTTCGTGGAGAGGTAGAAGACGTTGCCGTAGCCGCCGGTGGCGAGCACGACCGCGTCGGCCATCTCGGTGCTGATCTCACCGGTGACCATGTCGCGGACCACGATGCCGCGTGCCCGGCCGTCCACGATCACCAGTTCGAGCATCTCGTGGCGGGCGTTCATCTCCACGTTGCCCAGGCCGATCTGCCGTTCGAGGGCCTGGTACGCGCCGAGCAGCAGCTGCTGGCCCGTCTGGCCCCGGGCGTAGAAGGTGCGCTGCACCTGGGCGCCGCCGAAGGAACGGGTGTCCAGCAGGCCGCCGTATTCGCGGGCGAACGGCACGCCCTGGGCCACGCACTGGTCGATGATGTTCACCGACACCTCGGCCAGCCGGTGCACGTTCGACTCACGGGAGCGGAAGTCGCCGCCCTTGACCGTGTCGTAGAAGAGGCGGTGCACCGAGTCGCCGTCGTTGCGGTAGTTCTTGGCGGCGTTGATGCCGCCCTGCGCGGCGATCGAGTGGGCCCGGCGCGGGCTGTCCTGGTAGCAGTAGGACCGCACCTGGTAGCCCTGCTCGGCCAGCGTGGCGGCGGCGGAGCCGCCGGCCAGGCCGGTGCCGACCACGATCACCGTCATCTTCCGGCGGTTGGCCGGGTTGACCAGCTTCATCTCGAAGCGGTGGCGCTCCCACCGCGTCTCGATCGGGCCGTCCGGGGCCCGGGTGTCGGCGATCGGGTCGCCTTCGGTGTAGAGATCCATGTCAGGACACCAATCCGGTGATCACGGCGAACGGGACCAGCAGGTAGCCGCCGACCAGCGCGACGGCGAAGACGAGCGCGGCGATCCGAGCCCGGCGCTCGCCCTTCGGCGTCTGCTGGCCGAGGCTGCGGAACGCGCTGAAGGCGCCGTGGCGCAGGTGGAAGCCGAGGGTCACCAGCGCGAGGGTGTAGAAGAGCGTGACGTACCAGCGCTCCGGCGCGAAGCCCGCGACCACGTTGCCGTACGGGTTGGACGGGTCGCCCTGCGGGTTCAGGTGACCCGTGGTCAGGTCGAGGATGTGGTAGATCACGAAGAGCAGGATGATCACACCACCCCAGCGCATCGTGCGGGCCGCGTAGTTCACGTGGATCTTGCGGCGGTGCGCGTACCGGACCGGGCGGGCGGCCCGGGACCGCATCGCGAGCACGGTGGCCGCGCCGATGTGCCCGACGACCGCGGCGGTGAGCACCGTGCGCTGGATCCACAGGAACCAGGTCGTCGGCAGCAGCGGCGTGCCGATGTCCCGCAGCCAGTGCGCGTAGTGGTCGAACGACGTCTCGCCCGTGAAGATCTTCAGGTTGCCGACCATGTGGGCGATCAGGAACAGCACAAGAATGATGCCCGTCACCGCCATGACGGCCTTGAGGCCGACGTTCGAGCGGATGGGCGACCGAGTTTTCGTGATTACCACGCGGTCGACGCTAGGAGCACTTCGATCAGGCGTCCAATGCATCGAAATCGCAGCATCGATAGCCGTAAGCTATGGTGATGCAGCTCCATCAGCTCCGGTACTTCGTAGCGGTCGCCGAAGTACGACATTTCACCCAGGCGGCCGATCTTGTCGGCATAACCCAGCCCTCGTTGAGTAAGCAAATTCACGCGCTGGAGACCGACCTGGGAGCCCCGCTGTTCGAGCGGGTAAGGGGCAACATCCGGCTCACCGCGGCCGGCGAGGTGTTGCTGCCGCTGGCCAAACGGATCCTGGCCGACGTGGAGACCGCCACCCGCGAGGTCCAGGAGCTGGTGGGGCTGCGGCGCGGCCGGGTCCGCCTCGGCGCCACGCCCAGCCTCGCCACCTCGCTCGCCCCACCGGTGCTGCGCCGGTTCCGCGACGCGCACCCCACCGTCGACCTGCGCGTGGAGGAGGGTGGCTCGCAGGACCTCGTCCGGGACCTGCTCCGCGGCGGCCTCGACCTCGCGCTGATCATCATGCCGTCGGCCGGCACCGACCCGGGGCTGCGCGCCGACCCGATCCTGCGGGAGAGCCTGGTGGTCGCCTCGGTCGACCCGCTGCCGGGCGCCTCGGCCACCGGCGAGCTGCGCATCACCGACCTGCGCGACCAGCCGCTCGTCATGTTCCGCGAGGGCTACGACCTGCGCGACGCCACGCTCCAGGCCTGCCGCGCGGCCGGCTTCGAGCCGACCCTGTCCGTCGACGGCGGGGAGATGGACGCGGTGCTCAGCTTCGTCGAGGCCGGGCTCGGCGTCGCGCTGGTGCCCGGCATCGTGGTGGCCCGCCGCGCCGGCATCCGGGTCACCCGGCTCGTGCCGCCCGGCGTCCGCCGGACCATAGCGGTCGCCCGCCGCCGCGACGTGGTGCCCACCCACGCCGGGCGCGAACTACGCCGCATCCTCCTGGAGTACGTCCACGACGCCACCGCCACCGCCGAACTCCCCCCAGGCGTAGAACCCCTCTAGGGCCCCCTCTCCCGCGCGATCTTGCACTTTCGGCCCCGGCGAAAGGTGTGAATGCCCCAGCGCGGGGGCACCAAGTGCAAGATCGACGAGCGCGGCGGCGCGCGGCGGGTGGCGTCAGCGGGACTCGGCGTCGTCCATGGCTCGGTAGATGCGTTGCTCGGAGACCGGGTAGGGGGTGCCCAGGGCCTGGGCGAAGACGTTCACCCGCAGCTCCTCGATCATCCAGCGGATCTGGCGGACCGCCGCCTCCTGGCGCCGGGCCGGAGACAGCGCGGCCAGCATGTCCTGGTACTCCTTCTGCACCACGGCGACCCGGTCCTGCTGCTGCTTGTCGCGCTGCGGGTTGCCGGGAAGCCGGTCCAGCCGGCGCTCGATCGCGGTCAGGTAGCGCAGCAGGTCGGGCAGGCGCGCGTACCCCGTCTCGGTGATGAAACCCTTGTGCACCAGGCCGGTGAGCTGGTTGCGGATGTCCGCCAGCGCGGCCACCACCGTGAGGTTGCGGGTGGCGCCGAGCCGCTGCTCCACCGCGTACGCGGAAGCGAGCACCCGGCGTACCCGATCCATCACCTCGACCACGGTGTCCACCAGGTCCGCGCGCACCCTGTCGCGCAGCGCGGCGAAACCCTCGGCGTCCCAGGCCGGGCCGCCCGCGTCGCCGATCAGCTTGTCGATCGCCGCCCCGGCCGCGTCCTCGATCAGCTCCGGCACGCTGCCGTGCGGGTTGCGGGACAGCGCCAGCTTCGCCTCGTTGCTCAGCCGCCCCTGGAGGAACTTCGCCGGTGACGGCGTCGTCAGCCGCAGCAGCCGCCGGGTGCCCGCCCAGTGCGCCGCCTCCTGCTCGGCGGCCGAGTCGAACACCTTCACCCCGACCGTCGCGCCCTCGTCCACCAGCGCCGGGTACGCGGTCACCGCGAAGCCGGCGCGTACCTGCTCGATGGTGCGCGGCAGGGTGCCGATCGACCACCCGGTCAGCCCGGTACGGGCCACGTCCGGCGCGGCGGCGGCCACCACCTGGCGTACCTCCTGGCGCAGCTCGCGTTGCAGCGCCGGCAGGTCCTTGCCCTCGGCGACCGGCTTGTCGTCGTCGCCGAGCACCCGGAACGTGACCCGCAGGTGCGGCGGCAGCCGGCCCAGGTCCCACGCGTCCGCCGGTACGGTCACGCCGGTCATCCGGCGCAACTGCCGGGTCAGCGCGGCGAGCAGCGGCTCCTCGCCCGGGGTGATCGCGGCGAGCGCGGCGCGGGCGTAGTCGGGCACCGGCACGAAGTTGCGCCGCACCGGCTTGGGCAGCGACCGGATCAGCGCGATCACCAGCTCCTCGCGCAGCCCCGGCACCTGCCAGTCGAAGCTCTCCGCCGGCACCTGGTTGAGCAGCGGCAGCGGGATGTCCACTGTGACGCCGTCGGTGGGCACTGTCGGGTCGAACGTGTACGTCAGCGGCAGCGTCACGCCGTCGGCCCGCCACTCGTCGGGGAAGTCCTCCTCGTCCACCCCGCCCCGGCCGTCGTTGACGAGCAGTTCACGGGTGAACGTGAGCAGGTCGGGCCGCTCCCGGCGGGTCTTCTTCCACCACGAGTCGAAGTGCCGGCCGGAGACCACGTCGGCGGGGATGCGCTGGTCGTAGAAGGCGAAGATGGTCTCGTCGTCGACCAGGATGTCGCGGCGCCGGGCCCGGTTCTCCAGCTCCTCGATCTCGGTCAGCAGCTTCTGGTTGTCCCGCCAGAACTGGTGGTGGGTCTGCCAGTCGCCCTCGACCAGGGCGTGCCTGATGAACAGCTCCCGGCTCAGACCTGCGTCGATCCGCCCGAAGTTCACCTTGCGGGAGGTGACGAGCGGGATGCCGTACAGCGTGACCTTCTCGTAGGCCATCACCGCGGCCTGCCTCTTCTCCCAGTGCGGCTCGCTGTAGCTGCGCTTGACCAGGTGCTGCGCGAGCGGCTCGACCCATTCCGGCTCGACCCGGCCGGCCACCCGGCCCCACAGCCGGGACGTCTCCACCAGCTCGGCGGCCATCACCCAGCGCGGCGGCTTCTTGAACAGCGCGGACCCGGGGAAGATCGCGAACTTCGCGCCCCGCGCGCCCAGGTATTCGTGCTTCTGCGCGTCCTTGAGACCGAGGTGCGACAGCAGGCCGGGCAGCAGCGACTGATGCACCTTCGGGGTGTCGATCTCCTCCGGCAGGTCGGCGCCGGCGCCGCGCCGGCCCTCACCCTTGTCGGCGGTACGCAACACCTGGCGCAACTGGCTGACGATGTCCTGCCACTCGCGTACCCGAAGGTAGTTGAGGTATTCGGCCTTGCACATCCGGCGGAACGCGCCCGACGACAGCTCCCGCTGCTTCTCCCGCAGGTAGCGCCACAGGTTCAGGTACGCGACGAAGTCGGACTCCTTGTCGGCGAACCGGGCGTGCGCCTGGTCGGCCTGGGCCTGCTTGTCGACCGGGCGTTCGCGCGGATCCTGGATGGACAGCGCGGCGGCGATCACCACCACCTCGGTGGCGCAGCCGTTGCGCTCGCCTTCGAGGACCATCCGGGCCAGCCGGGGGTCGACCGGGAGCTGCGCCAGCCGCCGCCCCAGCGCGGTGAGCCGCTTCGCCGGGTCGGACTCGGCCGGGTCGAGCGCGCCCAGCTCGTGCAGCAGGTTGACGCCGTCGGTGACGTTGCGCCGGTCCGGCGGGTCGATGAACGGGAACGCCGCCACGTCGCCGAGCCCGATCGACGTCATCTGGAGGATGACCGAGGCCAGGTTGGTGCGCAGGATCTCCGGGTCGGTGAACTCGGGGCGGGAGGTGAAGTCCTGCTCGTCGTAGAGGCGGATGCAGATGCCGTCCGAGGTACGCCCGCAGCGGCCCTTGCGCTGGTTGGCGCTGGCCTGCGAGACCGGCTCGATCGGCAGCCGCTGCACCTTGAGCCGGCTGGAGTAGCGGGAGATCCGCGCGGTGCCCGGATCCACCACGTACTTGATGCCGGGCACCGTCAGCGAGGTCTCCGCGACGTTCGTGGCCAGCACCACCCGGCGGTTGGAGTGCGCGGCGAAGACCCGGTGCTGCTCGGCGGTGGAGAGCCGGGCGTACAGCGGCAGGATCTCGGTGCCGAGCAGCGACCGCTTGGACTGCACCAGCTTGCCGAGCGCGTCGGCGGTGTCCCGGATCTCCCGCTCGCCGCTGAGGAACACCAGGATGTCGCCCGGCCCCTCGGCGGCCAGCTCCTCGACCGCGTCGCCGATGGCCTGGATCTGGTCCCGGACGTTCTCCTCGTCGGCCTCGTCCTCCTCCTCGGCCTCGGTGACCTCGACCAGCGGCCGGTAGCGGACCTCCACCGGGTACGTACGCCCGGACACCTCGACCACCGGCGCCGGCTCGCCCGCGGCGTCGGCGAAGTGCTTCGCGAACCGGTCCGTCTCGATGGTCGCCGAGGTGATGACGACCTTGAGGTCGGGCCGGCGGGGCAGGAGCTGCCTGAGGTAGCCGAGGATGAAGTCGATGTTGAGGCTGCGTTCGTGCGCCTCGTCGATGATCAGCGTGTCGTACTGCCGCAGCATCCGGTCGGTCTGCAACTCGGCCAGCAGGATGCCGTCGGTCATCAGCTTGACCAGGCTGTTGTCGCCCACCTGGTCGGTGAAGCGCACCTTGTAGCCGACCACGTCGCCCAGCTCGGTGCCGAGCTCGTCGGCGATCCGGTCGGCGACGGTGCGGGCCGCCAGCCGGCGGGGCTGGGTGTGCCCGATCAGGCCGGTGATCCCGCGCCCCAGCTCCAGGCAGATCTTGGGCAGCTGGGTGGTCTTCCCGGAACCGGTCTCACCGGCCACGATCACCACCTGGTGGTCGCGGATCGCGGCGGCGATGTCGTCCTTGCGCTCGCTGACCGGCAACTGCGGCGGATAGGTGATCGCCGGCACTGCCGCGCGGCGGGCCTGGAGCCGCGCCTCGGCCCGGGCCACGTCGGCCGCGATCTCGGCCAGCGCCGCCTCCCGCCGCTGCGGGTCGCGCAGCTTGCGCACGCCGTCGAGCCGCCGCTGGAGCCGCCGCTGGTCGCGGAACATCAGGGGGGCGAGGCGGCGGTGCAGGTCGCGGGCGGTCTCAGGGGCGGCGGGTACGGCTGGATTCTGCATGTCGTCGCCAAGGATAGGCAGCCGCGCGGCGGACCGCTCCCGGGTTACCGGCGCTGGGCGTGCCCTCCCCGGCCGGGCCGTCCCCGCCGGATAAGGTTGCCGCCGACGAGGCCGACGGACGAGGCCGACGAGGGGCGGGGATGATCATGCGGGACACCGACCGGGCGCTCGTGCAGGCCGCCACCGCCGTCGCGAAGCTGCGCTGCCGCAGCGACAACCACACAGTCGCCGCCGCCGTACGCAGCACCGACGGCCGGGTGTTCAGCGGCGTGAACGTCTACCACTTCACCGGCGGCCCGTGCGCCGAGGTGGTGGCCCTCGGCGCCGCCGCGACCCAGGGCGCGGGCGAGCTGGAGGCGATCGTCGCGGTGGGGGACCGGGGGCGGGGCGTCATTCCGCCGTGCGGGCGCTGCCGTCAGGTGCTGCTCGACTACTTCCCGTCGATAAAGGTGATCCTCGGCCCGCCCGACGGGCTGCGCGCCATCCCGATCGCCGACCTGCTGCCCGAGACGTACGTCTGGTCCGACCACCAGGTCGAGGTGCCGGTGGCCGCCCGCGCCGGGGTCTGGCCGACGCCCGTGGTGCCGGGCAGCCGGCAGGCAACGGAGGACTGACCCGCCTCAGTCGCCGGCCGCGGCCTCCAGCATCGAGCGGGGGACCGGCACCAGCTCGAAGCGGACCTGACCCTCCGGCACCATCCAGCTGCTCACCCGCGCGACCAGCCGTCCCGCCCGGACGGCCGGGTCGTTCGCGTACAGCTCACGGGCCATCTGCGGGTCGACGGACAGCACCGCGAAGCCGCGGATCCGCTCGTCGTCGCCGTCCAGGAACGGTCCGGCCGCGAGTACCGCGCCCTGCTCCACCAGCCCGGCCTGGTGCGCCAGGTGGGCGTCCTGAATCCGGTCGAGGGCGTCCTGTGGCAGCTCGGGCGCGTCGTCCGGGCGGACCAGGAGCACCACTGTGTGCCTGTCGAATCGCATGCCCTCAGGCTAGGGGCTGCCGGGCGCACAGTGCCCGGATCGACCAGTCCAGCACCGGTGCCAGGCTCTCGGCCGGTGGCCAGCCGTTGACCACGCAGAGCAGTTCCAGGTACCGCTCCCGGCGGGGATCGCGCGCGGTCCGCAACCGGTCCAGCATCCGGAGGCGCAGGTCGGCGTCGTCCGGCACGTCGCAGAGCCGTGCGTACCGGCTCGCCGCCCGGGCCAGGACCGGGTCGGCCCCGGGCGAGGCCGGTTCGACGCCGTCGGCGAGCGCCGGGGCCACCTCCTCCCGGATCACTGTGACCACGTCCCGGCGTACGCCCTCGACGCCGGCCCGATCGGCCGCGTGCTGCTCGGCCAGCCGGCACAGCCCGGCCCGGAAGGACGGGTCCAGGGCCAGCTCGGCCAGCTCCGCCCACGCCTCGATCTGGCCGTCGTCCGGATCGTCCGGCAGCTCCGGCGTGAGCGACCGGCGGATGCCCGCGAACGCCGGCTCGCTCAAGCCCCCGAACGCCGCGTCGAGGAACTCGTCGACCAGCCGCCGTCGCTCCCGTGCGGCCAGGCCGGCCAGCCGGTGCAGCAGGTCCGCCTCGGACGGCGTGGCCCCGCGCCGGGCGATCACGGTCAGCACCGCGCGGCGCGTCCGCAGCAGGCGGATCTGCGCGGTCAGCGCGTCCGCGTGCGCCGAGGCGACCTCGGGCAGGGTGACCTCGCGCGTCACCACCCGGCGCACGGTGGGCAGGTCCACACCCAGTTCGCGCAACGTCCGCACCAGGTCGAGCCGGGCCACCGCCGCCGCGTCGTAGCGCCGGTGGCCGGCCGGTCCCCGGTCGGTGGGCGGCACGATGCCGCTGTCGGACCAGAACCGGATGGTCTTCACCGGCAGCCCGGTCCGCCGGGCCAGGTCACCGATCGAGTAGCGCTCCGCACCGTCCATGCCGACCACCATCGCGCCTCCCCCCGGTGGAGGCGCAACCCCATCGACAGCGCCCGCTTAGGTTCGCCTTACCTGGTCAGCTAAGGTAAGGCGCACCTAATCGGAAGGCGAATCTCTCTCGTGACCACCGTCGCCGTCCGGCCCGCGCGGGCCGGGACTCCCGTCCGCCGCGGCACCGTCCGCCGCGTCGCGGTCACCGTGGCGGCGGCGCTCCTGCTCCTGCTGGCGCTGCTCGCCAGCCTGGCGCTCGGCAGCCGGCACCTTCCCGTCGACCAGGTGTGGCACGCGCTGGTGGCCCCGGACGGCGGCGACGCCAGCGTCGTGGTCCGGGAACTGCGGCTGCCGCGTACCGCCCTCGGGCTCGTCGTCGGCCTGGCGCTGGCGCTGGCCGGCGTGCTGTTCCAGGCGGTCACCCGCAACCCGCTGGCCGAGCCGCGCATCCTCGGTATCAGCGCCGGGGCGTCGTTCGGGGTGGTGCTGGCCATCGCCGTGTTCGGTGTGGGCACGCTCGCCGGGTACGTCTGGTTCGGCATCGCCGGCGCGCTGCTCGCCGGGCTGCTCGTGTTCGCCATCGCCAACCGCACCCGCGAGGGCGCCAGCCCGGTCACCCTCGCGCTGGTCGGCGCCGCGCTCGACGCCGGTCTCGGCGCCATGGTGTACGCGCTGCTCACCATCGACGCCCGCACGTTCGAGGAGTACCGCTTCTGGGTGGTCGGCGGGCTGACCGGCCGGGGCGTCGCCGTCGCCGGGCAGGTGCTGCCGTTCGTGGTGGCCGGGGTGCTGCTGGCCGCGCTCGCCGCCCGCGGCCTGGACGCGCTCGCGCTCGGCGACGACGTGGCCCGGGGGCTCGGGCACCGGGTCGCCCTGGTCCGGCTCGCCGCCGGGGCCGGTGGCGTGCTGCTCACCGGCGCGGCGGTGGCCGCCGCCGGGCCGATCGCGTTCGTCGGGCTGGCGGTGCCGCACCTGGCCCGGGCACTGGTCGGCGCGGACCAGCGGTGGACGCTCCTGGTCGCCGCGCTGCTCGGTCCCGCGCTGCTGCTCGCTGCCGATGTGGCCGGCCGTCTCGTCTCCCCGCCCGGCGAGATCCCCGCCGGCATCATCACTGCCCTGCTCGGCGCCCCGCTCCTGGCCTTCCTGGTCCACCGAGCCAAGACGGTGACCACATGACCACCCACCACCCCGCCCCCTCCCCCGCTCCGGGCTCCGGCGATCTTGCACTTGCTGCCCCGGCGAAAAGGGTGATCCCGGCATCTCGGGGGCCCAAAGTGCAAGATCAGCGGAGTGGGCGTGGCGGCCCCGGGCGTGGGGTGTTGCGGGTCGGGGCGGTGGTGGTGCCGTTCCGGTGGCGGCCCCTTGTCGTGGCGCTTGTTCTGTTCGTGCTGCTCTGCGTCGCGGTGGTGGTCAGCCTGTCCCTGGGTACGCCGTACGTCGCCCCGGTCGACGTGGTGCGGTCGCTCTCCGGCGCCGGCACCCCGTACGACCTCGTGGTGCGCGACCTGCGACTGCCTCGCGCGGTCCTCGCGGCGGTGGCCGGGGCGGCCTTCGGCGTGGCCGGCACGCTCATCCAGAGCGTGGCCCGCAACCCGCTTGCGAGCCCCGACGTCATCGGTGTCACCCAGGGTGCCGGGCTGGCCGCGACGATCGCGCTGACCAGCGGCGCGGCGGCGGTGCTGGTGGCGCCGGCGGCGCTGCTCGGCGGCCTGGCCGCCGCGGTGGCCGTGTTCGCGCTCGGCGCCCGGCACGGCCTCGCGGCTCAGCGGTTCGTGCTGGCGGGTGTGGCTGTGGCGTTCGCGTTCCGGGCGCTGATCGAGGTGGTCATGCTCACCGCCGACCCGATCGACGGGCTGCGCGCGCAGATCTGGCTGATCGGCACGCTCGCCGGCAAGGGGTGGAGCGAGGCGGCCTGGATCGCCGGCACGCTCGCCGTGCTGCTGCCGGTGCTGCTCTGGGCCGGGTGGGCGCTGCGCAGCAGCGCGCTCGACGACGACACCGCGCGGGGGATCGGCCTGCGGCCGGTGGCCCGGCGCATGGGGCTGGCCGGCACCGGCGTACTGGCTGCCGCCATGGTGACCGCCCAGGTCGGCGCCGTCGACTTCGTCGCGCTGGTGGCCCCGCAGGTGGCCCGCCGGCTGGTCCGCGCCGAGCGCCCGCCGTTGCTCTGCGCCGCGCTGCTGGGCGCGTTGCTGCTGGTCCTCGCCGACCTGGGCGCCCGCCGGCTGCTGGCACCCACCCAACTGCCGGCCGGTGTGCTGACCGCCGCGATCGGCGGGCCGTACCTGATCTTCGTGCTGCTGCGCACCCGAGGGAGGCGGTCGTGACCGCGCTGCTGTCCACCCGCGACCTGGTCGTCGGCTACGAGGGCCGCACCGTGCTGGACGGACTTGACCTCGACCTGCCGGCCGACACGTTCACCGTGATCGTCGGCCCGAACGCCTGCGGCAAGTCGACGCTGCTGCGCACGATGGCCCGGCTGCTCACTCCCCGGCGCGGCGCGGTGCTGCTCGACGGCGCGGCGATCCGGGACCTGCCCACCCGCGACGTGGCCCGGCGGCTCGGTGTCCTGCCGCAGAGCCCGCTGGTCCCGGAGGGGATCACCGTGGCCGACCTGGTCGGCCGGGGCCGTCAGCCCTACCAGCGCTGGTGGCGTCAGTGGTCGGCCGAGGACGGGCTGGCGGTCGAGGAGGCCATGCGGCTGGCCGACGTCAGCGCGCTGGCCGACCGCGCGGTGGACACGCTCTCCGGCGGGCAGCGCCAGCGGGTGTGGATCGCCATGACGCTCGCCCAGGACACCGACGCGCTGCTGCTGGACGAGCCGACCACGTTCCTCGACCTGGCTCACCAGGTCGAGGTGCTGGACCTGCTGCACCGGCTGCGCGCCGAGCGGGGCCGGACCGTGGTGGCCGTGCTGCACGACCTCAACCAGGCGGCCCGCTACGCGGACCACCTGATCGCCATGCGTGACGGCGCGGTGGTGGCCGCCGGCGAGCCGCGCGAGATCCTCACCGCGGACCTGGTCCGCGACGTGTTCGGCCTGGACTGCGTGGTCGTGCCCTGCCCGGTCAGCGGCGCCCCGCTCGTGGTGCCGGCCCTCACCCAGACCGGGTCCACCCACGCCGCTCCGGCCCAGACCGCGCCCACCCAGACCTCGGCCGCTCCGGCCGGCACGCCGGCCACGGCCGGCGCCCCCGTCGGCGACGCCTGAGCGCGCCGACCCGCACCACCGAAAGGAACCTCATGCGTCGTCTCGCCGTCGCACTCACCGCCGCCCTCGCTCTCGGGGTCGGCCTCACCGCATGCGGGGAGAGCGACCCCGTCGCCGGCACCGGCACCGGGGAGACCCGGGAGATCACCCACGCCATGGGCACCACGAAGGTCCCCGCCGAGCCGAAGCGTGTGGTCGTGCTCGACACCGACAAGATCGATACCGCGCTGTCGCTGGGCGTGACCCCGGTCGGCGCGGCGACCGCCGGTGAGGCGAAGAGCTGGCCCACCTACTTCGGCGCGGACAAGCTCGCCGGCATCACCGAGGTCGGCGTGCTCACCGAGCCGGACCTGGAGGCGATCAACGCGCTCAACCCGGACCTGATCCTGGGCAGCAAGTTCCGCCAGGAGAAGTTCTACGACGAACTGGCCAAGATCGCCCCGACCGTGTTCACCGAGAAGGTCGGCGTCACCTGGAAGGAGAACTTCCTCCTCGACGGCGCGGCGCTGGGCAAGGAGCAGCAGGCCAAGGACCTGCTGGCCGAGTACGAGAAGCGGGCGAAGGACTTCGGCGCGAAGCTCGGCGACGCCTCCTCCCGCAAGGTCTCCATCGTGCGCTTCATGCCGACCGAGATCCGCCTGTACGGGCCGGACTCGTTCTCCGGCATCGTCGTCGGCGACACCGGCCTGGGCCGCCCCGAGCGGCAGATGCTCGCCGACAAGGAGGACAAGCGGATGGACCGGGTCAGCCCGGAGCGCATCGCCGAGGCCGACGGTGACGTGGTGTTCGTGACCGCGTACGGCGAGAAGGCCGCCGCCGAGCAGGCCAAGGTCACCGGCGGAACGCTGTGGAAGGGCCTGTCCGCGGTCAAGGCCGGCAAGGCGCACGTGGTCTCCGACGAGATCTGGATGACCGGCATCGGCGTGGGCGCCGCCAACAAGATCCTGGACGACCTGGAGAAGCACCTGGCCGCCTGAGCCCCGATACACCAGCGCCCGTCCCGCCGTCGCCGGCCGGACGGGCGCGGTGTGTTCAGGCCACCAGTTGCCAGAGCAGGAACCCGTTGAGCGCCACCACGAAAGCGGTGATCGCCACCGCGGTGGCGGTGGTGGCCCGCCGGTTGACCAGGGCGCCCATCATGTCCCGGCGGCGGGTGAACAGCACGACCGGGATCAGCGCGAACGGGATGCCGAAGCTCAGCACCACCTGGGACAGCACCAGCGCGCGGGTCGGGTCGACGCCGATCGCGAGCACCGCCAGCGCGGGCAGCAGTGTGATCATCCGGCGGACCAGCAGCGGGATCCGGCGGCGCAGGAAGCCCTGCATGATGATCTCACCGGCGTACGTGCCGACGCTCGTGGAGGCCAGGCCGGACAGGAGCAGGGCGACCGCGAAGCCGACCGCCGCCGCCGTGCCGAGCGCGGTGGCGAGCCCGGCGTGCACGCCTTCGAGGGTGTCGGTGCCGGGGATCGAGGTGCCGTGGAAGCTGCTCGCGGCCACCAGCAGCATGGCCAGGTTGACCGCGCCGGCGATGCCCAGCGCGATGAGCACGTCGATTCGCAGGCCCTTGGCGATCACCCGCCGCTGCGCCTCGCCCTCGGCCGGCAGGCGGTTCGGGGTCAGCGCCGAGTGCACGTAGATGACGTGCGGCATCACCGTCGCGCCCAGGATGCCGGCGGCGAGCAGCATGCTGTCGGTGCCCTGCATCCGGGGCAGCAGCCCGGCCGCGGCGGCGGAGGCGTCCGGCTGCGCGCTGACCAGGTTGACCGCGAACGCCAGCACGATCACGCCGAGCAGCACCGCGATGGCGATCTCGAACGTGCGGAAGCCCCTGGCGCGCAGCGCCAGGATCGCGAACGAGGCGGTGCCGATGATCAGGCCGCCGGGCAGCAGCGGTACGCCGAACAGCAGGTAGAGCGCGACCGCCCCGCCGATCACCTCGGCCAGGTCGGTGGCCATGGCGACCAGTTCGGCCTGCGCCCACATGACCCGGTTGAGCGGCCGGGGCAGGTGTTCCCGGCACAGTTCGGGCAGGCTGCGCCCGGTGGCCAGACCGAGCTTGGCGGTGAGCGTCTGCACCAGCATGGCGGCCAGGTTCGCCGCGACCACCACCCAGACCAGCAGGTATCCGTACCGGGCCCCGGCCGTGGAGTTGGTGGCGAAGTTGCCGGGATCGACGTACGCGACCGCCGCCACGAAGGCGGGCCCGAGCAGGATGAGCCGGCCACGTACCGGGCGCGGGGCGCGGGCGGTCCGTAGCGGAGACGCGACAGGTGAGTCGTTCGTGACCACTGCTGCTCCTTGACGAGCGACGGAACGAGACGGATCAGGCGGGTTCGTGCCGCGCGGCCGCCGCGCGGGGCGGCGCGGCGAGGTCAGGCGAGCTTGCTCTGGACCGTGTCGGCGACCTTGCCGGCCGTTTCCGGGTCGGTGCCGTAGGGACGCGGGGCGGCCGGCGCCGCGCCGACCGACTCGGCCAGGCGGCGGCGACGCGGTGGGGCGAGCGTCAGCATCGGCGCGCGCCCCGATCGGTCCGGTCGCGGTGGCGACGGACGTTCGTGGAGTCGACAGCCATGCCGGGCTGTTCCCAATGATTGCCCACATATGCCACCTGTTCCGGCCAGGTGGAGGAAAAGCGTCCTCACCGGACTCCGGCCACGACGAACGGCCGCCCTCGGGCGAGGGCGGCCGTTCGCTGCGCCAGGTCAGGCGGCGGTGGACCAGATGGCGCGGAAGGCGGCGGCCTCACCGGCCAGCCACTGCTCGATCGGCTCCGGCTTGACGTCGGCGGGCATCCGGTGCGCCTCGCCGCGCCGCACGTCGACGAGGACCGGCTCGGCGTGCGGCAGCACCGCGTCCATGTGCCGGGCCATCAGGTGCAGCGTGGCCAGGGTCGCCTCCTCGCTCGGCGGCGCCTCGTCGAAGTGCAGCCGGATCGCCTCGGCCCGGCCGTCGGCGAAGCGCACACCGAACTGCGGGTTGATCTTCACGGGCAGGTCGCCCAGCATGGCCAGCGCGTCACGGGTCTGCGCCAGGTCGACGCCGGCCGGCTCGCCGAGCGAGTGCAACCAGCGGGTCGCGCCCGGCACCAGCGCCTCGTAGAGCGGGCGCCAGCGCGGCTTGACCAGGTCGGCGACCTGCGCGAGATGCGTGCCGCCGGTGTGGAACGCGACGTCGGCCTTGAGTGCCTTGACGAACTGGCCGTGCGGGTTGAAGCCGTGCCGGCTGGCCCGCTGGCGGCGCAGCCCGCCGACGAAGGTGGCCTTCGTGGGGCCGGTGCGGTCGACGTACCGGGTGAAGCCGAGGAGGGTGGCATAGGGGGTGACAGGGGCGGCGGAGGTGGGCGCGGTCACGGGCGTCCTCCCAGGTCAACGACTGGATTAGTACATACATTCTAATCGACGGGTCTGACATCGCCCAGGGAACGAAAAGGGCCGCCCGGACATCCCGGGCGGCCCTTTTTCGCGTAGTCCTAGAGCTGGCCGACGTCTGTCACCCGGACCACCGCCGCGCCGGTCTCGTCCGAGGCGGCGAGGTCGATCTCGGCGCTGATGCCCCAGTCGTGGTCGCCGTCCGGGTCGTCCAGGATCTGCCGTACGGTCCACCTCTCGCGGCCCTGCTCGATCATCAGCAGCGCCGGCCCTCGCGCGTCCGGCCCCACCCCGATCGAGTCGTACGTCTCGAAGTACGGCTCCAGCGCGTCGGCCCAGGCGTCGGCGTTCCAGCCGTCCCCGGCGTCCAGCTCGCCGAGCAGGTCCCAGCGGCGCAGCGCGGCCAGCTCGACGCGGCGGAACATCGCGTTGCGCACCAGCACCCGGAACGCCCGCGCGTTGCGCGTCACCGCCGGCGGCCGGTCGTCCAGCGAGGCGGCCACCTCGGCCACGTCCGACGGGTTGCGCAGCCGCTCCCACTCGTCGATCAGGCTGGAGTCGACCTGGCGGACCAGCTCGCCCAGCCACTCGATGAGGTCGACCAGCTCCTCGGTCTTGGCGTCCTCGGGGACGGTCTGCCGCAGCGTCTTGTACGCGTCGGCGAGGTAGCGCAGCACCAGCCCCTCGGAGCGGGACAGGCCGTAGAACTGGACGTACTCGGGGAACGTCATGGCCCGCTCGTACATGTCCCGGACCACGGACTTGGGGGAGAGCTGGTGGTCTGCGACCCACGGGTGGCCCTGCCGGTACATCTCGTACGCGGACTCCAGCAGCTCGGCGAGCGGCTTGGGCCAGGTCACCTCGTCGAGCAGTTCCAGGCGGGCCTCGTACTCGATGCCCTCGGCCTTCATCGCGGCGACCGCCTCGCCGCGGGCCTTGAACTGCTGCGCGGAGAGCACCTGGCGGGGGTTGTCCAGGATCGACTCGATCACGCTGAGCACGTCGAGCGCGTACGACGGGGACTCGCGGTCGAGCAGCTCGATGGTGGCCAGCGCCAGCGGTGACAGCGGCTGGTTGAGCGCGAAGTCGAGCTGGAGGTCGACGGTGAGCCGCACCCGGCGGCCTGTCTCGTCCGGCTCGGGCAGCTCCTCGACCACGCCGCCGGCCCGCAGCGCCCGGTAGATGGCGATGGCCCGGCGGATGTGCCGGCGCTGGGCGGCCGGGTCCTCGTGGTTGTCGGTGAGCAGGTGCCGCATCGAGGCGAAGGCGTCGCCGGGGCGGCCGATCACGTTCAGCAGCATCGAGTGGCTGACCTGGAAGCTGGAGGTGAGCGGTTCCGGCTCGGCCTCGACGAGGCGCTGGAACGTCGGCTCGCCCCAGCCGATCGAACCCTCCGGCGGCTTCTTCTTCACCACCTTGCGGCGCTTCTTCGGGTCGTCGCCGGCCTTCGCGAGGGCCTTCTCGTTCTCGATCACGTGCTCGGGGGCCTGCACCACGACCCGGCCCAGCGTGTCGAATCCGGCCCGACCGGCCCGGCCGGCGATCTGGTGGAACTCGCGCGCCTTGAGCAGCCGGGTGCGCACCCCGTCGTACTTTGAGAGGCCGGTGAACAGCACGGTACGGATCGGCACGTTGATGCCGACGCCGAGCGTGTCGGTACCGCAGATGACCTTGAGCAGGCCGGCCTGGGCGAGCGTCTCCACCAGGCGGCGGTACTTCGGGAGCATGCCGGCGTGGTGCACGCCGATGCCGTGCCGGACCAGCCGGGACAGCGTCTTGCCGAAGCCGGAGGTGAACCGGAAGTTGCCGATCGCACTCGCGATCATGTCCTTCTCGGCGCGGGTGCAGACGTTCACGCTCATCAGCGCCTGGGCGCGTTCCAGCGCGGCGGCCTGGGTGAAGTGCACGACGTACACCGGGGCCTGCCTGGTTTCCAGCAGCTCCTCCAGCGTCTCGTGCAGCGGCGTGGTCGCGTACGAGAAGAGGAGCGGGACCGGCCGCTCGGCCGAGCGGACGACGGCGGTCGGCCGCCCGGTGCGCCGGGTCAGGTCGTCGACGAAGCGGGTGGTGTCGCCGAGCGTGGCCGACATCAGCACGAACTGGGCCTGCGGCAGCTCGATCAGCGGCACCTGCCACGCCCAGCCCCGGTCCGGTTCGGCGTAGAAGTGGAACTCGTCCATGATCACCTGGCCGACGTCGGCGCGGCGGCCCTCGCGCAGCGCCAGGTTGGCCAGGATCTCCGCGGTGCAGCAGATGATCGGCGCGTCCGCGTTGACGCTGGCGTCGCCGGTGAGCATGCCGACGTTCTCCGCGCCGAAGACCTCGCAGAGCGCGAAGAACTTCTCCGAGACCAGCGCCTTGATCGGCGCGGTGTAGAAGGTCGTCCGGTCGTCGGCCAGCGCCGCGAAGTGCGCCGCGATCGCCACCAGGCTCTTGCCCGAGCCGGTCGGCGTATTCATGATCACGTTCGCGCCGGAGACGATCTCGATGACCGCCTCCTCCTGATGGGGATAGAGGTCCAGGCCGCGCTCGGACGCCCAGGAGGCGAACGCGTCGTAGAGGGTGTCGGGGTCGGCGGTCTTCGGCAGCGCGGCGGTGAGAGTCATGGCGGCTCCCATCGTGCCTGGATCCCACCGCGCCGCGCCAACCGGGTTCAGCGCCGCCGGTGGATCAGGTCGAAGACCTCCCGGCCGGCGGTCAGCGCGCGCCGTTCGAACTTCGTCACCGGCCGGTGCGCCGGGCGCGGCGCGTAGCCGCCGTACACGTCGACCAGCTCCGGGTCGGCGGTGAGCGTCTCGCGCATCGACTCGGCGTACTCGGCCCAGTCCGTCGCGCAGTGCAGCGTGCCGCCCGGCGCCAGCCGGGACCGCAGCAGCGCCACGTGCGCGGGCGCGATGATCCGCCGCTTGTGGTGGCGGGTCTTCGGCCACGGGTCCGGGAAGAAGACGTGCACCGCGTCCAGGCAGCCCTCCGGCATGGCCCGGACCAGGTCCAGCGCATCCCCCTCGGCCACCCGCACGTTGTCCAGACCGTGGCGTTCGACCAGGTCGAGCAGGTTGGCGATTCCCGGCGTGTGGACCTCGACCGCCAGATAGTGTCGGTCCCGGTCGGCCGCCGCCATGGCGGCGGTGGCGTCGCCCATGCCGGAGCCGATCTCCAGCACCAGTGGCGCCCGTCGTCCGAACAGCGCCGTCGGATCGCACGGCCCGTCGAGGGCGGCGATCTCGAGGCCGTACGCGGGCCAGAGCCGGGTGAGCGCGTCGCGCTGCCGCTCGCTCATCCGTCCGCGACGCGGATGGAAGGTACGGATGCGGCCGGCGGCGATGTCGGTGAGGGTCACAGCGATCCGAGCCTACGCGACCCGGATCGGATGTGATGTGCGGCCGGGGGTGAGAGGATTCATCCCGTACGCCGGGAGGGGTCATGGGGTCGTTCAGGGTACGTGAGGCGCTGCTGGTCGCCCTCGCCGCGTGCGCCGCCCCGCTGGCCGGCGCCGGGCCCGCCCAGGCCGCGCCGCGCGCCGCCGAGCCGGTGCCGGAACAGCCCCCGGCCGATGTGATCTTCGTGGAGGTCACCCCGGGCACCGTCTCGCCCGGCTACCTGGTCGGCATCCGGGCGAGCTGCCGGGACAACTCCGTACCGGCGATCGTCACCTCGGACGCGTTCGGCAAGATCCAGGTGCAGCCGCAGCGCGGCCTGCTCACCGCCACGCCGATGGTGCACGAGCGCACCCGGCCCGGCAACTACCGGGTCAAGCTGGAATGCCCGGGCGGGGAGACCGCCTCCACCATGCTCCAGGTGGTGAAGCAGGGGCAGCCCACCCGGCAGCCGCCCCAGCCGAGTCACCTGCCCAGCCGTGGTCCGGCGACCGGTTTCGGCGGCACCGCCGGCCCCGGACTCGGCGGCCTGCTGGTGCCCGTCGGGCTGGCGGTGACTGTGGTCGGCGCCGGGCTCGGCGTGGCCGCGTCCCGCCGGCAGGCCCGCGGCGCCGCCGGACGCTGAGGCCGGTCATGGCCGAGCACTTCGTCCCGCCGCCGCCCGCCGGATCCCGGCGCTCCGGCTGGCCGTTCCTCGCCCTGCCCCCGCCCGCCGCGCCACCCACGGACGCGGCCCGCCCGTCCCGGAATGGCCCGCCCGCCGCACCGCCCACCGAGGCGGCCCGGTTCTCCAGGGCCGACCCGGCCGTCGCGCCCCCGGCCGTCGCGCCCCCGGCTGCCGCGCGCCGGGCCGGCTCGCCGCACGGAGACGGAGCGGACACCTTCACGGGCTCGTCTCGCCCGGCCGGCCGGAGCGGACCGACCGCCGGCACCGGATCGCCGGCCGTGCCGGTCTCCGGGGCGCGGGCGTGGATGCCGCCGCCCGCCGCGTCGCGACCGTGGAGCCCGCCACCGGCTGGGCCGCCGGCCCTGCGCCCACGCCCCGCCGGGCCGCCGCCTGTCGAACCGCCACCGGCGTCGCCAGGCGGACGAGACCGAGGCCGGGGCTCCTGGTCGAAGCCCCTCGCGGTGGTGCTGGTGCTGGTCGGCGTGTTCGCCACCGGGGCCGGCCTGGGCCGCACGGCCGGGCCGTTCGACTTCGCCGACGCGTCCGCCGAGTCAGGAGAATCGAGCGTCGCCGCGCCCGCGGTGAGTGCCGCCGCCCCGGTCCGCAAGCCGGCGAGCCGGCCGGTACGCCTGGCGGTGCCGGCCATCAAGGTCAACGCGCCGGTCACCCCGGTCGGGCAGGCGAAGGACGGCTCGGTGGCGGTGCCGCCGCTGACCGAGCACGACCAGACCGGCTGGTACGACAGGGGAGCGGTGCCCGGCGACCCGGGCCGGGCGATCATCGTGGGCCACGTCGACACCAAGAGCGGCCCGGCCGTCTTCTACCGGCTGCGCTCGCTCAAGCCGGGCGCCCGGATCCAGGTGACCCGCGCGGACCGCAGCGTGGTGACCTTCACGGTGGACAGCGTCGAGTACTTCGACAAGGCCAACCTGCCCGCCGCCCGGGTCTACGGCGACTCGGGCCCGGCCGAGCTGCGCCTGATCACGTGCGGCGGCGAGTGGGTCGGCGGCCGGACCGGCTACCAGGACAACGTGATCGTCTTCGCGTCCCTCACCCGCTGACCGCTCCCGCCCGGCACGTCCCGGCCGTGTCGATCATGAGGTTGGCGGCGCAGGTTGCCCGTTTCGTCACCGCCAACCTCATGATCGCCGAGCGGAGACCCGGAGCGCCAGGGCCGTGGGAGATCTTGGAAGGAAACGGCCCCTGTGAGGGCCCAAATCTTCCAAGATCTCCAACGGGGCGGGGAAGGTGGGAGGGGGTGGGTCAGGGTTTGGCGGGGACCTGCTGAACCACCTCGAACTCCAGCAGGGTGGCGCCGGTGGCGACAGGCTTGCGGGGTTCGCCGCCTTCGGCGTGCGCGGCCCGGGACGGGCCCTGCGCCCACGCCTGGTACGCCTCCTCGCTCTCCCAGCGGGTGTAGACGAAGTAGCGGGTGTCACCGGCGACCGGGCGCAGCAGCTCGAAGCCGAGGAAGCCGGGGGAGTTCTCCACCGCGCCGGCCCGGGCCGCGAACCGCTTCTCCAGCTCCTCGCCGGCACCGGGCGGGACGTCGATCGCGTTGATCTTCACGACAGCCATGTGTCCACCCTAACCAGCGTCGGGCTCAGAACGTCTCGACGGCCGGTGCCAGGTCGGCGTCGACCACGACCGGGGCGTGGTCGGAGGGGCTCTTGCCCTTGCGGGCCTCCCGGTCCACGTACGCGGAGCGGACCGCGCGGGCGAACGGCGCGCTGGCGTACACCAGGTCGATCCGCATGCCCTTGTTCTGGTGGAACATCCCGGCCCGGTAGTCCCAGTAGGTGAACGGGTGCGGCCCCTTCATCGGTGTCGGCACCACGTCCTGAAGCCCCAGGTCGCGCAGCGCGGCCAGGGCGGCCCGCTCGGCCGGGGTGACGTGGGTGGAGGTGACGAACAGCGCCGGGTCCCAGACGTCGGCGTCGGTGGGCGCGACGTTGAAGTCACCGCAGACGGCCACCGGCAGTGGTCCGGCCACCTCCGGTTCGAGCGCGTCGCGCAGCGCCGCGAACCAGGCCAGCTTGTACGCGTAGTGCGGGTCGTCCGGCGCGCGGCCGTTCGGCACGTACACCGACCAGACCCGCAGCCCGTCGCAGGTGGCCGAGATGGCGCGGGCCTCGGGCTCGGGGAACCCGGGTTCGCCCGGGAAGCCGACTGTCACGTCGGCCAGCCCGACCCGGGACAGCACGGCGACGCCGTTCCACCGCCCGTCGCTGTGGCTGGCCACCTCGTAGCCCAGCTCGCCCACCTCGGCGACCGGAAACGCCCCGTCGGGGCACTTGGTCTCCTGCAGGCACACGACGTCGGGTTTCGTGGTGGCCAGCCAGTCGAGCAGCCGGGGCAGGCGGGCCTTCACCGAGTTGACGTTCCAGGTCGCCAGGCGCATGTCTCCACCCTGCCGCATCCCCGGGGACGCCGCCGCCCGGCCCGCCGAGCGGCCCGCCCCGGGACGGGCGGCGGTCCGCTAGCGCTCCGGGGTGTCGCCCGGGCGGGTCTGCTCGGCCAGGAACCGTTCCAGCTCGGCACCGAGCTCGTCGGCGGTGGGCAGCGGCCCGGTCTCGCCGGCCAGCAGGTTCTTCTCGCCCCGGCCGCGCGCGAACGCGTCGTACTGCTCCTCCAGCGCCTGGACCAGCGTCGCCGCCTCCTCGGTCTGGGTGACCTGACGGTCGATCTCGACCCGGACCGCCTCGGCGGCGGTCCGCAGATCCTCGACGGGCAGGAGCAGTCCGGTGCTGCGGGACACGGCGGACAGCAGCGCCTCGGCGGCGGCCGGATACTCGGCCTGGGCCACGTAGTGCGGCACGTGGGCGGCGAAGCCGAGGGCGTCGCGACCCCGCTCGCCGAGGCGGTACTCCAGCAGGTGACCGACGCTGGCCGGTACCTGCACCTTCTGCAGCCACGGCTCGTGCCCGGCGATCAGCTCCTTGCGGGTGGCGTGCGCGGTGACGCCGCTGGGCCGGGTGTGCGGCACCGCCATCGGGATCGAGTTGAGCCCGACGGTGAGCCGGACGTCGAGGCGGGCGCTGAGCCCGGCGACGGAGGCGACGAAACGCTCCCACTGCAGATCCGGCTCGGGGCCGGTGAGCAGCAGGAACGGGGTCTCGTCGTCGTCGTGCAGCAGGTGCAGCTCCAGCGCCGGGGCGTCGTAGGACTCCCAGTGGTCCTCGACGAACGTCATCACCGGGCGGCGGGAGCGGTAGTCGAAGACCTGGTCGACGTCGAAACGGGCGATCACCCGGGCGTCGAGCGAGGTGAGCAGCTGTTCCCGGGCAAGCCGGGTGGCGTTGCCGGCGTCGACGAAGCCGGTGAGCGCCTGGATCAGCACCGGCTGGCCGAGCTCGGGCAGCTCGTCGGTGAGTTCGTAGAGCTCGTGTGGATCGAGCACCGGTGGGTCCTCCCTGTCGACGCGTACGGGGGAGTGCCGACCGTGCGGCCTCCCCGGTTCGGCCAACGTACCGGGGTGCGTGGTCCATTCCGTTACGGCCACGTCCGATGCCCGGATGATGATCACGATTCGGCTACGCCCCGGTCCGGCGACCGATATCCGGATCGTCCGAACGGACGAGTTAGTCGATCATCGGCCGGGACCGGGAGGTCTGCGACGTTAGTGCCCGGCCCGGTATGCCCACTGTCGCCCGGGTGATTGGCCCGGTTGCCGAGGTCCGTCACCGGCCGACCGACGCCGGGGCGACATGTCCGCTTTATGCTGGCCAAAGTGTGGCGAGGGCCACTCAATCGGCCTGGGTGATCCCGGTTTGCCCTGCCTAGCCTCGTCGGATGCGTAACGACGGCAACCTCGACGACCCGTTCGGCTCCGGCCGCCCGGCTGACCGTTCGGACGATACCTCCTCCACCAACCGGTCGGCGACGCTCCGACGGCTCTTCCCACGTACCCGCTTCTGGGCACCGACGAACCCCCGGCCCGGCCGGACGAAGCTCGCGGTCGCCACTGGCGCGGCCTGCTGCCTCGGCCTGGTCGGCGTCAGCCAGGCCGGCTTCGGCGCCCCGGAGCGCGCCGCGAGCCCGGCGCCCTCGGCGGAGGTCGCCGAGCGCGCGGCGGTCGACCCGGCCTCCCGGGCCATGGCCCGCCCGAGCACCGCCCCGGCCACCCCCAGCGCCTCCCCGTCCGCTACGGCGAGCCCGAAGGCGACCGCCAAGCCCAAGCCGAAGAAGACGGTCCGGCAGATCGTCCCGGTCGCCGGCCTCGACCGCACCCAGATGAACAACGCCAAGAAGATCGTGCAGGCCGGCCAGAAGATGGGCATGCCGCGCCGGGCCCTGGTCATCGCGGTGGCGACCGCCATGCAGGAGAGCACCCTGCTCAACTACGCCAGCGGCGTGCTGCCCGAGTCGCAGAGCTACCCGCACCAGGCGATCGGCTGGGACCACGACTCGGTCGGGCTGTTCCAGCAGCGCCCGAGCAGCGGCTGGGGCACCGTCGAGCAGCTGATGGACCCCGAGTACGCGACGAAGGCGTTCCTGTCCGCGCTGGCGGAGATCCCCGGCTGGCAGAACCTGCCGCTCTCGGTGGCCGCGCAGGCGGTGCAGATCTCGGCGTTCCCGGACGCGTACGCCCAGCACGAGTGGCGGGCCGGCGAGGTGGTGGCCGAGATCCTGGGCTGACCCGGACGGGGGTTGCCGAAGGGGCGATTCGGGTATCAGAGGGCTTGCCGGTCCCAGGTACACATGAAGGGGACCGCGGGACGGGAGGACCCTCATGTCACTGATGCAACGGATCACCGCCTTCCTGCGGTCGCCGCGGGGCCAGCAGCTGGTCGAGCGCGGCCGGCGTGAGATGTCCAAGCCGGAGAACCAGGCCCGGCTTCGGCAGATCGCGACCCGGCTCCAGTCGCGCCGGCGCTGACCCGCGTCGCCCCCCGCCGCACGAGCCCTCCGGAGCCCTTCGTGACCGACCCCGCCCCCGTCGACGGGGAGCCCAACGCCGTCCCCACCGCCCCCGTCCCGCCGGTGGAGGCGCCCGAGGCGCCACCGGCCAAGCTGTGGGACCGGATGCGGGCGGACCCGCAGTACGCGCCGGAGCACCTGGCCCTGGAAGCGGTACGCCGGCTCGGCCCGGAGGCCGCGCAGTGGGCCGCCCGGGAGCGGGCGCTTCGGCCCGACACGCCACCGGAGCAGCTCGCCGACCAGGCGGTACGCAAGTTCGTCAACCACGCCCGGCTCTCCGGCGCGGTGTCCGGCGCGGCCGGGCTGCCCGGCGCGGTGATCGACGTGGGCGTGCTGGCCTGGACCCAGGCCCGGCTGGTGCTGCACGTCGCGGCCGCCTACGGCGCCGACCCGACGGACCCCGAGCGGGCCACCGACCTGCTGGTGCTCCAGCGGGTGCACAAGGCCGCCCAGGCCGCCCGCCTGGCGCTCGGCGTGGCCGCCGGCCGGGAACGGGCCGGCGCGCTGTTCGGCGCCGCCGGTGACCGGGCGCTGGGCCGGGTGATGCTCCAGCTCGGCGTCCGGCTGGCCCGGATGGCCGGGGTACGCGCCGCCAAGCGGATGTTCGCCAAGATCGTGCCCGGCGCCGCCATCGTGCTCGGCACCTGGGCCAACTCGTCGGCGACGAAGGAGCTGGCCGACCGCACGCGCGCCCTCTACCGCGCCGCCGGCCACCAGCAGCTACCCGGCCCGCGCCGGCCCTGACCCGCCGCGCGCCGGCCGACCCGCCCCGGGCGGCCGGTGCCGGCCGGTCAGCTCGCCCAGCCGGAGGCGTTCCAGGCCACCTCCGCCAGCCGGTCCTGCCCGGCCGCGTTCGGGTGGAACCAGTCCAGCACGTTCACCTGCTCCAGCGTGAAGCGGTGGCGGTGCACCGCGCCGCCGTCGAAGCGGCAGCGCGAACCGTACGCCCGGCAGGCGGCACGGAGTTGCCCGTCGTACGCCTCGATCCGGTCCCTGACGCGGGCCCGGCGGGCCGCCGCGGCGGGCGCGCTCGACGTGGCGTCGGCCAGCAGCGCCGGGCAGACGCCCCGCGACCAGGCCCGCACCGCGCGGGGCTCGGTGTGCCCGATCTGCCAGAGCCGGTACAGGTCCGGGATGCTCGTCACCAGCACCCGGGCCTTCGGCCGGCCCTCGCGCAGCACCGCCAGCGCCGCGTCCACCTGGTCGCGGAAGGTCGCCACCGCAGTCATGTCGTCGACGTCGCCCCGGCAGGCGTCGTTCGCCCCGATCAGCACGGTGACCAGGTCGGCCTTGTCGCGTACCGCCGACCGGGCCTGGCCGCTCAGCGCCGTCGCGCGAGCCCCGGGCGCCGCCCGGTTGTACGCCCGCAGCCCCGGCACGTCGGCGCGCAGCCGCCGGTAGACGCTCCCCACCCGCAGGCCGTCCCCGGTCGACCAGGAGTTGCGTTCGCAGCTCACCAGCACCAGGCAGGAGCCGTAGCCGGTGGTCACCGAGTCGCCGAGCGCGGTCAGCACCCGGGGCTCGCCGGGGCGGGGCGTGCCGGAGGGCCGGGGCGACGCCTCGCCGGCGCCGTCACAGGCGAGCGCGACGAGCGCCGCCAGGCAGGCCAGCGCGGCGATCCAGCGTCTCATCGGTCCCCCGTCCGGCGGCGGCAACGGGCGCGTCGACCCTATGCCCCGGCGGGGTCCCGGCGGCGGTTCTGTCGACTATCGGGCATCGACGACTGTCGTTCACATCTGCCGTGTGGGCGCCGACCGGCCGTGCAGCCACCGGTGCAGCACCCGGGTGATCCGGGGCAGCACCAGGTAGGTCATCAGCGGCGTGAGCACGAGCGTCATGAGCAGCGTCCGGCCGGCCAGCGGCACGCCGGACAGGAACCTCGTGGTCAGCAGCGTGGCGGCCAGGCTGAGCGGGAAGAACGCCAGCCAGATCGTGACGGCCTGCTTCCAGCGCGGCGGCGCGGCCGGCTCCGGCCCGCCGAACGTCTCGACCACGTGGTCCACCGGCGGGGCGAACCACCCCTCGATGCCGGTCCGCCGCTCCACCCGCGTGTGCTCGACGATGCCCTGCGCGGAGCTGAGCCACCAGCGCCGCTGCGGCGACTCCTCCCAGTCGCGCAGCGTGTCCGCGTCGGCGAACCGGTACATCACGTGCCACTCGCCCGAGCCGGGGGCGCTGCGGACGAAACCGGCGCCGAGGAAGCCCGGGAAGCCCTCCGCCAGCGCCGTCCCGGCCCGCATCCACGCCACCACCTCGTGGGTACGCGCCGGGTCAGCGCGCCGGGACACGGCGACGGTCACGGGTACGGCCTGAGTCGTGGTCATGCCATCCTCTCCACCGGCCCGCGGGATCTCCGCCGGAACCGGCAGACCGATGTAACGCACCCGTCCACCGGGCGCATCCGGCGGCCACCCGCCGGGTGTCCCGGATCACCGGCGTTCCCCCGCCCGCCGGTTATCCCCGCCCGAGCCGGGGTAGGCGACAGGAATGACCCGATCACAGCCCCGTCGCGCCCGTGGCACGGTCGGCCACGCGAACAGCGCTCTGAACCTGCGGCTCGCGCTCGCCACGTTCGGTCTGGTCGTGATGACCGTCTTCGCGGTGCTCGCGTTCGCCGCCGACATCGCCTGGCTGGGTGTCGTCTGCGCGCTGCTCGCCGTGGTGGCGGTGGTCGACCTGGTCGTGATCCAGCGCCGCCGCGCCGCGCGCCGCCGGGAGGAGCCGGGCGTGCGGCACTCGCTGTTCGAGTGACAGGAGTACGAGATGCCCATCGCCACCACCAATCCCGCCACCGGACAGGTGCTCAAGACGTACGAGGCGATGTCGGACGAGCAGATCGACGCCGCGATCGAGCGGGCTGACCTCGCCTTCCGGCAGTTGCGGGACACCACAATCGCGCAGCGGGCCCGCTGGCTCCTCGCCGCTGCCGACCTGCTCGACGCCGAGCGCGACGAGACGGCCCGGTTGATGACCACCGAGATGGGCAAGACGTACGCGGCGGCGAAGGCCGAGGTCACCAAGTGCGCCACCGCCTGCCGCTTCTACGCCGGCAACGCGCCGCGGATGCTCGCCGACGAGCCCGCCGACGCCGCCGCGGTCAAGGCCAAGCGGGCGTACGTGCGCTACCAGCCG
This sequence comes from Micromonospora sp. NPDC049203, assembly GCF_043197215.1. NCBI lineage: Bacteria > Bacillati > Actinomycetota > Actinomycetes > Micromonosporales > Micromonosporaceae > Micromonospora > Micromonospora sp. NPDC049203. Next base: position 220,141 of record NZ_JBICSV010000006.1, on the reverse strand, counting down.
ATCGGCCCGGTGCTGGCGGTGATGCCGTGGAACTTCCCGCTGTGGCAGGTGATGCGGTTCGCCGCCCCGGCCCTGATGGCGGGCAACACCGGCCTGCTCAAGCACGCCTCGAACGTGCCGCAGACCGCGCTCTACCTGGAGGATCTGTTCCGCCGGGCCGGGTTCCCCGAGGGCGCGTTCACCACGCTGCTGGTCGGCTCCGACGCGGTCGACCGGATCCTGCGCGACCCCCGCGTGCGCGCCGCCACGCTCACCGGCAGCGAGCCGGCGGGCCGGTCCATCGCCCAGATCGCCGGCCGGGAGATCAAGAAGACGGTGCTGGAGCTGGGCGGCAGCGACCCGTTCGTGGTGATGCCCTCGGCCGACCTGGACACCGCCGCCGAGGTCGCCACCACCGCCCGCTGCCAGAACAACGGGCAGTCCTGCATCGCCGCGAAGCGGTTCATCGTGCACACCGACGTCTTCGACGCGTTCGCCGAGAAGTTCGCCGCCCGGATGGCGGCGCTGCGCGTCGGCGACCCGATGGACGACGGCACCGACGTCGGCCCGCTCGCCAGTGAGCGCGGTCGCGACGAGGTGCACGCCCAGGTCACCGACGCGGTGGACCAGGGCGCGACGGTGCTCTGCGGCGGCGAGAAGCCGGCCGGGGACGGCTGGTACTACCCGCCGACTGTGGTCACCGACCTGCGCCCGGAGATGCGGATGTGGAGCGAGGAGGTGTTCGGGCCGGTCGCCGGGCTCTACCGGGTCGGCTCGTACGAGGAGGCGATCGAGGTCGCCAACGGCACCAGCTTCGGCCTCGGCTCCAACGCCTGGACCAACGACCTGGCCGAGCAGGAGCGCTTCGCCGTCGACCTGGACGCCGGGAACGTGTTCATCAACGGCATGACCACGTCCTACCCGGAGTTGCCGTTCGGCGGCGTGAAGAACTCCGGGTACGGCCGCGAGCTGTCCGCCGCCGGCATGCGCGAGTTCTGCAACACCAAGACCGTGTGGATCGGCGAGGGCCAGGCCGGCGCGGGGGCCGGCGCGCACTCCGAGTGAGGTGTTAACAGGGGCCCCTTCCTCTACCGGAGGCGTTAAGAAGGGGCCCCTGCTTACATCCGGACCGGGGTGGGTAGGAGTGGCGACCATGACGGCGTTCGGCTTCCACGCATCCCACGAGCAGATCCATCCGGCCCGGCTGCTGGAGGCGGTGATCCACGCCGAGCGCGCCGGCTTCGACGCGGCCATGTGCTCCGACCACTTCTCGCCGTGGAGCGAACGGCAGGGGCAGTCCGGGTTCGCCTGGTCGTGGCTCGGGTCCGCGCTCCAGGCCACGAACCTGTCCTTCGGCGTGGTGAACGCGCCCGGCCAGCGCTACCACCCGGCGATCATCGCGCAGGCCATCGGCACGCTCGGCGCCATGTACCCGGGCCGGTTCTGGGCCGCCCTGGGCACCGGCGAGGCGGCGAACGAGCACATCACCGGCGAGGTCTGGCCGCGCAAGGACGTGCGCTCCGCACGGCTGCGTGAGTGCGTCGACGTGATCCGGGCGCTGCTCGCAGGCGACGAGGTCAGCCACGACGGGCTCGTCACCGTGGACCGGGCGAGGCTGTGGACCCGGCCGGAGGAGCCGCCCGCGCTCGTCGGCGCCGCCGTCAGCGTCGCCACCGCGCGCTGGTGCGCCGAGTGGGCGGACGGGCTGATCACCGTCAACGCGCCGGTCGAGCACCTGCGGCAGATGATCGACGCCTACCGGGACGCGGGCGGGCGCGGCCCGCTGCACCTCCAGGTGCACGTGAGCTGGGCGCCCGAGCAGGCCGAGGCCGAGGCGATCGCGTACGAGCAGTGGCGCAGCAACGTGTTCGCCCCGCCGGTCTGCTGGGACCTGGAGACCCCCGAGCACTTCGACGTGGCGAGCGCCGACGTGCCGATGTCCAAGGTCGCCGAGACCGTGAACGTCTCCGCCGACCTGGGCCGGCACATCGGCTGGCTGGAGGAGTACGTGGCGCTGGGCTTCGACCAGATCGCCCTGCACCACGTCGGGCAGGAGCAGCGCGCGTTCATCGACACGTTCGGCGCCGAGGTGCTGCCGAAGCTGCGCTCCGCCGCCTGATCCCACAACGGCCCGCCGCCGCATAGGCTCGACGGTCGTGGATGCACTGTTCGAGGTCGTGGTCTTCCTGGCCATCGCGACCTTCGGCGCGGCGCTGGCCCGCCGGCTCGGCCTGCTGGCACCGATCCTGCTGGTGGTGCTCGGCCTCGCCTTGTCCTTCCTGCCGTTCTTCCCGCACGTGCGGCTGGACCCGGACCTGGTGCTGGTGGGCATCCTGCCGCCGCTGCTCTACGTGGCGGCGCTGGAGACGTCCGTACCGGCGTTCCGGCTCAACCTGCGGCCGATCCTGCTGCTCGCCGTCGGGCTGGTTGTCTTCACCGCGTTCGTGGTGGGCACCGTCGTGCACTGGTTCCTGCCCGAGCTGCCGTACGCGATCTGCCTGGCGCTCGGCGCGGTGGTGGCGCCGCCGGACGCGGTCGCCGCCACCGCGGTGGCCCGCCGGGTCGGACTGCCCCGCCGGGTCGTCACCATCCTGGAGGGCGAGAGCCTGGTGAACGACGCCACCGCGCTGGTGCTGCTGCGGGTGGCGATCGTCGCCGCGACAGCCACCACCGGCGGCGTCGGCGTCGGCGCGGTGGCCCGGGAGGTGGTCGTCGCGGCCGGTGGCGGCATCCTGGTCGGTCTGCTGGGCGTGGTGGTCTTCGGCTACCTGCACAAGCGCATCACCGACCCGGTTCTGGACAACGCGCTGTCGCTGATCGTGCCGTTCGCCGTGGTCTTCGCCGCCGAGGAGATCCACGCCTCCGGTGTGGTCGCCGTGGTGGTGACCGGCCTCGGCATCGGGCACCGGCTGCCCACGCTGCTGTCGGCCGCCTCCCGCCTCCAGGTGACCGCGTTCTGGCGGCTCATCCGGTTCCTGCTGGAAGGGCTGGTGTTCCTGCTGGTCGGCCTGCAACTGCCGGAGGTGGTACGCGACCTCGACGAGCCGATCGGCTCGCTGGCCGCGATCACCGCCGGGGTGCTGGCCGCGGTCTTCCTGTCCCGGTTCGCCTGGGTGTTCCCGGCCACCTACCTGGCCCGCCTCGTGCCCCGGATCCGCCGGCGCGACCCGGCGCCGCCGGTGCAGTTTCCCGTCGTCGTCGGCTGGGCCGGCATGCGGGGCGTGGTGACGCTGGCAGCCGCGCTGGGCCTGCCGCTCACCCTCGCCGGCGACACGCCGTACCCGCGTGCGCTGCTCATCTGGCTGGCCTTCGCGGTGATCGTCGCGACGCTGGTCGGCCAGGGCGCCACGCTGCCCTGGCTGGCCCGGCGGCTGCGGCTGCCCCCGGACGACCCGGTGCAGGACGCGCTGTCCGCCGCCGGGGTGCAGCAACGGGCCAGCCGGGCCGCCCGGGAACGCCTCGACGAGCTGGCCGCCGGCGCGCCGGAGGCGGTGGTGGAACGCCTGCGCGGGCTGACCACCTCCCGCGCCAACCTGGCCTGGGAACGGCTCGGCGGCACGGAACGGGAGACCCCGTCCCAGGCGTACGCCCGCCTGCGGCAGGAGATGATCGACGCCGAGCGGGAGGTGTTCCGGGCTGCCCGCGACTCCGGCCGGATCCCGGAGGAGGTGCTCACCCGCGCCTATCGTGACCTGGATCTGGAGGAGTCCCTGCTGCGACAGGAGGTCGTTGAATGAGTTGCGAGCACCTGGCCGAGGCCGGTACGGCCGAACCCGGCACCACCACCGAGTGCCCCGACTGCGTGGCGATCGGCAACCCGGACTGGGTGCACCTGCGCGCCTGCCTGACCTGCGGGCACGTGGGCTGCTGCGACTCGTCGCCGTACCAGCACGCCACGAAGCACTTCGAGTCGAGCGGGCACCCGGTGATGCGGTCGGTCCAGCCAGGGGAGTCGTGGCGTTGGTGCTTCGTGGACGAGGAGATCGGCTGACTCAGCCGACCCGGCGCTCCAGCACCTGCCCGGTCCACGTCGGGCGGCCCGGCCGCTCCACGGTGAACGGTTCGGTGGCGGTGAACCCGCAGCTCTCGTAGAACCGCACGAGCGCCCGGTCGGGGCTGCGGAAGCAGTCCACCCGCAGCAGGCCGACACCGCGCTCGCGGGCCAGCTCCGCCGCGTACTCCAGCAACCGCGCCCCGACCCCGCGCCCCGCGTACGCCCGGTCGGTGACCAGCAGGTTCACGTACAGCTCAGGCCCGGTGGCCGGCGGCACATACTCGGTGGCCGCACCCACCACGAGCGCGCCCACCACAGTCGCGTCGATCTCGGCGAGGTACAGCCCGTCCCCGGCGGCCCACGCGTCGGCCTGGGCGATGCGACGCGGGTCGATCGACGCCGGCTCGCTGCCCCACTGGTCGGTACGCCCGAGTTCCGTCAGCCAGGCGGTGGCGCTGTCGAGCAGCCGCAGCAGCGTGGGGGCGTCGCCGGGTCCACCCGGGCGGATCGTGATGCTCTGCCGGTCGGTCATCCCGCCATGCTGCTACACCGCGCTCAGCCGGGCACGCCGGCGGGTCGCCTCGCGGGCGCGGCCCGGCTCGCCACCGCGCGGCGGGTCAGCGCCGGGGCGGTCAGCCCGGCGGCGGCGAAGATCCCGCCGAGCACCAGCCAGCCGACCGGACCGCCGCCGAGCACCAGCAGCGTGAGCAGGCCCCGGCCGAGCGCCTGGGCCAGCCCGGCGACCAGGCCGTCCGCGCCCTGGTAGGCGCCGATCGCACCCGGTGGGGCCAGGTCGTAGGCGAGGCCCGCGCCGGCCGCGCCGTGCCACAGGTCGCCCACCGTCCACACCGCGGTCGCGACGAGCAGCAGGACGACCGCCGGGAGCACCGGCAGGACGCCCGTCACGGCGTAGAGCGGTGTCGCCGCGGCGAGCACCAGCCCGGCCCGGCGCAGCTTCCGGGCGGCCGGGGCGGCACGCTCCGCGCCCCGGCTCAGCCGTACCGCGAGCAGCACGGTGAGGACCGTGTTGACGAGCAGCACCGCCGACACCACAGGCGGTGGCGCGCCGGCCCGGTCCACCATCCACAGTGGCACGACGAGCACGAGCACCGTCACGTGCGTGCTCAGCACCGCCGACGCGCCGCTGACCGCGAGGAACCGTCCGTCCCGTAGCGGCCCGCCGCGTCGCAGCCGATTGCCGCGCTTCAGGGTGCCGGGCGTGCGTCGCGCGCCGTCGGCGGCCGGCTGCGGCGGCAGGCGCAGCAGCAGCGCCGCCGAGAGCAGGTAGGTGGCCGCGTTGCCGACGATCAGCACCTGGTACGCCCGGTGCGTGTCCACGGCGAGGGCGATCCCGGCCAGCGCGGTACCGACGGTGATGCCGAGGTTCGCCACCGCGCGCAGCGTGGCGAAGGCGTGCACCCGGCCGTCCGGGCCGCCCACCGCGGCGACGAGCGCCGCCCGTACCGCCAGGTTGCCGGCCGCGAGCAGCGCCTCCGGCACCGCCACCGCCAGGAACACCGGGAACGAGCCGACCATCAGGTACGCCAGCGCGACGACCGCCTGGCCCACCTGGAGGGCGGCCCGGAGCGTACGCGGATCCCACCTGTCGGCCAGCCCGCCCAGCGGCACGCTCGCGCTCAGCCCGATCAGCCCGGCGACGGTGAGCCCGGCACCCACCGAGGTCGCGGAGAGCCCCACGTCCCGGGTCAGGTAGAGCGCCCCGCCCGCCAGCCACAGCCCTGCGCCGACGGTGTTGGCCAGCGTGGCGTACGCGAGCGTGCGCAGCGGCCCGGGCGGCGGGAGCGGCGAGACGCGCCCCATCAGCGGGGTCCGGCGAGGGCCATGGGGTCGACGCTAGGACTGTTCCGGTCGGCCCGGAGCCCCGCTCGGGGCGACGCCTGTCACACCGCGAGCCCAGCGGGGCGTCGCCGGCGCTGGTCGCCGCCGGAACACCCGGAGCACGACACGGGAAATCCGCTCGCCCGCCGGTCCCCGCTCTGCCAGGGTCGGCGCCGTGGAGCGCAGCAGGATCGCCCGGGCCGACGAGTTGACCGAGGTGCAGCGGATCGAGGTGGCCTCCGGTGCCCCGTTCCGGGAGATCGGCATGACCCTGGTGGCCGACATGCCGCCGCTGCCGGTGGAGGCGCTGGCCGCCGGGCAGCGCGCCGGCCGGCTGTGGGTGGCGACCGACCCGGCCGACCGGCCGATCGCGTTCGTGCTGGCCGACGTGGTCGACGGCGCGGCGCACGTGCAGCAGCTCAGCGTCGACCCGGCGTACGCGCGGCGTGGCATCGGGCGGCGTCTGCTCGACCGGGTGGCGGGGTGGGCGTCGTCGCAGGGGTTGCCGGCGTTGACGCTGACCACGTTCCGCTCGGTGCCGTGGAACGGGCCCTACTACGTGCGGTGCGGATTCCGCGAGCTGCGCGGGACGGAGCTGACCGCGGGCCTGATCGAGCTGCTGGCCGCCGAGGCGGCACTGGGCCTCGACCCGGCCGAGCGGATCGCGATGCGCCGCCCCGTCCCCCGCACGGGGGCCGGGAGCGGTCAACCGGTCGACCGGGACCGCGTCCCGTGCCACGATCGCGCGGTGTCCGCCCCCGTGAACACCCTGCTGCGCCGGCAGTTCGACCTGACCTGGGCGCTCGCCGAGTACCACCTCGACCGGCTGGAGCCGGCGGACTTCCTCTGGGAGCCGGGCGGACTCTGCTGGACCATGCGTCCCGGCCCGGACGGCGGGTGGCGTCCCGACTGGGCCGACACCGAGCCGGACCCGGTCCCGGTGCCCACGATCGCGTGGCTGAGCTGGCACATCGGCTGGTGGTGGTCGGTCGCCGCCGACCACGTGCGGCAGCGACCGGCGCGGGAACGCGACGACATCCGGTGGCCCGGGCCGGGCGACGACACGGTCGCCTGGCTGCGGGAGCTGCGGGCGGAGTGGACGGACGTGCTGGACGGGCTGACCGCGGCCGACCTGGATCGGCCGGCCGCGTACCCCTGGCCCGCCGACGCGGGGCTCACCGTCGCGCACCTCGCCGGCTGGGTGAACGCCGAGCTGATGAAGAACGTGGCCGAGATCGGGCAGCTCCGGCTGCTGCGGGCGGCGGGGCGGCCGGCCTGAGCCGGGCCGTGCTCAGTGCGCGCCGCCGAGGTTGAGCACCACCACCCCGGCGATGACCAGCCCAGCCCCGACCACCTTCGCCACGCTCAGCGGCTCACCCAGGAACGCCGCGCCGATCGCCATGATGGCGGCGGTGCCGAGGCCGGACCAGACCGCGTACGCGACGCCGACCGGGATGTCCTTCACGGCCAGCGAGAGCAGCCCGAACGCGGACAGGTACGCCACGGCGAGGCCGAGCGTCGGCCAGAGGCGGGTGAAGCCGTCGGTGGCCTTGAGCAGACTGGTGCCGATCACCTCGGCGGTGATCGCGCCGAGCAGGAACAGGTACGCCATCGCAGGACCGTACCCGGTCCTGCGATGGCGCCCGATCCGCCCGGTCAGGAGACCGTGCAGGCCTTTCCGTTCAGCGTGACCAGCCCGGGGTCGGGATTGGGGCCGGGGGAGGAGACGCCGTTGAAGCCGAACGTGGTGCTGGCGCCGGGCGCCAGCTTCGCGTTCCACGACAGGTTCTTCGCGGTGACGGTGGCGCCGCTCTGGCCGACCTGCGCCGACCACGACTGGCTCACCTTCTGGCCGCTGAGGAAGGCCCAGCGCAGGGTCCAGCCGTTCACCGCCTTCGTGCCGGTGTTGCGCACCGTCACCTGGGTGGTGAAGCCGGACGGCCAGCTCCCGTGGGTGGTGTAGGTGACCGCGCAGGACGGCGCCGGCACCGCGCCGGCGTCACCCTGGTCGGCCAGGAACGACGCCAGCCAGGCCAGCGCCGAGTTCCAGTTGATCGCCACCTCGTTCGTCGCGTACGAGTTGATGTCGTCGACGTAGCAGAACATCGGCGCGCATCCGGCGAGCAGGTTCGCCGCGAACGGGTCCTGGAGCGCGGCGTTCGGGCCACCGGCGAGCGAACCGGCCGGCGGGCGCGGCAGGTCCGGGTTCAACTGGTGGGCGAAGATGCGGCTGTGCTGGTTGCGGGCGTGCTGCTCGCCCCAGCCGGTCACGTACGACATGTTCAGCGCGTTGCGGCCGAACAGGTAGTCGGCGGCCTGCACCGCGCCGTCGCGGTACTTCGCGTCCCGGCTCAGGTCGAACGCGGTGGCCAGCACGATCGCGTTGTTCACCAGGTTGCTGTTGCTGCCCCAGACGTACGCGTCGGCGCTGCCCGGGAACGGCAGCCCGTACGCCTGGCCGGCGATGGTGGCCAGGTAGCTGTCGGCGGCGGCGGTGATGGACTCGCGGATGCGGGTCTTCTCGGCGGCGGGCAGCGTGTTCGGCACGGTGGCCAGGTCCAGGCGGCCCAGCGCGGCGACGCTCTGCCAGCCGAACGCGCCGTTCGCGGCGAACACGTCGGCGGTGTGCAGCGGCGAGCCGGTGACGTCGGCCAGGTATGCCTTGTCGCCGGTGGTCAGCCACAGCTCGACGGCGGCCCAGTAGAACTCGTCGCTGACGTTCGTGTCGTCGTACGCGCCGCCGCCGGTGCCGTCGGTGGCCGAGGCGTAGATCGCCGGGTGCGCCTTGGCTGCCGCGTACGCGGTCTTCGCGGCGGTGCCGCAGCGGGCGGCGAACGCGGCGTCGTACGGGGCGTACAGGCGCTGGCACTGCGCCGCGACGGCGGCGAGGTTCAGCGTGGCGGCGGTGGACGGCGCGTGCAGCTCGCGCGGCTGCGGGTCGTCCTGGGGCTGCAGCGGCAGGCCGGTCCAGTTCCGGTCGTGGATCTTGTGGTGGACCATCCCGGCCAGCGGCTTGCCGGCCGGGACCTGCATGCGGAGCAGGAACTCCACCTCCCAGCGGGCCTCGTCGAGCACGTCCGGCACGTCGTTGCCGCGCTCGGGCACCCGCAGCGTGGCGTCGCCCAGGGCGGCGCCGCCGTCGGCGGTCTCGGCGGTCTTGGTCCGCTCGAACGTGCTCAGCAGCTGGTAGGCGGCGATGCCGCCGTTGACGACGTACTTGCCGTGGTCGCCCGCGTCGTACCAGCCGCCGCGCACGTCCAGCGAGTAGTCGCAGACGCCGGCCTGGCACGGCACGTCGGTGTCACCCTGGTTGGGCTCGACGCCGAGGTGGCCGGCCGGGCGGGCGTACTCCTCGCCGATCAGGTCGCCGTCGATCTCGATGCCGCTGCGCTGGGCGTAGAAGAACTGCAGCGAGTCGGCGCGCAGCCGGTCGTAGAGCGCGCCGGAGATGTCGAACGGGTGGCTGGTCTCGCCGTCCACTGTGAGCGTGTAGCCGGTGCCCGGCGTGCGGTACGCGGAGAAGTCGACAGTCTGCACGTTCTGCGCCGAGGCGGCGTCGGTGCCGCGCGGAGCGGTCTGCCCGCTGGCGACCACCGAGCCGGCGGCCGACTTGAGCTGCCAGGGCAGCGCCTCGGTGGCCTCGGTGACCACAGTGGCGTGCTTCGGGCCGCCGGGCAGGTAGCCGACCTGGTTGACCCGGACCCGCGGACCGGTGTCCGGCTCGTACGGCGGCGCCGGCTCCCCGCCGCGCAGCGACACGTTGTCCAGGCAGAACGTCTGCGCCTGGGCGCTGCCGCCGACCTGGAAGATCAGCTGGGCGGTGGGGTTGTCGGCCGGCGAGGTGAAGGTGGTGGTGACGTGCTTCGCGGTGCCGGTGGCGGTCGCGTCGACGCTCGCGTACGTGGTGTAGGGGGCGCTGCCGAGCTGGAGCACCGCCTTGACGGCCGCGCCCGGGGTGGCGGAGACGTCGAAGGAGAGTTCGTACTCGGCGCCCTGGGTCAGCGGCACCGCGTCCTGGCCGATGCCGGCGTCCCACGGGTTGGCGGTGCCGGCGGCGACTGAGGTGCAGAGCCGGCCGTCGACGACAGCGAGGTCGCCGGTGCCGTACGAGAACCAGGGTGAGACACCGGCGCTGAAGTCGCCGTTGCGTAGTTGTTCGGGGGCGTCCGGCGGCACCTCGGCGCTCGCCGGGCCGGCGGTGAGGCCGGTGAGCGCCAGCGTGGTAGCCGCGATCGCGGCGAGCCGACGACGGGATCGGGTCACGGAGGTTCCTTCCGTGCTCGGGGGTGGTGGGGGAGACCGGGAACTGGGAGCGCTCCCAATATCAGCCCGATGTTTCCACCGCGTTCCGTCGCTGTCAATCGATCCGGCCCGATGAGCTGCCGCGCGCCCGCGCGCGGCGGGATTCCGCGCGCCACGTACGATGTCAGTGATCTCCTAGAGACATCCGAGCCCTAGACCTGGCAGGCTGCGACCCATGACCCTGAAGCTTCGTTCCGTCGGAGCGAGCGACCGTGGGCTGATCCGCAGCGGCAACCAGGACGCGCAGCACGCCGGCGCCTGGCTGGTGGCGGTCGCCGACGGCATGGGCGGCATGGCGGCGGGCGACCTGGCCAGCCGCATCGCCATCGACGCGATCGCCCCGCTGGACGTGGAGACGCCGGAGGACGCGCTCGTCGCCGCGCTCCAGGGCGGGATCGAGGTGGCCACCGCGCGGATCCGCCAGGCCGTCGAGGAGGATCCGGAACGCCAGGGCATGGGCACCACGCTCACCGCGTTGCTGTTCGCCCGCACCGGCAGCTGCCTGGCGGTGGCGCACGTCGGCGACTCCCGGGCCTACCTGTACCGCGAGGGCGTGCTCAAGCAGGTCACCCGCGACGACACGTTCGTGCAGATGCTCGTCGACCAGGGCGTCATCACCGCCGAGCAGGCCAGCAGCCACCCCCGGCGGGCAGTGGTGACCCAGGCGTTGCAGGGCGACGAGGTCTCCCCGTCGTACGCCACGATGGTGCCCCGGGCCGGTGACCGCTGGCTGCTGTGCAGCGACGGCCTCTCCAACGTGGTCCGCGCGGACACGCTCACCGAGGTGCTCAGCGAGCAGCCGGAACGCGACGCCTGCGCGGCCCGGCTGATCGACCTGGCGCTGCGGGCCGGCGGCCCGGACAACATCACCGTCGTGATCGCCGACGTGGTCGAGGAGTAGCAGCCCTCACCGCCGGCGCGGGCTGGCCCGGCGGGTCGGCTCGGCGGTGGTCGGGTCCTCCGGCCACGGATGGCGCGGGTAGCGTCCGCGCAGCTCCGCCCGTACCTGCGGGTATCCGGTGCGCCAGAACGACGCCAGGTCGGCGGTGACCGCCACCGGCCGTCCGGCGGGGGAGAGCAGGTGCAGCAGCACCGGCACCCGCCCGTCGGCGACGCGTGGCACGTCCCGCCAGCCGAACGTCTCCTGGAGCTTCACCGCCAACACCGGGGCGGCCGGATCGGCGTAGTCGACCCGGATCCGCGAGCCGCTGGGCACCGCGAGCCGCTCCGGGGCCAGCTCGTCCAGCCGCGCCGCCTGCCGCCAGTCCAGCAGCCGCCGCAGCGCCGTCGCCACGTCCGCCCGGCCGAGGTCGGCCCGGCGGTGGGCGCGGGCCAGCTCCGGGCCGAGCCAGACGGGCGCGCCGGCGAGCAGCGCCGCGTCGGTGACGTCCGGCCAGTCGTCGCCGAGCGCCTGGCGGCAGAACGCCAGCCGCTGGCGCAGCCCGGTTGCCTCCGGCGTCCAGCGCAGCAGGCCCGTCCCCTCCTGCCGCAGCCCGTCCAGCAGCGCCGCCGCGACCAGCTCCGGCTCCGGCGCGGTCAGCGGCCGGTCGACCAGTTCGACGGCACCGAGCCGCACCACCTCCCGGGCCACCACGTCCCCGCCGGACCAGGTCACCTCCCGTCCGGAGCGCAGCAGCGCCGTACCGGCCTCCCGGGCGGTCGCCTCGTCGATCGGCGCGGCCAGCCGCACCCGGGCGGACGGCGCGCCGGGGGAACGGTCGGCCACCGCGACGGCCAGCCACGCCGCTCCGGCCAGCCCCGACCCGGGCGCCAGCTCCGCGGCGGTCCCGCCGGCCATCAGGTACGCGGACCCGCCCGGCCGCCGTGCCCGGGCCAGCCGTTCCGGGTACGCCAGCCCGGCGAGCAGCCCCGCGGCCAGATCGTCGGGCAGGCGCTCCCGCTCGTCGCCGGCCGACGGTTCGCCGCTCCCGCTGCGGTGCGGCGTCGATCCGGCCGGGGTGCCGGCGGGGTTCCGGTCGGCGGGCAGGGCGGCGCGCAGGCGGCGTACCTCGGTGCGCCAGCGCGCGGTGGCGCCCGGATCGGTGCCGTCGCGCAGCCGGCGCCAGCGTGCGGGCAGGTCGTCTCCCGTCCCGCCCAGCGTGTCCTCGCCGAGGATCGCCACCACCTGGGCGGCCCGGTCGGCACCGACCCGGGGCGCGCCGTCCAGCAGCGCCCGCGCCAGCCGGGGATGCGTGCCCGCCGCCGCGACCGCCCGTCCCCGCGCGGTGATCCGGCCGTCGTGGTCCACCGCGCCGAGCGTGGTCAGCGTCTCCCGCGCCACCGTGAGCGCGGCCGGCGGCGGTGGGTCGGGCAGCGCCAGCCCGGTGCCGTCCGGTGTGCCCCAGGCCGCCAGCTCCAGCGCGAACCCGGTCAGGTCGGCGGTGGCGATCTCCGGTTCGGGCTGCGGGGCGAGCCGCTCGTGCGCCGCCTCCGACCAGCAGCGGTAGACAGCGCCGGGCGCCTCCCGTCCGGCCCGGCCGGCGCGCTGGGTGGCCCCGGCCCGCGACACCGGCACCGTCACCAGCGCGCCCAGCCCTCGGGCCAGGTCGGTGCGGGGCACCCGGCTCAGTCCGGCGTCCACCACCACCCGGACGCCGGGGACGGTCAGGCTGCTCTCCGCCACCGCCGTCGCGAGCACCACGCGCCGTCCGGCAGCAGGGGTGAGCGCCGCGTCCTGGGCGGGCCCGGGCAGCCGTCCGTGCAACGGCAGCACCGCGATGTCGCGGAGATCGGCCAGGCGGCGCGCGACGGCGCCGATCTCACCGGCGCCGGGCAGGAAGACGAGCACGTCACCGTCGCGTTCACGTAGCGCCCGGCGGACCGTGGCGGCCACGTGGTCGAGCAGTGCCGGGTCGACCCGGCCGGCGCCGGGCGGCGTCACCGGGCGCGGTGGCGGCGCCCACACCCGCTCGACCGGGTGCAGCGCCGCCTCGGCGCGTACCACGGGAGCGGGGTCGCCGGCGCCGAGCAGCGCGGCGAACCGGTCGGTCTGCGGGGTGGCCGACATCGCCAGCAGCCACAGGTCGGGGCGCAGCGTCGCCCGGGCCTCGACGCTGAACGCCAGCGCCAGGTCGGCGTCGAGGTGCCGTTCGTGGCACTCGTCGAGCAGCACCGCGGCCACGCCCGGCAGCTCCGGGTCGTGGTGCAGGCGGCGGACCAGCAGGCCGGTGGTGACCACCTCCACCCGGGTACGCGGCCCGGTCCGGCGCTCACCGCGCACCGCGTACCCGATCCGGTCGCCGACCCGCTCGCCGAGCAGGGCGGCCATCCGGTGCGCGGCGGCGCGGGCGGCCACCCGCCGGGGCTGGGCGATCACCACGCGGCCGGTGACCGCGTCGGCGACCGCGAGCGGCGCGGTGGTGGTCTTGCCGGTGCCCGGCGGCGCCACCAGGACTGCGGCGCCCCGCTCGCGCAGCGCGTCGACGAGCGCCGGCAGGACCGGGCGGACCGGCAGGTCGAGCGGGATGTCGGCGAGCACTGACCCACTCTCGCACCGCACCGCTGGACGGTCCGCGCTGCCCCCGGGAACGCGGAACGGCCCGGCCGGCGCACCGCCGACCGGGCCGGGTGGCCGCGACGCCGGGTCCGCCGACCCGGCCGCCGCCCCCTTGCTAGTACGTTCCGTCGAGCTGACCGCGCAGCTTGGTCAGCGCCCGGGCCAGCAGGCGGGACACGTGCATCTGCGAGACGCCGATCTGCTCGGCGATCTGCGACTGGGTCAGGTTGCCGTAGAAGCGCAGCGTGAGGATCTTCTGCTCGCGCTGGTCGAGCGTGGCGAGCGCCGGGCCGAGGGCGACCCGCATCTCGGCCAGCTCGAACTCGCCGTCCTCGCCGCCGAGCAGGTCGCCCAGCTCGGTGGCCCGCTCGCCGTCGCCGGTCGGGGTGGACAGCGACACCGCGTTGTAGGCGCGAGCGCCCTCCAGGCCCTCCAGGACCTCTTCCTCGGTGAGCTTGAGGTGGGCGGCGATGTCGGCGACAGTCGGCGAGCGGCCGAGCGTCTGGAGCAGCGTGCTGTTGGCGTCGGAGATCGCCAGCCGCAGCTCCTGGAGCCGGCGGGGCACCCGGATGTCCCAGGTGCGGTCGCGGAAGTGGCGCTTCAGCTCCCCGATGATGGTCGGGATGGCGTAGCCGGCGAAGTCGACGCCGCGCGACGGGTCGAACTTGTCGATCGCCTTGATCAGGCCGATGGCGGCGGTCTGCGCCAGGTCGTCGTTGGGTTCGCCCCGGCCGCTGTAGCGGTGGGCCAGGTGGTTCGCCAGCGGCAGCCACGCCTCGATGGCGCGGTCGCGCAGCGCGGGCCGGGACGGGTGGTCGGCGGGCAGCGCGGCCATCGCGGCGAGCAGGTCGGCGGCGCTGTCGGTGAGCGAGCGGGGGTCGAGCTTCGCGGAGCCGGCCGGCGTGGTCGCCGGGGCGCTCGTCGTGGGAGCGGTCATGGGTGGTCCTCCCTGCACCTCGTCCACGGAAGAAAAAAGACGTGACGCTTAGGTTTAGGTGTTGGTCCTACGTTTGGAAGCCACCATAGCCCGATCGTCCTGCGGAAATCTAGCCGAAAGTACGATGTACTTAAGGTGTAGGCGGGTGTGAACGGTGTGAAGCGGTTGATTCGGGTCTCACCAGGTACCGGCTCGCCGGGCCCGCAGCGGCCTGCCGTCCGGGTCGTAGACCAGCCGGTACGCGGGCAGCGCCCAGAGCCGCGTACGCCAGGGCAACCGCTCCGGGTGGTGCGGCCGCAACCGGCCCGGCGGGCGGGGACCGACGCGCCCGCCGGCGTGCCAGCGCTCCAGTTCCTCCGCCGTCGTGGTGATCGCCGCCACCGCGTCCGCCGGGTCCAGCAGGTCGTCGTCCTGCCCGCCGCCGGGATCGCGGTCCAGGTGCTCGCGCCACAGCCACAGCCGCAGGTCGCGGGCGAACACCCGGGCACCGTCGCCCAGCCCGGCCGGGTCGGCCGGCGTGCGGGTGTCGCGGGTGTCGTCGAGGACGGCGCAGGACAGCTCGCTGTCGTGCGTCCAGGACCGGCGGTTGAAGTTGTCGCTGCCCACGCTGGCCCAGACGTCGTCCACCACGCAGACCTTGGCGTGCACGTAGACCGGCGTGCCCTCGCGGTTCTCCACGTCGAAGACGTGCACCCGTTCCGGCGCGGCCCGGTGGCACAGCGACAGCGCCTGTTCCCGGCCCACCATGTTCGGCGGCAGCGCGAGCCGGCCGTCCACGTCCGGGTGCCGGGGCACGACCGCCACCAGGTGCAGGTCCGGGTGCTCCCGTAGCGCCTGCGCGAACAGCTCGGCCACCTCGGTCGACCAGAGGTACTGGTCCTCCAGGTAGATCAGTCGCCGGGCCCGGCGTACCGCCTTTGTGTAGCCGCGGGCCACCGTGCGCTCACCGTCCGGGGCGAATGAGTAGCGGGGCCGCACCGCCGGGTAGGTGCGCAGCACCTGCACGTGGTGCGGCCCGCACGGCGGCGGGTCGGCGGGCTGCGCGGGCAGCGGGTCCGGGCGCAGGTCGGAGCCGCGCAGCCGGTCCCGCAGGTACGCCGTCGGGTTCTCCGAGTCCAGCGGCATCGGGTCGGTCCACCGTTCCCGGAACGTGGTGTCCAGCGCGCCGACCACCGGCCCGCGCACCGCGAGCTGCACGTCGTGCCAGGGCGGCGTGGGGCCGTACCGGGGGGACATGCCGACAGGTTGCGGGTCGCCCGCGTGGTCGGCGTCGTCGCGGCGGCTGTGGCACAGGTCGATGCCGCCGGCAAAGGCGACGTCGCGACTCGGGTCGCCGGGGCGGCGCAGCACCACCAGCTTCTGGTGGTGCGAGCCGCCGCGCCGGACCCGCTGGTCGAGCAACACCTCGCCGCCGGCCGCGCGGATCGCCTCGCTGAGGTCGCGGTTCTCCGCCTCGCTGTAGGAGAGCGTGTCGAGGTGGGAGCGCCAGATCAGGCCCTTGACGATCACCCCGCGCTGGGCGGCCTGGGCGAACAGCTGCGCCACAGTCGGGCCGTCCGGGCGCATCCGCTCGTCCGGGTCGCCACGCCAGTCGGTGAAGAACAGGTGGTCGCCCGCCGACAACGACTCCACCTCGCTGACCAGGCGGTCAAAGTACGCGGCACCGTGAATCAGTGGCTCGGCGAGGTTTCCATCGGTCCAGGCGGGTAACTCAGACCTCGGGTTGGCGCGTTCCTGTGCGGTGAGGAACCAGTCCCGCAGAGTCACGTTCCACCCCCCGAGGTCGACGACGTCCTCACACGGTAGGACCCCCGGCAGGGCCCCGCACGTCGAGCAGCAGGTCGGCGTCGGCGCCGCGCGCCAGGGGTGCGCCGGACCCCTGGATCGCGAAACCGAGGAGGCACCGACATGCCCGCCGAGACGACGAACACCGTGACCGACCGCGACCAGGCGGTGGAGGGGGAGCGGGGTGCGCTGGTGGCGGTCCTGTTGATGGTGATCCTCGGAGTGGCCGGGATCTTCGCCGTCTCCTGAGGCCGCCGCCGGGGCGCCCCGGCGAACCGGGGCGCCCGGAGCGGGTCAGGGCCGGTCGCCCTGGCCGTCGCTGTGCGGCACCCGCCCGGTCGGGATCACCCCGAGCCGGCCGGCCTGGAAGTCCTCGACCGCCTGGATCAGCTCGGCCCGGGTGTTCATCACGAACGGGCCGTAGTGCGCCACCGGCTCGCGGATCGGCTGGCCGCCCATCAGATAGAGCTCCAGCGCCGGGGTGTTGGAGTCCTGCGTCGGGTCGGCGGTGATCCGCAGCGCCTCGCCCGGCCCGTGCACGGCGAGCTGGCCGAGGTGGATCGGCCGCCGGTCGGTGCCGACAGTGCCACGGCCGGCAAGCACGTACACCAGCGCGTTGAAGTCAGACCGCCACGGCAGGCTCAGCTCGGCGCCGGGCTGCAACGTGACGTGCGCGATGGTGATCGGCGTGTGCGTCGAGCCCGGGCCCCGGTGCCCGGCGACCTCCCCGGCGATGACCCGGATCAGGCCACCGCCGTCGGGCGTGGTCAGCAACGCCGACTCCCGGCCGCGGATGTCCTGGTAGCGGGGCGCGCTCATCTTGGCCACCCGGGGCAGGTTGACCCAGAGCTGGAGGCCGTGGAACAGCCCGCCGCTCATCACCAGGTGCTCCGGCGGCGCCTCGATGTGCAAAAGACCACTACCTGCCGTCATCCACTGGGTGTCGCCGTCGGTGATGGTGCCGCCGCCACCTGTCGAGTCCTGGTGGTCCATGATCCCGTCGATCATGTAGGTCACCGTCTCGAAGCCGCGGTGCGGGTGCCAGGAGGTGCCCTTCGGCTCGCCCGGCGCGTAGTCGACCTCGCCCATCTGGTCGAGGTGGATGAACGGGTCCAGCTCGGTCATCGGCACGCCGGCGAAGGCCCGGCGGACCGGGAAACCCTCGCCCTCGTACCCGCTGGGGGCGGTGGTGACCCGGCGGACCGAGCGGTATTCGGTGGCCTCGCCGAGCTTCGGCAGGCGGGGCAGGACGAGGACGTCGTCGACGGTGATCGCGGGCATCGCGGGGCTCCTTACTTGTCGGCCGGGGTGGACGACGCGGTGCGGTCGACGCGCAGGCGCCGGCCGAGCCGCTCGAAGACCCGGGTGAGGCAGGCGACCTCGGCGTCGTCGAGGTCGTCGATCAGGTGGGCGCGCACGGAGCGCAGGTGGTGCGGCGCGGCCTCGCGCAGGGCGAGCAGGCCGGCGGCGGTGAGGACGGCCTCGCTGCCGCGCCGGTCCGCCGGGCACGCCTCCTTCGCCACCAGGCCGCGCTTCTGCATCGTGGTGATCTGGTAGGTCAGCCGGCTCGGTGAGAACACCAGCCGGTCGGCCAGCTCACCCATGCGCAGCCGCTGGCCGGGCACCTCGGAGAGCAGCACCAGCACGTGGTAGTCGGCGAAGCTCAGGTCGCTGTCGGCGCGCAGGTCGTCCTCGAGCCGCGTGAACAGCCGCTGGCTCGACTCGATGTACGCACGCCAGCAGGCGATCCGCTCCGCGTCCAGGCTCTCCGTCATGGCTCCGAGAGTAGCACTATTTAAAATTTAAACAAGCGCCTCTGCCGCATGCGGCATCGTGCCTGATGCCGCCCTTCTTGAAAACTGAAGATAGGGTCGGGGGATGGACGATCTCGACCTGCTCGACTGGCGGGAGCGGGTGGCCCGGCTCTATCTGTCCGGCCTCGACCTGGCTGGGTTCCGGGCCGCGCGCGACGAGCTGTTCCGCACCCACCCCAGCAGCCCGGTGCCGCCCGCCGACCGGCCCGGCTTCACCGGGCTGCGCTGGTACCCGCCCGACCCGTCGGCAGTGGTCGAGGCGCCGCTGCGCGCCGCCTCCGGCGAGCTGCGCATCGACACCGGCGGCCCGGACGGGGTGGTCGCGTACCGGCGGGTCGCGGTCGCCGAGACGCCCTGGGGACCGCTGACGCTCTGGTGGATCGAGGCGTACGGGGGCGGGCTGTTCCTGCCGCTGCGCGACGGCACCTGCGGCGACGGCTCGTACGGCGGTGGCCGGTACCTCACCGACACGGTGAAGGGCACGTTCGGGCGGGGCCTGACCGTGCTGCCCGGCGGCCGGGTCCGGCTGGACGCCAACTATCTCTACAACCCGAGCTGCGCCTACGACGACAGGTGGGCGTGCCCGCTGGCCCCGCCGGAGAACCGGGTGGACGTGTCGCTGCGGGCGGGCGAGCGGGCGTACCACTGACGCGACGAGGGAGGACCCCGGCGGGGCCCTCCCTCGATGTCGCGTACCCGCGTCAGCGGGCGGTCGCGCCGGTCGGTGTCAGGTGCATCCGGCTGAGCAGCTGCTGGGCCTGACCGGCCAGATCCGCGTCCACAGTGACCGCGTACTGGGCGGCCCGCAGCGAACTGGCCGACGTGAAGTCACGCTTCCCACCGCTCATGGCGTGCGCGACGGCGCCGAACACGGCACCCCAGATCGCGCCGATCACCAGCCCGACCAGGATCACCGCCAGCCAGTTGCCGGCGGTGAAGATGCCGAACAGCAACCCGATGAACAAACCGAACCAGGCGCCGGTGCCGGCGCCCAACAGGGCTGCCCGGCCCGTGGTGAGCCGTCCCATCACGGTCTCCACGAGCGTGAGGTCCGTCCCGACGATCGAGGTACGTTCCACCGGGAACCGGTTGTCGGCGAGATAGTCCACCACGCGCTGGGCGGACGGATAGTCCGGGTACGAGCCGATCGTGACGGTCGCCGAACCGGCCTGTGGGCCGTGCCCGTCCCCGCTCGGCGGCGTCGGGCGACCGCCCGGGCCGGACGGGAGGTTGTCGCTGCCCGGCATTCCGGGTTGCCAGGCCGCGGTCGGAGTCGAGGGTCTGGTCATGAGCATCCTCCTTCGTCAACCCGCCGCGTTCCCGCCGCCGGGCAGCGGTAACGCGCCGGGCCGGACCGATGTGGCGAGGCATGCCGGTGCCCCGGGCCGGGTAGCCACACCCGTGCCGACCCGACACATCAGCGAGCACGGCTTCCTCGCCGACGGGCGCAGCGCGGCGCTTGTCGACAGCGACGGCTCGGTCAACTGGTGGTGCCCGCCCCGGTTCGACGCGCCGTCGGTGTTCGGGCGGCTGCTCGACGCCGACGCCGGGCACTGGAGCATCCGCCCGGAGGGCGCGGCCACCAGCAGCCGGTCGTACCTGGACGACACGCTGGTGCTGCGTACCGTCTTCACCACGGCGACCGGCACTGTCGCCGTCACCGACGCGCTGGCGCTGGAGCACGGCGCGCGGGGTCACGACATCGGGATGCGCTCGCCGCGGGTGCTCGTCCGGCTGGTCGAAGGGCTCACCGGCGAGGTGCCGATGCGTGTGGAATACGCGCCGCGATTCGAGTACGGCCGGGTCGGCGCCTACCTCACCGAGCACGACGGGGTGGTGGCCGCCACCGCCGGGGCCTGCCGCCTGGAGCTGCGCGCCGACGTCCCGCTGACCATCGCCGAGGGGGCCGCCGCCGGACGGTTCACCGCCCGCGCCGGCAGCGCTCACCGCTTCACCCTCGGGTACGCCCCGACGTACGCCGGGGGGCGACCGGCGCTGCCCGACGCCGCCGAGGTGGTGGCCGAGACGGTCGCCGGCTGGCGGTCCTGGTCGGCGCTGCACGACTACCAGGGCGAGTACCGCGACGAGGTGCGGCGCAGCGCGCTCGCCGTGCAGGGCATGACGTACGCGCCGAGCGGCGCCGTCGTCGCGGCGGCCACCACCTCGCTGCCGGAGAGGCTCGGCGGCGACCGCAACTACGACTACCGCTACGTGTGGCTGCGCGACTTCAGCCTCACGCTCCAGGCCCTCTGGCGGGCCGCCTGCCCGGACGAGGCGGACCGGCAGTTCACCTGGGTGGCGCGGGCGATGGGCCGGATCGGCGACGAACCGGTGCCGATCATGTACGGCGTCGAGGGGGAGCGGGACCTGACCGAGCACGACCTCGACCACCTGGCCGGGTACGAGCACAGCCGCCCGGTGCTGGTCGGCAACGACGCCTGGCGGCAGCGGCAGAACGACGTGCTGGGCGAGGTGCTCGACGCCGCCTGGCTGATGCGGTATTACCTCGATCCGATGTCACCAGAGGTCCGTGACCTGCTGCGGACGCTCGCCGACCAGGCCGAGCGCGGCTGGCACCGGCCCGACGCGGGGATGTGGGAGGGGCGTGGTCCGCAGCGGCACTACGTGTCGTCGAAGGTGGAGTGCTGGACCGCGCTGGACCGGGCGGTCCGGTTCGGCTCCCGCATCGGCGAGCCCGCCGACGTGGCGCGCTGGGCCGCCGCGCGCGACGAGATCCGGGCGGCCGTGCTCACCCACGGCTGGAACGAGCGCGTCGGTGCGTACACCGGGGCGTTCGGTGCCGACGACCTGGACGCCTCGGTGCTGGTCATGCCGCTGGTCGGTTTCCTGCCGGCGGACGATCCGCGGATGCGCGCCACGATGGACGTGCTGGAGCGGCGGCTGTCCCGCGACGGGCTGCTGCGCCGCTGGGACGGCGACCCGGCCGGGTTCGTGATCTGCTCGTTCTGGCTGGCCGCCTGCCTGGCCGAGGCGGGGGAGCTGGACCGGGCCCGGCGGCTGTTCGAGCGCCTCGCCGCCCGCACCAACGACCTCGGCCTCTACGCCGAGCAGATCGACCAGGACACCGGCGAGCAGGTGGGCAACTTCCCGCAGGCGTACTCGCACATCGGCCTGATCATCGCCGCCGGCCGCATCACCGACGCCGCCGCCCGCGCCCCCTCCGCCCGCCACCCCGCTACCGCTTCGCGTCGATCATGAGGTTGACGGCGAAGTCGATCTCCCTGAGTGCCGCCAAGTTCATGATCGACGCGGCGAAGAGGGCGGGTGGGGGAGGATGAGGGGGTGGATCTGGTCTTGATGGCGGACACGCATGTGCCGAAGCGGGCGCGGGACCTTCCGGCGGCGCTGTGGGCGGCCGTCGAGGCCGCGGACGTGGTGGTGCACGCCGGGGACTGGGTTGACGTGGCGCTGCTGGACGCACTGGAGGAGCGGTCGCGCCGCCTGATCGCCGTGTACGGCAACAACGACGGACCGGAGCTGCGCGCCCGGCTGCCCGAGGTGGCCCGGGTCGAGCTGGACGGCCTGCGGGTCGCCGTGGTGCACGAGACCGGCCCGAAGACTCGCCGCGAGGAGCGCTGCGCCGCCGCGTACGGCGACCGCGACCTGCTCGTCTTCGGACACTCGCACATCCCGTGGGACAGCGTCGCCCCTGGTGGCCTGCGCCTGCTCAACCCCGGCTCGCCCACCGACCGGCGGGCACAGCCGTACGCCACCTTCCTGACCGCCCGGGTGGCGGCGGGGCGGCTCGACCGGGTCGAGCTGCACCGCCTGCCCCCACGTTGACCTCAGCGGCCCCGGCCGGTCTCCGCCTGGAGCTCGTCGATCCGCCGGGACGCCTCGGCCTTGGTCAGGCCCTCCGGCACCGGCTCGCCCGCCTCCTGGGCCAGGGTGTGCAGATACGACTCCTGGGCGGCGGTGGGCGGCTCGTCGCCGGTGACCCAGTCGTCCGGGTCCTTGACGGCGGCGTCCGGGTTCACGTTCCTGCCGCTGGCGTTGTCGCGGTCGGCCATGCTGATCACCTCTCCTCGAACAGGTGTACCACTACCCCCGGTCGGGCGGGTTCATGCCGCCAACCGCCTAGGATCACCTGGTGACGGCGGACCGGGCGGGCGTGGTGGTGGTCGGTGCGGGCATCGCCGGGGTGGCCTGCGCGGCCGAGCTGGCGCGGGCCGGTGTCCCGGTGCGGGTGCGCGAACGCGCCCGGGTCAGCGGCGGGCGGCTGGCCAGCAAGCGCTTCGACGGCCGTCCCGCCGACCTGGGCGCCGCGTACTTCACAGTGGACGATCCGGACTTCGCCGCCGTGGCGGACCGGTGGCGGGCCGCCGGGCTGGCCCGGGAGTGGACCGACACGCTCGTCGCGTACGGGCCGGGCGGCCGCGAGCGGGTCAGCGGCCCGATGCGCTGGGCCGCCCCGCGCGGGCTGCGCTCGCTCGTCGAGCACCTCGCCGCCGATCTTCCGGTGACGCACGAACGGCTGGTGACGCGCGTCGAGCCGGGCCCCCGGGTGGACGGCGTCGAGGCGGAGGCGGTCGTGCTGGCCATGCCCGGCCCGCAGGCCGCGCCGCTGCTGGACCCGGCCCTGGCCGACGCCACCCGGGCGGTGGCCGCGCAGCGCTGGTCGTCGGCGCTGACCGGGGTGCTGCGGTACCCGGCCCGCCGCTGGGCGGACTTCCACGGCGCGTTCGTCAACGACCACCCCGTGCTCAGCCTGGTCTGTGACGACGGCGACCGGCGTGGCGACGCCGCCCCGGTGCTCGTCGCGCACACCACCGCCGGGTTCGCCGCCGGGCACCTGCGCCAGCCCGCCGCCGCCGGCCCGGCGATCGAGCAGGCGGTCCGCGACCTGCTCGGACTGCCCGAGCCGGCCGCGTCGACACACGTGCACCGCTGGACGTACGCGACACCTGCCGCGCAGTCCGGGAGCGCCACGTACCACCTGGACGACGACGGGATCGGGCTGGCCGGCGACGCGTTCGGCCGGCCGCGCGCGCAGACCGCCTGGCGTTCCGGCCGCGACCTGGGCCGCGCGCTCGCCGCCCGGCTGGGCTGATCCAGGCCACAACTCGACGCGTGCTCAGCCGGTGGCGGCCACCGGTTGCGCCGCCGAGCCGGCCCGCGCGCCCTCGCCGGTGCGTTCGCCCGCCCGGTCCAGCAACTGCATGACCGGTGTCGCGGCGATGCCGTGCGCCACCACCGACACCACCACCACGAGACCGACTGTGGCCCAGACCAGATCCGCCTGCGGGAAGTCGGTCTTGCTGGTGGCGTACGCCAGGTAGTAGAACGAGCCGACGCCGCGGATGCCGAACAGCGCGATCACCCAGTGCTCGGCCGGCTTGCCCGGCGCCCCGCGCAGTGACAGCCACCCGGCCAGCGGCCGGATCACCAGCACCAGGGCCAGCCCGGCCAGCGCCGCCGGCCAGGTCAGCGGCGCGAGCAGCCCGCCGATCACCGCCCCGCCGAACAGCAGCAGCAGCAGCACCGTGAGCAGCCGCTCCACCTGCTCGGCGAAGTCGTGCAGCACGGAGTGGAACTCGTGCGTGCGCTCGGCGGCCCGGATCGCCCGGGCGGCCACGAACACGGCCAGGAAGCCGTACCCGCCGATCACCTCGACCAGCCCGTACGCCAGGAACGTCGCGGCCAGCGCGAGGAACCCTTCGGAGTGCCGGGCCAGCCGCAGCTTGCTCGGGGCGCGGAAGAACAGCTTGCCGAGCAGCCAGCCGACGAGCAGCCCGCCACCCACCCCGGCGGCGAGCTTGTAGAGCACGTCCACCGCGAACCACTCGGCCAGCCAGCCGGACGGCGCGAGCCCGGTGGTGGCGATCGCGATGGCCGCGTACACGAACGGGAAGGCGAGCCCGTCGTTCAGGCCCGCCTCCGAGGTGAGCGCGAAGCGCACCTCGTCCTCCGAGTCCTCCACATCGGTCGGTTCGCCCACCTGCACGTCCGAGGCGAGCACCGGGTCGGTGGGGGCGAGCGCCGCGCCGAGCAGCAGCGCCGCGGCCGGCACCAGGCCGGCCCACCACCACCCGAGCAGCGCCACCGCGGCGATGCACAGCGGCATGGCGATCGCCAGCAGCCGCCAGGTCGACGACCAGCGGGACCAGCTCAACGGACGGTCGATCTTCAGGCCGGCGCCCATCAGCGCGACGATCACACCGACCTCGGTGAGGTGGGTGGTCAGTTCCGGCCAGCGCAGCGGGTCCGGTGTGGGCAGGCCGGTGGGCAGCACGAACACGAGCATGCCGAGCCCGAGGAACGCGATCGGCATCGACAGTGGCCGTCGCTCCAGCACGCGGGGCAGCACCCCGGCCAGCAGCGCACCGACGCCCAGCAGAGCGAACGCGACATCCACCGGTTCCACGACACCACCCTTCCGTCGCCCGGCGGCCGGGCGGTGGAGTCCAGCAGTGCCCCGAAGCGGGTCCGGCTAAGCCTGCGCGCGCCGGCCGGTTGAGCCGCCCGTCAGCCGAGCGACGCGATGGCGCTGTCACCCAGCGCGCCCAGCAGCGCGGCCGGGTCCTCGTACACCGCCACCGCGCCCGCGCCGGCCAGTTCGGCGCGGCCGGTGCCGCCGCAGGTCAGCCCGATGCAGGGGATGTCGAGCTTGCCGGCGGCGGCCACGTCCCAGACCGAGTCGCCGACGAACACCACCCGCTCGGCGGCCAGGCCGGACTGCTCCAGCGCGGCGACCAGGATGTCCGGTGCCGGCTTGCTCTCCTGCGCGTCGGCCGACGAGGTGACCGAGTCGATCACGTCGTCCGCGTCCAGCGCCGCCCGCAGCGCTGTCACCTCGTGCTCGGCGGCCGAGGTGGCGAGCACCACCCGCAGCCCGCGCTCCGCGCAGGCGCGCAGCAGCTCACGGGCGCCCGGCAGCGGAGCCAGCCGCTCCCAGTACTCGGCGTAGAGCGCGTCGTGCGCGTCGCGCAGCCTGCCGTCGGCGCTCCGGTCCCGCTCGGCGCCGAGCAGGTGGTCGAGGAGCTTGTCCGAGCCCATGCCGATGGACCTGTGGATCCGCGCCATCGGCACCCGGTGGTCGCCCTGGCGCAGCGCCTCCCACCAGCTCACCGTGTGCAGGTACGTCGTATCGACCAGGGTGCCGTCCACGTCGAAGAGGACACCGCGTCGCTTGTCGTCGGCCATGTCCGGCTCCTACCCGGCCGCAGCGTCGCCGACGCGCGACTCACCCGGCGGAATGAGGATCTCGAACCAGACCGTCGAGCCGCGTACGGTCGGGTCGGTGCCCCAGGCGTCGCTCAGCTCCTCGATCAGGCCGAGCCCGCGGCCCCGGCTGCTGAGCGTGTCGGTCTGCGCCCGGGTGACCTGACCCCGGGTGCCCGAGTCGGCCACCGACACCAGCAGCCGCTCGGCGGACAGGTCGACCTCGACCCGGGCGGCCGTGCCGGCGTGCAGCAACGCGTTGGTGGTCAGCTCGCTGGTGCACAGCACCGCGGCGCCGATCACCGCCTCCGGCACCCGCCACTCGCCCAGCTGCGCGGTCATCCAGTGCCGGACCCGGCTCGGCGCGGTCGGCTCGGCCGGCACCTCCATGCTCGCCGACCGGCTGGGGCGCACCGCGTACTCCACCGCGAGCACCGCCACGTCGTCCTCGGTGGCGCCCGGCACCGACGCGGACGCCACCGCGCACAGCGCGCGCGGGTCACCGCCTGCCGCCCCGGTCACCGCCGCGCCCAGCCCGGCCATCCCGGCCGCGAGGTCCTGCCAGCGCCGCTCCACCACGCCGTCGCTGTAGAGCAGCAGGGTGTCGCCGGGACGGAACGGCACGGTGGCGGTACGCGCACGCCCGCCCAGACCCAGCGGAGGGGCGGGCGGCACGTCGACGAACTCGGCCGCCGCCGCGTCGGGTCCGGCGCGCCGGATCAGCGGCGCGGGATGACCGGCGCTCGCGAGCGTGATCAGCTCCCGGTCCGCCTCGACCACGCCGAAGATCACCGTCACGAACAGCTCCTGGGTGCCGCCCTCGACGCCGAGGCTGCTGACCAGCCGGTCCAGTCCGTCGAGCACCGCGTCCGGGCGGGAGTCGACGAGGGCGAGCGCGCGCAGCGCGGCGCGTACCTGGCCCATCCGGGCGGCGGCCTGCACGTCGTGTCCGGCCACGTCGCCCAGCACCACGCCCAGCGCGCCGGTGGGCAGCAGGAACGCGTCGTAGAAGTCGCCGCCCGCGGCGTTGCCGTCCACGCCCGGGTCGTACCGCGCGGCGATGCGCAGCCGGGGCAGGTCCGGCAGCCGTTCCGGGAGCATGCTGCGTTGCAGCATCTGGGCGGTGCCGTGCTGGGTCTCGAACCGGCGGGCCCGCTCGGCGGCCTGGCCGACCAGCTCCGCGGACGCGGTCAGCAGCGCCCGTTCCGCTGGGGACCAGGGGCGCGGCGCCCGGTAGCCGACGGTCAGCGAACCCCGGACCACAGTCGTCCGCAGCGGCAGCGCCGCGAGCGCGCGGATCTTCTCGTCGTGCCGGTCCGCCGCGACACCGCGCAGCGGCTGCCCGTCGGCGGTGAACGAGGCCACGCCACTGCGCGCGGACACCACCGCCGGCAGCGCCGACTCGGCGGACATCCGCCGCCACAGCGGGGGCAGCCGCTCGTCGGCCTCGTCGAGCAGCTCGCCGCGGATGCGGCGGACCAGCCGCCACGCGCTGCCCTCGTCCACCGCGAACGACACCCGGTCGGCGTCGAAGGTGTGCAGGCAGTAGCGCAGCGTCACCCGCGCCACGTCGTCGAGTGTGAGCGTGCCGGCCAGCGCCGCCGCGAAGTCGCTCAGGCTCTGCAACTGCTGGGTCAGCTGGGTGGTCTGCGCCGAGACGGTGAGCACGCCGACGATGCGGCCGCCGGAGTCGCGGACCGGGCAGTGGCCCCTGGTGAACACGGCCGGCTCGGCCGGGCCCTGCCGGTCGGCCGGCAGCACCGCCTCCCGTTGCAGGAACGGCTCGCCGTGCCGGTAGACCCGTTCCAGCGCCTCGCCCGCGCCCGGGTCGCGCCACACCTCGGCGAACGCCTCAGCCGCCGGCCGGCCCAGCGCGTCCGGGTGCCGGTCGCCGATCAGCTCGGCGTACCCGTCGTTGTAGAAGACCACCAGGTCGTCGCCGAGGAGCAGGGCCATCGGCACCGGGGAGGCGAGCACCACGTCGGCCACCGCGCGGACCGCGGGATCCCAGGTGTCCGGGGGCCCCAGCGACGTGCCGGCCCAGGGGTGAACGGCACCGGCCGCCGGCCCGCCGACGACGGGATCGGTGGGCGCTCCCGGTGCGGGGGCGGACGGAGTGGGAACCCGACCGACGGTGCCTGGCATGACCGCAGCCTAACCGGCGCGTGGCCGGCTGGTTCCGATCATGTGTCCGTGGCGGACGCGGGCACCCGACGACGCGGATGTTCGAGCAGGTCAGGGCCGGTTAGGCAGGCTATGTCGGGAAATTGCCCCGGTCCGGCCCGGCGTGCTGCCCAGGCCATCGGGTATGCGGGCGGCGCAGTTCACGCGACAGGAGGGACATCATGCCGAAAACCCTCGCGGTCGGACAGGTCGACATCAGTGCGGCCTGGACCGACTTCTGGAGGTCGGTGCTGCTCTTCGTACCGCGGGCGATCGCGTTCATCGCGATCCTCGTCGTGGGTTGGCTCATCGCCCGAGCCGTCCTCAAAATCGTGGACGCGGCACTGGAACGGGTCGGGTTCGACCGCGCCGTGGAACGCGGCGGTGTCAAACGGGCCCTGGAACGCACCAAGTACGACGCCAGCGACATCCTGGCCAAACTGGCCTACTACGCGGTCCTGTTGTTCACCCTGCAGTTCGCCTTCGGGGTGTGGGGACCAAACGCGATCAGCGACCTGATTCGCGGGGTGGTGTCCTGGCTGCCGCGGGCCTTCGTGGCGATCGTGATCGTGGTGATCGCCGCCGCCATCGCCAACGCCGTCCGGGACCTGGTCTCCGGCGCGCTCGGCGGGCTCTCGTACGGCCGGGTGCTGGCCGACGTGACGGCGATCTTCATCCTGGCGCTCGGCATCATCGCCGCGCTGAACCAGGTGGGCATCGCCACCACGGTGACCACACCGGTGCTTGTGGCGTTCCTCGCCACAGTGGCCGGCATCCTGATCGTGGGTGTCGGTGGTGGTCTGGTCAAGCCGATGCAGGACCGCTGGGACGGCTGGCTGCACCGGGCCGCCGAGGAGTCCCGGGCGATCCGGCAGCAGCGGCAGGCGCAGCAGGCCGGCCGCGGCGACTACGAGCGGCGGATGGCCGACCGGGGCGGGCAACCGGCACCGGCGGCGCCGCAGTCGTCCATGTCGGGGGCGGGCACGTACCGCTCCGGCGAGGCAGGGGACGAGACGCAGCAGTTCCGCCGGCCGAACGGCTGACGGCAACGGGTTACGGGGTGTCCGCGGGGCGATCGCGGGCGCCCCGTAGCCGTGCCCGGGTCAGGCCAGGTGGCGCGGGTCCAGCCCGCGGGCCAGCAGGCAGACCGCGAGCAGGCGGGTGAGCATCCAGTCCGGCTCGGACCAGTCCACCTCCGCCCCGGCCGGCGGCGTCCAGCCGTGCTCGGCCGCCGCCTCGCGCAGCCCGTCGACGTACCCGGCCAGCGCCGCGACGGTGAGCGGCTGGCGGTCGCCGTCGAGGCTGTCGCGTACCCCGGCGGCGTGCTGGTCGACCTCGGCGAGCAGCCCGGGGTTCGCGTGGGCCGCGGCGAGGCCGGCGGTGCCGACGGCGGCGGTGAGCGTGGTGAGGGTCGTCCGCGCGGCCACGGCCGCAGAGCGGCGGGTCGCGACCCGGTTCTTCGGCGCGCGCATGGTGTCCGAGGCTAACGCCGCCCACCGGGGGCCGACCTCGGCCGAGCGGCGGATGCCCGGATCGTCCGGGGGAGCGGCCGCCTCCTCCGCCAGGGTTGAGTCGCCCGTGCGGGGGCAGAAGTCCGGTACGCAGACCACGCGATCGGGTCACGGAGGGACAGGATGGGACAACGGGCCGACGGACCGGACCGGGCGCACCGGCGCCCGGAGGGAGTGAGTGACGCCACCGTCGAGGCGCTGGGCAAGCTCAGCGAGGCCCTGGAGTGCGTCGAGCGGGCCCGGGGCCACCTGTACGAGCTGCACCAGCTCATCGGCCACGCCGACCTGATGCTCGACGACGCGGTGGAGATGTTCCGCTCCGCCGGCCACCCGGCGATCGCCGAGCGGATCGACAGGGAACTGCTCGGCCGCAACGTCATCGCCGGACGGTGGACGTTCCAGATCGTCGAGGACTTCGACGACGGGTACTACGCGCTCTTCCGGGAGCTGGACCGGCGGGCCCGCGACGAGCTGGTCGAGGGCCGGCGGCACCTCTACGAGGCGGAGATGAAGGAGCGCCGCCGCAGCCGGGGGGTGCCGGGGCACGAGGCGCGCCCCGGCGGAAGCTGACTCAGTCGGAGGCGCGGGCGTCGGCCGGGCGGCGGCGGGCGCCGTCGTCGGCGATGATCACGGTCGCTACCATCAGCGCCACCACCAGGCTGAACAGCCAGGAGCTGTCGTCGGTGAACCGGGCCGAGACCGGAGCCTGGATCGCGGCGAGCAGGAAGCCCAGCCAGGCGAGCTTGCGCTGACGGTTGGAGAGAAAACCGGAGCCCTGTTGCATCCCGAAAGTCTTGCGCGCATCGAGGTGAGTGCCGTCAGCCGTTCGGCCGATTCTGGATGGGCTGTCCGTTTTCCCGACCGTCCGTACCGCACTTTATGTCGCTTCGGCCGAGCATGAATCCGGCGGCTGCGGGCACCGCTACGGGTGCCCGCAGTCACCCGGGGATCACATGCTGTCGGGGCCGGTCCGCCCGATCGTCGACGGCCGGTAGGCCCGGTCCGCATCGGTCATCTCACGCCGCTCGGCCTCCGGGCCGGCACCCCGGTCCACCGCCTCCGGGCCGTGGCCGAACGCGGCCTCCTCGCCGGCGTCGTTGGCGGTGACGTCGTCGCCCTGGCCGTCCGTGGCCGACCGGGCGATGGCCTGGTCCAGCTCGTGCAGGGGAGTACGGTCCTCGTCGCGCCACACGTGGCGGTCGTTGTCGGTCATTACCCTGCGGTACCCGGACCGGATGATCGCAAACGGCCGGGCACGGTGATGGCCGCCGGCGGTGCCGGCGGCCATCGGAGACTCGGTACGGGGGAGGGTGCTCAGGGGGTGGGGCGGTCGACGGCGCCGCGCCAGGCGCCCGTCTCCTGACCGCGCCGCTCGATGAACTGCTTGAACCGCTCCAGGTCGCCCTTGGCACGCCGGTCGACCACGCCCAGCTTGTCGCCGGCCTGCTCGACCACGCCGTGCGGCTCGAACTCCATCTGGAGCGTGACCCGGGTGTGCCCCTCGTCGAGGCGGTGGAAGGTCACCACGCCCGCCTGCTGGGTGCCCCCGGTGGAGCGCCAGGCCACCCGCTCGTCCGGCAACTGCTCGGTGATCTCGGCGTCGAACTCGCGCTTCACGCCCGCGATCTCGACCGTCCAGTGGGTCATCCTGTCCGAGAGCTGCCGGACCTCCTGCACACCCTCCATGAAGTGCGGGAACTCCTCGAACTGGGTCCACTGGTCGTACGCGGTCCGGATCGGGACCTTCACGTCCACATGCTCGGTAACGCCACTCATGTCGGGGTTCCTCCTGTTCCGCCGGTGTCTCGTCGCGGGCCGTGGGCCGGCCCGCTCACCAGCGCGTCGTCTCGTTCCGGTGCCCGAGTGCGGCCCACACCTCGGAGATCGTCTGGTAGGTGGTGCCCTCGGGCAGGGTCTCCAGGGCGGCGACGATGTCCGTCGGCGCCTCGTTCTCCAGCGCGTTGGCAAGCAGCGCCTCCCGGTCGCCGGGCAGGGCGGTCATCGTGATGAACCGCCCCAGGCGGCTGCGCGCCTCGACGTCCTCGGAGCTCATGCCCTGCGGCGCGCCGCTGCGCAGCTCCCCGGCCGGCGCCGTGGTGGCCTCCGGCTGGTCCTCGCCGGCCGGCTCGGGGATCCGGAACTCCTCGGCCCGGGAACCGCCGGTGCCGGCGCTCTGGACGAGACCGCTGACCTCACTGCTCATCTGGTCGTCGACCCTGGGCGAGTGCTTGCTGCTGCCACGTTCCATGCCTTGGGAGATGCCCCCGAGGGCCGCCGGTAAACCGGCGCCGGCCGGGGGAGCCGGTCATCCGGGCGGCAACCGGTCGGCGGTCTTCTCGCTGTCCGCGTTCTCCTTGTCCTCGTCGGCCGGGGCGCGCGGCGGCAGCACCGGGTCGTCCGGCTCCTCGATCCCGGCCTGCATCGCCCGCCCGCGCTGCAGCTCCGCGTTCACCTGCACGCCGAGCATCAACGCGCAGTTGGACAGGTAGAGCCACACCAGGAACGCGATGACCGCGCCGAGACTGCCGTACGTGACGTCGTACGAGCCGAAGTTGGCCACGTACAGGCCGAAGCCGAAGGAGGCGAGCACCCAGGCCACGAGCGCCAGCGCGCCACCCGGGGTGAGCCAGCGGAACCGCGGCTGGCGGACGTTCGGCGCGATCCAGAACAGCAGCGACAGCAAGGTCATCGCGACCACCGCGAGCAGCGGCCACTTCGCCACCGACCACGTGGTCCGGGCCACCGCCCCGGCGTGCAGCAGGTCACCCACCGCGTCGGTGACCGGGCCGCTGACGATCAGCCCGGTGGCCACCACCGCCAGCAGCACGATCGTCACCGCGGCCATGCCGATCTGCAACGGGCGCAGCCGGTAGAACGGCCGCCCCTCCCGCACCCCGTAGATCGCGTTCGAGGCCCGGGTGAACGCGCCGATGAACCCGGACGCGGACCAGAGCGCGCCGAGCAGGCCGAAGCTCAGCAGCACCTTCGCCGAGCCCTGCTGTTCGACCACGTTGCGCACCACACCGACGAACGCGTCGTTGCCGACCACCGAGCCGGCGCCGATCTCCCGGGCCAGGTCGATCACGGTGTCGACGGTGCGTGGGCCGTCGGAGACCAGTCCGACCAGCGCCACCACCACGATCGTGGACGGGAACAGCGCCAGCACCCCGTAGTAGGTGAGCGCCGCCGCCCAGTCCGCGCAGTTGTCGGTGACGAAACCCTTGCCGCTGCGCATCAGCACGCCGCGCCAGGTGCGCCAGTTGAGCTGGCGGATCCGCCGGGGGAAGCGGGATCGCGTCCGGCCGCCGACCGTCTGTGGTGTGGTCACGGTCATGTCCGCCTCCTCCAGGCCCCGCCACCGGGCGTGGGCGGGCGGTACCCGCCGGTGGAAATCGACAAACCGGGTGCCGGTTTGCCCGCCGGGCGGGAGGGAACCACACCAGACAGCCGATCGATACTCCAGGAGGACGAGATGCCCGGGCGCGAGGTACTGCCCAGCACGCTGCGGCGCTCGCCGGCGAAGGCGCAGCGGACCTGGGAGAAGACGCACGACTCGGCGGTCGAGACCTACGGCGAGGGGGAGCGGGCGCACCGCACCGCCTTCGCCGCGGTCAAGCACGAGTTCGAGAAGGTGGGCGACCACTGGGAGCCCAAGGGCCGCAAGGGCCCCAGCGACAAGCAGGCCGAGGGCGGCGGCCCGGCCCGGCGCGCGCCGACGGCCGGCGGGGTGGACGCCAACGCCACCAAGGACCACCTCATGGAGGTGGCGAAGAAACTGGACGTGCGCGGCCGGTCCCGGATGACGAAGCCGGAACTGGTCAACGCCATCGAGAAGGCCAACAACAACGCGACCCGCAAGGCCCGCGGGGGTCGCTGACCCCTTCGGGTACGCGTCGAGCCCGGGACCGCCTCGGTCCCGGGCTCATTCGTGCCGTCTCACCAGTGGCCGCCGCCCGGCGCCTCCAGGTGCACCGCCTTGACGGTGCTGAACTCGTCCAGCAGCTCCGGGCCGTACCCGAAGCCCTGGCCGCTGCCCCGGCGCGGCTGGGCCGCGCCGCCCGGCGCCCCGCCGAACACCGAATTGATCTTCACGGTGCCGACCGGCAGCTCCCGCCAGGCGCGCTGGGCGTGGCTCATGGAACCGGTCAGGACGGTGGCGGCCAGGCCGTACGGCGAGTCGGCCGCGCAGCGCAGGCCCTCGCTGAACGAGTCGACCACCACCACGGGGGCGACCGGCCCGAACGTCTCCTCCCGGACCAGCGCCATGTCGTGGCGGCAGCCCTCGACCACGGTGGCCGGATAGAACGCGCCGGGGCCGTCGGGCAGCACGCCGCCGGCGCGTACCCGGGCCCCGTCCGCCAGCGCCGCGGTGACCTGCCCGTGCACGTGGTCCCGGTGCCGCCTGTCGACAAGCGGCGCGAGCTGCGTGCCCGGATCGCGGCCGGGGCCCACGGTCAGGGCCTCGGCGCGTGCCACGAGCGCGTCGGTGAAGCCCTCGGCGACGTCGCGGTGCACGTAGATCCGCTCCACCGCCACGCAGATCTGCCCGGCGTTGGCGAAACAACCGAGCGCCGCCTGCTCGGCCGCCCAGACCGGGTCGACGTCCGCGTCCACCACCAGCGGATCGCTCCCGCCGTTCTCCAGCAGCACCTTCGCGCCGGTCCGCGCGCCCGCGACGGCGATCGCCCGGCCGGTGGCGGTGGAGCCCACGTGGGCGATCACGTCCAGTTCCTGCCCGGCCAGCGCGGCGCCGACCTCGCCGCCGCCGGTGAGCAGCGACAGCACCCCGGCCGGCAACGCCGAGTCCAGCGCGCGGGCCAGCAGCCACCCGGTGGCGGGGGTCCGCTCGCTCGGCTTGTACACCACCACGTTGCCGGTGACCAGGGCCGCGCCGAGCAGGCCGCAGGACACCGCCACCGGGTCGTTCCACGGGGTGATCGCGGCGACCACGCCGCGCGGCTCGGGAGCCATGAAGTCCAGTGCGCCGTGCGCGCCGTGCAGGGTCCGGCCGCCGCGTACCGGGGCGAGTTCGGCGTACTGTCGCAGCGTGCCGATGCCCGCCGCCACCCCGCCCCGCGCGTCATCGAGGGGCTTGCCCATCTCCGCCGTGGTCGCGTCGGCCAGTTCCCCGGCCGCCGCCTCGACCGCGTCCGCCGCCCGGTGCAGCGCCGCGGCCCGTTCCGCGGGGGCGGTCGCCGCCCACTCCGCCGCCACGCCCCGGGCCGCCTCCACCGCCTTGGCCACCTCGTCGGCGGTGGCGACCGGCGCCCGGGTCACCGGCGACCCGTCCGCCGGATCGTGGACGACCAGCTCACCGCCCTCGCCGCCGGCGCCCCACACTCCACCAATGAGCTGCGCAACCGTGTACATGCGGCCGTGCTTGCCCCGGCATGGGCAGGGCAAACGCGTTTCGCCCGGTGACCGGCCGGGTAGGCGGATCCGATGACCTCCACCGCGGACGCCGTCGTCATCGGAGCCGGGCACAACGGACTGGTGGCCGCGAACCTGCTGGTGGACGCCGGATGGGACGTCGAGGTCCTGGAGGCCACCGAGGCGCCCGGCGGGGCCGTCCGCTCCGCGTACGTGACAGCGCCCGGTTATCTCAGCGACCTCTACAGCTCGTTCTATCCGCTCGGCTACGCCTCCCCGGTGCTCGACGGGCTGGGCCTGGAACAGCACGGCCTGTCCTGGACGCACGCGCCGGACGTGCTGGCGCACCTGCTCCCGGACGGCCGGGCCGCCGTGGTCAACCGCGACCTGGACACCACCGCCGCGTCGCTGGAGGCGTTCGCCCCCGGCGACGGGGAGCGCTGGCGACACGCGTACGCCGACTGGCGTCGGGTGGCCGAGCCGATGCTGCAGGCCATCACCACCCCGTTCCCCCCGGTGCGCGGTGGTCTGGGCCTGCTGCGGCAGCTCCGCGTCGGCGGCGCGCTGCGGCTGGCCCGACGCCTCGTGCTCCCGGTCCGCAAGCTGGGTGCCGAGCTGTTCGAGGGCGAGGGCGGTCCGGTCCTGCTGGCCGGCTGCGCCCTGCACACCGACCTGTCCCCGGAGGATGCCGGCTCCGGGGTGTACGGCTGGCTGCTCGCCATGCTCGGCCAGCAGGTGGGCTGGCCGGTGCCGGTCGGCGGCGCCCAGCGGATCACCGACGCGCTGGTGGCGCGGCTGGTCGAGCGGGGCGGCCGGATCACGTACGGCGCCCGGGTCGAGCGGGTGCTCACCGCCCGGGGCCGGGCGATGGGCGTGCGCACCGCCGGCGGCGCCGACTGGCGGGCCCGGCGCGCGGTGCTCGCCGACGTGCCGGCCCCGGCGCTCTTCCTCGACCTGGTCGGCGCGGCGGCGCTGCCGCCCCGGATGGTCGAGGATCTGGCGCACTTCAAGTGGGACGGCTCCACGCTCAAGGTCGACTGGGCGTTGTCCGCGCCGGTGCCGTGGAAGAACCGCGACCTGGCCGGTGCCGGCACCGTGCACCTGGGCGCCGACATGGACGGCCTGACCACGTACGCGGCCGAGCTGGCCCGCGGCGAGATGCCCCGGGATCCGTTCCTGCTGGTGGGGCAGATGTCGGTGGCCGACCCGAGCCACTCACCGCCCGGCACCGAGTCGCTCTGGTCCTACACCCACCTGCCGTTCCGCCGGGACTGGCGCGCCGAGGAGGTGGCCGGGCACGTGGAGCGGATGGAAGAGACGCTGGAGGCGGCGGCACCCGGGTTCCGGGCGTCCGTCGTCGGGCGGCACGTGGCCGGCCCGGCCGACCTGGAGGCCGCCGAACCGAGCCTGGTCGGGGGCGCGCTGGGCGGCGGCACGGCCGCGGCGTACCAGCAGTTGTTCCTGCGGCCGATCCCCGGCCTGGGCCGGGCCGACACCCCGGTGGACCGGCTCTACCTGGCCAGTGCCTCCGCCCACCCCGGCGGCGGCGTGCACGGCGCGCCGGGCGCGAACGCGGCGCGGGCCGCGCTGGCCCGCGACCGGGCAGTCACCGGAGCGGTGTACGCCCGGACGATCGCCGCCGCCCACCGCACCGTCTACCGCTGACCCGGCCGCACCTTCACCGCTGCCGCTGCCGCTGCCGTTGACCGCTTCCCGCGCCACCGGGGGAACACCTGGCAACCTCGTCGACGGAACCGCAGACCGGCGCAGTCTCCCGGCAAACGAGATCGGCAGTCGGGGCCGAGGCGCTCAGCGGCAGCGACCGACCACCACTACGTCGAGTGCGTCACGCTGAGTGGTCGGCAGTGCCTCGACGGGATAACCGCGCCGCCGCCTTTGCTCTGCAGCCTTATATGCATCGGTTACGCATCGTGACCAACGTGCGCTGTGAACGGAACGGCCGCACGGAAAGCCTCCCTGCTCAGGGCGGTGCTGCGCCGGTGGCGGCAGAGCAAAGGGCGCGGCGGGAGATGTGGCTGAGCGGGCGCGCCCTCACGCGCGGTGACAGTTACGCGGCGTGAGGGCGCGGTGGAACGCGGAAGCGCTCAGGAGTCGAGGTTGCGGTGCCGGCTGCGCAGCTTGAACGGCATCAGCGCGCTCTCGATCTTCGTGGCGGTGGTCATCTTCGAGTCGCCGTCGCGGCGTTCCTCGAAGCGGATCGGCACCTCAAGGATCGTGTGGCCGAGCTTGGTGGCGAGGTAGTGCATCTCCACCTGGAAGCTGTAGCCGTTCGACTGCACCCGGTCCAGCCCGATCGCGCGCAGCGCGTCGGCCCGCCAGATCTTGAAGCCGGCGGTCAGGTCGCGGATGCGTACCCGCAGCAGCGTGTGCACGTACAGGTTGGCCCAGCCGCTGAGCGCGCGCCGGTACAGCGGCCAGTTCTCGTCCAGCTCGCCGCCGGGCACGTAACGCGAGCCGATGACCACCGAGGCCTGGGTGGACAGCAGCGCGCCGAGCATGCCGGGCAGCGCCTCCGGCGGGTGCGACAGGTCGGCGTCCATCTGGGCGACGAAGTCCGCGCCGTCGTCGAGCGCGCGGCCGATGCCGTCCACGTACGCCCGGCCGAGGCCCTCCTTGCCCGGGCGGTGCAGCACCGTCACCCGGTCCGGGTGCTCGATGGCCAGCTTGTCGGCGACCTCACCGGTGCCGTCCGGGGAGTTGTCGTCCGCGACCAGCACCTTCAGCCCCGGCAGCGGCAGCGCGAGCAGGCGCTCGACCAGCACCGGAAGGTTGCCCGCCTCGTTGTAGGTCGGAACGACGACGGTCAGGCGCGCATCCCCCCACGGGGAGGGTAACTGCACGGGTTCGATCATCACGGACATCCTCGGTCAGCCGACAGGTTCACCTGAGAGGGTAGCCAGTCCCTCGTACGGCAGCCGCACAGACGCCCCGCCGGGCGATCGATCACGGCTCCGGCTTCTGCCGCGTCGCGATGTCGGAGAGCCGGGCCAGCGTCTCCCGGTTGCGCAGGTGCAGCACCAGGTCGTTGAGCTTGGTACGGACCCACCGCAGCGGCCCGGCGGCGAAGTCCTCGCCGATCGTCACCCGGGTCCGGCCGCCCTCCAGCGGCTCCAGGGCGAACGCCACGATCGCCTCCCCGGCCGGCCACAGCCCGGCGCGCAGCACCAGCCGGTGCGGCGCCTCGCATTCCAGCACCGTCGACTTGTCCTGGAGGGAGAACGGCCAGGGCCCGGCCCGGTGGTGCAGGTTGGTGCCGACGCGGGGCCACGCGTCGTCCACGTCCCGCACGTGTGCGGTGCCGACCACCCAGTCGCTGTACGTCCACCCGTCCGCGAGCACCTCGAAGACCTGCTCCGGGGGCGCGTCGATCACCTTCTCCACAACCGCCATCACCGAGCGGTACCCCGCCATGGGCCGTCGCTAACGGCGACAGGGGTTAGCTTCTCCGGGGCGGCGGGTATCGCCGCACCGGGCCGGTCGTGGCAGTCGTGCGCCCCGGCCGTGCGGCACCGGCGGGGCGGCCTGGCGCCGACGTTGACGTTTACTCCTCGGGGCGTCGGGAACCCGCCGCCCGTGCGACGGGACCAGGAGCGGGATCAGTGCAGGTCAGCCCGGGTTGACCCGGGTGCTGACCGGTTCCCGTCCGGCCTGTACGACGCGGTGCTGCTGGACCGCGACGGCACGCTGGTGGAAGACGTGCCGTACAACGGCGATCCGGAGAAGGTACGGCCGGTGCCGGGTGCCCGGGAGGCGCTGGACCGGTTGCGGGCGGCAGGGTTGCGGCTGGCCGTGGTGACGAACCAGTCCGGGCTGGCCCGGGGCCTGTTCACCGAGGCGCAGATGCGTGCCGTGCACGCCCGGATCGAGGAGTTGCTGGGTCCGTTCGACCACTGGGCGATCTGCCCGCACGCGGAAGCCGACGGTTGCGCCTGCCGCAAACCCGCGCCCGGCCTGGTGCACGAGGCCGCCCGCGCGCTCGGGACGACGCCGACCCGGTGCGTGCTGATCGGTGACATCGGCGCGGACACGGGCGCCGCCGCCGCGGCGGGCGCCGCCGCGATCATGGTCCCCACGCCCGCCACGAGGACCGCCGAGGTGGCCGCCGCGCCGACAGTCGCCGCCGACCTGCCGGACGCGGTGGGCATCGTGCTGGCCCGGATGCGCCTGACGGCCGCGCCGCGGCCCGCGCGCCGGTCGCGCCGGGGCACGGTGCTGGTGGTGCGCAGCGACGCGGCCGGGGACGTGCTCGTGACCGGGCCGGGCATCCGGGCGGTAGCGGCGGGCGCGGAGCGGGTGGTGCTGCTGTGCGGGCCACGCGGCCGTGCCGCCGCCGAACTGCTCCCCGGCGTGGACGAGATCGTCGAGGCGTCGCTGCCGTGGATCGACGCGCCCGCCCCGCCCGTCGACCCCCACGCCGTCCGCGCGCTGACCGACAGGCTGTCGGGGGTACGCGCCGACGAGGCGGTCGTGTTCACCTCCTTCCACCAGTCCGCCCTGCCCCTGGCCCTGCTGCTGCGCCTGGCCGGGATACCCCGCATCAGCGCGATCAGCGACGACTACCCGGGCAGCCTGCTCGACGTGCGCCACCGCGTCCCGCCCGGCGTACCCGAACCCGAACGCGCCCTGTCCCTCGCCGCCGCCGCCGGCTACGCGCTGCCCGACCACGACGAACCGGCACTGCGCATCCGCACCGACCGGCTGCCGCCGCCCGCGGAGGCCGCCGGGCCGCCCGGCTACGTGGTCCTGCACCCGGGATCGTCGGTGGAGACCCGCGCCTGCCCGGAGGAACTGGCCACCCGCGTGGTCCGGGTGCTCGCCGCCTCCGGTCACCGGGTCGTGGTCACCGGAGGGCCGGACGAGCGGGAGCTGACCGCGCGGGTCGCCGCGGCGGGCGGCGTCGACCTGGGCGGGCGGACCGGGCTGGACGAGCTGGCGGCGGTGATCGCCGGGGCCACCGCGCTGGTGGTCGGAAACACCGGCCCGGCGCACCTGGCCGCCGC
Organism: Micromonospora sp. NPDC049203; assembly: GCF_043197215.1. Lineage (NCBI taxonomy): Bacteria > Bacillati > Actinomycetota > Actinomycetes > Micromonosporales > Micromonosporaceae > Micromonospora > Micromonospora sp. NPDC049203. Next base: position 180,748 of record NZ_JBICSV010000006.1, on the reverse strand, counting down.
ACTCGGCGTGCCGGTGGTGAGCCTGTTCGCGCCCACCGTCCCGTTCGGGCAGTGGGGGCCGTACCGGGTGCCGACGGTGCGGCTGGGTGACGCGGGCGCGGCGTGCCGGGACACCCGCGCCACCGTCTGCCCGGTCCCCGGGCACCCCTGCCTGTCGGCGGTCGAGCCGGGACGGGTGCTGGAGGCGCTGCGGCTGCTCGGCGTGCCGGCGCCGGTGGCGGGCGGGGTGGCCGGATGAACATCCTGCTGTGGCACGTCCACGGGTCGTGGACGACCTCCTTCGTGCACGGCAAGCACCGCTACCTGGTGCCCGTCACCCCTGACCGGGGCCCGTACGGGCTGGGCCGGGCGCGCACCTACCAGTGGCCGGACAACGCCGTCGAGATCGCCCCGGAAGACCTGCGCGACGCCGACGTGGACCTGGTGATCCTGCAACGCCCGGAGGAACTCGACCTGGCCACCGAGTGGCTCGGCCGCCGGCCCGGCAGCGACCTGCCCGCGATCTACGTCGAGCACAACACCCCGAAAGGCGACGTGCCGAACACCCGGCACCCGATGGCCGACCGGGACGACCTGCTGCTCACCCACGTCACCGCGTTCAACGAGCTGTTCTGGGACAACGGCGCCACCCGCACCACAGTGGTCGACCACGGCGTCGTACCACCGGCCGTCGAGTGGACCGGCGAACTCGACCGCCTCGCCGTGGTCATCAACGAGCCGGTACGCCGCTGGCGGGTGACCGGCACGGACCTGCTCGCCCGCTTCGCCGCGCTGGCGCCACTCGACGTCTACGGGATGAAGGTGGACGGTCTCGCCGCCCACCTCGGCCTGCCGGCGGACCGGCTGACCAGCCACGACGACGTACCTCAGCACGCGATGCACGCCGAACTCGCCAAACGGCGCGCGTACCTGCACCTGTGCCGCTGGACCTCACTCGGCCTCAGCCTCATCGAGGCCATGACCATGGGCATGCCCGTGGTGGCACTGGCCACCACCGAGGCGGTGGAGGCGGTGCCACCCGCCGCGGGCGCGCTGTCCACCCGCGTCGACACGCTCGTCGACGCCGCCCGTGGCCTGCTGGACGACCCGGAGTCCGCCCGCCGGGCGGGCGCCGTGGCCCGGGCCGCCGCCCGGGACCGCTACGGCCTGGAGCGATTCCTCGCCGACTGGGACCGGCTGCTGGAGGAGGAAGTATGCGCATCGCGATGATCTCGGAGCATGCCAGCCCGCTCGCCGTCCTCGGCGGGGAGGACGCCGGTGGCCAGAACACGCATGTCGCGGAGCTCTCCGCCGCGCTCACGGCGGCCGGTCACGACGTACGCGTCTACACCCGGCTCGACGCGGTGGACCTCCCGGTGAGCGTCCGCACCCCGGACGGGTACGAGGTGGTGCACGTACCGGCCGGGCCGGCCGAGCCGGTGGCCAAGGACGACCTGCTGCCGTACATGCCGGCGTTCGGGCAGTGGCTGGCCGACCGGTGGCGCACCGGCGACTGGCAGCCCGAGGTGGTGCACGCGCACTTCTGGATGAGCGGGCTGGCCGGTCTCGCCGCGGCCCGCCGGGCGGGCGTGCCGGTGGTGCAGACGTTCCACGCGCTCGGCACCGTCAAGCGCCGCCACCAGGGCGTGCAGGACACCAGCCCGCCGGGCCGGGTCGAGCACGAGCGGAGGCTGGGCCGCTCGGTGGACCGGGTGGTCGCCCAGTGCCAGGACGAGGTCGCCGAACTGGTCCGGATGGGCGTGCCCCGGACGCGGATGACAGTTGTGCCGTCGGGGGTGAACCTGACGACGTTCTCCCCGCTCGGCCCGGTCGCCGACCGCGGCGGCGACCGGGCCCGCATCCTCACCGTCGGCCGGCTGGTCGAGCGCAAGGGCTTCCAGGACGTCATCCGGGCCGTCGCCGAGGTGCCCGACGCCGAGTGCGTGGTGGTCGGCGGGCCGCCGGCCGGACTGCTGGAGACCGACCCGTACGCGTTGCGCCTGCGCGCGCTGGCCCGCTCCCTGGGCGTCGCCGACCGGGTACGCCTGGTCGGCGCGGTGCCCCGGGAGGAGATGGGCCGCTGGTACCGGTCGGCCGACGTGCTCGTCGCCGCACCCTGGTACGAACCGTTCGGGCTCACCCCACTGGAGGCGATGGCCTGCGGCGTACCGGTGGTCGCGACGGCTGTCGGCGGGCTGATCGACACGGTGGTGGCCGGACGCACCGGCGACCTGGTGCCGCCCCGGGAGCCGGCGGCCCTCGGCGCGGCCCTGCGCGGCCTGCTCGGCGACCGGATCCGCCGCTTCGCCTACGCCACCGCCGCGCTGGAGCGGGCCCGCACCCGCTACTCCTGGGCCACCACCGCGGACCGCCTCACCGAGCTGTACGGCGAGGTGGCCACCGTGCGCCGCCCGACCCGGGTGGTCGCCTGATGACGCCCGCCACGCCGGCCGCCGGCGCGACGGTGCTCGAGGACCACCTGAGCCGGCTGGCCGCCGCGCTGCTGCCCCTGCGGGAGGCCGAACACATGCTGGCCCGCTGGGGTGCGGAGCTGGCGCGGGGGCTCGCCGCCGGTGGCCGGCTGCTGGTGGCCGGCAACGGGGGCAGCGCCGCCGAAGCCCAGCACCTCACCGCCGAACTCGTCGGCAAACTCCACCACGACCGCCAACCCCTCTCCGCCATCGCCCTGCACGCCGAAACCAGTGCCCTCACCGCCATCGCCAACGACTACGGATACGACGAAACCTTCGCCCGGCAGGTCCGCGCCCACGGCCGACCCCACGACCACCTCCTCCTCATGACCACCAGCGGCACCAGCGCCAACCTCCTCACCGCCGCCCACGCCGCCCACCAGACCGGCCTACGCACCTGGGCCTTCACCGGACCCGCACCCAACCCCCTCGCCGACCTCTGCCACGAGCACCTGGCGATCGACTCGGCGGACGGGCAGGTGGTGCAGGAACTGCACCTGGTGGCCTCGCACGTGCTCTGCGAGTACGTCGAACTGGCGCTGCCCGCCGCGCTCGCCCCGCAGACTCCGGCCGGGCCGGTACGCGCCGGTGTCGAGGTCGTCGTCGGCGAGCCGGATCCGACGGCGCCGGTCGGCCGGGGAGGTACGGCATGAGGGGACCGGTGGTGGTACTCGGTGACACGCTGCTGGACCGCGACGTCGAAGGTCTGGTGAACCGGCTCTGCCCGGACTCCCCGGTGCCGGTGCTGGACGAGACCGTGTCCCTCGACCGGCCCGGTGGCGCCGGGCTGGCCGCCGTCTTCGCCGCCGCGCAGGGCGCCGAGGTCGCGCTGGTCACCGCCGTCGCCGACGACGCGGGCGGCGCCCGGCTGGGCACGTTGCTCGCCGCCGCCGGGGTGCGGTTGTACGCGCTTCCGCTGGCCGGCGCCACCCCGGAGAAGATCCGGTTGCGGGCGCGCGGCCGGGTGCTGCTGCGCCACGACCGGGGCGGGACCGCCGGTGCGCCGGGCCAGCCGAGCGACGCCGTGCTGCGGCTGCTCGCCGACGCGTCCGCCGTGCTGGTGAGCGACTACGGCCGGGGCGTGGCGGGGCATCCGGCGCTGCGCGCCGCGCTGACCGCGACCCGGGCGCCGGTGGTCTGGGATCCGCACCCGCGAGGGCCGGCTGCCGTACCGGGGGTGCACCTGGCCACCCCGAACGAGCCGGAGGCCCGCGACCTGGCCAAGACGCCGCCGGGCGGCTCCCGCCTGGCCGTCGCGTCCCGCAGCGCCCACACGCTGCGCCGCCGCTGGCAGGCGCGCGCGGTGGCGGTGACGCTCGGCGGGGACGGCGCGCTGCTCAGCCACGCCGGCGCCACGCCCCTCGTGGTGCCGGCGCCGCCCGCCGAGGGGGACACCTGCGGGGCCGGCGACCGGTTCGCGTCCACCGCGACGCTGGCCCTGGCCCGGGGCGCGCTGGTGTCCGAGGCGGTGCAGGAGGCGGTCGCCGAGGCGTCCGCGTACGTGGCCGCGGGTGGGGTGGCCACCGCGCTGCCCGCACCGGTGCGGGCGGTGGCCCCCGCCGTGGTCACCGGCGGCGGGGACCGCATCGGCGCTGGCGCGGCCGGCGAGGTGGTGGCCCGGGTACGCGCGGCCGGCGGCACCGTGGTGGCCACCGGCGGCTGCTTCGACCTGCTGCACGCCGGGCACGTAGCGACGCTCCAGGCGGCCCGGCAGCTCGGCGACTGCCTGGTGGTCTGCCTCAACTCCGACGCCAGCGTGGCCGGGCTCAAGGGGCCGGAACGTCCGGTCGTGCCGCAGGGCGACCGGGGGCGGCTGCTCGCCGCGCTCGGCTGCGTCGACGCGGTGCTGATCTTCGACGAGCCGACTCCGGAGGCGACGCTGTCCTGGTTGCGCCCGGACATCTGGGTCAAGGGCGGCGACTACGCCAGCGGCGGCGGGCCGGAGACGCTGCCCGAGACGGAGATCCTGGCCCGCTGGGGCGGCCACACGGTGGTCGTGCCGTACCTGGACGGGCGCTCCACCACCGACATGATCGCGGCGGCGCGGGCCGGGCGCGGCAGCGGCGGCTGGCCGGTCGACGCGGCCGAGGCCGTCACGCGGGTCCGGTCCACGGCGAAGGGAGCACGATGAACGAGCGACGCATCCGACCCGGCACGGCCGCTCCCGCCGGCCCGACGGTGGCGGCGTGAGCACCGGCGCGCCCGGCGCCGGGCCGACCGTCCTGGTCACCGGCGGTTCCAGTGGGCTCGGGGCGGCGGTGGTCGCCGCGGTGGCCCGCGCCGGTGGTCGCCCGCTGGTGCTGGACCGGCAGCGGCCCGCCGACGGGGTGCCCTGGGCCGAGTGCGACCTGGCCGACACCCGGGCCGCCGAGGCCGCCACCCGCGACCTCGCGGAACGCTCCGGCGGGCTGGACGCCGTGGTCACCGCCGCCGGGATGGACGTGCCCGGGAAGCTCGCCGACATCCCGGCCGAGACCTGGGAACGGATCGTCACCGTCGACCTGCTCGCCACCGCCGCGGTGATCCGGGCCGCCCTGCCCTGGCTGGAGGCCTCCCGGGGCAGCATCGTCACCGTCGCCTCCACGCTCGGCGTGAAGGCGGTCAGCGACGCGACGGCGTACTGCGCGGCGAAGTTCGGGGTGGTCGGGTTCACCCGGGCGCTCGCCGCCGAACTCGCCGGAGCGGTCGGCGTGACGCTGCTGATCCCGGGCGGGATGCGGACCGCGTTCTTCGACGAGCGGGACGCGCAGTACCGCCCCGGCCCGGACGCGGTGCTCAACGAGCCCGCCGACACCGCCGCCGCGGTCATGTTCGCGCTGTCCCAGCCGGCCGGCTGCGCGGTACGCGAGATGGTGGTCTGCGCCGCGCGGGAGTCCTCGTACCCGTGATCCTGGTGCTGCGGGCGCTCGGGGTCGGCGACCTGGCCACCGCCGTGCCGGCGCTGCGCGGTCTGCGCGCCGGCCTGCCGGGCCGGGAGCTGGTGCTCGCCGCGCCGGCCTGGCTGGCGCCGCTGGCGGAGCTGACCGGGGCGGTCGACCGGGTGCTGCCCACCACCGGGCCGGACCGGATCGGGTGGACCGGACCGCCGCCGGAGGTGGCTGTCAACCTGCACGGCCGGGGACCGCAGTCGCACCGGGCGCTGGCCGCCGTCCGCCCCGGCCGCGTGCTGGCCTACCGCAACCCGGGCGCCGGGCACCCGGACGGCCCGGCCTGGGACGACGACGAGCACGAGGTCCGCCGCTGGTGCCGGCTGCTGCACGCGTACGGGCTGCCGGCCGACCCGGGGGACCTGGCGCTGCGGCGTCCGGCGGCGGCCGGCGTGCCGGCCGGGGTGACGCTGCTGCACCCGGGCGGCAAGATCCCGGCGAAGCGCTGGCCGGCGGACCGGTTCGCCGGGCTGGCCCGGGAACTGGCCGCGCGCGGGCACCGGGTGGCGGTGACCGGCTCGCCGGACGAGCGGGCGCTGGCCGAGCGGGTCGCCCGCGACGCCGGGCTGCCGCCGCAGGCGGTGCTGGCCGGGCGGACCGGACTGGCCGAGATGGCCGCGCTCGTCGCGGGCGCGCGGCTGGTGGTCAGCGGGGACACCGGCGTGGCGCACCTCGCCACCGGCTACGGCACCGCCTCGGTGGTGCTGTTCGGCCCGGTGCCGGCGGCACACTGGGGTCCACCGCCGGACCGCCCCCGCCACCGGGCGCTGGGTGCGATCGAGCCTGCGCCCGTCAACCCGGATTCGACCGGGTCGGGCGGGGTAGGAACCCACCCGACATTGGATGCCATCGGGATCGACGAGGTGGTGGCCGCGGTGGCCGACGTGGAACGGGTATCCGGTGCGGTTGCGGCGTAGCGATCCGGGCCGGCCGGGGTACGCCCGTCGGCGGCGTGGCAAGGGCTGGCTGTTCCTCGACCCGGCCGGCGAGCCGGTGCGCGACGCCGAGGAACTGGTACGGCTGCGCGAGCTGGTGATCCCGCCCGCCTGGCGGAACGTGTGGATCTCGCCGTACCCGAACGGCCACATCCAGGCCACCGGGATCGACGCGGCGGGCCGCAAGCAGTACCTCTACCACCCGGGCTGGCGGCGCAAGCGCGACGAGGCCAAGTTCGACCACGTGCTGGAGGTGGCGCACCGGCTGCCGGCGCTGCGCGACCGGGTGACGCAGGACCTGGCGCTGCGCGGCCTGCGCCGGGAACGGGTGCTGGCGACTGTCGCCCGGCTGCTGGACATGGGCGCGTTCCGGGTCGGCAGCGACCAGTACGCCACCGGTGACGACCCCACGTTCGGGGTGGCCACGCTGCGGCCCGAGCACGCCCGTTCCCGGGGCGGCTGCGTGGTGTTCGAGTTCCCGGCCAAGGGCGGGATCGAGCAGGTCCGCCGGATCGAGGACGCGGAACTGTGCCAGGTGCTGCTCAACCTGCGCCGGCGGCGGCGGGCGCAGGAGCGGCTGTTCGGGTACTGGGACGGCCGGGCCTGGCGCGACGTGCGCAGCGACGAGGTGAACGACTACCTGCGCGACGCCAGCGGCGGCGAGATGACCGCGAAGGACTTCCGCACCTGGCACGCGACGGTGCTGGCCGCCGCCGAACTGGCCACCGTGGGCCCGCAGCGCTCCGCCACCGCCCGCAAGCGCGCCGTGGCGGCGGTGATGCGTTCGGTGGCCGAACTGCTCGGCAACACCCCGACGGTGGCCCGGACCTCATACGTGGACCCGCGCGTGGTCGACCTCTACCACGACGGGGTGCTGGCGCCGGTACGGCCGGAGATGCCGCGCGAGGCGGTGGAGAAGTCGGTGCTGGCGCTGCTGGAGGAGGAGGCCGGCTGAGTGCCGACCGGCCCCGCCGGTCCTGGGGGGGATGCGCGACGGGGCCGGAAACCGTGGCCGCGGGTGCGGTGCCGGGGCTTTACCGGGCGGGGCCGCCCACGGCTGAACCGCCGCGGGCGCCACGCCGCGGCCCCCCGATATCCGTGGGCCACCGCGAGCGGTATCGGCCCGAGATCAGTATGTACGGGCCGAGTTGACGGCGGATGCCGTGGTGTTGACGATCCGTGCCGATTCCAGGTGACGGGCCCGGTACGCCTGCGGCGTCTCCCCGTGCGCGGCCCGGAAGACCCGGCTGAAGTGCGCCTTGTCCCGAAAACCCCAGCGGGCGGCGATGACCTGGATCGAGCGGTCGCCGAGTGCCGGGTCGGTGAGATCGCGACGGCACCGGGCCAGTCGCTCGTCCCGGATGTACGCGGCCACGGTTGTCTCCTCGTCCTCGAAGAGCCGGTGCAGCGAGCGCAGCGAGATGTGATGCGCGTCGGCGATCCGGCCCGGGTCCAGCGTGGCGTCGCCGAGATGCTGGCGCACGTACCCGTGCACCTGTTCCCGCAGCGCACGCCGCCGGATCTCGGTGGGCACCGCGTCCTCGGAGACGAGGTTGCGCCCGAGCAGCGTGGCGACCAGGTCCAGCCCGACGGCGCCCAGCCGCTCCGCGTCCGCCGCGTGGTACTGCTCGGGGTGCGCGGTGATCCGGGTGAGGAAGTCGGCGACCAGCGCGCCGACGCCCTCGGAGCCGGACATCCGGCCGGCGAACAGGCGGGCTAGCCGGCGGTGCGGCAGTGGCAGCGCGTCGTACGGCATGAGGGCCACGATGGAGCGGGCGTACGCGGGACCGGCGGCGTCGGCGTGGTGGCTGACCTCGTGCGGGCGGGAGCAGTCGTAGAAGGTGAGGTCACCGGGGCGGCACCGGGCCCGCCGCCCCTCCTGGTCGGCCTGGCTGGTCCCGGTGAGCGTCAGCGCGAGCAGGTAGTAGTCCGGGTCGGAGCGCTGGATCAGCTTCGAGGTGCGCACGCAGTCCACCGACGGGTAGCGGTAGCGGATGAGCCGCATCGGGCCCAGTTCGATGAACTCCGCGCGGGCGACGAAGTCGTCGGCGTGCGCGGTGTGCACCCGCAGCGGCGTCGGGATGCCCGCCAGCATGTCCAGCCACATGCCGAAGCGTTCCCGTGGCGGCAGCGCCGCCGTGTCGAGGACCTGGCGTTGCAGCTTTCCGTCCATCAACGACCCCCGTGGCTCGTCACTCCTGCTCTAAGCAGGACGCCCCACGGGGTCGAAAAGCGACACCCGTGGGGCGTGACGTCCGTCATTGACGGATCGACGAGCCTTCTGTTAGGAGTCCGTTCAGTCGTTCAGCACGTGGGCCAGCCGGTCCCGGAACCGGCGCTCGGAATCGGTCACCGTGTCACCGCCCAGACCCAGGATGCCGCCGGTGGAGGCGGCGCCCACCACCTGCTCGGCGATCTCCACCAGCCAGTGCCGGTACGCCCCGGCCTGCCCCTCGTCCACCCGCGCGCCGAGCAGCGCGGACGCCTGCCCGGCCCGGGCCAGCACGTCCTCGATCATCGCCTTCGGGTCGTCCGGCGTGATCACCGGCAGCTCCGCCCCGGTCTCCGGGTCGCCCACCCGGTCGACGACCTCACCTGCCACCGCCGCGACCAGCGGGCTCGCCGACTCCCGGCCGGCGGCGATGGTCTCCAGCCCGGCGGCGTTCTCGGCCATGGTCCGGCGGGTGCCGTCGGACTCGGCGGCGGCCGCGGCGGTGATCACCGACTGCGGCAGCCCCACAAGCAGTCCCCACTCCTCGTCGGAGACGCCGAACCGGGTGTACGCCGGCTGCTCGATCACGATCAGGCCCCTTTCGCCGTGGTCGTCGTTGTCGACGGGCGCCCCCGTGGCGCCCGGGTCAGGCTAGTCCAGCGTCAGCAGGCCCTGTTCGGACACCACGCGCACGGACAGCGTCTTGTAGCCCACCTCGTCGAAGAGCACGGTCATCCGGTCCTCCTCGTAGCTGAGCACCAGGCCGGAGCCCCACTCCGGGTGGCGGACCTGACTGTGCACCGGGAACGGCCCGACCGCGCCGTCACCGGCCACACTGGTGCCCGCGTGGCAGTTGTCGCAGTGCGCGCAGACCTCGTTCATCTGCTCGCCGAAGTACGCCAGCAGAGCCTGGCCGCGGCAGCCGGTGGTCTCGGCGAAGGCGCGCATCATGTCGGTACGCGACCGGGTGACCGTCTGCTGCCGTTCCGCCTCGGCCAGCGCGGCGCGGCCGGCCTCGACCGCCGCCGGGGCGTACCGGGGAGCGCCGATGCGCTGCTTGGCCCGTGGCTCGGCGGCGCCGACCTGCTCCAGCAGGGACAGGTACTGCCCCAGCTTGCGTGGGCCGAGACCGGTCAGCTCACGCAGTTCCTTGCGGTTGCGGGCCTTGCCGCGCAGCACCGCCGCCAGTTCGGTCAGTTCCTTCTCGTCGGGCAGCCCGCCGCTGAAGTAGCGCTGGAGCCCGACGTCCTCGGAGCGCCACAGCAGCAGCACCCGGGCCGGCGAGCCGTCCCGCCCGGCCCGGCCGATCTCCTGGAAGTAGCTGTCCGGCGAGTCGGGCAGCGCCATGTGCACCACCCAGGCGATGTTCGGCTTGTCGATGCCCATGCCGAACGCCGACGTGGCCACCATGATCGGCACCCGGTCGGCCAGGAACGCCTCGTGCAGCTCGTGCCGGGCCGCAGTGGGCATGCCGCCGTGGTAGAACTCGGCCGGGAAACCGGCGCCGGTGAGCCGCTCGGCCAGTTCCTCGGCCGCCCGGCGGGTCGGCACGTAGATGATGCCGGGCCGCTCGTCGTCGCGCAGCAGGGCGATGAGCCGCCGCCACCGGTAGTCGTCGGTCGGGCAGTAGGCCACCTCCAGGAAGAGGTTGGGCCGGTCCAGCCCGGAGACCACCACCTCCGGCTCGCGCAGCCGCAGCCGGGCGATGATGTCGTCGCGCACCGGCGGGGAGGCGGTCGCGGTGAGCGCCACCACCGGCGGCCGTCCCAGGCCGTCGATCAGGTGGCCGAGCGCCAGGTAGTCCGGGCGGAAGTCGTGGCCCCACGCGGAGATGCAGTGCGCCTCGTCGATCGCCACCAGCGCCGGCTTCAGCTCGCGCACCTCGGCCAGGCGGTCCGGATTGCTCAGCGCCTCCGGCGTGATGAACAGGAACTCCGCGCGCCCGGCCCGGATGTCCTCGATCGCCTCGGCCTGCTGCGCGGCGCTCTCGTCCGAGCTGATCCGCACCGCGCGCAGCTCCGGGCGCTGCCGTTCGTTGAGCGCGGCGATCTGGTCCTGCTGCAACGCCAGCAGCGGGGAGATCACCACCGTCGGGCCGGGGATCAGGCTGGCCGGGATCTGGTAGATCGCCGACTTGCCGGCGCCGGTGGGCAGCACCACCAGGGCGTCGCGGCGCTTCATCACGGCGCGCATGGCGGCGAGCTGGTTGGGCCGCAGCGCGGTCCAGCCGAACAGGTTCCGCGCCGCCCGGCGCAGGCTGGTGGAGTGCGTGGTCAGTTTCATCAAGCGCCTCAGCTACCCCCGGCGATCCCGCCCGAAACCGGCACCGCCGCTCACCGCCCGGCGCGGGATCAGCGGCGGAACATGGCCCGGATCGCGATCAGCAGGAACAGGCCGCCGACCACCAGGCCGAGCAGGCGTACGCCGGGGATGTCGGCGGCGCTGGTGGCGTCGGCGAGCGGCAGGGCGGACATGTGGGAACTCTCCCACGGGTGGTCCCGGGACGCCAGCGGCTAACAGTAAGGATTGTTGACTATTTAGCTGCGCGGTGTGACCATGGCAGCACCCGCCGGTCCTGGCGGGTCCGTGGGGGAGACGGGGGTACGACAGCACATGAGCGAGCGGACCGTGGGATCGACCGGAGACCTGGCGGCGCTCGCCGCCGCCGTCCTGCAACCCGGGTTCGTCGGCACCACGCCGCCGCCGTGGGTGTGCCGCTGGCTCGGCGAAGGGCTCGGCTCGGTCGTCCTGTTCGCCCGCAACGTCGTCGACAACGAGCAGGTCGCCACGCTCACCGCGAACCTGCGCGCCGAGCGGCCGGACGTCATCGTCGCGATCGACGAGGAGGCCGGCGACGTCACCCGGATCGAGTCGGCCCGGGGCAGCTCCCGGCCCGGCAACTACGCGCTCGGCGCGGTCGACGACCCGGCGCTGACCGAGGAGGTCGCCCGCGACCTCGGCGCCGAACTCGCCGCCGTCGGCGTGACGCTCGACTACGCCCCGGACGCCGACGTCAACTCCAACCCGGCCAACCCGGTCATCGGGGTGCGCTCCTTCGGCGCCGACCCGGAACTCGTCGCCCGGCACACCGCCGCCTGGGTACGCGGCCTGCAGGCCGGCGGCGTGGCCGCCTGCGCCAAGCACTTCCCCGGCCACGGCGACACCCGGGTCGACTCGCACCACGACCTGCCGCGCATCGGCGGCGACCGGGCCCGCCTCGACGCTGTCGAACTCGCCCCGTTCCGTGCCGCCGTCGCGGCCGGGGCGCAGGCGGTGATGACCGGTCACCTGCTGGTGCCGGCGCTGGACCCGGAGTTGCCCGCCACCCTCAGCCCGCGCGTGCTCGGCGGCCTGCTGCGTGAGGAGATGGGCTTCGGCGGCGTGGTGGTCACCGACGCGGTGGAGATGCGCGCGGTGGCCGACCGGTACGGCTTCACCGGCGCCGCCGTGCGCGCGCTCGTGGCCGGGGCCGACGCGATCTGTGTGGGCGGGGAACGGGCCACCGAGGCGGACGCCCGCGAGCTGCGCGACGCGATCGTCGCGGCGGTGATCAGCGGGGAACTGCCCGAGGAACGGCTCGCCGAGGCGGCCAAGCGCGTCGGTCAGCTCGCCGCGTGGAGCGTCGCCGCCCGCGCCCGCCGGACCGCCGGCCCGCACTCGGCCGGGAACCCACCGATCGGGCTCGCCGCCGCCCGCCGGGCGGTACGGGTCACCGGCGACGCCGGGCTGCTGCCGCTGGCCGGTCCGGCGCACGTGGTGGAGTTCGCGCCCGCACGCAACATCGCCATCGGCGAGGAGACGCCGTGGGGCATCGCCGCGCCGCTGGCCCACCTGGCGCCGGGCACCACCACCGCCCGCTACGCCGCCGACGCCGTACCGGCCGATCCAGGAGCGGCGCCGGCCGGCCGGCCGCTGGTGCTCGTGGTGCGCGACCTGCACCGCCACGACTGGATGCGGGACGCGGTACGCCGGGCGCTCGCCGCCCGCCCGGACGCGGTGGTGGTCGAGCTGGGCGTGCCCGAGCTGGTCACCGGCGCGGTGCACCTGGCCACCCACGGCGCGACCGCCGCAGCGGCGCGGGCCGCCGCCGAGGTGCTGACCGGGGCACGCTGACTCCCGGCCCGGCCGGGTGGGGAGGTCCCCCGGCCGGGCCGGGCCTCACGGCTTGTCGGCCAGCAGGTCGGCGTACTCGGGGTGGCGTTCGATGAACGAGGCCACGAACGGGCACTGCGCCACCACCCGGCCGCCCCGGGCACGGACCTGCTCCAGCGCGCCCCGGACCAGCGCCGCGCCGACGCCCTTGCCCTGGAACCGGTCGTCGACCTCGGTGTGGGTGAAGACGAGCGTCTCGCCCCGGGGCGTGTACGCGGCGAACCCGCCCAGCGCGTCGTCCACCAGGATCTCGAAGCGGCGCTCGGCGGTGTTCTCCTCGACCAGAAAACTCACCGGATCATTCTCCCTCCGGGCCCGGCCAGCCGGTCCAGTTCGGCCAGCAGCCGGTCCACCTCGTCGACAGTGTTGTAGTGGTAGACGCTGGCCCGCACCGCGCCGCCGTCGGCGCGCAGGCCCATGCCCTCGAAGTACTCGTAGGCGTAGTAGTCGCCGTGCGACAGGCACAGGCCCGCCTCGCCGAGCGCCGCCGCCGTCCGTGCCGGGGCCAGACCGGCCACCCGGAACGACACCGTGGGGCAGCGCCGGGCCGGTGCGGCGTACACGGTCACGAACGGGCGGTCGGCGAGCCCGGCGAGCAGCCGGTCGAAGACCGCCTCCTCGTGCGCCCGCGCGGCGGCCAGCCCGGCGCGCAGGCGTTCCCGGCGATCGCCGGTCGCCTCCGGGTCCAGGCCGGCCAGGTGGTCCACCGCGGCGGTCACCCCGGCCAGCAGCGGGAAGCTCGGCGTGCCGTACTCGAACCGGTCCGGCACCGCGTCGGCGGAGGGGAGCAGCTTCGCCGGGCGAAGCTCCGCCCACCGCCGCGGATCGGCAACCATCGCCGCCAGGTGCGGACCGGACCACTTGTACGCGCTGGTCACCAGGAAGTCGGCGCCGAGCGAGGCCAGGTCGGTCGGGCCGTGCGGCACGGAGTGCACGCCGTCCACGCAGAGCAGCGCCCCGGCCGCGTGCGCGGTCTTGGCGATCGCCGCCACGTCCGGCACGGTGCCGATCGCGTTGCTGCCGGCGGTCACCGCCACCAGCCGGGTGCGGTCGGTGACCAGGTCGGCGTACTGCCCGGCGGGTAGCTCGCCGGTCGCCGGGTCGAACTCGGCCCAGCGCACCGTGGCGCCGGACGCCTGCGCGGCCTGCACCCACGGGCGGACGTTGGCGTCGTGATCCAGCCGGGACACCACCACCTCGTCGCCCGGACGCCAGCCCGCGCCGAGCGTGCGGGCCAGCGTGTACGTCAGCGCCGTCGCGCTCGGCCCGAGCACCACGCCCGACGGCTGCGCGCCGAGCAGGTCGGCGACCGCGGCCCGCGCCCCGGCGACCAGGTCGAGCGCCCGGCGGCCGGGCGGGAACGCGGTGCTGCGGTTACCGGTGGCGGCACGCATCGCCCCGGCCACGGCCTCGACGACGCCGGCGGCGGTCTGGGTGCCCCCGGCGCCGTCGAAGTGGGCGAATCCCTCGCCCAGGGCAGGGTAGGCGGCCCGGACCCGGGCGACGTCGAAAGCCATTCCGGCACCCTAGCGCGCACCCCGGACACGCCGCCCGGCGTGGCCTCCCGGCACCGGTGGGCGAAGGCGCCGTGGCGCGGGCCGCCTATCCTTGGGCCGGTGACGATCCGACGCGCCACCTCCGCCCCCGCCCGCCGCGCCGCCGGTCTGCTCGCCGGCCTGGCCCTCGGCGTCGCACTGCTCGCCGGATGCAGCTCCGAGGGCGCCGAGACCGACTGCGGTCTGGACGCCTGCACGATCACCTTCGACCGCGGCGTCGAGGCCAGCGCGCGGATCCTCGGCGTCGAGGCCAAGCTGGTCGGCGCCCAGGGCGACCAGGTGACGGTCGAGGTGGCCGGGGAACAGCTCTCGCTCACCGTCGGCCAGCAGGCCACCGAGGTCGCCGGCTTCCAGGTCAGCCTGGACAGCGTCACCGACCAGCAGGTGGTGCTGCGGGTCGCCCGCGACCTCAACGGCTGATCCGTTTCGGCCGTCCCGGCGGGCGCGGACGTTTGGAAAATCGCCCGCCGGGAGATTGAGGGCTCATGTCTCTCACCCGGAATGCCGGAGCCACCGCCGCCCAGGCTCGAAACAGCCGGTGGCTCGAACTGTTGACCCGTGCCGGATTCATCGGTTACGGAGTTGTGCACCTGCTCCTCGCCTGGCTGGCGCTGCAGATCGCCTTCGGGAACTCGGGCGAGGAGGGTAACCAGAACGGCGCGCTGCGCACCCTCGGTGAGCAGCCGCTCGGGAAGTTCCTCCTGATCGCGATGGCGGTCGGCCTGTTCGCCATGGCGATCTGGCAGGCCTTCGAGGCGATCTCCGGCCACGTGTCCCGCACCGGCAAGGAACGGCTGTTCGAGCGGATCGCCTCGGCGGTCCGGGTCGTCGTGTTCGTCTGGCTGGGCTGGACCGCGATCAAGGTCTTCCAGGACGCCAGCGAGAACGCCTCCGACCAGCAGCAGCAGTTCTCCGAGAAGCTGATGGCCTCCGACGGCGGCCGGTGGCTGGTCGGGCTGGCCGGCCTGGCGCTCGCCGCGCTCGGCGTCGGCATGGTGATCTACGGCCTGAAGAAGAAGTTCGAGCGCAACCTCAAGACCGGCGAGATGAGCCCGAAGACCCGCCAGCTCACCCGTCGGCTCGGCATGGCCGGGTACGCCTCCCGGGGCGCGGTGTTCGCCATCGCCGGCGGGCTGGTCGTGGTCGCCGCGGTGAACTACGACCCGGAGAAGGCGCGTGGCCTCGACGCCGCCCTGCGTACGCTGCGCGACCAGTCGTACGGGCCGTGGCTGCTGGCGCTCATGGCGCTCGGCATCGCGGCGTTCGGTGTCTACTGCTTCTTCCAGTCCCGGTACCGCAAGGTCTGATCCTGGTCGATACCCGGGCCGCCGGGCACCATTGGGCCCTTGCCCGATTCCGCCCGGTCGGAGGGAGAGAGAGTTCGTGCAGAGTTACGTCGTGACCGTCGCCGCCGCGCTCGCCGCGGCGGCGATCGCGTTGGTGCTGGCCCAGGTGGTGCACCGGGTCATCCGCCGCCTCGGCCGCCGCTCGCTGCTGATGACCGAGCTGACCGAGCACGCGCACCGCGCGTTCCAGGTCGCGCTCACGGTGGCCGCGGTGCAGTTCGCGGTCCGGTTCACCACCGGGTACGCGGTCGGCAGCCCGTGGCGGCAGTTCGTCCTGCACACGCTGGTGCTGGCGACGATCGCGGCCACCGCCTGGCTGGTGGCCTCGCTGCTGGTGGTGGCGGAGGACACCGCGCTGGCCCGGTTCCGGGTCGACGTGCCGAACAACAGGCACGCCCGCCGGGTGCGTACCCAGGTGGTGCTGCTGCGCCGGCTGACCATCGCGGTGATCGTGATCCTCACGGTCGGCGTGATGCTGATGACCTTCCCGGCCGTCCGCGGGGTGGGCGCCGGTGTGCTGACCTCGGCCGGTGTGATCGCCGCGGTCGCCGCGCTGGCCGCGCAGAGCCTGCTCGCCAACGTCTTCGCCGGTCTCCAGCTCGCGTTCAGCGACGCGGTGCGCCTGGACGACGTGGTGGTGGTCGAGGGGGAGTGGGGCCGGATCGAGGAGCTGACGCTCAGCTACGTGGTGGTGCAGGTCTGGGACGACCGACGGCTGATCCTGCCCACCTCGTACTTCACCAGCCGGCCGTTCCAGAACTGGACCCGTACCGAGGCGGCGGTGCTCGGCACCGCCGAGTTCGAGCTGGACTGGGCCATCCCGGTGCAGGCGATGCGGGAGGAGCTGCGCCGCCTGTGCGAGGGCACCGAGCTGTGGGACGGACGGGTCTGCGTGCTCCAGGTGACCGACGCGACGGGTGGCCTGGTCAAGGTCCGCGCGCTGGTCAGCGCCGCCGACGCGGGCAGCCTGTGGGACCTGCGGTGCCTGGTCCGCGAGCACCTGGTGGCCTGGGTACGCGACCAGCGCCCGACCGCCCTGCCCCGGCTGCGCGCCGAGATCGGCGAGGCCACCGGGCCGCTGCCCTGGCAGGCGGCGCAGCCGCGCCGCCCGGTACGCCGCCCGGCCGGCACCGAGGCGCCCGACGACGCGCGGGTCTTCGGCGGCAGCGACGACGGCGACGCCCGCAGCGAGGTGTTCGTGGGCCGGGAGGAGCACGCCGAGGCGCGCGGCTGACCCCGTACCCCGATCGGAGCCCCCGGCCGCCCACGGCGCCGGGGGTTCGGCGCGTACGGGCGGCTTTCCGGCCGCACGGGTTTGGCCGGGCCGTGGCGGGGGACGTGGTGCGCACGCCCCGGATCCGGTGCCCGGCACCGGCTTGCGGCGGCGCGCGGCCGGACGTACCGGCCGCGCCGCGCAGGATTGACGAGCGGCGACTCCGGGCATACAGCGCGGTGATGACGAAAGGAGGACAGCATGGCTGACGTCGCGAGTCGCAGCACGTCGCGGACCGGGAGCGAGCCGTCCACCGCCGAACTGGTACAGCGCGCCACCGAGCAGGTCACCCGCCTGGTGCGGGACGAGCTGGCCCTGGCCCGTGCGGAGCTGACCGAGAAGGGCAAGCACGCCGGGATCGGGATCGGTCTGTTCGGCGGCGGCGGGGTGATGGCGCTCTACGGCGCCGGGGCCCTGGTCGCCACCGTGATCCTGCTGCTGGCGCTGGTCATGCCGGCGTGGCTCGCCGCCCTGATCGTGGCGGTGGCGTTGTTCCTGCTCGCCGGGATCCTGGCGCTCGTGGGCAAGAAGCAGGTCAGCCGTGCCGTCCCGCCGGTGCCCCAGGCGACGGTCCGCAGCGTTCGGGCGGACGTCGAGACGGTCACCGCCGCGGTGAAGGACGGGAGGCGGGCATGACCGGTAACGGGACCGGGGACGTGGCGGCGCTCCGGGAGGAGATCCGCCGGACCCGGGTGGAGCTCGGTGAGACGGTGGAGTTGCTCGCGGCCAGGGCCGATCCGAAGGCGCTGGTGCGGCACTCGGCCGAGCAGGCGAAGGCGCGGATGCGTGAGCAGGCGTCGCTGACCGCGGCCCGGGTGCGCGGGCGGGCGGCCCAGCGGGCCCGGCTGGTCCGGGCGCAGGCGTACGAGAAGGGCGAGGCGGTCGGGCGCAACCCGTTGCCGTGGGCGGCCATCGCGGCCGGCGCGCTGGTGACGGCGGTGGTGCTGGTGATCGTCCGAGGGAGGCACAGGTGAGCGGCAGGGTCGGCAAGGCGGCGTACAAGCCGGTGGGGGTGCTGCTCGGCCTGGCCGCCGGCGCCGTCGCGGGGGCGGTCTTCCGCCAGGTCTGGAAGGTGACGGCGGGCGACGGCGAGGCGCCGAGCGCCACCGACGAGGACCGCCGCTGGGGCGAGGTGCTGGCCGCCGCGGCCCTGCAGGGCGCCATCTTCGCGGTGGTGCGGGCCGCCGTCGACAGGGGCGGAGCGGTGGGCGTACGCCGGTTGACCGGTCGCTGGCCGGACTGACGAGAAGGCCGGAAAAGGCCCCTTTCCCGAGCGCGGGGAAGGGGCCTTTCGCATGGCTCCGTCCGGTCCGCGCGGCGGCGCTCGCGCGACCTTCAGGTCACATGTCGGAGAAATTTCCTCCGCTAGGCTGTGCGAAGTTTTTGCGTACGTGGTTTGCTTTCTCACGCTGTTGAGAGACGCGTGGGTTGAGAGAAGTCTCCCGCATGGGGGCCGCCTCAGGCGCCGCTGCTCGAAAACGGCCAATCGGCCGCACGGCGTGCTCGGCCGCCAGTTTTAGAAGGAGATACACATGGCGCAGGGAACCGTGAAGTGGTTCAACGCTGACAAGGGCTTCGGCTTCATCACCGTCGACGGCGGGGGTGCTGACGTGTTCGTCCACTTCTCGGCCATCCAGACCAGCGGCTACCGCACGCTGGAGGAGAACCAGCGGGTGGAGTTCGAGATCGCCCAGGGTCAGAAGGGTCCGCAGGCCGAGCAGGTCCGCCCCATCTGAGCTGACCGCACCGGCCGCGCCGGCCGGTGCCGGAAGCCCCGCATCCCGTACGGGAGGCGGGGCTTCGCCTTGCCCGGTGGCTCAGCGGCGCCGCGCCCGCATCCCCCACCAGAGCCCGGCCAGTCCGAACAGGATCAGCACCGGGCCGACCACCGCCCAGATCCGCCTGTCGCTCATCGCGCTGCCCTCGACGTACCCGAGACCCAGCACCGTCCACAGCGCACCGATCACCACGGCGAGCAGCCCCAGGGTGAGCCGGAACCAACCCCTCATCGTTCCCCCTCCGACGACGACAGTCCCGCTCCAGCATGCCCGCCGCCGCGTACACCCGGCGACGCCGCGCCGGCCGGTCGGTTCACCACCGGTCGTGCACCTGCGGGCGGATCAGCTCGTCGTAGGTGGCCCGCACCGCGGCCAGCTCCACCTCGGTCAGCGCCGGCTGCCCGGCCGCCTCGGCGTTGCGCCGCGCCTGCTCGGGGGAGCGGGCGCCGGGGATCACCACAGTCACGCCGGGCTGGTCGAGGATCCACCGCAGCGCGAACTGCGCCATCGTCCGGTCGTCGCCGACCAGCGGCGCGAGCCGGCGTACCGCGGCGAGGCCGCTGTCGTAGTCGA
The DNA here is from genome assembly GCF_043197215.1 of Micromonospora sp. NPDC049203. Classification (NCBI taxonomy): domain Bacteria; kingdom Bacillati; phylum Actinomycetota; class Actinomycetes; order Micromonosporales; family Micromonosporaceae; genus Micromonospora; species Micromonospora sp. NPDC049203. The sequence goes on along the minus strand of NZ_JBICSV010000006.1, from coordinate 161,546 downwards.
CGCCGGAGAAGGTCTCGCCCACGTCGAACGACTCGCCGTGCCGGTTGAACGTGCGGTGGTCGTTCGCCGGGAACGTGGTGTGCTCGTCGTACCGGCCGGAGAGCAGGCCGCTCGCCAGCGGCACCCGGGCGATGATTCCCACCCCGGCGGCAGCGGCGGCGGGCAGCACCCGCTCCAGCGGCTTGTGCCGGACCGCGTTGAGGATGATCTGCACGCTCGCCACGCCGGGCCGGGCGATGGCGGTGAGCGCCTGGTCGCAGGTCTCCACGCTGACGCCGTACCCGGCCACGCGACCCTCGGCGACAAGCGTGTCGAGCGCGTCGAAGACCCGGTCGTCGGCGAAGACGGCGGTCGGCGGGCAGTGCAGTTGCACCAGGTCGAGCGTGTCGACGCCGAGGTTGGCCCGGGACCTGTCGGTCCAGGCCCGGAAGTTGTCGAGCGTGTACGCCTCCGGCGTCTGCTCCACCCGGCGGCCCATCTTGGTCGCCACGGTCAGCCCGTGCCCGGGACGGGAGCGCAGGAACCGGCCGATCAGCGCCTCGCTGCGGCCGTCGCCGTACACGTCGGCGGTGTCCAGGAAGGTGACGCCCGAGTCGACGGCGGCGGCCAGGACGGCGAGCGCCGCGTCCTCGCTGACCTCGCCCCAGTCCGCGCCGAGCTGCCACGCGCCGAGTCCGATGATGCCGACGTGCCGGCCGAGCCGGTCGAAGCTGCGCTGTTCCACCCGGCCGAGCCTAGTGAGCGGCTTGCCGTCGCGCTCGGCGGGCCGTACGGTCTAACAAGACGTACGTACGGTTTGGAGGCTGTCATGTGGGATCCGCGCACCTACCTGCGCTACGGCGACGAGCGCTCCCGGCCGTTCCACGACCTGCTGGCCCGCGTCGGGGCCGAGCAGCCGCGCGCCGTTGTCGACCTCGGCTGCGGCCCCGGCACGCTCACCGCCACGCTCGCCGCCCGCTGGCCTGGCGCCCGGGTCACCGGCCTGGACTCCTCTCCGGAGATGATCGCCCGGGCGACCGCCGAGGGCGGACCGGTCACGTACGCCGTCGCCGACGTCCGCGACTGGCGGCCGGAGCCCGACGTGGACGTGCTGGTCGGCAACGCCGTGCTCCAGTGGGTGCCGGAACACCGCGATCTGCTCCGCCGCTGGGCGCACGCGCTGCCGGCCGGCGCCTGGATGGCGTTCCAGGTCCCCGGCAACTTCGACGCGCCGTCGCACCGGCTGCTGCGCTCCGTCGCCCGGCAGGACCGGTGGCGCGACGCGCTCGCCGGTGAGCTGCGCGAGGCGCCAGTCGACGAGCCGGTCGGCTACGCCACGCTGCTGACCGGGGCGGGCTGCGCGGTGGACGCCTGGGAGACTACGTACGTGCATCTGCTGCCCGCCACCGGCGCCGACCACCCGGTGCTGACCTGGATGGAGGGCACCGCGCTGCGCCCGGTCCGCGCCGCGCTGGACGCCGCCGGCTGGGCCGCCTTCCGCGCCGAGCTGGGGGTACGGCTCGCGCAGGCGTACCCGGTGCGGCAGGGTCAGGTGTACTTCCCGTTCCGCCGGATCTTCATGGTGGCCCGCACCGGCGCCCGCGCAGAGGAGAACTCGTGACCGACCTGCCCACCTTCATCGCCGGACTGCCCAAGGTGGAGCTGCACGTGCACCACGTCGGCTCGGCCTCACCCCGGATCGTCGCCGAGCTGGCCGCCCGGCACGAGGGGCGCAGCCCCGTCCCGGCCGACCCGGAGGCGCTCGCCGACTACTTCGCGTTCCGCGACTTCGCCCACTTCATCGAGGTCTACCTGAGCGTGGTCGACCTGATCCGCGACGCCGACGACGTCTGGCTGCTCACCCACGAGGTCGCCCGGGAACTGGCCCGCCAGCAGGTCCGCTACGCCGAGTTGACGGTCACGCCCTACTCGCACGTCAACCGCGGCATCCCGGCGCCGGCGTTCTGCGAGGCGATCGAGGACGCCCGCAAGCGCGCCGAGGCCGACTTCGGCATCGCGCTGCGCTGGTGCTTCGACATCCCCGGCGAGGCCGGCCTGCCCGCCGCCGAGCAGACGCTGCGGATCGCGCTCGACGAACGACCGGACGGGCTGGTCAGCTTCGGCCTCGGCGGCCCCGAGATCGGGGTGCCCCGGCCGCAGTTCAAGCCCTGGTTCGACCAGGCCCGGGCGGCCGGGCTGCGCTCGGTGCCGCACGCCGGTGAGACCACCGGCCCGGAGACGATCTGGGACGCGCTGCGCGAGCTGGGCGCCGAGCGGATCGGCCACGGCATCTCCGCCGCGCAGGACCCGGCGCTGCTGGCCCACCTCGCCGAGCGGCGGATCCCGCTGGAGATCGCACCGACCTCCAACGTGCGCACCCGGGCCGTGCCGAGCCTGGACGCCCACCCGCTGCCCCGGATCGTCGAGGCCGGTGTGCCGGTCAGCATCAACTCCGACGACCCGCCGATGTTCGGCACCACGCTCGACGACGAGTACGCGGTGGCCGCCCGGCTGCTGCGGCTCGGCCCGGACGGGGTGGCGGCACTGGCGCGCGACGCCGTCTCGGCCGCGTTCCTGACGCCGGCCGAGCAGGCCCGGATCACCGCCGAGATCGACGCGTACCTGGCGAACGCGGCCCGCTGAGCGGCCGTACGGGCGCCGGCCGCCGGGACATCCGGGGCGGCCGGCGTCGCGCGGTCAGCAGCATCCCGGCCACCGCCAGCGCGGTGAGCGCGACGTTCGGACCGGCCGCGGCCGGCGCGGGCCGGACGGGACCGTGCGCGAGCACCGGGTCCTGCCAGACCGCCAGCGTGAGCGCGATGCCCAGGCCGATGACGGCGGCCCAGCGGAGCAGACGGCTGACAGCCGGTGGCATGACGGTCACCTCGCGCCCGGGCTCGACGGGAGAGCGCGCGCGACGGGAGCGAGGTGTGGGGGGACCGGACTCCCGCCGCGCGCATGATCCGCCGGCCGGAAGGTGTTACGGGGCGTCCCGGCCGACGGAACTGATGGGTTCTGTCAGCGATCCTGCCAGTTCACGCCGGTTTCGCGGCCGTCGTTAAACCACCTTTAAGGAGAACTTGCGCCGGTACACAGTCACCGGTCAGCGCGGACGCGGCCAGCGCCGCCCGGCGCGCGGCTCGCGTGCCTCCCGGGCCATCCGGCCGACCAGCCCGAACCGGTTCACCGGCCGGGGCGCCGCGTCCGGATCGGCCAGCAGCATCACCACGCTCGCCCCGCCGAGCCGGGCCCGGTCGATGCTCACCGAACCGTTCGCCTGCAACGCGACCCGCTTGGCGATGTCCAGCCCGAGCCCGGTGGAGCCCCTGTCGCTCTCGCCCCGGCGCAGTGCCCGGTCCGGGTCGGCGATGCCCGGCCCGGCGTCGTCGACGCGGATCGCCACCCAGCCGTCCCGGCGGCTCACCGCCACCTCGAACGCCGTGCCCTGCGGCGTGTACCGGAACACGTTGCCGATCACCGCGTCCAGCGCGGCGGCCAGCTCGGCGCGGGGCACCGGCGCCGGGATGCGCAACTGCGCACCGACCACCCGGTGCGGGCGGTTCTGGTCCCCGGCCAGCGCCGACCAGAAGACCATCCGGTCCCGGACCACCTCGCTCACGTCGCACGACGCCGGCGCCGTCTCCTGGCTGACCGCCTTGCGGGTCGTCTTGATGAGCTGGTCGACCTCGCCCTCCAGCGTGACGATCGCCTGCCGGATGCGCCGGATGCCGCGCCGCCGGTCCAGCTCCGCCTCGCTGAACGTGCCGATGCTGGTGTCGTCGGACTCCAGCGCCTCGGCGTCCAGCCGCAGCGCGGTCAGCGGCGTACGCAGCCGGTGCGACAGGTCGGCGACCAGTTCGTGCTCGTCGGCGCGCAGCGCCACCAGCCGTTCCGTCATCCGGTTGAACGCGTGCCCGGCCTCGGCCAGCTCGCGCGGGCCGGTCGGCTCGACGCGTACCCCAAGCTCGCCGTCGCCCACCGCGAGCGCCGCCTTGACCAGGTCGCCGGTGGCGTCCACGGCCCGCGCGGCCACCCGGTCGACCACTGCCACGGCCGCGCCGACCAGCGCCAGGCCGATCGCGAGCAGCAGCAGCCACCGCCCGCCGTCGCCGGAGTCGAGCACCTCGTCGGGGACGAAGACCTCCACCACGGCGACCCGGTCACCGAGCACCACCGGGTCCAGCCGCAGCACCCCGCCGTCCACGTCGGTCACCACCGACCGGCGCTGCGTGGCGGCGTCGGCGAGCACCCGCGGGTTGGCGCGGCCGGCGGACTCGTCCGCCCCGATGCCGTGCACGACCGGACGCAGGGCCGGATCGTCGCCGGCCGCGGCGGCCACCGCCCGTTCGATCGTCGCGGTGTCCGTGCTGGCCGCCAGCGCGCCGGTCACCAGCGCGGCGCGGCGCTCGGCGTCCGCCAGCTCCGCCTCCCGGGTCCGGTCGGCGAGGGTGAGCCCGAGCGGGACGAGGAACGCGAGCGCGATCAGCCCGCACAGGCCGGCGGTGAGCCCGGCCAGCGTGAGCCTCAGTCCGGCGCCACCAGCCGGAAGCCGACCCCCCGCACGGTGCGCAGGTAGCGCGGCTTCGCCGCGGACTCGCCCATTTTGCGGCGGAGCCAGTACAGGTGAACGTCGATGGTCTGGTCCTCGCCGACCGATGGCTGCCGCCATACCTCCTCCAAGAGTTCCCGCCGGGACACTACCCGGCCGGGACGCGCGGCGAGATACGCCAGCAGGTCGAATTCCTTACGGGTCAGCGCCAGCGCCTCCCCGTCCAGCACCGCGCTGCGCTCACCCACGTCGACCCGCAGGCCGCCGACCGTGTGCGCGGCCGGCGCGACGGTACGGCTGGCCCGCCCGGCCCGGCGCAGCACCGTGGTGATCCGGGCGTCCAGGTGCGCCCCGGTGAACGGCTTGACCATGTAGTCGTCCGCGCCGGCGCGGAGCAGCCGTACCACCGACTGCTCGTCGTCGCGGGCGGTGGCGATGATGATCGGCACGTCGGTGATGCCGCGCAGCATACGCAGCGCGTCCGAGCCGTCCAGGTCGGGCAGTCCGAGGTCGAGCACCACCAGATCCGGTGTCTCCGCGGCGACCCGGCGCAACGCGTCCAGCGCGGTGCCGACGGCGTGCACCGCGTGCCCCCGGTCGGTCAGCGACCGCAGCATGGCGCCGCGCACGACGTGGTCGTCTTCGACCAGCAGGACGGTTGCCACGTCAGCACCGTACTCGGCGTGGCAAGCCGGCAGCGTTGCGGAGCTCCGGCGAAGCGGGCAAGCTGGGGCGGCGATGACGTTCACGCTCTTTCCCGACGCCCGCCTCACGCTCGCCCGCGACGCGCTGGCCGGCCTGTCGGTGGGCGACGCCCTCGGCTCCCAGTTCTTCGTCCCCGGACGGCACCCGGACGACCTCGCCGCCGGGCGGCTGCCCGAGCCGCCGTGGGAGTGGACCGACGACACCGAGATGGCCTGCTCCGTGGTGGCCGAGCTGGCCGCCGACGGGCACATCGACCGGGACCGGCTGGCGCTGGCGTTCGCGCACCGCTGCGAGCCGTACCGGGGGTACGGGCCGGGTGCGGTGACCGTGCTGCGGCTGATCCGCACCGGCACGCCCTGGCCGGTGGCCGCCGCGTCCGCGTTCGACGGGCAGGGCTCCTGCGGCAACGGCGCCGCGATGCGCGTCGCGCCGCTCGGCGCCTGGCACGCCGACTCCACCCGGCGCGCCGCCGAACAGGCCCGCGCCTCCGCCGAGGTGACGCACGCCCACCCGGAGGGCGTCGCCGGTGCGGTGGCGGTCGCGGTGGCCGCCTCGCTCGCCGCCCGCGCCCGCCTCGACGGTGACCGGCCCGACCCGGCCCGGCTGCTCATCGCCGTCGCGGGGGCGCTCGACCCGGCCGGTGAGGTGCACCGGGGGGTACGCCGGGCCGCCGCGCTGCTCGGTCACTCCGCGGCCGGGGCGGCCGACGCGCTCGGCAACGGCTCCCGGGTCACCGCGCAGGACACCGTGCCGTTCACGCTCTGGGTCGCCGCCACGCTGCTGCACGACTATCCCGCCGCGATCCGCGCCTGCGTCCAGGCGGGCGGCGACGTGGACACCACGGCCGCCATCGTGGGCGGGATCGTGGCCGCGTACACCGGAGCCGGCACCCCGGGCGGCGTGCCGGCGGACTGGCTGGCCGCCCGCGAGCCGCTGCCCCACTGGCTTCCCACCCCCGCCTGACGGGTCCGTCCCCGCCCCGTTCAGGAGTGTGTGGGGGCGCCGACGGTCACCGGCTCGCCGGCTTCCGGGGTCGCGCTGGCGGGGGCACCGTCGGTGTCGGAGGGCGTGCCGCTGTCGGCGGTCGCGGTCGCGGTCGCGGTGGTGTCGGAGGTGCCGTTGCTGCCCTGCGGGAGGGCCATGGTGTCGCGCCGGCGGCGGCTGAGCAGCCAGCCGATCGCGGCGCCGCCGGCCAGCCCGGCGAGCAGGCCGCCACCGAGCAGCAGGTCCGCGCTCGGCCCGTCGTCCGCCGTACCGGCCGCCGTGCCGCCCGGAGCGCCGTCCTGCGCCCCATCGGCAGCGCCGGGTCCGCCCGCCGCGCCGTGACCGCCGTGCGCACCGCCGTTCGCCCCCGCGCCGGGGCCGCCGTCGTGCGTCACGGTGCCCGGCAGCGGCGGCAGCAGATCGAGCGTCGGCGCGGGGTGCGCGCCACCCGCCGGGTCCGCCCACCGGACCACGGTGCCGTCGTCGTACGTCTGCACGACTGTGAACGTGAGCCGGTCGGTGGCGGGCATCGGTCCCATGCCCAGCGGCAGCCGGCCCGGCCCGGTGCCGGTGCCGGGCATCCGCAGCCAGCTCACCGAGTGGGTCACCTGGTTCAGCTCGGCCGCGTGCATGCCGGGGACCGGCTGGTCGAGCGTGCGGGTGGTGATGGTCGGCGCCCAGTCCGGCACCGACAGCGGGTACACCTCCCCGATCGGGGCGTCCGCGGGCATGGTCAGCTCGATCCGGGTGGTCCGGGTGCCGGGCTTGTCCGCCGGCACCAGCACCGACAGTTCGATCGCGTCGCCCTGGCGTACCTGGGCGGGCGAGGTCGTCACCGTCACCCCGGCCGCGTTCGCCGCGCCCGGCCAGCCCACCGCCCCGGCGAGTACGGCCGCCAGCAACGCCGCCGCCCACCGGCCCCGACGGGTCATCCTCATGGTCGTCCCCATCCCTGTCGACTGGGGCCGGCACCGGCTCCGGCCCCACCTGGTAGTTCGGGCTGCGGGGCGAAAAGGTTCAACACGGCACGGAACTCGCCGGGAACGGGCACCGGCGTCGGCGGCGGCGCGGATCCGGGCGACCGATAGCATCGCAGAGGCCGGTCACCGGCCGATCCGTACCGTCGACGACTAGGAGTCACCGTGTCCGCACCCCGTACCCCCGTCGTGGCCGACCCCGTCGTCGTCGCCGCCGGGACGACGGCGGCCGACGCGGTGGCCGCGGCCGGCCTGCCGACGAGCGGGCCGAAGGCGATCGTGGTGGTCCGCGACCCGCAGGGCCAGCTCCGCGACCTGGACTGGCGCCCGGCCGAGGAGGTCGCGGTCGAGCCGGTGCCGCTGGACAGCCCGGACGGGCTGAACGTGCTGCGCCACTCCACCGCGCACGTGCTGGCCCAGGCGGTGCAGGACATCTTCCCGGAGGCGAAGCTCGGCATCGGCCCGCCGATCGAGAACGGCTTCTACTACGACTTCGGCGTCGACAAGCCGTTCCAGCCGGACGACCTGGCCAAGCTCGAGAAGCGCATGCAGGAGATCGTCAAGTCCGGCCAGCGGTTCCGCCGCCGCCGCTTCGCCGACCTGGACGAGGCCCGGACCGAGCTGGCGGCCGAGCCGTTCAAGCTGGAACTGATCGAGGTCAAGGGGGAGGGGCTGGACTCCTCCGAGGTGATGGAGGTGGGCGGCGGCGAGCTGACCATCTACGACAACCTGGCCGCCAACGAGGACAAGGTCTGCTGGTCGGACCTGTGCCGCGGCCCGCACCTGCCGAACACCCGCCTGATCGGCGCGTTCAAGCTGATGCGCTCGGCCGCCGCGTACTGGCGCGGGTCGGAGCGCAACCCGCAGCTCCAGCGCGTCTACGGCACCGCGTGGCCGACCCGGGACGAGCTCAAGGCGTACCTGAAGCTGCTCGAGGAGGCCGCCCGCCGCGACCACCGCAAGCTCGGCGCGGACCTCGACCTGTTCAGCTTCCCCGACGAGATCGGCTCCGGTCTGCCGGTCTTCCACCCCAAGGGCGGCGTGCTCAAGCGGGTGATGGAGGACTATGTCCGGGCCCGCCACATCGAGGAGGGCTTCGACTACGTCGGCACGCCGCACATCTCCAAGGAAGGTCTCTTCCACACGTCGGGACACCTGCCGTACTACAAGGACACGATGTTCCCGCCGATGGAGATGGAGGGCAGCGACTACTACCTCAAGGCCATGAACTGCCCGATGCACAACCTGATCTACCGTTCGCGCGGTCGGTCCTACCGGCAGTTGCCGATCCGGCTGTTCGAGTTCGGGACGCTCTACCGGTACGAGAAGTCGGGCGTGATCCACGGCCTGACCCGGGTGCGCGGCTTCACCCAGGACGACTCGCACTCCTACTGCACTCAGGAGCAGGCGCCGTCCGAGATCAAGCACCTGCTCGGCTTCGTGCTCAGCCTGCTGCGCGACTTCGGCATCGACGACTTCTACCTGGAGCTGTCGACCCGCGACGAGTCGAAGCCGGACAAGTTCGTCGGCTCCGACTCCGACTGGGCGACCGCCACCGCCGTGCTGGAGCAGTGCGCGCTGGAGACGGGCCTGGAACTGGTGCCGGACCCGGGTGGCGCGGCCTTCTACGGCCCGAAGATCTCCGTGCAGGCCAAGGACGCGATCGGCCGTACCTGGCAGATGTCGACCATCCAGTACGACTTCAACCAGCCCAAGGGCTTCGGGCTGGAGTACCAGGCCGCCGACGGCACCCGGCAGCAGCCGGTGATGATCCACTGCGCCAAGTTCGGCTCCATCGAGCGGTTCATCGGCGTGCTCACCGAGCACTACGCGGGCGCGTTCCCGGCCTGGCTGGCACCGGTGCAGGTGGTCGGCATCCCGATCCGCGAAGAGCACGGCGACTACCTGGTCGACTTCGCCGCGACGCTGCGGCGGCACGGCGTCCGGGCCGAGGTCGACCTGGGCGACGACCGGATGCAGAAGAAGATCCGCAACGCGCAGCAGCAGAAGATCCCGTTCATGGTGATCGCCGGGGACGACGACGTGGCCGCCGGCACCGTCTCGTTCCGCTACCGCGACGGCTCGCAGCGCAACGGTGTGCCGATCGACGAGGCGGTGGCGCACGTCCGCGAGGTGGTGGATTCGCGCACCAACGCCGGTCCCACCGCCACCGCCGCCGAGTAGGCGGCCCGGCGACCGCGCCGCCCGGGCGGCGGCGCGGTTCGCCCCGGATCGTAGGATCGCCTGTGTGACAGGGGCGGAGCGGGACACCGGGTACGGCGGCGACAACGGTCTGGCGGACGGACTCGACCGGCTCTGGACGCCGCACCGGATGACCTACATCTCCGGCGAGGACCGGCCCGAGGGCGGGTACGAGAAGCCGGCCGGCTGCCCGTTCTGCCTCGCGCCCGGGCTGCCGCCGGAGAAGTCCCTGGTGGTGGCCCGGGGCGAGCACGTCTTCGCGGTGCTCAACCTCTACCCGTACAACCCCGGCCACCTGCTGGTCTGCCCCTACCGGCACGTGGCCGACTACACCGAGCTGGACGAGCCGGAGACGGTCGAGCTGGCCGCGTTCACCAAGGCCGCCATGCGGGTGATCCGGCACGTGTCCAGCGCGCACGGCTTCAACCTGGGCATGAACCAGGGGGGCGTCGCGGGCGCGGGCATCGCCGCGCACCTGCACCAGCACGTGGTGCCGCGCTGGGGCGGCGACGCCAACTTCATGCCGGTGATCGGCCGGACGAAGGTGCTGCCGCAGCTGCTCGCCGACACCCGGGACCTGCTCGCCGGGGCGTGGGCGGCGGCCTGACGGCGGCGGGCCCCGACAGTACGATCTCGCGCATGGCTCTCCTGCACCGCGCGGAACTGCGCCCCTCGAAACTGGAGCTGCTCGCCTCCTGGCTGCCCGGCCGACAGTGGTTCGCCGGCGAGGCCGGCGCGCCGGTCAGCCGCGTGGCGGCGTACCGCTTCGACGACCCGGCCGGCGAGGTCGGCGTCGAGACGCTGCTCGTGCGCGCCGGCGACGGCCCGGTGCTCCAGGCGCCGCTCACCTACCGGGCCGCGCCGCTTGCCGGAGCTGACGAGCACCTGGTGGGCGTCATCGAGCACTCGGTGCTCGGCCGCCGCTGGGCGTACGACGCCTGCGGCGATCCGGTGTACCCGCCGCTGCTGGCCGCCGCGGTGCTCGCCGACGCCGGTCAGGCCGAGGAGTACTTCGAGGTCGACGGAAAGCGCGAGGTGCGACCGGCGAGCATGACGCTGACGGGCAGCCGTACCGGCCGTCCGTCGCCGGTCGGTCCGGTGTCCGCCGGTCCGGTGTCGGCCGGTCCGGTTCTGCCTGGTCCGGGTTCGGCCGGTCCGGTCGGCGGCGGCGTGACGGTGGTCCGGGTCGGGGAGGTCGAGCTGGCGGTGGTCCGGCGTCCCGTACCGGCCGACGTCCCGGCGGCGGGCGGTCTCGCCGGCACCTGGCCCGGTCAGGACGCGCCGGTGCTGCTGGCCTACGCGCGCTGACGGCTCGCCGGGCGGCGGCGTCCCACCGTCTGACGTCACGGGGCGTGACCGTGGCCGGACTCCTCGGCTACGAACCGGCCCGCAGTCGCCGGGAAGGTGACAGGATGCGGCGGTGGCAGTCGACACACGACAGTTGGGGCGCAGCGGCATCGAGGTGAGCGCCCTCGGCATGGGGTGCTGGGCGATCGGCGGCCCGTGGGCCGAGGGCGCCCGCCCGCTGGGCTGGGGCCGGGTCGACGACGACGAGTCGGTACGCGCCGTCCGCCGTGCGCTCGACCTCGGTGTCACCCTGTTCGACACCGCCGACACGTACGGCGCCGGGCACGGCGAGCGGGTGCTCGGGCGGGCGCTGGCCGGCCGGCGCGACGAGGCGATGATCGCCACGAAGTTCGGCTACACGTTCGACGAGCACGCCCGGCAGGCCACCGGCGAGAACGCCTCGCCGCACTACCTGCGCCGGGCGGTGACCGACTCGCTGCGCCGGCTCGGCACCGACCGCATCGACCTCTACCAGCTGCACCTGGGTGACCTGCCGCTGCCCCGGGCCGAGGCACTCGTCGGCACGCTCGACGAGCTGGTCGACGTGGGCCTGATCCGGGCGTACGGGTGGAGCACCGACCGGGCCGACCGGGCCGCCGCCTTCGCCCAGGTCGCCCGTGGTGCCGCCGCCGTGCAGCACGCGCTGTCGGTGCTGCGCGACGCCCCGGCCATGCTCGACGTCTGCGACAAGCACGACCTGGCCAGCCTGGCCCGGGGGCCGCTCGGGATGGGCCTGCTCACCGGCAAGTACACGCCGGAGTCCACGCTGCCCCGCGACGACGTACGCGGGCTCGGGCCGACCTGGCTGGAGTGGTTCCGCAGCGGCCGGCCCGCCCCGGAGTGGCTGCGCCGGGTCGCCGCCGTCCGCGACGCGCTGACCGCCGACGGCCGCACCCTCGCGCAGGGAGCGATCGGGTGGATCTGGGCGCGCAGCGACAGGGCGGTGCCGATCCCCGGCGCCCGTACCGTCGCCCAGGTCGAGGAGAACGCCGCCGCGCTGGCCCGGGGTCCGCTCGCCCCGGACCACTTCGCCGAGGTGGAGCGGCAACTGGCGGCGGTACGGCGGGCCGCCCTGCGGGACGCCGACCGCCCCCACTGGCCGATGCCCCCGGTCCCCGCCGTCCGCCCCTGACCGCACTTCCACCCACCAGCCGACCCCGTCGAGCCGACCCCTGCCCCGGCCGACCCGCCCGCCGAGCCGACCGCTCCCACGCGACGAGATCGGTGTCCCAAATCCTGAGGGCACCGCAGATCTTGGTACGAAAGGGCCCTTATGGGGGCCCCTATGAGGGCCACTTCCTACCAAGATCTGCGCAGTCCTGACCCGACCCCGCCCTCGGCGGCGTCGATCTTGCACTCGGTGCCCTTTCGTTGCCGGAAATGCACCGCTTGCCGGGGCCGCAAGTGCAAGATCGCGGGGCCGAGGCGGGGGAAAGGGGAGGGGAGAGGGTGGGGTCAGCGGGTGGTGGATTCCTTGCGGGCCTGGTCGGCCAGGTGGGCGGGCATGGGTTCGTGGCGGGCGAACTCGCGGCGGAACGTACCGGTGCCGGCGGTCATCGAGCGCAGCTCGACCGCGTACCGCAGTAGTTCCGTCGCGGGCACCTCGGCGCGGACCAGTGTGCGGCCCTCGGCCTCCGGGTCCGGCTCGGTGCCGAGCACCCGGCCGCGCCGCCCGGAGAGGTCGCCCATCACCGCGCCGACCGACGTGTCGGGCACCCGTACGGTGATCTCGTCCACCGGCTCCAGCAGCGTCGGCTGGCCCTTCTCGGCGGCGTCGCGCAGCGCCAGCGCGCCGGCGGTCTGGAACGCCGCGTCGGAGGAGTCGACGCTGTGCGCCTTGCCGTCGACGAGCGTGACCCGCAGGTCCACCACCGGGTAGCCGGCGACCAGACCGCGTTCCATCTGGGCCCGGACGCCCTTCTCGACCGACGGGATGTAGTTGTGCGGGACCGCGCCGCCGACCACCCGGTCGACGAACTCGAAGCCGGCGCCCCGGGGCAGCGGCTCCACCTCGATGTCGCAGACCGCGTACTGGCCGTGGCCGCCGGACTGCTTGACGTGCCGGCCGTGCCCCCGCGCGGCGGCGCCGAACGTCTCGCGCAGCGGCACCCGGACCGGCTCGGTGTCCAGCTCGACCCCGCCGCCGCGCAGCCGGTCGAGCACCACGTCGGCGTGTGCCTCGCCCATGCACCAGAGCACGAGCTGGTGGGTCTCCGGGTTGCGTTCCAGCCGCAGCGTCGGGTCGCCGGCGACCAGCCGGGACAGGTTGCGGGCCAGCGCGTCCTCGTCGGCCCGGCTGCGCGCCGTGATCGCCACCGGCAGCAGCGGTTCCGGCATCTCCCAGGGGGCGATCAGCAGCGGGTCGTCCTTGGCGGAGATGGTGTCGCCGGTCTCCGCGCTGCCCGACTTGGTGATCGCGCACAGGTCACCGGCGACGCAGGCGGCCACCTCGCGCAGCGTCGCGCCGAGCGGGCTGTAGACGTGACCGACCCGCTCGTCGGCGTCGTGGTCGGGGCGGCCGCGCTCGGCCATGCCGTGACCCGACACGTGGATCACCTGGTCGGGGCGGAGCGTGCCGGAGAAGACGCGTACCAGCGAGACCCGCCCGACGTGCCTGTCGACTGTCGTCTTGACCACCTCGGCGACCAGCGGGCCGTCCGGGTCGCAGGTCAGCGGCGGGCGGGGTGAGCCGTCCACGCCGGTGACCGCGGGCAGGTCGTGCTCCAGCGGCGACGGGAACGCCGCGACCAGGCCGTCGAGCAGCGCGTCCAGGCCGACGCCGGTCTCCGCGCAGACGGGCACCACTGGATAGAAGTGGCCCCGGGCGACGGCGGTCTCCAGGTCGGTGATCAGCACCTCGGGGTCGATCTCCTCGCCGCCGAGGTAGCGGTCCATCAGGGTCTCGTCCTCGCTCTCCGCGATGATCCCCTCGATCAGCTCGTTGCGGGACTCCTGGATGGCCGGCAGGTGCTCCGGGTCCGGCTCGCGCACCGCCGCCGGCAGCCCGGCGGAGTAGTCGAACACCCGGCGGGTGATCAGCCCCATCAGGCCGGCCACCGACTCGCCGTCGTCGCCGAGCATCGGCAGGTAGAGCGGGAGCACGTTGTCGCCGAAGACCCGCTGGCACAGCGCCACCGCCTCGTCGAAGTCGGCCCGCGGGTGGTCCAGCCGGGAGACCGCCACCGCCCGGGGCATGTCGACGGCGGCGCACTCCTCCCAGAGGGCGGCGGTGGCGGCGTCCATGCCGTCCACGGCGGAGACCACGAACAGGGCCGCGTCGGCGGCGCGCAGCCCGGCGCGCAGCTCGCCGACGAAGTCGCCGTAGCCCGGCGTGTCCAGCAGGTTGACCTTGACGTCGCGGTGCACCAGCGGGGCGCAGGCGAGGCTCACCGAGCGCTGCTGGCGTACGGCGGCGGGGTCGTGGTCACAGACTGTGGTGCCCTCGGTGACGGCGCCGGCGCGACTGATCGTGCCGCTGGCGGCCAGCAGCGCCTCGACCAGCGTGGTCTTGCCGGCGCCGGAGTGCCCGACGAGCACCACGTTGCGGACCCTGCCGGGCTCGGTCACCACCGGCGCGCCGCCGGTGACACCCTTCTCGTTCTTCTGCGCCATCGCGGCGCACCTCCCTCAACCGGTGGTGGTGGCGACCGCCGCGGGCGACGGGGAGCGGACCCGGGACGGGCGCCGCGGCGATATCTTCCGGTGATCTGCTGCCGGATGCGAACGCGGACCGGTGATCCGGTGAACTGGCTCACCTCCTGGCTCGATCTCACACCCGCGCGGGTGCCGGCACAAGGGCCGTCGGGCGGGTCGCACGCCCGGCTGTGTCCCCGGCCGTTGCGGGCCGTTATCGTGGGACCGCCATGGCGAAGATCTTCCAAGTGACGGCCCGCGCGGGCATGACCCGCGTCGTGGAGCCGATCGCCCGTACGCTGCTGCGTGCGGGCGTGTCCCCCAATGCGGTCACCGTGACCGGCACCCTCGGCGTGCTCGCCGGCGCGCTCGGCTTCGGCGCGCGCGGCCACCTGGTCGCCGGCGCGCTGATCGTCACGGTCTTCGCTCTCACCGACCTGCTCGACGGCACGATGGCGCGGATGAGCGGCGGGTCCACCCGGTTCGGGGCGTTCCTCGACTCGAGCATGGACCGGATCGCCGACAGCGCGGTGTTCGGCGCCGTCGCGTACTGGCTGGCCACCGAGCACGACTACTCGGGCGTGGCGGCGGCGCTGATCTGCCTGGCCGCGGGTGGGCTCGTCTCCTACGTCAAGGCCCGCGCCGAAGGGCTCGGGATGACCTGCAACGTGGGCATCGCCGAGCGCACCGAGCGGCTGCTCATCGTCGGCGTCGGCGGCCTGCTCACCGGCGTCGGCGTCCGGCACGCGCTGGAGATCGCGCTCTGGCTGCTCGCCGCCGTCTCGATCTTCACCGTGGGGCAGCGGATGGCGCACGTCTACCGCCAGGCCCAGCGGGTCGGCGCCGAGTGAACCTCACCGAGGCGGGCTTCGTCGCGGGCTGGCGCCTGGTCCGGGCGCTGCCCCGGCCCGTCGCGGCGGCGGCCTTCCGGATGGGCGCCGACCGCGCCCACCGCAAGGACGGCGGGGGTACGCGCCGGCTGCGCGCCAACCTGCGCCGGGTGGTCGGACCGGAGATGCCCGACGCGGAACTGGACGCGCTGGTGCGCGAGGGCTTGCGCTCGTACGCCCGGTACTGGATGGAGGCGTTCCGGCTGCCCGGCCTGAGCCGGGCGGACATCCTCGCCGGGTTCCGCCTGGACGGGCAGGAACTGCTCGCCGCCGACGTGGCGGCCGGGCGGGGGGCGGTGGTGGCGCTGCCGCACGCCGGCAACTGGGACGCGGCCGGTGCCTGGGTGGCGGCCACCGGCTGGCCGATGACGACTGTGGCGGAACGGCTTCCGGACGGCGTCTACGAGCGGTTCGTCGGGTTCCGGGAAGGGCTGGGCATGGAGATCCTGCCCAACCAGGGCGGCCCGCGTCCCGCGTTCGACGTGCTGGTGGACCGGCTGCGCGCCGGTTACGTGGTGCCCCTGCTCGCCGACCGGGACCTGTCGGCCCGGGGCGTCGAGGTGGACTTCTTCGGCGGCCGGACCCGGATGCCGGCCGGGCCGGCGCTGCTGGCCATCCGCACCGGCGCACCGCTCTACGTGGCCTCGATGTGGTACGAACCGGACACCGCGTGCGCGTCGCTCGAGGGTCCGCTGCCGCTGCCGGACCCGGACAGCGCCCCGCTCGACGCGCGGGTGCGCGCGGTGACGCAGCGGATTGCCGACGGTCTGGCGGCGGGCATCGCCCGGCATCCGCAAGACTGGCACATGTTGCAACGGATGTGGCTGGACCAGGGCCGGGACGGCACGCCCGCGTCGGCGCAGCCGCCGGCCACCACCGGGACGGTCTAGGGGGACGCCATGCGGATCGGCATCGTGTGCCCGTACTCCTTCGACGTGCCGGGCGGCGTGCAGAACCACGTCATGGACCTGGCCGAGGCGCTGCTCGGGCTCGGTCACGAGGTGAGCGTGCTGGCACCCGCCGACGAGGACTCGGCGCTGCCCCCGTACGTGGTGTCGGCCGGCCGGGCGGTGCCGCTGCCGTACAACGGTTCGGTGGCCCGGATCGCGTTCGGCCCGGTCTCCACCGCCCGGGTGCGGCGCTGGATCACCCGGGGCGACTTCGACGTGCTGCACGTGCACGAGCCGCTCACCCCGAGCCTGTCGATGCTGGCGGTGCTCTGCGCGCGCGGCCCGGTGGTGGCCACATTCCACACCGCGATGACCCGCTCCCGGGTGCTGTCGGCCGCGCAGGGCGCGCTCCAGATCGTGCTGGAACGGATCACCGCCCGGATCGCGGTCAGCGCGCTGGCCCGCAAGGTGCAGGTCGAGCACATGGACGGCGGCGCGGTGGAGATCCCGAACGGGGTGGCGGTGGCGAAGTTCGCCGGGGTGCCGCCGCTGCCGGGCTGGCCGGGGGAGTGCGCCCCGGGCACCGGCGGCACGCTGGGGTTCCTGGGCCGGTTCACCGAGCCGCGCAAGGGCTTCCCGATCCTGCGGGACGCGTTCGTCGCGCTCGCGCCGCACCGCCCCGGGCTGCGTCTGCTGGTCGCCGGGCCTGGTGACGCCGACGAGCTGTACGGGCGGTTCCCGGCCGGCCTGCGCGACCGGGTCACGTTCCTCGGCCTGGTCTCCGAGGCGGACAAGGCACGCATGCTGCGCAGCGTGCACCTCTACGTGGCACCGAACACCGGAGGGGAGTCCTTCGGGATGATCCTCACCGAGGCGCTGGCCGCCGGCACCACGGTGGTCGCCAGCGACCTCGACGCGTTCCGCCGGGTGCTCGACGGCGGGCGGGCCGGGTGGCTGTTCCCGACCGGCGACGCGACCGGGCTGGCCGCCGCGCTGTCCGATCTGCTCGACGACGACGGCCGCCGCGCCGGGCTGACCGCCTGCGGCGA
This sequence comes from Micromonospora sp. NPDC049203, assembly GCF_043197215.1. NCBI lineage: Bacteria > Bacillati > Actinomycetota > Actinomycetes > Micromonosporales > Micromonosporaceae > Micromonospora > Micromonospora sp. NPDC049203. The sequence goes on along the minus strand of NZ_JBICSV010000006.1, from coordinate 144,341 downwards.
CCAGGTGGTGGCGAATTTCGACTGGCCCGTGGTTGCCCGCCGCGTTCTGGAGGTATACGCAGCCGCGATCGAGGCCACCGACGGCCGGGTCATGGACCAGGAGTGGGCGGGACTGGGCTGACCGCTGTGGCCGCCGCGGCCGCTGTGACGAGCGCGTCGACCGGTGCGAGCGCCGGCCGGCCGGGATGAGGAGCAGCACTACGATGCCGGGCATGTGGTGGGTGGTGGGCGCGGTCATGGTGCTCGGGCTGCTCTCGGCGTACCTGATCTGGACCTCCGGGCGGGTGCAGCGGTTGCAGGTCCGCGCGGACTCGGCGGCCCGCGCGCTGGACGCGCACCTGCTGCGCCGCGCGGCCGCCGCCGCGGTCCTGGCCGAGCAGCGGTACGGCGTGGAGCTGTACGCCGCCGCCCGGATCGCGCTGGACGCCGTGCCGGAGGAACGCGAGGCGGCGGAGAACGACCTGACCCGGCAGCTGCGCGCGGTGCGGCTGGACCCGGACGACCCGGCCTGCGCGGCGGTGATCGCGGCGAGCCGGCGGCTGGCGCTGGCCCGGCAGGTGCACACCGATCTGGTCCGCGACGCCCGCTCGGCGCGCGGGCGTCCGGTGGTGCGCCTGTTCCGGATGGGACGCGGGCGGGAGTGGCCGCGCTACTTCGACATCGACGATCCCACGCTGGCGTCGCACGCGGACGTGACCACCGGCTGATCCACCGGCCGTGACCGGGGCCACACGGCAGGCCACCGGGGGTTCGATTGGCGCTCGGACCGGCGCCGCGCCGGTCGTAGCATTCCTGCGCAGTCACCTCCCGAGTGCGCCGAGGAGCGATGTCCCGTGTCTGAATCCGCAGCCCCGACCGCCGCCACCGCCGTCGGCACCGCCCGCGTCAAGCGCGGCATGGCCGAGATGCTCAAGGGCGGTGTGATCATGGACGTGGTCACCCCCGAGCAGGCGAAGATCGCCGAGGACGCCGGCGCGGTGGCCGTGATGGCCCTGGAACGCGTGCCTGCCGACATCCGCGCGCAGGGCGGCGTGTCCCGGATGAGCGACCCGGACATGATCGACGGCATCATCCAGGCCGTCTCGATCCCGGTGATGGCAAAGGCCCGCATCGGTCACTTCGTCGAGGCGCGGATCCTCCAGGCGCTCGGCGTCGACTACGTCGACGAGTCCGAGGTGCTGACCCCGGCCGACTACGCCAACCACATCGACAAGTGGGCGTTCACCGTCCCGTTCGTGTGCGGGGCGACGAACCTGGGTGAGGCGCTGCGCCGGATCACCGAGGGCGCCGCGATGATCCGCTCGAAGGGCGAGGCGGGCACCGGCGACGTCTCCAACGCCACCACCCACATGCGGAGGATCCGGCAGGAGATCCGCCGGCTCCAGACGCTGCCCGACGACGAGCTGTACGTCGCGGCCAAGGAGCTGCAGGCCCCGTACGAGCTGGTCAAGGAGGTCGCCGAGCTGGGCAAGCTGCCGGTCGTGCTGTTCACCGCCGGTGGCATCGCGACCCCCGCCGACGCGGCCATGATGATGCAGCTCGGCGCGGAGGGCGTCTTCGTCGGCTCGGGCATCTTCAAGTCCGGCAACCCGGCCCAACGGGCCGCGGCGATCGTCAAGGCGACCACGTTCCACGACGACCCGGACGTGCTCGCCAAGGTGTCGCGCGGGCTGGGCGAGGCGATGGTCGGCATCAACGTCGACGAGATCCCCCAGCCGCACCGCCTCGCCGAGCGCGGCTGGTGAGCGCAAGGAAGGGCCCCCTGTTAACGCCTGCGGTAGAGGCGGGGCCCCCTCTTAACACCCCGGAGGGAGCATCGTGGCCGTACCGGTGATCGGCGTGCTCGCGCTTCAGGGCGACGTACGCGAGCACGTCGCGGCGCTGACCGGCGCGGGCGCCGACGCCCGGCCGGTGCGGCGCCCGGGCGAGCTGGACGCGGTCGACGGCCTGGTGGTGCCCGGCGGCGAGTCGACCACGATCAGCAAGCTGGTGGACATCTTCGAGATGCGCGAGCCGATCGACAAGCGGATCGCCGCCGGCATGCCGGTCTACGGCTCCTGCGCCGGCATGATCATGCTGGCCGCGCGGGTGCTGGACGGCCGACCCGACCAGCGTGGCTTCGCGGGCGTCGACATGACGGTGCGGCGCAACGCGTTCGGCCGTCAGGTCGACTCGTTCGAGGCGCCGGTGGCGCTCACCGGCGTCGATGGCGGCCCGTTCCACGCCGTGTTCATCCGCGCGCCCTGGGTCGAGCGCGTCGGCCCGGACGTCGAGGTGCTCGGCCGGGTGACCGACGGCCCGGCCGCGGACCGGATCGTCGCGGTACGGCAGGGCAACCTGCTGGCCACCTCGTTCCATCCGGAACTGACCGGTGACCTGCGCCTGCACCGCCACTTCGTGGAGCTGGTCCGGGCCGCGTCCTGACCACCCGATCTGCCGTGCTTGTGCCGGTTCGGGCGACCTGGGGCGGGCCGGTGCCGTGCGGCGCGTGACAGCCACCCGCCGCGCGCCGGTAGGATTGCCGAGATTCGGCAGGGCCATCAGCCCGCCGCGGCTCCCAGCAGAGATCACGGCACCTCGGCGTCGGCGTGAGCCGGCGGGGGAGCGGGGCGTGTGGTGCGGTCGATGCAGACGGCGGGTAGCAACGGAGGTAACAGATGTCCGGCCACTCAAAGTGGGCGACGACCAAGCACAAGAAGGCGGTCATCGACGCCAAGCGCGGCAAGATGTTCGCCAAGCTGATCAAGAACGTCGAGGTGGCCGCCCGTACCGGCGGTGGTGACCCGGCCGGCAACCCGACTCTCTACGACGCCATCCAGAAGGCGAAGAAGAACTCGGTCCCGAACGACAACATCGACCGCGCGGTCAAGCGCGGCTCCGGCCTGGAGGCCGGCGGCGCCGACTGGCAGACCATCATGTACGAGGGCTACGGCCCGAACGGCGTGGCGATGCTGATCGAGTGCCTCACCGACAACCGCAACCGGGCGGCGACCGAGGTGCGCACCGCGCTGACCCGCAACGGCGGCTCGCTGGCCGACGCGGGCTCGGTGTCGTACATGTTCTCCCGCAAGGGCGTCGTGATCGTCCCCAAGGCCGGCACCAGCGAGGACGACGTGATGATGGCCGTCCTCGACGCGGGCGCGGAGGAGGTCAACGACCTCGGCGAGGCGTACGAGGTGGTCTCCGAGCCGGGTGACCTGGTCGCGGTCCGCACCGCTCTGCAGGACGCCGGCATCGAGTACGAGTCGGCCGAGTCCTCCCTCATCCCCAGCGTGAACGTGCCGCTGGACGAGGAGGGCGCACGCAAGATCTTCAAGCTGATCGACGTGCTGGAGGACTGCGACGACGTGCAGAACGTCTTCGCCAACTTCGACGTCTCCGACGAGGTCATGGCCGCCGTCGGCTGACCCCGCCCGACGTGCCGAGCGCCGGCCACCCCGTGATCGGGTGGCCGGCGCTCGGCGTCTCGCGTGGTCAACTCCGCGTCTCGCGTGGTCAGCCGATCGGCTCGCGCTGCCGCCACGCCGTCCGCACCGAGGTCCGCCCGTTGGTGCGCAGCAGCGAACCCTCGTAGATCCGGGCCCCGGCGAGCAGGAACCCGGCCGCCGCGAGCAGCAGCAGCGCCAGCGACACGAACGGCTCCCACGTGGCCGCGTCGCCGGTGAACAGCCGTACCGGCATCGCGGTCGGCGCGGAGATCGGCAGGTAGGACAGGATCCGCATCGCGGTGGCGTTGTCGTTGAGGAACACCACCGCGAAGAACGGCGCCATCACGGCGAGCTGCACCGGGGTGGACGCCCCGGCAATGTCCTCCTGGCGGTTCACCAGCGCCCCGGCGGCCGCCCACATCGCCGCCAGCAGCAGGAAACCGCACAGGAAGAACGGCACGAACCAGCCGATCGCGGGTGCGATCAGGCCGAGCAGGTCGCCGCCGTCGGTCAGGCGCATGCCGATCAGCGCGACGGCCGCGATCAGGGTGATCTGTCCCAGCGCCAGCGCGCCCGCCGCGAGGATCTTGCCGGCCAGCAGCGCCCGGGCCGGCACGGCGGCGACCAGGATCTCCACGATCCGGGTCTGCTTCTCCTCGGTGACGCTCTGCGCGATCTGCAACCCGAACGTCTGGGACATGAAGAAGAAGACGAACGCGAAGGCGAACGGCACCAGGTAGCCGACGAGCGGATCCACCGCGTCCGGGTCCAGCAGCTTCACCTGCGGGGCCGCGCTGAGCGCGGAGACCACGTCGTCCGGGGCCCGCTCGTCGGCGACCACGACCGGACCGGCGACCACCGCGGCGTCCGCGTCGCCGTCGCGTACCGCCTGTTCGGCGGCGCCGTCGTCGGCGACGAACATGACGTCCAGCCCGGCCGCGCGCAGCGGATCGGCGCCGGCCGCGGTCACCGCGACCGTGGACGGACCGCTGCTCATCAGCGCCGGCACCACAGTGGCGACGACGGCGAGCAGCAGGAAGATAAGCGTGCTGTAGAGGAACGTCTTGTCGCGGATCTTGACCTTGATCTCGCGGGCCGCGACCAGCCGGGTGGCCTGGAACGTGTTCACTGGTTGACCTCTCGGAAGATCTCGGCGAGGGACGGGGTGACCGGGCCGAACGCGCGGACCGGGCCGCGCTCCAGCGCCGCGCGCAGCACCGCCTGGTCGTCGGCGGGCGGGTCCACCTCGAACACGGCGCGCGCGCCGTCGAGGTCGACAAGCCGCACGCCGGGCTGGTCGCGCAGCCAGCCGGCGTCGCCGTCGACCACGAGCGAGAACCGGGGCAGGGTGTACGCGGCGCGCAGCTCCTCGCGGGCGCCGGCGGCCCGGATCGTGCCGCCCGCGATGAGCACCAGGTCGTCGCAGAGCCGCTCCACCACGTCGAGCTGGTGGCTGGAGAACAGCACCGGCGCTCCGGCGGCGGCGCGCTCCCGCAGCACCGCCACCACCATGTCGACGGCGAGCGGGTCGAGCCCGGAGAACGGCTCGTCCAGGATCAGCACCTCCGGGTCGTGCACCAGCGCGGCGGCGATCTGCGCGCGCTGCTGGTTGCCGAGCGACAGCGTCTCCAGCAGGTCGTCGGCCCGCTCGCCCAGACCGACCCGCTCCAGCAGCGCGTCGGTACGCCGGCGCGCACCTGCGGCGTCCAGCCCGTACAGGCGGCCGAGGTGGACCACCTGCTCGCGGGGCGTCATCTTGGGATAGAGGCCGCGTTCCTCCGGCATGTAGCCGAACCGGGCCCGGGCCTCGCGGGTGAGCGGCCGCCCCCGCCATGTCACCTGCCCGGCGTCCGGGGCGAGCACGCCGAGAACGATCCGCATGGTGGTGGTCTTGCCGGCGCCGTTGCCGCCGACGAATCCGGTCATGCGCCCGGCGGTCACGTCGAAGGAGACGTCCTTGAGCACCTGACGGCCGCCGAAGCTGCGGTCGACGCCGTCGAGGCGGAGCACGCTGGTCATGATCCCGACGCTACGGCCGGCCGTCGCTCCCGTCGTCCCACCGTGGGGCGATCACGAGGTCCGTCGCGTGGGGGACGGGCGTCATCCCCCGGGCCGCACCACGCCGTGCTCGTACGCGAACACCACCGCCTGCACCCGGTCGCGCAGCCCCAGCTTCGCCAGGACGCGGCTGACGTGGGTCTTCACCGTCGCCTCGCCGACGCGCAGGACGTCCGCGATCTCGGCGTTGCTGGCCCCGCTCGCGACCAGCTCCAGCACCTCCCGCTCGCGCGGGGTCAGGTCCGCCGTCGCCGCGTCGTGCCGGGGGTCCGGCGGCGCCGCGCCGGGCCGGGCGAACGTGGAGATCACCCGCCGGGTGAGCGACGGCGCGATCAGCCCTTCGCCGCGCGCCACCACCCGCACCGCCTCGACCAGGTCCTCCGGGGTGCCGTTCTTGAGCAGGAAGCCGCTCGCCCCGGCCCGCAGCGCGGCGAACAGGTAGTCGTCGTGGTCGAACGTGGTGAGGATCAGCACCGCCGGGCCGCCCGGCGTCGCGTCGGCGGTGATCCGGCGGGTGGCCTCCAGCCCGTCGAGGACGGGCATCTCCACGTCCATCAGCACCACGTCCGGCCGCAGCGCGGTCGCCATCGACACGGCACGCTGCCCGTCGGCGGCCTCGCCGACCACCTCGATGTCGTCCTCCACCTCCAGGATGACCCGGAAACCGGTCCGGACCAGGTGCTGGTCGTCGACGAGCAGCACCCGTACCGGCGCGGTCACGCCGCCCGCCCGGTGGCCTCGACCGGCAGCGGCATGCGGGCCCGGACCCGGAACCCGCCGCCGGGGCGTGGCCCGGCCTCCACCTCACCGCCGTGGGCGGCGACCCGTTCCCGCATGCCGATCAGGCCGAGCCCGGCCCCGGCGGCCGGCGCGCCGCCGTGCCCGTCGTCGCTCACGTCGATCTCCAGTTCCCTCGCCAGATAGCGGATGCGCACGTCGAGCGTGGTCGCGTGGGCGTGCTTGACCACGTTCGTCACCGCCTCCTGCACGATCCGGTACGCCGCCTGCGACACCGAGCGCGGCAGCGGCACCGGCTCGCCGTACACCCCGAGTTCGGCCCGCAGCCCGGTCTCCCGGGCCCGGTCCACGAGCGCGCGGACGTCCTCGATGCCGGCGGTGTCCTCCGGCGCGGCGGCCGCGCCGGCCGGGTCGCGCAGCACACCGAGCATCCGGCGCAGCTCGTCGACCGAGGTGCGGGCCGTCTCCTCGATCGCGGCCAGCGCGGTACGCGCCTTGTCCCGGTCGCGGTCGAAGACACGCCGGCACGCGGCGGCCTGCACGCCCATCACCGAGACGTGGTGGGCCACCACGTCGTGAAGCTCCCGGGCGATGCGGACCCGCTCGCCCATCACCGCGCGCTCGCGCGCCTCGGCCTGTGACCGGCGCAGCTGCTCGGCCTGCTCCCGCAGTTCGTGCCGGCGGCGGGCGGCCACCCAGGCGGTCTGCCCGGAATAGTAGGCGAACCCGAAGAACAGCACGTTGTAGAACACCCCGTTGACCACCGCCGCGAGTACCGGCGGCACCGGGCCGGCGGCGTCGGCGAAGGAGGCCGCCGAGATCTGGTCGGCCCGCAGCGCGAGCGACAGCGCGAGCCAGCCGAACATCGCCACGATGATGCCGGCGCGCAGCCGCCCGGCCAGCCGCCGGTCGGCGCCCCACGCGCCGAGCGTGAACAGGGCGGCGAACAACGCGCCCGAGGGGAGCTGGGCGAGCGGCACCGCCCGTGCCTGCCCGGCGATGAACGCGATCGAGACGAGCACCGCGACGGTGGCGGGCCACCGCCGCCGTACGGTGAGCGGGGCGGTCACCGCCACCGTCCACCAGACCTGCTCGCCGAGGCTCGGCGGCGGCCCGAGCAGGAAGGCCCCGGTGCTGTGCGCCAGCGTCAGCTCGAACAGGGCCAGCACGGTGACCGCGAGCCCGACCCAGAGGTCGGCGCGCAACTGCGCGGCGGTGGGAACCGGCCGGCGCCAGGCGGTGGTGGTTGCGGTGCTCACCGTACGACCATGCCACCGCCGCGCCCGGTGCGGTGCCCGGGGCGTAATCGGGTGGGCCGGACGACAACCGCGACGTAGCCTGCCGGGGTGTTCGTGCCCGATCTGCCGTTGCGCACCGAGCGCCTGGTGCTGCGCGCCTTCACCGCCGACGACCTCGCGGTGGTCCGGGACTACCGGGGCCGCCCGGAGGTGACCCGCTACCTCTACCACCAGCCGTACGACGACGCCGCCGCCCGCGCCGCCATCGAGCGGCTGGTCCGGCGGACCGCGCTGCGTGCCCCCGGCGACGTGCTCAATCTCGCCGTGACGCTGGCGGGCACCGGCGAGTTCGCCGGGGACGTGCTGCTGAGCTGGACCAGCGGGGAGCACCGGCAGGGCGAGATCGGGTACGTGGCGCATCCCGCGCACACCGGCCGGGGGTACGTCACCGAGGCGGCCCGGGAACTGCTGCGGATCGGCTTCGACGGGCTGGGGCTGCACCGGATCGTCGGCCGGCTGGACGCCCGCAACACCGCGTCGGCCCGGGTGCTGGAGCGGCTGGGCATGCGCCGGGAGGCGCACCTGCGGGAGAACGAGTTCGTCAAGGGGGAGTGGACCGACGAGGTGGTCTATGCGGTGCTGGCCCGCGAGTGGCGGGCGGCGACCTGAGCGGCCGCCGGACGCGGGCCCGGCACGACGGCCGGGCCCGCCGCCCTCAGCAGCAGCAGCCCTGCCGGAACCCCCGCTCGACGTACGACGCCAGACCGGCCTCGTAGTAGCCGGCCCCGGGCCGGATCGGGTGGTCGCTGAACAGCTCGACCCGCGACCCGAACCGGACCAGGTACGCCTCGGCGTCACCCGCGTCGTTGCGGATCATGCTGCCGCGCGGTCCGTAGACGTGCTCCAGCTCGGCGAAGGACATCCCGACCGACCCGCCGGCCGGGGAGCGCGGCGGCGCGGTGGCCGTGCCCACCGACACGAGCCGGCCGTCCCGGAAGGCCAGCAGGATCGCGCCGGCCCAGGAGCCGGTGACACCGGCGTGCACGACTCCGGGGCAGCCGGGCGCCGTCCAGTCGATCAGGCCGGCCGCGACGAGCCGGTCCAGCCGGGCGCCGATCCGGAACGGGCCGGCGCCCCGGACACTGAGCACCGCGTTCTCCGGGACCGCCGACCGGGCGCGCACCGGCGTGCCGGCATCGCCACCGGTGGCCGCCGTGCGCACCGGTGCGGCGGAGGCGGCCGGTGCGGCGACCGGCACGGCGGCGGCCAGCGCCAGTAGAGCGGCGAGGACGGTGGACGCGAGACGGTTCATGGTGGATCTCCTTCCGTCGGGTTCTCCTGTCCTGTTGGTCTCCGGCCGCGGCGGTTCGGTTCGGTGGATCGTCTACCGTCGACGTGGTGGCCCGGGTGGCGGTCCCGGAGGTGGTGCGGTGATCACGCCGACGTGGATCGGGGCGTACCGGGTGGAGCGCCTGCTCGGCACGGGGTCCTTCGCCACGGTCTGGCTCGCGTACGACCCCGCCCTCGCCGGCCGGGTGGCGGTCAAGGTGCTGGCCGAGAACTGGAGCCACGACCTGCGGGTGCGGGAACGGTTCCTCGACGAGGCCCGGCTGCTGCGGCGGCTGGACCACGACCGCCTGGTCCGGGTGCACGCCGTGGGGGAGCTGCCCGACGGCCGCCCGTACGCCGTGCTGGCCTGGGCCGACGGCGGCAGCCTGCGGGACCGGCTGGCCCGGGGCCCGCTGCCGGTGACGGAGGCCCTGTCGGTGCTGGACGAGATCGCGGCCGGGGTGGCGGTGCTGCACCGGCACCGGGTGGTGCACCGGGACCTGACACCGAGCAACGTCCTGTTCCACTCCGGCCCGGACGGTGAGCGGGTGCTCATCGCCGACCTGGGGCTGGCCAAGGCGCTCGCCTCCGCCTCCGGGCTGACCGCCCGGGCCGGCACGCCCGGCTACATGGCGCCGGAGCAGGACGACCCGCTGGCGGTGGTCGACACCCGCGCCGACGTGTTCGGACTGGGCCGCCTGGGACTGCGGCTGCTCGGCCGGGCGGGCCCACCGGGCGGGCCGGTCGAGCAACGGCCGGCCGGTTCACGCCTGCGTCCCGGGGTGCCGGCCGCCGTGGACGCCGTGCTGCGGACCGCCACCGCCGTACGCCCGGCCGACCGCCACCCGGACGCGGACGCGTTCCGGCGGGCGCTGCGGCGCGCGGTGGCGGGTGGGCCCGCCCCGCCCCCGCCCCGGCGGGCACCGCGCCCGGTGCCGGCCGTCGCCGCGGTCGCGGTGACGCTCGCCGTCGCCGTCACGGGCGCGGGGGACGCGATCCACCCCGTTGCGGCCGGTGCGGTGGGCCGCAGCGGGCCGCTGACCGTGCTCCTGCCGTCGGGCTGGCGGGCCGAGGGAACCGGCTGGGCCGGACGGTACAGCGACGACGGCCGCCTCGAACCGGCGCTGGTGATCTCCCCGGACCCGGGGAACTGGGCGGCCGACCCCATGCTGCCCGGCGCGTTCGTCGGTCTCGCCACCGGTGCGGCTCGCCGGACCGGTCCGGCGGCCTTCCTCGCCGGACGGCCGCACGCCGACTGCGTCGCGGCACCGCCGCGGCGTACCCGGCAGGGCGGCGTCGAGTGGACCGTCGTCACGTACACCTGCCCCACCGGCCGCCCGGTGATCGTCGAGGCGGCCGGGCCGGCGACCGGCCGGGCCGGCCTGCTCTACGTCCAGCTCGTCCCGCCGCCGGACGCGGGCGCGGACTTCGTCGACGGCGTGCTCGCCGGGGTACGGGCCGGGTAGGCGGCGCGGTCAGACCACCACCACTGTGATGGGGTACGCCCGCCCGTCCTGCGGGATGGTGACGACGACGGTGCCGGTGCGCACGAACCGGATGTCCACCACGCCGGCCTCGTAGCTCTGCGAGGCTAGATCCTCGCGGTCCACCGTCACCTCACCCGGGCCGATGCCCCGGATACGCAGGATTCCACCGGCGGCGAAGCAGAGCGACCGCACCAGCGCCAGTTCGGTCTCGGCCAGGATCAGGTCGTGGCGGACCGGCCCGAAGCACGCGGCCGGGGCGGTGGTGCGTACCGGCGGGGCGGGCTTTGTGGTCCGGGGCGCGGCCGGTGGTCGTGGCCGCGTACGCGGGACCGCCGGTCTGCTGCTCGACGGGGCCGGCGTGCTCCCCGGCGGTGCCGGGGTGGGCCCGGGCGGCCTCGCGGTGGTGGGTGGCGCGGCGGCGACGGCGCTTGTCACCGCCGGCCGTGCCGGAAGTGGCGAGACCGGGCGGCCGGCGCAGGCGGGCGTCGCGGCGAGGGCGGCGAGTACGACGAGCGCGACGCCGCCCCGCCGGCGGGCCGGCTCACGCATCGGACAGCCGTAGCCGCAGTTGCCGCCGGGCCTCGTGGATGCGGGACTTGACGGTGCCCTCCGGCACGTCGAGCAGGCCGGCGATCTCCCGGTAGCTCAGCCCGAGCACGTCGCGCAGGGTCACCGCCTCGGCGAGGTCCGGCGGGACCGCGTCGAGCGCGTCCAGCAGGTCGAGCCGGGTGCCGGCGACCACGCTCGTCCGGCGGGGGTCGGGCGGGTCCGGCAGCGGGACCCCGCCGGCCTCCCGCTGCCACCGTCGCCGCAACGTGCGGTAGGTGGAGCGGGCCCGGTTGGCGGTGATCCGGTAGAGCCAGGTGTCGAACGACGACCGCCCCTCGAACCCGGTGATCCCGTGCGCGAGCGCGAGCAGGGCGTCCTGGCAGGCCTCCTCGGCGTCCTGCCGGTGGGGCAGCAGCCGCGCGCACTGCCGCAGCACCTCTGGCCGTACGGCGGCCAGCAGGGCGTCGAGGGCCGTGCGGTCGCCGAGTGCCGCCGACCGGGCCAGCTCGTCCGTGCCGTCGGGGAGGGGCATCAGGGCGTCCCAGTGCTCGCCGGTGGTCCGGACCTCAGGCTATGCCCCGGGTGGCCGGTCCGCCCCGGCTGAGTCGGGCAGCCGACGGCGTCTCGCCCCGGCGCCGACGGCACCGGGGCGAGAGCGAGGTCGCGGGGACCGTAGCCGGGCGTCAGCGGGTGGCGCGTCCGGCCTTGATCGCGCTGTCGATCACATCCCAGATCGCGACCAGCACGACCACCGCGCCCGCCACCCGGGCGAACTCGACGGTGCCGCCGTCGCGCAGCCAGGCGAACCGCTCGACCAGCTCCGGGTTGAGCAGCCGGTCGGTGGCGAGCAGCCAGAGCACCGGGGCGGCGAAGGCCACGTTGAGCACCGCGTTGACCGCCACCAGCGGCCAGGTCCACCGGCCGGACCGGTATTTGGCGATCTCCAGGCCGACGGTGGCCAGCAGCACCACGATCAGGGCCGGCAGCCAGAAGCTCCAGAGCGCCGGGTCGAGCACCGGCATCCGGGAGCCGCCGTCGGTGGTCCAGCGCTGGAAGTGCTGACCGATCAGACCACCGACGGTGGCGAGCAGGAACACCACCGAGGCGATGCTGTCGGAGTGGCTGATCTGCCGCTCCCGGCTCTCCTCGGGGAGCTGGTCGACGGTCCACTCGGGCAGCCCGAGCGGGGTCCGGGTGCGCTCCAGCAGGGCGAACACCAGCGTGACCCAGAACGCGATCTGCACCGCGGTCTGCATCGCGGCCACGACCGCCGTGCCGATCGCCGCGCCCGGCTCGCCGTCGACAAGCGCCTTGGTGAGGCCGGCGAGCACGCCGACGATCGCCGGGATGTACGTGAGCAGCAGCCGCAGCAGCCGCCACCACGTCAGGTAGTAGCGCGGGCCGATGAGTTGCAGGGTGCGGTCGCTGTAGCGGGCCGCGAGCTTCTCCGGATGGCCCAGCTCGGTGAGCACCTCGCGCTCGGCGGAGGCGTGGTCCTGCCCGCCCGAGGTCCGGTCGTCGATCATGTCGGCGATGGAGCCGCGCAGCTCCTCGGCGAGCTCCAGGCGGCGTTGCGCGGGCACGGCCCGCATGGTGGCGGCGACGTAACGGTCGGTCAGGGAACTCATCGTTCCGCTCCTTCGATCAGTTCGGTGACGGACGTCCGCACCGCGGTCATGTCGTCGAGCAGGAGGTTCAGCACGGCGTCGCCGTCGGCGCTGGTCCGGTAGAACTTGCGCGGCCGGCTCTCCTCGGTGTTCCACTCGCTGGTGAGCAGGCCCTGGTCCTCCAGGCGGCGCAGCAGCGGGTAGAGCGTGTTGGCGTCGACCGCGAAGCCGTGCGCGGCCAGCCGTTGCAGCAGGGCGTATCCGTAGTCGGGGCGGCGCAGGGCGACCAGGCTGGCCACCACGACCGTGCCGCGCCGTAGCTCCTGGAGGTGGGTCCGGAGGACCTCGTCGCTGACCATGCTCAACACGATAGTGTGTGTCACACACTATTGCAATAGAGCAGAACGCCGCGTGCCGCACACCTGTCGGTCGGAGAGAGACGGAGCACCCTCGGTGTGGGCGGTGGAGCCCGCAGGGCCGCCTCGGTAGGGTGGGTCGGTCGACTCCGACGCAGCTTGATCCACAACCCGGGGGGCGCCACGCATGGGCGATTCGTTCGCGCATCTGCACGTACACACCGAGTACTCGATGCTGGACGGGGCGGCCCGGCTCAAGGACCTCTTCGCCGAGGCGGCGCGGCTCGGCATGCCGGCGGTGGCGATCACCGACCACGGCAACATGCACGGCGCGAACGACTTCTACAAGCAGGCCATGGACGCCGGGGTCAAGCCCATCCTCGGCGTCGAGGCGTACGTCGCGCCGGAGTCGCGCTTCCACAAGGCCCGGGTCAAGTGGGGGCGCCCCGAGCAGAAGAGCGACGACGTCTCCGGTAACGGCGCGATCACCCACATGACCATGTGGGCGGCCAACCGCGACGGCCTGCACAACCTGTTCAAGCTCAACTCCCGCGCCTCCATGGAGGGCCACTACGTGAAGTGGCCCCGGATGGACATGGAGCTGATCGCCGAGCACGCCGAGGGCATCATGGCCACCACCGGCTGCCCCTCCGGCGCGGTGCAGACCCGGCTGCGGCTGGGCCAGTTCGACGAGGCGCTCAAGGTCGCCGCCGCGTACCAGGACATCTTCGGCAAGGACAACTACTTCCTGGAGATCATGGATCACGGCCTCGACATCGAGCGCCGGGTCCGCGACGGGCTCACCGAGATCGCCCGCAAGCTCGACATCCCGCCGGTGGTCACGAACGACTCGCACTACACCCACGAGGCGCAGGCCGAGGCGCACGACGTGCTGCTCTGCGTACAGACCGGCAGCAACGTGGCCGACCCGAACCGGTTCCGCTTCGAGGGCGGCGGCTACTTCGTCAAGTCCGCCGACCAGATGCGCGCCGTCGACTCCTCCGAACTGTGGCAGCAGGGCTGCCGCAACACGCTGCTGGTGGCCGAGAAGGTCGACCCGGCCGGCATGTTCACGTTCCACAACCTGATGCCGCGGTTCCCGATCCCCGAGGGCGAGACCGAGGAGTCCTGGTTCCGCAAGGAGACCTTCGCGGGGCTCAAGCGCCGCTTCCCGAACGGCATCCCCGAGGGCCACGTCGTCCAGGCCGAGTACGAGCTGGGCGTCATCATCCAGATGGGCTTCCCGTCGTACTTCCTCGTGGTCGCCGACTTCATCCAGTGGGCCAAGAGCCAGGGCATCGCGGTCGGCCCGGGGCGTGGCTCGGCGGCCGGCTCGCTCGTGGCGTACGCGCTGGGCATCACCGACCTCGACCCGATCCCGCACGGCCTGATCTTCGAGCGGTTCCTGAACCCCGAGCGCGTCTCCATGCCGGATGTCGACATCGACTTCGACGAGCGCCGGCGCGGTGAGGTCATCAAGTACGTGACCGACAAGTGGGGCGAGGACAAGGTCGCGCAGATCGCCACGTTCGGCACGATCAAGGCGAAGGCCGCGATCAAGGACTCGGCCCGGGTGCTCGGCTTCCCGTACGCGGTAGGCGACCGGATCACCAAGGCCATGCCCCCGGCGGTGATGGGCAAGGACATCCCGCTGTCCGGCATCTTCGACCCGAAGCACCCGCGCTACGCCGAGGCCGGCGAGATCCGTGGCCTCTACGAGTCCGACCCGGACGTCAAGAAGGTCATCGAGACCGCCAAGGGCATCGAGGGCCTGATCCGGCAGACCGGTGTGCACGCCGCCGGCGTCATCATGTCCGCCGAGCCGATCATCGAGCACATCCCGCTCATGCGGCGCGACTCCGACGGCGTCATCATCACGCAGTTCGACTACCCGACCTGCGAGTCGCTCGGACTGCTGAAGATGGACTTCCTCGGCCTGCGCAACCTGACGATCATCGACGACGCGGTAAAGAACATCCAGCTCAACCACGGCCGGGAGCTGGACCTGCTCGGCCTGCCGCTTGACGACAAGGCGGCGTACGAGCTGCTGGCCCGTGGTGACACGCTCGGCGTGTTCCAGCTCGACGGCGGGCCGATGCGCTCACTGCTGCGGCTGATGAAGCCGGACAACTTCGAGGACATCTCCGCCGTCCTGGCGCTCTACCGGCCCGGTCCGATGGGCGTGGACTCGCACACCAACTACGCGCTGCGCAAGAACGGCCTCCAGGAGATCACCCCGATCCACCCGGAGCTGGAGGAGCCGCTGCGGGAGATCCTCGCGCCCACGTACGGCCTGATCGTCTACCAGGAGCAGGTGCAGCGCGCCGCGCAGATCCTCGCCGGCTACACGCTCGGCCAGGCCGACCTGCTGCGCCGGGCGATGGGCAAGAAGAAGAAGGAGATCCTGGACAAGGAGTTCATCCCGTTCCGGGACGGCTGCCGCGAGCGCGGCTACTCCGACGAGGCCATCCAGGCCGTGTGGGACGTGCTGGTGCCGTTCGCCGGCTACGCGTTCAACAAGGCGCACTCCGCCGCGTACGGCCTGGTCTCCTACTGGACCGCGTACCTCAAGGCGCACTACCCGGCCGAGTACATGGCCGCCCTGCTCACCTCCGTCGGTGACGACAAGGACAAGATGGCGCTCTACCTTTCCGAGTGCCGCCGGATGCGCATCCAGGTGCTCCCGCCGGACGTCAACACCTCGGCCGGGCCGTTCACCCCGGTCGGCAAGGAGATCCGCTTCGGCCTCGGCGCGGTGCGCAACGTCGGCGCGAACGTGGTCGCCTCGATCATGCGCTGCCGCGAGGAGAAGGGCGACTACGCCGACTTCTACGACTTCCTGTCCAAGGTCGACGCCGTGGTCTGCAACAAGAAGACGATCGAATCGCTGATCAAGGCCGGGGCGTTCGACGTGCTCGGCCACCCGCGCAAGGGCCTGCTCGCCGTGCACGCCGACGCCATCGACGCGTACGCCGACGTCAAGCGCAAGGAGGCGGTCGGCCAGTACGACCTGTTCGGAGCCGGCTTCGGCGAGGCGGAGACCGGCGGCACCACCACTGTCATGCCGGTCATCGGCGAGGGGGAGTGGGACAAGCGCGACAAGCTCGCGTTCGAGCGCGAGATGCTCGGCCTGTACGTCTCCGACCACCCGCTGTTCGGCCTGGAACACGTGCTCGGTGCCGCAGCCGACACCACCATCGCCGCGCTGTCCGAGGAGGGCACCGTGCCCGACGGCGCGGTGGTCACGCTGGCCGGCATCCTCTCCGGCGTGCAGCGCCGAGTCACCAAGCAGGGCCGGGCGTGGGCGTCGGCCACCCTGGAAGACCTGGCCGGCGGCGTGGAGACGCTGTTCTTCCCGAACACGTACGAGGTGATCGGGCAGTACATCGCCGAGGACGCCATCGTGGTGGTCAAGGGCCGGGTGGACCGGCGCGACGACACCCCGCGCATCATGGCGATGGACATGTCCATGCCGGATGTCAGCAGCACCCCGGGGAGCAAACCGGTCACGCTCACCATCCCGGTGCACCGCTGCACGCCGCCGCTGGTGGAACGGCTCAAGGAGACGCTGGTGCTGCACCCCGGCGACACCGAGGTGCACGTCAAGCTGCTCAACGGCGGCAAGGTGACCACGCTGCGCCTCGGCCCGTTCCGGGTCGCGGCGACCACCGCGCTGATGGGTGACCTGAAGAGCGTGCTCGGCCCGGCCAACGTGAGCTGACCGGGCCGAGCGCCTCCGGCTCAGCGAGCTAGACGCGGGTGACGCGGATGGCGTCGGCGATCACGTACCCGGTGCTGCCGGACCACCGGCTGACACCCACCTTGTTGGCGTCCCCGGCGGCCAGGGTGAAGGTGCCCAGCGAGCGCCAGGCGCCGCCGTTCGCCGTCTGGTTCACCGAGACCGTCTGGTTGCCGCTCGTCGTCGCGACGATGTACGGCGTGGAGGTGTTGTAGCCGGCCACGGCCGGATACCAGACCTCCACCCGGTAGGTGGCTGTCGCCGGGATGTTCACCTTGTACCAGGCGGTGTCGCTGGCCGCGACGGGGTTGGCGTACCGGTAGTCGGCGCCGTAGCGCTGCGCCGAGTACGTCGAGGTGCTCCAGTTGGCGCTCGCCGTGAACCGGCCGGCGGTGGTGTTGTCCACGATGGTCGACCAGGCGGTCGGCGGGGGCGTGGTGTCGCCGGTGACCAGCTGCATGTAGTAGGTCCAGTTCCAGTTCGACCCCGGGTCGGTGTGCGTGGCGCCCGGCACCTGGTTGTGCCCGATGATGTTGGTGCGGGTCTTCGGGATGCCGTACTTGTCGCACAGGTAGCGGGTCAGCGCCGCCGACGACCGGTACATCGCGTCGGTGTACCAGGAGGCGTTGTCGACGTACCCCTCGTGCTCGATGCCGATCGACTGGGTGTTGTAGGTCCAGTTGCCCGCGTGCCAGGCGATGTCCTTGTCCCGGACCATCTGCGTCACCGCACCGTCGGAGGAGCGGAGCAGGTAGTGCGCGCTGGCGCCGGCGGCGGGGTTCTGGAACCAGCTGATCGAGCCGGAGTAGCTGCCCTGCATGGTGTGGATGACGATGTAGTTGATCGGGTACGCCGACTCGCGGCTGGAGGCCGTGTAGTTGGACGAGCTGGCCGGCACCCAGGCCGCCGGGCCGTAGTCGGTGCTCAGGGTGCCGAAGTCGCCGCTGCCCAGCGGCGCGACGTCGGTGTACCGGCCCCGCTGGGGTGCGACCGGACGGCCGGCCACGCTGACCTCGCCGGTGGCGGTGGTCGCGATGAAGCCCCTGGCGAGCAGGTCGTACACGGAGTCGGCGTACAGCCGTGCGGTCGCCGGGTCCGTCGCGCCGCCGTAGCGGGCGATCGGGCCGTACCACTGGTTGACGTCGTCCCGCTGCGCCGCGGTGAGCCCGGCCTCGTCGGCGTACGAGCGCAGGACCGCCGCCGCGCCGGCCACGTTCGCCGCGTCCCGGGTACGCAGTTCGGCGCGGTCCAGCCGGGTCCGGCGGGCCGCCTCGTCGAGGGTCCGCACCTTCGGGTTGCTGGTCAGGTGCATCACGCCGTATCCGCCGGAGGCGCTGGGCTCGCCGCCGTGGCCGTCCAGGCGGGTCTCGGCGTACCCGAGCGCGGCGAGCAGGTCGCGCGGCACGTCGGAACCGGCGGCGGCCCGGTCGAAGGCGGCGGCGAGCGGCTGCGCGCGGTGCTGTGGCGCTGCCTGGGCCGGCTGACCGGTCAGGCCGATCGTGAGGATCATGGCGCCGCCGAGCAAGGTGCTCACCCGACGCGAGGGTCTCCGAATTGTCACGTCACTCCTCGTCGACTACATGGGGCGACTGGGCTCCCGTCGCCGGTTCGCCGCACCTTATAGCGTGACGCTCATCAATGTCGATACCTTGCACAAGAGGGCTTCATCGTGAAGACTTCCTTCAGTTGGGGCGAGATCCCCGGCGCGGTCGCGCCGGGGGCCCGTACCGTCCCGGTGTTGCCCGGCGGGACGCGGCCGGGCAGCATCGTGCGGATGCCGCCCGCCGACCTGCTCCGCGTCCGTGACCTGGTGCCCGACTTCCTGGCCTGCGCCGAGTCGTTCGCTTCGCCGCAGCCGTGGACCTCCCGCTACCTGGCCGGGCATCCGGACGTGCTCCGGGCGCTGCGCCGCGACGGCGACTGGTCCGACGCCGCGCGCGTGGCCGCCGTCCTGGACGGACTCCGCGACCGCGCCGCCGATTTGGCGGCAACCGCCGGGACGGTACGCGCGCTGCTGCCCGACGGCGTCGCGGCGGTGGCCGGTGCGCTGGGCTGGTCCGGCGAGGGCGGGCCGGTCGAGTGCGTGGTGCTGGTCGGGCTGCACCAGGCGAACGGCTGGGCCGGCGAGATGGACGGCAGGTACGCGCTGTTCCTCGCCGTGGAACAGCTCGGGCCGCCCGAGGACCTCGGCCTGCTGGTGCGGCACGAGGCCGCGCACGTGGTGCACGACCGGTGCGCGGCGATCCGCGACTGGCCCGAGTACGGCGTGGCGAACGCGCTGTTCACCGAAGGGCTCGCCACCCAGGTCACCGCGGAACTGGATCCCGGGCGGCCGGACGAGGCGTACCTCTGGTTCGGCCGCCCCGGCCACCGCCCCTGGCTCGACGAGTGCCGCCGCCGCTGGCCGGCGATCCTGCGCCGGGTCCGCGCCGACCTCGACGCCACCGACGTGGACCACCACGCCCCGTACTTCCTCATGCGGGACTCGCCGCTCGCAGGTGACCTGCCCAAACGCTGCGGCTACCTGGCCGGCCTGACCGCGGTACGACACCTGCGCCGGCGCCACACCCTGCGGGACCTGGCCACCTGGCCCCTGCCGAGGGTGCGAACCGAACTGGCCGCAGCCCTCACCGACCTCCCCCCACCCCGCTGAGCCTCAGCGCGACGATCATGAGGTTGACGGCGGCAATTCGGACCACAATCGCCGCCAACCTCATGATCGCCC
This sequence comes from Micromonospora sp. NPDC049203, assembly GCF_043197215.1. NCBI lineage: Bacteria > Bacillati > Actinomycetota > Actinomycetes > Micromonosporales > Micromonosporaceae > Micromonospora > Micromonospora sp. NPDC049203. Next base: position 125,087 of record NZ_JBICSV010000006.1, on the reverse strand, counting down.
GGCCGGCCGCCCTGGTGCGGCGCCCCGGCTCCGGCTCCGCGCTTCCGCCCCACCCCGCCCCGCGCCGCCCCTCACGCGCCCCGATCACGCGATCTTGCGGTTTCGGCCCTGTGGATGGCGGCTTTGCGCCAATTGCCGGGGCGGAAAGTGCAAGATCGCGGGCCGGGGTGGGCCAGGCCGGGGCGGGCGGGGTCGGGGGCGGGGGCGGGGGCCACGGGGGTGGGATTGGTGGTGCCGGGGGTGGGGTGGGGGTGGTTAGCGTCGGGGAATGGAGCTGGAGCAGGCGCAGAAGTTGTGGCAGCCGGAGCCGGGCTGGTTGAACACCGCCACCTACGGGCTGCCGCCCGAACCGGTGTGCGACGCCGTGGAGCGGGTGCTCGCCGACTGGCGGACCGGGCGGGTGTCGTTCGAGGTGTGGGACGAGTCGGTCGGGCGGTCCCGGGCCGCGTTCGCCCGGCTGACCGGTGTGGACGCCGCCGACGTGAGCATCGGCTCCGCCGTGTCGCAGCTGGTCGCGCCGATCGCCGCGAGCCTGCCGGCCGGCGCCTCGGTGGTGGTGCCCGAGGGCGAGTTCACCTCGATCCTGTTCCCCTGGCTGGTCCAGCGGGAGCGGGGCGTGCGGGTCCGCACCGTGCCGCTGGCCGGACTGGCCGACGCGATCGACGCCGGCACCGACCTGGTGGCGTTCAGCGTGGTGCAGTCCGCCGACGGCACCGTGGCCCCGTACGACGAGATCGTCGCGGCGGCCCGGGCGCACGGCGCGTTCGTGGTGGTCGACGCCACCCAGGCGTGCGGGTGGCTGCCGTTCGCGGCGGACCGCGCGGACGCGGTGGTCGTGGGGGCGTACAAGTGGTTGATGTCGCCGCGCGGCGCGGCGTTCGCCTACCTGGCCCCGGCGCTGCGCGAGCGGATACGCCCGGACGCGGCCGGGTGGTACGCCGGAGAGGACCCGCACGCCTCCTACTACGGGACGCCGCTGCGGCTGGCCGACGACGCCCGGCGCTTCGACATCTCCCCGTCCTGGCTGTGCTACGTCGGGGCCGCGCCGGCGCTGGAACTGCTCGCCGACCTCGATCCGGAGGAGGTGCGCGCGTACGACGTGGCGCTGGCCAACCGGTTCCTCGCCGGGCTGGGCCGCCCGCCGGGCGACAGCGCGATCGTCAGCGTGGACGTGCCGGACGCACAGGAGCGGCTGGCCCGCGCCGGGGTGCGCGCGGCGGTACGGGCCGGCCGGGTCCGCGCCTCGTTCCACCTCTACACGACCGAGGCGGACGTGGACCGGGCGATCGAGGCGCTGACCGGCTGACCCGGGGCCGGGGCGGCCGGAGAACGACCGCAGACCACCCGGAGTACGGCCGGCCCGCCACCGCGCGCCGGCCGTACCTGTGGGTCAGCAGACGGCGAAGGTCGCGGACGTGTAGGAGAGCAGCTTCCACTCCTGGTCCGGGCCGAGGCTCATGTCCCACCTGCCGTCGGTCCGGCGACCGAGCTGGAAGTAGTCGGTGGCTCCGTCGTAGTAGTACCAGCCCTCGCTCTCCCAGACGCCGAGGCGGGTGGCCGCCCGGGACAGGGTCCTGGCCCCGACGACGCCGTCGGCGACGAGGCCCCGGGCGCTCTGCCACCGCTTCGTGGCGGCCGTCGTCTGCGGCCCGAACCGGCAGTCGACCTCGGAGCGGGTGAGGTAGCCGTCGGCCCACAGGATCATCTGCCACATGGCGACGACGTTGCTGTACGAGCGCGTCGACGCCGAGAACGGGCCCTCGTCGCCCCAGTCGTCCCGCCAGTCGCCGGAACCCGCGATGTACCCCTGACTCACGCTCGCCGAGGCCGGTGCGGCCGAGAGCGCGAGGACTCCGAGCATGGCGGCGGCCGTCGTGAGCGCGACCGCCCTGGTTCGTGTGCGCATGTGCATCCCCTCCAGCTGGTGGTGCCTGTGCCGGGGACACACCCCAGACCTGCGCGTGGTTGCGCAGAGTCAGGATTGAGACACGACGCGTCAGGCCAGATGGCCGCCGATCTTCGTGTACCCGCGCAGCAGGTCCCGGGAGATGATCAGCCGCTGCATCTCGTCGGTGCCCTCGAAGATCCGGTACAGCCGCACCTGCCGGTACCAGCGTTCGATCGGCAGCTCACGGGTGTAGCCCATGCCGCCGTGGATCTGCAGCACCCGGTCCACCACCCGGTTGACCATGCCGGCGCCGTAGAGCTTGCCCATGGAGGAGGCGTGCCGGGGGTCGAGGCCCGCATCGACGGTCCAGGCCGAGCGCAGGATCAGCCAGCGGGCCGCCTCCAGCTCGGTCTCCGAGTCGGCGATCATCCACTGGATGGCCTGGTTGGTGGCGATCGGCGCGCCGAACGTCTCCCGCGTGTTGGCGTGGTCGATGGCCATCTGCAGGACGCGTTCGGCGATGCCGATGGCGTGCGACGGGATCGTGTAACGACCCTTGCCGATCCACTCCATGCCGAGCGTGAAGCCCTGCCCGATCTCGCCGAGGATGTTGCGGTGCGGCACCCGTACGCCGTCGAAGATCAGCGAGGCCGGGCCGCCCTCGCCCATGGTCTGGATGAACTCGGATCGCCAGCCCATCGTGCGGTCCACCAGGAACGCGGTCGCGCCGCCGCGACGGGCGCCCTTCTCCGGGTCGGTCACCGCGACCACGATGGCGAAGTCGGCGTCGTTGCCGTTGGTGATGAACGTCTTCTCGCCGTCGAGGACCCAGTCGTCGCCGTCGCGGCGGGCACGCAGCTTGATGTTCGCCGCGTCGGAGCCCGCGCCGGGCTCGGTGATGGCGAAGCAGGAGATCCGTTCGCCCTCGATGGTGGGGATCAGGAACTCGCGCTTCTGCTCCTCGGTGGCGTGGAACAGGATGTTGTCGGCCTCGCCGCCGAAGCGGAACGGCACGAAGCTGCGGCCCAGCTCGGTCCAGATCAGCGACTGCATGACCGCCGGGAGGGCCATCCCGCCGTACTCCTCCGGCGTGGCCAGCCCCCAGAAGCCGAACTTCTTCGCCTTGAGCTGGAGTTCGCGCAGCTCGGAGCGGTCCAGGCCGGGCTGGTGGGCGCGCTCGCGGCGCAGCACCTCCGCCTCCAGCGGCATCACCTCACGGGTGACGAACGTGCGAACGGTGTCCCGGATCGCGCGTTCCTCGTCGGACAGTGCGAAGTCCACGGTGCCCCCTCAGGTCGACTGGCTCTAAACTAGCGCTGGAAGTTTTCCCGCGTCCAGACCCGATGTCGAAGGGAGGATGATGACCAGGTGCCCAGACCCCGGCAGGCCCTGCTCACCCGCGATCGGATCGTCGAGACCGCGTTGGCCCTGATCGACGCCGACGGGCTGGACGCGCTCTCGACCCGGCGGCTCGCCGCCGCGCTCGGCGTACGCGGTCCCTCGCTCTACAACCACTTCGCCACCAAGGAGGAGATCCTCGACGCGGTGGCCGACGGCGTCGCGGCCACCGTCGACACCGGCGTCTTCGACGAGTACGACTGGCTTGACGCGCTCGGCCGCTGGGCGCACTCGTACCGGGCCGCGCTGGCCGCGCACCCGAACATCGTGCCGTACCTGGCGCAGGGGCCGGGCCGCCGTCCGGCCGCGCTCGCCATGGCCGACGCGGTCTACGGCGCGCTGGTGCGGGCCGGCTGGCCGCCCGCGCGGGCCACCCACATCGGCGCCGCCATGCGCTACTTCGTGGCCGGGTCCGCGCTCGGCTCGTTCGCCCGCGGCTTCGTCGAGGACCCCTCGCTCTACGCCGCGCACCCGCACCTCAACCAGGCGCACCGGCTCGCCGGCCACCAGCGCAGCGTGGACGAGGGCGCGTTCGCGCTCGGCCTGGACGCGCTGCTGCACGGGCTCGCCGCCGAGTACGCCGCCACCGTCGCCCCGCTGGAACGGGTCGGCGGTCCGGAGTAGCGTAGAAACTCCCACCGCTAGTTTCCCCCGCCCCCGAAGGACGCCATGGATCTCGCCGCCGCCCCGCCCGCCCTGCTGACGCGCCGCCACCTGCACATCGCCGGTGACTGGGTCGACCCGTCGTCGGGCGACACCATCCCGGTGGAGAATCCGGCCACCGCGAGCACCGTCGGCGAGGTGCCCGCCGGCACACCGGCCGACGTGGAGCGCGCGGTCGCCGCCGCCCGCGCGGCGTTCCCCGGCTGGGCCGCCACCGCCCCCGAACAGCGGGCCGCGCACCTCGACCGGCTGCACAGCGCGCTCGCCGCCCGCGCCGACGAGATCGCCCGTACGGTGGCGACCGAGCTGGGCACCCCGCTCAAGCTCGCCACCCGCGTCCAGGCCGGCCTGCCGCTCACCGTGCTGCGGAGCATGGTCGACCTGGCCGCCCGCCCGGCCGCCGAGCACACGGTCGGCAACTCGCTCGTGGTCCGGGAGCCGGTCGGCGTGGTCGGCGCGATCACCCCGTGGAACTACCCGCTGCACCAGGTGGTCGCGAAGGTCGCGCCCGCGCTCGCCGCCGGGTGCACTGTGGTGCTCAAGCCCAGCGAGCTGACGCCGCTGACCGCCTACCTGCTCTTCGACGCGATCGTCGACGCCGGCCTGCCACCGGGAGTGGTGAACCTGGTGCCCGGCACCGGCCCGGTCGTCGGCGAGGCGCTCGCCGCGCACCCCGACGTCGACCTGGTCTCGTTCACCGGCTCCACCGCCACCGGCCGGCGCATCGCCCATCTCGCCGCCGAACGGCTCGCCCGGGTGTCGCTGGAACTCGGCGGCAAGTCGGCGAACGTCATCCTGGCCGACGCCGACCTGCCCACCGCGGTCAAGGTCGGCGTCGGCAACGCGCTGCTCAACTCCGGGCAGACCTGCACCGCCTGGACCCGGATGCTCGTCCACCGCGACCGCTACGCCGAGGCGCTGGACCTGGTCGCGGCGGCGGTGGCCGGCTACCGGCTCGGCGACCCCTTCGACCCGGCCACCCGGCTCGGCCCGCTGGCCTCCGCCGCGCAGGCCCAGCGGGTACGCGACCACGTGGACCGCGCGCTCGCCGACGGCGCCCGGCTCGTCGCCGGTGGCCCGGACGCGCCACTGCCGCCGCAGGGTCACTTCGTCGCGCCCACCGTCTTCGCCGATGTCCACCCGGACAGCGCGCTCGCCCAGGAGGAGGTGTTCGGTCCGGTGCTCGCGGTGATCCCGTTCGCCGACACCGACGAGGCGGTCGCCATCGCCAACAACTCCCGGTACGGGCTGGCCGGCGCGGTCTGGTCCGCCGACTCCGACGCGGCGCTGGCGGTGGCCCGGCGGATGCGTACCGGCCAGGTGGACGTCAACGGCGGCGCGTTCAACCCGCTCGCCCCGTTCGGCGGCTACAAGCAGTCCGGCCTCGGCCGAGAGTTGGGCGCGTACGGCGTGGAGGAGTTCACCGAGCTGAAGGCGATCCAGCGGTGAGGGCGCTCGTGGTGCGCGGCCGGGGCGCCACCCCGGCGGTCGAGGAGGTACGCCTGCCCGCGCCGGGCCCGGGCGAGCTGCGGGTACGCATCCGCGCCGCCGGCATCTGCCACTCCGACCTGGCCATGGTGGACGGCACGCTGGCACCCACGTACCCGCTGGTGCTGGGGCACGAGGCGACGGGCGTGGTGGCCGAGGCCGGGCCGGGCACGACACTGGCGGTCGGCACGCCGGTGGTGCTCAACTGGGCGCCCGCCTGCCGGGAGTGCTGGCACTGCCGGCACGGCGAACCGTGGCTCTGCGCGGCCAACCCCAACCCGTCCACGCCCCGGGGCGAGACGGCCGCCGGTGAGCCCCTGCAGGTCACGCTCGGGCTCGGCGCGCTCGCCGAGGAGGTGGTGGTGCCGCAGCACGCCGCCGTACCGGTGCCGGCCGGGCTGCCGCCGGAGCAGGCGGCGGTGCTGGGCTGCGCGGTGCTCACCGGCGTCGGCGCGGTCCGCAACACCGCGCGGGTCGCACCCGGCGAGTCGGTCGCGGTGATCGGCCTCGGCGGGGTGGGCCTCGCGGTGCTGACCGCCGCGCGGCGAGCCGGCGCGGCGCCGATCCTCGCGGTGGACGTCGTGGAGGCCAAGCGGGACCTGGCGCTCGCCGCCGGGGCCACCGACTTCCTGCGCTCGGACGACCGGCTGGGCAAGGAGATCCGGGCCCGCACCGACGGGCGCGGCGTGGACCACGCGTTCGAGTGCGTCGGCCGGTCCGCCACCATCCGCGCCGCCTGGCGGGCGACGCGGCGCGGGGGAGCGGTCACAGTGGTCGGCATGGGCGGCAAGGACGACCTGCTCAGCCTCTCCGCGCTGGACATCTTCCACTCCGCGCGCACGCTGCGCTCCTCGGTGTACGGCTCGACCGACCCCGATCTGGAGGTGCCGGAGCTGGCCGCCGCGCTCGCCGCCGGCGACCTGGACCTGGGGCCGCTGGTGAGCGGCACGGTGCCGCTGACCGAGGCGCCCGCGGCGCTGGACCGGCTGGCCCGGGGCGAGGGCGCCCGCTGGGTGGTCACCTTCCCGGACTGAGGTTGCCTCGATCAGGGCGGCCCGAGCGCATCCAAGCGGTGCCGTTCCGCCGAATCCCTGGGTAGTGACCGTCTACCCGGGAGGTGCTTCTGGTGACCGAGGCGATGCCCGGCGACGCCGTCGAGGGCGTCCGCAAGCACCTCACGCTCGCCGCGGAGGATCTGGACGGTGACCGGGTGGCCGGGCTGGTCGTCGAGGCCGCCGGGCGGTGGGGCGTGACGGCGGTGTGGGAGCGGGTCTGCGCGCCGATGCTGGCCGCGCTGCCCGGGCACAGCGCGGTCGAGGTGGCGGTGGAGCACGCCTTCTCCGAGGGGATCCGGTCCGGCCTGGACGCGCTGCTGCGGGAGCCGGGGCGGGGGTTGCCGTCCGGGGGGATCCTGCTCGCCGCGGCCGAACAGGAGCTGCACTGTCTCGGCCTGCACGCGCTCGCCGCCGCGCTGCGGGAGGCGAACATGGGCAGCCTGTTCCTGGGCGCTGCCCTGCCCTGGCCGGCGCTGGCCAGTGCGGTGCGCCGCAGCCGGCCGCACACGGTGGTGGTGTGGTCGCAGACTCCGGTGACCGGCCGGGCGTACCGGATGGCCCGGTTCGCGCGGGAGTTCCCGTCGGTGTGGGTGCACAGCGCCGGACCGGGCTGGATCACGCCGCCGGCGGGGCATCTGAGGACCCTGTCCGACGCGCTCACCTCCTGCCGCGCCGCGGCCGGGCGCCGCGCCGCCATGCCCTAGGGGACCCGGACGTGACCTGAGACACACTCGATACGAACCGGTACCGTATCGAAATCCGCTCGCCTACGCTCGGCATGGTTACGAGTCCGACCCGTATCGTATTTCGGCGCGGGTGAACCGGGGGGAGAGCGGCAAGTGGAACCACACGAGAACACGGGACACCCGAGGAGGTGGGTGATCCTCGGGGTGCTGGTGATCAGCCTCCTCGTGGTCGTCCTCGACAACACCATCCTCAACGTCGCGCTGCGCACCCTGGCCGACCCGGTGCACGGCCTCGGCGCCACGCAGGGCGAGCTGGAGTGGGCGATCAACTCCTACACACTGGTCTTCGCCGGGCTGCTGTTCACCTTCGGCGTGCTCGGTGACCGGCTCGGCCGCCGCCGCTTCCTGATCCTCGGGCTGGCGCTGTTCGGCCTGTCCTCGCTGCTGTCCGCGTACGCGCAGGATCCGGGCCAGCTGATCGCGGCCCGCGCGCTGATGGGCGTCGGCGGCGCGGCCATCATGCCGGTGACGCTCTCGATCATCTCCAACGTCTTCGACCCGCGCGAGCGCGCCAAGGCGATCGGCGTCTGGGCCGGCGCGGTCGGCCTCGCGGTGGCGATCGGCCCGGTGCTCGGCGGCGCGCTGCTGGAGCACTTCTGGTGGGGCTCGGTATTCCTGATCAACGTGCCGGTGGTGGCGCTCGGCGTGGTGCTCGTCGCGGCCCTGGTCCCCGAGTCCCGAGACCCGAAGCCCGGCCGGGTCGACCTGCTCGGCGTGCTGCTGTCGGTGGTCGGCCTGGTCGCGCTCACCTACGGCATCATCGACGGCGGCGAGCACGGCTTCGGTCGCCCTCAGGTGTGGATCGCGGTCCTCGGCGGCCTCGCGGTGCTCGGCTGGTTCGTCGCCCACGAGCTGCGCAGCGACCACCCGTCGCTGGACGTACGGCTGTTCCGGGTGCCCCGGTTCGCCGCGCCGGTGGCCCTGGTCGGGCTGATCTTCTTCGCCGCCATGGGCGTGCTGTTCTTCGGCGCGTTCTATCTCCAGCTCGTGCGTGGCTACAGCCCGCTGGAGAGCGGCCTGCTGTTCCTGCCGTTCGCCGCGGCCCAGCTCATCTTCGCGCCGCGCAGCGCGGCGATGGTCCGCCGCTACGGCGGCCGGGCGGTCGCGGCCGCCGGGCTGCTTCTCACCACAGTGGCGCTCGCCGCGTTCGTCTTCATCGACGCGGACACCCCGATCTGGATCTTCTCGGCGCTGGGCTTCCTCCAGGGCGCCGGGATGGCGAACATCATGCCGCCGGCCACCGAGTCGATCATGTCGTCGCTGCCCCGGGAGAAGGCCGGTGTCGGTTCGGCGGTGAGCAACACCGTGCGTCAGGTCGCCGGCGCGCTCGGCGTGGCGGTGATCGGCTCGGTGCTCTCCGCCGTCTACCGCGACCAGGTCGGCCCGGCGGTGGCCGAACTGCCCGCCCCGGTACGCGACGCGGCCCGCGAGTCGGTCTCCGGGGCGTACGCCGTCGCCGGCCGGCTCGGCCCCGACGCGCCGCGACTGATCGACGCGGCGAACGACTCGTTCGTGTCGGCCATGCACTGGGCCGCGGGCGCCTCCGCGTTTGTGGCCGCGCTCGGCATCGTGATCGTGCTGCGCTGGATGCCGGGCCGTCCGGTCGTCGCCGCGCCCGGCGCGACGCCGGTCACGGACCGGGAGTTGGCCGGTACCGCGTAGGTTCGTGGACAATGTCTGACATGACTTCCACGGCGGATGCTCCGCGGTCGCCCGGGCGACCGCGGAGCACCCGCGCGGACGAGGCGATCATCGACGCCGCCCTCGACCTGCTGGCCGAGGGCAGCACCGTCGAGTCGCTGTCCATCGAGGCGATCGCGAACCGCGCCGGAGTCGGCAAGGCCACCATCTACCGCCGCTGGCCGGGCAAGGACGCGCTGCTGCTGGACGCGTTGCGCACGCTCAAGGGACCCGCGCCCCGCACTGCCGGGCGCTCCGTCCGCGACGACCTGGTGGTGCTCGTCGGCGCGGTGGGCCAGCACGCCGACCCCCGCGTCCGCAAGATCATGCCCTGCCTGGTGCCGGAGGTGAACCGCAGCTCCGCCCACCGGCAGGCGTACGAGGCGATCATCGGGCCCCGGCGCGCGGCGATGCGCGAGGTGCTGCGCCGTGCCGTCGACCGGGGCGAGCTGCGCGCCGACCTCGACATCGAGGTGGCGATGGCACTGCTGACCGCGCCGATGCTCACCCAGCGGATGCTGCGCTGGCACCCCGAGCGCGACGAGCGGCTGCTGCCGGAGCGGATCGTGGACACGGTCCTGGACGGCCTGCGCGTCCGCTGACCCGGCCGGCGCCCGGTCAGCGGCCGGGCGTGCGCAGCCGGTGCAGGCGCAGCGCGAGCTGCACCTCCAGCGCCCGCTCCGGCCGCTGCCAGTCCGCGCCGAGCAGGTGCCCGACCCGCTCCAGCCGCTGGGTGACGGTGTTGACGTGCACGTGCAACTGCTCGGCGGCCCGGGCCAGGCTGCCGCCCACCCCGAAGTACGCCTCCAGCGTCTTCACCAGCGCCGTGCCCCGCCGGGCGTCGTAGTCCAGCACCGGCCCCACGGTCGTGGCGAGGAACCGGGCCACGTCCCGGTCCCCGGCGTCGCCGACCGCACCGAGCAGCAGCCCGACGAAGCCCAGCTCGGTGGTGCTCGCCCCCTGCCCGGCCCGGCCCAGCGCACCGAGCGCGGACAGGCAGCGCTCCGCCTCGGCGAACGTGACCGCCAGCGACGCCGGACCGGTCGACGGGCCGCTCGCCCCGGCGGTCACCGGGCGGCCGGTCACCCGGGACAAATCCCGGGCCACCGCGCGGGCCGCGCCGCCGGCGTCGTTGCCGGGCAGCATCAGCACCACCCGCCCGTCGCGCGCCGCGGCCAGGCCACCCCGGGTCGAGGCGTACGTGGTGGCCCAGGACAGCACCCGCTGCCGGGCCGACCCGGTCTCGGCGAACGCGTCGTCGCCGACCGCCACCAGCACGTGCGGGGCGTCCAGGTCCACGGCGATCCGGCGGGCCCGCGCTCGTAGCGCGTCGGCGTCACGCAGCGGCCGGGCGATCAGGTCGTCAAGCAGCTCGCCGCGTACCCGACCCTCCGCCTCGGCCACGGTCCGGCGGAACAGCAGCAGCAGCGCGGTCACCAGCGCGGCCCGCTCCAGGATCCGCTGGTCGGCGTCGACCAGCTCGTCGTCCGGGCGCAGCACCAGCGCGCCCAGGTTCTCCGCGCCGGCCACCACCGCGGCGTACCAGAGCGGGCCCCGGCGCACGCTGCGCCCCTCGGTACGCGACGCGGCGACCGCCTCCACGATGTCCGCCCGGTCCGGCTCCTCGATCTCGCCGACCCGGGCCAGCCGCCGGCCCTCGGCGTCCAGCGCCAGCAGCGCGCCGCCGAGCACCTCGGTGACCGCCGCCGCCACGTCCTCCATCCCGCCGCCGCGCAGCACGAGCGCGGTCATCCGGTCGTGCGCGGCGGCGGCGCGCTCCACCGAGCTGCTGTGCGCCCGGATGGTGCTGTTCGCCGCGGAGAGCTCGGCCAGCGCCGCGCGCGTCTCGGCGAGCAGCCGGGCGGTGTCGATCGCCACCGCCGCGTGCGCCGCCAGCGACACCAGCAGCGACACCTCCTCGCGGGCGAACGGCCGGGCCGAGCGGTTGGCCGCGTACAGCACGCCGATCACGCTGGACCCGAGCCGCAGCGGCACGCCGAGGATGGCCACCAGGCCCTCCTCGCCCACGCCGCCGTCGATCTCCCCGGTGTGCCGGAACCGCTCGTCCTCCTGGTAGTTCGAGGTGACGTACGGGGTGCCGGTCTGCGCGACCAGCCCGCCGAGCCCGTCGCCCAGCTCCAGCCGCAGCCGCTGGAACCGGGCCGAGATGGAGCCGTCGGTGACCCGCATGTACGTGTCGCCGCGCTCGTCGTCGTTCAGCGTCATGTACGCCACGTCGGTGCCGAGCAGGATCCGCGCCCGGTGCACGATCGCGCGCAGCACGTCGTCCAGATCCCGCAGGCCGGCCAGGTCGCTCGCGGTGTCGTACAGGCCGGACAGCTCGGTCTCCCGGCGGCGCCGGCGCGCCAGCAGCGCCCGTACCCGCAGCGCCACCACCTTCGCCTGCTCCAGCTCGGCCAGCCGTTCGGCGGGCAGGCCGGCGGCGCGCGCGGCCACCAGCGGGCCCTCGAACTCGACAGCGGCGGCCTCGCGCGCCAGCAACTCCAGGAACTCCACCGGCGACGACATGAGCGACATTGTGCGCGAGGCCACTAGTTCGCCGTCCAGCCCCCGTCGAGGGCGATCGAGGTGCCGGTGAGGAACGCCGCCGGCGGGGAGCACAGGTAGGCCACCAGTTCGGCCACCTCGGCCGGCTCGATCAGCCGCTTGATCGCCGCCCGGGCCAGCATGATCTTCTCGACCACCTCGTCCTCGCCGATGCCGTGGGTGGCCGCCTGGTCGGCGATCTGGCTCTCCACCAGCGCGGTGCGCACGTACGCCGGGTTGATGCAGTTGGCGGTGACGCCGTGCGCGGCGCCCTCCAGCGCGACCACCTTGGACAGGCCCTCCAGCGCGTGCTTGGCCGAGACGTACGCGGCCTTGAACGGCGAGGCGCGCAGCCCGTGCACCGAGGAGATGTTCACGATCCGGCCCCAGCCGTTCGCGTACATCCGGGGCAGCGCGCGGCGGATCAGCAGGAACGGCGCCTCGACCATCACCCGCTGGATGTACTCGAAGCGCTCGACCGGGAAGTCCTGCACCGGCGCGACGTGCTGCAGGCCGGCGTTGTTGACCACGATGTCGGCGTCGACGTCGAGCCGGTCCACCGCCGCCGGGTCGGCCAGGTCGATCCCGACCGCCCGGCCGCCCGCCTCGGCGGCCACCGCCTCGGCCGCCGCCACGTCGCGGTCCAGCACCACGACCGTCGCGCCGGCCGCGGCCAGGCGCAGGGCACAGGCCCGGCCGATGCCGCCGCCACCACCTGTGACCAGCGCGATGCGATCGGTCAGGTCGACGTGTACGACGTGGGGGGCCGCCACTGGTTCTGCCGTCATGGCGCATGAACGTACGAGCCGGGTGCCCCCCGGCACATGGGGCGGCGACACATACTCCACCGCCCGCCTGTGTGGTGCGCCGCGTCACCACCCGTGCCCGGCGTGTCCGGCCGACCCGCCGTCGGCGGCCACCAGTAGGGTGTGTCGAACACACGTACTGCTGGCGGCTCGGGGAGGAGGCGGCGTGCGCGTGCTGGGCGTCGACCCGGGGCTGACCCGGTGCGGGGTCGGCGTGGTCGAGGGCGTGCCGGGCCGCCCCTGCACGCTCGTGGCCTACTACGTGGTCTACACCGACCCGGCCGACGACCTCGCGCTGCGCCTGCTGCACCTGGACCGCTCGCTCACCGACCTGGTCGCCGAGCACCGGCCGGACGCGGTAGCCGTGGAGCGGGTGTTCAGCCAGCACAACGTCCGCACCGTGATGGGCACCGCGCAGGCCAGCGGCGTGGCCGTGCTCGCCGGGGCGCGGGCCGGGCTGCCGGTGACGACGTACACGCCGAGCGAGGTCAAGGCCGCGGTGACCGGCTCGGGGCAGGCGGACAAGAAGCAGATGACCGCCATGGTGACCCGGCTGTTGCGGCTGCCCGAGCCGCCGAAGCCGGCCGACGCCGCCGACGCGCTGGCGCTGGCCATCTGTCACGTGTGGCGCGGGGGCACCCGGTCCAAGCTGGCCGCCGCCGCGCAACAGGCTCGACGAGGAGGGACGCGATGATCGCGAGCGTACGCGGCACGGTGACCGCCACCGGCCCGGATCACGCGGTGGTGGAGGTGGGCGGCATCGGCCTGGCCGTGCAGTGCGCCCCGGGCACGCTCGCCGACCTGCGCGTGGGCCAGCCCGCCCGGCTGGCCACCAGTCTTGTGGTCCGGGAGGACTCGCTCACCCTCTACGGCTTCGCCGACGACGACGCCAAGCAGTTGTTCGAGCTGCTCCAGACCGCCAGCGGGGTCGGTCCCCGGCTGGCCCAGGCGGTGCTCGCCGTGCACACGCCGGACGCGGTCCGCAAGGCCATCGCCAACGCCGACACCGCGGCGCTGACCCGGGTGCCGGGCATCGGCAAGAAGGGCGCCGAGCGGCTGGTGCTGGAGCTGCGCGACCGGGTCGGTCCGGTGCCGGTGGGCGCCGACGGCGCGGCCGGGGTGACCGGGGGCGCCTGGCCGGAGCAGGTGCGCCAGGCGCTGGTCGGGCTCGGCTGGACGGCGGGCCAGGCCGAGCAGGCCGTGGCCGCGGTGGCGGAGACGGTCGACGGCGAGACCCCGCCGGTGCCGGTGCTGCTCAAGCAGGCCATCCGCCTTCTGGGCCGGACGCGGTGACGGGCCCGCGCGGATGAGCGACGACAACCTGGTCTCGGCGTACGTGGACGACGCCGAGCGGGACGCCGAGGCGAGCGTCCGCCCGAAGCGGCTCGACGAGTTCATCGCCCAGCACCGCGTCCGCGACCAGCTCGACCTGCTGTTGCAGGGCGCGATGCGGCGCGGCTCCCCGCCCGACCACATCCTCCTGTCGGGCCCGCCGGGTCTCGGGAAGCCGGTGTCCGTGGAGGCTCTGGTCCTGTTGGAGAACGGATCACGGCGCCGGCTCGGTGACATCGAGGTGGGTGACCGGGTCATCACCCGAACCGGGGCGGGCGCCACCGTGCTGGCGGTGCACGAGCAGGGTGAACTGGAGTCGGTCAGGATCCGGACCACGAGCGGGCGGGATGTCGTCGCGGCACCCGACCACCCCTTCTGGACCACCGAGGGCTGGACGAAGGCGGGAGATCTCACCGACCGCGACTTCGTCGCCAATGTCCTGTGCCCGGAACTGGTCGCGGACACCGTTCAGGATGTCGCCGAGTACAAGCTCGCCGGCTATCTCATCGGCGACGGATGCACGACGAATCAGGTCACCTTCACGGGGGGTGACGAGGACGTGCTGGCCGACTTCCGGTCTGTTTGTGACCGGATCGGGCACAGTCACGTGACCAGGCCCAACAGTGCCCGCAGTTCGATGATCCGTATCTCGGGTCTTCAGCCCTGGCTGGCCGAACATGGCCTGCTCGGCAAGAACGCCTGGCAGAAGCGAGTGCCCGACTTCGTCTTCGAAGGTGACGCCTGGCAGGTGTCGGCGTTTCTCGGCGCCTACTTCGCCTGCGACGGTACGGTGAGCCGCCGGGGACGTGACCGGTACGACGTGGTCGTCGAGTTCTACAGCGTCTCACGGGGGCTGCTGGAGGACGTACAACACCTGCTGCTGCGGCTCGGTGTTCAGTCACGGCTCAAGCTCAAGCGCGGGCGTTACCAGGGTCGGCCGCACGAGTCCTGGCGGTTGAGCGTCACCAGCCAGGACGATGTGGCGCGGTTCGCGCAGCGTGTGACGGTGATCGGTGAGCGAGGTCGGCGGCTCGCCGAGTGGATGCCGCGTCGAGATCGATTCGACGAACGGCTCGCCGCCGACCGGGTGGCCTCCGTCGAGGCGGTCGGCCTGCAGGAGTGCCGGTGCCTGACCGTCGACGGCGACCACACCTTCACGGTTAACGACTTCGTGGTGCACAACACAACGTTGGCCAACATCGTCGCCGCCGAGCTGGGCACCGGGATCCGGGTGACCAGCGGCCCGGCCATCGAGCGTTCCGGTGACCTGGCCGCGATCCTGACCGGCCTCGCCGAGGGCGACGTGCTGTTCATCGACGAGATCCACCGGATCGCCAAGCCGGCCGAGGAACTGCTCTACAGCGCCATGGAGGACTTCCGGGTCGACGTGGTGGTGGGCAAGGGTCCGGGTGCGACCGCTATTCCGCTGGACGTGGAGCCGTTCACGCTGGTCGGCGCCACCACCCGCTCCGGCCTGCTGACCGGCCCGATGCGCGACCGGTTCGGCTTCGTCGCGCACCTGGACTTCTACGCGCCGGCCGACCTGGAGACGCTGCTGCACCGGTCGGCCCGGATCCTCGGCGTGCCGATCCGGGCCGAGGGGGCGGCGGAGATCGCCGGCCGGTCCCGGGGCACCCCGCGCATCGCCAACCGGCTGCTGCGCCGGGTGCGGGACTACGCCGAGGTACGCGCCGACGGCGTGGTCACGCTGGAGACGGCGCGGGCCGCGCTGACCGTCTACGACGTGGACGCGCTCGGCCTGGACCGGCTGGACCGGGCGGTGCTGACCGCGCTCGTCGACTCGTTCCGGGGCGGCCCGGTGGGCCTGTCCACGCTCGCCGTGGCGGTGGGCGAGCAGCCGGACACGGTCGAGGAGGTCTGCGAGCCGTTCCTGGTCCGGGCCGGGCTGCTGGCCCGTACCCCGCGCGGGCGGGTGGCGACGGAGGCCGCCTGGCGCCATCTGGGCCGCACGCCCCCGAATGGTACATTTGGGATGGATGCCCCTCCGGGGCCCGATCTGTTCTCGGTGCAGACCGACCAGCCGTGATCCGTTCGTGATCTGTGCCGCATTCGGTCTTCTCAGGAGCAGGGACTAGACTTCGCCGCGTTTGTACAGGACGTGAGAATTCGCTTCCGCTGCGGCGCCCTCCGGCGCCGGGGCGGACGCCAACCGGAAGGTCTACACCGTGCTTTACGCAGCAGCGAGTGGCGGAGGAGCCGGCGGTCTGACGCCGATCCTCATGATCGCTCTGCTCTTCGTCGTCATGTACTTCATGATGATCCGTCCGCAGCAGAAGCGCCGCCGCGAGGCTGAGCAG
Source organism: Micromonospora sp. NPDC049203 (assembly GCF_043197215.1). NCBI lineage: Bacteria > Bacillati > Actinomycetota > Actinomycetes > Micromonosporales > Micromonosporaceae > Micromonospora > Micromonospora sp. NPDC049203. Next base: position 109,166 of record NZ_JBICSV010000006.1, on the reverse strand, counting down.
ATGCAGTCCGCCCTCGCCCCGGGCGACGAGGTGGTCACCATCGGCGGCCTGCACGGCACGGTCACCGCGGTCGAGGACGAGACGGTCCTGCTGGAGGTCGCGCCCGGCGTGCAGACCCGGTACGCCCGCCCCGCCGTCGCGCGGGTGATCAAGCGCGCCGAGGCTCCGGCTGAGGAGACGATCACCGAGGACGCCGAGCCGGTCAAGGAGTGACCACCCGCCCCGGACGGGGCAGCGGATTCATCCGTACAAGTGGATAGTTGGGGTCGGCGCCCGGCGTCGGCATCCGGCCGGGCCGTGCGGCGCCCCCACGCCGCGCACCAGCCGGCGTGCCGTGCTCCGGTGCCGACCCGCCGGAGCAGTCGGGCGGACACCCCCGGCCCGACAGTTGTCGCCGCCGCGGAAGCGGCGCGACCGTACAGGGAGACAGGACAGCCGTGGCACCACCTCAGGGACAGATGCGGCCCGGACGGCAGCTCGCCGTACTCGGCTTCATCTTCGTCGTCCTCTATCTTTTGGTGTTCTTCTCGGGCGGCGCCAGCGGCGGCTGGAAGGACCGGCTGGAGCCCCGGCTCGGCCTGGACCTCGTCGGCGGCACCCGGCTGACGCTCGAGGCCACGAACACCGTGGACGGCAAGCCCCCGACCGCCGACAACCTCGAGGAGGCCCGGCAGATCATCGAGAGCCGGGTCAACGCCTACGGCGTGGCCGAGGCCGAGGTGGTGACCGAGGGCAACCGCAACATCGTCATCTCCCTGCCCGGCCAGAACCGCGACCTGACCGACGTCGGTGAGGCCGCCGAGCTGCGCTTCCGCAAGGTGCTCAAGGCCACCGACGGCAGTGGCGCCGCAGCCGCGCCCGCGCCGGTGCCCAGCGCCACCCCGTCCGGGTCCGCCAGCCCGGCGCCGTCGGGCAGCGCGTCGCCGAAGGCGAGCGCGAGCCCCAAGGTGAGCGGGTCGCCGAGCGCCGGCGGCCAGGGCGGCATGGCCCCGGCCTCCCCGTCGGCGACGCCGAGCGCCGCCGCGCCGAGCGCGAGCCCGAGCGCCGCCAGCCCGAGCCCGAGCGCCAGCGCCGAGCCGGTGCCGCAGAGCATCGAGCAGCAGCGCAAGGCCGTCGAGCAGAAGGTCGGCGCGCCCGCCTGGGCCGCCGCCTCCGGCCTGCAGGCCCCGGCGGACCTGACCACCGACCCGTCGCTGGCCGACAAGCTCAAGCCGTTCGGCACGCTCTCCCCGCAGGAGGTCGCGGTCCTGCCGGTGGAGATGCAGTTCAACGTCCCGACCATCACCTGCGCCCAGCTCGACACGCGGCCCGCCGCCTCGATCAAGGACGAGAAGCAGAAGGCGGTCGCCTGCGAGTCCGGCGCGAAATACCTGCTGGACGTGGCGAAGGTGCTCGGCACCGATGTCAAGGACGCCTCCGCCCAGCTCGACCAGACCAGCTCCTGGGTGGTCAGCCTGAACTTCACCGGCAAGGGCCAGGAGAAGTGGACCGCGCTGACCCGCGAGGCGTTCAACAACGAGGGCCAGGCCTGCGACCAGACCGCGCTCGGCCAGGACGGCAAGTGCCGCGTCGCCGTGGTGCTGGACAACGAGATCGTCTCGTCCCCGGAGATCCAGGGCGTGCTGACCGGTGACTCGCAGATCACCGGCAGCTTCGACAGCAAGGCCGCCAACGCGCTGGCCAGCCAGCTGCGCTACGGCGCGCTGCCGGTCACCTTCGAGCCGCAGGAGCAGCAGAACGTCACCGCCACGCTCGGCGACAGCCACCTCAAGGCGGGTCTGCTGGCCGCCGGCATCGGCATGCTGCTGGTCATCATCTACTCGTTCTTCTACTACCGTCTGCTCGGCTCGGTCATCTTCCTGAGCCTGGTGCTCTCCGCGCTCCTGGTGTTCGGCGCGCTCGTGGTGCTCGGCCGGTCGATCGGCTTCACGCTCACGCTCGCCGGCATCGCCGGCATGATCGTGTCGCTGGGCGTCGCCGCGGACTCGTTCGTCATCTACTTCGAACGACTGAAAGACGAGATCCGGGAGGGCCGCAGTCCACGCAGCGCGGTGCCGCGCGCCTGGATCCGGGCCCGACGGACGATCATCTCGGCCAACGCCATCACGCTGATGTCGGCGGTGGTGCTCTACATCGTGTCGGTCGGCGCGGTGAAGGGCTTCGCCTTCGCGCTCGGCCTGGCGACCGTGCTGGACCTGGTCGTCGTGTTCCTCTTCCGCCACCCGATCATGACGATGTTCGCCCGTACCAAGGCGTTCCTGTCGCCGCGGGTCAGCGGTCTGGGCCGGGCGCTCCCGGCCCGGTCGGCCGAGCCGGGCACCGCCCGCAACCCGCGTGTGAAGGAGGCCTGAGATGGCTAAGAGCGGTCTTGCCGCCCGGCTCTACCGGGGCGAGGCGGATCTCAACATCGTCGGGCGCCGCAACGTGTGGTTCGGCGTGGCGGGCCTGCTCGTGCTCGTCGCCGTGCTCAGCTTCGCGATCAGCGGGTTCAAGCTCGGCATCGAGTTCGCCGGCGGCAACTCGTTCCAGGTGCCGGCCAGCGTCGGGACGCTGGACCGGGCCGAGCAGGTGGTCGACGAGGTGCTGGCCGACGAGGCGCCCGGCGTCGAGGTGGTGAGCGCGCAGAAGGTCGGCGGCACCAGCGGCGAGTTCTACGAGATGCGCACCGGGCAGCTCTCCGCCGAGCAGGCGAACGAGGCCAAGGCCGCGATCGCTCAGGAGTTCGGCATCCAGGCCGACCAGATCAGCGGCAGCCAGGTCTCCGAGGCATGGGGCAGCCAGGTCACCTCGCGTGCCTTCCTCGGTCTGCTGATCTTCATCGCGGTCGTGTCGATCTACCTGGTGCTGCGCTTCGAGTGGCGGATGGCGGTCGCCGCCATCATCTCGCTGCTGACCAACCTGGTCCTCACCGCCGGCATCTACTCGCTCGTCGGCTTCGAGGTCACCCCGTCGACGATCATCGGCTTCCTCACGATCCTGGGCTTCGCGCTCTACGACGTGGTGGTGGTCTTCGACAAGGTGCAGGAGAACACGCGCGGCATCACCGCGAACAACAACGTCACCTACGGCGAGGCGTCCAACCTGGCGCTCAACCAGAGCCTCATGCGGTCACTGAACACCTCGGTGGTGGCGCTGCTGCCGGTCGGCGGTCTGCTCTTCATCGGTGCCGGCCTGCTCGGGGCGGGCACGCTGAAGGACCTCGGCCTGGTGCTGTTCGTCGGTATGGCGGTGGCGTTCCTGACCTCGATCCTGCTGGCCACGCCGCTGCTGGTGCTGCTGAAGAACATGGACCCCCGGATCAGCGCGCACAACAAGCGGGTGCAGGCCCGCCGGGCCGCGCTCGCCCGCGGCGAGATCACGCCGAAGGGCCGGCCGGCCGCCGCGCCGGTCGCCGACGCGCCGATCGACCCGGAGGCGGCCGCGCTGGCCGGCGCCGCGCCCAAGGTGGGCGCCCGCCCGACCGGCAAGCGCCCCAGCGGAGCCCGCGGCGGTCGTCCCGCCGGTGGTGGCGGCAACCGGCCCGGCGGCAAGCGCCGCTGACCGTAGGACCGGACGGAATTGGTTCGACGGCGTCCGCCATGCTGATGTCACGGCATGACGGACGCCGTCGTCGTTTCGAGAGGACATGGGACATACCGTGACGGAGACCCACACCGCAGGGATACGCGGAGACATCGGCCCGGAGGTCGCCCAGCTCGTCGCCAGTCGGCTGCTGGACGTGCCGGACTTCCCCAAGCCGGGTGTCGTGTTCAAGGACCTGATGCCGCTGTTCGCCGACGGTGAGGCGTTCCGGGCGGTGATCGACGGCATCATCGCCCACCACGGGCCGGACTCGTTCGACACCGTCGCCGGCATCGAGGCGCGCGGGTTCGTGCTGGCCGCGGCGGTCGCGTACGCCACCGGGGTCGGCGTGGTGCCGGTGCGCAAGGCCGGCAAGCTGCCCCGGGCCACCCTTTCGGCCTCCTACGCGCTCGAGTACGGCGAGGCGACGCTGGAGGTGCACCAGGACGCCTTCACCGCCGGTCACCGGGTGCTGGTGCTCGACGACGTGCTCGCCACCGGCGGCACCGCCGAGGCGACGCTCGACCTGGTGGAACGCGCCGGCGGGACGGTCTCCGGGTTCACCGTGCTGCTGGAGCTGGGCTTCCTGGCCGGCCGTGAGCGGCTGGCACCGCGCCCGGTCCATGCCCTGTTGACCGTTTGACCAGGCCGGCCCGTCCGGGCGGTCGGCACCGACCGCCCGGGGGAGCGGTGGCGTACCCTGCGTGCGGGTAGCATTGCCCTTTGCCCGCCCCGGCCGAGCTGTCCGGGGCGGCGAAGGCGCCGGGGCCCGGCCCCCGGCGACCGCGTGGAACAACACCGGCCCCCGGGCCGGTTGAACCAGACGTCGGCCGGACGGCCGGCGCATTCCGGCGAGCGGTGAGGAGGCCGGTGTCCCACGATGTCGTCCCTCCGGTGGAGGGCACGGTGCACCCGACAGGCGACGCGGACGGCTCGGTGACCGAGCGCAGCGGCAACCCGCCGGCGCGGGCGATCGGTGCCACCGGCGCGTCCGACGCGACCGCCGACGGCGGGGCGGTCGTGGTGCCGTTCCCGACCGAGGGCTCCACCGAATCCCCGGCCGGCGGCGGTTTCGCCCTCTCCAACGCGCCCACCGGCCGACGGGTACGCGCCCGGCTGGCCCGGTTCAACGCGCCCTGGCAGACCTCGCAGGTCAGCGAGGTGCTGGAGCCGCTGATCGCGACGCACCGGGAGAACCACCCCAAGGCCGACGCGCGGCTGCTCCAGCGCGCGTTCGACACGGCCGCGCGGTGGCACTCGGGGCAGTACCGCAAGTCCGGCGACCCCTACATCACGCACCCGCTCGCGGTGGCGACCATCCTGGCGAACCTGGGCATGGACACCACCACGCTGGTGGCGGCGCTGCTGCACGACACCATCGAGGACACGGAATACACGCTCGACCAGATGCGCGCCGACTTCGGTGGTGAGGTCGCGCTGCTCGTCGACGGCGTCACCAAGCTCGACAAGGTCAAGCTCGGCGACGCGGCCAAGGCCGAGACCATCCGCAAGATGGTCGTGGCGATGGCGAAGGACCCCCGCGTCCTGGTGATCAAGCTGGCCGACCGGCTGCACAACATGCGGACGCTCACCTTCCTGCCCCGCCCGAAGCAGGAGCAGAAGGCCAAGGAGACGCTGGAGATCCTGGCCCCGCTGGCGCACCGCCTCGGTATGAACACGATCAAGTGGGAGCTGGAGGATCTCGCCTTCGGCACGCTGTTCCCGAAGCGGTTCGAGGAGATCAACCGGCTGATCGGGGAGCATCAGCCGCAGCGCGAGGCGTTGCTGCGCCAGGTGACCCAGAAGGTGTCCACCGACCTGAAGGCCGCCAAGATCAAGGCGGAGACGACCGGCCGGCCGAAGCACCTCTACTCGATCTACCAGAAGATGATCGTGCGGGGACGCGACTTCAACGACATCTACGACCTGGTGGGTGTGCGGATCCTGGTCGACACGGTGCGGGACTGCTACGCGGCGCTTGGGGTCATCCACGCCAACTGGCAGCCGGTGCCGGGCCGGTTCAAGGACTACATCGCGATGCCCAAGTTCAACATGTACCAGTCGTTGCACACGACTGTCATCGGGCCCACCGGCAAGCCGGTGGAGATGCAGATCCGCACGTACGCGATGCACCGCACGGCCGAGTTCGGCATCGCCGCGCACTGGAAGTACAAGGAGCACAAGGGCACCCCGGTGGTGGGCCCGCCGGCGCACATCGACGAGATGACCTGGCTGCGGCAGCTGCTGGACTGGCAGCGCGAGGCGGCCGACCCGAGCGAGTTCCTGGACGCGCTGCGGTTCGACCTGTCCAGCCAGGAGGTGTACGTCTTCACCCCCAAGGGCGACGTCATCCCGCTGCCGACCGGGTCGACGCCGGTGGACTTCGCGTACGCGGTGCACACCGAGGTCGGGCACAAGTGCATCGGCGCGCGGGTCAACGGCAAGCTGGTGCCGCTGGAGTCGACGCTCTCAAACGGCGACGTGATCGAGATCTTCACGTCGAAGTCCGACACCGCCGGCCCGACGCAGGACTGGCTCGGCTTCGTCAAGAGCCCGCGCGCGCGTACGAAGATCCGCCAGTACTTCAACAAGGAGCGGCGCGAGGAGGCGATCGAGGCCGGCAAGGACGCGATCGTCAAGGCGATGCGCAAGCAGGGCATGCCGTTGCAGCGGATGCTCACGTCGGACGCGCTGATGGCGATCGCCCGGGACCTGCACCTGGCCGACGTGGCCTCGCTCTACGCCGCGGTCGGCGACAGCCAGGTCTCCGCGCAGTCGGTGGTGCAGAAGCTGATGGCCTCCTACGGCGGCGAGGAGGGCGCGGCGGAGGACATCGCCGAGACCGCCGTCGCCACCCGGCCGCCGCGCAGCCGGCAGAGCAGCGCCGACCCGGGCGTGGTGGTCCGCGGCGTCAGCGACGTCTGGATCAAGCTGGCCCGCTGCTGCACGCCGGTGCCGCCGGACTCGGTCTTCGGGTTCGTCACCCGCTCCGGCGGGGTGAGCGTGCACCGGGACGACTGCGCCAACGCCGAGGACCTGCGTGCCCAGCCGGAGCGGGTGGTCGAGGTGAGCTGGAAGCTCACGTCGGCCTCGACGTTCCTGGTCGCCATCCAGGTCGAGGCGCTGGACCGGCACAAGCTGCTCGCCGACGTGACCCGGGTGCTGTCCGAGGAGCGGGTGAACATCCTGTCGGCGACAGTCACCACCACCCGGGACCGGGTGGCGGTGAGCCGGTTCAGCTTCGAGATGGCCGACCCGAAGCACCTGGGGCACCTGCTGGCCGCCGTCCGCAAGGTCGACGGCGTGTTCGACGCGTACCGGGTCACCTCGGGGGCCTGAGCCACCCACGACGCACGCGAAAGCGCCCGCCGGCTGGATCCGCAGCCGGCGGGCGCTTCGTCGTCGTGGGTGCGGTCAGCCGCCCTGGATCGGGCTCATGGTCACCTTGGTCATGGTGATCTCCTTCTTCGGGTGGCCGCCGCCGGCCTGCTTGGCGAACGCGCCGTCGTCACCGGCCGCGGCGACCTGCTTCACCACGTCCATGCCGTCGGTGATGGTACCCAGCACCGTGTAGTTCGGGTCGAGCGGCGAGTCGCCGTACACGATGAAGAACTGGCTGCCGGTGCTGCCCGGCTGGTTGGACTTCGCCATCGCGATGACGCCCTCCGGGTACGGCGGGCGCTTGTCGGTGGGCAGGTTCTCCTCGGCCAGGTTGTACGACGGCCCGCCGATGCCGTCGGTGTCCCGCCAGCCCTTCCCGGTGGCGCTCGGGTCGCCGCACTGGAGCACCTTGATGCCCTCGGTAACCAGCCGGTGGCACTTGGTGTTGTTGTAGAAGCCCTTCTCCGTCAGATGCGTGAAGCTACCGGCGGTGCAGGGCACCTTGGCGCGGTCGATCTTGGCGGTGATCTGGCCCAGGTTGGTGTCGATGGTCAGCGTCTGGGTGCCCTTGCCCGCCTGCTGGGCCGGCGGCAGGCCGACGTCCTTGATCTGCGGCGGCCGGCCCTCCTTGGGCACCTCCGTGTACGCGCACTGCACGGAGCCCGCGCCGGTGGCGCCGCCCGCCTGCTGCTCGTCGTCGTCACCGCCGAGCGAGGTGGCCAGCCAGACCGTGCCGGCCACGACGAGCACAAGCACCGCGGCGGCTCCGACGATCGCCTGGGTCTGCCGGCGCTTACGGGCCCGGCCGGCCCGCTCCGCCATCTCCCGTTCGAGCTTGGCTCGCGCCGCCGCGCGCTGGCGGTCTCTGGTGGACGTCACGGTCACTCCTCACCTGCTGCGTATGGGTCGGCGCGCGCGCCGGATCATGTCTGACACCGCCGGCGGCCGCCGGATCGGCTTGTCGGGTCAGCCCGCGCTGGCGCTGGGCGACGGCGCGGGGCTGCCGGCCGGTGCCGCGCCGGGCTCGCCGACGGTCACGCTCTGGACCAGCACCTGCGTCTTCGGCTTGACCTTGGCGCCATTGCCATTGTCCATCGTCGGCAGGGCGCCGATCTTCTCCACCACGTCGAGGCCGCCGGTGACCTTGCCGACCACGGAGTAGGCCGGCTTGGCCGGGCTGGCGTCCTTGAAGAAGATCAGGAACTGGCTGCCGTTGCTGCCCGGCGGGTTGCCGATCATGGCGACCGTGCCCTTCGGGTACGCCGGGGGCTGCCCGGGCGCCGGGGAGGCCGACGGGTCGGGCTCCGGCGCGGTCGGGACGTTCTCGTCGTAGAACGAGTAGGTCGGGCCGCCGAGCCCGGTGCCCGTGGGGTCGCCGCAGCGCAGCGCGCCCTCGGCGGTGATCTCGTGGCAGGTGGTGTTGTCGAAGAACGACCGGCCGGCCAGGTAGCTCAGGCTCGCCGCGCCGCACGGCGCGTCGGTCTGGTCCAGCTCCACCGTGATCGGCCCACCCTGGTTGGTGGTGATCGTCATCGGGCGGGTGCCCGAGGTGGGCAGGCCAGTGGTGGGCGGCTGGCCGACGTCCTTGAGGTTGGTGTTGACGGCGCCGTCCTCGGCGGTCCAGAGGCAGACGTCCTCGGCGGCCTTCTTCTCCGGCTCGGAGTCGAACGCGCCGAGCGCCCAGGCGGAGCCGGCCACGATCAGCACGAGCACCACCGCGGCACCGACGCCGGCCCGGATCTGCCGGCGGCGCTTCGCGGCCGCCGCCCGCCGGGCGAGCTGCCGATCGAGTTTGGCGCGCGCCAGTTTGCGCTGCCGGTCCCTGCTGGAAGCCACGTGTGCTCCCCTTCCTCTGCCTGATCGCCGCCGGCGCCGGGCGCCGTCCGCCGTTCCGATCGGGGTGCGCCACGCCACACGCCCGCCAGAGTGTACGGGTAGCGACTGTGAATGTGGTGTACGAGGTCCCGCCGTCTCAGCCCGGCCGGGGCAGGCGGGGCCGGTGGCGGGCGAAACCCGCTCGCCGCTGCGACTAGGCTGCAGGGGACGACGACCGGACGGAAAGGGGAGCGACGTGCTCGTGGCCGGCTTTCCCGCAGACGCCTTCGGCACCAACTGCTATGTGGTGGCGACCGGGCCGGGGGAGCAGTGCGTGGTGGTCGACCCCGGCATCGGGGTGCTCGACCAGCTCGACGCCGTGCTCGCCGAGCACCGCCTGCACCCGGCCGCCGTGCTGCTCACCCACGGCCACCTGGACCACACGTTCTCCGTCGCCCCGGTCTGTGGCGCGCGGGGCATCCCCGCCTACGTCCACCCGGACGACCGGGAACTGCTGGCCGACCCGAGCAAGGCGCTGTCGATGGACCTGACCCAGTTGTTCGGCGGCCGGCTGCCGTACGCCGAGCCGGACGACGTGGCCGAGCTGACCGACGGCGCGACGCTGTCGCTCGCCGGGTTGGAGATCACCGTCGACCACGCTCCCGGCCATACCGGCGGGTCGGTGCTGTTCCGGTTGCCCGGCGCCGGCTCGCCCTGGGAGGCGGAGCAGATCTGCCTCTCCGGTGACGTGCTGTTCGCCGGCTCGATCGGCCGTACCGACCTGCCGGGCGGCAGCATGCCCCGGATGCTGTCCAGCCTGCGGGACAAGGTGCTCCCGCTGGCCGACGACACGGTCGTCCTGCCCGGCCACGGCCCCGCGACCACGATCGGCCGCGAGCGCGCGACAAACCCGTTCCTCGTCGAGGTGGCGGGCACCGGCGGCGCGCGCCCGGCCGCGCCCACCCGAGGCCTCTAGACCCTCGCCCGCGCCCGCGCGGGTTCTCAAGGAGTTCGTGATGAGCAAGCCCACGCCCATTTCCGGCTTCCCGGAGTGGACCACCGCCCAGCGGATGATTGAGCAGTTCGTTCTCGATCGCATCCGCGCCACGTTCGAGCTGTACGGCTTCGCGCCGCTGGAGACCCGCTCGGTCGAGCCGCTGGATCAGTTGCTGCGGAAGGGGGATACCGCAAAGGAGGTCTACCTGCTGCGCCGGTTGCAGGCCGACGCCGACGGCCCGGCCGGTGACGACGCGCTCGGCCTGCACTTCGACCTGACCGTGCCGTTCGCGCGGTACGTGCTGGAGAACGCCGGCAAGCTGCAGTTCCCGTTCCGCCGCTACCAGATCCAGAAGGTCTGGCGGGGCGAGCGCCCGCAGGAGGGCCGGTACCGCGAGTTTCTCCAGGCCGACATCGACATCGTCGACCGGGACACGCTGCCGGCGCACTACGAGGCCGAGATGCCGCTGGTCATCGGCGACGCGCTGCGGTCGCTGCCGATCCCGCCGGTGCGCATCCAGGTCAACAACCGCAAGATCTGCGAGGGGTTCTACCGGGGCATCGGGCTGACCGACACGGAGGCGGCGCTACGTGCCGTGGACAAGCTCGACAAGATCGGTCCGGCCGGGGTGACGGAGCTGCTGGCGAGCACCGCCGGGGCGAGCGAGGCACAGGCCAAGGCCGTGCTGTCGCTGGCCGAGATCTCCGCGCCGGACGCCTCCTTCGCCGACGCGGTGCGCGGCCTCGGGGTGAGCGACCCGCTGCTTGACGAGGGCGTCGCTGAGCTGACCGCGGTGGTGGAGACCGCGGCCGCGCACGCGCCCGGCCTCTGCGTGGCCGACCTGCGCATCGCGCGGGGCCTGGACTACTACACGGGTACGGTCTACGAGACGCAGATGATCGGCTACGAGCGGTTCGGCTCGATCTGCTCCGGCGGCCGGTACGACAACCTGGCCAGCTCGGGCAACGTCCGGTTCCCCGGGGTGGGCATCTCGATCGGGGTGACCCGGCTGCTGGGCCTGCTGTTCGGCGCCGAGGCGCTGTCGGTGTCCCGTTCGGTGCCGACCTGCGTGCTGGTGGCGGTCACCGCCGAGGAGGACCGGGCGGCCAGTGACGCGGTCGCGGCGGCGCTGCGCTCGCGCGGTGTGCCCACCGAGGTGTCCCCGTCGGCGGCCAAGTTCGGCAAGCAGATCCGGTACGCCGAGCGGCGCGGCATCCCGTACGTCTGGTTTCCCGGCGCGGACGGTGACGAGGTCAAGGACATCCGTTCCGGCGAGCAGGTGCCGGCCTCGGCGGGGGAGTGGACGCCGCCCCGGGCGGACCTGAAGCCGCTGGTCGGCCCGGCCGGCACTGGCGTCTGAAGACGTTTCGACCTACGGTGGCGTAAGTTACGCCACCGTAGGGAGAACGTCGTGACCGTGCTCAGCCAGACCGCTCTGCTCACCGAACTCGAGCCGGTGGTCGAGAAGAACCTCGACCGCCACCTGTCGCTGGCCAAGGAGTGGTTCCCGCACGAGTACGTGCCGTGGAGCGAGGGCCGCACCTTCGACGGCCCGCTGGGTGGCGAGGCGTGGTCGCCGGAGGACTCGACGCTGCCCGAGGTGGCGCGGACCGCGCTGATCGTCAACCTGCTCACCGAGGACAACCTGCCCTCGTACCACCACGAGATCGCCACGCTGTTCGGGCGCGACGGCGCGTGGGGCACCTGGGTGCACCGGTGGACCGCCGAGGAGGGCCGGCACGGCACCGCGATCCGCGACTACCTCACGGTGACCCGGGCGGTGGACCCGGTGGGGCTGGAGCGGGCCCGCATGGTGCACATGTCGGCGGGCTACCAGAACGCGCACGACCAGGAGATGCTGCACTCGCTGGCGTACGTGTCGTTCCAGGAGCTGGCGACGCGCATCTCGCACCGCAACACCGGCCGGGCCACCGGCGACCCGACGTGCGAGGCGCTGCTGGCCCGGGTGGCCGCGGACGAGAACCTGCACATGGTCTTCTACCGCAACCTGCTCGGTGCCGCGTTCGAGCTGGCCCCGTCGCAGGCCATGCGCGCGGTCGCCGACGTGCTGGCCGACTTCCAGATGCCGGGCGTGGGCATCGACGGCTTCGCCCGCAAGTCGGTGGCGATCGCGCTGGCCGGCATCTACGACCTGCGCCAGCACCGCGACGACGTGGTGATGCCGGTGCTGCGCCAGTGGAACCTGTTCGACGTGACCGGCCTGAACGCCGACGGCGAGGCCGCCCGCGACCAGATCGCCGAGCACCTCGACACCCTGGAGACCCAGGCGTCCCGCTTCGAGGAGAGGCGCGCGGCCAGGGCCACTCGCCTGCTTGCACGCTAACCCCACGCCGCGCCTCCCCGCCCGAAGCGAGCTACCGAGAATCCTCGGTACGGCATGGTGAAGGGCGCCGGACGAGGCGTCGCTCAACGGATCGAAGCCGCAGCTCGGCACGTATTTGCTGCAGCCGGTAAACGCAGTGCGTAAATCGGTTGACATCATGGAGAAGGCGATGGTTTCGATCAAAGGTAGTCATGCATCTACCTTCATGATAGCGTTCTTCTCAACGCGCGGAGTTGTCGAATGGCAACCTCGTGTGCCGGAATCTGCCGACGAGAAAGGTGCTACCTATGCGACGAGGGGTAAAGCGAGCGATCACCGCAGCGGCCGCCACGGGGCTCGCTCTGGCTGCTATTCCCGGCACGCCCGCCTTCGCCATCTCGAAGGTGTCATGCACCAGTTCTACCGTGGACATCATTACGGCTCTCAACTATCACCACTGCTACAGTGGTGCGGGTACGGCGTACACGACCATCAACGGTGTGGTTCGTATCAAGGCCGGGAACAACACGGCTTTCGTGACGCTCTCGAACGGAGACATGATTTACTACAACCCCGGTGAGTCCACGACTTTCCCGGCCCCCGGCAAGACTATTACGGCGGTCAGGATCGTCTAGTCGCGCCTGCGCTGACTCGCGCCCGGCGCGTTGTTTTTTCAGACGCCCAGACCGGAGCTTGTCGCGCATCCTCGAACAAGGCTGGTATGCCTGAAGCAAGCCCTGAACGCCCTAGTGGGCGTCCAGGGCTTGCTTCATTGTCTGGGGAATTGTTCCCTGTCGGATGCGCACCCTGGTCGTACTCCGCCCGATCTTCGGCGGCGTGCGCCGTTGAGGGCATACGGGCCTCCCGCGCTCGGCAATGACCAGGTGCTCGGCTGGGGTGGGCGCCGCCTGGCCGACCTGGAGGGCTCGCTTGCTGAGCGTGCGCACCGCGACTGTGGCGGCGAGGTCCGGTCGGCTCGGGCCGCGCCGAGGGCGCGAGATCGCCGAGCCGCGCGGTGCCGGGTCCCACCGCCGCGACCCTGAACCGGTTCTGACAGATGGTGTCGATGTTGTTGCTTCGGTGTTACATCGCGCGCGGGTGCGAATCCGGGCAAAGCCATGTCTTGCTTATGATCTTAAATGTGTGAATACTTTGGGCATCCGGGAGGTTTCCCCAGGTCACCCGGGTTGTCCTCGGGCGCGCCCCCATGACAGCGCCCGTTCACCCCCATTCGGAGGTTGTTACATGCGACCCACGAGGTCCACGCTCCGCCGCGCCGCCGCAGTAGCCGTCGCCGGCACCCTGGTCACCGGCTCGCTCCTCGGCGCACCCGCGCAGGCCGCCCCCACGGCCCTCTCGCCGGACGCCGCCGCCACCCTCGTCGAGAAGCTCGGTGCCCGCGCGGCCGGCACGTACGCCGACGCCAGCGGGAAGATGATCGTCACGGTGACCGACACCGCGACAGCCCGCCAGGTGCGTGACGCCGGCGCCATCCCGAAGATCGTGGCGCGCGGCGCGGACAAGCTCAACGCCGCCACCGGTGAGCTGGAGCGCTCCGCGAAGATCCCCGGCACCGCCTGGTGGACCGACCCGGCCACGAACCAGGTCGTCGTCTCCATCGACAGCACCGTCACCGGCGCCAAGCTGGAGCGGGTCAAGGCCGCCGCCGCCCGGCACAACGGTGCGATCCGCATCGAGGCCGAGGCCGGCGTGCTGAGCACCCGGATCTCCGGCGGCCAGGCGATCTACGCCGGCGGCGGGCGCTGCTCGCTCGGCTTCAACGTGCGTAGCGGCTCGACGTACTACTTCCTCACCGCCGGGCACTGCACCAACATCGGCTCGACCTGGTACTCGAACTCCAGCCGCACCACGGTGCTCGGCACCCGGACCGGCACCAGCTTCCCGGGCAACGACTACGGCATCGTGCGGCACAGCAACTCGGCCAACGCGGCCGGCAACGTCTCGCTCTACAACGGCAGCACCCAGGACATCACCTCGGCCGGCAACGCGTACGTCGGCCAGTCCGTCCGCCGTTCCGGCAGCACCACCGGCGTGCGCAGCGGCAGCGTCACCGCGCTGAACGCGACCGTCAACTACGCCGAGGGCAGCGTCTCCGGCCTAATCCGCACCACCGTCTGCGCCGAGCCGGGCGACAGTGGCGGCTCGCTGTTCGCCGGCACCACCGCCCTGGGCCTCACCTCCGGCGGCAGCGGCAACTGCTCCTCCGGTGGCACGACCTACTTCCAGCCGGTCACCGAGCCGCTCAGCGTCTACGGCGTGAGCGTCTTCTGATCCACGCACTCCCACGAACGGGCCGCCGGGCGACCGGCGGCCCGTTCCGCGTACCCGATCAGGCGCCCGCGCCCCGGCGGCCGGGACTGACCGGCGGCCCGCCCGGCCGCGGAGGCTCGGCCGGCCGGGCCGCCCAGTGCCGGTGCGCCAGCCGCGCGGACAGCACGGCGGCCAGCGGCCAGAGCGTCACCGCGAGCGCCGCCACCCGTTCGGCCAGCCCGGTCCGGGAGCCGCCCGTCACCTCGACCACCGACCAGCCGAACAGCGCCAGCAGCACCGCCGTCGCGGCCAGCGCCACCGGCCGGCGGAACGCCCACGGCGGCCGGCCCGCCGGGGAGGCGGCCACCTCGCGCGGCACCCGCAGGGGCAGGCGCAGCGCCGTTCCGGCCGGCCAGAGCGCCAGCGCGAGCACCGCCACCGTGGCCACCACGCCGTGCGCCGGGGAGCCGCCCACCTGCGGGCGGGGGAACGCGATGAGCGCGACGGTGGCCACCCCGCCGATCGCCAGCAGGAAACGGCTGGGCAGCCCGGCGGCGTGCAGCGCGGCGGCGGTGGCGCAGTAGCAGCAGCCGAGCAGCACCAACGCGCCGCCCATCAGCCACGGATCGGTAGCGCCCTCGCCGGCCAGCTCGCTGATCGTGTCGCGGACCGGGTCGTATCCCGCCGGCTGGCGGGCGCCGGCCACCGTCCAGCCCGCCACCAGCAGCGCGGGCGCGGCGGCCGCGGTGGCCACGGCCCAGCTCGGTACGGCACGCACCCGGCCACGGTAACCGCCGGCGACGCGCGCCACCGGGCTTTGTCGCCTCCCGGGAGGGGCCGGGCTCGACGGGTGCCCGGGAACGGGCCCGCCCGCCCTGACAGAATGCGGGGAGCAGTGAGTGGACCAGATTGAGGAGACGCCAGCCGTGATCCGTACCCACAATGCCGGAAGCCTGCGCGCCGCGGACGCCGGCTCGACGGTGACCCTCGCCGGGTGGGTGGCCCGCCGGCGCGACCACGGCGGCGTCATCTTCGTCGACCTGCGCGACGCCTCCGGCGTCGTGCAGGTGGTCTTCCGCGAGGAGGACGCGCACGCGCTGCGCAACGAGTTCTGCGTCAAGGTCACCGGCGAGGTGACCCGCCGTCCGGAGGGCAACGAGAACCCGGACCTGCCCACCGGCGAGGTCGAGGTGACCGCGTCCGCGCTGGAGGTGCTCTCCGAGGCCGCGCCGCTGCCGCTGCCGGTGGACGACCAGATCGAGGCCGGTGACGACATCCGGCTCAAGTACCGCTACCTGGACCTGCGGCGGGGCGGCCCGGCCAAGGCCATGCGGCTGCGCTCGCGGGCCAACCAGATCGCCCGGGGCGTGCTGCACGAGCGCGACTTCCTGGAGATCGAGACGCCGACGCTGACCCGCTCCACCCCGGAGGGCGCCCGCGACTTCCTGGTGCCGGTGCGGCTCCAGCCGGGCAGCTGGTACGCGTTGCCGCAGTCGCCGCAGCTGTTCAAGCAGCTGCTGATGGTCGGCGGCATGGAGCGGTACTACCAGATCGCCCGCTGCTACCGCGACGAGGACTTCCGCGCCGACCGGCAGCCGGAGTTCACCCAGCTCGACATCGAGATGTCGTTCGTCACCGAGGACGACGTGATCGACCTCGGCGAGGCGATCGTCTCGGCGCTGTGGAAGGACCTCGCCGGCTACGAGATCTCGCGGCCGATCCCGCGCATCACCTGGCACGACGCCATGTCCCGGTACGGCTCGGACAAGCCGGACCTGCGCTACGGCGTGGAGCTGACCGAGCTGACCGACTACCTGCGCGGCACCGCGTTCCGGGTGTTCGCGGGCGCGATCGACGCGGGCGGCTACGTCGGCGCGGTGGTCATGCCCGGCGGCGCGGCGCAGACCCGCAAGGAACTGGACGGCTGGCAGGACTGGGCCAAGGCGCGCGGCGCGCGCGGCCTGGCGTACGTGGTGCTGGACGCCGAGACCGGCGAGCCGCGCGGCCCGGTGGCGAAGAACCTGTCCGAGGCGCACCTGGCCGGCCTGGCCGACGCGGTCGGCGCGAAGCCCGGCGACGCCATCTTCTTCGCCGCGAGCACCAACACCCGCGAGGCGCAGGAGCTGCTCGGCGCCGCCCGGATCGAGATCGCCAAGCGGGCGAACCTGGTCGACGAGAGCGCCTGGGCGTTCTGCTGGGTGGTCGACGCGCCCATGTTCGAGCCGACCTCCGACCAGGAGAACGGCGGAGCGGGTGGCTGGACCGCCGTGCACCACCCGTTCACCTCGCCGAACGCCGAGTGGGTGGACCGGTTCGAGTCCGCGCCGGACCGGGCGCTGGCGTACGCGTACGACATCGTCTGCAACGGCAACGAGATCGGCGGCGGCTCGATCCGTATCCACCGCGGCGACGTGCAGCAGCGGGTGTTCGACCTGCTCGGCATCACCGCCGACGAGGCGCAGGACAAGTTCGGCTTCCTGCTGGAGGCGTTCAAGTACGGCGCCCCGCCGCACGGCGGCATCGCGTTCGGCTGGGACCGGGTCTGCATGCTGCTGGCCGGCGCGGACTCGATCCGCGAGGTGATCGCGTTCCCGAAGACCCGGGGCGGCTTCGACCCGCTGACCGGCGCGCCCACCCCGATCACCGGGCAGCAGCGCGCCGAGGCCGGCATCGACGCCAAGCCGAAGGCGCCGGCCGGTCCGCACGCCGGCACCGCCGGCCCGGCCGCCCCGGTGGCCGACCCCACCTGATCGTCACCTGCCGGAGAGGCCCGCGTCATGATGACGCGGGCCTCTTCGATCTTCAGGGGGAGTGATGAGACTGCTCGTGGTGCGTGCCAGCGGCCGGTGAGGTGGTGCTCGACTCCACCCGCGCCACCGGGCTGCTGCGGACCCGCCTGCGGGGGATCTTCGAGCTGTACGTCTAGTTGCACGGATTCTTTGCAAGCATCTTGTGCATGGAAAGTGTGCACAGATATTGTGCATCTCATGGAGGAGAAGAAGGAGCGCACCGTACGCATCGACCACCGCCAGGTCCGTGCCCTGGCGCAGCCGCTGCGCATGCGGCTGGTCGGGGCGCTGCGCGTGGGCGGCCCGGCCACCGCCACCGCCCTCGCCGAGGCGCTCGGCACCAACAGCGGCGCGACCAGCTACCACCTGCGCCAACTCGCCGAGGTCGGACTCGTGGTGGAGGACCCGAGCCTCGGCACCGGCCGCCAGCGCTACTGGCGGGCCGCGCACGACGTCACGAACTGGGAATCAAGCGACTTCGACGACGACCCCGACGCGCGGGCGGCCATCGAGTGGATCGAGGCGGACTACGTCCGCTTCTTCGCCCAGCACGCCGAACGCTGGTTCGCCCAGCGGCACCGGTGGTCGCCGGCCTGGCGCGACGGCTTCGGTATGGGTGACTTCTTCATGCGGATTCCGGCCGACCGCCTCAAGGTGATCCAGGACGAGGTCTTCGCGGTCTTCGAGCGGCACCGCGACGCCACCGACCCCGACGACCCCGACGCCGAGACGGTGCAGTTCTACCTCGCCGCCCTGCCGATGGACGCGGCCTACCCACGGTCCACCCCGCCGCCCGCCGAGGAGAAGCCGTGACCACGCTGTCCGTACGCCAGATCCGGACCCGCTACCTCACGCTGTACGGCCTGCGCTGGCTGCCCAGCGGCCTGCTCATGCCGGTGATGATCCTGCTGATGCAGGAGCGCGGGCTCACGCTGTCCCAGATCGGCCTCGTCGCCACCGCGCAGGGCCTCGTCGTGCTGGCGCTGGAGCTGCCCACCGGCGGCTTCGCCGACGCGCTCGGGCGCAAACCGGTGCTTGTCGTCGCCTGGGTGCTCGGCCTGGGCTCGCTGGCGCTGATGGCGGTGGCCGACTCGTTCTGGATGTTCTTCCTGGTCTGGGCATTGCAGGGCGTCTACCGGGCGCTCGACAGCGGCCCGATGGAATCCTGGTACGTCGACGCCACGCTCGCCGTCGACCCGAAGGCCGAGTACGAGCGCGGCCTCGGCTGGGCCGGCACCGTGATCGGTGTCGCCATCGGCGCGGGCGCCCTGCTCAGCGGCGGCCTGGTCGCGCTCGGCCCGGTCGGCCCGGTCAGTGCCCTCGCGCTGCCGGTGATCGTCGCCGCCGTCCTCCAGGCCGTCTCCGTCGTGGCGCTGCTGGCGCTGATGGCCGAGCGGCGGCCCGCGTCCGGCCCGGCCGCGCTGCGCGCCTCCGTGGTCGACGCGCCCCGGATGGTCGGGCAGGCAGTCGGGTTGCTGCGCCGCAACCGGGTGCTCGCGGCCCTGGTCGCCGTCGAACTGTTCTGGGGCTTCGGCATGGTCACCTTCGAGTCGCTGCTGCCGGTGCGCCTCGCCGAGGTGCTCGGCGACCCGGACCGCGCTGCGGCGCTGCTCGGCCCGGCCAGCACGGCGGCCTGGCTCGCCAACGCCGCCGGCGCCGCGCTCACCCCGTTCCTGCTGCGCCGTCTCGGCGCCGCCCCGGCCGCCGCGCTGATGCGGATCCTGCAGGGCGTGACGGTGGTCGGCATGGGCCTGCTGGCCGGCCCGGTCGGCATCCTCATCGCGTACCTGGCCTGCTACACCGTGCACGGCGCGTCGAACCCGCTGCACATGGGACTGCTGCACCGGCAGGTCGACGGGCCGTACCGGACGAGTGTGCTGTCGCTCAACTCGATGGCCGCCCAGCCGGCCGGCGCGCTCGGCGCGGTCACGCTCACCGCGCTGGCCGACGCCACGAGCGTCGGCGTCGCCATGGTCGTCGGCGGTGTGGTGCTGGCAGTAGCCGCGCCGCTCTACCTGCCGGCCTGGCGCGCCGGTCGCCGTACCCCGCCGGACACCACTGTGGAACCGGAGGTGACCGGCGGCGGCCCCGGCCACGCCGGCCTGGTCGCCGAGCCCGGCCCGTCCCACGACGCGACCGCCGCAGCGGCCCCCGCCGGCCGCGCCTGAGCCCGGCCCCCGCACCCGGCCCGGGCCCCCGTTGCGAGCCACTCACGCGGAAGCGGGCCCGGGCGGGCGCTGCGGGTCAGGCGAGCGCGACGGAGGTGCGGCGTTAGGCGGCGGTGAAGCCGAGCCGCCGGTACAGCCGGATCGCGCCCACGTTGTCCGGGTGGACGCCCAGCGCCACGACGTCGTACCTGCCGAACAGGGCACGCGTCATCCCGGCGGTCAGCGCCGCGCCCAGCCCTCGGCTGCGATCCGCGCCGCAGGCGAGCAGCGCGGCCCGCCCGGTCAGCACCTCGTCGACCGTGATCATTCCGTCAGCGTACGAGCATCAGGGCCGGTGCCGGAGGTCGAGCCACCGTCCGTTCCACGGTGGAGATTGACGAACAGACCGATTGGGTACATCCGTCGCCGACCTGCTGGGAACCCCCACCGGAGGAACGACATGCTCGCCATTCTCGCGGCCATCGTGTTCGGCTTCGCGCTGCTGCTCGACTTCATGAACACCGACCTCGGCGCGCCCGATCTGTTCAGCACCTCGACCCTCATGCTCATCGGCTTCCTGCTGCTCTCGCTCTACCTGGCCGGCGTCGGCTCCGGCCCGCGCGGCGGCGGTGGCGGCCGGTGGTACCGGGGCCGGCGGCCGGGTCGCGGCTGACCGGAAAAGACCACCCGGGTCGGGTCGGCGGCGCGATTCCGGCGTCGTCGGCCCGGCCCGGTACTGTTCTCGTGATGGAATCGGACGCCCTCTTCACCCTCGGCGAGCCGGCCGGCGCACCCGCGGGCGCGGGCGGCACCGACGGCTTCACCGACACCCGGGCGGATTCGCCCCTGCCTGTGCGGATGCGGCCGGCGGGCATCGACGAGCTGGTCGGGCAGGAACACCTGCTCGCGCCGGGGGCGCCGCTGCGTCAGCTGGTCGAGGGCGCGGCGCCGTTGTCGGTGATCCTCTGGGGGCCGCCGGGCAGCGGCAAGACCACCATCGCCCACCTCGTGGCCCGGGCCACCGACCGGCGGTTCGTGGCGATGTCCGCGCTGACCGCAGGCGTGAAGGACGTCCGTGCCGTGATCGACACCGCCCGTCGCCAACGCCGGTCCGGCGGCCCGCCCACGGTGCTGTTCATCGACGAGGTGCACCGGTTCAGCAAGACCCAGCAGGACTCGCTTCTCGCCGCCGTCGAGGACCGTACCGTCACGCTGCTCGCGGCGACCACGGAGAACCCGTACTTCTCGGTCATCTCGCCGTTGCTGTCACGCTGCGTGCTGCTCACCCTCCAGGCGCTCGACGACGACGACGTACGCGGGCTGCTGCGCCGTGCGGTGGCCGACGAGCGCGGGCTCGGCGGCGCGCTGGTGCTGGCCGAGGAGGCGGAGGACCACCTGGTCCGGCTCGCCGGGGGCGACGTGCGCAAGGCGCTCACCGCACTGGAGGCGGCGGCGGCCACCGCCACAGCGCTCGACACCGGCCGGATCGACCTGGCCGTGGCCGAACAGGCGGTCGACGTGGCGGCCGTGCGATACGACCGGGACGGCGACGCCCACTACGACGTGACGAGCGCGTTCATCAAGAGCATGCGCGGCTCGGACGTGGACGCGGCACTGCACTGGCTGGCCCGGATGCTGGTGGCCGGGGAGGACGCCCGGTTCATCGCCCGCCGGCTGGTGATCTTCGCGAGTGAGGACGTCGGCATGGCCGATCCCACCGCCCTGACGGTGGCCACCGCCGCCGCCCACGCGGTCGAGTACGTGGGCCTGCCGGAGGCACAGCTCAACCTGGCCCAGGCGGTCATCCACCTGGCCACCGCGCCGAAGTCCAACTCAGCCACCACAGCTATCGGCGCCGCCGTCACCGACGTACGCGCCGGTCGTGGTGGCCCGGTGCCGCGCGGCCTGCGCGACGCCCACTACTCCGGCGCGCGGGGCCTCGGTCACGGCGCCGGCTACCGCTACCCGCACGACGACCACCGGGGGGTGGTCACCCAGCAGTACGCTCCGGACGACCTCGTCGGAACCGACTACTACCAGCCCAGCGGGCACGGCGCGGAGCGGGCGGTGGCCACCCGGCTGCCGCTGCTGCGCCGGATCGTCCGCGGGCTGCCGGCTCCGGCGACCCGCGCGGAGGCCGGCGCCCCGGCCGCCGCGAACGGGGCCCGGGTGGGGGGCGGCGAGCAGTCCAGCGGGGCGAGTGAGGGCGGCAGCGACGCCGCCGAGGGGGGTCAGTAGTGATGGCGCGTGGTCCGGAGCGGCCGGCGGACGGCCCCGACGAGCGGCGCGACCCGCGGGGCAAGGGCCGCCGGTGGGGACGCGGCCGGGCCGAGTCCGAGCTGGACCCGACAGTCGTCGGCGAGGAGCTCGGCTGGATCGACGACCTGCGTACCGCCAAGCAGCAGGGCGGTGAACTCGGGCCGGACGGGGATCTCCCGGCGTCGCATCCCGGCACCGACCCGTCGCGTCCCGGCCCGGCCCGGCCGGCCGCCCCGAGCCCGGGCCCCGGCATGCCGCCGGCCGCCGGCCGCACGGCCCCGCGGCCCCCGGCTCCGGGCGCGCCGCAGCCCTCGACCGGTCAGCCGGTGCCGCCTCCGTCGGCAGCCCCGCCCGGTGCGCCGTCGGCCGCCGTGCCCTCGGGTCCCGGCCGGGCCGTACCGCCCCCGGCCACCGCACCCCATGGTCCCGGCCGGCCCGTACCGCCCCCGGCGGCGCCACCCCAGGCTCCGGGCCGGTCCGTACCGCCGTCGCCCGTCGCGCCACAGACCGCGGGTCGTTCCCGGCCGGGCGGTCCCGTCCCGGGCGACCGAACCGACCCGGCGATGCCCCCCGCGACCGGCCGTTCCGGCCCGGCTGCGCCCCCGGCCGCGGGCCGCCCCGGCGCCGCAGTGCCTCCGACCCCCGGACGGCCGGGCGTGGACCCGCCCGCGTTCCCGGGTCGGGCCGGCATGGACCCGTCACCGCCGGCCGGCCGGCCCGGCATGGACCCGCCCCCGGCCGGGGGCCCGTCGTCGGGGGTCCGCCCACCTGTGGTGGACGCGCCCTCCGGCGGTGGCCGGCCCGGTCCGGAGACGCCCGGCGACGGCCGGCCTGGTCCACGTCCCCCGGTCATGCGCCGCCCCGGCGGGCCTGCTCCGGCCGCGCCGCCGGTGCGACCCACCGGCCCCGAGACCGGCGCCCCGCGCCGGGCCGCCGACGGTCCCTGGCCCGGCGGCCCCGAAACCGCCGCCCCGCGCCGGCCCGCCGACGGTCCCTGGCCCGGCGTGCCCGAGGCGCCCCGGCCGCCCGATGCGCCGTACCGCCGCCGCGCGGACGGACCGACCGGCCAGCAGCCGCCGGTCGCCGGCACCCGCGTCCCACCCGGCCCGCCGCCGCCGTCCGGCCGGGTACCCGCCGACCTGGGCCGGCCGCCCGTCGACGGCGACACCCGCGTACCACCGACCCCTCGCGGTCGGCACGGCGCCGGGCCGGAGGGCCCGCATCCGGCCGGAGGCGACCCGGCGATGCCGCCGGCCCCGGTCGGACGACGAGCCCGGCCGGACGACACCGCCGGCATCCAGCCGGTCTCCGGTGGGGCCCGCCGGGCCCGCGCCGAGGACACCGGAGCCGTCCAGGCGGTCCCCGGTGGAGCGCGCCCGGCGCGGCCCGACGACGTGGCCCCCGGCACCCGGCCGGTCTCGGGGGCGGGCCGCCGGACCCGTTCCGACGATGTTCCACCAGGCACCCGGCCGGTCTCCGGCGCGGGCCGTCGCGCCGCGCCGGAAGGCGGCGTGCCCGGCGGGCCGGCCGGTCGCGCCGTTCCGGACGCCGCTCCCGTCTCTGGTGGCGGGCGACGCGCGCGGCGCGAGGAGCCCACGGCCGGTCACCACGTTCCCGCACCCGCGCCGGGTGCCGGCCGGCGGGCCGCCCAGGACCGAGCCCCGGTCGTGCCGCGCAGCGGAAACGCGCCGGACCTGCCGGGCGCGCCGGTGTCCGGCGGTCCGACGACCGGCCCGACCCCGCCGGCCGCCCGTCGTGGCACGCCCGGCGGCCGGAGCGCCGCACCCGAGGCACCAGGCGGCCGGAGCGCCGCACCCGAGGCACCAGGCGGCCGGAATGCCGCACCCGAGGCACCCACCGGCCGGAATGCCGCACCCGACGTGTCCCGTGGCCGGGATGCCGCACCCGACGTGTCCCGCAGCCGGGGCGCCGTGCCGGAGGCGCCCGGCGGCCGGGCCGGCGTCGCCGTCCCGCCGGTGCGTCCCGAGCCGGGCTCCCGGCGACCCGGGCAGTCCGGTCCCGGTGCGCCGGAGCATGCCGAACCGGCCGGCCCGGCGCGCCGCCCCGACCAGTCCGGTCCGGTCGTGCCGTCGGCCCGCCCCCAGCCGTCCGATCCGGGACCGGCCCGGCCCGCCCCGGCCCGAGGCGCGGCCCGCCCCGGTGTCCCGCCCGTTGCCGGTGGCGGTCCGGCCGGGCCGGGTCCGCGCGGCGACCGTGAGCGCACCGGCGGGATTCCGGTGGGCGGTGGACCTCCCGGTGGCGCTCCGGTCGCCCCCGGCCCGCGCGGCGACGGCGAGCGCACCGGCGGTATCCCGATCGGTGGCGGGCGACCCGGTGGTGCTCCGGCCGGTGGCGACGGGCGTGGGGTGGCCCGCCCCGACGACACCCTCCGGCCCGGTGCCGCGCCTCGTCCGCCGGTGGCCCCCGGCGCGCGGGGACCGTCGGGCGACGGCCCGGTGCCGCCCGGTGCGCCGGTGACCGCCCGCGCGGCGGCGGGTGTGGCCCGTCCGGTGGCGCCGGACGAGCGGACCGCCGCCCGGGCGACACCACCGGGAGCGGACCCGGACCGGCCCGGACCGGGCAACGCGGTGGCGGCCCGGGCGGCTGTGGCCGTACCCCCGGGGGAGCCGGCGGGACCACGGCCCGGCGCGGTCGGCGCACCGCGGCCCGGCGGTCCCGGCGCGGACGACAGCGGTGCGGAGGCCGGGGGCCTGCGCGGCGCCCGGTCCGAGCTGCGCCGGCAGATGCGCGAGCGCAGCCGGCTTCGGCTGGGCATCCTCGCCCTGGTCAGCCTCGTGCTACTGGGGGCGGTGCCGCTCTACTTCGGCATTCGCACGCTCAGCCACGATCCGGTCTTCGACACCCTCGACGAGCTCAAGGTGCCCGGCTGGGCGCAGAGCAACACGGTGGACAACGTCAGCGGCAGCCGCTGGTGCCTGCAGGACTGCCGCCTGCGGGAACGCTCCGTCGAATCGGAACAGGGGTGGAAGGAGACGGTGGCGGTCTACGAAAAGGCGCTGGCCGGCGACGGGTGGCGGCGCTGGAAGGTCGACCGTTGCCCGGACGAGAAGGTCCCGGGTAGCTACACCTGCTGGCGTCGGGACGAGCTCACGCTCGACCTGTGGGTACGCGACCGCACCTGCACGCCCCCGCCGGTCGACGGTGCGCCCGCGCCGTCCGCGCCGGCCGAGCCCGCAGCGGCGGACTGCACCGGCTCGTTGGTGTCGGTGAAGGTGCGTAACGCGATCGACGACGAGCGCACCGGGCCGACGCCGACCACCGACCCGTCACTCACCGGCGAGGATCCGTATCCGACCCTGACCGACGACCCGCTGGGCGAGGCGACCCCCTCACCGTCGTGAGCCGACTTTCATCACGGACGGTAGGGTCTGGGGCTGGCACGCCCGTCCGCGCCCGGTGACCGGGTCGGCGTGGCGCGAAGTGGGTAGGTACGGTCGCGCGTTCCGGGGCGTCGGGTTCCGGGACACTGCTTGAGGAGGACTTACGCGTGAGTGGTGGAGAGATCGCTGCGCTGATCGCGGCCGGCGCGTTCCTGATGCTGGTGCTCGTGCTGGCGGTGCCGATCCTGCGGCTGCGGCACACCGTGGACGCGACGACCCGCATGATCACCGACGTGAACGAGCGCACCACGCCGCTGCTCGGTGACGTGAACACCACGGTGAAGAACGTCAACGTGGCGCTGGAGCAGGTGCAGACCTCGCTGGACGGGGTGAACCTCCAGCTCGCCAAGGTGGACACCATGACCAGCCACGCGCAGAACGTCACCGCGAACGTGGCGAACCTGGCCACGGTGGTCTCCGCCGCCGCCGCGAACCCGCTGGTCAAGGTGGCCGCGTTCGGGTACGGCGTGCGCCGGGCCGCCTCCGCCCGCCGGCACGCCGAGACCGAGCGCGAGGTGCGCGACACGATCAAGCAGCAGCGTCGCGCCGCCAAGCGCGGCAACCGCTGACCCCGACCGGCGTACGCGGGAAGGATGAGAACATGAGGCGGTTGTTCTGGCTGGGCATCGGGCTGGCCGTGGGCGTCCTGGTGGTGCGTAAGGCCACCCGGACGGCGCAGGCGTACACCCCGGCCGGCATCGCCAGCGGGCTGTCCGAGTCCGCCGGCGGTCTGGTCGAGTCGGTCCGGGCGTTCATGGACGACGTCCGGGTCGGCATGGCCGAGCGTGAGCAGGAGATCCACGAGGCCTTCGCCCGCGGCGAGGTGTACGACGACCAGTTCGCCGAGCTGCGGGAGGACCCGCGCATCGGTGATCGAGAGATTTTCCCGGAGGACCACCAGCGATGAAGACGGCGGAGATCAAGCGGCGGTTCCTCGCCCACTTCGAGGCGAACGGGCACACCGTGGTGCCGTCCGCTCCGCTGCCCGCCATCAGCGACCCGAACCTGCTGTTCATCAACGCGGGCATGGTGCAGTTCGTGCCCTACTTCCTGGGCCAGCAGACCCCGCCGTACGCGCGGGCGACGAGCGTGCAGAAGTGCATCCGTACGCCGGACATCGACGAGGTCGGCAAGACCAGCCGGCACGGCACGTTCTTCCAGATGAACGGCAACTTCTCCTTCGGTGACTACTTCAAGTCCGGGGCGATCCCGCTCGCCTGGGACCTGGCCACCAAGCCGGTCGAGGCGGGCGGCTTCGGGCTGGACCCGGAGCGGATCTGGGCGACCGTCTACCTGGACGACGACGAGGCGTACGACATCTGGCGGGCCACCGGCGTGCCGGCCGAGCGGATCGTGCGCCGGGGCAAGGCCGACAACTTCTGGTCGATGGGCATCCCCGGCCCGTGCGGCCCGTGCTCCGAGCTGTACTACGACCGCGGCCCGGCCTACGGCCGCGAGGGCGGGCCGGAGGTCGACGAGGACCGCTACCTGGAGTTCTGGAACCTCGTCTTCATGCAGTTCGAGCGGGGTCCGGGCACCGGCAAGGAGGACTTCCCGATCCTCGGTGACCTGCCGGCGAAGAACATCGACACCGGCATGGGCCTGGAGCGGATGGCCTCGCTGCTGCAGGGCGTGGACAACCTCTACGAGATCGACGAGGTCCGGCCGATCCTGGACAGGGCCGCCGAGCTGACCGGCAAGCGCTACGGCGCGCACTCCGGCCAGGCGGCCAACCAGTCGCACCCGGACGACGTGCGGCTGCGGGTGATCGCCGACCACGTGCGCACCTCGCTGATGCTCATCGGCGACGGGGTGACCCCGTCGAACGAGGGCCGTGGTTACGTGCTGCGGCGGATCATGCGCCGGGCGATCCGGGCGGTGCGGCTGCTGGGCTACGCCGACCGGGCTCTGCCCGAGCTGCTGCCGGTGGCCCGTGACTGCATGGCGCCGTCGTACCCGGAGCTGGCCGAGGACTTCGGCCGGATCTCCCAGTACGCGTACGCCGAGGAGGACGCGTTCCTGGCCACGCTGCGCGCCGGCACCACGATCCTGGACACCGCCATCGCCGAGACCAAGTCGGCCGGCAAGGCGGCGCTCTCCGGTGACAAGGCGTTCCAGCTGCACGACACGTACGGCTTCCCGATCGACCTGACCCTGGAGATCGCGGCCGAGCAGGGCTTGCAGGTCGACGCGGAGGGCTTCCGCCGGCTGATGGCCGACCAGCGCAGCCGGGCCAAGGCCGACGCGCAGGCGCGCAAGACCGGGCACACGGACGTGTCGGCGTACCGGTCGGTGCTCGACGGCGGCGGGCCGGTGGAGTTCACCGGCTACACCGAGCTGAGCCGGGAGTCGCGGGTGCGCGCGCTGCTGTCCGGCGGTGCCACGGTGGCGGCGGCTGCCGAGGGCGACACGATCGAGCTGGTGCTCGACACCACCCCGTTCTACGCCGAGGGCGGCGGGCAGCAGCCCGACCAGGGCCTCATCACCGTCGGCGGCGGCCAGGTCGAGGTCTTCGACGTGCAGCAGCCGGTGCCCGGCCTGATCGTGCACCGGGCGAAGGTGGTGCGCGGCGAGGTGCGGGCCGGGGAGACCGGGTACGCCGAGATCGATGCGTCCCGCCGCCGGGCGATCTCCCGTTCGCACACGGCGACGCACCTGGTGCACCAGACGATGCGTAACTTCCTCGGCGAGTCGGCGACCCAGGCGGGTTCGCTCAACGCGCCGGGCCGGCTGCGGTTCGACTTCAACACCCCGACGGGTGTGGCGCCGAGCGTGCTGCACGACGTCGAGCAGCAGGTCAACGAGGTGCTGCTGGCCGACCTGGAGGTGCACGCGTTCGTCACCAGCCAGGAGGAGGCCCGCCGGATCGGGGCGATGGCCCTGTTCGGTGAGAAGTACGGCGAGCGGGTCCGGGTCGTCGAGGTCGGCGACTACGCCCGTGAGCTGTGCGGCGGCACGCACGTGGCCCGCTCCGCCCAGCTCGGCCTGGTGAAGATCCTCTCCGAGGCGTCTGTGGGTTCCGGGGTCCGCCGGATCGAGGCGCTCGTCGGCATGGACGCGTTCGGCTTCCTGGCCCGTGAGCACCTGCTGGTGTCCCGGCTGGCGGAGCTGTTCCGGGTGCCGGGGGAGCAGGTGGCCGACCGGGTGGAGCAGACGGTCACCCAGTTGCGCGACGCGGAGAAGGAACTGGAGAAGCTGCGCGCCCAGCTCGTGCTCGGCGGCGCCGGCGCGCTCGCGGCGCAGGCGAAGGACGTGCGCGGGGTCGCGTACGTCGGGACCGAGGCGCCGGAGGGCGCGGCCGCGAACGACGTGCGGACCCTCGCCCAGGAGATCCGGGGCCGGATCGACGCGGCCCGCCCGGCGGTGGTCGCGGTGGCGGCCCGGGCCAACGGCAAGGCGTCGCTGGTGGTGGCCGTCAACCAGGCCGCCCGGGGGCGGAACCTGAGCGCGAAGGACCTGGTCAAGGCGGCGTTCTCCGGCCGGGGCGGCGGCAGCGACGACCTGGCCCAGGGCGGCGGCCTGCCCGCGGCGGAGGCGCCGAACCTGCTGGTCACCGTCGAGCGGGCGGTCGCCGACGCGGCATGAGCGAACGCACCGAGCGGAGCGAGGGCCGTGAGGGCATGCCCAGCCGGCACGGCATGAGCGCACGGATGTACGCCAGGGCGGACCACCCGGTCCGCCCTGGCCCGTATCGGCGGGGAGGTGTCCGTCAGTGACCGAGCTGTCCCGAGGTGTCCGGCTGGGTGTCGACGTCGGCCAGGTGCGGGTGGGGGTGGCCCGCTGTGATCCGCACGGCATCCTCGCCACGCCCCTGGTCACGCTGGCCCGTGATCTGACGGCGGAACCGGACGCGGTGCCCGGCGACATGGCCGAGCTGGTCCGGCTCGCCGCCGAGCACGAGGCGGTGGGGATCGTGGTCGGGCTGCCGGTCAATCTCGCCGGGAAGCACGGACCCGCGGCGGCGAACGTATCGGCATATGCCAGCCGTTTGGCTGATGTGATGCGGCCGATTCCGGTGACGCTGACGGACGAGAGGATGTCTACCGTCGTCGCGAGTCGTAGGCTTGCCGAACGGGGCGTCCGGGGAAAGCGCCAACGGGCGGTGGTCGACCAGGCTGCCGCGGTGGAGATTCTGCAGAGCTGGCTGGACGCACAGCGGAGGCGGACGCAATGATCGACGATCTTGATCTGGGGTTCGACGAGCCGGACAGGGGGGAGAAGGGCCGGCACCGGCGCGGCGCGGTGCGCCGGCGTCAGGGCAAGTCCGGCGGCGGCCGGGGCAAGACCCTTCTCGCCCTCGCGCTCGCTCTGGTCCTGCTGGGTGGCATCGGCGGCGGCGCGTTCTACGGCTTCGACCGGGTCCAGAACTACTTCGTCACGCCCGACTACGACGGCTCCGGCACCGGCGAGGTGACGGTCGAGATCAAGCAGGGCGCGCTGATCGCCGACATGGCCGACGCGCTCGTCGCGGCCGACGTGGTGAAGAGCACCAAGGCGTTCATCGAGGCCGCCGAGGAGAACTCGCGCAGCAAGAACATCCAGCCCGGCACCTACAAGCTGCGCAAGCAGATGAGCGGTGACGCGGCGGTCGTGGCGCTGCTGGACCTCAAGAACAAGATCGTCAACGGGATCACCATCCCCGAGGGGCTCACCGCGAAGACGGTCTACAAGCGGCTGTCCGAGAAGACCGACATCCCGGTCAAGGACTTCGAGGCCGCCGCGAAGGACCCGGAGGCGCTCGGCGTACCGGACTGGTGGTTCAAGCGCTCCGACGGCAAGAAGGCCAAGCCGTCGGTCGAGGGCTTCCTGTTCCCCGACACCTACGAGATCCCGCCGAAGGCCACCGCCGAGACGGTGCTCAAGCTGATGGTGGACAACTTCCTCACCGTCACCGGGAACCTGAAGTTCGCCGAGAACGTGCAGGCGAACCGCGGCGGCATCAGCCCGTACGAGGTACTGACCGTGGCGTCGCTCGCCCAAGCCGAGGCGGGCAACAAGGACGACCTCGGCAAGATCGCCCGCGTCGCCTACAACCGGGCCTACAGCGGCAACTTCCCCTGCAACTGTCTGCAGTTCGACGTTTCGGTCAACTACTACTGGGAGCTGACCGGCAAGCCGACGAAGGCGTCGAAGGACATGCGCAGAGAGGAACTGTACGACGAGAAGAACCCGTACAGCACCCACGCCCGCCCGGGTCTGCCCCCGACCCCCATCAACAACCCGGGGAAGCAGGCCCTGGAGGGGGCGCTGAGCCCGCCGGACGGCAAGTGGCTCTTCTTCGTCGCCATCGACAGGCAGGGACACTCGGCCTTCGCGACGACAAACGCCGAGCATGAGCGCAACATCGAGAAGGCCAAGGAGAACGGCGTTCTCTAGGCACGACGTCACCCGGGAGACAGAGGCAGTGCACATTTCGGCTCCCCGTCGTGCCGCTGTGGTCGGCAGGCCGATCGCCCACTCGCTGTCCCCGGTGATCCACACCGCCGGGTACGCGGCGGCCGGGCTGACCGGCTGGTCGTACACCCGGATCGAAGCCGGCGCCGACGAGCTGCCCGGCCTGGTCGCGGGCCTCGGCCCGGAGTGGGCCGGCCTGTCGGTGACCATGCCGGGCAAGGAGGCGGCGCTCGCGCTCGCCGACGAGGTCTCGCCGGTCGCCGCCGCCGTCGGCGCCGCCAACACGCTGGTACGCCGGCCCGACGGCACCTGGTACGCGGACAACACCGACGTCACCGGCATGGTCGAGGTGCTCACCGGCGCCGGCTGCGTGGCCGGGGCGGTCGTCACCGTGCTCGGCGCGGGTGGCACGGCCCGGGCCGCGATCGCGGCGGCGGCCCGGATCGGGGCGGCCGAGGTGACAGTGGTGGCCCGCCGCCCGGAGGCGGTCGACGAGCTGCGCCCGGTCGCGGCGGCGGCCGGTGTGCCGCTGGCGGGCGCGGAGTGGGACGGGGCGCCGGCGCACGCCCGCGCCGACGTGGTGATCTCCACGGTGCCGAAGGGCGTCGCCGACCCCCTGGCCGACAACTTCGACTGGCGGCCGGAGTCCGTCTTCTTCGACGTGGTCTACGACCCGTGGCCGACGCCGCTCGCCGCGGCGGCGCTCGCCGCCGGCTGCCGGGTGGTCTCCGGGCTGGACCTGCTGCTGGCCCAGGCGTTCGGTCAGTTCGAGCAGTTCACCGGCGTCCCCGCTCCACGGGCCGCGATGCGCGCCGCGCTTGCGGTGTAAGGAAGGGCCCCTTCTTAACGCCTCCGGTAGAGGAAGGGTCCCCTGTTAACACCTCACGCCGCCCGGTGGGAGACCAGCGCGCGGAGGTGGCCTGTCCGCAGGGCGGGACGCGGCGGGCGGCGTACGCCGGCGACCACCGGACGTGACACACTGACCGTCGTGTTGCGCTGGCTGACTGCAGGTGAATCGCACGGACCCGCCCTCGTCGCGATGCTGGAGGGCGTACCCGCCGGCATCGAGGTGACCACCGGGGAGATCTCCGGCGAGCTGGCCCGGCGCCGGCTCGGGTACGGCCGGGGCGCCCGGATGTCGTTCGAGCAGGACGAGGTCGAGATCATCGGCGGGCTCCGGCACGGCGTCACGCTGGGCAGCCCGGTGGCGATCCGGGTCGGCAACTCCGAGTGGCCGAAGTGGCGCACCGTGATGGCCGCCGACCCGGTCGACCCGGAGGAGCTGGCGAGCCAGGCCCGCAACGCGCCGCTGACCCGCCCTCGCCCCGGTCACGCCGACCTGGCCGGCATGCAGAAGTACGGGCACACCGACGCCCGGCCGATCCTGGAGCGCGCCAGCGCCCGGGAGACGGCCGCCCGGGTCGCGGTGGGCACCGTCGCCAAGGCGCTGGTGCGGCAGGCGCTCGGCGTGGAGATCGTCTCGCACGTGGTCGAGCTGGGCCCGGTGGCGGTCAAGCCAGGGCTGCGCCCCACGCCGGAGGACGCCGCGCGCATCGACGCCGACCCGCTGCGCTGCCTCGACGCCGAGGCCAGCGCCCGGATGGTCGCCGAGGTCGACGCCGCGAAGAAGGCCGCCGACACACTCGGCGGCGTGGTCGAGGTGCTCGCGTACGGGGTGCCGCCGGGTCTGGGCAGCCACGTGCAGTGGGACCGCAAGCTCGACGCCCGCCTGGCCACCGCGCTCATGTCTATCCAGGCGATCAAGGGTGTGGAGATCGGTGACGGGTGGCAGCAGGCGCGCTCGCGCGGCTCCGAGGCGCACGACGAGATCGTGCCCACCGCCACCGGGGTACGGCGGATCACCGACCGGGCCGGCGGCCTGGAGGGCGGCATCACCACCGGTGAGCCGCTGCGGGTGAAGGCGGCCATGAAGCCGATCTCGTCGCTGAACCGGGCCCTCGCCACGATCGACGTGACCACCGGCGAGCCGGCCACCGCGATCAACCAGCGTTCCGACGTGTGCGCGGTGCCGGCCGCCGCGGTGGTGGCCGAGGCGATGGTCGCGCTGGTGCTGGCCGAGGCGGCGGTGGAGAAGTTCGGCGGCGACTCGGTCGCCGAGATGCGCCGCAACCTGGCCGGTTACCTCGACAGCCTGGTGATTCGGTGAGCGCGAGGAACGCAGCGCAGCGGAGTCCCGCAGTCGCGAACGAAAGGTGGCAACGGTGAGCACCCGGCCGGTCTGCGTGCTGGTCGGTGCGCCCGGCTCCGGCAAGACCACAGTCGGCACGGCGCTCGCCGAGGCGCTCGGCGTCGGCTTCCGGGACACCGACGCCGACATCGAGAACCTCGCCGGCAAGCCCATCCCGGAGATCTTCGTGGACGAGGGGGAGGAGCACTTCCGTACCCTCGAACGGGCCGCCGTGGCGGCGGCGCTCGCGTCGCACGCGGGCGTGCTCGCGCTCGGCGGCGGCGCGGTCCTGGCCGAGGAGAACCGGGCCGCGCTGATCGGCCACACGGTGGTGCACCTGTCGGTGGAGCTGCCGGACGCGCTCAAGCGGGTCGGTCTGGGCGCCGGCCGGCCGCTGCTCGCGCTGAACCCGCGCGCCACGCTCAAGCACCTGATGGACCAGCGCCGCCCGCTCTACGCCGAGGTGGCGACCGCGACTGTGGTCACCGACGGGCGTACCCCGCAGGAGCTGGCGGCGGAGATCGCCGCGCTGCTCAAGCCCTGACCCGCACGGCCGCGACCGGCGCGGACCGCGCGGCGCGGCGGCGCCGGGCCGGTTCGGGCCGCCAGGTGGCGAGCAGCGCCAGCGCCAGCGCGATCTCGGCCAGGTCGCCGAGGTAGTACATGAGCGTGGCCCCGGCCCGCAGCTCGGCGGCGGTGGCGGGCACGTCCACGAACAGCCCGGCGTAGAGCAACTGGGCGATGGTGGCGTGCGCCGCGACCCCGAACCCGATCACCACAAGCCGCACCGGTACGCGGGGACGGTGCGGTCCCGGGTCCGGCCCGGCGATCGACCAGGCGAACAGGCAGCCGCTGAGCAGGAAGTGCAGGTTCACCAGCGTGTGCAGGGCCGGGTTGTCCAGCGTGGCCCGGTACAGCGGGGTGAGGTAGAGCAGCCAGAGCCCGCCCGCGGTGAGCAGGAGCCAGGTCACCGGGTGGCCGAGCACCCGCGCGACCGGGTGCCGCAGCAGGTGGACCAGGGCCCGGCCGGTACGCCGGTCCAGCGTGCGCAGCAGCAGCGTGACGGGGGCGGCGAGCACCAGCGCCAGCGGCGCGAGCATGCCGATCAGCAGGTGCTGCCACATGTGCCCGACGAAGTCACCGGCCGGCCAGAGCAGCCCCGCCACCAGCAGCAACGTGCCCAGCCCGAAGCTCGCCGTGCGGGCGTGCGGCCAGCCCGGTCCGCCCGGGGCGCGCAGGCGCAACGCGGCGGCCAGGTACGCCCAGAACAGCACCAGCGGCAGCAGCGCGACGGCCGGGAAGCCGCCGTCGGCGTGCCCGGCGTGGGCCGGGATCACCGCCGCTCCGGCGCGCAGAGGTCCACGTCGCGGGCCCGGCGCTGGATCGCCCAGCCCGCCGCGATCAGCACCACGCCGAGGGCGAGGAACCCGAGGTCCCACCAGAGCTGGTTCGGACCGCCGCGGACGTGGTGGATGCCGAGCAGGTGGTGGTCGACGACGCCCTCGACCAGGTTGAACAGGCCCCAGCCGATCAGCGCCCAGCCCCACAGCATGGGCGAGCGCCACAGCCGGCCCCGCGAGGTGGTGACCCGGGCGTAGAGCAGGGCCAGGCCGGTCAGCACCGCGACCCAGGTGACCACGTGGAACAGCCCGTCCCAGAGCGTGTTCATCTGCAACCCGGCCACGGTGTCGACCGGGTACTCGCGGATGCCGGCCCGGTCGCTGCCGGTGCTGCTGAGCATGTGGTGCCACTGGAGGACCTGGTGCAGGACGATGCCGTCGACGAAGCCGCCCAGCCCGACGCCGAGGATGGTGGCGGGCAGCCGGATGCTCGTCGCGGACTCCGGTCGGGTCGCGGGTGCCGTCGTCTCGCTCATTCCGGCCGCCCTACCCGGCGTGCGGCCGGGCAAACACCCAGCCAGTGGACAGTCGCCCCGCGAGGGCGGCGCGCTGGACTAGGCTGCCCGCGATGGACGAGGTGACCCGGATCCCGGTCGGCGGCGAGCGGCCGTACGACGTGCTCGTGGGACGTGACCTGCTGGACCCGCCGCCGGCGCTGCTACCCGGCGCCGAGCGGGTGGCCTTCCTGCACTCGCCGCCGCTCAAGGCGCTGGCCGACCGGCTCGCCGCCGGCGTCCGCGAGGCCGGCGTGACTCCGCTGCTCATCGAGGTGCCGGACGCGGAGGCGGGCAAGCACGTCGACGTGGCGGCGGCCTGCTGGGATCGGCTCGGCGAGGCCGGGTTCACCCGTACCGACGCGGTGGTCGGGGTGGGCGGCGGCGCGGTCACCGACCTGGCCGGTTTCGTCGCGGCCACCTGGCTGCGCGGGGTGCGCTGGGTGCCGGTCGCCACGTCGCTGCTCGGCATGGTCGACGCCGCCGTGGGCGGCAAGACCGGCATCAACACCGCCGCCGGCAAGAACCTGGTCGGCGCGTTCCACCCGCCGGCCGGCGTGCTGGCCGACCTGGCGACGCTGGACAGCCTGCCCCCGGCCGACCTGGCGGCCGGGATGGCCGAGGTGGTCAAGTGCGGCTTCATCGCCGACCCGGTCATCCTCGACCTGGTCGAGCGGGATCCGGCCGCCGCGCTGGACCCGGCCGGGCCGGTGCTGCGGGAACTGGTCGAGCGCGCGGTCCGCGTGAAGGCCGGCGTGGTCGGCGGGGACCTGCGCGAATCCGGGGTACGCGAGGTGCTCAACTACGGGCACACGCTGGCGCACGCGATCGAGAAGGTGGAGGGGTACCGCTGGCGGCACGGTCACGCCGTGGCGGTCGGCCTGGTGTACGCCGCCACGCTGGCCCGGCTCGCAGGCCGCCTCGACGCGGCCGACGCCGAGCGGCACCGCCGGGTGCTGACCGCGCTCGGCCTGCCCACCGGCTACCGGGCCGACGCCTGGCCGGAGCTGCTGGCGGCGATGCGGGTGGACAAGAAGGCCCGGGGGAGCCGGCTGCGGTTCGTGGTGCTCGACGGGCTCGCCCGCCCGGCGATCCTGGAGGCACCGCCGGACGACCTGCTCGCCGCCGCGTACGCGGAGATCAGCTCGTGAGGGTGTACGTGCTCAACGGGCCGAACCTGGGCCGGCTCGGCACCCGCCAGGTCGACGTGTACGGGGTGACCAGCTACGCCCAGCTCGTGGCCGACTGCGAGCGGCATGGCCGGGAGCTGGGCCTGGACGTGGTGGTCCGGCAGACCGACGCCGAGCACGAGATGCTGGCCTGGCTGCACGAGGCGGCCGACGAGGCGGCGGCGGTGGTGCTCAACCCGGCCGCCTGGTCGCACTACTCGATCGCGGTGCGGGACGCCTGCGCCATGCTGCGCGGCCCGCTGGTCGAGGTGCACATCTCCAACATCCACGCCCGGGAGGAGTTCCGGCACCACTCGGTGGTCTCCGCCGTGGCCACCGGCGTGATCTGCGGCCTGGGCGTGGACGGCTACCGGCTGGCACTGCACCACCTGGCCGCCCGGCTCGCCGCGGGTGCCTGAGCCCCTCAGTTCCGTGGCGCGAGTCCGATTCGACAGAGCGAGTAGACTTGGACGGTCTGTCCGCCAATTGATGATCAAGGCAGGAAATGGCCACCACCAACGACCTGAAGAACGGCCTGGTACTCAACCTGGACGGCGAGCTGTGGGCCGTCGTCGAGTTCCAGCACGTCAAGCCCGGTAAGGGTGGTGCCTTCGTGCGCACCACGCTGAAGAACGTGCTGTCCGGCAAGGTGGTCGACAAGACCTTCAACGCGGGCACCAAGGTCGAGACCGCGACCGTGGACAAGCGCACCATGCAGTACCTGTACGCCGACGGCGAGGACTACGTCTTCATGGATCTGGAGACGTTCGACCAGATCACCGTCATGGGCGGCGTCGTCGGCGAGGCCGCCAACTACCTCCTCCCCGAGGCCGAGGCGACGGTCGCCACCCACGAGGGTGTGCCGCTGTACATCGAGCTGCCGACCTCGGTCGTGCTGGAGGTCACCTACACCGAGCCGGGCCTGCAGGGCGACCGGTCGACCGGCGGCAACAAGCCGGCCACCGTCGAGACCGGCGCGACGGTGCAGGTGCCGCTGTTCATCACCACCGGTGAGAAGATCAAGGTCGACACCCGCGACGGCCGTTACCTCGGCCGATCCTGATGGCCGAGGGTCCCAAGCAGCAGATGCCGGCGCGCCGTAAGGCGCGCAAGCGGGCGCTGGACGTGCTCTTCGAGGCCGACCTGCGGGACCGCCCGCCGGTCGAGGTGCTCGCCGGTTACCTGCAACGGATCGAGCAGCCGCGCCCTGACCACCTCGGCTACGCGATCGGGCTGGTCGAGGGCGTGGCGGCGCACCTCGACCGGATCGACGAGACGATCGCCAGCTACGCCGAGGGGTGGACGCTGGAGCGCATGCCGGTGGTCGACCGCAACCTGGCCCGGATCGCCGTGTACGAGCTGCTCTACGTCGACGAGATCGACGACGCGGTGGCGATCAGCGAGGCCGTGGAGCTGGCCCGGCAGATGTCGACAGACGACTCGCCCCGCTTTCTCAACGGCATCCTCGGCCGGATCGCCGAGTACGCCACGCGCTGACGCGTGCCGGATCGACGAAGGGCCCGTGCCAGGCGGCACGGGCCCTTCTCGTCGTACGGGGGTGTCAGGAGGCGAAGAACGCCCGCGGGTCGGCGACCAGCACGCCGTGCTCGGTCAGCCGCTCGATCAGGCCCGACGGCGAGGCGTCGTAGACGATCGCGAGGGCGCGCAGGTCGTCGGCGCGGATCGAGAGCACGCGGCCGTTGTAGTCACCGCGCTGCTGCTGGATGGCACGCGCGTACCGGGCCACGTACGCGAGGTCCTCGGAGGCCTCGTCGTAGAGCCGCTCCAGGTCCAGCACGATCTTGCTGGTGGGCTCGTGACGCACCCCGCTGCCGTCGGGCAGCAGCTCCGAGACGGGAACGCGGTAGAAGTCGGCCAGCTCCGCCAGGCGGGACACGGTGACGGCGCGGTCGCCGCGCTCGTACGAGCCGACCACCACGGCCTTCCACCGCCCGTTCGACTTCTCCTCCACCCCCTGCAGGGACAGACCCTGCTGCTGGCGGATGGAGCGCAGGCGGGCGCCCAGCGACTTGGCGTATTCAGAGGGCATTCGGACACTCCCAGTGCTGTTCGGGTTCTCCGAGCTATCGCTACGGAGCGTGACGGTACGGGGATTGCGACAAGTGGTCAAGTGTTGCCGTCCACCGGGTCCCGCACCCCTGTGTGGCTTGTCCCCATTTCTCCGGGCTGACCAGCAGGTCAGTACCGGCGGCGGGCAGCCCGGTGACCGCTGGTAACGTGGCGTGAAGCCCCGGTCCGGGCCCGCGCGGGCCGGCCGGAGCCGACCAGACGTCCTTTAACGACCCGTCCCGTGAGGCGGGGAAGGAGGTCCGCCGTGGCCTACCCACCGGCTGCCCACTCGTCGCCGCCGCGACAACCCTCGGTGAAGGTGATCCTCGCCGCAGCGGACGTTTCGCGGGTGGTCGACCGCATCGCCCACCAGATCCTGGAGAAGACCCAGGGCGCCGCCGACACCGTGCTGCTCGGCATCCCCACCCGGGGCGTGCCGCTGGCCCACCGCCTCGCGGCCCGGATCAGCACCTTCGAGGACGTCACAGTCCCGGTCGGCGTGCTCGACATCACGCTCTACCGCGACGACCTGCGCCGGCACGCCACCCGCGCGGTCGGCCCGACCGACCTGCCGCCC
The DNA here is from genome assembly GCF_043197215.1 of Micromonospora sp. NPDC049203. Taxonomy (NCBI): domain Bacteria; kingdom Bacillati; phylum Actinomycetota; class Actinomycetes; order Micromonosporales; family Micromonosporaceae; genus Micromonospora; species Micromonospora sp. NPDC049203. The sequence goes on along the minus strand of NZ_JBICSV010000006.1, from coordinate 70,930 downwards.
GGCGGGATCGACGGCAAGCGGGTGATCCTCGTCGACGACGTGCTGTTCTCCGGCCGCACCGTGCGGGCCGCGCTGGACGCGCTCAGCGACGTGGGCCGCCCGGCGTCAGTGCAGCTCGCGGTCCTGGTCGACCGCGGCCACCGCCAGCTGCCGATCCGCGCCGACTACGTCGGCAAGAACATCCCCACCGCGCTGGCCGAGAACGTCAAGGTCACCCTCGCCGAGACCGACGGCACGGACGAGGTCAAGTTGTACGGGGGGTCACTGTGAGCGCGAGGAGTGCAGCGAAGCGGAGCCCCGCAGTCGCGAACGAAAGGCGGCTCTGCGCATGATCCGGCACCTGCTCTCCGGCGCCGACCTGGACGCCGGCACCGCCACTCTGGTCCTGGACACCGCCGCGGAGATGGCGACGGTGGCCGGGCGTGAGGTCAAGAAGCTGCCCGCGCTGCGCGGGCGCACCGTGGTCAACCTCTTCTACGAGGACTCCACCCGGACCCGGATCTCGTTCGAGGCGGCGGCCAAGCGGCTCAGCGCCGACGTGATCAACTTCTCCGCCAAGGGCTCCAGCGTGGCCAAGGGGGAGAGCCTGAAGGACACCGCGCTCACGCTCCAGGCGATGGGCGCGGACGCGGTGGTCGTCCGGCACCCCGCCTCCGGCGCCCCGCACCGGCTCGCCGAGTGGGTCGACGGCTCGGTGGTAAACGCCGGTGACGGCACCCACGAGCACCCCACGCAGGCGCTGCTCGACGCGTACACGATGCGGTCCCGGCTGGGCCGGCTCGACGGCCTGCACGTGGCGATCGTCGGCGACGTGCTGCACTCCCGGGTGGCCCGCTCCAACGTGCTGCTGCTGTCCACGCTCGGCGCGAAGGTCACCCTGGTCGGCCCGCCCACGCTCATCCCGGTCGACATCGCCGCCGCCCTGGCCCCCGGTACCGACGTCTGTTACGACCTCGACGCCGTTCTCCCAGATGTGGACGTGGTGATGATGCTGCGGGTGCAGCGTGAGCGGATGGGTGACTCCTACTTCCCGTCGGCCCGCGAGTACGCCCGCCGCTACGGGCTCGACGGGCCGCGCATGCGCCGGCTGCCCGGGCACGCGATCGTCATGCACCCCGGCCCGATGAACCGGGGCATGGAGATCACGCCCGAGGTGGCCGACTCGCCCCGCTCCACCATCGTCGAACAGGTCGCCAACGGGGTCTCCGTGCGGATGGCCGTGCTCTACCTGCTGCTCGGAGGGAACAACCGGTGACCGCGTACCTCATCACAGGCGTCAGCATCGTCGGCGGCGAGCCGACCGACCTGCTCATCCGCGACGGCGTGGTGGCCGCCGTCGGCGACGCACCCACCACCGACGACGCCACGGTCATCGACGCGACCGGCCTGGTCGCGCTGCCCGGCCTGGTCGACCTGCACACCCACCTGCGCGAGCCCGGCCGGGAGGACGCCGAGACTGTCGAGTCCGGCTCCCGGGCGGCGGCGCTCGGCGGCTACACGGCGGTGTGCGCGATGGCGAACACCTCGCCGGTCGCCGACACCGCGGGCGTGGTGGAGCAGGTCTGGCGGCTCGGCCGCGAGGCCGGCCTGGTCGACGTGCAGCCGATCGGCGCGGTCACCGTCGGGCTGGCCGGCGAGCGCCTGGCCGAGCTGGGCGCGATGGCCGACTCGGCCGCCGGGGTGCGGATCTTCTCCGACGACGGGCACTGCGTGTCCGACCCGCGGCTGATGCGCCGCGCGTTGGAGTACGTCAAGGCGTTCGACGGCGTGATCGCCCAGCACGCCGAGGAGCCCCGGCTGACCGAGGGCGCGCAGATGCACGAGGGCGAGGTGTCCACCCGCCTCGGCCTGACCGGCTGGCCGGCCGTCGCCGAGGAGGCGATCATCGCCCGGGACGTGCTGCTGGCCGAGCACGTCGGCAGCCGCCTGCACGTCTGCCACGTCTCCACCGCCGGCAGCGTCGAGGTGCTGCGCCAGGCCAAGGCGCGCGGGGTACGCGTCACCGCCGAGGTGACGCCGCACCACCTGCTGCTCACGGACGCCAAGGCGGAGAGCTACGACCCGGTCTTCAAGGTCAACCCGCCGCTGCGTACCGCCGCCGACATCGCCGCGCTGCGCGACGCGCTGGCCGAGGGCGTGATCGACATCATCGCCACCGACCACGCGCCGCACGCCGTGGAGGACAAGGAGTGCGAGTGGGCGTACGCCCGGCCGGGCATGGTCGGCCTGGAGACGGCGCTGTCCATCGCGCTCGACGTGTTCGGTCCCCGCTGGGACCTGATCGCCGAGCGGATGTCCCGCACACCGGCCCGGATCGCCGGGCTGACCGGGCACGGCCTCGACCCGGCGCCCGGCGTACCGGCCAACCTGACCCTCGTCGACCCGGCCGCCCGGCGCGTCATCGAACCGGCGGAGCTGGCCAGTCGCAGTCGCAACACCCCGTACGCCCGCATGACGCTGCCGGGTCGCATCGTGGCGACCTTCCTGCGCGGCGAGGCGACGGTCCTGGACGGAAAGGCTGTTAAGTGAAGAGACGTCCTGCGATCCTCGTCTTGGAGGACGGGCGCACGTTCCACGGCGAGGCGTACGGCAGCGTCGGGGAGACCTTCGGCGAGGCGGTCTTCAACACCGGCATGACCGGCTACCAGGAGACGCTCACCGACCCCTCCTACCACCGGCAGGTGGTGGTGCAGACCGCGCCGCACATCGGCAACACCGGCGTCAACGGCTCCGACGACGAGTCCGACCGGATCTGGGTGGCCGGGTACGTGGTGCGCGACCCGGCCCGGATCAGCTCGAACTGGCGGGCCACCGGCGGCCTGGAGGACCGGCTCGCCGCCGAGGGCGTGGTCGGCATCAGCGGGGTGGACACCCGGGCGCTGACCCGGCACCTGCGTGAGCGCGGCGCGATGCGGGTCGGCATCTCCAGCGTCGAGGACGACCCGGCCGCCCTGCTGGAGCGGGTACGCCGTTCGCCGCAGATGGTCGGCGCGAACCTGTCCGACGAGGTGACCACCGCCAAGCCGTACGTGGTGCAGGCGCAGGGCGAGCACCGGTTCACGGTGGCCGCCGTGGACCTGGGCATCAAGCGCAACGTGCCGCGCCGGCTCGCCGCCCGCGGCGTCACCACCCACGTGCTGCCCGCCGGGTCGACGATCGAGGACCTGCTCGCCACCGGCGCGGACGCGGTCTTCTTCTCGCCCGGCCCGGGCGACCCGGCGACCGCCGACGGCCCGGTGGCGCTGGCCCGGGAGGTGCTGGCCCGGCGGATCCCGCTGTTCGGCATCTGCTTCGGCAGCCAGATCCTCGGCCGGGCGCTCGGCTTCGGCACCTACAAGCTGGGGTACGGCCACCGTGGCATCAACCAGCCGGTGCTCGACCGGGCCACCGGCAAGGTCGAGGTGACGAGCCACAACCACGGCTTCGCGGTGCAGGTGCCCGGTGCCGGGGACGGCGCCGTGGTGCCGGATCAGGTGATCCAGACCGAGTTCGGCGGTGTCCAGGTGTCACACGTCTGCCTCAATGACAACGTGGTCGAGGGGCTGCGGGCCGTGGACGTGCCCGCCTTCACCGTCCAGTACCACCCGGAGGCGGCGGCCGGCCCGCACGACGCGGACTACCTCTTCGACCGTTTCGCCGAGTTGATCGAAGGCCGTGGCTTCGACCGGCAGCAGAGTGAAGGCGGCAAGAATGCCTAAGCGGACCGACCTCAAGCACGTCCTGGTGATCGGCTCCGGGCCGATCGTGATCGGACAGGCCTGCGAGTTCGACTACTCCGGCACTCAGGCCTGCCGGGTGCTGCGCAGCGAGGGGATCCGGGTCAGCCTGGTCAACTCGAACCCGGCGACGATCATGACGGACCCGGAGTTCGCCGACGCCACGTACGTCGAGCCGATCACGCGTGAGTTCGTCGAGCTGGTCATCGCCAAGGAGCGCCCGGACGCGCTGCTGCCGACGCTCGGCGGGCAGACCGCGCTGAACACCGCCGTCGCCCTGCACGAGGCGGGCGTGCTGGAGAAGTACGGCGTCGAGCTGATCGGCGCGAACATCGAGGCGATCAACCGGGGCGAGGACCGGCAGCTGTTCAAGGAGATCGTCGCGAAGGCCGGCGTACGGCTGGGCCTGGAGGACCCGTCGGCGCTGGTGCCGCGTTCGCGGGTCTGCCACTCGATGGACGAGGTCCGCGAGACGGTCGCCGACCTGGGCCTGCCGGTGGTCATCCGGCCGTCGTTCACCATGGGCGGCCTCGGTTCCGGCATGGCGCACACCGACGAGGACCTGGAGCGCATCGCCGGTTCCGGCCTGGCGGCCAGCCCGGTGCACGAGGTGCTCATCGAGGAGAGCGTGCTCGGCTGGAAGGAGTACGAGCTCGAACTGATGCGCGACCGCCACGACAACGTGGTGGTGGTCTGCTCGATCGAGAACGTCGACCCGATGGGTGTGCACACCGGTGACAGCGTCACCGTCGCGCCGTCGATGACGCTCACCGACCGGGAGTACCAGCGGCTGCGTGACCTCGGCATCGCGGTGCTGCGCGAGGTCGGTGTGGACACCGGCGGCTGCAACATCCAGTTCGCGGTGAACCCGGCCGACGGCCGGATCGTCGTGATCGAGATGAACCCGCGCGTGTCGCGCTCCTCGGCGCTGGCGTCGAAGGCCACCGGCTTCCCGATCGCGAAGATCGCCGCGAAGCTCGCCATCGGCTACACGCTGGACGAGATCCCCAACGACATCACGCTCAAGACGCCCGCCGCGTTCGAGCCGACGCTCGACTACGTGGTGGTGAAGATCCCCCGGTTCGCGTTCGAGAAGTTCCCCGGCGCGGACCCGGAGCTGACCACCACGATGAAGTCGGTGGGCGAGGCGATGAGCCTGGGCCGCAACTTCACCGAGGCGCTGAACAAGGCGATGCGCTCGATGGAAACCAAGGCGTCCGGTTTCTGGACCACTCCGGATCCGGAGGGCGCGACGAAGGAGAACACCCTCGCCGCGCTGCGCGTGCCGCACGACGGCCGGCTCTACACGGTCGAGCGGGCGCTGCGTCTCGGCGCGTCGATCGCCGAGGTGTCCGAGGCGTCCGGCGGCATGGACCCGTGGTTCCTGGACCAGATCGCCTCGCTGGTCGAGCTGCGCGCCGAGATCGTGGACGCGCCGGTGCTCGACGCCGCGCTGCTGCGCCGGGCCAAGCGGGCCGGGTTGTCCGACCGGCAGCTCGCCGCGCTGCGTCCGGAGCTGGCCGCCGAGGACGGCGTCCGCACGCTGCGGCACCGGCTCGGCGTCCGGCCGGTCTACAAGACGGTGGACACCTGCGCGGCCGAGTTCGAGGCGACCACGCCGTACCACTACTCGACGTACGACTCGGAGACCGAGGTGGCGCCCTCGGCCCGGCCCAAGGTGCTCATCCTGGGCTCCGGGCCGAACCGGATCGGGCAGGGCATCGAGTTCGACTACTCGTGCGTGCACGCGGTACAAGCGCTCCGGGACGTGGACTACGAGACCGTCATGGTCAACTGCAACCCGGAGACCGTCTCCACCGACTACGACACCGCCGACCGACTCTACTTCGAGCCGCTGACGTTCGAGGACGTGCTGGAGGTCTGGCACGCCGAGGACTCCTCCGGCAAGGAGGCGGGCGGGCCCGGCGTCATCGGGGTGATCGTGCAGCTCGGCGGTCAGACCCCGCTCGGCCTGGCCCAGCGGCTCAAGAACGCCGGGGTGCCGATCGTCGGCACCTCGCCGGAGTCGATCCACCTGGCCGAGGAGCGCGGCGCGTTCGGCGCGGTGCTGGCCCGGGCCGGCCTGCGCGCGCCCGCGCACGGCATGGCCACCTCGTACGACGAGGCGAAGGCGATCGCCGACGAGATCGGGTACCCGGTGCTGGTCCGCCCCTCGTACGTGCTCGGCGGGCGCGGCATGGAGATCGTGTACGACGACGCCACGCTGCGTGACTACATCGGCCGGGCCACAGCGATCTCGCCGGACCGCCCGGTGCTGGTGGACCGGTTCCTGGACGACGCCATCGAGATCGACGTGGACGCGCTCGTGGACGCCGACGGCGACGTCTACCTGGGCGGCGTGATGGAGCACATCGAGGAGGCCGGCATCCACTCCGGCGACTCGTCCTGCGCGCTGCCGCCGATCACCCTGGCCGGTTCGCACCTGGCCCAGGTGCGGCACTACACCGAGCAGATCGCCCGCGGCGTCGGGGTGCGCGGCCTGCTCAACGTCCAGTACGCGTTGCAGGGCGACATGCTCTACGTGCTGGAGGCCAACCCGCGCGCCTCCCGGACCGTACCGTTCGTCTCGAAGGCCACCGCGGTGCCGCTGGCGAAGGCGGCGGCCCGGATCGCGCTCGGCGCCACCATCGCGCAGCTGCGCGCCGAGGGGATGCTGCCGCCGGCCGGCGACGGCGGCACCATGCCGGCCGACGCGCCGATCGCGGTCAAGGAGGCGGTGCTGCCGTTCAAGCGGTTCCGCACCCCGTCCGGCAAGGGCATCGACGTGCTGCTCGGCCCGGAGATGAAGTCCACCGGCGAGGTGATGGGCATCGACACCGGCTTCGGGCAGGCGTTCGCCAAGTCGCAGGCCGCCGCGTACGGGTCGCTGCCGACCGCCGGGAAGATCTTCGTCTCGGTCGCCAACCGGGACAAGCGCGGCATGATCTTCCCGATCAAGCGCCTGGCCGACCTGGGCTTCGAGATCGTGGCCACCACCGGCACGGCCGAGGTGCTGCGCCGGCACGGCATCGCCTGCGAGCAGATCCGCAAGCACTACGAGTCGGGTGAGGGCGCGGACGCGGTCTCGCTGATCCTCGGCGGCGACGTGGCGCTGGTGGTGAACACGCCGCAGGGCTCCGGCGCGAGCGCCCGTTCCGACGGGTACGAGATCCGCAGCGCGGCGGTGAGCGTGGACATCCCGTGCGTCACCACGGTGCCCGGCGCCGCCGCCGCCGTCATGGGCATCGAGGCCCGCATCCGGGGTGACCTGAAGGTCCGCCCGCTGCAGGACCTGCACGCCGCCCTGCGGGCGGGCGAGTGACAGCGCGCCTTCACGCGCCGATCATGAGGTTGGCGGCGATGTGGATCTCCAAATCCGCCGCCAACCTCATGATCGACGGGGAGACCGGGCGGGGGGCCGAGGCGTGATCTTCGAGAAGGTGGTGCGGCCCCGGCTGTTCTCGCTCGCGGGCGGGGACGCCGAAGGCGCGCACGAGTGGACGCTGGAGCGGCTGGCTGCGGTGTCGCGGCGGCCGGCCGTTCTCGCGGCGCTGCGCGCGGCGTACTTCCGGCCGGCGCCGCGCACCGTGTTCGGGGTGCGCTTCCCCAACCCGGTCGGGCTGGCCGCCGGCATGGACAAGAACGGACTCGCGTTGCCGGCGTGGCCGGCGCTCGGCTTCGGCTTCGTCGAGGTCGGCACCGTGACCGCGCACGCCCAGCCGGGCAACCCCCGGCCCCGGCTGTTCCGGCTGCGCGACAGCGAAGCCGTGATCAACCGGATGGGCTTCAACAACGCCGGCGCCGCGGCGCTCGCGGACCGGCTGGCCGCGTTGCCGCGCCCGCTCGGCGTGCCGCTGGGCATCTCGCTGGGCAAGTCCAAGGTGACCCCGCTGGACGAGGCGGTCGAGGACTACCTCGCGTCCTACCGGGCGCTCAAGGACCACGGCGACTACTTCGCCGTAAACGTGTCCTCACCGAACACTCCCGGCCTGCGGTCGCTTCAGGACCGATCACATCTGGACGCGTTGCTCGCCGCGCTGGTGGGGGAGAAGCCGGTGCTGGTGAAGATCGCCCCGGACCTCACCGAGCCGGCCGTGGCTGAGCTGCTGGAGGTGTGCCTCGACCGGGGCGCGGCCGGGGTCATCGCCACGAACACCACGCTCGCCCGCGACGGGCTCGCCCCGGCCGACCGGGAGCGCGCCGCCGAGGCCGGCGGGCTGTCCGGCCGGCCGCTCACCGCCCGGGCCCGCGACATGGTCGCGTTCGTGCACCGGGAGACCGGCGGCCGGCTGCCGGTGATCGGCGTCGGCGGCATCCTGCATCCCGACGACGCCACCCGCATGTTCGACGCCGGCGCCGCCCTGCTCCAGCTCTACACCGGCTTCATCTACCGCGGCCCCGCCCTCACCCGAGCCATAACCCGAGCCACCCCCTGACCCCCCCGCCCCGCCCCCCGACCCTCGCGATCTTGCACTTCCGGCCCCGGCACACCGCCTCATTCCGGGCGCGGCCGGGGCAGCAACCGCAAGATCGCGGGGGAGGGAGAGGGCGGGGGCGGGAGGGGGAACGAGGAGGAGTCATGACGCCTGAGGAGATCCTGGAGGCGGACCGGCGGCACGTGTGGCACCCGTACGCGGCGATGCCCGGCGTTAACGCGCCGTACGTGGTGGACAGCGCCGAAGGGGTGCGGCTGCGGCTCGCCGACGGGCGGGAGCTGGTCGACGGGATGTCGTCGTGGTGGGCGGCGATCCACGGCTACCGGCACCCGGTGCTGGATGCCGCGGTGACCGACCAGCTCGGGCGGATGAGCCACGTCATGTTCGGCGGGCTCACCCACGAGCCCGCCGTACGCCTGGCGCGCACGCTCGTCGAGCTGACCCCGGACGGCCTGGAACACGTCTTCCTGGCCGACTCCGGCTCGGTGAGCGTCGAGGTCGCGGTGAAGATGTGCCTGCAGTACCAGCGGGCGCTGGGCCGCCCGCAACGCCGCCGGCTGGGCACCTGGCGCGGCGGCTACCACGGTGACACGTTCCACCCGATGAGCGTGTGCGACCCGGAGGGCGGCATGCACCACCTCTGGGGCGACGTGCTGCCCCGGCAGGTGTTCGCGCCGGTGCCCCCGCCCGGCTTCGACGCGCCACCGGATCCGGCGTACGAGGCGGCGCTGGTGGAGGCGGTCGAGCGGCACGCCGACGAGCTGGCCGCGGTGATCGTCGAGCCGGTGGTCCAGGGCGCCGGGGGCATGCGGTTCCACCATCCGCACTACCTGCGCGTGCTGCGCGAGGTGACCCGCGGGCACGGCATCCTGCTGGTCTTCGACGAGATCGCCACCGGCTTCGGCCGGACCGGCCGGATGTTCGCCGCCGAGCACGCCGGAGTCGCCCCGGACGTGCTCTGTGTCGGCAAGGCGCTCACCGGCGGGTACCTGACGCTGGCCGCGGCGCTGTGCACGCCGGAGGTGGCGCGGGCGATCTCCGCCGACGGGGTGCTGGCGCACGGGCCGACGTTCATGGGCAATCCGCTCGCCTGCGCGGTCGCGAACGCCTCCCTGGACCTGCTGCGGGGCGGGGACTGGGCGGGACGGGTGGCGGGCGTCGAAGCCGGCCTGCGGGCCGGCCTGGAACCGTTGCGGGACGCGCCCGGCGTGGCCGACGTACGCGTGCTCGGCGCGATCGGCGTGGTGCAGCTCGACCACGAGGTGGACCTGCCCCGGGCGACCGCCGCGGCGGTCGCCGAGGGGGTGTGGCTGCGCCCGTTCCGGGATCTCGTCTACACGATGCCGCCGTACGTCTGCGACGACGCGGACGTGGCGCGGATCGCGGCCGGAGTGGCCGCCGCGGTCAAGGCCGGCTGAGTCCGGCCGATTTCGACAGGGCGCGACGGGAGGCCGTCGCCGGACACGCCAGGCGGCCCCGGGGCCGTCGGGAGAGGGAGAGACACGATGGAGACGTTCGGCGCCCGCCTGCACCGGGCCGTGGCGGAACGAGGGCCGCTCTGCGTGGGGATCGACCCGCACCCGGGGTTGCTGACCGCCTGGGGCCTGTCCGACGACGTGACGGGCCTGGAGCGGTTCTGCCGCACCGTGGTGGAGGCGATCGGTGACCGGGTCGCCGTGATGAAGCCGCAGTCGGCGTTCTTCGAGCGTTTCGGCGCGCGTGGCGTCGGTGTGCTTGAGTCAACTATCCGACAGTTGCGAGATTTGGGAACGTTAACTCTGCTTGACGTCAAGCGCGGCGACATCGGCTCGACAGTCGCCGCGTACGCCTCGGCGTACCTAGATCCATCCAGCCCTCTGTATGTCGACGCGGTCACCGCTAGCCCCTACCTGGGAGTAGGTTCGCTCGCCCCGATGTTCTCCACCGCCACCGCGCACGGTGGTGGGGTCTTCGTGCTGGCGCTCACCTCCAACCCGGAGGGGGCCTCCGTGCAGCGCGCCGTGGGTGCCGACGGGCGCACCGTGGCGCAGACCGTGATCGACGAGATTTCCCAGCTCAACCGGGATGCGGAGCCGCTCGGCAGCTTCGGTCTGGTGGTCGGCGCGACGGTCGGTGAGACAGGTCACGATCTGGAATCGTTCAACGGTCCGCTGCTCGCCCCGGGGATGGGCGCGCAGGGCGGGACGCCGGCCGGGCTGCGTACCGTGTTCGGCGCCGCGCTGCCGTCGGTGCTTCCCTCGTACTCGCGGGAGGTGCTCGGCGCGGGCCCCGACCCGGAGCGCCTACGGGCCGCGACGGAGCGGGTGCTTGCCGACTGCCGGGCCGCCCTGGGCGTCGCCGACTGACTGACGGCTCGGTCACTTTGTGTTGATCATCGCGCGTCCACGTTGCCGAAATCTCCGTTGACCGCTAGTTTTCCCCGCGCTGGGAACCACGGACCCCTTTGGTTTCCAGCGACACCACGTTTCACAGATGCGGTGGGGCGCTCAGCCCGCCGTACTAGGGACCTGAGGAGAACTGGTGCCGCTCCCGTCACTGACCCCCGAGCAGCGCGCTGCCGCGCTGGAGAAGGCCGCGGAGATCCGCAAGGCCCGCGCTGAGCTGAAGGAGCAGCTCAAGCAGGGCAAGACCACCCTCGCCACCGTCCTCGAGCGGGCCGAGTCCGACGACGTCGTGGGCAAGCTGAAGGTTTCGGCCGTGCTCCAGGCGATGCCGGGCATCGGCAAGATCCGGGCCACCCAGATCATGGAGAAGCTCAAGATCGCGGACAGCCGTCGCCTGCGCGGCCTCGGCGAGCAGCAGCGCAAGGCTCTGCTCGGAGAGTTCGCCGCGAACTGAACGGCCCGCCGTGTAGAAACAAGCGGTGAGCACGGATGACGAGGCGCGCTCGGTGGCTCGGCTCACTGTCCTGACCGGTCCCTCCGGGTCCGGCCGGAGCAGTGTCGTCGAGGCCGTCCGGGCGCGCCTTGCGTCTGTCTGGGTCCCGGTGGTCGCCACCACCCGGCCACCGCGCCCGGACGAGCGCGACGGCGTGGACCGCGTCTTCCTCGACGCGCCCGGCTTCGACCGCCTGATCGCCGCCGGGGAGCTGCTGGAGTGGTGCCGGATCGGGCCGTACCGCCGGGGGGTGCCCCGGGCCCAGGTGCGCGCGCGGCTGGCCGAGGGGCGGCCGGTGCTGCTGCCGCTCGACCCGGCCGGCGCGCTGGCGGTACGGGCGGCGGCGCCCGGCGCCCGGTTGGTGCTGCTCGCGCCGCCGGCGTACCGGGCCGCCCCGGACGTCGCGGCCCTCCTCGCCCACGAGGTCTCACACGACCACACCGAGCGCGCCGCGGCGGAGCTGGTAGGATTACTCGGTTCGTCCTTCCTGGCTCCGGCCCGACCGCCCGCGGGCGGCGCACGAGACGCAGAGGTTTAATTCGTGGGATCCATCGCCACCAACCCCGAGGGCATCACCAACCCGCCGATCGACGAGCTGCTCGAGAAGACCACCTCGAAGTACGCGCTCGTCATCTTCGCCGCCAAGCGTGCCCGTCAGGTGAACGCCTACTACAGCCAGCTCGGTGAGGGCCTGCTGGAGTACGTCGGCCCGCTGGTGGAGACCACCCCGCAGGAGAAGCCGCTCTCCATCGCCATGCGCGAGATCAACGCGGGCCTGCTCACCGCCGAGCCGACCGACCAGCCGTAACCACGCCCGCGCCGATGCCCGCCGAGATCGTCCTCGGGGTCGGCGGCGGCATCGCCGCCTACAAGGCGTGTGAGCTGCTCCGGCTCTTCACCGAGTCGGGTCACCGGGTCCGGGTGGTGCCGACCGCCTCGGCGCTCCGCTTCGTCGGGGCGCCGACCTGGGCGGCCCTGTCCGGCCGGCCGGTCGCCGACGACGTCTGGTCCGACGTGCACGAGGTGCCGCACGTGCGGCTCGGGCAGCACGCCGACCTGGTCGTGGTCGCCCCTGCCACCGCCGACCTGATCGCCAAGGCCGCTCACGGCCTCGCCGACGACCTGCTCACCAACACGCTGCTGACCGCGCGCTGCCCGGTGCTGCTGGCCCCGGCCATGCACACCGAGATGTGGGAGCACCCGGCCACCGTGGCGAACGTGGCCACGCTGCGCTCGCGCGGCGTCCGCGTGATCGAGCCCGCGGTGGGCCGGCTCACCGGGCGGGACACCGGCAAGGGCCGGCTGCCCGACCCGGCGGAGATCTTCGCGGTGGCCCGCCGGGCGCTGGCCCGCGGCGCCGAGGCCGACCTGGCCGGCCGGCACGTCGTGGTCACCGCCGGAGGCACCCGCGAGCCGCTGGACCCGGTCCGGTTCCTGGGCAACCGGTCGTCCGGCAAGCAGGGGTACGCGTTCGCCCGCGCGGCCGTGGCCCGGGGCGCCCGGGTCACGCTCGTCGCGGCCAACGTGGCGCTGCCCGACCCGGCCGGGGCGGACGTGGTGCGGGTGGGCACCACCGAGGAGCTGCGCGCCGCCACGATCGCGGCGGCCGCCGACGCGGACGCCGTGGTGATGGCCGCCGCGCCGGCGGACTTCCGGCCCGCCACCTATGCCAGCGGGAAGATCAAGAAGTCAGACGACGGCGTCGCGCCGACCATCGAGCTGGTCACCAATCCCGACATCGCCGCCGAGCTGGGGCGCGTCCGCCGGCCCGGGCAGGTGCTTGTGATCTTCGCCGCCGAGACCGACGACGCGGAGGCCAACGGCCGGGCCAAGCTGGCCCGCAAGAGGGCCGACCTGATCGTCGTCAACGAGGTCGGCGTGGACAAGGTCTTCGGCGCCGACACCAACGCGGTTACCGTGATCGGCGCCGACGGCGCCGTGCACCGGCTGGCCGAGCAGCCCAAGGAGGCCGTCGCCGACGCGGTCTGGGACCTCGTCCGCCAGCGATTGCCGTTGCCTTCCTGACGGTTGGTCAGCACGTTTTAAGAGGGTCACGGCGTAACGAGGACGGTTAAACTGCCGCCGAGCGACCTTTAGAAGTCTTCACATGCTTAGGAGTGCCGTGACACGTCTCTTCACGTCCGAATCGGTCACGGAGGGCCACCCGGACAAGATCGCCGACCAGATCAGTGACGGCATTCTCGACGCCCTGCTCGCCCAGGACCCGCACAGCCGGGTCGCGGTGGAGACGTTGATCACCACCGGCCAGGTGCACGTGGCGGGCGAGGTGACCACGAAGGCGTACGCCGACATCCCGACCATCGTCCGCGAGACCATCCTCGGCATCGGCTACGACTCGTCGAAGAAGGGCTTCGACGGCGCGTCCTGCGGCGTCAGCGTGTCCATCGGCGCCCAGTCGCCGGACATCGCCCAGGGCGTCGACAACGCCTTCGAGCTGCGTACCGGCGGGTCGGAGAGCGCGCTGGACGCGCAGGGCGCCGGCGACCAGGGCATGATGTTCGGCTTCGCCTGCTCGGAGACGCCCGAGCTGATGCCGCTGCCGATCGCGCTGGCGCACCGGCTGTCCCGCCGGCTCGCCGCGGTGCGCAAGGACGGCACGGTTCCCTACCTGCGGCCGGACGGCAAGACCCAGGTGACGATCGAGTACGACGGGCTGCGCCCGGTCCGGCTCGACACCGTGGTCGTGTCCAGCCAGCACGCGGCGGACATCTCGCTGGAGTCGCTGCTCACCCCGGACATCCGGGACCACGTCATCGCCCCCGAGCTGGAGGGCCTCGGCCTGGACACCGAGGGCTACCGGCTGCTGGTGAACCCGACCGGGCGGTTCGAGATCGGCGGCCCGATGGGCGACGCCGGCCTGACCGGCCGGAAGATCATCGTGGACACGTACGGCGGATACGCCCGGCACGGCGGCGGCGCGTTCTCCGGCAAGGACCCGTCGAAGGTCGACCGGTCGGCCGCGTACGCGATGCGCTGGGTGGCCAAGAACGTGGTCGCCGCCGGGCTGGCCGAGCGGTGCGAGGCGCAGGTCGCGTACGCGATCGGCAAGGCGCACCCGGTGAGCCTGTTCATCGAGACGTTCGGCACCGAGACCGTGCCGGTCGCCTCGATCGAGAAGGCCGTGGCCGAGGTGTTCGACCTGCGTCCGGCCGCCATCATCCGGGACCTGCACCTGCTGCGCCCGATCTACCAGCAGACCGCCGCGTACGGCCACTTCGGCCGGGAGCTGCCGGAGCTGACCTGGGAGGGCACCGACCGGGCCGCCGACCTCAAGTCGGCCGCGGGAGCCTGACCGCCACCACGCGCCGCGACCGGCGACCCGCACCGGGGTCGCCGGTCGCGCGCGTCTGCGTGGACGTCCCGCTGCCGCACCTCGACCGCCCGTTCGACTACCTGGTGCCCGAGGCGCTCGACGCCGACGCCCGGGCCGGGGTGCGGGTGAAGGTGCGGTTCGCCGGGCAACTCGTCGACGGCTGGCTGCTGGAGCGCGCCGAGTCGTCCGAGCACCCGAAGCTCGCGTACCTGGAGAAGGTCGTCTCCCCGGTGCCGGTGCTCTCCCCGGAGGTGGCCCGGCTGGCCCGCGCGGTCGCCGACAGGTACGCCGGCAGCCTGGCCGACGTGCTCCGGCTCGCGGTGCCGCCCCGGCACGCCCGCGCCGAGAAGGCAGTCACGGACGCCGCCGCGCCGTCCACCGACGGGCCCGCACCCGACGGCGGTCAAGCGCCCGCCGAGAGCACCGCGTCCGCCCGGGCGGAGGTGGACCCGCGCGGCTGGCGGGACTACCCGGCCGGGACGGCGCTGCTGCGCGCGCTCACCGACGGCCGGCCCGCCCGCGCGGTCTGGTCCGCGTTGCCGGGGGAGGACTGGGCCGACCGGTACGCCGACGCGGTCGCGGCCACTGTGGCCGGCGGCCGGGGCGCGGTGGTCGTGGTGGCCGACGCCCGCGACCTGGACCGCCTCGACGCCGCCCTGACCGCCGTGCTCGGCGCGGGACGGCACGTACGCCTCACCGCCGCCGACGGCCCGGCCCGCCGCTACCGGGCCTTCCTCGCCGCCCGCGCGGGCGAGGCCGACGTGGTGATCGGCACCCGGGCGGCGATGTTCGCCCCGGTGCGGCGGCTCGGCCTGGTGGCGATCTGGGACGACGGCGACGACCTGCACGCCGAGCCCCGCGCGCCCTACCCGCACGCCCGGGACGTGCTGCTCACCCGGGCGCGGCTCGGTGAGGCCGCCGCGCTGGTCGGCGGTTACGCGCGTACCGCGGAGGCGCAGTTGCTGGTGGAGACCGGCTGGGCGCGCGAGGTGACGGCCGACCGGGCGGTGGTGCGCGCGCGTACCCCGGCCATGGCGCCCACCGGCGACGACCCGCAACTGGCCCGCGATCCCGGCGCGGCCTCGGCGCGGCTGCCGAGCCTGGCCTGGACCACCGCCCGGGACGCGCTGCGCGCGGACCTGCCGGTGCTGGTGCAGGTGCCCCGCCGGGGCTACGTGCCGTCGGTGGCCTGCGCCGAGTGCCGCGCCCCGGCCCGCTGCCCGCACTGCGCCGGGCCGCTCGCCCTGCCCTCGGCGCAGGGCACGCCCGCCTGCCGCTGGTGCGGCCGGGTGGCCGCCGCGTACGCCTGCCCGGAGTGCGGCGGGCGGCGGCTGCGCGCCTCGGTGACCGGCGCCCGGCGGACCGCCGAGGAGCTGGGCCGGGCGTTCCCCGGCGTGCCGGTGCGCACCTCGGGGCGCGAGGAGGTGCTGGCGAGCGTGCCGGGCGGTGCCGGGCTGGTCATCGCCACCCCGGGCGCCGAGCCGGTCGCCGAGGGCGGCTACGGCGCGGTGCTGCTGCTCGACTCGTGGGCGCTGCTGACCCGGGCCGACCTGCGGGCCGGCGAGGAGGCGTTGCGGCGGTGGATGGCCGCCGCCGCGCTGGCCCGGCCCGGTACGGCGGGCGGCCGGGTGGTGGTGGTCGCCGACGGCGCGCTGGCCCCGGTGCAGGCGCTGCTGCGCTGGGACTCCGCGTGGTTCGCCGCCCGGGAACTGGCCGAGCGGCGGGAGCTGGGCTTCCCGCCCGCCGTGCGGATGGCGAGCGTCACCGGCGCGGCCGAGGCGGTGGCCGACCTGCTCGCCGGCGCCCGGCTGCCGGGCGACGCCGAGGTGCTCGGCCCGGTGCCGGCCGACGAGGGCAGGGAGCGGATGCTGGTACGGGTGCCCCGGTCCCGGGCAGTCGCGCTGGCCGAGGCGCTGCACGCCGCCGCCGGGCAGCGCAGCGCCCGCAAGGCGCCTGACCCGGTGCGGCTCCAGGTCGATCCGCTCACCCTGTTCTGACAGACGCGAGCGGCGTGACGGTGCGCACGCGCACCCTCGCGCACGGTCGTGAGCTGGGGTTTGCCGCACACCTGGTCCGGCAATCGAGTGGCGGGCGGTGATAGCATCGCCCGTCATGCCCAGCCGCGCGGTTTCCCCGCGCGGGACGCGGCGCGGCGGGTGCCAGAGCACGTCGGGCCGACACTCGATGTCGTCAGTCAGCCGGTGAGCAGGGGTGGACCAGTCGTGACCGTTCGTCAGTCGATCGTCTTCAACGGTGACCTCGGCAGTGGCAAGAGCACCGTCTCGGTCGAGATCGCCAAGCGGCTCGGGCTGCGCCGCGTCAGCGTCGGCGACCTCTACCGCCAGATGGCCCAGGAGCGGCAGATGACCGCCCTCCAGCTCAACCTGCACGCCGAGCTGGACCAGGCTGTCGACGGCTACGTCGACCAGCTCCAGCGCGACATCGCCGCCTCGGGCGAGTCCCTGGTCATGGACTCCCGCCTGGCCTGGCACTTCTTCACCGACGCGCTCAAGGTGCACATGATCACCGAGCCGAGCGAGGCGGCCCGGCGGGTGCTGGCCCGCCCGTCCGGCCCGGCCGAGAGCTACACCTCGCTGGAGGAGGCGCGGACCAAGCTGCGCGAGCGCAGCGAGAGCGAGCGCGGCCGGTTCATCGTCCGGTACGGCGTCGACAAGGCCCGCCTGCGCAACTACGACCTGGTCTGCGACACCACCCGGGCCAACCCGGAGCAGGTCATCTCGCACGTCATCGACGTCTACGAGGGCCGCCTCGGCGCGGACGTGCTGCGTGCCGGCCGGCCGCTGCTGCTGCTCGACCCGAACCGGGTGTACCCCACCGAGGACGTGTCGACGCTGCGCGGCCTCTGGGACGCCGACGCCGCCGCCGAGGCGGCCGACAGCGGCGACGAGCCGGAGCCGCTGAGCATCGGCTACACCGGCGAGTACTTCTTCGTCGTCGACGGGCACCGGCGGCTCAGCGCGGCCGTGCGCGCCGGCCTGCCGATGGTCGCGGCCCGGCTGGTCGCCGAGGTGGACGAGCCGGTGGTCGGCGGGATCAGCGCCGTCGACTACTTCACCGCGCAGGCCCGGCCGGGGCTGATCCACGACTGGGAGGACGCCCACGGCATCACCCTGCCGCTGCCGGAGCACGCGCTGCTCGGCGGCGGCCCGGTGCTCGCCGGGGAGCCGGGCGCCGGCGCCTGACCGCGCGGGGACACCGCCACCTCGCCGGCACGGGTTCACCCGGCCCGGCGGGCCGGAGCATGATGAAGGCCTCCGATGCCTGGGGAGGCGGAATCGTGGATCCGACCGACGCGCTCGCGCTGCTGATGTCCCCCGAGGGTCGCGTCGACCCCTATCCGACGTACGAGCGGCTGCGCGCGCACGGCCCGGTGGTCCAGGCCGGGCCGGTCTTCTACGTGGTCACCGGCTACGCCGAGGCCGACGCGATCCTGCGCGACCCCCGGTTCGGGGTGATGGACGACGCGCTGCGCGACCAGTTCATGCCGGGCTGGCGGGAGAGTCCAGCGGTGATGTCGATCTCCCGGTCGATGCTGCGCACCAACCCGCCCGACCACAGCCGGATGCGGCGGCTGGCCGCGGGCGCGTTCACCCCGCGCCGGATCGCCGCCATGCGCGACGTGGTGCGGGCACAGGCCGACGAACTGGTCGACGCGATGCTCGCCGCCGACGAGCCGGTCGACTTCATGGCCGCGTTCGCGTACCCGCTGCCGGTCGGGGTGATCTGCGCGCTGCTCGGCGTGCCGGCGGCGGACCGGCCGCTGTTCCGGCGCTGGGCCACCGACCTGACCGGCGTGCTCGAGCCGGAGATCACCGCCGACGAGCTGGCGGTGGCCGACCGGGGCGCGGCGGAGCTGCGCGCCTACTTCACCGAGCTGGTGGCGGCCCGCCGCCGCGCGCCGGCCGACGACCTCACCACCGCGCTGGTCCAGGCACACGACGGCGGTGACCGGCTCTCCGGCGACGAGCTGCTGGCCAACCTGATCGTGCTGCTGGTGGCGGGCTTCGAGACCACCACCAACCTGCTCGGCAACGGCCTGGTGGCGCTGCTGGAGCATCCGCGCGCCGCGGCGGCCCTGCGCGAGCGGTCCGACCTCGCGTCCGCCTACGTCGACGAGCTGCTGCGCTACGACTCGCCGGTGCAGCTCACCTCGCGGATGAGCACCGCGCCGTCCCGGTACGGCGACGTCGACCTGCCGCCGGAGAGCTGGGTCATCGTGCTGCTCGGCGCGGCCAACCGCGATCCCCGCCGCTATCCCGATCCGGCCCGCTTCGACCCGTGGCGGGCGCAGAGCGCGCCGCTGTCCTTCGGCGCCGGGCCGCACTACTGCCTCGGCGCGGCGCTGGCCCGGCTGGAGGCGCAGGTGGCGTTCCCGCTGCTGCTGCGCCGGCTGCCGGAGCTGGCCCTCGCGGGCCGGCCCGAACGGCGGGTCCGGCTCACCCTGCGTGGCCACGCCACGATGCCGGTGCGCGTGGGCCGGGAGGCGTCCCCGGTCACCGTTGCCGGTACGCCACCCGGGGCGGCCGGGCCGACTCCGTAGACTGGACGCGCATCGTTCGACCCAGACAAGGAGCCACGCCGAGTGACCGTCCAGCCCATCCGTCTGTTCGGCGATCCGGTGCTGCGCACGCCGGCCGACCCGGTCGTCGACTTCGACGCCGAGCTGCGCAAGCTGATCGCCGACCTGACCGACACGATGCGCGAGCAGAGCGGTGCCGGCCTGGCCGCGCCGCAGCTCGGGGTGGGCCTGCGGGTGTTCACCTTCGACGTCGACGACGTCCTCGGCCACCTGGTCAACCCGGTGCTGGAGTTCCCCGACGAAGAGGAGCAGGACGGCCCGGAGGGCTGCCTGTCCATCCCCGGGCTCTACTTCGACACCAAGCGCCGGCAGAACGTGATCGCCAAGGGCTTCAACGGCTACGGCGATCCGTTGCAGATCGTCGGCACCGGCCTGATGGCCCGCTGCGTGCAGCACGAGACCGACCACCTCGACGGCGTCCTCTTCGTCGACCGGCTCGACCCGGCCGGCCGCAAGGAGGCCATGAAGGCGATCCGCCAGGCCGAGTGGTACGACCAGGCCGCCCCGCCGACGGTCAAGCTCAGCCCGCACGCCGCCGGCAACCCGTTCGGCCTGGGGCGGTGACCCGGATGCGCCTTGTCTTCGCCGGCACGCCGGCTGTCGCCGTACCGGCCCTGGACGCGATCGCCGCCTCCGGGCACGAGCTGCTCGCCGTGGTCACCCGCCCCGACGCCCCGGCCGGTCGTGGCCGTGGGCTGGTCCGCTCGCCCGTGGGCGCGTGGGCCGACGCGCACGGCGTCGAGGTGCTCACCCCGGCCCGTCCGCGCGAGCCGGAGTTCCTCGACCGGCTGCGCGAGCTGGCGCCGGACTGCGTACCGGTGGTCGCCTACGGCGCGCTGGTGCCGCCGGTGGCGCTGGAGATCCCCCGGCACGGCTGGATCAACCTGCACTTCTCGCTGCTGCCCGCCTGGCGCGGCGCCGCGCCCGTGCAGCACGCCGTGCTGCACGGTGACGAGCTGACCGGGGCCAGCGTCTTCGAGCTGGAGGAGGGGCTGGACACCGGCCCGGTCTACGGCACCGTCACCGACGAGATCCGCCCCGCCGACACCTCCGGCGACCTGCTGGAACGGCTCGCGCACTCCGGTGCCGGGCTGCTGGTCGCCGTGCTGGACGCGATCGGCGCCGGCACCGCCCGGGCCGTGCCGCAGCCCGCCGACGGCGTCTCGCTCGCCCCGAAGCTGACGGTGGAGGACGCCCGGGTCCGCTGGGGCGACCCCGCGTTCGCTGTCGACCGGCGCATCCGCGCCTGCACGCCCGCGCCCGGCCCGTGGACCACGTTCCGCGACGACCGGGTCAAGCTCGGCCCGGTCACCCCGCTGCCCGAGGGCCCGGAGCTGAAGCCGGGGGAGTTGCACGTGGAGAAGTCCGGCGTGCTCGTCGGCACCGCCACCACGCCGGTGCGCCTCGGCGAGGTGCGCGCCGCCGGCAAGAAGGCGATGCCCGCCGGCGACTGGGCGCGGGGCGCCCGGGTCACCGCGGGCGAGGTGTTCGCGTGACGGGGCCGTCGCGTCCGGACCGGCCCGCCGGGGACGAGCGCTCCCGGGGGTACGCCGACCGGCCCGGCTCCGAGCGGCCCGGCTCCGAGCGACCTGGCGGCGACCGGTTCGGCGACCGTGAGCGCGGCGCCCGGCAGCCTTCCGACCGGCCCGCCGCGGACCGGCGTGCCGGCGACCGGTTCGGCGGTGACCGTGAGCGCGGTGACCGGCGGGGCGGGGACCGGCGGGGCGGGCGCCCGGTCCGTCCGGCCGTCGACCTGCCCCGGCAGATCGCCTACGAGGCGATCGCCGCGGTGCACCGCGACGACGCGTACGCCAACCTGGTGCTCCCGGCGATGCTGCGCGAGGCCGGCCTGTCCGGCCGGGACGCCGCGTTCGCCACCGAGCTGACCTACGGCACGCTGCGGCACACCGGCACCCTCGACGCGATCGTCACCGACGCGGCCGGGCGGGACGTGCAGCGCATCGACCCGCCGGTGCGCGACGCGCTGCGGCTCGGGGCGTACCAGATCCTGCACACCCGGGTGCCCCCGCACGCGGCGGTGTCGTCGACTGTGGACCTGGTCCGGTCCGTCGGGCCGGGTGCCACCGGGTTCGCCAACGCCGTGCTCCGCGAGATCACCACCCGGGACGCCGACGCCTGGGTGGCCAAGCTCGCCCCGGCGCCGGAGACCGACCCGATCGGGCACCTCGCGCTGGCGTACAGCCATCCGCAGTGGATCGTGCGGTCGTTCGCCGAGGCGCTCGGCGGCGACATGGGTGAGACGACCCGGCTGCTCATCGAGGACAACGAGCGCCCGCCGGTGCACCTGTGCGCCCGGCCGGGCCTGGCCGATCCGGTGGCGCTCGCCGACGAGGTGGGCGGCGCCCCCGGCGCGTTCTCGCCGTACGCGGTCTATCTGCCCGGCGGCGCGCCGGGTGACCTGGCGGCGGTGGCCGAGGGCCGCGCGCACGTCCAGGACGAGGGTTCCCAGTTGGTGGCGGACGCGCTGGCGGCGGCCCCGCTGGACGGTCCGGACGGCCGCTGGCTGGACCTGTGTGCCGGTCCGGGCGGCAAGTCGGGCCTGCTCGGCGCGCTCGCCGCGATCCGTGGCGCGCGGCTCACCGCGGTCGAGGTGGCCGAGCACCGGGCCCGACTGGTGGAGCAGGCGACCCGTGGGCTGCCGGTGACGGTGCTGCACACCGACGGACGCACGGTGGGCGGCGACCCGAAGCTGCCGGAGGCCCACTTCGACAGGGTGCTCGTGGACGCGCCGTGCACCGGGCTGGGCGCGCTGCGCCGCCGCCCGGAGTCGCGGTGGCGCCGCCAGCCGTCGGACCTGCCGCCGCTGACCCGGTTGCAGCGCGAACTGCTCACCGCCGCGCTGCGGGCGGTCCGGCCGGGCGGCGTGGTGGCGTACGTGACGTGTTCGCCGCACGTGGTGGAGACGCACGTGACGGTGACCGAGGCGGCCCGGCGGTGCGGTTTCGCCGTCGACTTCGTCGACGCGCGTCCGCTGCTGCCGGCCGGCATGCCGGGCCTGGGTGACGGCCCCACGGTGCAGCTGTGGCCGCACCGCCACGGCACCGACGCCATGTTCCTGGCGGTCCTGCGCCGGGCCTGACCCACACCTCTCGCAGTCGATCAAGGAGTTCGTGTCCCCGGGCCGTGCCCGGACACGAACTCCTTGATCACCATGCGGAGAAATGGGGAGGGATGGAGCGTGTGCGGCATCCCGGTGGGCAGAGGGGGTCGGTGGGATGTGACAGCCCGTTGACTGCGTGATCGATGCATGTAACTGTTTCGACCACCGGTCCCGGCACCCCGCCCGCCGAACCCCCACGAGGAGTCTCCATGAGACGCAGAACGCCGACCACGAGCCTCGCGCTCGCCCTCGTCGCCACCCTGACGACGGCGAGCCTGGCCGGCACCGCCTCCGCCGCGCCCGCCCCGGCCGCCCCCGCCCCGGCCGTCGCCGCGCTCGCCGCGCCGGACGTCTCGCTGAGCAACGTCCAGGCCCACCTCACCCAGTTCAACTCCATCGCCACCAGCAACGGCGGCAACCGGCGGGCCGGCTCGGCCGGCTACACGGCGTCGGTCAACTACGTCAAGAGCAAGCTCCAGGCCGCCGGCTACACGGTCACCGAGCAGAAC
Source organism: Micromonospora sp. NPDC049203 (assembly GCF_043197215.1). Taxonomy (NCBI): domain Bacteria; kingdom Bacillati; phylum Actinomycetota; class Actinomycetes; order Micromonosporales; family Micromonosporaceae; genus Micromonospora; species Micromonospora sp. NPDC049203. The sequence goes on along the minus strand of NZ_JBICSV010000006.1, from coordinate 48,337 downwards.
TGCTCCACCTGCACCTACCCGGGCAACAACCTGATCGCCGAGTGGCCGCAGGGCCCGTCCGACCAGGTCGTCATGTTCGGCGCCCACCTGGACGGCGTCGCCGCCGGCCCCGGCATCAACGACAACGGCTCCGGCTCGGCCACGCTGCTGGAGAACGCCCTGGTGCTCGCCGCGCAGAACCCGACCATGACCAAGCGGGTCCGGTTCGCCTGGTGGAACGGCGAGGAGCAGGGCCTGCAGGGCTCCAAGCACTACGTCAACCAGCTCAGCTCCACCCAGCGCGGCTACATCAAGGGCTACTACAACTTCGACATGGTGGGCTCGCCGAACGGCGGCTACTTCATCAACCGGATCACCTCGGCCACCGCCGCCCCGCTGAAGGCGTACTGGGACTCGTTCGGCATCTCGCCGGAGGAGAACACCGAGGGGCAGGGCCGCTCGGACGACTACTCGTTCGCCAACGCCGGCATCCAGACCTCCGGCTACGCGGCCGGCGCCAGCTACACCAAGACCTCGGCGCAGGCCAGCAAGTGGGGCGGCACCGCGGGCGCGGCGTACGACGGGTGCTACCACCGCTCCTGCGACAACACCAGCAACATCAACACGACCATCCTCAACCGGGCCGCGGACGGCGTGGCGTACACGATCTGGGCGCTCGCGGTCGGCGGCGGCACGCCGACGAACGACTTCTCCGTCTCGGTGAGCCCCACCTCCGGCAGCGTCGCCCGGGGCGGCTCCACCACCGCCACCGTCAGCACCGCCACCACCGCCGGCAGCGCGCAGACCGTGGCGCTGTCCGCCAGCGGCGCCCCGAGCGGCGTCTCGGTGAGCTTCAGCCCGTCCTCGGTCACCTCGGGCGGCTCGGCCACCATGACCGTCACCGCCTCGTCGTCGGCCACCACCGGCACGTTCACCCTCACCGTGACCGGCACCGGCTCGGCCACCCGCACCGCCAGCTACACGATCACCGTGACCGGCGGCAGCGGCGGCTGCACCGGCGGCCAGCTCATCGGCAACAGCAGCTTCGAGTCCGGCACCGCGCCGTGGACGGCCAGCTCCGGCGTGATCACCAACAGCTCCAGCCAGGCGGCCCGCACCGGGTCGTACAAGGCGTGGATGAACGGGTACGGCTCCTCGCGTACCGAGTCGCTGTCCCAGTCGGTCACGCTGCCGGCCGGGTGCAGCAGCTACACGTTCTCGTTCTGGCTGCACATCGACACGGCCGAGACAACCACCTCGACCGCGTACGACAAGCTGACCGTGCAGGTCGGTTCGACCACGCTGGCCACGTACTCGAACCTGAACAAGGCCACCGGCTACACCCAGCGCACCTTCAACCTGGCCGCGTACGCCGGTCAGACGGTCACGCTGAAGTGGACCGGGGTCGAGGACGCCTCGTTGCAGACCAGCTTCGTCGTTGACGACGTGACGCTGCAGGTCGGCTGAGCGGTACCGGGCGGGGTGGGCGAGCGTGCCCGCCCCGCCCGGGCCTCAGTTGATCGGCAGCGCCTTGGCGCCAGCGCCCTTGACCGAGCGGGTCAGCGCCCGCCCGGAGACCCACAGGAAGCACTGCACCCCCCGGTCGCCGTCGCGCCACTGCTCCTCGTACGGGTGGTAGATGATGGTGCCGGCCCGGTACTGCATGTTGCCGTCGTTCGGCAGCCCGGCGTACTTGGCGATCAGGCCGCGGCAGGCCTTGTGCGTCCGCAGCGACGTGCGGTCGAACTCCGCGTAGCTGATGTCCGGCGCCTGGTAGACGCCGACGAACTCGGCGTGGTGCTTGCTCGTGCAGGCCACCGGCCGCATCGACTGCACCTCGTTCTTGCTCAGCTTCGGGTTGAAACAGCCGAGCGCGAGCTTGGAGCCGGGCTTCAGCGCGCCCCGCAGGCTGCCGGTGCGCTGCGACACGGCGCCCTCGTCCAGATCGGTGATCTCCGCGACGTCGCAGCGGTACCAGCGGGCGCCGCCGGACCACGCGAGCGCCGAGGGGAGGACCACGGCCAGGCGCAGCCGCCCGCCGCGCCAGTCCCCGCCGACGGCCCGGGTGACCTGGCGGGCGCAGTCGGCGTGCGCGGCACGCATTCCCGCCGAACCGGTACGCGGGGGCGCGGAACGCTCCGCCTCCGCGCCGGTCATCGTGCCGACGTGCAGCGTCTCGGTGCGGTGCGGGGTGGCGCAGTCGACCGGCTGGTAGCCGCTGAGGTAGCCGACGTCGGCGACCGTGGGATGGCAGGCCCCGGACTTCGGCACGAAACCGACCGGCGCGGCGAACGCGGGCCAGTCGTCGACCAGGTCGCGGTCCACTCCGGCCGGCGCCGCGCAGCCGCCGAGCGCCAGCGTCAGCGCCGCGCCCACGGTGACCGCCACCCACCATCGCCGCATCCCGACCGACCTCCCCGCGCGTCCGGCGCCGTCCGGTCACCCGGTACGCCTCGGCGGTGCAGCATACGGCAGCCGTTCAGGTGACAGGGAGTCCCTCGGGTCCGGCGCCGCGCACCGAGCGGTTCAGCTTGCGGTCGTCGCTCCACAGGAAACAGCGCACGCCCCGGTCGCCCTCCTCCCACTCCCGCTGCGACGGCGGGTAGAAGATGGACCCGGCCCGGTAGGGCAGTTCGGCGTTGTCCGGCACCTCGGCGAACGCGGCGATGAGCGTCATGCAGCGCCGGTGTGTGGCGGGCGCGCCCCGGGTGAACTCCGCCCAGCTCATGTCGCGTTCCTCGTACACGCCGACGAACTCCGCCCGGTGCGGTTCGGTGCACAGCACCGGGGCCATGTAGTTGAGGTTCTGGCCGATCAGTTTCGGGTCGAAGCACCTGTGCAGCAGCGGGTTGTCGCCGACGAGCGCGCCGCGCAGGCTGCCGACCCGGTTGACCGGGCGGGTGTTGTCGATGCTGTCGGTCTCGGCCAGGTCGCAGCGGAACCAGCGGGCGCCGGACGTCCAGGCGGTGACTGTCGGCAGCGCGATGTTCAGGGTCAGCCGGGCGGCCCGCCAGTCCCCGCCGATCATCTCCCGGGCCCGCTGGTCGCACTCGGCGCGCGCGGTGCGCAGCGCCGGGGAGCCGGGTTCCGGGCGTACGCCCCGCGCCGCCGCGCCGGAGAAGCGGCCGACGTGCACGGTCTCGGCCAGGTGGCTGCCCGCGCAGTTCACCGTCTCGTACGTGGCGGCGGCGACCACTGTGCTCAGCCGCGGCAGGCACGCCTCGGTCGCCGGGACGAACAGTTGCGGCGCCGGCAGTGCCGCCCAGTCGTCGATCAGGTCGCCGTCGGCCCGGTGTGTCTGAGCGCAACCCGCGAGCACCGCGGTCGCGGCGCCGGCCAGCGCGAGCACGAGGAGCCACCGTCGCATCGTCCGCCCCTTCCGGGAGAGATGGCAGCCGGTCGACACAGGCCCGACCGGCGTCCCCCGCGCCCGGGCGTGCAGCATACGTGACCGTCCCTGTAGGAGTTTCGTCATCTTTCAATCGATCGGCCAGTCACCGGCGACTATTCGTGCCGACTTTCTCTCCGGACGGCCGGATTGTGCACCGCGGGTGACGGCGGGGTGACCGATGGTCGTTCCGGGAGGCGTGCCGCGACCTCCGGATCATCGCGTTCGTACACTGGCCCGGTGACCGTACCGCCGCCGATCGTCGCGCCCAGCATCCTGGCCGCCGATTTCGCCCGCCTCGCCGACGAGGTCCGTGCCGTGGAGTCCGCCGCCGACTGGCTGCACGTGGACGTCATGGACAACCACTTCGTGCCGAACCTGACCATCGGGCTGCCCGTGGTGCAGAGCCTGCGCGCCGTCACCGGGATCCCGTTCGACGTGCACCTGATGATCACCGACCCGCGCCGCTGGGCGCCCGGGTACGCCGACGCCGGGGCGTACAACGTCACGTTCCACGCCGAGGCGTGCGACGACCCGGTGGCGCTGGCCAAGGACCTGCGTTCGGCCGGGGCGAAGGCGGGGCTGGCGATCGACCGGGACACCCCGATCGAGCCGTACCTGGAGCTGCTGCCGAGCTTCGACACGCTGCTGATCATGACGATCAAGGCCGGCTTCGGCGGCCAGCGTTTCCTGCCGCACCTGCTGGACAAGGTGCGCGCGGCCCGCCGGTACGTCGACAGCGGGCACCTGGAGCTGCGCATCGAGGTCGACGGGGGCATCGCCGCGGACACCATCGAGCAGGCCGCCGAGGCCGGCGCCGACGCGTTCGTCGCGGGCACCGCCGTCTACGGCGCCGACGACCCCGCGGAGGCCGTACGCCGCCTGCGGGGCCTGGCGGAACGTGCGATGACCGGGGCCTGAGATGGACCCGGCCGGCGAGCGACCCGACGTGATCCTCGTCGTCGACGACGACGAGGACATCGCCCGCTTCGTCGAGTTCAATCTGCGCCTGCACGGCTTCGAGGTGCTGCACGCCGCCGACGGCCAGGAGGCGCTGGAGATCATCGAGCGGCAGCGGCCCGACCTCGCAGTGGTCGACCTGATGATGCCGCGCGTCGACGGGCTGGAGCTGACCCGGCGGCTGCGCGCCGACCCGATGACCTCGGCCCTGCCGGTGATCATGCTCACCGCCAAGGGGATGACCCAGGACAAGGTCAACGGGCTCAGCGTCGGCGCCGACGACTACCTGGTCAAGCCGTTCGACACGCTGGAGCTGGTGGCCCGGGTCAACTCCACGCTGCGGCGCAACAAGGAGTTCCGGGAGGTCTCGCCGCTGACCGGCCTGCCCGGCAACAGCCGGATCCGGCGGGAGATCAGCGACCGGGTACGCACCGGCGTCGACTACGCCGTCGGCTACATCGACATCGACCGGTTCAAGAGCGTCAACGACCGGTACGGCTTCGTGCGCGGCGACGAGTTCATCTCGGCCCTGGCCCGCAGCCTGCACCGGGCGGTGGTGTCGATCGGGGTGCCGCCGGCGTTCCTCGGTCACGTCGGCGGCGACGACTTCGTCATCGTCTGCACCCCCAGCCAGGTCCGGCCGCTGACCAGCCGGGCCGTCGTCGACTTCGAGAAGGCCGCGGACGCGCTCTACGACCCCACCGACCGGGAACGCGGCTTCGTGGAGCTGAAGGACCGGCGGGGCAACATCCGCCGCGCCGCGCTCGTCACGCTCTCCATCGGCGTGTCGCTCTCCGATTCCGGCAAGCGGTTCACCGACCCGCTGGAGGCGATCGCGGTGGCTTCGGAGATGAAGACGGTGGCCAAGAGCCAGCCCGGCTCGTACGTGGCGGTGGACCGCCGCCGCGGCGTTACGTGATCGTGCGGTCCTGCTGTGAGGTAGCTCGCCTCTGTGGCGCGCGCCGCGGTGGAACGTGTAAGACTTCCCGTATACCCACCACGCGCTGGCGGGGCTCGGTGAAATTCCGAACCGGCGGTGATCCACGGTCCGACCGTGGTAAGCCCGCGACCCGGACGGCTTCGGCCGGACGGTGGACCTGGTGAGAATCCGGGGCCGACGGTTGGGGTGCGGCTCGTCCGCCCCCAGACAGTCCGGATGGGAGACAGCGCGCGGAACGGGGGAGGCCCCTGCCGGCCGCTGAGCACCCTCAGCCGCCGCCCGGGCTCCCCGGGGTCGGCGTAGCCGTCCCCGGGTCTCTCCGCCGCCGCGTGTCCGCGGCTCTCGTGGCCGTCGTCTCCCGACCCGCCCGCGCGTGACCGGCGAGCGGGAGGACAGGCGGCCATGGCGAGCGTCTCCGTCGACGAGGCGATGCGTCGTGCCATCGACCTGGCCGCGCGCGGTCTCGGCACCACGAGCCCCAACCCGGTGGTCGGCTGCGTGCTGCTCGACGCCGACGGCGAGGTCGTCGGCGAGGGCTTCCACGCGTACGCCGGCGGCCCGCACGCGGAGATCGTCGCGCTGGCCCAGGCCGGCACCCGGGCCCGTGGCGGCACCGCCGTGGTCACGCTGGAGCCCTGCGACCACACCGGCCGCACCGGCCCGTGCAGCCACGCGCTCATCGCCGCCGGGGTGTCCCGCGTGGTGATCGCGGTGCCCGACCCCAACCCGGTCGCCTCCGGCGGGGCGGCCACGCTGCGCGCCGCCGGGGTCCAGGTCGCGCTGGGGGTACGCGCGCAGGAGGCCGAGGCCGGCAACGTCGCGTGGCTCACCTCGATGCGCCGCGGCTGGCCGTACCTGATCTGGAAGTACGCGGCCACGCTCGACGGGCGCTCCGCCGCCGCCGACGGGACCAGCATGTGGATCACCTCCGAGGCGGCCCGGATCGACGTGCACGCGCTGCGCGGCACCGTCGACGCGGTGCTCGCCGGGGTGGGCACCGTGCTCGCCGACGACCCGCGCCTGACCGCCCGCAACCTGCGTGACGGCACCATGGCCATCCGGCAGCCGCTGCGGGTGGTGGTGGACAGCTCGGGGCGTACCCCGGCCGACGCCCGCGTGCGCGACGGCGCCGCCCGCACCTGGGTGGCCACCGCCGCGGAGGTCGGCGCCGGGCCGGACGGCCGGGTCGACCTGGCGGCGCTGCTCGCGGAGCTGCACCACCGGGGCGTGCGGGCCGCGCTGCTGGAGGGCGGTCCCACGCTGGCCGGCGCGTTCCTCGCCGCCGGCCTGGTCGACAAGATCGTCGGGTACGTCGCGCCGAAGCTGCTCGGCGCCGGTCCCACCGCGCTGCTCGACGCCGGCGTGACGACAATCGCCGACGCCATCGACCTGGAGATCACCGACGTTACGCGGGTCGGTCCCGACCTGCGGATCACCGCGCTGCCCCGGAAGAGGGAGGCCTGACATGTTCACCGGCATCGTCGAGGAGCTGGGCGAGATCGTCCGGAGCACCGAGACCGGCGACGACTCCGCGCTGGTCGCGATCCGCGGCCCGCTCGTCACCTCGGACGCCCGGCACGGCGACTCCATCGCCGTGAACGGCGTCTGCCTCACCGTGGTCGACGTCGACGGCGGCGTGTTCACCGCCGACGTGATGGGCGAGACGCTGCGCCGCACCGCGCTCGGGGCACTGCGCCCCGGCGACCCGGTCAACCTGGAACGCGCCGCCGCGCTCAACAGCCGGCTCGGCGGGCACCTGGTGCAGGGCCACGTCGACGGCGTCGGCGAGGTCGTCGCCCGGGAGCCGGCCGCGCAGTGGGAGACGGTGCGGTTCCGGCTGCCCGCCGGGCTGGCCCGGTACGTGGTGGAGAAGGGCTCGATCACCGTCGACGGCGTGTCGCTGACCGTGGCGGAGGCCGGCGACGACTGGTTCTCCGTCGGGCTGATCCCCACCACGCTCAAGCTCACAGTGCTCGGCACGAAGCAGGTCGGCGACCCGGTCAACCTGGAGGTGGACGTGCTGGCCAAGTACGTCGAGCGGCTGCTCGGCGACCGCGGCGCGGGGAGCGTGCGGTGATGGGCCCGCTCGGCTGGCTGCTCGACGCCCAGGTGCACGTGGCCGGTTCGCCGGTGCTGGTCCGGGAGATCGTCGGCAACGGCTTCGGGCTCGCCTCGGCGCTGCTCGGGCTGCGCCGGGTGGTCTGGGCCTGGCCGGTCGGCATGATCGGCAACGCGCTGCTGCTCACCGTGTTCCTCGGCGGCGTCTTCGTCACCCCGCAGGCGCACGACCTCTACGGCCAGGCCGGCCGGCAGGTCTTCTTCTTCGCCGTCAGCGCGTACGGCTGGTGGCGCTGGTCGCGCAACCGCCGAGCCGGCGGCGGGCACGAGCCGGCCGTGGTGCCGCGCTGGGCCACCTGGCCGGAACGGCTCGGCCTGCTCGTGGCCGCCGCCGTCGGCACCGCCGCCGCGTACCCGGTGCTGGCCGCGCTGGGCTCGTGGGGCCCGCTGCCGGACGCCTGGATCCTGGTCGGCAGCCTGCTCGCCACCTACGGCATGGCCCGCGGCTGGGTCGAGTTCTGGCTGATCTGGATCGCCGTCGACGCGGTCGGCGTGCCGCTGCTGCTGCGCGGCGGCTTCTACCCGTCAGCCGCCATGTACCTGGTCTACGGCGCGTTCTGCGCCGCCGGCCTGTACAGCTGGTGGCGCACCTCCCGGGCCGTCGCGACCGCGCCCGCCCCGATCCCGGCGACGTACTCGGAGGCCGTGGCATGACCACTTTCGGTTCGATCGAGCAGGCGGTGGCGGACATCGCCGCCGGGCGTCCCGTGGTCGTGGTCGACGACGAGGACCGCGAGAACGAGGGCGACCTGATCTTCGCGGCCGAGCTGGCCACGCCGGAGCTGGTCGCGTTCATGGTCCGCTACACCTCCGGCTACATCTGCGTGCCGCTGACCGAGGACGAGTGCGACCGGCTGGACCTGCCGCCGATGCACCACACCAACCAGGACCGGCGCGGCACCGCGTACACGGTGACTGTGGACGCCCGGGAGGGCGTCAGCACCGGCATCTCCGCCGCCGACCGGTCGCACACCATCCGGCTGCTCGCCGACGCCGCCACCGGCCCGGCCGACCTGGCCCGGCCCGGTCACGTGGTGCCGCTGCGCGCCCGCGCCGGCGGGGTGCTGCGCCGCCCCGGGCACACCGAGGCGGCGGTGGACCTGACCCGGCTCGCCGGGCTGCGTCCGGCCGGGGTGCTCTGCGAGCTGGTCAACGACGACGGCACCATGATGCGCCTGCCGGACCTGGAGAAGTTCTGCGCCGAGCACGGCCTGACGCTGGTCACCATCGCGGACCTGATCGCCTACCGGCGGCGTACCGAGAAGCAGGTCGAGCTGGCCGCCGACGCGCGCATGCCCACCCCGTACGGCGTGTTCCGGGCGCTCGGCTACCGCGCCGAGCACGACCCGGCCGAGCACGTCGCGCTGGTCATGGGCGATCTCGGCGACGGGCGGGACGTGCTGGTGCGGGTGCACTCCGAGTGCCTCACCGGCGACGTGTTCGGCTCGCTGCGCTGCGACTGCGGGCCGCAGTTGCAGGCCGCGCTGGCCCGGGTCGCGCAGGAGGGCCGCGGCGTGGTCCTCTACGTGCGCGGCCACGAGGGGCGCGGCATCGGCCTGCTGCACAAGCTCCAGGCGTACCAGCTCCAGGACCAGGGCCGCGACACCGTGGACGCGAACCTCGACCTGGGCCTGCCGGCCGACGCCCGGGACTACGGCACCGGCGCGCAGATCCTCTACGACCTGGGCGTCCGGTCGATGCGGCTGCTCACGAACAACCCGGCCAAGCGGGCCGGGCTGGAGGGGTACGGCCTCACCGTGACCGGCCGGGAGGGGCTGCCCGTGCGGTCCAACCCGGAGAACGTGCGCTACCTGCGCACCAAGCGGGACCGGATGGGTCACCTGCTGGACGGACTGGACGAGGTGACCGAGGCGCCGATGGGCCGCCCGGTCGCCGGTGACGAGATCGGAGCGTAGGGCGATGGCGGGTTTCGGCGAGCCGGGCGTGACCGCGGTGGACGCCGCCGGGATGACCGTCGGCGTGGTGGCCGCCCGGTGGCACGGCGACCTGACCGACCACATGACCGAGCGGGCCGTGGCCGCGGCGCAGGCGTGCGGCGCGCGGGCCGTGGTTGCCCGGGTGGCCGGTTCGGTGGAGCTGCCGGTGGTGGCCCAGGCGATGGCGCGCCGCTTCGACGTGGTCGTCGCGCTCGGCGTGGTGGTACGCGGCGCGACGGCGCACTTCGACTACGTCTGCCAGTCGGTCACCGAGGGGCTGACCCGGGTGGCGCTGGACGAGGGCAAGCCGGTGGCGCACGGGGTGCTCACCGTGGACACCATCGAGCAGGCCCGGGACCGGGCCGGGCTGCCCGGCTCGGCCGAGGACAAGGGCTGGTCGGCGACCGTCGCCGCGCTGGACGCCGCCCTGGCGGTCCGCGCGCTGGACGCGCAGTCCGCCCACCGGGTCGGCTTCGCCTGACCCACCCGGCCCGTCACCCGGGGCGGCTGGAAGAATCGCCTTCCGTGAAGACGTTCGAGGAGTTGTTCGCCGAGCTGCAGGCCAAGGCCGCCGCCGGCACCCCGGGCTCGGGCACCGTGGAGGCGCTCGCCAAGGGCGTGCACTTCATCGGCAAGAAGGTCGTCGAGGAGGCGGCCGAGTCGTGGATGGCCGCCGAGCACGAGGGCCCGGAGCGGGCCGCCGAGGAGATCTCCCAGCTCCTCTACCAGGCGCAGGTGCTGATGCTCGCCACGGGTCTGGAACTGAAGGACGTCTACCGACATCTCTGAGTGCCCGTCCGCTGATCACCCGATCGAACGAAGGAGCACTCCCATGCTGCGTGTCGCAGTACCCAACAAGGGCGCCCTGGCCGAGAAGGCCGCCCAGATGCTGCGCGAGGCGGGCTACCGCCAGCGCACCGACCCGAAGGACCTGGTCTGCCGGGACGAGGCCAACGACATCGAGTTCTTCTACCTGCGCCCCAAGGACATCGCGACCTACGTCGGCTCCGGTGACCTGGACGTCGGCATCACCGGGCGGGACCTGCTGGTCGACTCCGGCGCGCCGGCCGAGGAGATCGTCGACCTCGCCTTCGCCCGGGCCACGTTCCGGTTCGCCGCCCGCCCGCAGGACGTCGACGACGTACGGGAGCTGGGCGGGCACCGCATCGCCACCGCGTACCCCGGTCTGGTCGAGCGGCACCTGGCCGAGCTGGGCGTCAAGGCCGACGTGATCCGCCTGGACGGCGCGGTGGAGAACGCCATCCGCCTCGGCGTGGCCGACGTGGTCGCCGACGTGGTGGAGACCGGCGCGACGCTGCGCCAGGCCGGCCTGGTGGTCTTCGGCGAGCCGCTGCTGCGCTCCTCGGCGGTGCTGGTCCGCCGCGCCGGCGCGCCCGGCGGCGCCCAGCAGGAGCAGTTGCTGCGCCGGCTGCACGGTGTGCTGGTCGCCCGCCGGTACGTGATGCTCGCCTACGACGTCCCGGCCGGCCTGCTCGACCGGGCCAGCTCGCTGACCCCCGGCATCGAGTCGCCGACAGTCTCGCCGCTGCACCGGGAGGGCTGGGTCGCGGTGCAGGCGATGGTGCTCCGCGACGACGTGCACCGGATCATGGACGAGTTGTACGAGCTGGGTGCCCGCGCGATCCTGGTCACCAACATCCACGCCTGCCGGCTGTGAGGCCGCTGCCGCTCCGTGTGGCGGCCGGAGGCGCGCGTGAGCCGGATGGCAGACTGGTCGGGTGAGCGATTCCGTGGTGACCGTGCGACCCCGCCGCGTCCGGGTCGTCTGCTGGGTGTCGGCCGTCACGCTGCTCGTGGTGTTCAGCCTCGTCGCGACGTCGCTGACCGGCGCCACCGGCAACGGCTACGGCACGTTCCAGCGCGGCGACCAGTTCGCCATGATCGGCCTGGGTGTCTTCGGCGCGCTCGGCTTCCTGCTGTTCACCCGCCCCCGCGTGATCGCCGACGCCAGGGGCGTACGGGTGCGCAACGTGTTCAGCTCGTACGAGCTGCCGTGGGAGGTCGTCCGCGGGGTCCGGTTCGACAGGGGCGCCCCGTGGGCCAGCCTGGAGCTGCACGACGACGACCTGCTGCCGGTGGTCGCGTTGCAGGCCGCCGACAAGGAGAGCGCGGTCGAGGCCGTCCGCGCGCTGCGCCGCCTGCACCAGGCGCACCTGGCGGCGCTGTCCGCCAACCAGTCGGCACCCCGCTGACCAGCGAGCCCGGTTTGGGCGGGCCTGGGCCGAGGGTGTAGTGTTGCGGAGTCGACCAGACTGCCCCCGTCCCTGACGCGCGGGCGGTCGAGAAGCGGAGCGCCCGCTCCCACCCGAGTCGCCGCCACGGTGGCCGGGTCCGGTCCCCGGTTTCGGGCACGTCCCGACGCCGGATGCGCGATCCTGTGATCGTGCCGACCGGTCGAGTGGGCCCTGGCATACGCCGGGGCCTTCTGCTTTCCGGGTCGGCTCCCACCCGGGAGCCTGCGGAGTCGGCACCGTAGGACACTCGACTCGAGGAGGCCCCATCAGCGTCGAACCACGCGTGAACGAGCAGATCCGGGCACGTGAGGTCCGACTGGTCGGTCCTGAGGGTGAGCAGGTGGGCATCGTCCCGCTGGAGCGCGCCCTGCAGCTGGCCGCGGACGTCGACCTGGACCTGGTCGAGGTTGCGCCGATGGCGCGCCCGCCGGTGTGCAAGCTCATGGACTTCGGCAAGTTCAAGTACGAGAGCGCACTGAAGGCGCGCGAAGCGCGGCGTAACCAGCAGCAGACCGTCATCAAGGAGATGAAGCTCCGGCCGAAGATCGACCCGCACGACTACGAGACCAAGAAGGGTCACGTGGTGCGGTTCCTCAAGGCCGGCGACAAGGTCAAGGTGACGATCATGTTCCGCGGTCGGGAGCAGAGCCGCCCGGAGCTGGGCTACCGGCTCCTGCGCCGGCTCGAGTCCGAGATCACGGACCTTGGATACGTCGAGGCCGCGCCGAAGCAGGACGGCCGAAACATGATCATGGTTCTCGCTCCGCACCGGGCCGTCAAGGCCTCCGCGGTCGCCGCCACGGCGTCCCGCGGTGGACCGCGCGACCGGGCCGCGGAGGAACCGGCCGCTCCGGCCGGCGAGACCCCGGCGGCCGGCGACACCGCAGCAGCCGGCGAGACCGGCACGACCGCTGAGACCAGCGGCCAGTAACAGGGGAGAAGACGTTCCAATGCCGAAGATGAAGAGCCACACGGGTATGGGCAAGCGGGTCAAGGTGACCGGCAAGGGCAAGATCGTTGCCCAGCAGGCCGGCCTTCGCCACAACCTGGAGAAGAAGCCCAGCACCCAGACCCGTCGGCTGACCGGCACCGTCGAGCTGGCCAAGGCCGACACCAAGCGCATCAAGAAGCTGCTCGGCCGCTGACGCGAGCCACCTGAACCGAAGAAGGAGTTGAGATGGCACGCGTCAAGCGGGCTGTGAACGCCCAGAAGAAGCGTCGTACCCTGCTGGAGACCGCGAGCGGCTACCGCGGTCAGCGCTCCCGGCTGTACCGCAAGGCCAAGGAGCAGGTGCTGCACTCGATGCAGTACTCCTACCGGGACCGTCGCGACCGCAAGGGCGACTTCCGGCAGCTCTGGATCCAGCGGATCAACGCCGGCGCCCGGGCCAACGGCCTGACCTACAACCGGCTGATCCAGGGCCTGCGCCTGGCCGGCATCGAGGTCGACCGGAAGATCCTGGCCGACATGGCCGTCAACGACGCCGCCTCGTTCGCGGCGATCGTCGAGCTGGCCCGCGCCGCCGTGGCGGCCGAGGGCACCGGTGGCGCCGCGGCCCAGGCCGCCTGACCCACCCCGTACGGCAGATCGAGGCGTCTCCCATGCAGTCACCGTCGCAGGGGAGGCGCCTCGACGCCGTTCCCGGACCGTTCACCCCGCGTACCCCCAGGGTCATCGCGGCCCGCCGGCTACAGCGCCGGCGCGACCGCGACCAGGCCGGCCGGTTCCTGGCCGAAGGGCCGCAGGCGGTCCGGGAGGCGCTCGCCCGCACCGGCACCGTGGTCGAGCTGTTCGGCACCCCGGCCGCGCTGGACCGGTACGCCGACCTCGCCGCCACCGCCGCCCGGGCCGACGTGCCGGTCTCCGAGGTGACCGACGACGCCCTGGCCGCGCTGGCCGAGACCGTCGCCCCGCAGGGCCTGGTGGCGGTGTGCCGCCACCTCGACGTACCCCTGGAGCACGCGGTGGCGCGCGGGCCGCGCCTGGTAGCGGTGCTCGCCGGGATCCGTGACCCGGGCAACGCCGGCACCGTGCTGCGCACCGCCGACGCGGCGGGCGCGGGCGCGGTGATCTTCGCGGGCGAGGCGGTCGACCCCTACAACGGCAAGTGCGTGCGGGCCTCCGCCGGCAGCCTCTTCCACGTCGACGTGGTGCGCGCCGCCGACCCGCTCGCCGCCGTCGAGGCGCTGCGGGCCGCCGGGCTCACGATCCTCGCCACCACCGGGTACGGCGACAGCGACCTGGACGACCTCGCCGACTCCGGACGGCTGGCCGGCCCCACCGCGTGGCTGTTCGGCTCGGAGGCGCACGGTCTGCCCGAGGAGCTGACCGGCGCCGCCGACGCCCGCGTCCGGGTGCCGCTGCACGGGCGCGCGGAGAGCCTGAACCTGGCTGCGGCGGCGGCCGTCTGCCTGTATTCTTCCGCCAGAGCACTGCGTGTCCCCCGGGGCACGCGAGAGACAGCAGGGGAGTCCGCCTCGTCATGAACGCGCCACGGCGTTCGTTTAGCCAGCCCGCCGGTGTCGGCGGGCGGCGGGCCTGACCCTTCCCCCTGCACGACTCCCCACCGGCGGGCTGCGGCGAAGCCGCGCGTCCGTAGACTCGCCTAGCCACCCGCGAGGGTCGGCGCCGCCGTGAGGGAGTGCCCGTTCACCATGAGCTACCGCAACGATCCGTACGACCCGAAGCAGGTCGCCCTGCTCGACCCGGACGCCCTGGCCGGGGCCGTGGCCGACGCCGAGAAGGCGTTCGCCGACGCCGCCGGCCCGGACGCGCTCACCGCGCTGCGCCCCGCGCACCTCGGTGACCGGTCCCCGGTGTCGCTGGCGCGCCGGGAGATCGGCGCGCTGCCGCCGGCCGCGAAGGCCGACGCCGGCAAGCGGGTCAACGAGGCACGCCGGGCCATCGAGTCCGCGTACGCCGCCCGGCAGGAGATCCTGGACCGCGAGCAGGCGGAGCGGGTGCTGGTCGAGGAGCGGGTCGACGTGACCCTGCCGTACGACCGCCGGCCGCGTGGCGCCCGCCACCCGCTGAGCGTGTTGATGGAGCAGATCAGCGACCTGTTCGTCGGCATGGGCTACGAGGTGGCCGAGGGCCCCGAGGTCGAGCTGGAGTGGACCAACTTCGACGCGCTGAACATCCCGGCCGACCACCCGGCGCGCGGCCTGATGGACACGTTCCACATCGCACCCGAGGGCAGTGGCCTCGTGCTGCGCACGCACACGTCGCCGGTGCAGGCGCGCACCATGCTCAGCCGCAAGCCGCCCATCTACGTGGTGGTGCCCGGCCGGGTCTACCGCACCGACGAGCTGGACGCCACCCACGCCCCGGTCTTCCACCAGGTCGAGGGCCTGGTGGTGGACAAGGGCATCACGATGGCGCACCTGCGCGGCACGCTCGACCACTTCGCCCGGGCCATGTTCGGTGAGGGGGCGAAGACGCGATGGCGTCCGCACTACTTCCCGTTCACCGAGCCGTCGGCGGAGTTCGACGTCTGGTTCCCGGAGCACCGGGACGGTCCGCAGTGGGTCGAGTGGGGCGGCTGCGGCATGGTCAACCCGCGGGTGCTGCGCGCCTGCGGCATCGACCCGGAGGTCTACTCCGGATTCGCGTTCGGCATGGGCATCGACCGGACCGTGATGGTCCGGCACGGCGTCAGTGACATGCGGGACATGGCCGAGGGCGACGTGCGGTTCACCCGCGCGTTCGGCGCCTGAGCTACGGGAACGGTGGTTTAACAGTCATGCGAGTCTCTGTCAGTTGGCTGCGGGAGTACGTGGACCTGCCGGCCGACCTGCCCACCGGCGACCTGGAGCAGGCGCTGGTCGACCTCGGCATCGAGGTCGAGTCCGTGGTGGACCTGCGCGAGTCGGTGAGCGGCCCGCTGGTCGTCGGCGAGGTCCTGGAGATCGAGGAGCTGACCGGCTTCAAGAAGCCGATCCGCTTCTGCCGGGTGGACGTCGGTGCCGCCAACGGCACCGGCGAGCCGCAGGAGATCGTCTGCGGGGCGCGTAACTTCGCCGTGGGCGACAAGGTCGTGGTGATCCTCCCCGGCGGCGTGCTGCCCGGCGGGTTCGCCATCGGCGCGCGCAAGACGTACGGGCGCAACTCCCACGGGATGATCTGCTCGGCGCAGGAGCTGGGGCTCGGCGACGACCACTCCGGCATCGTCGTGCTGCCCGAGGACGTCAAGGCCCAGCCCGGCGACGACGCCCGGCCCGTCGTCGGCCTGGACGACGTCGTGGTCGAGATGGAGATCACCCCGGACCGCGGGTACGCGCTGAGCGTGCGCGGCATCGCCCGGGAGCTGTCGCACGCGCTCGGCGTGCCGTTCCGCGACCCGGCCGACGCGCCCGCGCCCGGCGCGACCGCCGAGCCGGCGTACCCGGTGGAGGTCCGCGACCCGGTCGGCTGTGACAGGTTCGCGGCGCGGATGGTGCGCGGCGTCGACCCGACCGTGCAGACGCCCGGCTGGATGCGGCAGCGGCTCACCGCCGCCGGGGTGCGCAGCATCTCGCTGCCGGTCGACATCACCAACTACCTGATGCTCGAACTCGGCCAGCCGATGCACGCCTTCGACGCGGACCGGATCGCCGGGACGCTCGTGGTGCGCCGCGCCGAGGTGGGGGAGAAGCTGACCACGCTGGACGGGGTGAGCCGCACGCTGTCCGCCGAGGATCTGGTCATCTGCGACGCCGGGCTGCCCGGGGGCCTCGCGGGCGAGGACGGCGGGGTTCCGATCTCGCTCGCGGCGGTGATGGGCGGCGAGACCAGCGAGGTGCTCGCCTCCACCACGAACGTGCTGTTCGAGGCGGCGCACTGGGATCCGGCGACGGTCGGTCGTACCGCGCGGCGGCACAAGCTGTTCAGCGAGGCCGCGAAGCGGTGGGAGCGGGGCGTCGACCCGGCGCTGCCGCTCGTCGCGCTGGAGAAGGCGGTCCGGCTGCTCACCGGCCTGGCCGGCGGCACCGCCGGCGCCGAGGTGCTCGACATCGACCACGTCGCGCCGCGTACGCCGGTGACGCTGCCGGTGGACCTGCCGTCGCGGCGCGTCGGCGTGGCCTACTCGCCGGATCGCGTGGTGGAGCTGCTGGAGCAGGTCGGCTGCACCGTCGCGCGCGGCGCCGACCGGCTCGCCGAGGACCCGGGCACGGTGGGCGTGACCGCCGGCGGCGGCTCGGGCGCCGGTGCCGACGACGTGCTGACCGTGACGCCGCCGAGCTGGCGGCCCGACCTGACCGACCCGGCCGACCTGGTGGAGGAGGTGGTACGCCTCGACGGCTACGACCGTGTGCCGTCGGTGCTGCCCACCGCGCCGCCCGGGCGGGGCCTGACCTGGCAGCAGCAGCGCCGCCGGGCCGTCGCCCGCTCCCTCGCCGAGCGTGGCTACGTCGAGGTGCTGGCGCAGCCGTTCGTCGCGCCGGAGCTGGCCGACCAGCTCGGCCTGCCCGCCGACGACCCGCGCCGCCCGGCGGTACGCCTGGCGAACCCGCTGTCCGAGGAGGAGCCCCTGCTGCGTACCACGCTGCTCGGCCCGCTGCTCGGCATCGTCAAGCGCAACGTCGGCCGGGGCCAGCGGGACGTGGCGATCTACGAGATCGGCACGGTCTTCCACCCGCGTCCCGGCGCCGGTGCCCCGCCCGCGATGGGCGTGGACCGGCGGCCCACCGACGAGGAGTTCGCCGCAGCCGACGCGGTGGTGCCGGTCCAGCCGCGGCACGTCGCGGTGGCGCTGACCGGCGAGATCGAACCGGCCGGCTGGTGGGGCGCGGGCCGGACGGCCGGCTGGGCGGACGCGATCGAGGCGGGCCGGGCGGTGCTCGACGCCGCGGGCATCCCCGCCGGCCGGGTGACGGTACGGGCCGGGGAGCGGGCGCCGTGGCACCCGGGCCGCTGCGCCGAGCTGGTGGTGGACGACGTGGTCGTCGGTCACGCCGGTGAGCTGCACCCGGCCGTGCTGGCCGCGCTGGAGCTGCCCCGGCGCACCTGCGCCATGGAACTGGACCTGGACGCGCTGCCCGCTGCCCCGCTGGCGTCCGGCCCGGCCATCTCCACGTTCCCGCCGGCCCTGATCGACGTGGCGCTGGTGGTGGACGACTCGGTCCCGGCGGCCGAGGTGCGGGCGGCTCTGGTCGAGGGCGCGGGCGCGCTGCTGGAGGACGTCCGGCTGTTCGACGTCTACACCTCCGAGCAGCTCGGCGCGGGGCGCAGGTCGCTTGCGTACAAGCTGACGTTCCGGGCCCCGGACCGGACCCTCGCGGGCGAGGAGGCGGTGGCCGCCCGGGACGCCGCGGTAGCGGTGGCCGCCGAGCGCTTCGGTGCCACCCTGCGCGGCGCATGAAAGGAGGGGCCCCCTCTTAACGCCTCCGGTAGAGGAGGGGGCCCCTTTTAACACGCCGGCTCACGCGAGCCGCTGGTGAACGTCATCTCATGGCTATGCAACGCGCCGTATGACCTTGCGGCAGCGCTGCCCCGACCGGTACTCTTCTCTGCATAGTCATGCGGAGGTGGGTATGGGCATTCGGGTTGCCGTGGCCGGGGCGAGTGGATACGCCGGGGGCGAACTGCTGCGCCTGCTCGCCGGTCACCCCGAGTTCGAGCTGATCACCGCCACCGCGCACAGCCAGGCCGGTCAACCGGTCACCGCCGTACACCCGCACCTCGCCGGCCTCGACCTGGTGTTCGCCGCGACCGAACCGGCGACCCTCGCCGACGCGGACCTGGTCTTCCTGGCCCTGCCGCACGGCCAGTCCGCGGCGCTTGCCGCGGCGCTGCCCGGCACGGCCAAGGTGGTCGACCTCGGCGCGGACCACCGGCTGCGCGACGCCGCCGCCTGGGCTCGCTACTACGGCGGGGAGCACGCGGGCGCCTGGACCTACGGGCTGCCCGAGCTGCCCGGGCAGCGGGCCGAGATCGCCGCCGCGTCGCGCGTGGCCAGCACCGGCTGCTACGCGGTGGCGACCACGCTGGCGCTGGCGCCGCTGATCGCCGCCGGTGCGGTACGCCCCGACGACGTGGTGGTGGTCGCGGCCTCCGGCACCTCCGGCGCGGGCCGGGCCGCCAAGGCCCACCTGCTCGGCAGCGAGGTGATGGGCGACCTGACCCCCTACAAGGTGGGCGCGCACCAGCACGTGCCGGAGATCAAGCAGGCCACCGGCGCGACCGGTCTCTCCTTCACCCCGGTGCTCGCGCCGATGCCCCGGGGCATCCTGGCCACCGTCACCGCCGTGCCCACCGGCGACGCCGACCCGCGCGCGGTGCTGGCCGCCGCCTACGCCGACGCGCCGTTCGTGCACCTGCTGCCGGAAGGATCCTGGCCGCACACCGCCGCCACCGCCGGCTCCAACTCCTGCCACCTCCAGGCGACGGTGGACGTCGACTCGGGGCGGGTGATCGTGGTCAGCGCGATCGACAACCTCGGCAAGGGCGCGGCCGGCCAGGCCGTGCAGAACGCCAACCTGATGGTGGGTCTCCCCGAGACCACCGGTCTGTCCGTGTTTGGAGTGGCCCCATGAGCGTCACCGTCCCCCGGGGGTTCCGCGCCGCGGGTGTCGCCGCCGGACTGAAGTCCTCCGGCGCCGCCGACGTCGCCCTCGTGATCAACGACGGCCCGGACGCCGGTGTGGCGGGTGTCTTCACCGCCAACCGCGTCAAGGCCGCCCCGGTGCTGTGGAGCCAGCAGGTCGTGCACGGCGGCGTCGTGCGCGCCGTGGTGCTCAACTCCGGCGGCGCGAACGCCTGCACCGGTCCGGCCGGCTTCCAGGACACCCACGCCACCGCCGAGCACACCGCCGCCGCGATCACCGCCGCGAACGCCCGGCTGATCGTCGGCGCGGGCGAGGTCGCCGTCTGCTCGACCGGCCTGATCGGTGAGCGCCTGCCGATGGACAAACTGCTTCCCGGCGTACGCGAAGCCGTGCGCGGCCTGTCCCGCGACGGCGGCCCGGCGGCCGCCGAGGCCATCATGACCACCGACACCCGGCCCAAGACGACAGTGGCCCACGGTACGGGCTGGACCGTCGGCGGCATGGCCAAGGGCGCGGGCATGCTGGCGCCGGCCATGGCCACCATGCTCTGCGTGCTCACCACCGACGCGGTGGCCGGGCCGGACGCCCTGGACGCCGCGCTGCGCGCCGCCACCCGGATCACGTTCGACCGGATCGACTCCGACGGCTGCATGTCCACCAACGACACGGTGCTGCTGCTGGCGAGCGGCGCCTCCGGCATCGAGCCGACCGGGGCCGAGCTGACCGCCGCCGTCACCGCCGCCTGCCACGACCTGGCCCAGCAGCTCCTGGCCGACGCCGAGGGCGCGACCAAGGAGGTCGCGATCGAGGTGGTCGGCGCGGCGAGCGAGGACGACGCGGTCGAGGTGGGCCGCACGGTGGCCCGCAACAACCTGGTGAAGACCGCGCTGTTCGGCAACGACCCGAACTGGGGCCGGATCCTCGCCGCCGTCGGCACCACCGCCGCCGTGTTCGAGCCGGACGGCGTGGACGTCGCGGTGAACGGCGTCTGGGTGTGCCGGGGCGGCGCCGCCGCCGAGGACCGCGCCAAGGTGGACCTCACCGGCCGTGCCGTGACCGTCCGGATCGACCTGCACGCCGGCGCGGACGCCGCCACCATCTGGACCAACGACCTGTCCCACGCGTACGTACACGAGAACTCGGCTTATTCCACATGAATCTGAGTGCTGACCTCACCCGGGCCCAGGCCAAGGCCGCCACGCTGATCGAGGCGCTGCCCTGGCTGGCCCGTTTCTCCGGCGCCACGGTCGTGGTCAAGTACGGCGGCAACGCGATGGTCGACCCCGAACTCCAGCGGGCCTTCGCCGCCGACATGGTGTTCCTGCGGTACGCCGGACTCAAGCCGGTCGTGGTGCACGGCGGCGGCCCGCAGATCTCCGCGATGCTGCGCCGGCTCGGCATCGCCAGCGAGTTCCGGGGCGGCCTGCGGGTCACCACCCCGGAGGCGATGGACGTGGTCCGGATGGTGCTCGTCGGCCAGGTCGGCCGGGAACTGGTCGGGCTGATCAACGCGCACGGCCCGTACGCGGTCGGCCTCTCCGGCGAGGACGCCGGGCTGTTCACCGCGGTGCGCCGCCAGGCGTACGTGGACGGGGAAGCGGTCGACGTGGGGCAGGTCGGCGACGTGGAGTCGGTGAACGCCTCGGCGGTCACCGACCTGATCGAGGCCGGCCGGATCCCGGTCATCTCGACGGTCGCGCCGGACGCCGACGGGGTGCTGCACAACCTCAACGCGGACACCGCCGCCGCCGCGCTCGCGGTCGCGCTGGACGCCCGCAAGCTGGTCGTGCTGACCGACGTGCCCGGCCTGTACGCCGACTGGCCGGACACGTCCAGCCTGGTCAGCGAGATCAGCGCGGACGACCTGGCGAAGCTGCTGCCGTCCCTGGAGTCGGGCATGGTCCCGAAGATGGAGGCCTGCCTGCGGGCGGTGCGCGGGGGAGTGCCCGCCGCGCACGTCGTCGACGGCCGGGTCGCCCACTCCACGCTGCTGGAAGTGTTCACGTCGGAGGGCTTCGGAACGATGGTGATCGACTCATGAGCACGCTCGTGCAGCGGTGGAACGCCACCATGATGGACAACTACGGCACGCCGCCGCTGGCGCTCGTCTCCGGCTCCGGCGCCGTCGTGGTCGACGAGACCGGCCGGGAGTACGTCGACCTGCTCGGCGGCATCGCCGTCAACGCGCTCGGCCACGCCCACCCGGCGGTGGTGGCCGCCGTCAGCAGGCAGGTCGCCACGCTCGGGCACGTGTCCAACCTGTTCGTCGCCGAGCCGCCGGTGGCGCTGGCCGAGCTGCTGCTCGCGCTGGCCGGCCGGCCGGGCCGGGTGTTCTTCGCCAACTCCGGCGCGGAGGCGAACGAGGCCGCGTTCAAGCTGTCCCGGCTCACCGGCCGCCGGCACGTGGTCGCCGCCCACGGCGGGTTCCACGGCCGGACCATGGGCGCGCTGGCGCTGACCGGGCAGCCCGCGAAGGCCGACCCGTTCCGCCCGCTGCCCGGCGACGTGACACACGTGCCGTTCGGCGACGCCGACGCGCTGGCAGAGGCCGTCACCGGCGACACCGCCATGCTGATCATCGAGCCGATCCAGGGCGAGAACGGCGTGGTCGTCCCGCCTCCCGGCTACCTCGCCGCGGCCCGGCGGATCACCGCCGCGCACGGCGCGCTGCTGGTGCTGGACGAGGTGCAGACCGGCGTCGGCCGCACCGGCCACTGGTTCGCCCACCAGGCCGAGGGCGTCGAGCCGGACGTCGTCACGCTCGCCAAGGGCCTCGGCGGCGGCCTTCCGCTGGGTGCCTGCCTGGCCTTCGGCCGGGCCGCCGACCTGCTCACCCCCGGCTCGCACGGCACCACGTTCGGCGGCAACCCGATCAGCTGCGCCGCCGCGCTCGCCGTCGTCTCCACGATCGCCCACGAGGGCCTGCTCGACCACGTCAAGCGCGTCGGCGAACGGCTACGGCGCGGCGTCGAGGCGCTCGGGCACCCGCTGGTCCGCGAGGTGCGCGGCGCCGGCCTGCTGCTCGGCATCGTGCTCGACCAGCCGGTCTCCGGTGCGGCAGCGGCGGCGCTGCGCGAGGCGGGTTTCCTGGTCAACCCGGTGCAGCCGGACGTGCTGCGGCTCGCCCCGCCGCTGATCCTCACCACGGCGCAGGCCGACGCGTTCCTGGCCGCCCTGCCGGCCGCGCTGTCCGCCGCCGCGCCGGCCACTTCCGCCGACGCCGCCGCGCCGCCCTCTTCCGCCGACGCCGCCGCGTCCGACGCCACGACCCCGACGGAGGCTCCCGCATGATCCGCCACTTCCTGCGCGACGACGACCTCACGCCCGCCGAGCAGGCCGCCGTGCTCGACCTCGCCGCCCGGATGAAGACCGACAGGTACGGCCACCAGCCGCTGGCCGGGCCGAAGTCGGTGGCGGTGCTGTTCGACAAGCAGAGCCTGCGCACCCGGATCTCGTTCGACGTGGGCATCGCCGAGCTGGGCGGGCACCCGCTCGTCGTGGACACCCAGGTCACCCACTTCGGCCGGGGCGAGACGCTGGCCGACGCCGGCCGGGTGCTGTCCCGCTACGTCGCCGCGATCGTGCTGCGCACCCACGGCGACGACCGGATCGCCGAGGTCGCCGCGCACGCCACGGTGCCGGTGGTGAACGCGCTCACCGACACGTACCACCCGTGCCAGCTGCTGGCCGACCTGCTCACCGTGCGGGAGCGTTTCGGCGGCACCGCCGGGCGGATCCTCACGTACGTGGGCGACGCGGCGAACAACATGGCCCACTCGTACCTGCTGGCCGGCGCGACCGCCGGGATGCACGTACGGATCGCCGGCCCGGCCGGCTTCCAGCCCGACCCGGAGATCGTGGCCCGCGCCGAGAAGATCGCCGCCGTCACCGGCGGTTCGGCGCGGGTGCTCACCGACCCGGGCGAGGCGGTACGCGGCGCGCACGTCGTCGCCACCGACACCTGGACGTCGATGGGGCAGGAGTCCGACGGGCTGGACCGGATCACCCCGTTCCTGCCGTACCAGGTGAACGCCGCGCTGCTCGGCCACGCCGACGCCGACGTGATCGTGCTGCACTGCCTGCCCGCCCACCGGGGCGAGGAGATCACCGACGAGGCGCTGGACGGCCCGCACAGCGCGGTGTTCGACCAGGCGGAGAATCGGCTGCACGCCCAGAAGGCGCTGCTGACGTTTCTCCTGGAGGAATCCGCATGACCGCTCCGCTGACCCGCGCCGCGCGGCACGCCCGCATCGTCGAGCTGATCCGCGACACCCCCATCCACTCGCAGACCGAGCTGGCCGACCTGCTCGCCGGGGACGGCATCCAGGTCACCCAGGCCACCCTGTCGCGGGACCTGAAGGAACTGGGAGCGGTGACCGCGCGCGGCGGCGACGGGCGGGGCGTCTACCTGATCCCGGAGGACGGGCACCGGCCGCTGCGCGACGCCGAGGGTGCGCCGGCCCGGCTGGTCCGGCTGCTGCGTGAGCTGCTCAACGGCGTCGACTCCAGCGGCAACATCGCGGTGCTGCGTACCCCGCCGGGTGCCGCCCAGTACCTCGCCAGCGCGCTCGACCGGGCCGGCCTGACCGAGATCGTCGGCACCATCGCCGGCGACGACACCATCCTCGTCGTGTCCCGCGACACCGACGGCGGCGCCGCGCTGGGTGAGCGGCTCGCCGCCTGGGCCCGCCGGGACGACACAGCCGAAGGGGGCACCCCGTGACCGAGCGGGTGGTGCTGGCGTACTCCGGGGGCCTGGACACCTCGGTCGCCATCCCGTACCTGGCCGAGCGGACCGGCGCCGAGGTGATCGCGGTAGCCGTCGACGTCGGCCAGGGCGGCGAGGACATGAACGTGATCCGGCAGCGCGCGCTGGACTGCGGCGCCGTCGAGTCCGAGGTGGTCGACGCCCGCGACGAGTTCGCCGCCGACTACTGCCTGCCGGCGATCCGGGCCAACGCCCTCTACATGGACCGCTACCCGCTGGTGTCCGCGCTGTCCCGGCCGCTGATCGTCAAGCATCTGGTCGCGGCGGCGCGCGCCCACGGCGGCACGATCGTGTCACACGGCTGCACCGGCAAGGGTAACGACCAGGTCCGGTTCGAGGTGGGCCTGGGCGCGCTCGCGCCCGACCTGAAGGTCGTCGCACCGGCCCGGGACTTCGCCTGGACCCGGGACAAGGCGATCGCGTACGCCGAGGAGAAGGGACTGCCGATCGACGTGTCGGCGAAGTCGCCGTACTCGATCGACCAGAACCTGTGGGGCCGGGCCGTGGAGACCGGCTTCCTGGAGGACATCTGGAACGCCCCGGTCGAGGACCTCTACGCGTACACCGGGGATCCGGCGTCGGAACGCGACCCGGACGACGTGGTGATCACCTTCGACGGCGGTGTGCCGGTCGCCATCGACGGCGAGACGGTCACGCCCTACGAGGCGATCCGCGAGCTGAACCGGCGGGCCGGGGCGCACGGCGTGGGCCGGCTGGACATGGTCGAGGACCGGCTGGTCGGCATCAAGAGCCGCGAGGTGTACGAGGCGCCCGGCGCGGTCGCCCTGATCACCGCCCACCAGGAGCTGGAGGCGGTCACCGTCGAGCGGGACCTGGCCCGGTTCAAGCGCGGCGTCGACCAGCGCTGGGGTGAGCTGGTCTACGACGGGCTCTGGTTCTCGCCGCTGAAGCGGTCGCTGGACGCGTTCATCGACGACGCCCAGCGGCACGTCAGCGGCGAGGTACGGCTGCGCCTGCACGGCGGCCGGGCGGTGGTCACCGGCCGGCGCTCCGAGGCGAGCCTCTACGACTTCGGCCTTGCCACCTACGACACCGGCGACACGTTCGACCAGTCGCTGGCGAAGGGATTCGTACGACTGTGGGGACTGCCCAGCACGATGGCCGCGCAACGGGACGCCCGGATGGGAGGGGCCTGATGGGGGGCACCACAATGGGTGGGGTGGACGACAAGAGCCTGACCGAGAACAGCGCCCCCGCCAACCGGACGAGCCTCTGGGGCGGCCGGTTCGCCGGCGGTCCCGCCGAGGCGCTCGCGCGGCTGTCGGTGAGCGTCCAGTTCGACTGGCGCCTCGCCCCGTACGACATCGCCGGTTCCCGCGCGCACGCCCGGGTCCTCGCCGGCGCCGGCCTGCTCGACCCGGACGAACTGGGCCGGATGCTGGCAGCGCTGGACGACCTGGAGGCGGCCTGCGCCTCCGGCGCGTTCCGCCCGACGGTGGACGACGAGGACGTGCACACCGCGCTGGAACGCGGCCTGCTGGAACGGCTCGGCAGCCTCGGCGGCAAGCTGCGCGCCGGCCGGTCCCGCAACGACCAGGTCGCCACCGACCTGCGGCTCTACCTGCGCGATCACGCGCGCGGCGTGGCGGCCCGGCTGGTCGAGCTGGCCGAGGCCCTCGTCGAGCAGGCGGAGCGGCACGTGGACACCGCCGCGCCGGGCATGACGCACCTCCAGCACGCCCAGCCGGTGACGTTCGGGCACTGGCTGCTGGCCCACGTGCAGCCGCTGCTGCGCGACCTGGAACGGATGCGCGACTGGGACGAGCGGACCGCGATCAGCCCGCTCGGCGCGGGTGCGCTGGCCGGCTCGGGGCTGCCGCTGGACCCGGTGGCCGTCGCCAAGGAGCTGGGTTTCCGCACCTCGTTCGCCAACTCGATGGACGCGGTGGCGGACCGCGACTTCGTGGCCGAGTTTTTGTTCGTCACCGCGATGATCGGCGTGCACCTGTCCCGCCTCGGCGAGGAGGTGGTGCTCTGGACGTCGCAGGAGTTCGGCTGGGTCGAGCTGGACGACGCCTTCGCCACCGGCTCGTCGATCATGCCGCAGAAGAAGAACGCGGACATCGCCGAGCTGGCCCGGGGCAAGTCCGGCCGCCTGGTCGGCGGCCTGATGAGCGTGCTCACCATGCTCAAGGGCCTGCCCATGACGTACGACCGGGACATGCAGGAGGACAAGGAGCCGGCGTTCGACGCGGTCGACACGCTGGAACTGCTGCTGCCCGCGCTGGCCGGGATGATCTCCACGATGACGGTCCGGGTGGACCGGCTGGTGGCCAGCGCGCCGTCCGGTTTCTCGCTGGCCACCGAGGTCGCCGACTGGCTGGTGCGGCGCAACGTGCCGTTCCGCGACGCGCACGAGATCACCGGCAAGCTGGTGGCGCTCTGCGCGGCCCGCGACTGCGCGCTGGACGAGGTGTCCGACGCCGACCTGGCCGCCGTCAGCGAGCACCTGGACCCGTCGGTGCGCGACGTGCTCTCGGTGCGCTCGGCGCTGGCCGCCCGCATCACGCCGGGTTCCACCGGCCCCGGTCCGGTCGCCGACCAGCTCGCCGCCGCCGCGGACAAGCTGACCGGCTGGCGGGAGTGGGCCGCCGAGCGGGTCGTCCCCCGCTGAGCCACAGCTGATCCGGGGCAGGCACACGCCTGCCCCGGACCAGCCCGGCACCCATCCGCTGCCCTCCCGCGCTCCCGCGCTCCCGCGCCCCGCGCCGCGCGCCCCGCGCCGAGATCTTGGTACGAAATGGCCCCCATAGGGGCCGTAAGCTTCCAAGATCTACAAGAGTTCTGCTTCATGGAACGCGGATCCCGCTTGCTGGACGATCTGAAGGGCCCGGACTTCGGACTTTGCCGCACGGGCGGTTTCCGCTGGTGCCCGGATCTGCCGCACCATCAGCGGCGCCAGTCGGTCTGCGCGAGTTCGGCCGGCCCGGGCGGTCGGTGCTCCGTCCGCGTTCTCCGGTCAGCCTGTGGGGCGCTCGCGTTTGGGTAGCTTCGCCACCACCGCGTCGTACGAGCCGTCGACGGCCTCGGTCAGCTCGTCGTCCGGGATGTCACCGGCCAGCCGCAGCGTGTTCCAGCCGGAGCGGCCGATGTAGGGGGAGGGGCGCGCGTCGGCCGGGAACCGGTGCAGCCACTCGTCGGCCACCTCCCGGGACGCCCCGCACTTCACCCCGACCCGGCCCTCGCCGTCGGGGGAGCCGAGGAACGCGAAGATGCGGCTGCCCACCTTCACCACCTCGTCGCCCTCCCACGGCCGATCGAGCCAGGCTCCCGGCTTGGCCAGGCAGTAGGCCAGCATCTCCTCGCGCGTCATCGCGTCCTCCCGTGCCGTCGTCCGGCACAGTCTCGCCCGCCGCTGTGACAATCCGCGGGCCCGGCGCCGGCGGCGTGCCGGTCAGTCGCCGGTGCCGGTGCGGACGGTGAGCCGCTCGTAGCGCTGCCGGGCCGCCTGGGCGCTGCCCAGCCCCAGCCCGAAGGCGATCGCCTGCCAGGTCATGCCCCGCCCACGGGCCACCTGCAACAGGCCGGCCTCCAGCGCGTCCACCTCGGCCCGCACGTGCGGGATCAGCGTCAGCGCGGCCATCAGGTCGGCCTGGTCGACGGGCTCCTCACCCTCGTCCAGCTCGGCGCCGCCGGCCAGCGCCATCACCAGCGTGGCCGCCTCGTACGCGTCGGGCACGTCGGGGTGGGCGTAACGGCGACGACGGGAGTTCGAACCGGCGTGCCGCTCGGCGATCCGCAGCAGCGCCGCGTAGTTGCGGTGCGCGCGGGCCTGAGCAGCATCCGGAGCGGTGAACGGGTCGTTGTCCACGGTGACCATGACGTCCATCCCACACCTAAGAATGGCCCGTTGTCAACACCCCGTTGAAAGCCCTTCGTGTAAGACGCCGTGCCCTCGGGATGTGGGTGAGAAGTCGGCGCGTCATGTCCACCAGACGCGCCGACGGGTGTTCCGGGTTGCGCGGAACGGCCGATTCAGGCCGGTGAGTTCCGCACCGGGGCGGCCGGCGCGGGGCGGCGGCGCGGGGTGTGCCGCCGGTAGACGCTCACGCTCGGCTCGTCCGCCAGCCAGAACCGCCACGGCAGGTCGTGCGCGGCGGCGACCCCGACGCGCGGCCCGGCCACGATCCGCGCCGGTTCGACCGGCTCGGCCGGCGGTGTCAGGAGCAGCGGTCCGCTGCCGTCGATCGCCGAGGTGCCGTTGGCGTCCCGCCCGATCCCGAGCGCGGTGACCAGCCGGGCCGGGCCCCGGGCCAGATCCCGGTCGGCGGCGCGAGGCCGGCGCTCGCGGGCGATCTCGACGCCGTCGACCACCTCGCCCGCGCGCAGCAGCACCGCCGCCGCCTCGCCGTCCCGGCCGCAGACGATGTTCGCGCACCAGTGCATGCCGAACACGAAGTACACGTAGACGTGCCCGGCGGGCCCGAACATGACCTTGTTGCGCGGCGTCGGCCCGCGGTGGGCGTGCGACGCCGGATCCTCGCCGGTGCCCGCGTACGCCTCGACCTCGGTGAGCCGGACGGCGACGCCCCCGGCCGACACGGTCCATCCGAGCAGCGTCCGCGCGGTGCCGGCGACCTGCGCGGCGGGCGCGTCGAGCCAGGGGTACGTCATCGCGGCAAGGGTAGTCGGTGGGTGGCGCGTGATCCGGGCCACGCCGGCGCCCGCAGCAGGCGGAATAGTTGACTCGTCAAATATGTTGTGAGGAGCGATCCCGGGCCGACCGGTCCGGACCCCACGCGAGGAGCTGGTCATGCAGTTCGGAGTCTTCACCGTCGGTGACGTCACAGTCGACCCGACGAACGGGCGGCTGCCGTCCGAGCGTGAGCGGATCAAGGCCATGACCGCCATCGCGCTCAAGGCCGAGGAGGTCGGCCTGGACGTGTTCGCCACCGGCGAGCACCACAACCCGCCGTTCGTGCCGTCGTCGCCGACCACCATGCTCGGCTGGATCGCCGCGCGCACCGAGCGGCTGGTGCTGTCCACCGCGACCACGCTCATCACCACGAACGACCCGGTGAAGATCGCCGAGGACTACGCGATGCTCCAGCACCTGGCCGACGGCCGGGTGGACCTGATGCTGGGCCGCGGCAACACCGGCCCGGTCTACCCGTGGTTCGGGCAGGACATCCGCAACGGCATCCCGCTGGCCATCGAGAACTACGACCTGCTGCACCGGCTGTGGCGCGAGGACGTGGTCGACTGGAAGGGCCGGTTCCGTACGCCGCTGCAGTCGTTCACCTCGACGCCGCGCCCGCTCGACGGCGTGCCGCCGTTCGTCTGGCACGGCTCGATCCGCAGCCCGGAGATCGCCGAGCAGGCCGCCTACTACGGTGACGGCTTCTTCGCCAACCACATCTTCTGGCCCAAGGAGCACACCCAGCGGATGGTCGGCCTCTACCGGGAGCGGTACGCGCACTACGGCCACGGCTCGCCGGACCAGGCCATCGTCGGCCTCGGCGGGCAGGTCTTCATGCGCCGCAACTCCCAGGACGCGGTACGCGAGTTCCGCCCCTACTTCGACAACGCCCCGGTCTACGGCCACGGCCCGTCGCTGGAGGAGTTCACCAGGGAGACGCCGCTGACAGTGGGCAGCCCGCAGCAGGTCATCGACCGCACGCTGGGTTTCCGCGAGTACGTCGGCGACTACCAGCGGCAGCTGTTCCTGATGGATCACGCCGGGCTGCCGCTGAAGACGGTGCTGGAGCAGCTCGACCTGCTGGGCGAGGAGGTGGTGCCGGTGCTGCGCAAGGAGTTCGACTCGCTGCGTCCCGCGCATGTGCCCGAGGCGCCCACCCACGCGAGCCTGCTCGCCGCCGCGCCGGTGGGCGGGGAGCAGCGATGACCAGCCGTACCCTCGCGGTCGTCTCGGCCGGGCTCGGCCGGCCGTCGTCGACCCGCCTGCTCGCCGACCAGCTCGCCGCGGCCGCCCGCGACGAGCTGGCCGCCCGCGGCGCCACCACCGTGGAGCTGCGGACGGTGGAGCTGCGCGAGCACGCCCACGACGTGGTGAACCACCTGCTCACCGGCTTCCCGCCGGCCGCGCTGCGGCAGACGCTCGACGACGTGGCCGCCGCCGACGGGCTGATCGCGGTGACGCCGATCTTCAACGCCTCCTACAACGGGCTGTTCAAGTCGTTCTTCGACGTGGTCGACCGGGAGGCGCTCGCCGGCAAGCCGGTGCTGATCGGGGCGACCGGCGGCACCGCCCGGCACTCGCTGGCGCTGGAGCACGCGGTCCGGCCGATGTTCGCGTACCTGCGAGCGGCGACGCTGCCCACCGCGGTGTTCGCCGCGCCCGAGGACTGGGCCGGCGACGACGGCGACAGCGCGCTGCGGTCCCGGATCCGCTGGGCCGCCGCCGAGCTGGCCGAGCAGGTGGACCGCCGTCCGCCCGCGACCGGCCCGGCCGACCCGTTCGCGCTCACCACCGACTTCGCCGACCTGCTCGCCGGCCGCGACCCGGCCTGACACCGGGGGGAGGCGGGCGCAACCCGGGCCGCCCCGGGCAGGCCGCACGCAGCGCGCGCGAGGCCGAGCGGGTCAGTCGTCGGCCGGCTCGGGCCGGTGGGCGACCAGCACCGGGCAGTGGGAGTGCTGCACCAGGGCCTGGCTGACCGAGCCGAGCAGCAGCCCGACGAAGCCGCCCCGGCCCCGGGAGCCGACCACCAGGAGCGCCGCCTCGCCGCTCGCCTCCCGCAGGGCGGTCTCCGGCGAGGCCGCGGTCACGGAGCGCTCGGTCACCCGCAGGCCCGGGTGCGCCGCCCGGACCCGCGCCGCCGCGTCGGCGAGCAGCCCCTCCGCCTCGGCCCGCTCGGCGGTGGACGCCTCCGCCGCCACCTCCGGCGTGACCGCGCCGCGTTCCGGCGACCGGACGTGCATCAGGACCAGCTCCGCGTCGCGTCGCTCGGCCTCGTCGGCGGCCAGCTCGATCGCGTACGCGGACGGGTCGGAGCCGTCCACGCCGACCAGCACCGGGCCGTCCACCGGGATCGGCTGCTCCTCGGGACGGACGATCAGCACCGGGCAGTGCCCGTGCTGCGCGAGCTGACCGCTGACCGAGCCGAGCAGCAGGCCGGCGAAGCCGCCGACGCCCCGGCTGCCCACCACCACCAGCTCGGCGCGGCGGGACTCCTCGACCATCGTCGCGCCCGGACCGCCCGCCACCTGGCGTACCTGCACCCGCAGGCCCGGGTGCCGCTCGGCCAGGTCGGCGGCGACCGACTCCAGCATCTTCTCCGACTCCGCGGTGGGCGCCGGCACCCCCAGGTCGTACGGGTTGAGCGGCACCCCGTAGCCGAGCGGGTGCAGGTAGCCGTGCACCAGCAGCAACGGCCGGGAACGGGCGACGGCGGTCGCGGCGGCCAGGTCGGCGGCGGCAAGGCTGGACGGCGATCCGTCCACTCCCACCACGACAGGTCGGTTCATCTGGTGCTTTCCCTCCGGTCGGCTCAGGCCATTGTGGCGGTGCCGGCCCGGCCCGGGCCGGGGAACCGGCTCAGTGGGCCCGGTTCCCCCGGTGCCGGACGACGGCGAGCGGGCTGTGGCAGTGGTGCAGCACGGCGTGGCTGACCGAGCCGAGCAGCAGCGCACCGAGGCTACCGCGCCCGTGTGCGCCGACCACCGTCAGCTGGGCGCCGACGGACTCCTCGACCAGCACCCGGGACGGGGTGGCGGCGGCGACCAGCTTCGGCCGTACCGTCACCTCCGGGTAGCGCTCGGCCCAGCCGGCGACCGCCTCGGCCAGCACCCGCTGCTCGTCGGCGCGCAGCTCCTGCGGGTCGTACGCCAGCGGCACGACGTCGCCGAACGCCTCCCGGTAGGTGACCGGCTGCGGGTACAGCCAGGTGTGCACCACCACCAGTTCGACGCCGCGCGCCGCGGCCTCGGCGAACGCGAAGCCGACCGCCTCGTCGGAGAGCGCCGAGCCGTCCACGCCGACCACCACCGGGCCGTCGGCGCGGGCCTCGCCCCGGGCCACGAGCACCGGGCAGTCCGCGCGGGCGGAGAGCTGCACCGCGGCGGAGCCGACCAGCAGTTCCGCGAAGCCGCCGAGTCCCCGGTGACCGAGCACGAGCAGCGCGGCGTCGCGGCTCTCCCGCAGCAGCACCGCGACCGGTCCGCCGTCGACCACCGCGCCGGTCACAGCCAGCTCGGCGTCGACCTTGCGGGCCTCGTCCACCGCCTCCTCGACCAGCTTCTCGGCCTCCTGACGCAGCTCGATGTCGGGCAGCACCGGGGCGACCATGCCCAGCGGCGTGCCGACGAGCGGCCAGAGGAAGGCGTTCACCACCCGCAGCGGCCGGTGCCGCAGCACCGCCTCGCGTGCGGCCAGCCGTACCGCGTCCAGCGCGGACGGGGAGCCGTCCACGCCCACCACGACGGGGGCACCGGTCCTGTCGGTCATCACGTCCTCCTTCGGTTCACCCTCAGCCTGCGCCGACGGCTCCCACCTGGGCAGAGTCGATCCGCCCGACCCGGCCGGGACCATCGGCCCCTACCGCCCGGGGCGGTGGCGGGGTGAAATGGAACCACTGCTCCCCTCCTGTCGATCCTGGAGGCGCGATGACCCCGCTGGAGATGCTCCGCGTCCATCCGTTCCTGGCCGGGCTGCCCGACGAGTGGCTGCCCCGGCTCACCGGCTACGCCCGCCCGGTGGTCTGGCACCCCGGGCACCGGCTGTTCCGCGCCGGCCAGCCGGCCGACCGGTTCTGGCTGGTCCGCGGCGGTCAGGTGGCGCTCGACTTCCCGGTGCCGGGTCGCGGTGACGTGGGCATCGAGACGATCGGGCCGGGCGGGGTGCTCGGCTGGTCGTGGCTGTTCCCGCCGTACCGCTGGCAGTTCGGCGCGGTCGCCACCCAGCGCAGCAACGCCGTCGAGCTCGACGCCGACGGGGTGCGCCGGCTGATGGAGTCCGACGACACGCTCGGCCGTCAGCTCACCAGCCGGTTCATGAGCGTGGTGGTGGACCGCCTCCAGGCGTCCCGGGTCCGGCTGCTCGACCTGTACGGCTATCCGACGTCCATGGCGGGCTGAGCCCTCGCCCGCGCGGGTGTGGCCTTGACGGTTCACTCAATTCCCGGAATGCTGTCCGTCAATGCTCCACATCTTGGGGTCACGGGGGAACCACGGCCGCGAGGGTGTTCATTCGATGTCGCTGTCCGCCGCGGCGCGCACATACGCGTCCGGCGAATGGCCGACGAATCGTGGTGAGCTGTCCCTCTGTCGGCACGCTTCTTCGTGCTCCGGTGCGCGCAAGTCGCGCTCGAAGACGAAAGGAAGCACCTTGATCAGACGAGTCATCCGGGTCGCTGTCATGTCGGCGTTGCTGTTCGCGCTGCCGCACCTCGCCTCACCGGCCGCCGCCGAGCCGGCCGGCACCTCGGCGCAACTCCTCTCCGCCTGTTACGACGGTGCGGTGACCGGCTACGTGACGGCCGGTTCGGGCAAGGCCTACCTGCCGTCCTCCACGGGCTACTACACGACTTCGAGTCGCTGTGGCGACATCAACTTCAGCAACCGGTCGTACGACAACCAGAACATCAACGCGCAGATCCGCGTCTGCTTCGTCAGCGCCGGATACTGCCAGAGCACGTGGAAGCACTACACGTCGACCACCGGCGCCTGGATGGTCATCGCCTCCAATGTCGCCGACGGCACCCGATTCCGGCTCGAATTCACTTTCGCGTCGAACACGTGGGGCTCGCACTACGGCAATCTCATCGCTTACTGACATTGGACACGGTGAATTGCTGGGAGCGCGGTGCCGGCAATTCACCGCACGGCCGACCGGGGCTCCCCGGTCGGCCGTGCGGCCCGTGCGGGCCGGTCAGGTGACAGTCAGGCCACGCTCGGCGAACTGCCCGCGTACCCGCTCCAACAGCTCCGGGGTGGGCGGCGCGGTGTCCGCCAGCGGGAAGGTGAGGCCGAGCTCGGCGTACTTGTGCGCGCCGAGGCGGTGGAACGGCAGCACCTCGACCCGCTCGACGGTGGCCAGCTCGGCGGCGAAGTCCGCCACCCCGGCCACGTTGGCCTCGCCGTCGGTGAGGCCGGGCACCAGCACGAACCGGATCCAGACCGGTACGCCCCGCTCTGCCAGCCGGCGACCGAAGCGCAACGTCGGCCCGATCCGCCCGGTGCGGGTCACCTCCCGGTAGGTGGCCGGGTCGCGGGACTTCACGTCCAGCAGCACCAGGTCGGTGGCGTCGAGCAGGGCGTCATCGGCGCGGGCGCCGAGGAAACCCGAGGTGTCCAGCGCGGTGTGCAGCCCGAGCTCCTTGCAGCGGCGCAGCACCTCGCCGGTGAACCGGGGCTGTAGCAGCGGCTCCCCGCCGCTGATGGTGACCCCGCCGCCGGCCACCGTGACGAAGCGGCGGTAGCGCCCCACCTCGGCCATCAGCTCGTCGACGGTACGGCTGCGGCCGCTGCGCCGGTACCAGGTGTCCGGGCTGTGGCAGTACCGGCAGCGCAGCGGGCAGCCGGCGAGGAACGCCACGAACCGGGTGCCGGGCCCGTCCACCCCGATCGACAGGTCCCACGAGTGCACGCTGCCGGTGAGCGCCCCGCCGGGCCCGGGCCGGACCGGCCCGGGCTGCGGCGTCGACAGCGTGTTCACAGCGACCCGTGGAAGGTCCGCGAGACGACGTCCTGCTGCTGCTCACGGGTGAGCCGGACGAAGTTCACCGCGTACCCGGAGACCCGGACGGTGAGCTGCGGGTACCGCTCCGGGTGCGCCATCGCGTCCAGCAGCGTGGCCCGGTCCAGCACGTTGACGTTGAGGTGGAACCCGCCGGCGTCGGTGTAGCCGTCGAGCACCCCGGCCAGGTTGGCGATCCGCTCGTCGCGGGTGTGGCCCAGCCCGTCCGGCGTCACCGTGCCGGTCAGCGAGATGCCGTCGCGGGCGGCGTCGTACGGCAGCTTCGCCACCGACAGCGCGGCGGCGACCAGGCCGTGGCTGTCCCGGCCGTTCATCGGGTTCGCCCCCGGCGCGAACGGCTCACCGGCGCGCCGGCCGTCCGGCGTGTTGCCGGTGTGCTTGCCGTACACCACGTTCGAGGTGATGGTGAGCACCGACATGGTCAGCTCCGCGTCGCGGTACGTGCGCTGCCGGCGCAGCTTCTCCGCGAACGTCTCGACCAGCCACACCGCGATCTCGTCCGCCCGGTCGTCGTCGTTGCCGTACGTCGGGAACTCGCCCTCGACCGCGAAGTCGACGGCCACGCCGGACTCGTCGCGCAGCACCTTGACCCGGCCGTACCGGATGGCCGACAGGCTGTCCACCGCGACCGACAGCCCCGCGATGCCGGTGGCCATGAACCGGCGCACCGGGTGGTCGTGCAGCGCCATCTCCAGCCGCTCGTAGGCGTACCTGTCGTGCTGGTGGTGGATCACGTTCAGCGCGTCCACGTACGTCTCGGCCAGCCAGTCCAGCGTCCGGTCGTACGCGGCAAGCACCTCGTCGTAGTCGAGCGTCTCGCCGCCGACCGGCGCGGCCGGCGGGGCGACCTGCGCGCCGGACAGCTCGTCCCGGCCGCCGTTGATCGCGTACAGCAGCGCCTTGGCGAGGTTCGCCCGCGCGCCGAAGAACTGCATGTCCCGCCCGACCCGCATGGCCGACACGCAGCAGGCGATCGCGGTGTCGTCGTCGTACGCGGGGCGGATCAGCTCGTCGTTCTCGTACTGGATGGCGCTGGTGTCCAGCGACACCTGGGCGCAGAACCGCTTGAACCCCTCCGGCAGGCGCGGCGACCAGAGCACCGTCAGGTTCGGCTCCGGCGCCGGGCCCAGGTTGTACAGCGTCTGGAGGTAGCGGAACGTGGTGCGGGTGACCAGCGGCCGTCCGTCCGTGCCCATGCCGCCGAGCGACTCGGTGACCCAGGTCGGGTCGCCGGAGAAGAGCTGGTCGTACTCCGGCGTGCGCAGGAAGCGGATGATCCGCAGCTTGATCACGAAGTCGTCGATCAGCTCCTGGGCGCCGCTCTCGTCCAGCCGCCCCTCGGCGATGTCCCGCCGCAGGTACGCGTCGAGGAACCCGGCGGTGCGGCCGAGCGACATCGCGGCGCCGTTCTGCTCCTTCGTGGCGGCCAGGTAGGCGAAGTAGAGCCACTGGATCGCCTGCGCGCCGGTGGCGGCCGGGCGGGAGATGTCGAAGCCGTACGCGGCGGCCATCTCCTTCAGCTCACCGAGCGCGCGGATCTGCTCCGCCAGTTCCTCCCGGTCGCGGATCACGTCGTCGGTGCTGCGCCGCCCGTCCAGCGCCGCCTTGAGCGCGCGGCGCTCCTCGACCAGCCGGTCCACGCCGTACAGCGCCACCCGGCGGTAGTCGCCGATGATCCGTCCGCGCCCGTACGCGTCGGGCAGGCCGGTGATGACGTGCGAGCGCCGGGCCGCGAGCACGCTCTCCGGGTACGCGTCGAAGACCGCGTCGTTGTGGGTGCGGCGGTACCTGGTGAAGATCTCGTGCACGCGCGGGTCCGGTTCGCGCCCGTACGCGCGCAGCGCCGTCTCCACCATCCGCAGCCCGCCGGCCGGCATGATCGCCCGCCGCAGCGGCGCGTCGGTCTGCAACCCGACGATCAGCTCCCGCTCCCGGTCGATGTAGCCGGGCGCGTGCGAGGTGATCGTCGACGGGGTGGCCGCGTCGACGTCGTACACGCCGCGCCGCCGCTCCTCGCCGAACATCTCCTTCAGCCGGTCCCACACCGCGAGGGTGCGCGGCGTCGGCCCGGTCAGGAACGACGCGTCCCCGGTGTACGGCTCGTGGTTGTGGCGGACGAAGTCGGCCACGTCTACTGTCTCCTGCCACGCTCCGGCGTGGAATCCACGCCAGGGGGCCAGGGGTTCGGTGGCGGTCATGTCGGTCCTTCCCGGGGCGTCGACTGTGGGCCCGGTCCCCGCCGGCGCGGGGACCGGGGCGGGGTTCAGGGCTGGAGCACGAGCCGGGCGGCGACCCGGCCGGCGAGGACGTCGTCCACCGCGTCGTTGATCTCGTCCAGCTTGCGGATCTCGTAGACGACCCGGGTGCGGCCGGCGGCGTGCAGCGCGAAGACCTCGGCCAGGTCGGCGCGGGTGCCGACGATCGAGCCGAGCACCGTGATGCCCTTGAGCACCGTCTCGAAGACGGGCAGGGTGATCGCGTTGTCGGCGGGCAGCGACACCAGCACCAGCCGGCCGCCGCGACGCAGCGAGCGGTGCGCCTGCTCGATCACCCGGGGGCTCGCGGCGAGCACGATCGCCACGTCCACGCCGCCCAGGGCGGTGATCCGCTCGACCGGGTCGGTGGTGGCGGCGTCGACAGTGTGGGCCGCGCCGAGCGAGGTGGCCAGTGCCAGCTTCTCGGCGGTCACGTCGACCGCCACCGTCTCGGCGCCGAAGATCTGCGCGTACTGCTGGGCGAGGTGACCCAGGCCGCCGATGCCGAAGATCGCGACCCGTTCGCCCGGCCGTACCCCGGCGACCTTGACGGCCTTGTACGTGGTGACGCCCGCGCAGGTCAGCGGCGCGGCCTCGAACGGGTCCACGCCGTCGGGCACGCGCACCGCGTACCGGGCCGAGGCGACCGCGTACTCGGCGTGCGCGCCGTCGATGCTGTAACCGGTGTTGCGCTGCGACTCGCACAGCGTCTCCCAGCCGGTCACGCAGTACGCGCAGGTCCCGCAGGCCCAGCCGAGCCAGGGCAGCGCGACCCGGTCGCCGACGGCGTGCTCGGTGACGCCGGGGCCGACCTTCTCGACCAGGCCGACGCCCTCGTGCCCGGGTACGAACGGCGGGGTGGGCTTCACCGGCCACTCGCCGCGGGCGGCGTGGATGTCGGTGTGGCAGAGTCCGCTGGCTTCGATGCGGACCAGGATCTCGCCCGGGCCGACCTCCGGCACGGGACGCTCGGTGATCTCCATCGGACGGTCGAACGCGGTGACGACACTGGCGCGCATCGGGGGCCTCCCTCTGTCTCGTTCTCCCCTCAAGCGTCGTCCGGCCGGGCGCGGCCGGGCAGGGGCGCAGGACCACGGAGACCCGGGACCAACGGCCCCTCCGGGGCCGCAACGGCGGTAC
Organism: Micromonospora sp. NPDC049203; assembly: GCF_043197215.1. NCBI lineage: Bacteria > Bacillati > Actinomycetota > Actinomycetes > Micromonosporales > Micromonosporaceae > Micromonospora > Micromonospora sp. NPDC049203. Next base: position 10,392 of record NZ_JBICSV010000006.1, on the reverse strand, counting down.
GGCCGCCGGTGACGTACCGGCGGCCGTACCCCTGGGGTGCTCAGCGGTCGACGACCAGGCGGCGGGCCCGCAGCAGGCGCGCCCACCGGGGCCGGTGGTCCGGGCGCAGCCGCGGCGCCGGCACGCCGCGCAGGCTGACCCATCCGCCCGGTCCCATGGTGACGGTGCCGACCGACGGCGGGCGGCGCCGCGACCACAGCGCCACGGCGGCGGTGAGCGCGGCCACCGCGAACGCGCCGGTGGCGGCGGCGACGAGCCGGTCGGGTTCGACCACGCGCCGGTAGCGGACCCGGCCGCCGGCCGCGACGAACACGCCCACCGGGTGGCCGTCGCGGTTCACCGGCACCAGCGCGGCGTCGCCGGGCAGTTCCAGCACCGGGCCGACCGGCCCCGCCGGGGCCGGGGCCACGGCGGGCGTCGTGGTCGGCGGTGGCGCGGGCCGGGGGACCGGCGTCACAGCCGGGCCGGTCGGGTTGAAGATGGCGGTCATGGCACTGCCCTCCTAGCGGGAGTCGGACTTCTCGGTACGGGCCGCGACAGCGGCCCGCCCGGCGGCCAGCCGCGCCACCGGCACCCGGTACGGCGAGCAGGACACGTAGTCGAGCCCGGCGTCGGCGAAGAACCCGATCGAGTCCGGGTCGCCGCCGTGCTCACCGCAGACGCCGACGGTCAGCTCCGGCCGGGCCGCCCGCCCCTCGGCGACGGCGAGGCGGACCAGCCGGCCGACCCCGGCGGCGTCGATGCTCTCGAACGGCGACACCGGGAAGATCCCCCGGGCCAGGTACGCGGGGAAGAACGCGCCCTCCACGTCGTCCCGGGAGAACGCCCAGGTCATCTGCGTCAGGTCGTTGGTGCCGAAGGAGAAGAAGTGCGCCTCGGCGGCGATCTCCCCGGCGGTCAGCGCCGCCCGGGGCGTCTCGACCATGGTGCCGATCGGGATCTCCGGCGCGCCCGGCACCTCGGCCAGCACCCGCCGCGCCTCGTCCGCCACCGCGGCGAGCTCCCGCACGTCACCGACCAGCGGCACCATGATCTCCGGGCGCGGGTCACCGCCGGCCCGGACCCGCTGCGCGGCCGCCTCGGCCAGCGCCCGCACCTGCATCGCGAACAGCCCCGGCACCACCAGTCCGAGCCGCACGCCGCGCAGCCCCAGCATCGGGTTCGTCTCGTGCATCCGCCGCACCGCCGCCAGCAGCACGCCGTCGTGGCCCGGCTCCTCGCCGCGCGCCTGCGCGCCCGCCACCCGGGCGGTCAGCTCGGCCAACGGAGGCAGGAACTCGTGCAGCGGCGGGTCGAGCAGCCGGACCGTGACCGGCAGCCCGTCCATCGCGGTGAGCAGCCCGAGAAAGTCGGCGCGCTGCAACGGCAGCAGTTCGTCCAGCGCCGCGCCGACCTCGGCCGGGCCCTCGGCCAGGATGAGCCGCTCGACCAGTTCCCGGCGCTCGCCGAGGAACATGTGCTCGGTGCGGCACAGCCCGATCCCGGCGGCGCCCAGCTCGCGGGCGCGGCGGGCGTCGTCCGGGGTGTCCGCGTTGGCGCGGACGCCGAGCGTGCGCACCGCGTCGGCGTGCCCGAGCAGCCGGTGCACGGCGGCGACCAGCGGGTCGGCCTCCGGCCGCAGCTCACCGGTCAGGTAGCGGGCCACCGGGGACGGCTGCACCGGCACCTCGCCGAGCCAGATCCGCCCGCTGGTGCCGTCGATCGAGATCACGTCGCCGGCCCGCACCACCCGCTCGCCGACAGTGAACTCGCCGCGCTCGACGTCGATGCCCAGGGCCTCGGCCCCGCAGACGCAGGTGCGGCCCATGCCCCGCGCCACCACGGCGGCGTGCGAGGTCTTGCCGCCGCGCGAGGTGAGCACCCCGGTCGCGGCGATCATGCCGGGCAGGTCGTCCGGGTTCGTCTCCGGCCGGACGAGGATCACCGGTCCGTCGGCCGCAGCCGCGGCGGCGGAGTCGAACACCACCCGCCCGACGGCCGCGCCGGGCGAGGCGCCGACGCCGACCGCGAGCGGCTCGGGCGCGCCGGCCGTGTCGAAGGCCGGGAACATCAGCTGGGCGAGCTGCGCCCCGGTGACCCGGGTCAGCGCCTCGTCGGCGGTGATCAGCCCCTCCTCGGCCAGTTGCGCGGCGATCACGAACGCGGCCGCCGCGGTGCGCTTGCCGACCCGGGTCTGCAGCATCCACAGCCGGCCGCGCTCGATGGTGAACTCGACGTCGCACAGGTCGCGGTAGTGCCGCTCCAGAGTCGTCATGATCTCCCGCAGCCGGTGGAAGCTCGCCGGGTCCAGCCGTTCCAGCTCGGTCAGCGGCACCGTGTTGCGGATGCCCGCCACCACGTCCTCGCCCTGCGCGTCGGTCAGGTAGTCGCCGTACACGCCGGGGGCGCCGGTGGCCGGGTCACGGGTGAACGCGACACCGGTGCCGGAGTCGGAGCCGAGGTTGCCGAACACCATCGCCATCACGTTGACGGCGGTGCCCAGGTCATCCGGGATGCGCTCCTGCCGCCGGTAGATCCGGGCCCGCTCCGAGTGCCAGGACTCGAACACCGCGCGCACGGCCAGGAACAGCTGCTCGTGCGGGGCCTGCGGGAAGTCGTGCCCGACGTGCCGAAGGAAGATCTTCTTGTACGTCTCGACCAGGTCGTGCAACTGCCCCGCGCTCGGCCCGTCCGGCCCGGCGGTGGCCCGCAGCGCGGCCAGCTCGTGCTCGAACTCCTCGACCGGGATGCCGTGCACGGTGCGGCCGAACATCTGGATCAGCCGCCGGTACGAGTCCCAGGCGAACCGCTCGTCGCCGGTGCGCTCGGCCAGCCCGACGACTGTGGTGTCGTTGAGCCCGATGTCGAGGATCGTCTCCATCATCCCCGGCATCGAGTACCGGCCGCCGGAGCGCACCGCCAGCAGCAGCGGGTCACGCGGGTCGCCCAGCCACCGGTCCAGCCGCGCCTCCACCTCCCGCAGATGCGCGTTCATCTCCTCGTACAGGCCCGCCGGCGGCGCCCCGGTGGCCAGGTACGCCCGGCAGGCGTCGGTGGTGACGGTGAACCCGGGCGGCACCGGCAACCCGAGCCGGGTCATCTCGGCGAGGTTGGCGCCCTTGCCGCCGAGCAGGTCGGCCCGGCTGCGGTCACCTTCGATGAAGTCGTAGACGTACTTCGACATGATCCGGCCTCCTCGACTGCGTCGTTACACCTCCTTGGTAACCGGGCCGCCCGGCCGGACGTCAGGGCCGGACGGGACACACACCGGGCCGGAGGTCCCGACCGTGTCGGTGGGTCCACGTATCGTTCCGGCCGTGACCGACCACCTGCTGCTCCGCCCGGTGCGCGACGACGACCTGCCCGCCTTCTTCGCTCACGAGCAGGACCCGCAGGCGAACTGGATGGCCGCGTTCGGCCCGCAGGACCCGTCCGACCGGGCCGCGTTCGAGGCGCACTGGGCGCGCATCCGCGCCGACGAGCGCATCGTGAACCGGGCCGTCACCGTCGACGGAGAGCTGGTCGGGCGGGTGGCGGCGTTCCCAGTCGGCGAGCAGACCGAGGTCAGCTACTGGATCGACGCGGCGCACTGGGGGCGCGGCCACGCCACCGCCGCGCTGCGCGCGCTGCTGCGCGAGGTGCCGCGCCGGCCGCTGCGCGCCCGCGCCGCGAAGGACAACGCCGCCTCGCTCGCGGTGCTGCGTAAGTGCGGCTTCGTCGTGGTCGGCGAGGACTCGGGGTACGCCCCGGCGCGCGGCGCCGAGGTCGAGGAGTACGTGCTGGAACTGCCCGCCGAGGGGTCTGACCAGGCAGGCGGCTAGTCTCCCCGGGTGAACTGGCTGGAACTCGTCGGCTGGGCCGGCTCCGCGCTGCTGGTCTGGTCCCTGCTGCAGACCCGGATCCTGCGGCTGCGCGCGCTCAACCTGGTCGGCTGCCTCATCCTGATCGGCTACAACGCCGCCGTGCAGGTCTGGCCGATGGTGGGGCTGAACGTCGTGCTCACCGTGATCAACGTCTGGTACCTGCGCAAGCTGCTGGCCACCCGGCACGACGAGCAGACCTACCAGGTGGTCGAGGTGGGCACCGCTGACGCGTTCCTGGCGCACACGCTGCGGGTGCACGCCGCCGACATCGCCCGGTTCAACCCGGGCTTCCGCTGGGACCCGGCCGCCGACGACCGCTCGGCGTTCCTGGTGGTACGCGCCGACGAGGTGGTCGGCGTGATGCTCTCGCACGCCGAACCGGGCGGCGTGGCCCAGATCGACCTGGACTACGTGACCCCGCCGTTCCGCGACTTCACCCCGGGGGAGTTCGTCTACCGGCGCAGCCGGCTGTTCACCGACCGGGGCTTCCGCCGGGTGGTCAGCCCGCCCGGCATGATCGCCCCGTACTACCACCGGCTCGGGTTCCGCCCGGAGGGCGGCGCGTACGTGCTCGACCTGCCGGTCCCCGCCACGCGGGGGTGAATCGCGGCGCTCCCGCCCGGCGCTCAGTGATCGCACAGGATTCAGGCGCGGGCCCGCGGGGCAACAGAGGGCCACGCCGACCGGATCTGCCGGCCGGCGGGTCGGCCGTCGGCCGACCCGGATCGGGCCGAGGGAGATAACCGGTCGTGCAGAGCTACTGGAGCCAGCTTGCCCTGGTCGGTGTGCTGGTGATCCTCAACGCGGTGTTCGCCGGCAGCGAGATGGCGCTGGTGTCCCTGCGCGACAGCCAGGTGCAGCGGCTGGAGCGCAGCAGCCGCGGCGGACGGACCCTCGCCCGTCTCGCGAAGGACCCGAACCGGTTCCTGGCCACCATCCAGATCGGCATCACACTCGCCGGGTTCCTGGCCTCCGCCGCCGCCGCGGTGTCGCTGGCCCGGCCGCTCGTCCCGCTGCTGGGCGTCTTCGGCAACGCCGCCGAGACCGTCGCCATCGTCGCTGTCACGCTGGTGCTCACGTTCGTCACGCTCGTCTTCGGCGAGCTGGCCCCGAAGCGGATCGCCATGCAGTCGGCCGAGCGGTGGGCGCTGCTGGTGGCCCGCCCGCTGGACGTGCTCTCCAGCGTCACCCGGCCCGCCGTCTGGCTGCTGGGCGCGACCACCGACCTGGTGGTACGCCTGTTCGGCCTGGACCCGAAGGCCGAGCCGGACGAGATCGGCCCGGACGAGCTGCGCGACATCGTGGTCGGCAACCACGGCTTCACCAAGGAACAGCGCATGATCATCGCCGGTGCGGTGGAGATCGCCGACCGGCAGCTGCGGGCGGTGCTCGTACCCCGGTTGCAGGTCTTCACGCTCGACAGCGGCACCACCGCGGAGGCCGCCCGGCTCGTCCTGGCGGCGACCGGCCACTCCCGGGCGCCGGTGGTCCGCCACGGCGGCCTGGACGAGGCGGTGGGCGTCATCCACCTGCGGGACCTGGTCGGCGTCTCCGACGACCGGCCGGTCGACGAGATCGCCCGCCCGCCGATGCTGCTGCCCGACTCGCTGCCGGTGGTCGACGCGCTGCGCCAGTTCAAGGCCGAGCGGCAGCACATCGCGCTGGTGGTCGACGAGCGCGGCGCGGTCGACGGGATCGTGACGCTGGAGGACATCCTGGAGGAGATCGTCGGCGAGATCTACGACGAGACCGACCGGGACCTGCGCGCCGTGCGCACCGAGGCCGACGGCACGCTCGTGCTGCCCGGCACGTTCCCGGTGCACGACCTGACCGACCTCGGGGTGGAGCTGCCGAACCGGCCCGCGGGCGACTACACCACTGTCGCCGGGCTGGTGCTGATCTGCCTCGGGCACATCCCGACGGTGGCGGGGGAGCAGGTCACCGTGGACGGCTGGGAGTTGTCGGTGGCCGGCGTCGACCAGCGGGCGATCACCGAGGTGCACGTCCGCCGCCGCAGCCGCGGCGAGGACTCGGCGGACGACGACACCACGGGCGACGCGGCCGACCCGGCCGACGCCCCCGAACTCGACGACGCCCGTCGCTGACCGGCGCCGGTCGCGGGCTGCCCGGCGCGCCGCCGCCCGGGGCCTCAGCGGCCTCCGGCCGGCGGGCCGAACGGGAAACCGGGCACCGGCGGCAGCAGCTGCACCGCGTCGGCGGGCAGTTGACGGGTGCTCCGCCCGACCAGCCGGGCCGTCACCCGCAGCAGCCACGGCCCGGACGGATGCAGCTCGGGGCCGATCAGCCGGCTGATCACCCGGGTCCACCAGTGCCCGGCGACTATCACGTCGGTGATCCGCAGCCGGTCCGGCGGCCACCCGCCGCGCACCACCACGTCCACCACCCGGCCCAGCCGCCGCCCGTGCAGGTCGTACGCGGTGCGGCCGAGCAGCTCACCCGCTCGCACGGCCGGACCCCGGGATCCGCTCGATCAGGTGCCGGCGCAGCCACGCCTCCACCGGCGACGGCGGCAGGTCCGCCGCCGGGCAGCGCAGCCGCACCGCGCTGTCCACGCGGGCGACCTGCGACAGCGGTACGCGCAACGGCGGTACCGGCGGGTCGTCGGTGAACCGGTCCGCCACCGCCACCAGCAGCCGCCCGATCCGGCCGCCGATCCGCTCCCCGAGCGCGCCCTGCCCGGTGAGCAGGCAGTCCACGTACGGGACGCCGTCGTCGTCGATCGCGAACGCGATGTCGTCGACCCGTCCGACCAGCAGCCCGTCCACGTCGACGATCTGCCGGTCGAGCAGCCGCTTGGCGAGCTGAACCCTCATGGCCCCATCCCCGTCATGATCGCCAGTGGGATCGCGGCCACCGAGGCCGCGACGATGAGCAGCAGGAACACCGCGCCGAGCAGGTTCGTCCACCGCCCGTTGACCCGGTCGCCGAGATACCCGCGGTCGTTGGCGACCACGAGGATCGGCAGGTACGTCAGCGGCAGCACCACCGCGCTGAGCACCAGCATGTACTCGGTCAGCCGCACCGGGTCCACCGTCGTCATCAGCATCACCACGCCGAGCAGCAGCCCGACCAGCAGCACGCTGTGGAACCGGGCCGCCTCCCGGGGGCGGACCCGCTTGCCCCACTGCCACCCGAAGTACTGCGCCGCCGCGTACGCCGCCGACAGCCCGGTCTCCAGCGCCGCGCCGAACGTCACCGCGAAGAACGCCAGCACCGCGGCGGCCAGGCCGGCCCCACCGAGCGCCGTCGCCACCGGCCGCGCCACCTCGTCGAGCGTGCTCAGCGACGCCCCGGACGGGTGATAGGCCACCGTCGCCACGGCGACCAGCGACAACGCCAGGAACCCGCCCACCGGGAAGCCGATCAGCACGTTCGAACGGGCCCGCGCCAGGTCCGCCGCGCCCCACCGCTCCTCGACGCCGCCGGAGGAGAAGAAGAACACCTCGTACGGGCTGACCGTGGAGGCGAACAGCGCCACCGCCACGAACCAGTAGAGCGGCCAGCCGTGCCCGGACGCGCTGACCTGCCACGCGCCCCGGCCGAGTTCCGGCCAGTCGGTCGGCAGCGCCACCAGCGCGACAGCGAACACCAGCAGTGCCAGCCCGGCCAGGCCGAAGATCCGTTCCATCAGCTCGAACCGCAGCCGCCACAGCACCAGCCAGACCGCCAGCGCGGCGAGCGGCACCCAGAACAGGTGGCTGAGCCGGGTCGCCAGTTGCAGCGCCAGCGCCACACCGCCCAGCTCCGCGGCGAGCGTGACCACCGTGACCAGCCACGACGCGACCAGGTTGAGCAGCGCCACACGCGGACCGAGCCGCTCCCGGACCAGATCGAACACCGCCCGCCCGCTCACCGCCGCGATGCGTCCGGCCATCTCCGCGTACGCGCAGATGCCGACCACCCCGGCCAGCAGCACCCAGGTGTGGGCCATGCCGAACAGCGCGCCGGCCTGACTGGCCGCCACCAGGTCGCCGATGTCGACGAAGCCGCCGACGGCGGACAGGACGCCGAGCGTGGCGGCGAACAGCTTCCTCACGTCGGGCCGGGAGCGGACGTCCTCACCGAGGCGACGATATCGGCGTTACTGCGCCTTTTGGGCCGAAACAGCCAGCCGGGTCAGGCGGCGGTGAGGTTCTGCAGCCGTACCTGGCCGCGCGCCACCAGCCGGCCGTCGGCGTCGGCGATCTCCACCAGCCAGAGTTGCTGGCTGCGGCCCCGGTGCACGGGCGTGCCGACAGCCGTCAGCTCGCCGTCGCGCACCGCGCGCAGGAAGTCCGTCTGGTTCGACACCCCGACCACGTTGCCCTTGTCGCCCAGCCAGAGCGCGCCGCCGATGCTGGCCGCCGTCTCCACCACCGAGCAGTAGACGCCGCCGTGCTGGATCCCGTACGGCTGGTGCAGCTCCGGGCGTACCTTCCAGCGGATCACCACCCGGTCCCCGCTGACCTCGTCGAACGTCAGGCCCAGCAGGGCCACGAAGCCACCGGTCAGGTTCGGCATGTCCACCGCTGTTCCTCCTCGCGTTCGACGGCGCCGCCAGCCTAGTCGGCCGCACCTCGGCAAACCCGGTACGGGCCGGTCCCGGTAATGGGGGAGAATCGGTGACCGTGACCGACAGCAACCTCCCGCCGGGGCGGGACTCCCTGACCGACGACCTGCTGTGGCGGGGCCTGATCCAGGACTCGACCGGCCTCGACGAACTGCGCGAGCTGCTCGACGGCGGGAGCACCACCTTCTACGTGGGCTTCGACCCCACCGCGCCGAGCCTGCACATCGGCAACCTGATGCAGGTCGTGATGGCCCGCCGGCTCCAGCAGGCCGGGCACCGTCCGCTGCTGCTCGTCGGTGGCGCCACCGGGCAGATCGGCGACCCGAAGGAGAGCGCCGAGCGGACGCTGAACCCGCCCGAGGTGATCGCCGGCTGGGTCGAGCGCATCCGCGAGCAGCTCTCGCCGTTCGTCACGTACACCGGGGAGAACGCGGCGCAACTGGTGAACAACCTGGACTGGACCGGCGAGATGTCGGTGGTGGAGTTCCTCCGGGACGTCGGCAAGCACTTCCCGGTCAACAAGATGCTCGCCCGCGAGGTGGTGAAGGCGCGGCTGGAGACCGGCATCAGCTACACCGAGTTCAGCTACCAGCTCCTGCAGGCCAACGACTACTTCGAGCTGCACCGCCGGCACGGCTGCCGGCTGCAGTACGGCGGCTCCGACCAGTGGGGCAACATCACCGCCGGGGTGGACTACGTCCGGCGGCGCGGCGCCGGTCCGGTGGAGGCGTTCACCACGCCGCTGGTGACGAAGGCCGACGGCACCAAGTTCGGCAAGAGCGAGACCGGCACGGTCTGGCTCGACCCGCAGATGACCAGCCCGTACGCGTTCTACCAGTTCTGGGTCAACGCCGACGACCGGGACGTCAGCCGCTACCTGCGGTACTTCAGCTTCCGCTCCCGCGAGGAGCTGGAGGAGCTGGAGAAGGCCACTGCGGAACGGCCGCAGGCGCGCCTGGCCCAGCGGGCGCTCGCCGAGGAACTGACCACGCTCGTGCACGGCGAGCGGGAGATGGCCCAGGCGGTGGCCGCGAGCCAGGCGCTGTTCGGGCGCGGCTCGCTCGACGAACTGGCGCCGGAGACGCTGCGCGCCGCGCTGACCGAGGCCGGCCTGGTGCACCTCGACGAGCTGCCGGACGTGGCAGGCCTGCTCAAGGAGTCGGGCCTGGTGCCGAGCATGAAGGAGGCACGGCGGGTGATCGCCGAGGGCGGCGCGTACGTCAACAACACCCGGATCGCCGAGGTGGACGCCACCGTCTCCGCGGACGACCTGCTGCACGGCCGGTACCTCGTGCTGCGCCGGGGCAAGCGCTCCTTCGCGGGTGTTGAGCTGCGCAAATAGTCGCCCCTCCATTGTGTGACGCGGGACGCGCCCAGCGGATTTGACGATCACTCCGCTGGGCGCGTAACTTTCTCTCTGCCAGCGCGGAACGGACGAAACAGGGCGAAAGACCTGATAGGCCGGAGCGCAGGACCTGAGAACCGGGTGGTGCCCCGGATTCGCCGGGAGGCGGATTTGGCGAGGCGGAACCGACCGGGTAAGGTTGTCGGCTGGTAGGGAAACGGACGAGCCAGCGGGAAACCGCGGGCGGCCGGCCTACCGAATTCCTCGGAACGACCGGCGGAAGCCGGTTGAATCGGGGTGCCCGGTAAAAGGGTGTGACGCACGACAAACCGGTTGACACCGGTTTGACACGGCAGAAACCACCGGGTAACGTAGTAAAAGTGCCCGGCGCGAGAGCGGCGGGTGTTTGAACGAGATGCCCCGGCTGGGGGTTCCGCTGATGCGGGGCCTTGTGGTTGGTGTGTGGTTGTTCTTTGAGAACTCAACAGGGTGCTTGTAAAGCCAGTGCCAATTGTTTTATACCCCGGACTGGTCAGGTTTTTGTCTGGCTGGTTGGGATTCCTTTGGCAACACTTTTGTTGTCAGGATGCTGTTCGACAAGTTTTTGTTGGAGAGTTTGATCCTGGCTCAGGACG